>CBFHOH010000013.1:0-125235 GCA_965657335.1 Candidatus Azotimanducaceae bacterium
CGACCTGAACTCGAAACCGAGCTTGGGCTTGCCTCCGATAAAATCCGAATTGGCATTGTCGGCGCACCGCGCATTGAAAAAAACATCCAAGGATTTCTGAACGCCTTTGCGAAGTCCAAGCGAACAGACATCGAGCTTTACGTGCCAGCCCTCAGCGGTACGGAAACACTGCCAGAGGACAGCAGAATCAAGTCGACGGCATACAGTATGGTGGAGCGTGAGCTATACAACAAACGCCTCGCAACCATCGACGTGCTCGCGTTCCCGATTGAGTCTGGTGATTTATTAACAACAGGGGTCGTCGGTGATGCCATCGGCTGGGGTATTCCGGGGCTTGTTTCAGACTGGAGGTTTTTGACTGAAAGCCTCGGAGGTGCAGCAATGCCGATGGGAAATTCTGAACACTCGATGACAGATGCTATCGACCGGCTTACTCGAGATCAGATTGATCATGCGGCTGAGGAGGCACGCAACCTGAGGCCCCACTATGACTGGCAAAACCTGTCAAAACAGTTTCTGGCACTGCTCGAGGCGCTAGGGACCAAAAGAATCTAAATACCACCCCCCTGTTCAACTAGGCTTTAGGTCAGTAGAATGTCGATCTTCACAGGTATGGGCTCAAACCTATACATTTGTTTCATCCTCAGTCCGGGACCCGAACTTAATCTTGCTTTTGCTATCTAATGGCAAGTCCATTACCGATATTGCGCATCGGCAGGTTTAACATACGAATGAAAACAATCAAATTGACCCATTTATGGCGCACAGTTTTTGCCACACTGCTGCTAGTTCTCATCACTGCTTGCGATGACGGTGATGACGATACGGCTGACCCTGCGACTCCGGCTAGCGCCACGTCCATTGTTAGGATTATCAATGCCATACCAGATGCGCCTTCACTCACGCTGACAATGAACGAGGACAGTTTCGGCAGCGCCGCCTTCGGTCAAGTGAGTGGTGGTTTCACATCGTCCTCGGGTGGCACAGAAACCATGAGTATCGTCTATCGGTCGACTGATGGTGAGACGGTCAACTTTCTCGAAAATCTATCTGTGCCAGTGGGTGAGGGTCGAGAGATTTACATTCTGCTCACCGGCACCTTTGCTTCACCGATCAGCAGCCTGATTGATAACGCCTTGGTTACAACAGGCCTTGAGGTTCAATTTGGTAGTTCCGTCAACAATGGTCAGGCGGTCGATGTCTACCTGACGGCACAAGACGCCTCGCTGGCGACCTCGATCCCCGCTGCCACTCTAAATTTTGATGGGCTATCTTCACAATCATCATTCAGCCCCGGCAGTGACTACAGAATAAGAATCACAGAGGTAGGGTCAACGGACGTGCTTTACGATTCGGGCACGATTTTACTGCAAACTGGCCGCAATCAGATTTTTTTGCTGGTTGACTATTTCGGACCTGGAGACGCTCCTTTCCGGGTCGTGAGTATCGCCGCCGGGACAGCATCAGCTCTGCAAGGGGAAGCACTTCCAGCTGCATTACGCGTGGCTAATTTCGTCACAAACACCCCGTCAGTTGATTTCTATTTTGATGACACTAACGATTTGCCTGAGTTCTCCGGCATCACGTTCGGTGAAAATACCGACTACCTCAACCTCGATGCGGGGGCTAGGTCAATTAACATTACGCCTAGTGGTGAAAAGACAAATTTCATCTTTGAGCAAAACGTGACACTGGTCGCCGGTGAAAGCAGAACGCTGCTACTTGCAGGTGATCCTGCCTCTGAGGATGGCGCTTTCGGTCTCGTCGTTACTGACAACGACCGTCCAATTTCAACGGAGCTTCAACTACGGTTCCTCCACGGTTCAGCGGAGTCAGGCGCTGTTGACTTTTACGTTTTGGAGACAGGTGACACGGTTGCCGACGAATCGCCTGACATTGAAGGCGCAACGCTGCTGACAAATGTCAATGTACCCGTGGCAATAGGCACGTACGACCTGATCGCAACTCCCACAGGAGAGACGACCGTGCTTGCGGGACCGACCAGGTTATCCGTTGATGTTGGAATCTATTCCATTATTCTGTCAGATTCAGAGAATGGTGGAGCACCCTTTACTTTCTCCGTGCTGGAGGAATCAATTGACTAAGCCCTGCTTTGACGCTGAATTAGTTCGGCCTAAAGCCGCTGCTTTCGTCGGTCACTTTACTGGAATTCATAAATCCGTTATGCCTAAACAATTGTATAAGTACCTCCTAGCCAGCGCATTCATATTCCTTGCCGCTTGCGGTACCGACGAAGGATTTGTTCCGGAAGAACTCACTATTCGACCACAGGTTGCGGACCTGCAGTTTGTAAATCTAATTCCAGACAGCCCGGAATTGTTAGTCACTTTTGTCGACGATAATGCCAACACGGCATTTAGCGACCTTGTCGAATTTGGCACATCGACAGTGCAGGACAGCTTACTCATAGACGATTATGATTTGAATGTCAGTTACTTTGATGCCGACGGCGACCAGATATTCATCATTGAAAACGAATCAGTCAGGCTGACCGACCCGGATCAGTTGGTCTATATTTTTACGGGCACTCTGGCCTCACCTAATATCGAGTCTAGAGCTTTTCTCGAACCCCAGTACGACGATAACCCGATTGCATCTGGTAACGTTGAAGTCTGGTTCACGTCTGGCGTTGTCGACCCGACCTCGCTCGATGTTTACCTCACGAGCGCAACCGCTGACCTCGCTGGCGCTACGCCGATAGCCAACCTTACCGCTGGCGGCGTGTCGGAAACGCTGACCACAGACAGACTTGACAGCTATCGACTGAGAGTTACCGCCAGCAACTCAAACGAAGTGCTTTTCGACTCTGGTGTGTTTATCCTCAGTGATCGATCACGCACCCTGTTCGCCTTGACAGACTATTTCGGACCAGTGATTGAAGGCACCACCGCACCTAACGTGAACGGCATCGGCGTTAATGCCTTCGGCTCAACAAACTTTTCTAACAGTGGGTTGCCCAGTCAGCTTAGAGCGATCAATTTGACCAGTGATCTACCAGCACTAGACCTGTATTTTGGCAGTACCACTGGCGCACCGTATACGGCAGACCTTAACCGGCTGGAAATTGGTGCCTATACCAACATTGACACCGGCATTAACAATTTGAATGTCACCCTGCCGGGCATCAAGGATCAATTTCTGTTTGAACAAGATCTCATTGTGACTTCCGGGACATTTAGTACGTTAGTGATATCTGGCAGCGATGCTGACAATTCTCTTTCTTCTGTTTTATTTATTAATGATGCTCGACAGATTGACCAACGCGTCACCATAAACTACGTCAATACCGCGCTAGTTAACAGTTCAACCAACGTTTACTTTTTGAACCCGGGACAAATTGTTGCCGATAGCTCACCGCAGATTGCCGGAGCAGGTGTTAACTCATTCAATTCCTTTACAGCAAGACCGGCGACAGTCGACATTGTCATCACTTCGGCGCTAAACGGCAGCGTACTGTACGGGCCAGAACGTACCACCCTGTCAGGCGGCATTAATTACTCTTTCATACTGGTAGAAGATACGATAAGTGCCGGCTCGACTACCGAACTGGTAATTATTGAGGACGCAAACTAGCGGACGTCGCTAATTTACCCGAGGTCAACAATGCCGAAGTTTTACCACGGTCGTGACCTAGGATCTGACCACACAGTTGCTCGCTAATCGTATCGATCGCTTTGAGCGCCACGTGTGGACTCGGAACTGCTAACGACGTTCCTGAATCTTCTGAAGACTTTCGCCTGTTTTACTCAGAGCGTGTCGTCAACGAAAACCACATCTCCTGGCACACCACCCCCCTCCGCATCTGTGACAAACAACGAGTATATGCCACCGTTGGATATGGTAATTCGGTTGGGACCAACCAACACAGAAGATGTATTTGGTTCAGTGAAAGATATGTCATATTCACCGCCCTCAAGAAAAAGCACGCCATTCGTCAACAGCGTAAAATCCGATAGCGCTGGTGTAGAACTCGACACGAGAGCTTCTGCAGCTGTGATGTAAACATCGAGGTTGCCGGCATCGACTGCAGCATTAACTATCCTCAACTGCGCCTCAGTCTCTACGGGTCTACGTGAATCGGTCAGAAATCTACCTTGCACATCGCCCGTCGCTGAGATGCCGGCCAACACGAGTGTGCGGCTTTCACCAGCGATCAGTCCTCGTTGCTCCTCCTGCAAGACCATTGCGGGTTGATCCACAAGCGTCGATGTGAACTTATGCTCACTGGTATCAAGTTCCTCGTAGGCTGAAAGAGTACCGAAAGCGAGATTCTCAAAAGCCAACACATCATCCAGATTCACATCAACCGCAGCGACATCGGCAATCATATTTGCGACTCGAAAGCCTGTCGGGAGGCGTTCATCAACGAAGCCAGAAGCGCTCGCAGTACTTATGCGAATCATACGAATACCGCCTCCGACACCAAAACTATCGGCGACGGCAAGCAGACGTCGGGTTTCAGCGGCCAAGTTAAAGACCCCGCCATCATAAATAATCGTATCGTCACCGCTGGCGGTTACCAGCAATCTTCTTTCACCGCTATCGACAGTCGTGATGGAAGAAACAGCATTGACTGCAAGGGAGATTGGACTGAGACCATTTATCGAGGTACTGGCAAGGTTTTCGGACAAATAAACGTCTACGCCCGTAGACAACGATGAACCGTTGAAAAAGTGAATTTCGGTGGACCCGGCAGCAATCTCACTTACTTCGTCAGCATCAATCACGGTGAAACTCGGCGCAGTCAGACTGCCGGTCACCATGACAGAGTACTCCCTGTTCGCGACGATACTTAGCGATTGTTCAGTATCAATCACGACTTCGATCGCACCCGAAGCATCAAAATGAGACAGCTCGGTGGCGAAATCGCCTTCGCTCACAGAGCGCAAGCCACTTGACTGAGCATAAGAGACCGTGGCGAACAGCGTTCCATTAAGATCGTAGGTCAGCGTAGGGGAACTTGGCACTAAATTTACAAATCTGACTTGTGAAGATTCCAGGAAGCGACGGTTTAAGTCATCGTCGCTACTGCATGCATTTAGAAAAAGTGACAGCAGTATCACCAGTGCAGAAAAAGCCCACTTCATGTGGTTCTCCATTAATTATTGGTAAAAATATTGATGAGTAGAAATCGTCGTGGCTTTAGAAACACCAGACAAACAATAGTTCCTTGATTTTGATATCGAGGAACATTTAGGTAAGCGGTTCATTGTCTTCTTCATGCTTGCTGTGCGACCCTCGAAAAGTTGACCCAATCTATCGATTTACCGGAAGATGTCAACTATCCGGGTTTTATCTTAAGTTGCGCCATTATGACGCAGCGTCCAACAACGATGAATATGTTTTCGTTGTTGGAAATCAAAAGGAATGGACTCTGCTGTCATATCGCTCACCTCAAACTCGTCGTTTAGCGTGACATCAAGTTTAAAACCACGCAAATTGTTGGAGAAGTAGAGCACACCATCCTTTTCCAACAATCTCATCGCCTGCCTGAGCATATCGGCATGATCTCTTTGCACATCAAACACATCAGTCATTCTCTTAGAATTAGAGAAACTCGGTGGATCGACAAAAACGATGTCAAACAGCTCTGTATTTCGGGTGTGCTTCAACCACTTAATGCAATCCGCGTGGACAAAGGCATGACGGTTAACGTTTGGTCCCTCCAGCAAATTGTTCAGCGACATGTTTCGCTCTGCCCAATCAAGATAGGTACGGGACATATCTACAGTCACTGTGCGTTTCGCGCCACCCAGTGCCGCGTGAACACTAATAGACCCGGTGTAAGCGAATAAATTGAGTAGAGATTTCCCCTGACTCTGTGCCGCAATCTTTAGACGAACTGGGCGATGGTCTAGAAAAAGCCCTGTGTCGAGGTAGTCTTCAAAGTTTACCCAAAAACGCCCTTGGCCTTCCCTCACCTGATGAAAATGCTTCAACTCTCCAAGCTTTTCATATTGCTCATTGCCTCTTTGCCGGCGGCGAGATTTCAGAAAAATCTCGTCCATTGTGACGTTGAGCACTGCCGGTATAATCGAAATGATTTCCCTAATCCTGAGTTTGGCTTTTTCTTCCTCGATGGTCTTTGGCGCTTCGTATTCCTGCACGTGAACCCAACGTTTCTCACCTTCATAGACATCGATAGCCACGGCATAGTCCGGCAAATCGGCGTCATAGAGCCTGTAACAATCTACATTTTCTTTTTTTCGCCACCGATTGATTTGTTTACAATTTTTCGCCAAGCGGTTTCTGAAGCCATTCGACTGTTCCGATAACTCGCCCTCAGGAACGGGACGCGGCAGTCGATAATCATGAAAAAACTCTTTTTCTTCAATCTTGAAGTGCAGTAATTTACAAGCAAGCGCACCGTTGAAAAGAGAGTGGATTTTGTGAGCTCTGATGCCCACAACTTTCCCCCTCGATTGCTCGTCAGTGAACATCGAGGCATTCCAACCTTTGAAGCGGCCCTTGAGTACTTGCCCAATCTGGCCGTAAAGCAGATCAAGCTCTTCATCCACGCCAAGACGTTTGCCATAGGGCGGGTTTATAACGACCAGCCCCGTTTCCGGCATGTCGGGTTTGAAGGAGAAAATATCTTGATGTGTAATTGACACTATCTCGGTTAAACCGGCCTGCCTTATATGCTGGTTAGCGCGACCCAATGTCCCTTTGTGGTGATCGTAACCAAGAATTACAGGCGGATGTTCAAGCCCCTTTCTTCGCCGTTCGTCGGCTTCGTTTAACAATCTTTGCCAGATAGCCGCATGGTGTTGCTTCCAACCAAGAAAACCAAAGTATGTTCGATTGATACCCGGCGCAATATCGCATGCCATCATTGCGGCTTCTATCGGTAAAGTGCCCGAGCCACACATAAAATCTACAAATGCGCCGCCAGACGCCGCAGTGTCGGGCCACTTTGCGCGATAAAGTATGGCCGCAGCGAGATTCTCTTTCAGCGGCGCCGCGGAGCCTCGCGTGCGATAACCCCGAAGGTGCAGACTTTCACCGGAGAGGTCGAGATATATCTGGACCTCATCATTATTAATGTAGACGTTGACTTGAATATTGGGTTTGTCGGTTTCGACCGAGGGTCTATCCCCTGTTGCTGTGCGAAACTGATCAACAATCGCATCTTTTGTTTTCAGAGCGGCGTATTGACTGTGGGTAATCGCAGAATTACTAACACTGGCGTCAACAGCAAAGGAATCCAGCGCAGACAAGTGCTCGCGCCAGTCAATTTTGTCCACCGCATCATAGAGCGCCTCTGGTGACGCTGCAGGGTAACGACCTAGCGGCATCAGTATTCGGTTTGCAACCCGGGACCACAAGCACGCTCGGTAAGCTTCTTCAATTCCGCCGGTAAAATAAACACCGGACCGCGCCTCCTTTACCGCCTCCATGCCCATCGCTACAAGCTCTTCAGCCAGCAGTGTTTCCAGTCCTTTAGCGGCGGTCGCAAAGTAAGTATTTTTAGCGCTCATGAACGGTGCCTAGTTCGGGGTTTTTCGCGCTGACACTATACAGCGAAACACAACTTTGCGTTACACTCGTTCGCCCATAACTAGTAGAGATTCACGAATATGAAATACCGAACGCCATTAATCAGCCTGATACAGGGAATTGCCATCGCCGCATTGAGCATGACAGCGCAGGCCGGCGACATCACTGAGAAGCTGGAAATAGCGATGAAATCAGAAATCCGTGGCGCAGCGGATACTAAACGAGACAAGAACCGTAAACCTCGTGAAACACTGGCTTTCTTTGGTCTCGAAGATGATATGAAAGTAGTTGAACTGATTCCTGGTGGCGGTTGGTACACCAAGTTGCTTGCACCTGTATTAGCTGAAAATGGACAGTTTCACGTTGCACTGGGTGTTGGTCGTGTAGAGAAAAATTTGCTGACTCAACCTGATTTTGAACACGTTAAAGTTGCCGCACCAAAAGCAAAAATGTATCGCCCAGAAGGCGCGCGTTTTTACACGGTTGAAAATGCAAATTTGGGTTTAAAAGGTCAGGACATTGTCTTTACATTCAGAAACTATCACAACTTTGACAAAGCGGGTCGCGAGGCAATGAACAACGCAGCTCACAAAGCATTGAAAAATGGCGGTATCTACGCGCTTGTCGACCACACCAGAAGACACATGGAAGGTCTAAATGGCGAAAACGGCAGGCGTTTTGATCCCGTGCTCGCCATCAAGGAGATTCAAGCTGCTGGTTTCGAATTCGTCGACTACAGTGACCTACACTTCCGAGCAGACGACGAGCTGGAGTATGAGGTGGGTCGTCGTTCGGTTAGTGGGAACACAGATCGCTGGACGCTGAAGTTCAAGAAAATTTAACTCAACACGTCGATATTCATTTCTTCATATAAAACCGCAGGTATCCACCTGCGGTTTTTTTTGCACTCATACGGTGCACTGATAACGTTTCCTCTGCCAAATCGGTGCATTGGTTCGCACTACTTTTTCACACCCGCCTCTAACTTACTGTTTTTATTCAAATTAATTTCTGGCACGCTATCTGCATTACTAGAACCGTGAAGCACATCAACACAAAAACACACTCAACGAATTACGGACAATACTAGGAAGACTCTAAATGAAGATCAAAACAGCAGTAATCACCTTTGGCACGTCGCTTCTTCTCACTTCACTTTCAGCTCAGGCTGAACTGAGTGCAAATGTCGCCATTACGACAGATTATTCTTTTCGCGGGATTTCACAGAATGATGAGGCCATGGCAATCCAAGGCGGCTTCGACTACGCCCATGAAAATGGTTTTTACGCCGGTGTCTGGGCCTCAAATGTCGACGATAGTTTCTTCGCCGGTTCAAGCATCGAGATGGATACTTACGCTGGATGGGGTGGTGATGTCGGTCCAGTAAGTCTCGATGTTGGCTATCTTCGATACAACTATCCAGATAGCGATGCCAGCGACCCTTTGATTGGCTACGAAACGGATACTGATGAGTTTCATATCGGCGTTTCAAAAGACTTCGGCGCGCTGAGTGCGGGATTCACATACTACTACAGCCCCGACTTCTTCGATGTCGGCGACGGTAGCTATTACGACCTTGGTGCTGATATTCCTGTTGGGCAATTCTCAATCGCTGTGCACTACGGCGCGACAAAAATCGATGAGAAAGACGGCGGTGCAGATCTTGATTATGCAGACTACCGCATTGGCATTTCTACCGAACTCGAGGGATTCGGTCTTGATCTCAGTTATTCCGGTACAGATGACGATGGTCTGTGCGCCGGCAGCGATCTCTGCGATGGCCGCGTGTACTTCACCGTGTCTAAATCCATGTAGCTTCATCTCGTGTCGTCCTACTTAACGGGATTCATCGCTAAGTAGGGCGTTTTTCAAAACTGTAAAAAATATCACTGGCCTCGTGAGGCGCAAACTCGCCCGCGATAAGACAAAAACAAATGCGATAGGCATTAACACCACCTGGAGTAAAACCCATGAAACTAGTAACAGCAATCATCAAACCCTTCAAATTGGATAGCGTGCGTGACGCGCTTTCTGAGTTGGGCGTCGCGGGAGTCACCGTGGCTGAGGTTAAGGGCTTCGGTCGACAAAAAGGCCATACAGAACTCTATCGGGGCGCTGAGTATGTAGTGGATTTTCTGCCCAAGGTAAAGGTCGAGATCGGCATTGATGACGACAAGCTGGATGCTGTCATCGACGCAATTACCCAAGCAGCACGAACGGACAAGATCGGTGACGGCAAGATTTTTGTCACTGAATTAGTCCAGGCCATTCGCATCAGAACCGGGGAAACCGGCTCCGAGGCACTTTAATCAAACACTGAGGTTATCACCATGCAAGATCAGATTTTCCAACTCCAGTATGCTATGGATACGTTCTACTTTCTCGTTTGCGGCGCGCTCGTCATGTGGATGGCAGCAGGATTCGCAATGCTTGAAGCTGGACTTGTCCGCACAAAAAACACGACTGAAATATTGACCAAAAACGTCGCGCTATTCTCAATCTCCTGCATCATGTACCTCGTGGTGGGCTACAGCATCATGTACGGTGGCGAGATATTCCTCGCAGGGATCGAAGGTGGAGATACGCTCGTCAAAGACGCACTTGCAAGCTCTGCAGAAAACGGCTTCGACGGTGATTCAGTCTACGCTGGCCCGTCGGACTTTTTCTTCCAAGTCGTTTTTGTCGCAACCGCGATGTCAATCGTCTCCGGCGCCGTTGCAGAGCGAATGAAGTTATGGCCTTTCCTCGCTTTCGCCGTTGTCATGACAGCGGTTATTTACCCACTTGAGGGCAGCTGGACTTGGGGCGGTAACTCAGTATTTGGTCTGTATAGTCTGGGCGATGACTTTGGCTTTTCTGACTTCGCCGGATCAGGCATTGTACACATGGCTGGCGCCGCCGCTGCACTAGCAGGCGTTATTTTGCTGGGCGCAAGAAAAGGCAAGTATGCGGACGATGGGCGCGTGAACCCTATCCCGGGCGCTAACCTACCGCTGGCGACATTAGGCACGTTTATCCTGTGGATGGGCTGGTTCGGATTCAATGGCGGTTCAGTACTCAAGCTAGGTGACATCAGCAACTCAAATGCTGTCGCGATGGTCTTTCTGAACACCAACGCAGCAGCCGCAGGTGGTCTGGTCACAGCGCTCATTATTTCGCGACTCATGTTTGGCAAGACGGACCTCACGATGTCGCTTAACGGCGCGCTGGCGGGACTCGTTGCAATCACAGCAGAGCCTTCTACGCCAACTGCTTTAGCGGCGACTTTGATCGGTGCTGTTGGCGGCGCGATCGTTGTCTTTTCCATTCTCTCGCTAGACAAACTGAGAATTGATGACCCGGTCGGTGCCATCTCCGTTCACGGCGTCGTCGGATTATGGGGCTTACTCGCGGTACCCCTGACCAATGACGGGGCTACCTTTACCGGTCAGCTCGTTGGCGCAATAACTATTTTTGGCTGGGTGTTTGCTGCTAGTTTCGCAACCTGGTTCGTGATCAAACAGGTAATTGGCATCCGTGTTAGCAGCGAAGAAGAGTATGAAGGTTCCGATGTCAGCGAATGCGGTATCGAGGCCTACCCTGAATTCACAGGCACGAGAGGCTCCGGCATTTAATCGGACCTACAAAACAGTCAATCCGAAGCGCGACTTTACTAGAAAAACAGAACCCCTCTTGCGGAGACATCCTGTCTCCGCTTTTTTTTTATTTGAACCAGTTTTTCGAAACCCTGCTGCCCGACTACAACAATAGTTATTTTCGATCGATTCGATCAAAACAATTCGTTTTTACAATCGCTTTTACCCCAGTAAGGTGTCGCTTCCAACAAATTAGTTAAACACGATGTGATGAATTCACAATCCAAGGAGCAACACGTGGAAACCAGAGAATCAAAAAACGTACCCGAAGTCACTTTTCGAACTAGAACTGATGATGGCTGGAAAGACATCACCAGCAGTGACATTTTCGCAGGCAAAACTGTCATTGTCTTTTCACTGCCGGGCGCGTTCACGCCAACGTGCTCCGCAACGCACCTTCCCCGCTATGAGGAACTTGCACCTCAATTCGCTGCTGAGGGCGTAGACGACATTATCTGCATGTCCGTTAATGACGGTTTTATCATGTACGCTTGGGAGAAAGAGCAGGCGCTTAACCACGTTAGGCTTATTCCCGACGGCAATGGCGAATTCACAGAGCAAATGGGCATGCTTGTCGACAAATCGGATCTAGGCTTCGGTAAAAGATCTTGGCGCTATTCCATGTTAGTTAAGGATGGCGTCGTCAGTAAAATGTTCATCGAACCGGAAGTAGACGGCGACCCATTTGAGGTGTCTGATGCGGAAACGATGCTGCGATACATCAACAAGGACGCGACCATTCCCGAGTGCGTTGCCGTCATCAGTCGTCCCGGGTGCCCGCACTGCCAGCGCGCCAAGGACATACTGGCAACACGCAATATAAGCTACAACGAAATCGTGCTCGGCAAGGATATCGAACAGCCTGCACTTCGGGCGCTCGCCGGTTCTACCACCGTACCGCAGATATTTATCGGCGGAAAACTGATCGGTGGTGCTGATGACCTTGAGTTATTGAGCGCGTAGCGTAAAACACTTATCCAAGAAAAGGCGGTGAGAGAGCCGGCATTTTTTTGCAGGTTCTCCCCGACCGATACATGTATAATCCCGCGACGATGCCAGCAGGCACCAACACGCTCAATTTGGGATTAGTACATGCTCTTCAAGAACGCCTCGATATACCGCTTGACTCAAAGCTTCGATTCAAACACCGATTCGCTCCAGGACCAACTGGTGCAACGTTCTTTCACACCGTGCTCTGGTTTTAGACCTTCTAGCTTTGGATGGGTGCCGCCAATATCTGGCGTCGAAGACGCGCCCTTGTTTCACGAAGTTGCGGGTTGCATTCTGCTTTGTGCACGCCGGGAGGATAAAGTGATTCCTCCGAGCGCCCTTAACGAGGCAATCGCCGAGCGCGTAGAGCGGGTTGAGTCACTAGAAGGAAGAAAACTTAGATCAAAAGAGCGCATGAGCATTAAAGACGAGGCACTAGCTGAATTGATGCCGCGGGCGCTGGCCAAGTCAAAACAAATTCTCGGATACGTTTCCCCCAGTGACAATTTGCTAGTCATCGATACAGCGAATGCATCAGAAGCTGAATTATTTATTAACTGTCTTCGAGAATCCCTTGGCTCGCTGAATCTTGTGCCACCGCAGGTTAAATCAAATCCCAGCGAAACCTTCAATCAGTGGATCATGAAGCGAAAATTACCCGACAACTTCAACCTCGGCAACCAGTGCGACATGGTAGACCCAGAGGACGGCAGCAGCGTTAACTGTCGCAAACAGGATCTAGACACCCAAGAAATCAGGAACCACCTTGAGTCAGGAAAAATCTGCACAAAGCTGGGTATTCGCTGGCACGGAGACTTGACCCTTTCTGTAGACAAGGAACTTATACTACGACAGATCAAACTAGAGTCGAGTGACGATGATGCAAATGACGAAGACAATCCTATCGCGAGACTCGATGCTGCCTTTGTCAATATGACCCTCGAATTTGCCAGATTCCTGCCAGCGCTGTTTGCGGCCCTCGGCGGTGAAACCCAATCACTCTCCAGTTAGCACCTAAAAACAACGAGTATTCCCTCCGCTAAAACAATTACGGTATAGTTCTTGCCAAAAAAAGGGAGAACAGACATGACTGAGCAAGTTGCGGGAAAAGGAGTACTACATCGGCGCGGACTCTTGAAAGCTGCCAGCGCCGGACTCGCCGGCGGCGTCCTGATGCCGGTTATAGCACCAGTAAGCGCAGCTGAAGACTGGATGACAACATCAGGCGCGCCGATGGATGAATATGGGGCGCCCTCTAAACACGTTCAACTTAAGCGCGTGAACATTGGCGCTCATCCCTATGGTGCAGGCGCAGGTTCATCTTCGACACCGCTTGAAAGTCTTAACGGCACCATCACCCCGAACAGCGTACACTTTGAACGGCACCACAGTGGCATTCCTGACATCGACCCTGCTCGGCATACCCTAACGATTTATGGTGAGGTGAACAAAAAACTTCAATTCAGCTATGAAGACCTGTTGGCATACCCAATGGAGACCCACACCTACTTTCTCGAGTGCTCTGGAAACAGTTATAGCAATGTCATTTTTCCTGAAGCAGCCGATAAAACCGCTGGAGAGTTGAATGGGCTAGTCTCATGTTCTGAGTGGACCGGCGTGCCCCTGCACTACCTACTCGACGAAGCCGGATTGACGTCGAATGCGAACTGGATAGTCGGCGAAGGTGCAGATGCCGCGAGCTTAACCCGCAGCATCCCGATGAAGCTTGCCACTAAGAATGTGATGATTGCACTCTACCAAAACGGCGAACCCTTGCGGCCAGCGCAGGGCTATCCTATGCGTTTGTTCGTGCCAGGTTCTGAGGGCAACATCAGCGTCAAGTGGCTGCAAAATATAAAAGTACAAGCGACTGCTGCCTATACAAAAGATGAGACCAGCAAGTACTCTGACCTGCGTGTCGACGGCAAGGCTGACATGTTCTCTCTAGAGATGGGAGTCAAATCTATCATCACATCACCATCGGGAAAAATGAAGCTCAACCGCAAAGGTATATACGAAATCTCGGGTCTCGCCTGGTCCGGTGCAGGGGGCATCAAACAAGTAGAAGTCAGCGCTGATGGTGGCAAAACTTGGGCAACTGCAGCGCTGCAATCCGAAAACCGTAACCTGTCACTGACGAGATTTAGAATACCCTGGCGCTGGGAGGGACAGCGCGCGGTGCTTCAAAGTCGATCAACAGATGACCATGGCAACGTGCAGCCAACCCGTGCTGCCGCGTTAGCCCGATATTCGATGTCTAACGTGTACCACTACAATGGCACACAAAGCTGGCTAGTGACTGGAGAAGGAGTCGTCAAAAATGTATACGCGTAATCATTCATTCCGGACATCTCTTAAACTTGTGTGCTTCGCACTGCTCGCGCTTTCTGCCGCTAATCGCGTAAACGCTGCGGACGGCCATGGCGACCTCGGGCTACACCTTGCACCTGCACTGGGCAAAACGCCGAGCTTGCACAACGACAACATCATCTCACCAGATGGACAAGCACTGCCTAATGGCAGTGGCAGCGCGGTTGAAGGAGAAGCACTTTATATTGCCGCGTGTGCAAGTTGTCACGGCATAGGCGGTGAACAGCCTGGTAATGCGATCGTCGGAGGCAAAGGCAGCATCGGCACAGACAAACCCTTTCGCACCGTTGGCAGCTACTGGCCTCACGCGACAACGCTGTATGATTACATCGCTCGTGCAATGCCCTACGACAAACAAAAATCTCTCACCGCCGATGAGACTTACGCAATCACCGCCTATGTGCTTGAGCTGAACCAAATCATCGGGAAAAACGAGGTCATGGATAAGCACACGCTACCAGCGGTCAAGATGCCAAATGCTAACGGCTTTATCGAGCTTGAATGACTGAATTTCAAAGTGTGGAAATTGAGCACCCTGCTTAACGACCACTTTTAAAAAATGTCATTCGACTATCCTTTCTGATTACTTCATTGAACACAGTCTCAACAACTGATGTTCAATGAAGCATCGTTCCTGTTTGTACTTTGAGCTCGAGCGCACACATCATTCGCATCACGTTTTATCCATGAAAGGGTGCTGTGTCTATGCTAAGATTCACAACCTGGCCCCGTGGCTAAGACACAAACTTTTTATACCTTCAGAGGAACAACCATGTCCTGGGAGCAGTTAGCAGAGATGGATGCGTTTGGCACATCACCATTCCAGAATCTCTGTTGCAATAAAGTATCAAGACTTATTCCTGATGCACGCTTCGAAGAGGCTTTGATACAAGATAAATCTCTTGAGGATGGCTCTGCCGAAAAGTACTTTGTCGCAGATATCCCAACAATCGATATGAAAGTTTATGTCTATCTCGACAGTGCAGAAATTATTTCGCCCCATCTGGACGTTAAATTCGAAAGAGCCCACTCGCGAACTCCTGATGATCTGGCTCTAAAATTAATAAGGGAACTTTCCAACGCGTTTTAACATGGGCGCATCGCGACGTTGCATCGATGCGCTACTTTTGAAATGCGGATTAGGGAAACGCTTTCATGGTTAGCGAACCGACTTCTGAAGCAATGCTGTTCGGGACTAAAAACGTCAGACTGTAGTGTAAGACCTTCCATTCACCACCCTGCTTTATCAACACCCCAGTACCTCGACAGCGACCTAATCTTTCGTTGTCTAACTGCTCATCAAACCAGGCGATGTCCCCTTCCCTATCTATATTGCGTTCAACCGGCACATAGGTCCAGCCGCGTCCCTCATCGAAACTAGGTTTCGCGTATTGCTTGAACGCTGGAATAGACCAGCGTTCAGAGGCATCGGTGCCTAGAAAAAACCCATTACTGGCAAAACGACTAAAATATCCATCGAAGTTGGCTTGCGACGCATCGACATGAAAACCGTCCATGAATCGATTGATTTCGACATTCTCCATCGGTTCCGCCGCTACTCCGCGAAGTGGCAAAATAAGCAGCGCAACCAGAATCTCCAACACAATCAGGCTTTTCAACACAGCAGTTCTCCTCAATCAATTCAGTTAACGTTCACCGCAAGATAACCAACCCGTGCTTCGAATGCTAGCAAGGCTGAGCTGAGGGTGCGTGTCTGGCATACGGCTGTGCGGCAATCTTGGCCTCTCGCTAAGCACGCCCAAATCAACCCCCTGAAACCGGCACCACTTTGATCCTAAAGCGATTTTATCTGCGGATGTTTGTTATGATACACCGCAATCAAACCATAAGATTTACCAGAGAAAATTCATGACCCACAACACCATCAGCACACTATTAGCCGGACAAGTCGCAGTAGGGAACACCGTCACTGTAAAGGGCTGGGTCCGCTCAAAACGAGACTCGAAAGCAGGTATTTCATTCATCGCACTTCACGACGGCACCTGTTTCGACACCATACAAGCCGTCGTCCCAAACGATCTTGAGCACTATGAAACAACAGTGCTTCCCATCTCTACCGGCTGTGGTGTCGTCATCACCGGCAAGCTGGTTGAATCTCAGGGAAAAGGACAGACCGTTGAAATACAGGCGACCGAAGTTGACGTGCTCGGTTGGGTAGATGATCCGGAGTCATACCCCATCGCAAAGAAGCGACATACTTTTGAGTACCTGCGCACTGTGGCTCATCTTCGCCCAAGAACGAATACCTTTGGTGCAATCACCCGGGTAAGAACAACGCTCGCGAATGCAATCCACAACTACTTTTTCGAGCGAGACTTTCACTGGATAAATACACCACTCATAACAGCAAGTGATTGTGAGGGAGCTGGGGAATTGTTTCGAGTAAGCACTCTGGATATGACCAACCTGCCGTTGATGGACAATAATGCTGTTGATTACAGTCAGGATTTCTTTGGCAGTGAAGCATTCCTTACTGTTTCGGGGCAGTTAAATGTTGAGGCCTACTGCCTCGCAATGTCCAAAGTCTATACTTTCGGCCCCACTTTTCGGGCAGAAAACTCGCACACAAGTCGGCATCTCGCCGAGTTTTGGATGGTCGAGCCAGAAATCGCTTTTGCCGATCTAAACGACAACGCAGACCTGGCGGAAGACCTGCTGAAACACATCTTCAAAGCGTTGTTAGATACACGTGAGGATGACATGGCTTTTTTCCAGCAGCGGATCGATAAAACAGTCATCGAGCGACTAACGACTGTGGTGGATTCCGAGTTTGAACGTATGGAATACTCCGAAGCAATTAAAATACTTCAGGACTGTGGTAAGAAATTCGAGTATCCAGTTGAATGGGGACTTGATTTACAATCGGAGCATGAGCGCTATCTCACCGAGCAACACGTGGGTCGACCGGTCATTCTGATGAACTATCCGAAGGATATTAAAGCTTTCTATATGCGTATGAACGACGATGATAAAACTGTCGCCGCAATGGATGTGCTGGCACCTGGCATAGGCGAGATCATTGGCGGCAGTCAACGTGAGGAGCGACTGGATGTGCTTGATGCTCGCATGGCGCCTCAAGAAATAGGCGAAGAACTCTGGTGGTATCGGGACTTGCGAAAATACGGCACCGTGCCCCACGCTGGCTTTGGAATGGGCTTTGAGAGAATCCTAAATTACGTTACCGGTATGGAAAACATCCGCGATGTGATCCCATTTCCAAGAACACCTGGCAGTGCGCATTTTTGATGTGGTGCCTTCGGCACTATTATAATTAGAGACTTTCCACAGGAGCAGCATTTTGAAACTACTGATCGCGATGATGAGCCACGAGACGAATACTTTCTCACCGGTACCCACATTACTCGAGCGTTTCGGCAGCGGCACTAATCCGCCGGAAAATGCTGATGCCTATCGCGCTATTAAAGGTCTTGGCTTAACCATGGCCGGCATGATCAGTGTGGCCGAAGAGAACGGGATTGAAATAATCACGCCAATTGCGGCAGGTGCACCACCTTCCGGTCCTGTCTCCGATGAAGCCTACGACTATATCAGTGATTGCATCTGTAACGCCGTGACTGACTGCGATGGCATTTTGCTCGAACTCCACGGTGCTATGGTTACTGAAACGAGAGAGGATGGCGAGGGTACGCTACTAAAACGGTTACGAGAAGAGAACCCGGGTATTCCAATTGGCGTCGGACTTGATATGCATGCCAACCTGTATCCGGAGATTGTCGACAACACGACTGTCATCGCAGGGTTTAGAACTTATCCCCACATCGACATGTTTGAAACAGGGGTTCGCGCTGGGCGAGTTTTAGTCGACGCGATGAACAACAGAGTCAAGCCCACTATGGCCTGGGGCAACTGCCCCATGCTTCCTCACGTTATGCGCCAGGGCACCGATGATCACCCCAACAAGATGCTTCAGGAAAAAGTCGCCGAGTATGAGACAAACGGCGCACTGTGCGTTGCACTCTTTACGGGATTTCCCCACGCAGACATTCTTAACGCAGGTTTGAGCGTTGTCGTCACAACGGACAATGATCTCGAAGAGGCCACCAGAATTCGTGACGAACTGCTTGAATTAGCATGGCAGGAACGGGAGAATTTTGTTTACGAAATTGCACCACTTTCTGAATCTGTTGGTAGCGCATTCGACGCAGCGGATGAGCCTGGCGACGGCCCCGTTATTTTATTGGATCATTACGATAACACCGCTTCTGGCGGCACGATGGACACCACCGAGGTGTTAAGAGAAATACTCGCGCAAGGACTCGAAGACGTTGCCGCCTACGGCATCTATGATCCCGCTGCTGTGCAGACGATGATAGAAGCGGGTATCGACAGTGAAGTTACCGTATCGCTTGGCGGCAAAATGTTCCTAGACGCCCTCGAGACACAGAGCTCCCCTCTGACCGTAACAGGTCGAGTAAAACTCATCTCCGATGGACGGTATACGATCACCGGCCCCATGGGCACTGGATCCAAAATGAATATGGGCCACACCGTATTGCTGGACACAGGTAATGTTCTTATCGCGGTGATTTCCCGACATATTGAACCCTATGACCTGGGCTGTTTTTCTAGCCTAGGCATCGATCCTATGAAGAAAAAGTACCTTATGTTGAAAAGCAGAATTCACTACCGCGCGACTTTTATGCCTATCGCGAAGAAAATCATCGAATGCGCCGGTGTTGGCGTTTGTACCTCAGATTACGATCAACTCACCTTTAAGCACGTCCGGCGCCCAATTTTCCCCCTCGACAACATTAATTCTCATAGCTTTAAGGATGGTTTCCCTGATCAATAAGCTCGAAAAACGCAGCCACAGGCCCAATAAATCGCCGCCAAGAGGGCATTAATCGGTAAATTAGCTGCTCCAAGCCCCAGCGCAGCGGCGGTCTGCTGCATCCGAGGCACCCCGACCACATCAATCCCTCGGCACGCCTACATTTACGCGCTATTTTTTGTATACTACGGCCTCAAAATTTAGCGTGCTCTTGACGAGGATCGGTCACAAACCGCGTCAGCGTCAATATTTGGTTATCCATCTGAATAAATAGTTGAGACAGATATGACGGAACAAACATCTAAAATAATCTACACCCACACCGACGAAGCGCCAGCTCTGGCAACCTACTCCTTTTTGCCTATCATCAACCGGTTTACCCGCGCAGCGGATGTTGAGGTAGAACTTAGTGACATTTCACTCGCAGCGCGAATCCTTTGCGGTTTCCCTGAGAGACTGACTGAAAAACAGCGCGTGCCCGACGCCCTATCAGAACTCGGAGAGCTGACAAAGGAATCCGGCGCAAATATCATCAAACTACCTAATGTCAGTGCCTCAATTCCACAGCTAATAGAGGCTATCGCTGAACTTCAGGCGCAGGGGTTTGATATCCCTAACTTTCCCGAAGATCCTCAAACAGACGAGCAAAAAGCAATTCGTGAGACCTACGCGCGCGCGCTTGGCAGTTCAGTAAATCCAGTACTGCGCGAGGGAAATTCTGATCGAAGGGCCCCCGAGTCAGTCAAGCAATTTGCCCGCAATCACCCCCACTCTATGGGGAAGTGGAGCCAATCATCACGCACGCATGTCGCACACATGCGCGAGGGTGACTTCTACCACAGCGACAAATCTACTGTTATTGAGAATGCTGGCAATCTACGCATCGAACTCGTTGCCGATAACGGTGACATTACCGTTTTGAAAGAGGCAGTACCCGTCATCGAAAAAGAAGTCGTTGACGGCATGTTCATGAGCGTCGCAAAACTGCGAAAATTTCTGGAAGAAGAAATGGAAGGCGCCAAGAATGCCGGATTGTTATTTTCGCTTCACCTAAAAGCGACGATGATGAAAATCTCCGACCCGATTATTTTCGGTCACGCTGTCACCGTTTATTTTAAAGATGCCTTCGAAAAGCACGCAAAAACCTTCGACGAACTTGGCATAAACGCGACAACGGGACTCGGCAGTGTTTATGAAAAAATTCAAGACGTTGGCTTTTCTTTGCGTAACGAAATTGAAGCTGATCTCCGTGCCTGTTATGAGAACCGTCCCGAAACAGCCATGGTTGATTCAGACCACGGCATCACTAATCTGCACGTGCCAAGCGATGTGATCGTTGACGCATCGATGCCAGCGATGATTCGCCTTGGCGGTCAAATGTGGGGTACCGATGGAAAATTGAAGGATACCAAGGCAATTATTCCAGATAGTTGTTATGCCACCATTTACCAGGAAGTGATCAACTACTGTAAACACCATGACGCTTTCGACCCTACCACCATGGGTACTGTCCAAAACGTTGGCTTGATGGCTCAAAAAGCTGAAGAATACGGATCGCACGACAAGACGTTTGAACTGCCATCCGGCGGCACCGTACGCGTGATTGATGAAGCGGGTAAGGTGTTAATTCAACACGAAGGTCTTGAAACAGGCGACATCTGGCGCATGTGTCAAACCAAAGATGCACCTATACAAGATTGGGTAAAACTTGCGGTTAACCGGTCACGTGCCTCGGGCATGCCTGCGATCTTCTGGCTCGACAAGTATCGCGGACACGACGCACAAATCATCAAAAAGGTTGAAACCTATCTCGAAGATCACGACACGAAGGGTCTGAAGATCCAAATCATGTCACCAGATCTTGCCATTCGTTACACGATGGATCGCTGTCGTCACGGTGAGGACACAATATCAGTGACCGGCAACGTGCTGCGTGATTACCTTACTGATCTTTTTCCAATACTTGAATTGGGAACCAGCGCAAAAATGTTGTCGATCGTGCCATTGATGGCTGGCGGCGGCTTATTCGAGACGGGTGCGGGTGGCTCAGCCCCTAAACACGTGCAGCAATTTGTTGCCGAAAATCATCTACGTTGGGACTCGCTCGGCGAATTTCTGGCTTTGGCCGTTTCTCTGGAAGATGTCGCGGACAAAACTCAAAACCACCGCGCCAAGGTCCTTGGACAGGCATTGGATAAGGCAACAGGTAAACTGTTAGAGCTCAACAAATCGCCATCCCGTAAGACCGGTGAACTCGATAACCGAGGCAGTCATTACTACCTCGCAAGCTATTGGGCAAACGCCCTGGTAGCGCAAGACGATGATCCAGAGTTGAAGGAAGCTTTTAAGGAACTTGCAAAAGCACTGACCGACAATGAAGATCAAATCGTTAAAGAACTCATCGATATTCAGGGCGACAAGGTTGATCTCGGCGGGTACTTCTATCCGAACGCCGAGAAAGCAGAAAAAGCGATGAGACCTAGTGCGACATTGAACAGTTTGTTCTCTTAACACGATAGTCTAAGCAGTTTCACTTTCGTAAATCGCAAGCCCCCGTTGTATCTTTACTTCGGGGGCTTTTTTATGTCCGTGCCTAAAGCGCAGGCAGTATGATCTGCTTTTGCGCGCCAAGACCCTCAATGCCAATTTCAACGATATCCCCGGGCTCTAAATAAGTCGGTGGCGTCATGCCAGCACCGACCCCTGCCGGTGTACCGGTGAATATCGCGTCTCCGGGTTTTAACGTCATAAATTGGCTGACGTAGCTTACGATGGTCGCGGCACCGAATATCATATTTTCGGTGCTGCTATTTTGGCGGATTTCACCATTCACCTTTGACCAAATTCTCAAACTTTGTACGTTCGCGAGCGCTTCAGGTGTGACCAACCAGGGTCCAATGGGCGCAAATGTATCAGCGCTTTTTCCCTTCACAAATTGACCGCCGCGTTCTCTTTGAAATTCTCTTTCAGAGACATCATGTCCAACGGCAAAACCCGCGACGTAATCCAGCGCTTCGGCTTCATCAACGTATCGCGCTGTGCGACCGATTATAATGACCAACTCAGCTTCATAGTCGAGTTTGCGCGATGCTCGTGGGGTTTGCACTGGATCATAAGGACCATGCAACGCAGAAACTGCTTTCATGAACACAAGAGGTTCTTTAGGCAATGTAGTCGTCATTTCAGAGGCATGCGCTTTATAATTAAATCCGATAGCAATTATTTTGCTTGTGCCCACTACTGGCAATCCAATTCGGGGATCTCCCTGTACTATTGGAAGCGTTAGAATATCGATGTCTTTGAGCTTAGGAATCATCGCCAGCGTGTCGGGGTCAAAGTCCTTAATATGCTGAGACAAATCCCTAATACGACCTTGATCATCGAGCAATCCGGGTTGTTCAGCGCCAACAGGTCCATATCTCAATAGCTTCAAACCCGCAGCATTGGCGGACAGCTGAAGCAGGATCAAGCTAACGGCCAAAGCCACCGATGCCACATAATTGGTTTTCATACCTACCTCACTCATTGTTATCCCGTCGATCATACGTCACGTGACAGAGGTTTGGCGAATCTGCAGGATTGAAATTTACGTTAAAAGGACGCATGCTTTTCCGCTCGATTTTGACTTAATGAGCCTTCGACATGCCCCGAAATGAATGGTTAGCCCAGATAAAAGAAGACATTATTGAACCGAACTTGCCGATCTGTGATCCCCATCATCATCTGTGGGATACACCAGCAGAAAGATACTTACTCGACCAAATTCTGGAAGACACCAATCAAGGTCACAACATCGTGAGCACCGTTTTCGTCGAGTGTAATTCAATGCTTCGCGCAAACGGACCCGAGGAGTTCAAAGTCATCGGTGAGACGGAATTTGTTCAGGGCATCGCAGCGATGAGCGCCAGCGGTCAATTCGGCCACACCCGAGTCGCCGACGGCATCGTGAGTCACGCCGACCTTACGCTTGGTGCAGCGGTACGACCTGTACTCGAAGCACATATCGCCGCCAGCCACAATCGCTTCAAGGGCATCAGACATGCCGCAGGATGGCACTCAGACAGCGCTATCCGGAACTCTCATTCGCACCCAACCGAGCACCTGATGCTTGACGATCAGTTTCAAGCCGGGTTTCAAGTACTCTCGGATATGGGACTCACCTTCGACGCCTGGTTTTACCACGAGCAGTTACCGGAGTTTATCGAGCTTGCCAACAACTTTCCCAACGCGACCATTATCCTCGATCACTTCGGTGGTCCACTAGGCATTGGTCCCTACCAAGGTAAACAAGGCGAAGTGTACAAGAGGTGGAGCGAATTAGTCGCCCCCTTAAAACACACCCCTAACGTTTTCTTTAAGCTAGGCGGTATTAACATGAAAGTGAACGGATTTGAGTGGCACAAGCAACCTCAACCACCCTCTTCCGACCAACTTGTGGATGCAACCGCGCGGTACTACGAGTTTTGCATCGATAACTTTGGTGCCGATAGATGTATGTTTGAAAGCAACTTTCCGGTCGATAAAGACTCTTGCTCATATCATGTGCTTTGGAACGCCTTTAAAAAAATGAGCAGAGGCTATAGCGACAGTGAAAGGCAATCACTATTTCACGATACAGCAACGAAGGTCTATTCGTTAACCGCCGCTTAACAAATTGACACAACGAGCAAATTTCCCAATTATGACTTCATAAGCAAATCCAGATAGAACAAAACCGGAGGAAAAACGATGCAAACGGGCACTTTTACAGGATTTGAGGTAACAGTCACTGACCCAGGTATCGCGTGGATTGAGTTTAACGAACCTGAGAAACTGAACGGCATGAGCATTGGCAAGAAGCGTGATCTAATTGAAACGCTGACTCAGGCACAGATGGATAATGCTATCAGGGTCATTGTGTTTATCGGCCAAGGGAGAGGGTTTTGCGCAGGGGACGACCTCAAAGCCTACTCCAGAGGTGCTGCTAGTGCCGATGCACTTATGGCCCCTATCCCACCGGGACACGACAATGCGCTTGGTACATATAATGCCTTAAGACACATTTCACAGGCTTTGAATCAGAAAATTCGGAGCCTGGACAAATTGACCATTGCTGCCATCAATGGCGTGACCATTCAGACCGGGCTCTCTTTGGCGCTGGCCTGCGATTTTAAAATTGCCGCACAATCAGCAAAGCTTGGCAGTGCGACTCTCCGCTTTGGCCTGCTGCCGGACGAAGGGGGACAATACTTGTTAATGCAACACCTCGGGCTGGCAAAAACAATGGACTTCATCATGCGTAAACGGATCGTAAATGCCGACGAAGCCCTGTCGTTAGGGCTTGTCAACTCAGTTGTTCCGGACAACGATTTGAGAGCTGAAGCAGCGGCACTTGCCGAGGAATTTGCCAACGGACCACAAGTATCAATGCGCATGATGAAACGTTCAATTTACCAGGCAGCAGAATTAACTTTCGATCAGGCTTGTGACGAAATCGCTGCAAAAACGGCTGTCACGGATCATCATCCCGATACAAAAGAGGGTGTCAGCGCATTTCATGAAAAACGCACACCGATGTTTAACGCCTGGTTGAACCAGATTAAATAATTTTGTGGAGTTAACTTGAGTCGCAAACCACCAGAACTACCAGAGCAGTTTTTCAAGCGTCAGGATGAATCCAGCGACGATTTGTTTTACGAGTACCCACGCTTTGAGACACATATCGACGACAGTACGATAGACAATCTAACCGAATTCTATCGTGAAGCATTGGCGCCTGAGGACCGTGTGCTTGACCTGATGTCCTCATGGATATCCCATTTGCCACCAGAAACACGTTACCAGCAAGTTTCAGGGCTTGGTATGAATGAAGCAGAGCTAGCCCGCAATGAACGCCTAGATGACTATGTCGTGCAGAATTTAAATGAAAGCCCATCATTACCCTATGACAATGACAGTTTTGATGTCGTAACAATTGTTGTTTCTGTTCAGTACCTAATTCGCCCATTTGAAGTCTTCGAGGAAATAGCCAGAGTGCTTGCGCCTGAGGGTCGGTGTATTGTCGCGATGTCTCACCGACTGTTTCCTACTAAAGCCGTTTATGCTTTTCAAATGCTATCACCTGAAGACAGGTGCCGCATTGTCGCCGCATATATGAAAAATACAGAACAGTTCGAAGAGACCGAAAGTCTCGACCGCTCGCCTTCGGTGGGTGACCCGTTGTGGCTGGTGAGAGGGAGTCTCTTCTCACTACCGCAGAATTTATGACACAAATACAAACATACGAATCATTAAACTATCTGAGTGAAACCTATGACATACACATGCTTTGATGTAACTATCGAAAATAATATCGCCCATATCGTGATGAACCGACCTGAAAAACGCAACAGCATGAACGTCGCCTTTTGGGACGAACTTCCGGCAATCGTTCAGGATATCGATAACAAGAGTCTTGCTCGTGTCATTGTTATCTCGTCTACCGGACCGCATTTTTCCTCGGGTCTCGATATCAGTGCATTCCTCTCGGGCGACAACACAAATCCCACAGGCACGAAACCAGACCCTAAAGAAAAGCGCGTGAAAGGCGAAAAAATGTATCAAAACATTAAGCACATGCAAAAGAGCTTTTCGGTGCTGGAAGAGTGCCGAATACCCGTCTTGGCAGCAATTCAAGGCGGTTGTATCGGGGGCGGCATTGATCTCACAACAGCATGTGACATGCGCTACGCAAGTGCTGAGGCATTTTTCACCGTCTACGAAATTAATATTGGCATGACAGCTGATGTGGGCACTTTCCCACGACTTGTAAAACTCATTCCAGAGGGCATCGTTCGTGAGTTATGTTACACGGGAAGGCGCATGCCAGCGGAGGAAGCAAAAAGTGCAGGTTTAGTAAACAACGTGTTTCCGGACCAAGACACCATGTTGGCTGAGGTCATGAAAATCGCTGCTGAGATTGCAAGCAAGGCACCGCTCGCCTTGTATGGATGTAAACGCATGATTAACTACGCGCGAGACCACTCAACAGCAGATGGGCTAGATTATATTAGTATCTGGAACGCCAGCATGCTGCAACCCGAAGAAATGATGGAGGCTATTTCCGCGAACACCGAAAAAAGAACGGGCGACTTCGCCGAACTGCCGGTCAAACGCGCTTAACTTATCCCGAACAAGATTGGCTGGCGACTAGGGCACAGTGACACAACCTAACACGACATTTTGAGGACAAATTACGAATGGGTAGATTAAGCGGCAAAAGAGCAATTGTAACGGGCGCGGGCAGTGGTATTGGTAGAGCAACAACAAAATTGTTCGCTAACGAAGGGGCAAAGGTCTTAGCTATTGATCTTAATGCGGCGGGGTTGACCGAGACCTGCGACAGCCTCGATGTGGGCACAGAAAGTAATGTAGAAACAATGACCGCGGACGTCGGCGATGAGAGTCAGGTTGCGGGTTTTATAGACCGATGCATCGGCCTATTCGGTGGTTTGGACGTGATTTATGCAAATGCTGGTATTTCCGGCGGCGCAGTGCCGCTATTTGAACAGACCCCCGAACAATGGCAAGAAATCCTTCGGATTAATTTGATTGGCCCCTTTCTCGCAGTGAAACATGCAGGCAAACACATGGCGAAACAAGGCTCAGGCAGCATCATTTGCACAGCCTCTGTCGCGGGCATACGCGCAAACGCCGGCGGTTCGCCCTACTCCGCCAGTAAAGCTGGCGTTATTAGTTTAGTACAGACCGTCAGTAACCAACTTGCCGGTACTGGCATAAGAATCAATGCCATTTGCCCGGGCTTAATTGAGACAGGCATGACAAAGCCCATCTTCGATGGCGCAAGGTCTAGGGGCAACGAGGATAGAATCGGACAGTTGAACCCAACCAAGCGCTATGGCATCCCTCAAGAAATAGCGAATATGGCTCTATTTCTCGCCAGCGATGAAGCAAGCTATGTCAACGGACAAGCCTTTCCGGTCGATGGTGGGCTATCCAGCACTCATCCCTTTGTGCCGCCGAGAGCAAACTGATACCACCGGCAATTAAATGTATAGAGGAGGTCAGTCATCTTGAAGACAAACACGATATTTGGGGGAAATTTGCCGGCAAAGTGATTTCCTGCAGAATAAAAAAAATCAAACCGGAAATCGATATCTACCGTTATCTACTCGAAAACTTTGGTTTGGAGCCCACAGAGACGGTTTTCATTGACGACACGCAGGAAAACCTTGCCGCGGCAGCAACGCTTGGCATACACACCATTAAATTTGAAAATGCTGTTCAGTGCCGACAGCAGTTAATTGAGCGCGCTTATTTCTAGGTCCTGTCGCAAGCGCGTTATCGCTTCACTTCGACTAGTACTGATCACTCAGATAACGAATAAGGTCGGAACTGGTGACGATGCCCGTCAGATCACCACTTTCTTTTATCACTGGCAGAGAATGGAAGCTGCCTTTCGAGAGTTTTTCGGCGGCTTGTCGCACTGATTCTCTATTACCGATTGTGACTAACTCAGTGGTCATCACTTCTCTTATGGTGAACTGTTGATCAATGATCGCGCCAATCGTGTATTCCGAAGCTCCCTGTAAAACTAAGTTCAATTTCATGATATCCATAAAGCTGATCAAACCGACCAGCTTTGAGCCATCAACAATCGGCACGTGATGGATACCCATATTTGCCATCAAGTGATGGACCTCACTTAATTTTTGGCCGACTTGAACGGTTTGAATGTCTGTTGACATCGTGCTGGTGATTGGGTCGTTTTTGCGCATCGAAAATCCTTTTTTGTCGCATAGTGCCTACAAAGTCACTATGCGCCAATCAGGCTTCATCAGCGTTGACCTAAGTCTAAGAATAATCAGACCGATTGAGATTATTCTGTTGCTGATGGCGTTGTTGGTCCGCAAGCTCAAGCGCGCGCCGGATCGAGGGGTTTTCTGACATCGCCTGTTGAAGGTCATGCCTGTCCAGCACGTAAAAGGTACAAGGGCTCACGCTCGTGACAGTCGCAGTCCTATTCTCATCGTGCAGTAATGCCATCTCACCGAAAAAATCACCCGCAATTAACGTTGCAAGATTAATATCGCTGCCACCCACTTTGCGTGAAATTTGCACGACACCTCTGGCTATCATGAAAAGGCGATCACCGGTTTCACCCTGCTGAATGACCGTTTCACCGGCAACGACACTGTACCTCTGCATTTTTGTGGTGAGCATATCAAAATCACTTCCAGGCACGTCTTCAAAAAAGGGCACCTTACGCAGCAATTCTTTCGGCGAGACCTTTAGTCTTGCAATCTCTTGACCTCGCAGATCCCAGAGTCGCTGCAATCGCTGCTCAGTCATCTTCTCTGCCAAACTGTGAGGAATGTTTCCCTGACTGCCTTCAGCCTGAATGGCTTCCGATTCAGCGAGGAGAATCAGACGCTTGCCGAGTCGCTCTTGCATGGAACCAACAAACTCCGGATATTGCTCAGCCATATCATGTATCGACTGTTCGGCCTCAGCTAGCCAGTTTTCGTACTGAAGTCTGACATCTTCAAAAATATTTTCGTCGAGCTGCGTCAGCGCCCTTAACTTTTCCATGTCTGCAAGCACGGTCGTGCAGGCATGAAACCTTGCCCAGGATTCTTCATAGGCAATCGCTATATGTTCTAATCTGAATTTTTCCGTCAGTGTCGCGAGTCCTGACGTGCTCTCTCCCATTTGCAGTAGCATTCTCGACAAACGGTGTTTGCCTAGCTTCGGCTGTGGCACTGTGCGACGAGATGTCAGCACTGATTCATCAATATATTTAGCCGCTTCTATCTGAGCTGTCAGATTGGCCATCAGACTTCTTACCGCGGATTCACTGAGATGGCCCTTATTGTAAAGGTCGTTATACTGCGCCTGTTCGTTGCCGTAACAGCGCAAATACAGCAACACAACCTCTTGTCCAGGGGTTAACTCATCATCCCTCAGCTGATTGAGCGCCGCGCGTTCTTTTGCCAGCGCCTCATCACATTGCTTTTGCAATTCGACCGCGATCGCTGCGGAGAAAAATCCGCCAGATTGTAACTCCTGGAGTCTTGAGGCCGCCTCCTGCGTTGCGGAGATGTTGGATTCAGATTCAGCAATACGGTCAGAAAGTGGTGGTTTACTCAATCCAAGTCGCGCGACTAGCCATTCAATACTTAAGCCCTGCACAAGCAGTGTGAAAAGAACGGCGCCCATCACCAAAGCAATAAATAACTCAGAGTACTCAAAGGCGGGAATACTCAATACAATCGCAAGCGCAATGGCTCCGCGCAAGCCGCCCCAATACATGACAGTCTGATACGCACGGCTGGTTGGCTCAGTGCCGGGAAGCCTGTTGCTTAGCGGAATCATGCCGTAAATGACAATCGCTCGAGACAACAGCATCCCCAGTATGACCCAAGGTAGCACGTTAGACGAAGCAATCAGCTCTTCCAGATTTACCCGCATACCCACCATCAGAAAAATTAACGCCGTGGCAACGAAGGCCATGTACTCCCAAAAATGGTCAATATATTGCCTTACGCTTGGCGATATCTTGATTCTGCCCCAACTTCCTAATGTCAGGCCTGCAGCTACTACAGCAACCACGCCACTAACGTGAAAGACTTGCTCGGCGATCAGAAAAGAAGCGTACGCCAGAATAGTCGTCAATGTTGTTTCAATATAAACATCAGCACGCACCATACCGAGTAACGTGGCGGTTCCAAATCCAAGGACCCAGCCGGTAATGAGTCCACCAAAGAATACAGAGAGAAATTCCATGATGGCAGACATAACATCAGCATTGTGCTCCCCGACATCTGCACTAATACCTGCAATCAGAATCCCTGCCAGTACGATAGCTGTGGCATCGTTGAACAGGCTTTCACCTTCCACCAACACCGTTAAACGCTTAGGAGCGCCTAACTGTTTAAATAAAGCAATCACGGCAACAGGATCAGTGGCGCTAAGGATGGCTCCTAACAACAATGCCGGCAACCATGGAATCGATGTCGTCAGCATTAAAACGCCAGCAATAATACCAGTGGAGATAAGCAAACCTGGTACCGCTAGCGTCAGGATGGGTACGATGTTTTGCCAGAGCTGGCGGGCATTCAGATTAAACGAAGATTCAAAAATCAACGTAGGCAAAAATACGTAGAGGATAAGATCGGGTGAAAGAGTCAGCCCTTGCAGCATTGTTAGTGCCGTAATGTGACTGTCTGCAAAAAAGTCAGCAACAAACGTAATGCCAGCGCCAACCAACACCAGCATGACGGTGAAGGGTATTTTGATTCGCTTGCTTAAGACCATCACCATTGCTGCGACCAACAGCAATAAAATGATACCCCCAACATTTTCAACCAACTGCGATGTTTGATGCATTCTGGTGCCTTTTATGAACCCTCAGAATGCAAGTTTGGCAAAACATGATGGGTGCTTTTTCTAAGTGCGTTCTGGTACATAATGCCGCCATGAGGCTGATGCAATTCCGCATGGTTATAAATAAATTCGAAGACTTCGTCTGCTCGCTCAGCTTCAATGACAACACGAAAAATTTCTTTTTCTGTTTGATATCCCGCTGTGCGGTGCTCTTTTGCCGTTATGTGACCCGAGCCTCTAGCATTGTTGATGTTGCCTGTGACGATACCCTTTTCATTTAAGAGTTTTGCACTCACCCCCGCCGCAACCCCCTTGGGCAAAATACAGGTAATCAACTTCATTTCTGCCACGCTTCCACTCGTGTTCGGCATTAGCTTCTCCCGTGTTGACGACTTTGACCCTAAGCTTATTCTACCGCTAGCGATTCATCGGAAAGTTTCGCAATAATTTCCGGCGGTATGTAGGTCGCTGCTTTTTCCAGCGGCGTTACGTACATAAGCCCCATGCCTGGCGTGTCCAGCTTGCCTGCGAGGTAAATCTTTTCGAAGACCCGATCAACTTGGTCGTCTGCGACGACAATTGTGATGATTTCTTTTTCGACTTCGACCGCCAGCCCAACAATGCCAAGGCGCTCTCTAACACCCGAGCCGCGGGCGTAGAAGATTGTTGCCCCCTGGGCGCCGGCTTCTTGTGCTGCCACAACAACATCATCTGCTATACCACGCTGAACAATACAGGTAATGAGGGCGACATCCGTCAATACGGTAATCTCTCTTTTACTCAAGCGCTTGCTCCTTTAAGTTCAGTATCTCGGCTAGTATCTTCATTTTCATGGCGCTTCCTGACTCTCCAGTTCACCCATAACCCGGTCGACATCACTGCGATAATCGGTCCGATTGAGGCCATAGATAGAATGCCGAAACCTTCAATCGCGTTCATCGAGTCGCCAAATCCAAGTCCCATTGCAAGCACCAGCGGCACTGTTACCGGTCCCGTTGTCACACCGGCACTATCCCAAGCGATATTGACAAACTCTTCCGTCGATAAAAAAGTCAGCACGCCCGCGACAGAGTAGCCTCCTAAAATCAGATAGATAATCGGCACGTCAAAAACGATCTTGGCGACACCAATGGTAATGCCACAGGCAACGCCAAATGATACGGCATACATCAAGGTCGTCTTCTCAAAAGCGCCATTGGTAAGATTCTCCACGGTATAGCCGAGTGCATTCAGAGCAGGTTCTGCAAGGGTGGCGCCAAAACCAAGTAACCAAGCAAACAACAAAGCGATAAAGATGCCGATCACTGCGCCATAAAGCGGCGAGGCAGCAACCTGCGCATGAAGTGCGAAAGCAGCAGGTACCAAACTACCAGACTGAGCACCTAGCTTTGCAAGCCCGTAACTTAGACCGAGACTGAAAACAATCATGCCAACAACGCACAATGTAATACCGTAAAAAATAATTACCGGTTTCTGAAGCCGCTCTTTCAGAAGCAGCGTGAGTACCAGAAGTAGAAAGATCACCAAAGGAACAATGGCGCGGAAACCGCCGATAATTTCCTGCCACGGTGTCTGAGCTGTCCAGTTAGATCCACTCGCCTCGGTGGCGGATGCTGCCGCTTGAATGATCGTCGCGGGATCTGTGGTCGCGGCAACATAGAGTGCTAATATCTGAACGGCAATAATTGGAAACAACGAGGCAAGGGTGACGATGCCAAAGCCCGATAGAGAAGATGAATTTTTTCCTGCTGATGACGATATGCCGATACCCAAAGCAAGGACCAGAGGCACTGTCACAGGTCCCGTTGTTACCGCCCCACAATCCCACGCCAATCCAAGGATTTTGCTGAGGTCGTCATCAAGGCTGATGTAAATACTCATACCTATGGTCGGAACCAGCGTCAGATAGATAAGTGTTTTAAGTCCCCAGCCATACAGAAAACGAGTAGTACCAAGCACCGCTGCGAGCCCGACACCAATGCCGACCATGAGCACAAGCACCTCGGCCCAGTCGTTTAGCAATGTGTAAAGATACGGCGCCTGATTCACGTCGACTATCTGCCCTGCCGCTTTAAGCGCGCCAATCGCCGGCTCGGCGAATGTCACGCCGATACCAAGCAGCAAAGTCACTGTTAGAACGACAGGAAGGGACGACTTTACCGGCAGACTACTACCTAAAATCTCCCCAAGTGGCATGAGTCCAACCTTCAGCCCTTCCATGAAAAGCATCAGCCCGACGATAACGGCGATCAGACCAACCGTAATGATACCGCTGTCGCTAACACCTTGACGTAGTATCAGTACTTGAAACAGCACGAGATACACCGCCAGCGGCACAACAGCTTTCACCTGCTCCATCATTCGAATGCCCGTATAAGGCATGATCAGGCGATAGGCGTCATAGGCTTGCAGCTGGATCTTGGGCGGCACATAGGGCAGTTCATTACCCGCCTCATCTACTTCAAGGGGGGGAACGAGCTCGTTGTAACTGACTTGCCTCTGTTGAACCAGGGCTTCTTGGATATAGTCACCGAAACGTAGTTCTGTGGCCACCTTTTTGACTCCGTCAGAGTGAATGAATGTTTTGGAAACACCGGCAGCGCCCCCCAATAGGGCTTCGCTCCGGTAAGTTTTAACCGCGAACCAGACTGGTGTGCAACTTCAAGTTCTGGTCCAAAAACTTCATCTCATGACGGAATTTAAAACAATTTCTGGTTAGGGGCAACCAGCGCCGGATACAGTGACCTCACAGGCTTCGATTTTTGCGGTCAATTGACCCTGCGCTTTTGACCCTGATCCGGCTGCAGTGCACACAAATAGCGTCTTGCGATCATCACCACCTAACATACAAGCGAAAGTGCCATTCGTCATATCTATTTTCTGAAGCACCTCACCTTCTTCCCTAACACGGAGCACACAATTGTTTGCGGGATCTGCAACCCATATTGCCCCTTCCTCATCGAGGCAGATACCGTCGGGAATGTGAGGATGCAAATTAGCCCATAATCTTCGGTTTGAGAGCCCTCCATCCTCGGCAATATCAAACGCAGTAAGACAGCGTCCGAAGCTCTCGCCAATAATCAATGTGCTTCCGTCTGGCGTAATCACCGCCCCATTCGGAAAAGCCAAATCCTCTGCTGCAATGGAGACAGCTCCATCTGTGTCTACAAAGGCCAGCTTTGCCTTTACTAACTTGTTACCACTTTCTATATCAGAACCGAAATTCCCGACGTATGCCCGCCCCTGCGTATCGACAACCATGTCATTACAATGGTACGTCGCAATCCCACTGAGGTCTGCATGTTCAACCAGACGACCATCGCTTTCCTGTCGCAAAAGTTTTCTGTCTAGCATCGAAACAACGAGCATTCTTCCGTCGGGCAACCAACCCAGCCCCGAGGGCTGCCCGGGAACGGTGGCGATGACTTCGACATGGCCTTCAGCATCAACCGCCAGCACTCGATGTGTGTAAAAGTCAGAAAAATATAGGCGGCCTTGGTGCCACCTGGGTCCCTCTGTAAAAGAGAAGCCTTCAGCTATGGTCCTCACGTCTTACTCCTATGGTGCTCAATGGCCCATCATGATTTTCCAACTTTCTAGATTGTCTATTCTCATATAGACATTTGCCCTTTTTGTATCTGCCATTGTTGCACTCGGCACGTCGCTGTAGTTATGACCCGGTAACAAGATCGTATCGTCGGGCAAGGATGCGAGTTTTTGAATACTGTGATACATATCTTCAGAGTCAGAACCCGGCAAATCGACTCTGCCACAACCATTGACAAACAACGTGTCTCCGGAGACCAGCGTGTTTTCAATCTTGAAACACTGCGAACCAGGCGTGTGCCCGGGTGTGTGCAGGAATTCCACCTCAATGTTTCCGACCTTCAGCTTGTCACCCGAATCGACTCTTTTGATATCAGACTCTGAGACTCCCGTTACTTTTTTTACGCCATCTGCTTCAAGTTTGTGTGCGTAAACCTTTACCGGATTCGTTTCCAGTAAATCAGCAATGCCTTGAACCGTATTCTTACCAAAAGAACCACCACAGTGATCCGGATGGTAATGCGTAACGAGTGCACCTGTCAGCTTGTATCCTGCCTCATCAATCATCTTGGTCAATGCAGGGATATCCCATGCGGGATCGATAATGACAACTTCCCGCGTGCTTTTAGAGCCAACCACATATGTAAAATTCTGCATTGGTCCTATCTGAATTTGCTCAACTATTAGTTCATCTTCCAAACGCGCCATACTTCCCTCTTGGAAAAATTAAAATTCGGTTAATTCCGTATACTTTACCTCAGAGCGCCTCTTGAATGACAGCGAGAAACACTTCGCCGTATTTCTCAAGCTTTCGCTCTCCCACACCGGTAAGCAAGCCAAACTCTCTTTTATTTTGCGGCATTTGCTCAGCCATCTCACGAAGTGTTTTGTCGTGAAAAATAACATAGGGTGGCACGCCTTGTTCTTCCGCAAACAACCTACGGCATTCACGCAGGGCTTCCCATAGACCGACATTGATATCCTCCGGCAACGGTGTCTTCGTCTGACGAGCGACTACTTTCTTACTGCTGTCGCGTCGAAGCTCTATCTGTTCATCACCTTTCAACAGAGGTCGACATTTTTCCTCAAGACGCAGCGCACCGTAACGTTCCAAGTTAACGCTGAGATATCCTCTTGCGACCAGCTGTCTGAAGACCGATCGCCACTGATTAGTATCAAGCGTCTGACCAATGCCAAAGGTAGATAGCTTATTGTGTTCAAACTGCCGGACTTTTTCCGTATCAGCTCCCAGCAATACGTCGATCAAATGATTAACCCCGAATCTTTGTTCTGTCCGGAACACAGCACTTAGTGCTTTTTGAGCGGCTTCAGTTCCATCCCAAGTATCAACAGGGTCAAGGCAAGTGTCACAGTTACCACACCTTTCCGGTGAGTTTTCATCAAAGTAACGAAGCAACGCGTGACGTCGGCAACTGGTGATCTCACAGAGGCCTAACATAGCATTCAATCGATGTTGCTCAGCCCGTTTGTGCGCCTCACTGCCCTCGGAATTCTCCATCATCTGCCGCAGCTTTATCACGTCTTGTAATCCATAGACCAACCAGGCGTTTGCTGCTTCGCCATCCCGACCGCCACGGCCAGTTTCCTGATAGTAGCTTTCAACGGTCTTTGGTAAATCAAGATGAGCTACGAAGCGCACATCCGGCTTATCTATACCCATGCCAAACGCGATCGTCGCGACAATGATGATGCTCTCTTCATTAAGAAAGCGCGCCTGGTTCTGAGCCCGGATTTCGCTGTCTAGTCCGGCGTGATAAGGCAGTGCTTGAAACCCTTGCTGATTCAACCAGGTCGCTGTTTCCTCGGTTTTACGGCGAGATAGGCAATAAATAATACCAGCGTCATCTCGGTGTTCAGTCTTCAAGAAGTTTAACAACTGCTGTCGTGGATTAGTTTTCAATGCAATACGGTAGCGTATATTCGGTCGATCAAATCCAACAATAAACTGCTTTGCGTTATCAAGCGAAAGTCGCGATACGATCTCTGACCTTGTTCTTGCATCGGCTGTAGCGGTTAGCGCTATTCTGGGAACACGAGGAAACTCCGTTGCCAATAAATTTAGATGTAGGTAGTCAGCCCTAAAATCGTGGCCCCATTGAGAAACACAGTGGGCCTCATCAATTGCAAAGAGGCTGACATCAAGATCGCGCAACAATGCCAGCGTTGTCGGCTGCACAAGGCGTTCCGGTGCAAGGTAAAGCAGATCGACCTCACCCCGTCGCAGCGCCTGCTCGGTCTGATAGACGGTTTCGTACGACAAAGTAGAATTCAGGAAAGTCGCACTGACACCCAACTCACTCAGGGCGTCTACCTGATTTTGCATCAGCGCGATAAGCGGTGAAATAACAATACCAACGCCTTCTCTAACAATCGCTGGAATCTGGTAACAAAGCGACTTGCCGCCCCCGGTTGGCATCAACACGAGAACATCGCCACCATCAATCAGTGTGGAGATAATTTCATCCTGAGGTGCTCTAAAATCAGGAAAACCAAAGACATTCTGCAGTATTCGTTGAGCGTCTTTGATCAAGATTTGCTCCGGACCAGCGGCCTGGTTAGACAGGTCGGCCCACCCTCTCCTTTTCGACTGATCTCATCACCCTTATAAGTCGTCACGCGACAACCGACCTGTTCTAGTCTGCTTTTTGTTTTCGGTAGTCTATCGAGCATGATCACTTGCCTTGGCCCTGTGGCTAGCACGTTGCAGCCCATTGGCAAGAATTCATCTTCGGCCACTTCAACAAACTCAATACCCAACGCCATGAGCCACTGCAGAAAGCTTTCGGGCATCAATGGTCGATAAATGAGCGCGAGATCTTTGTCTAGCGGAGAGATCATGCTCATCAGATGAAAAACATCTTCCGGGTGCTCAGGCGCAGGCAGGGGAACCACATGTAGATCGATGTCATTGCCCAACAAATGTCGTAGCTGGGATATACCTTCCTGATTGGTTCTTGGACCTAAGCCAACCGCGGCATGAGCTTGATCCAACCAGATGAAGTCCCCTCCTTCGAGGGTGCCCGGACGGCTGATTTCTCCCAGCACAGGCATTCCAAAAGAGACAAGCTCAGCCGCATTCAGTTTTGGTTCATTCGATCGACTAGGTCGACCCATTTCGCAGAGAATCAGGCCTTTCGGTGAAACAAGCAAGGCATCTCGTGGATAAATACTGTCCAAGGTCAGAACATCATGACCGCCTAACAGTATTACGTTGGCGTCGGTCGCCCTAATGAGAGATTCAAAAGACTTATATTCCTCGTGAGCAGCGTCCAATTCGGGTTTACTATGAAACCTGAGTGACTGCCATTGCTCGTTGATCCTGCCATCGCTATCAAAGGCTACTTTAGCCCTTCTGAGTGCGATGGCTTCAATCTGCCCCCATTCATTGCATACGCTATCTGCAATAATCTTACTAATATCACTGTTCAAACTTCGGATTCCATTTGCATTGTTTTCGGACTGTCACCATCTCTGTGCTTAACAACCAATACATAGATTGGCATTGCCGCCGTAAGGAGTATAAAACCATAAAAAACCGTCTCCGCACCGGCGCCGATAATAACAAGTAGTGAGTAACAAAAGGCGAGCACGGCAACTAATAATCCTCGGCTTCGCGATGCACTCGGATTATCCCGTTTCAAGAACATCATTGCAGCAATTGCAGCGAAAGATAGAGGTATCAGAGTTGTCAGCGTAGACAGCAAAATCATCATATTAAAAGCTTCTACCAGCCCTTTTGTGTAATTCATTGCAACTAGAATGCTTGCTAGAGCTGAAGAAACGATGATTGCAACGAAAGGTGTACCTCGGGCGCCAAGCTTACTCAGCGACTTGGGGAACAGGCCGTCAAGCGCCACAGCCCTGACGACTTGTCCTGACAATAAAACCTGTGCATTTAGTGCTCCAAGCGTTGAAATCATGGCACCCATCGCAATTAAGGACGCCCCCATTGTGCCGATAACCTTCACCGTCGCATCAGCAAAAGGCGCGGGTGAATTACTGAGCATCTCGGCAGGTAGCAGGAGCATGACACCCGAAAACGCGACAAGATAGACGAGGAGCACCGTCAAAGTACCGAAGATCAGGATTCGCGGAATGGTTTTCTCTGGCTCTACCATATCGGCTGCCGGTACTGTGCCCCCTTCGAGACCGACAAAAGCCCACATGACTAGCGTCACACTCGTCGCCATGACAGCAAACAGGCTGCCTCCACTAGGATTAAATGACGGTAAATTATCTGTTGTGCCAGCGCTAAAACCTAGTAGCCCAACAAACAACAAAGGCAAAATTTTTAAAAAAGTAGTCAGCAGTTGAAAACCACCGGAAGAGCCCATCGAGCGAATGTTCATGGCTGTTAACGACCAGATTAATGTCAGCGTGACGGTCGCGGCCAGCAGTGAACTGTCACGCAGAATCGGCAGAAAGAAGCTAATGTATCCGACACAGGCTACAGCGATTGCCGCCGTCGCTGACCAGATAGCAATCCAGTAACCCCAACCCACCCAGAAACCTACGAAATCACCAAGGCCCGCGCGAGCGTAGGCATAGGGTCCGCCTATCGCCGGCATCCTCTTCGAAAGTCGCGCTAGCATAAATGCCATCAGCAACGCGCCAGAGCCTGCGATAAACCAGCCGACCAAACCCAACAAGCCATAGGGTGCCAACAATGCTGGTAGCGTGAAGATTCCAGAGCCAATGGTGCCTCCGACGACCAGTGACCAGCCCCGCCAGAAGCCAAGTGACCTTGTTGGTTTTTTTTCTGTGATTTTGGTTTTTTCTGAAGCCATCGTAAGTCCCGTATACACCAATACGAACTCGCGACGGGCGAACTACATTATCAGTAGCAACATACTACTCAATTTGACATCAAGTGCTCAACACGGCCAACCATATAACTGCTACAAACATTACCATGGTTATTTATATTTTCTGCATGGCAGACCATGCGTCATTTGGTTTTTCTCTGTGCGAGCACATCAGACGGTGGACTTCAAACTCGGTGCTGAGAGCATCGCGATGGCATGGCAAAAAAAAGTCTTTCGGGATCGAAGTACCGCCTCGGTTGATGCTGGAACTTTAGTTGATGCCGGAACTTTAGAGGCGCTCACCGGCGGAAACATTTGACGCCGTGATCCGACTCACTTTGGCCCAAAACCATACTTTCATGCGACGTCTAAATTTGTTCAGGTCATCACCGATACAAAAGAGTGCTGGCACCATAAACAGACTCACAAACAAAGCGAACATGACACCAAAGGCTAACGACAGCACAGCGGGTTTAAGAAACTGCGCGTCGGTCGAACGTTCTGCCATGATAGGCATTAAACCGACAAACGTTGTGACCGAGGTTAACAAAATTGGCCTGAAGCGAGCGATACCAGCCTCGACAACCGCATCAATTGCAGAAAGCCCCCGACCTTTTAAACGTTGGATATAATCGACGAGCACAAGATTGTCGTTTACAACGACTCCTGCAGCCGCGCCGATACCAAAATAGGAGAACATTGCCATAGGTACATCAAACATGAGGTGACCATAAACGGCGCCCATAAATCCGAAAGGTATCGCGGTCATGACCAACAGCGGCAACCAGTATGAACGAAAAGCGATCGCAATCAGTGCGTACATTACAAACAAGGCGATCGCGAACAACGACATCAGTTCTGATAGGAACAATTCCTCACTTTCAGCATCGCCAGCAACGCCAACTGTAAGCCCGGGGTATTTTTGCTCAATAATAGGTAAAAATGTCTCTTTCATGTCAGTGTTGATATCGCTCATCAGCTCTCCAGTAACCTCCGCTGTTACCCGAACCATTCGCTCTCCATCACGGCGCCTAATATGCTGAACACCAGTTACCACCTCAACTTCTACCACTGACAATAAAGGGAGTTCGCGACCATCGGTCGTTCTTACCCTAAAATCATTCAAGCTCTCTAGACTGTAGCGCAACGCTTTTGGATAGCGCACCATCACTCGAACGTCTCCCGTGTCTCTGGGTAAGCGCTGAACTTCCTCTCCAAAATATGCTTGCCGTACTTGTTGAGAAACCTGCGCCAAGGTCAATCCCAGTTTTTCTGCACCCGGCAAAAGATGCATGTGCAACTCTTCCGACTCTCCTCGCATACTATCTCTAACATAAAAAGTTCCGTCGTAACCGTACAGCTGACTTCTGATGTCTCTGGCTGCAGCATTTAGCTGCGACAAATCTTTATGCCGTATGACGTAGCTTACCCTCGGGGTTGAGTCGTTCATGGTGTAGTTAACTTCAATTTCGTCAGCATCCGGCACTTCGCCAACCAAATCACGCAATCTTAACGCAGCCTCTTTGGCGGACATGTCTCTAATCTCGGGAGGCGCTAATTTAACGATAGCGATCACACTGTCCCTGCGCGACCTTGTATACCACCCCTCGATCAGCTGTCCAGAGCCCCCACCATCGACAGCCTCTAATTCAACTTGTCGGATCAGTTCAAGCTCAGCTTCTTGAAGTTGATCTAGCACTTGCAAGGCCCGGGCATAGGGTGTGCCGGTGGGCAACTCTACGTTGATATAAATCAGCTCGTTCTCAACTTCAGGCATAAACGAAAACTTGACCCAGCCACTGCTAAATATGCCGAAACTTACCGTCAGTGCGGCGACAAACACGCTTGCGGTTAGGTATCGATTATTGACACTGGCGTTGATCCAACCCCGATAGACAGTCTGAGAAAAAGCAACAATTTTGTCTTCAATACCTTTCTGGAATCGGCCAACTTTCCCAAGGTCTTGACGACGCTCAAGATTTGCAAGGTGTGCTGGCAGTATCAAAAAGGCTTCAATAAGAGAAACTAGCAACGCAAGCGTGATGACAATAGAAAACTGGCGAGTGACCTGGGCATCTTCACTGCTCAGAAAAAAGAATGGCGCAAACGCTACTATCGTCGTCAACACGGCAAAAACCACTGGCTTGGAAACGGCACTGGCACCCTGAATTGCGGCCTGTATGGGGTCATCAATTTTCTGGTGATGCTGATGAATACTTTCCCCAACGACAATCGCATCATCCACAACAATACCCAGCACAAGCAAAAACGCAAAAGTCGACAAGATGTTCAATGAAACATCCATTGGCGGCAGCATGGCAAACGCACCTAAAAAGGATACGCCAATGCCAACAGTTACCCACAGCGCGACCTTGGGTCGCAAGGACAAGATCAGCACCAGAAAGACAAGAATCAGGCCCATATAGGCTGAGGTACCAATGGTTTTCATTCTGGAATTGTAGATATCCGCAGAATCGAACCACAATGAGAGGCTCACCCCGTCAGGCAATGTCTCTTGCCGCGCCTCCATCCAGGCTTTGATCGAGTTACTAGACTTGACGACTTGCATCTTATCCGAGGAAAGAATTTGCAACAGCACTGCAGGTTCACCATTCATCGTCGCGAGGATCTCGTCCTCCTCGAAACCGTCTACCACCCGAGCCACATCACCTACATGAACAATGCCTGACTCCGCTGACTGTCGAATCACGATATTGCTAAATTCGTCTTCGTTATCCGCCATGTTGCGGGCGCGCAACAATACGTCACCGGTTTCTGTTCGAATGCTGCCTGAAGACAAATTAATTGAGCTATTGCGGATAGCTGTGGCAACCTCTGCAAAACTGAGTCCGTAACGCCGAAGCGCCTGCTCAGCAAGCTCAATCGTGACTTCCTCCCGCCGAGTACCGAACAACTCAACGATAGAGATATAGGGTAAAGCAGCAACTTCATCTCGAAGTTCTTCAGCCAGGCGAGTCAATGCGCGTTCTCCAACCTCACCGTGAACGGCTACGCGGATCATCTCATTACGGTATTCAACCCGCCGAACCTGTGGCTTCTCGATATCACGCGGCAAAGAATTCACCGAATCAACGGCATTCTTAACCTCATTCAGAAAGCCTTCCATGTCATCGGTAGGCAATGTATGCACGTCGATGCGAGCGTAGTTTTCCCGCGCAAAAGAATAGTAGCGATAAACACTATCGATATTATCAATCGCATTTTCAATGCGAACAATAACCTGTTCTTCTATCTCCTGCGGTGCAGCACCAAGCCAAGTCACTTCGATAGAGACCTGGTTTGATTTAAAGTTTGGAAACGCTTCTCGCTCCATTGCGATGAAGCCAAGGATACCGGCCAAAAGAATCCCCACCATCAATAAATTTGCAGCTACTGTATTTGTTGCCCACCAGGCGATCAGTTTATGCATGTGCTGTTCCGACTCATTTTCTTCGATATCTCCTTAATTTCGCTGCGCTATGGCAGGCTCATCCAGCGATGCTGGCAGCGTTTTAAGTGCCATGCCCTGAATCGCGTTTCGTACAGGTGAAACAATCACCTTTTCATTCAATACAAGACCGCTGGAAATAATCGCCTCGCGCTCGGAGCTATAGGTAACCACGACTTCCCGTATTTCCAGCAAGCCCTGCTCATTCACCACAAAAACCTTGTTACCGGCGCGCAATCCTTCCCGCGGGATGGCGTAGCCATCTCTAATTTTTCTCCCGATAATTTCTGCTTCAACGTACAAACCCACCGCCAGAGGCATCTGGTGCTGCGAAACATTAAGTTGATAAGGCGATTCGACCACGGCAAGGCCAAATAACGTTCGGGTGTTTTTATCAATCGACGCATCAAGGCGTGTAAGCTTGCCTTGCCATCTATGACGCTTGCCCGCAACTTTGGCTTGCAAAACTACGGGCAGCTCACTACCGGGTTCTGCGACAAAACCGATGGGTAGATTCAACGCTGCAAGTTGCGCGTCATTAAGGGGCAACCTAACTTCAACGGCATCGGTAGAGAAAGCTCGTGCAAGTCGGGTCCCTGGAGAAACGTATTGACCAACATTCACATCAATACTGGCTAATCGTCCATGAAAGGGTAATGAAATTTTTGTTCGCGCAAGGTTAAGTCTAGATTGTTCGTAACTGGCTTCTGCTGCAGCAAGCTTCGCTCTTGCTTCTGCTAATTGTGGTTGTTTCAGCGCCAGGGGTGAGGCATCTTTAGCATTTCGTAGCTGTTTCTTTGCAACATTCGCTGTCGCCAGAGCAGTTTGCACGCCGACTTCGGCTTCCGCCATTCGCGCCCTCGCCTGCGCGAGATCCAGTTTGAAATCAAGATCCTCAATCTCAACGAGTGTGCCAAGCGCCTCGACCACACCACCTTCAGTGAACTCGGAGGTCACCGAAGTAATTCGACCAGCGACTTGCGAGACGATATCGACCTCGGTTCTGGCCCTGACCTCACCTTCGGTTCTGACCTGCAGATCAGTGTCAGCAATTTCAACGTGCTTTACAAAAACACTCAGCGCTCGAGACGCTTCTTCTTTTTTCTCGGGCTCTGGCTTAGCCCAATCTAAAGCAAAAAAGGCACCCAAGCCGCCGGCGAGCACAATCACCGGCGCGATCATCTTTATCACATTGTTCAATTTCATTTCTTGTCGTGTCCCAGGATAGATAAACCAAACGCTGCTCCTTGCACGCCGTTAGCGATGCAAAACAGACTTGGTTGCTGTGTAGGCGGCAACTTTAAGCCGGACGACGAGAATTTGTGGAAATTTGAGGCAAAGTGATTGAAAGATAGGATAACTCAAGCGAATCGTTTCTGCTTACTGACTAAGGCGCCTCGCGGCAATCAATTTTATATTCAATCACAGTGTCACCTGACCACATTCGAGCGACATAAGTCGGGCTTTGGTAGACTTTCACTCCGCTTCCCGACACACTCTTGGCTTCACCGAGGTAAATCTGAACATACAGCGTTCGAATTCGAGATTGCTAGATTTTTGAAACATTCAGAATTTCACATTTAAAATCTTATGGACATCAGTATTCGGCTGAGCAACTTGAGTAACAAGCACCGCGCGAAAGCGGAGGGACAATAAATTGGAATATCGAAACCTCGGTAGACACGGCCTAGAAGTGCCCGCGCTTTGTTTAGGCACAATGACTTTTGGTCTACAAGTCGAGGAGAAAACCTCACAACAAATACTTGATCGGGCTCAGGAAATGAAGCTGAGCTTCCTCGATACAGCAGATGCATATCCTCTAGGCGGCACCCGAGAGACCATCGGCGAAACTGAGGCTATCCTCGGTCGCTGGATGCAGTCGCGGCAAAACCGCCACGACCTTATTATCGCGACCAAATGTTTTGCACCGACCCACAAAAGGCCAAACAACCGAGGACTTTCACGCAAGCACATCATGGATTCGATCGACGCTAGCCTGAAGCGTTTACAAACAGACTACGTTGATCTCTATCAATCCCATGGTTTTGATACCGCGACGCCTATTGAGGAGACCCTGCGAGCATTTGAAGACCTCACTCGCACGGGGAAGGTTCGCTATGTGGGCTGCTCGAATTACCCGGCGTGGCGATTGGGTCAAGCGCTTTCGAGCGCTAAAAACCAGAACATCAGTGGATACGTCTCTGTTCAACCCCGTTATAACCTGCTTTATCGAGAGATCGAAACTGAACTACTACCACTTGCACAAGACGAAGGACTTGGCGTTCTGGTTTACAACCCACTCGCGGGTGGCTTCCTGTCCGGCAAATATGAAAGTGGTCAGGCCCCTGTCGAAGGTACAAGGTTTACGCTAGGAAGTGCCGCCGAACGATACCAGGCTCGATATTGGCACGACGCTCAATTCGAAGCCGTTTCAAAACTCAAAGCGCTGGTAGACTCAAAAGGCCTTAACATGGTTTCCGTCGCAGTTGCATGGGTATTAAGAAATCCAACAGTGTCATCTGCTATTATTGGCGCCAGCCGAGCGGACCAGCTTGATGCTAATCTGGCCGCTTTTGACGTGGATTTCGATAAAGAGCTCGAGCAGGCATGCGAGTCTGTTTGGTGGTCACTACCAAGAAGACCCGTTGCCGAGGGCTATAGATAGCAAAGATCTTCAATTCGCGAAAATAAACACTCGGGTTTACATCCCGCTAAACAATAAAAACAACGAACCTGAATTTAATTAATGAATCCCGCGACCGGTATGACCATTTACGTTATTGCGCTCTTGCCTCTGATTTATTTCGGCAACCCTGCCATTGCCCTGCTCGTGGGCATGGCCACGACACTCGGTCTCAACAAAACACTTATTGGCAACGCGCCTGCGCTTGGCAAGTACAGCCTGCAGGCAGCCATCGTGCTGCTTGGGCTAAAACTCAACATTGGCGATCTTTGGCGCATCAGCGCCAACTATACGCTAGCGATTTTTATTTATGTTGTCGCTGCCATCGCGATTGGTTTGCTGATAGGTAGATTGATGAGCGTCGAACGGAACAGCAGTCTGCTAATGGCATCCGGAACTGCTATATGCGGTGGTACGACGATTGCAACATTGTCTCCAATCATCAAAGCAAGGCCAGACCAAACAGGGGTCGCATTAGCCATAGTGTTCTTGCTTAATGCGATTGCCTTGTTCACATTTCCCCACATTGGTCATTGGCTGGAAATGACACAGGAGCAATTTGGTGTTTGGGTAGCGCTTGCAATACACGACACGAGTTCTGTCGTTGCCACTGCGCAAATTTATGGCGAAGAAGCTGCCGCTGTCGCCACCACCTTAAAACTGGGTAGAACGCTGTGGCTGATACCTCTCGTACTAATTATCAGCTTTCTAGAGCGTTCAGATGGAGCAAAGGTCAGGCTACCAGGCTTTATTCTCTTATTTTTACTCGCCTCAGTCGCTGGCTCAACCCTTCCGATGCCGGCTTTTGTCCCTGCCACAGCCGCTGCATTATCAAAAGCGCTGCTGGTGATAGCCCTATTTTTTATTGGTACAGAGATCACCCGCACCACAATTGGTAATTTGAAAGGAAAAGTGCTTATTCAGGCTTTAACACTTTGGGGCATTGTCGCGCCTGCGACACTGTTCATGGTCATCCACTTCATCAGTTAATGTGAAGTCGATTAATGTGAAATAGTGCATTCGAGTATAAGGTTAGGAAAAACAATTATTTCCTGATTCACCCGTGATTCGCTAACCTGCGCGCATGAATAATGAACGTGGTAGACCCAACGCCTTCAAAATCGATTTCGCCAGCATGGCTGCAATCGGTTTCTTTATGTTTTATGTCGCCGTCGGCGTATACGGCGCTATTACTTAGTGCGCGTAAAGAGCAGCTAAACGTCGTTAAACACGCGTTACTCACTTGTCCTCGTAATCGTCGTACTTTGTGGCATTTCCTTTTGCTAACGCCACCGGGTACTTTATGCCGTTTTTTACCATCTTTGCTTTTGCGGCAGTTGGTATATCAATATTCAGTTGATCTGCAATCCTAAGCAGATACCATTGAACGTCTGCGATTTCATCGGCAACCTCGGATAACTTTTTAGCATTCAGATTTCTCGATTCTTCTTCTGTTAGCCATTGAAAATGTTCAACTAATTCTGATGCTTCCACACTCAGCGCCATGGCTAAATTCTTCGGCGAATGAAAGGTTTCCCATTCCCGTTCTGCTGTAAAACTGTTAATAATTTTTGTGAGTTCGCGAAACTCCGACATACTGACTCCAACAAATGAGACTAACTCTTGAACATGATTGTAGTGTCCTGATCATTCAGAAGCTAATATTCAGTATGCATTACTCGATTGCGAGGTGGGACTATTTATGACAGTAAAAGCAGCACCAGAAATTTGCCCTTGGGTAAGCAGATTTGCTCCTTTAGTTCCCGCAGCTGGCACTGTATTGGACTTGGCTTGCGGAAATGGCAGGCATACACAATACTTCCTCAAAAAGGGTCATCCGGTAACTGCTCTCGACAAAGACACGACCGGCCTTTCAGCTTTTATTGATCATCCAAATTGTAAAATCGTACCCTTTGATCTCGAAGCGCCGGATCTAATTGATAGGGAAAGTGGAACGATGACCTTTGATGCTCAGCTACCATTTTATGCGCAGCAATTCGACTGTATCGTTGTTGTTAACTATTTGTATCGGCCACTGTTACCTCTTTTATCACGCGCACTCAGCCCCGGCGGTATACTAATCTACCAGACATTCATGACGGGTAATGAAGTCTACGGTCGGCCGCGAAACCCCGACTTTTTACTCGCACCGGGGGAACTTTCTGGCACACTCAATGAGAGTCTAGAGCAAATAGACCGCTCCGAGGGTTACACTGAGCACCCCAAGCCGGCCGTTATTCAGCGCTATTGCGGTCGTAAATACTGACCGCTATTTCTCTAGCAAACGTTTACCGCACGTCAGGCAGGGAACGGCCATGGATACCGTTATAGGTCACCATAGCCGCACCATTACTCACAAACAGCCTCGTATCAATCTCCGCGAGACACCTCGTACCGGTCCATCAAGTCTCGTACCAGACCACTACGCACGATGTCATCACGAACGAATTTATGGACATGCACCCGCGGTAACCCGCGGACTCGGGACACCGCGTCAGCAAGCCCGTTAGGTCCACGGATATCGCTTTGCTCAACATCGCCATTCACCACAACCTGACAACCTTCACCGATGCGTGTCAAAAACATTTTCATCTGAGCGACCGATGTGTTCTGGGCCTCATCCAGTATCACAAAAGTATCTTCCGAAAATGTCTTACCACGCATAAATGCCAGTGGCGCTGCGACGATTCGACCGTGACGCAGATAGTAGTCTACCGCGCCACTGCCTAGCCGTTCGTTAAGCGTATCTCGAAAAGCTTCGATATAGACCGCAAACTTTTCGTTGACATCTCCGGGCAGAAAACCAAGTTGCTCTCCTGCTTCAACAGCAGGTCGAGTCAGGATTATTCTTTCGACCCGACCAGCCTCCAATGCATCTGCGGCGATAGCTGCTGCACAGTAGCTTTTACCAGTCCCTGCGGGGCCGATTCCAAAGGTTAAACAGTTATTTTTTATCGCATTAATGTACTTCTTCTGTGAGCATGTTTTCGCTTCGAGAGGACGCTTGCATTTATTGGTGGTGTAGGCTGTTTCTACTGGGGGGGGCGACGAATGCAGCGTATAGATATCTGCACTCTGGTTCTTTGCTTGACGTTCTTTGCGGTTTACCGATTTCTTATTTTTCCTCCCTTCAAAATGTCTTTTACTGCGCTCTGAAAATTTGAATTGGGCTTTTTTCGACATAGTTAACGCTTACCTGCTTTGATGAATAAAAGGGGTCTTGTTATCTATTGTTGGTCGTTCACCAACTATTTTATGTGGCAGCTTTCCTGCCTTCTCCTTTTGTCAGGTGATCAAACTTATGTTTCTGAATTACGCTTTGCAACGCCAACTTAATATCAACGCTCAATTCTTATTGTGCCATTATAGAATATTCAAGCAAGTAAAATTGCATCAATAGTTGATAAATATTTTCTCTGCCCTTAAGCTGGGGTCAGGTTTGAATACCTAACCCCCTTCAGCGTATGGTTAATCCACGCTGGCCGTCACTGCTATCTCAACATCAAACTTGGGAGAAGCCAGTTTCGATTCAACACAGGCGCGAGTGGGTGGCGCGTCTTTATCTACCCATGCATCCCACACCTCATTCATCTGACTAAACAGCTGCATGTCTGACAACCAGATCGTCGCCGTTAGAAGTTTTGACTTATCAGTGCCCGCCTCAGCCAACAGACCGTCAATACTGTTCAGCACATCTTTAGTTTGCGTCACGGCGTCTTCACCAGCAGCATTTTGTGCTACCTGCCCGGCCGTTGTTACAACACCGTTGTGTACGACGGCCTGAGACATTCGTGGGCCAGGTTTAATTCTCTTGATAGACATTAATTTCTCCTTTGTGTTCATATTAATCGTGTAATCGCTTTTATTGCTGATCAGGCAGGCTAGCTTAAAAAGTATCTTTCACTTTTTTACCCGCCACCATTTTGACTTCAAACTTCAATGCAGAACGAAAGAGCACTAGGCACAAGGCGATAAGAAGCTAATTATCGGCTCGCCTGCGTAATCAGTGAAAAAGATCTTCGTTTGGTCGGTCAAATCATCATCTCACAGGTAAAAAAAAAGCGCGACGATTGCTATCGCCGCGCTTCTTTTCTGACCTCCGGAATGGAGATTTTGTCGTTTAAGACTTACCTAGCGTTTTTAGACCAGCTTTCGCCATTGCCGACGCGACAGCATCATCGTAACAAGCACGATTCTTCATTACTTGCGTCAGCGAGCCAGCATCTGTTCGATGCGTCGTACCACAAACCATTTTTGCCGCTCTCTTGATTTTCGCCACTTGGAGCGATGAATCTTTTACTGAGCTCGTTACAGACTTCTGCAGGGGCACCCGAACCGTTTCTGTATTCACAACAGATGCGCCTGCAGTCATGGCAAAACTTGTCGTCAGCGCTACGGCAATAATTGTCTTCTTTATCATCTCAATTTCCTTATATATGTTAGCAGGCCCACATCCATTATGGTTCTGAACGCCTGAGGGTCATTATATAAGCAGAGGCAGGAGAAAGTTTTGGTTATGAGATGAGCCGAGAATCTGCAGCGACTAATCTGTAAGTTGAGCTTTTGACGGGATAAGCGCCAGAAAAATTTCGGACGCAAAGGTGTATTCGCGTTTCTTGATACTCAGTATCAACAGCGAGCGTATGATGCCCATCAGCATCCGAACTTTAGTTTTTGTCAACCGACTAGAATTTGATTTCGATGCCCAACGATAGTACATCAGAGTGATCACCGCGGTCGTAATCCCAGTAATACAGATACACTTTTGACTTTTTGTCAAAGTTATAATGCAGGCCTACATTGGTGCTGGCAAGGTCCGCGGCAACAATGTCTGACTGACCGTGTTGTACCATCGCGGTAATATCGCCTATTTTATAACTGACGCTCGCCAGATAACCCGTTTCGGCCTCTGTCGCATCCAACAACTCGGAGCTTTGCAAAAGGAACCCAAGTTTCCAGCGACCTATTTTGTAATGCACATTGCCGCGATATGAATCATAGACCTTGGTTTTAGCAACCGATCGATCGTTCTTTCGCATGTCCGCGTCAACAGAAAAACCCAGACTTAAATTACTACTGGAGTAAGTGACGGCCAATGATTTACTACTACCAAAATCATTGTCTCCCGGTATCAGCATAGCCTGCACGGCCCAACCATTGAGCTTCTCTGAATGAAACGCCCAACTATCTTTTGCTCGAACTTCTCCCACAACAAGATTCTTCACGTCTCCGGCCTGATCGTTGAACAAATCAACCTTACCGAGAGCACGCTTGAAAGGGGTATCGTGCGCACCGAATATAAACTTACCAATTTGGGTTGATAGTCCAACAAAAGAGTTTCGGGTGCTGAGCAAGCTATCTCTGTTGGTACCGCCGTGTGCGACATCTACCTCCTGCTCAACCTGATAGACGATGGCAAGTGATTCAGAGAACGCATACTTGCCTTTTAGACCCAACCGAGAAACATAACTCGTCCAGTCATCGTCCGAAGGATCATTAAAATCGTAACTCACATTAAGTTCACCATAAAAATCTGCTTCAATTTCTTGCGCAGAGATCGTTGATGAAAGACTGCTCACTAGTAGGCCGACGAGAAATATTATCGAAATTTCTATTGTTTTTGACATAAGCGCCCTCATCCAGACACCGTAAAAGTTAGAAAATCAGAGCTTACACATGGAATGTTAAGAAAAATTAAAGAAGCAATATTACCAGGCGATTACATTCAAAATTTTCGCCGGCGTGTTATTCGTCGTTTGGCCAGCAATAAATGACGATGCCAAGACGCCACATCATTGCAGCGAAAACATTGGCACTAATTCAAACTGCTAGGCGATGTTACTGTATGCAACAGTTTTAAGATAAAAATTCGATCACCTGCGCCAAACGTTCAGTCGATCGGATCGCTTGTTGGTATGCAGGATGAAGATTTCTGACAATAATATCGGTATAACCTAGCGAGCCAAATTCGGCAAATTGCATCGCGACAGATTCAGCATCTCCGATAACTAATGCTTCCGGGTTAAATCCCCTGTAACCACGGGAAGCGATCTGCTTTTTCAAAGCGTCCGCTTCAGCTGCCGACCCTGCAACATAAACATCCCTTCTAATCGCGATAGTCTCGGGCACTGTTTTTTGATGGATTGATCGTGCGGCTTGATAAACTGCCATTTGCCTATCGGCCTCTGCAAACAACAGACCTGGTCCTGCGAGCCAGACATCACCTATTCTAGCGGCGCGATTAATCGCCACATCGGCCGAAGCACCTATCCAGACCTCTATCTTCTGAGGCGGTGTAGGCGATATTTGGGCATTTTCCAGCTTCCAATGGTCATCAAGAGACACCTTCTCACCTGCCCAAAGTGCTTGCATCACTTCGAGCGACTGCTCAAATGCTTTAGCGCGGTATTTTTGTTCCGTTCCCATCGCCTTGAACGCTGCTTCGCCATATCCGAGACCGCATTGCATAATGAATTTACCGCTGGTGATGCAGGCCAGCGTGGCAATTTGTTCTGCCGCTAGCACCGGATGCCACATTGGTAACAGAAATAACGCGCCCACATCGCGATGGTCCCACTCGGCCATCATTCGAGCAATCATGGGCACATTTTGGTAATAAGGATGACTAACAGCATGGTGATCCCCGACAAACAGAGAGCTCAGGCCCGCACCAGCAGCCGCACTCGAGCGAGCCAACATCTGTCTTGGGCCTTCTCGAAAGTCCTCATCAACAAAGGCGCTGGTAATCGATATACCGACCTTCACTGTGCACGGCCTCTCATTGTAAGCGAGCTCATCTTGCTACTTGCCCTGAAAGGCTGGCGAGCGTTTTTCCGCAAACGCTTTTCTGCCTTCCTTGTAGTCCTCGCTATCGAAGCAGGCATCCACTAAGTGCGCCACCTCCCGCGAAGCCTCAGTCATGGAATATTTTTCAAACGCATCGACCGCTGCCTTCGCGGCAAAAACTGTTAGCGGCGCATTCGCAGCGATTAACCTCGCATAGTCCGTTACTGCTTGCTCCAGTTCAGACTCCTCCACAACAAAGTTTATCAAACCAATCGACTGCGCCTCTTCAGCTTTCATAAAGCGCGCCGTAAACATGATATCCCTTGCAACGGAGGGCCCAACCAGTCGCGCCAGCTTGGCCAGCCCAGGATACTCATAACCAAGCCCAAGTTTCGCGGCAGGAATGCCAAAAGTCGATTCAGGCGTTGCAAAGCGTACATCCGCATTCAGCGCCGTTGCTAACCCTCCACCAATACAAAACCCATGAATCATGCCGATCAAAGGCTTGCTGAATTTCGCTAGCCATGCATTACCCCTGGCTGCAATCTCCTCATAATTTCGGCGTTGCTCGGCATTACTTCGATGCTGATCAAATTCTGAAATGTCAGCGCCTGATGCGAAAGCCTTACCTCCAGCACCTGTCATGATCACAACCCGAACTTGAGGATCAGCGTCATAGGCTTCAAGGACGTCTCCGATGCCCTGCCACATTTCCAGACATATGGCATTGCGCCGCTCAGGCTGATTAAACGTCAGCCAGCCAATCCCGTCTTTGATTTCAGCCAGGATTTTGTTTGTTTTTAACTCCAGGTTACTCATCTGGTTATCTTTGCCTCATGTTTTTAACATCTTGTTCACGATTTTATCGGGATCTATGATTACGTTTGTTTCAAGCTGGCGCCGCTGAATTGTTTTGCACTACGCCAGATTCAATCAATTCGGTGACCGTTTGCTCATCAAGCCCGAATTCCCGGAGAATTTCCACTGTATGCTGTCCGGGTCCCGGCCCTGCTCGATGAAACTGGTCAGATTCCGGGAACAGAGATAAATTGATCGGCGTCCGGACAAGGTCTATTTGACCCAGTATTTCATGCTCTGCAGGTTTCACCATTTTGAGATGCTTCACCTGCTTGTCTTCGAACGCCTCACTTATCTTGTTTATCGGACCACAGGGCACGCCAACAGCATTAAGTTTTTCAACTAACTCTGCCATCGTGAAGTTTTGGCACAGATTATTCACCTCACGATTCAGGTTTTTTCTGTTTTCAAATCTTGCCCGCCCACTGTCAAAAAGCGGGTTATCGAGTAATTTCTGAGCATCCAGCGTTTGACAAAAATTACGCCACATCTTCCCGCTACTGGCAGCTAGATTCACAAATCCGTCTTTCGCAGAGTACATACCCATGGGCGCAAGGGTTGGGTGAAAATTACCTTCCTGCTCCGCAATCTCACCATCCATGGTGTATCTTGAACCTTGAAAATCTATCTTGCTCATCATCGCTTCGAGCAAAGAAGTATGAACCCATTGCCCTTCTCCAGTTTTCATTTTGTGCAACAGCGCCAGCAAAATTCCCTGACCAAGAAACATGCCAGCACTGGTATCGGAGACCGCGATGCCTGCGCGCATGGGTCCGCCGCCCGGAGCGCCTGTTACAGACATAAGCCCGCTAGCGCCCTGAACTATTTGGTCGACACCGGGGCGATGCTGATAGGGCCCTGTTTGACCAAAACCCGAGATACTCGCAAGGATGATACCGGGGTTTTCTTTTCGTAAATCCTCGTACTCTATACCAAGGCGTTGTTTGACATCGCTGCGAAAGTTTTCAACCACAATATCGGCGCCGGCCACCATGCGCTTGAACAGCTTTGCCCCTTCCGAATGTTTCAGATCAAGCACCAGCCCACGCTTGTTACGGTGTAAATTTTGTTGGTCAGAACCTTCATGGGCTCCGGAGAGTGAGTTATTTGATCCACTGACAACAGGCGGCTCAATACGAATGACGTCGGCACCCCAATCCGCTAACAGGCGAACTGCCGTCGGCCCGGCTCGAGCGATAGTGAGATCTAGTACCCGATAACCTACCAGTGGCTTTTCCTTTGCAGTATCGATCATCGCTTTTCTTCATCCTGAAATTTGTTAATGATTTTATCAAACATCAATCCGACATTACCGTTAAAACCTCTAACTAAGTTGACTGCCAGATATTTTTCTCACGGGTATCTCATCAAGACTAACGTTGTCCAGACATCTTATGTTAACAGTCCAGATCTCTGGCGCTGTTCTTGGTCGGCGAAATGGCAAAATGCCGCAGAAAGGACAAAAATAGTCTTTCGCTGTCATCGTATGCCACTGGTAAAGCGTCATATCGACTAAAGGTGTCTGTACCCTGATCTGATCGTCTTTGACCCTGAAATTCAGCGCACCGCGCTTGCGACAGACGGAACAATCACAAACGCGAACATGATCGAGGACGAGATCCACTTCAAATTGAATGTGACCACAATGACAGGCACCCTTATAAGTTTGCATAAGCAAAAAACCTCACCCTTCAGACCTTTGATATGATGCGGCCGGCTGTGACTGCTGGGAGATTTGCCGAGCCCGTTGGCAGCTAACCTCGTGAGAAATACTCACCTGATATACGGCTTCGAATTCCATCAACGGTCCAAGTACTGTATAACGGCGTCATGAAAATTCCAAAGCGACTAAAACCTCTCGTCGAAGACGGCCTGATTGATGAGGTTATCACTCAACTAATGAGCGGAAAAGAAGCATCCGTATACATGGTCAAATGCGGCGCTCACACCCGTTGTGCAAAAGTATACAAAGAAGCAACTAATAGAAGCTTCAAGAAAGCCGCCACCTATCAGGAGGGTAGAAAGGTTAGAAATAGCCGACGTGCCCGGGCGATGGAAAAGGGATCTAAGTATGGTCGGCGACAGCAGGAAGAAACCTGGCAAAACGCCGAACTTGATGCGCTCTACAAGGTCTCTGCCGTTGGTGTTCGTGTGCCGGAAACCTACGGCTGCGTTAACGGTGTGCTGCTGATGGAACTGATCATCGACGAAGAAGGCTATGTCGCGCCGCGGCTTGGCGATGTCTCCATGCCCCCTGATCAGGCCATCGAAGATCACGGTGTCATGATGCAGTACATCGCGCGCATGTTATGCGCTGGTATCGTTCACGGAGACCTATCCGAGTTTAATGTGCTGGTCGATCAATACGGCCCAGTGATCATTGACTTGCCGCAAGCAGTCGATGCTTCATCGAATAACAACGCCGAAGCCATGTTTCACCGTGATGTGAATAAAATACGAGACTATTACGGTCTGTTCGCCCCTGAGTTACTCGTCACTCGATATGCCAGTGAGATCTGGTCTTTCTTTAAAGATGGAAACTTGAGTCCGGAAACGATACTCACCGGCAAGTTTACAGATGATACAGAAGAAGCGGACGTCGACTCTGTCATGGAAGAAATCAAAGCCGTGTATGCCGAGGAACAAGAGCGACAGGCCTACCTTCTTTCTCTAGAAGAGGATCAAACCCGGTCTTATTGATCCCTTACCCTGCTCTCAATCAGTAATTTGACCACTGGGATATCAGATGTGATATCTACGACTCCTGAGGCAGCCTGAAAATCGTCTGGCGAGGTATTGGCAATCCCTGAGGATGAGATCCGCGCAATCAGTATCACAGAATCAAAATTGGCAAGACTCATGCCCTGCATCATTCCCATCGTTTCATCCAACGTTACCAGACGTGGTAAATCGGCTACCCGCATGCGCTGGACTGCGAGTGGCATAGGCGGCCCTGCGCTCGCTTTGGCATAGACAAACACCGAGTCGTTCGGATTACTTTTTACTGAATCAGCGACTTCTACCAACAACTGAACAGTGCGAGCGGGTCCAACTGACGCATCGCTTTCGTTGGCGGCCGAGGCAATCGCTGGCGCGCTGTTCGCAAAGGGCGCAGCCTGACGAGCCGGCGCCACGTTGACTGGTGCCGGCGCTTTGTCTCCAAGTTCAGCACGCAATCGAGCTACTGCTTGCTGAATCAAGCGAGCGCGTTCGCCTTCGACACCCGTTGCTAACGCTTTTTCAAAAAGCGTAATCGCAGATCCAAGGTCGCCATTCTGAAAAGCACTCATCGCTTTTATTTCGAGGATTGCGACGTTATGTGGATTAAGCGTGTAAGCCGCATCGATAGCCCGGCTGACGCGCCCGGTCGACTGTCGATCATCGGCCAGGAAAAGGGCTTCAGCGTAATAGACGCTGAGACCAGAATCCTGAGGGAACTGATCAAGCAAATGACGATAAGCATCGGCAGATTTCTCAAATTCGCCTTGGTTCATATACGACTGAGCCAGCAAAAACCAGCCATCGTGATTTTCTGGTTGACGCTCGAGACGTTTAGCCAGTTTCAGAATGTTATTGCGCATGCCATCGTTATCATGCGCTTGAGTGCGCTGGAACTCACCAGACAGCTCCAGGTCATTGATCGCACCCCAGGACAATCCAAAATCGGAATAGGCTGTCACTGCAAATAGCGGCACCAAAAACGCAACCGTGATGACTAGCTTAGGTATACCTCTACTTTGCGCATCCGACGCCACGCCTTCAACAGCGGTTTTGTCGTCTTGCGCATCTTGCATTGCGGTTTCGCTAAGCAGATTTTGTTCTAGCTCCAGTTTGAGTGATGCAAACTGTTCAGGCGTCACTTCGCCCTCTAATTCGCTTTGCTCCAGTTCAATCAGACGCTCACGATAAAGTTCGACGTTCAACAATGACCGGTTGGGTTCATTGTTATCAGAATCAGCGTTCCGATGTCTGAAGAGAGGAACGAGAACGAAACCAGCAGCCGCAAGACTTAAGGCCGCGGCGATAAACCAAAAATCCGTAATCATTTGGACAACAATCGATTCAAGCGATCTTGATCATCATCACTGAGCGCTTTATTACTGGTAGCGTCACTGCGACGATTGACGAGTCTAAACAACACCGCCACAGCCACTAAAAAGAGTACCACGGGGCCAAACCACAAAACGTAAGTACTCCCTTTCACCTGAGGATTGTAAAGAATAAAGTCACCGTAACGCTGTTGCATAAAATCCCTAACTTCTTCGTCCGACTTGCCCTCTAGTACTAATCGGTGAACTTCGCGTCGCAGGTCTTTACTGATCATGGAATCGGAACCCGCGAGGTTTGTGTTCAGACACTGCGGGCATCGCAATTCGTCAATCAGGCTGTTGTAACGTTTCCTCATTGCCTCGTCAGGAAAACTGTAAGCGTCAATTGCGGCAACCACCGTCATCGGCTGCAGAAACATCACCACTGTTAGAAACAACAGGCTTATTCGAGTCATTTTAGATCTACTCCAGCAGTCTGCGCTGCCAACTTATTCGCTTTTAGCTGTTCAATCACCGGTTTCATTTCCGTATCAAAAACATTACGACTCACTGGCCCGACGTGTTTGTATTGGATCACACCTTCAGAATCGAGGATAAAGGTCTCCGGTGCACCGTAAACACCCAGGTCGATGCCAAGTTTGCCATTGTCATCGACAATGTTGAAAACGAAAGGATTCTCGTAACGCCTTAACCAGGCCTGCGCTTTATTGACCTCGTCGTTGTAATTGACGCCATAGAGAGGCACACCTTCCTCTTTACTGATACGCAGCAGTTCAGGATGCTCAAGTACACAGTTGGGACACCAAGTTGCCCAAACGTTAACGAGACTGACCTCTCCCTTCAAATCTTCCCGGGTTAGGGTTCGATCAGTATCATGCAGTTCGGCTGCCTCAAATTCAGGAAAAGGCCTATCGATCAATTCCGAGGGCAAGATATGCGGATCCTTCAAACTAAAACCCACACCCAACGTAATGACGAGCAATATGAAGACAATAAGAGGAATCAACAAGCTCTTGTTCAAGCTACTCATACCGTTGCTCCTGCCACACCTTCAGCACGGCTGGTGCTTTCCTGCCTTGCAATCTTCACCCTTCTATATCGTCGGTCGAACACGGTGATGAAACCGCCCATGGCAATCAACACGCCACCGAACCAGATCCAGCGAACAAAAGGCTTGTAGTGTACTCGCACCGCCCAGGCTTCTTTGCCTACTGGCTCACCCAGGGCCACATACAGATCCCGAAAAAGCGAAGGATCAATGTCAGCTTCCGTCATCACATTGCTTGCTGCGGGATAAAAACGTTTTTCTGGCTTCAACGTCAACAGCACTTTACCGGACTGCAGAACGTCAATGTCGCCTCTGTCCGCCGTGTAATTTGGGCCCGACTCCTTGGTTACCGCATTAAATCTAAACTCATAGCCCGCAAGCTCAACAACGTCTCCCGGCGCCATACGAACATCTCTTTCTTCACTGTAATAAACAGTGATACAAACGCCCAGAATACTAACAGCGATACCAAGGTGACCTAATATCATACCGTAGTAGGACATGCTCTGTTTAAATAAGGCGGCAACCTTATCGGCCTTGTTAGATACTTTCGCCACGAGATCTTTACCGAGACTTACAATAATCCAAAGAGCAACGGTATTGACTACCACGACAACAAGAGAGAACTCTTTAGCCAAAGCCAGCACCATACACAGCATGAAGATAAAGCTCACGACCAAACCGATCCACTGCTTCTTGATGACCTGCAGAGAGGTCTTTTTCCATCTAGACAGCGGGCTAATGACCATGAAAGCAAACAACAACATTACAACGGGGACAAAGAGCGAATTAAAATACGGCGGGCCAATGGATATTTTCTTGCCGTCCGTCAGTGTCTCGTAAATCAACGGGTACAACGTGCCTAGCAACACGATCGCAGCTGAAACTACCAAAAGAAGATTATTTACCAAAAGCATGCTTTCCCGGGAGACCCAGTCAAAATCTGCGTCGCTCTTGATGCCTGATGCCTTAAACGCATAGAGCGTGAGCGACCCTCCGATAATCAACACAAGGTAGGTCAGGATGTACATGCCACGTTCAGGATCAACCGCGAAAGCGTGCACCGATGTCAGCACTCCAGACCTGACCAGAAACGCTCCCAACAAGCTAAGGGAAAATGCAAAAATGGCAAGCAATACGGTCCAGCTCTTGAACACGCCACGCTTTTCGGTTGCTGCTAACGAGTGTACCAGCGCGGTACCGACTAACCAGGGCATGAACGATGCATTTTCAACCGCATCCCAGAACCACCAACCACCCCAACCAAGTTCATAGTAGGCCCACCATGACCCCAGTGTGATACCTAGTGTAAGGAATCCCCATGCTGCATTGGTCCATGGCCGAGACCAACGGGCCCAGGCTGAGTCGAGGTTACCTGTAGTCAAGGTCGCGATAGCAAATGCAAATGGCACTGCGAAACCGACGTACCCCATGTAGAGCATTGGGGGATGCACGATAAGACCGAAGTCTTGCAACAAAGGATTCAGATCCTTACCGTCAGCGGGATAGACTGGCAAGGTGCGATCAAAGGGATTAGAGGTGAGCAATATAAAAAGTACAAAGCCGATAGAGAGCGCACCCATCACCGCCAGCACGCGCGCACGCATATCGAGAGTCAAACCGCCACTGAGTGCCCCAACCGCAAACGTCCAGCCAGCCATGACCAACGTCCAAAGTAGAAAAGATCCTTCGTGTCCCCCCCAAATAGCAGACAACTTATATTGCACGGGCAGCGCCGAATTTGAATTATTGGCAACATATTGCACAGAAAAATCATCGCTCCAGAATGCATAACCAAGGCAAACGAAACTGATCGCAACAAACACAAAAAATCCAGCGGCGAGGGAGCTCGAAACATTCATTAACTGGTTGTTTCGTTGCACTATCCCAACGCTGGGGATGATGGCCAGCGCCACACACATACCCAGCGCTAAAATCAAACTGAAATGACCCAACTCGGCAATCACAAATTTTTACTCCTGATTAATATTTCAACGACTTACAAGGTGGAATCAAAGGCAGGCTTTTCTTCATGTGCGTCAGCGAGCACCTCAGCAACTTCTGGCGGCATATATTGCTCATCGTGTTTCGCTAGCACTTCTTCCGCAACGAAGACACCTTGTCCGTCCAACCTGCCTTTGGCAATAACACCCTGCCCCTCTCGAAACAGATCAGGTAAAATACCTTCGTATTGAACGGTCACCTCTGAGGCCTTCATGTCACCGATCACAAAAGTTACCGTTAGATCCGTGTCAGATCGATTAACGCTGTCGGCCATGACCATTCCCCCTGCGCGAATCAGCGTAGCCTCCGGAGCCTCTCCCTTAGCAATCTGTTCGGGCGAATAAAACAAGTTCATATTTTCATCCAGCGCCAAAAGCGCGAAAGCGACAAACCCACCAACGCTTAACAACAGCGCACCAACAATCATTAGCCGGTTTCTTCTGTGAGTTTTCATCTTGCCAAATTTCATGATTTGCTTCCTCTGCTCATGAGTCAGTCAGATAGCGAATTGCTACCGACTTTAAGTTAGGGTCGTTGTCGTTGTTGGGCTTTCTTCCGTACTGCTGGGATGCTGCGCTTGCTGTTGAATCAAGTTTTGTTGAGCGGTGCGGAACTTTCTAGCAGCTTGGATCGGCTGAAAAATATTGATAATTAGCGCCGCGATGACAATGCCATAACAACTCCAAACAAAAACGCCATGTCCGCCCATCGCAATAAAATCGGCCAGGTTGTCAAAGCTCATGGTGCCATTACCCAATCTTTCACCCACTGAGTCCTGAATTCTCGCCGTAATATCTCGGCCCGAATTCTTAACATCCAAGCAGTGAAAAAGAATAAATAGTATCCGATAACCATTACCAGCAGTGGCATCCACATTTCCGCGGGCATCGCCGGTTTTTCCGTCAGGGAGAATGATGCTGGCTGGTGTAAAGTAAACCACCAGTTCACTGAAAATTTGATAATCGGCAAGTTGATGACACCCACCACGGCAAGCACTGCTGCTGCGCGGCCCGCCGCTTCCCTCGATTCCATGGCTGATCGCAGAGCGATGACGCCTATAAACAGGAAAAACAACACCAGGGTTGATGTCAGCCTTGCATCCCAGACCCAATAAGTTCCCCAGGTTGGCTTGCCCCAAATCGCTCCCGTCACTAGCGCTATAAACGTAACAGAAGCGCCGATGGGGGCAGCGCATTGCATCGCGATGTCTGCCAATTTGATTTTCCAGACAAGAAATACAACCGCAGCACTTGCCATCATCACGTAGCTTGATTGCGCAAGTATTGCAGCAGGCACGTGTACATACATGATTCTGAAACTATTGCCCTGCTGATAGTCCTGAGGCGCGAAGGCAAGCCCCCACACCATACCCAGACACAGGAACAGGAAGGCGCTGACGCTTATCCAGGGCAGCCATTTCCCGCTGAGATCAAAGAAATATCTGGGAGAACCCAGTTTATGGAACCATTGCCACATACAAAACCTTAAACGTACTAGTCCAACGGACGGTGAAACCATCGGTTGTTAACCGCCGCAAATCATATCAGAAACCCATCAAATTTTCGATTTAACACGCCATTAGAAACACAATTTCGACACCCTTCCGCGTCATTCGTTCAGTCACTCACTGACTCACCGATATCTTGATACCAAGGCAGGTCGCCAGAGGCGCAAAACCAAGAGACAACATCAATATTGCACCCAGCCAGAGCATATGACCCTGATAATTTCCATCAGATACGCCGGCCTGAACCATCGCGGTCGCAAGTATTAAAACAGGCACATAGAGCGGCAAAATCAGGATAGAAATCAACACGCCGCCTTTCTTTAGACCGACCGTCAAACTGGCGCCAATCGCGCCCAACAAACTCAGAATTGGCGTCGCTATGCAAAGCGATATTACTAGCGCAATTAAGCCTGTCTCATTTACAAACAGCATCATTCCGAGCAAAGGACTCATCAAGGTTAATGGCAAGCCGGACACTATCCAGTGACTGATTATTTTACCGATGACAATGAAATAAAGTGGTTCGGCTGACAGTGCCATCTGTTCAAGCGAACCGTCATCAAAATCGCTCTTAAACATCATCTCCATCGATAGCAAGGTAGCAAGCAATGCCGCAACCCAAATCACACCCGGCGCTATCTCGCTTAACATCTCTTCTGACGGGCTAATCCCAAGCGGAAACAAACTGATCACTATCACGAAGAAAACCAGCGGATTTAACATATCGGCTGGATTTCTGGCCATCACCATAAGATCTCGCCGGACAGTCGCCCATACCAACTTCAAGCCCGCACCCCCAGACTGAGTGTACGCACCCTCGCGTCTAGCGTGACCACTTGGTGGCTGGTCAGTACAATTACACCGCCATTACCAAGATGTTCTTGCATGCGGTCTTCAATGCGTTCAACACCGGCAACGTCGATCGCACTGAAGGGCTCGTCCAGTATTAACACATCCGGGAGCGGCAAAAACAGGCGCGCCAGGTTTACCCGCTTGCGCTGGCCTTCAGACATTGAGCCACATGGCACGCCCTCAAACCGAAGCAAGTCAACCATCTCTAGTGCTGCCATTAGCGCCTGATGGCTATGCGATTGGCCACTCAATTGGCCTAGCCAGGCAAGGTTTTCGAGTGCGGTCAATTGGTCTTTAACACCAGGTTTATGCCCCACATAAAGGGGATACTGCTCTGTCTCCCAAGCGACTTCCCCCTCATAGTCCTCATACAGCCCACATAGGATTCTCAACAGGGTCGTTTTACCGGTACCGTTCCCTCCTTGCACCCGCAAGAGCTCGCCGCCCTGAACGGAGAAACTAACGTTCTCGAATAAGGGCCGATGTTCCCGTTCGCAGGTAAGTTGATTGACATGTAGCATGCAGCAATTATATAGGTTGTTGAGAGGGAATGTCGCATCAGGCGACGGCCTCGTGTCTTATACGCTGATTCTTCGCCAGCGGGCTTATTATGGGCACCTGCGGCGCTGCAGCTAAATATCGGACCGCTACAATTTGGCACGTAAGCGAATAAGACAATCTCCCATCGGCTGTGTGAAAACCATCTACAAGATCACTTTTTGTATCTGACGCGCGGCTCTGTGTACACACCCCAATTGTTATTCATGATGATTCCGAATAACATCACAGAATTCTGACTCTGACGGCCCAATCAACTTGTTTGCCTCTATCATAGTAAGCGCTCTAGCTTTGTTGCTAATTTTCCTCTTCTTCAATCGACCAACGCTTAACTCGAAAGCGCCCTTGTCAACTGTTCCAGATAACCTGTCAATGGCTGAACTTGAACGCTGGGTTAAACATTCGGAATCCAACACGCGCGATATTGTCGAGGGTGCCGAAGCTATGATTGAGTTTGCGGACAGCGATGCACCCACTCAAACCAGTATATGTTTTCTTTACGTGCACGGATTTTCCGCCAGCCGACAGGAAACTGCGCCAGTAACCTCGGAGATAGCAAGCCACTTTCATGCCAATGTTTTTCACGCACGCCTCGCCGGACATGGTGTTGGTTCCGCGGGCATGATCAGCAGCGCAGAATCTTGGCTGCAAAGTATGGTTGATGCGTGGAAAATCGCCGAATATTTGGGAGAAGAAGTTGTTATCGTCGCCACCTCGACAGGCGCACCACTGACTGTCTGGCTGCTCAAACAGTTAGGCGTTGCAAAAAAAGTAACCGCCGTACTTTTCATGTCGCCAAACTTTAGAATCAAGAACCCTTTCGGGTTTTTGTTAACTTGGCCGTTGTCGCCTCATTGGGTTCACTTACTCTTGGGTCGTACGCATAGCTGGGAGGCTGAATCAGAGATACACGCAAGGGTCTGGACGAGCAGCTACTCAACACTGGCCGTGATCGAAATGCAGAAGGTAGTCGACTGGGCTAAGGCAACCAATCTGGGCAACATCGAAACGCCGCTCGCCATGATGTGCTTGAAAAATGATCCGACGGTTAACGCAAAAACCGCCGAAGAAGTCTTCCGACGCTGGGGCGCAACAATCAAGTCACACATACCAGTTAAGCAAGATAGCGACAACGCCGAGCATGTTTTTGCGGGTCACCTCTCGGGTCCGAAAAGAACAGCGGATACAGTAAAAGACTTTATCACTTTTCTAAAACCGATTATTGGTTAGCTCAATCAGAACGGGCAGAACGACGATTACCACGAGCCTGCTGGCGCTTCTACGCTGAATATTGATGATAACAAGGGCAGCAAGGACCATTGACAACCTAAGAATTGACACGCGAGCGTCAGCGCTATTATTCCAAAAATACTTGGTTTAACATAACTACACAGGGGGGATAGCGCGACTTATGTCACAGAAACAGACAGTCACCTACGCAATTGTCTTCAAAGGCCAAGTGATTGACGGCTTTCAAATTATATCGGTCAAAGACCGGCTAGCAAAAATGCTAAAAGCCGACGCTAAAAAGATATCTACCCTTTTCTCCGGCAAAGTCATTGTCATCAAACGAACCACGAACAAACAAGAGGCAATAAAATACGGCAGCGCACTGAGAAAGGTGGGTGCCGATGTCCAAATTAAGGTTGTGCGCAATGAAACTGTCACCGCAAAACCTGAGCACCACTCAAATACGCGCAAAAAGACTGACAACGCTGCGATAGAAAACACAGCGCCTGCATCGAGACAAACTCAGACGATAAACGTTTCTGAGCCAGATTTAGCCAATCATTCGTCAGATTTGGTTTCAGCTCAAGCCGCCACTAATCGCTCCATTGTTACTCTATCAATATCCGCCCGCGCACCAGACTTTACGCTGGCCGAAAACAAGGGAGATCTGTTCGAACCTGCCGCCAAAGAAACCCCGATTGTTGTCAACGTCGACAACATTGATCTCGCCGACAATGACGGTTCGCCCATGACTCAACCAGAGGTGAAACCGAGGCTTGATTTGGACCTCAGTGCAATTTCCGTCGCGGAGAATGACGGGTCCCCTATCGTCGAACCGATGAAGATGGCTGAGAAAATAGAGGCGCCAGATTTTGACCTCGATGCACCGGGTGCTGTGCTTGGAACCATCCAGGAGCATGTGACACACATGGCCCCGGATGTCAGCAATATTTCTCTTGCGTTTGCTGGCTCAAATTTGCTCAGCCCCGATGAAATCGACGAGGGACCCGCGCCTGTCGTACCCGACGTAAGCAATATTAAACTCGTCGCAAACAAAGCGTCTTTTGATGCTGGCTGATCTATCCACAAGGCGATATTGAACCGGCCGCCTCGACCCAGCCCGCGTGTGAGCTCATCTAATCAGCTACCAGCAGCTACCGCGCGTTGCGAAAGCTCTCTTGTCGTAGGGAGACAGCTTGCATTTTGGTCCGTCTCTGTTTGGCTGTTGTATCGCTCGAGATCTTCTGGCCTGTCAACATCCCATAGCAGCGATAATAACTGCCAATTCTTAAAGCACTTGTTCATCGCTCGAGCCGTCTCGGCACAAACGCTATCGGTGCCCCAATCCATTCCCTCAAACACAGTCGGTTCGGGTCTTTTCAATCCGATCAAACCATAACCTCCGTCCTCAGCCGGACCAAGGCATGCTGCAGCAGGCATCAGCGATTGAATGGCATGCTCAAGATAGACCTCATCAAGATTGACGCAATCAGTGCCGATCAGGATGCTTGATTTGACATCTGGTTCAGCAAGACTGTGCGTCATGGCAAGGTCCATACGCTCACCCAAATCCGCTCCTTTTTGCAGATGTGTGACCGTGACATCGGTATCAACTAATCGGTCAAAAAACGGGTGTGTTGCATTTGGTGACACCCACAACCGAACCGGCGCGAGACCAGAAGTCTGCACCATGGTAATCACACGGGTCGCTAGCTCGACGTGTAACTTCATTGCTTCATCATGCGTCAGCGGTGGAACCAGACGGGTTTTGACAGTGCCAACAATGGGCGCCTTGCACAGAATGACAATTCTTGAATCAGGGTATTTGAACTTCATTTATAATACTTTTTGACTAATATCTCTGGCGATGTGCCCATCGCGTAGCGAATACGAAGATACCACATCAAGAGCACTGTTTTTAGTATTCCTTTCTCCTCCCAACGACGGCTTGAAGTCGTTAGCGAGGATTGCACCCGCAATGGCGGACTTATTCTGCGCAGTCGGTTTGATAGCTCTATATCCTCCATTAGGGGGATGGCCGCGTAACCTCCCAGCGACTCAAATAGACTACGCTTTACGAAAATCGCCTGGTCACCAGTGCAAATACCCGTCTTATTTGATTTCCAGTTCATCATGAATTCAATCACTCGAAACGCCCAATGATCACCGCTCAACCGAACATCAAAGCGCCCCCAATCGGCACTGCCTGCTTGAATCAGCGATCTAAAACCTGCGGGCAAATACGTGTCAGCGTGCAAAAACAACAGATAATCACCCGCTGCCGCTGCTGCACCTGCATTCATTTGGTTGGCTCTGCCTTTCTTTGAAACCACAACTCTACTGACAGCATTTGCAATATTCGAGACAGAGCCATCTGTGCTGCCACCATCCGCTAGGATTATCTCCATTGCTGGATCCGGGTTTGGCAGTGCCTGCAGAAACAAACGCAGCCCATCTCCCTCATTTAAAACCGGTATAACGATGGACAGCTTCACTCGCCGTTTATTCATCAATGCAAGCAGACGTTAAGCATATCGGGCATGCTCAATTTTGGTACATTTGTCCTCAACAACTGAAATGCCAGCCTGCTCCAGTGCTTGCCGGGCCTGGGAGTTCCTGATGTCGAGTTGCATCCAAAAGCAGCTAGCACCGATGGCAATTGCCGGCTCAACGAAGGGCATGACGTTTTCACTTCTCTGAAACACGTCAACCATATCGACTGGTTCAGGAATTGATGCAAGGTCCGGGTAACAGGTCAGCCCCAAAATCTGCTCGTATTTGGGATTTACCGGAATCACCTTGTAAAACGCCATCAGGTATTGCGCTACACCATAGCTGGCTCTCGCTGGATTATTGGATAGCCCGACGATAGCAACGCTGTGAGTATTTTTGAGAATAGCTTCAATATTGGTCATCGCTTTCTTGATCTAGTTATCAATGAGACGCGATGCAATGTACCGAAGCCAACGCCAGCATGCAATTTCCAAAAGATAATTCATATGGCAACCCGGTCGCCGTTAGTCAAGTCGATGCAACATTCTTGTGACTCAGTTTTACCGCTGCCTGTTCGGCCGATGTTATTTGGTGACACATTATTGGCACACCGGCTTGCTAAAGACCTCTCAAAAATTGTAGTTTTAGGCACTCATTGAAGAAATTTGGAGATACTGTTGACTGATTTTGAGCGAACGTCTGATTCGAACTTCGAGAACCTCGACAACTTTCCTTTTGCACCGAATTACTATCAATGGCAAGACCTGAGAATGCACTACATTGATGAAGGCCCGAAAGATGGTCCCGTCATGTTGCTTTTACATGGTATGCCAACGTGGAGCTATTTATACCGCGACATTATCCCGCCGTTGGTATCAGCTGGATATCGTTGCATTGCGCCGGATCACATGGGCTTTGGTCGATCAGACAAACCCGTCGACATCCACTGGTATACGATCGCCAGACACACTGAGATATTGACCACACTCATCACCAACTTGGATCTGAACAACATCACTCTATTGTGCCAAGACTGGGGTGGTCCGACCGGGCTTGCCCAAGCGGTCACGATGCCGGAGCGCTTCTCTCGACTTTTCATCATGAACACTTGGCTACATCATCCTGAATATGAATATTCTGAGGCAATAAAAAACTGGAACCAAAACTGGCATGAGGGTGGCACTTTCCACAGAGCAAGACCGAATGTTGGTTTACTCATGGTGATGTCTGCTGGCTTGGCTGCGCCTGCCGAAGTCATACCTCATATCCTGGCAGGCACAGAGCCAGATCTGGCGGGTGAGGCAGCGAAAATGTACCAGGCCTATTCAGCACCCCACAAAGGGGTTAGTGATGCCGCGTATAACGGGTTGAGAAGATTCCCGCTGTCGATTCCCGTCGATAGTTACGACAACGGCAATGGCGCTGCACAAACCTTGCATTACAAACAACTCTTGCAGTGGCGCAAACCTGTCCACTTTATATGGGGATGTCAGGACGAAGTATTTAACGAAGCATGGGGCAGAAAATGGGCTCAGCAAATGAAGGCAAGCTTTGATCCGGTTTCAGGGGCTGGTCACTTTCTTCAGAATACGCATGGTGAAGAGGTTGCTCGCCATGTGCTCAACAGAATAGAACAGAGGTAATGCAAATTTCATCGAAAATCGATCTATGCATTCAACTGACAAGCATCAACTGGTAGTATATGCGTCACCGCGCCCCCGTAGTTGAATGGATACAATAGGGACCTCCTAAGTCTTAGGTGCTGGTTCGATTCCAGCCGGGGGCACCACTTCCGCGCCCTATCTCATCTCGCCGTTGTTTCAGCTAGCTTTGCTTGTGATTACAGGGCTAATGTTTACCACAAAAACTAAACTTCAATGAGGAGTAAGCAACGATGGATCTTGGTCTAGAGGGTGCAAAAGCCGTGATATCTGGCGGCAGCAAAGGTATTGGTTTAGCTGTAGCGAAAACTTTATTAAAAGAAGGAGCCAGTGTTTCTATCGCCGCTCGGCATCAGGCAGGTATCGATGAAGCGCTCGAAGAACTTTCCGCACTCGGCACTGCTCACGGCTACGTGTGTGACGTGTCAGATTATGACGCGACCATTCAATGGATGAAGGAAGCCGGAGATAAAATGGGTGGTCTTGATATTGTTGTCCACAATGCAACCGGCAGTGGACAGCGAGACACAGGACCTGAACCCTGGCGCAAAAATTTTGATATCGATGTGCTAGGTATGGTTGGTATGAGTGAAGGCGCGCTACCATTTCTCGAAAAATCGAGCCAAGCCGCACTCATACAGATTGCTTCGATTACCGGTATAGAGCATCACGATATGCCCATCAGCCCCAGTTACGGCGCAATGAAAGCGGCTTCGATCCGCCACATGGCGCAACTTGCTCAGCAATGGGGTCCAAAAGGCATTAGAGCCAACAGTGTTGCTCCCGGACCCATCTACATCGAAGACGGTGCATGGAATCAGATCAAAGATCATGCGACCGCACTTTATGAGCGAGATCGTGATTATCATCCAACTAAGCGCATGGGCACTGCAGAAGAAGTTGCCCGAGTTGTTGCGTTCTTGGCAAGCCCCGCCGCTAGTTGGGTGAATGGCGCTAATGTGAGAGTTGATGGTGCCTTTACACGCGGCGTCGACTTCTAGCGAATCACACCATGGACGTGCGTGGGCCTAATACGAATGATGACGCGATTCTGAACCTCAAGCCATTCAGGAAGGTTTTCGGGAAGTTCATAACCAGAACCGGTGATATTATCAAAAACACGAATCGTGTCATTTTCAATATTTTCCCGCAGTATGTAAGCCTCGCCTTGCACAGCCACAAAATTAAATGGCTCCTGGTTACTCAGGATACACAGATTCACCATCGGTTGGGCCTCGATTGATCGCGCCTTGAACGCAGGCCCTGGTGTTGAGATCACTAACTCATCGATTGCTCTTGCATACGCCACGACCGAGCTTGAGGGACCGCGTTTTCCGTTAGTCGTGAGCACTGCCCACCGATGTTCGGATATAAATTCATCAAATTGCTTGTCTGTCGAGATCATAGCTGGTCCTGCTATTGGTCTGAATTTTTATAGGGTAGTGAATTCCCTTACGGAGAAAGTCTCATGACTAGACACCAGACACGGGTTTCACTAACAATTTACCCAGATTGCCCCCGTCGAACATAAACTGCAGCGCTTCTACATACTTTTCGATGCCTTCGAGTATCTCCTCAGGCATTGTTATTGAACCTTCGCGCAACCATTGCTCAAGCTCAACGGTCGCTGGGCCAATGCTTTCAGGAAAGTGAAAATATGCGAAACCCTCCATCGACGATTGTCGTTCTGCCAGGCGCAAGTACATCGACGGTCCGGTAACGTTGTCCATGTCGTCGTATTGTGAAATTGCCCCGCAGATAACCACCTTGGCGTGCATCGCAAGATTGTCGAGCACCGCGTCTAGCACCGCACCGCCAACATTGTCAAAAAACACGTTGACGCCATCGGGCGCAAGCGCCTTTAGCCTAGTGTTAACATCTTCGTTTTTGTAATCGATAGCTGCGTCAAAACCAAGTTCGTCGACGAGATAATTGGTTTTTCTGTCTCCTCCGGCAATGCCAATAACCCTGGCTCCTTCCTTCTTTGCTATTTGACCAGCAATCGAACCAACCGCCCCGGCAGCCGCAGAGACAACAAAAGTGTCTCCGGGTTTCGGACGAGCGACGTGCCGCATACCAATCCATGCAGTAACACCCGTTGAGCCTCCGAGCACACCAAGATGTGCACTCAATGACAACCCAGGCAAGTCATCAACCTTTTCCAGCAGCGATGTCGGTACTGTGGCAATCGTTTGGGCACCCAAGCCGCCTCGCACCGCCTGACCCTGCTCCCAACCATCTGCCGTTGACTCGATAACGCGCCCGATTCCACCCGCGTGTATCGTGCCGCCTAGCGGCACCTGGCGATGAAACCCTTCACCCCGCAGCATCGTGCGGACGCCTGCATCAACAGAGACATACTCCACCTGCACCCGCACCTGGTTCGGTCCGAGCGGCGCCAGTGGCTCTTTGACAACATCAAAACAATCTGGCGTGGCTGATTGTTCTGGTCTTTTTTTGAAAATAACGCGTGTGTTTTCTAGTGCCATGAGGTGACCATATTTTGAATTTTAATTGTCACCCTACAATGCCACAAATTTTTACCGTTCACACCTCGCACGGCGCTTTCATTCAGAGATCTGGCCACTTAAATCGATCATCATTTCCGTCACACTATCATCGACTGCTCGGGCCACGATCTTAATTTCACGCGGCAAGCTGTCCACGTTGGAAATTTCAAAAAAATAGTCACTCAACGCGTTCACAGGCAATGCTTTTTCACCCGAAAAAAAACTGACTTCTTTGAAAGGCCCTTGCGAATCTACTGCTGCGATGATCATAAAAGGGCTGTCAGCGGGTTGTGGTTCAGCTAGACCAATGGACCGCTTACCTGTTGGCTTCCACAAAGAGTACAGCTCGTCTCCTACTCCCTGAAACAATCGATACCCTCGTTCATGGATACTCGCCGGCAATACCCAGCGCATACCAGATAGCGCACCCGCGGTGAAATGCTGGACACCATCAATAGCCATCGCACTTTTGTAATGCGTGTGACCGCTCAACACATAGTCAACGCCATATGTGCCAAACAGACCTAGGTCATCCACTTGCTGATCATTATCAAAGGGCCAACGTTCATCGAAGTGAAAAGGTTCATGATTAAGCACCACAACGGTTTTGTCATCATGGGTCTTAAGCTCGTTTTCGAACCACTGCAGAATCTCTGGAGTCATCTTGCCGAAGTGCCAATAATCCGGGTTGTCTTCCTGAGGATCGGCACTGTGTGTGTCGAGCGCGATAAAATGGTACCCACTTCGTTCAAAACTAAAGTGAGTAGGGCCTAGGTAGTGACGGAAGAAATATTTGCCAAATCTCGCGTCTTGAGATGTAAAGTCCGCTCGGTCTGTGCCGGCAATCTCATTGTTGCCTATCGTATTGTACATCTTAAAGGATAGGTCTTTTGTCAATTCACCGTAGTACCTAAACCATCGATCTATTGCTTCGGGTGAGCCTTGGTTGCTTTCAAGCACGAGGTCGCCAGTATTTATGACAAAATCTGGTTCAAGCCCAGCAACTTCTTCTAACGCGGCGCGTATCTGCGAATCCAACGGTTCAAAAATACCCTGCTCGGCATATTGTGCCTCGGCATAAGCGCTATACACTTCGCTTGCTGACAGACCATCTAGTTCGCCAGAGTAACCATTAGCTTTGAGTGCGACCTTTAATTTATCGACCACACCATCGCCATAGTTCTTTTCGAGCAGACTTATCGTTATCCAGGGAACTAGAAAGTCCGGGATGAACCACGGCACAGACGGGGATGAAAACTCAATAAAATCTGATCTTCGATCGTAGACGTGAGTGTCTGAAATTTGGATAAAAAACGTGCTTTGCGGGTAATGCGTCGGCTGCTCAATCTCAAAGTCGACAACTGTCTCACTGCGAGTTTTGAACCAAACTTCCGGGTCCACATGCGCTGTACGGGTAAGATAGATAAAAGCGCCATGCTCGGGCAGAACATAACGTCCCTGCTCATCTGTGACTGTAATATCTCTGCCATTACTCACAGCAACCTGAGGGATACCAGCCCCTGAACTGGTATAAAACACCTTGCCTGTCACATCACTAATTGCTGACAAAGAAAATGACAGTCCCAAACAGAGGACTGCAAGGTTTCCTTTTAACATTGAGAAAGATCCTTCACTGTTTGTCGTTTAGCCCACGACCAATCGGTAGTAGTTGTACAAGTTAAGACCCATGACTTTTTCGAGTGCATCTTCTGTGAGCCCGCGTCGTTTCAAACCATCCCAAATCGTTTCCATTCGGCGCGGACCATTCAATTCTTCGAAATAAAGCGGACCATCACCAACCTTCATGGCAGAACCTTCTTCTCTGTTTAGCTCTTCAAGGTACGCTTTACTTTGCACCAGCCGGCGATGATCTCTGTCACTGCCGATACAAACATGGTCAACGCCACATACATTTATTGCATGCAAAATATGATCAAAATAAACCTCGAGTGCATTGTCTACTTTTTCCGTCATGAAGGGGCGCATTTGCGTTACACCGAACAAGCCGCCCTTCTCAGCAAGCGCTCTAAGATTTTTGTCAGAAATATTACGTTCATGCTTAAACAATTCGAGACAACATGCGTGTGATATGTGCACCGGTGTTTTAGAGGCAAATATCGCATCAGCAATCGTACTATCGTTTGCATGAGACAGGTCTACGATCATGCCGACGGAATTCATTTTTTCTATTAATCCATGTCCAAATCGCGTCAAACCAGAACCGTTAGGTTCCTGACAACCAGACCCTGCCCAATTTTGGCTGTTGTACGTAATTTGACTGGCGCGCAGGCCTAATTGATAAAACACATCAACATTATCTAGGTCTCGCATAAAGTGCGTTGAGTTCTGCGTAAGATAGAACACCGCCATTTTGTTTTGGGATCGGGCAAGGTCAATATCGGCGACTTCTCTGGCTGGCATGTAGTACTGTTGTTTCGATGCCAACAACCGATTGTAAGCAAGAATTCCCTGAATAGTATGATCATAGGCAGCTTGCCCCTGAACTTTGGGATCACAAAGCGTGATCGCAATCGCGCGCATTCCAGCATCCAGCATTTCCTGAATTAGGCCGTCGGTATAAACATCTCGCAACTCACCCATTGCGTCGAAAATAAGCGCATTTCGTGCTTTACTCCAAGGTTGTCCAAGTAGCTCGGCATGCGCACCGGGCGGCAGCAAACTCAGCAGCGGCAAACTGCCGAGCATTTTGAGCGTATCGCGTCTAAACATATTTGATCCTCCTGATTTACAGCTCGGACGAATGTAAAGACCTATTCTGTCAAGAGCCGAACCTGTAACGAAGTTTTACGATAAATGCATCAGCAATCGGGTCTTCCCAACCGGCCTGAAAGATATCTGAAAATGAGTTCTCTTCCAGCGCCAATCCCTTATCTGCGCCGCGAATATAAACAACAAACAAGTCAGATAGCGGCGCAATTTCCCAACGATAACGCAGTTGAAAGGTCATCTGGGACTTACCAAAGCTGTCTGAGGGCCCGGCAGGCTTGTCAACCTTGACCAATGCGCCCGGTGATGATGGAATTTCCCAAAACTCATCCTCTACGGCTTTGATACCCACCCACTGCAGGGTGGCTTTTAGCTGTTGCTTCGCCGAGAAAAAATAGTCCATGTTCAACGAGGGCACCCACTGCTCTGCCTTGAAGGTTGTCATGTTGCGAGCTTCCTGATGGATCAACCAACCGTCTCTATCAGCCCAAAAGTATCGAAGACTAAAAGAGAATCGATCATTGGGGCGCCAAGTCAGCCCTCCACCCACACTAATATGACGACCACCCAGCATTTCTTCTCGCCAACCGATACCAGAACCAAAGCTCCACTTATTGGTATTAGGTGACGAAAACCTGACGGCAACATCACGTCGCAAAGCCGTCCTGTAGGTGCCGTTCCCAAAGCTATTGAGATCATCATAGGCTTTTGGAAAGAAACCGACTTTAAGCAGCATGCTGGATAAATTGTTAAACGTCAGACTATCAGACAAAAAGACACCGGCGCCTGTAAAAAGGCCGTCATTATTTTCCTGTACGTACCCCCGTAGATCGAACTGGTTGCTTTTCGCCCAGCCTAGGCCAGATGAGGTTCGAATATGTGACGTTCGAATGCGGAAGCTGTCGTTACGCTCTAGGAAACCAAGATCGTTGATATCAAGGTCTCGGTCGAAATACTCAATGCCGACACGTTGCACAACACCTTTTTTGATTGCGAATTCACCATCAATAAATCCCCCGTAGCCACGAGGCTGGCCATCGATGTCCGAGGTCATCAACTGAGCGTCTAGCTGGATTTTTCCGTCCGACGTCAGATAGTGCCCATCTATACCTGTCACCAACGCATCACCGCTATCGTGCATAACTGCCGTCGAGAGAACGCCAAAGGCTCTGTAAGCACCGGCTTTACTGTCTTCGTAAATCAAACGTGCGACTCCATAGTCACTGCCCGCCTGGGTAAACTTAACTGGTGCACCGGCCTTTGTGCCGCGGATGTCAACATCTTCTTCAAAGGCACCGAAAAAACCATAACGTAAACCACCTGTTTGCCCGGTTACCTTGAGCGCGCCCATCAGATCGACTGGCAGATCCAGCTCACGGTCGGTGATATTTTCATCCTCGGCAAGAGACAGGCTTCTCGGCTTACCACCAATCCGTCTTGTGTTCACCATCGTGTAAGGCGCACCGCGATTGCCAACGCCCCCACCCCGAGTGTCCGCCCTAGGAGAAGCAACAAAGACTTCTTGCCCTTCAACAAAAAACAGCCGCTTTTCTGGGAAAAAAGTTTCCGTAGCACTCAGGTTAATCACAACGTCATCAGACTCGACAGACCCGAAATCGGGATTGACCGTCCCTGAAATCTGCAGGTTGCTCGAGGGTCGCCAGAAAAAATCAGTACCCACTCGATATCGCGTTTCATGATCAACTCTGTTTCGGCTTATCGCTGAAAACGGGAAGAATGCGTACTGTTTCTTAGGACTAACGCCACGTACCTCAACCGGCTGTAATACCGATAGAAACTTGGATTCCGAACTAAGTATCGCTGGCCAGCTCCATCGTTCGTCTAGGTACCCAACCTGACGAGACATATATAGCCCCAGTTTTCGTACCGCATGTTCGTCTTCGCTACCCGCTGGCATCGACACGGTGCCCCAGGGCACAAAAAACTCTGCCGTCCATCCTGTATCAGTCTGTTGGCTGGCACCGTACCACGCACCATCCCAATCGCTGGTAAATTTGCTCTCAGGTAACACAGTACCATCTTGCAGCGAATCTCCAAGACTGACGCTAAACCAGTAACCGTAACGCCCTTGGCCCGATGTATCGAGTGTGAAGCTGACCGTATCACGAGTGATATCTCGCCTATCTCGACCGGAAAGTCGTTTCATTAGGGTGTCTTGGGATTGCTTTAAGTCGACTCCGACATAAAACCCCTCATCGGAATACGCAAGCCTAACCAGCGTCGCATGGGGAACCTCACCGAGAGTTTCCGGCATAGTAACGACAAATTCGTCGTACGCGGGCAAAGATCGCCATAGCGGCTCGTCAAGATGACCGTCAACTTTAATATCTGAACTTTGATCAAGTTTCTTGATAGCAAGGGTTTCACCACCCTTTATGTCTACAAGCAAGTCTGAACTCGCAAGAGTGATGTTCGCACCAGAAAGGCACAGCACGCCCGCAACTAACTTTAGCCAATATCTATTCAAAACATCCCCCTACGCGACTGCATTTATATCGCAGATCGGTAAGGGGAGACAAGTTTCTAGGGAGGGCTTACCGCAATATCAAGCACGCTTATGGTCGATACGTTACCACTAATATCAGACACTCGGTAATAAACGGTCGCCATGGACTCAATAGTGTCTAACGAAACAGTGATCTCGCCAGTCGCTGGATCGATCTCCGCGACCCCTTCGACAGGTTGAACCAGTATTTCGACGCTTCCAAGATCAATCGCGCTATCTCCGGAAATGTCATTTGACAACACATCGAAAGATTTTGTCTCACCATTCACTATCGAGCCAGTGTCAGGCACTGTGATCGGTGCTTGCCCATCGTAAGCCGTGAAATTAAAGATCGTAGGGAAATAACTGTCTATTTTTATGAGGTTTGCATCGCAGTTCGTTCCTTGCGATGGAAAGAAGCCGCAGTCATTCTCGCCGTTGGCAACAATAACGGCAATATCGCCATTTGTTCGTTCCTCAAACAAGGTATGTGTTCTGGCAAAAGACACGTCAGCAAAGGTCAAGCTCTCGCAATGAGAAACCGAAGGTTGTCGACTACCTTGAAAGCGTCCATCCAGATTTCTGGTTCTATACCAAACCATTTCTCCAGCAATCACCTCAGCGCAAATCCCAAAAGAACTTTCACCCCAACCCTCAGTCTGCCCAGTTTCGGGGTCAATATTTTGAATTTCAACCGTACCAGTATTGTCCGCATTAACGATGTAGCGTGCCTCATTAGGGACTAGTGTGCCGTCACTTAGCAGCTCAGAGCCAAATGCCTGGTAGATACCGGCTATACTGCCTTCGATAAAATTGGGCGTCCCCTGCCTGGTAAAAGATAATGCTGAGCGCGCCCGCACATCTCCTCCAGCAGAGCGGTATAGCACAGCAACAAAATCACCTGAAATTTTCTCTTCAAGAATGAAATAGCTGGCAGCATCTCCGCCACTAAATTCGACTTCCAGGTGCCCGTCAACCGCGATACTCCAAACGAACGGCTCTACCTTGAATCTTGCAGTCCCCGTACCATCGGCAGAGAAAATCAGTTCGTCGATCTCAAGCGGCAAACGACCGTCCCTAATTGTCGGCACTGCCGAAGAAACATCAGTCGGCAAGCTCAGGGACACGCCTCCGAGGGAGTCATATGGCACTTGAAATGACAGGTCATAAACCGCAATGGTTTCCTCGTCGCTCCTGAAGACCGTGTCTAATGCCACGCCGTTTGTCACATCGAACCTTTCTTCTTTCGAAGATAAATTCACCAACACAATATCTTTGCCATCTTCGTCGGTTTCAACAAACAACTGTGCGCTTGTGTCAACGTTAGTCGTCAACACTTCCTCTTGGCCAGTTATTCCGTCGACATCCTCAAAGCTGGTAAATGCATTGTTTTCTATTCCTCCTCCGCTGTTGCGGGAAAAGTCCAGAGCGATTGAACCTGGACTTTCGGTCCAGTCCAGCAGAAAACTTCCTGAACTTTCATTGATGAAACCCGTACCATCAGGATCTAAACTAATAATGACCCCATCTGGGTCAACATCAATACCAAACTGAGTTGGGAGACTAAGATCTCCTGCAGCAAAAAACGTCATGGGTATTGCCGCTGGTAGCGTTACGTTGACAGTATCGAAATCAAGCATGCCGTTTTGATCCTCGACCCGAAGTTCGAACTCCAGTGTCGTTTCAGACACAGGCAAGCCAAGCGCTTGAAAAGATGGCGTTGCACTATCGGGGTCATTCAAGAACTGAGTCGGGCCTGACAGCTGAGTCCATGAGTAGGTCAGAGGGCCTAAAGCGCGACTACTAGACCCATCAAGCACGACAAGCTCACCCGATCGGGCCAATATATCGGGGCCGGCATCAGAAACCGCATCGACACTAATGATTACCGGCGCGTAGGATGACTGCGATTCAGCGCCACTGGTGCCTGAGACCCGATAGAAAAACACATCATCGCCAGCAAAATCCTCGCCAGGCGTGTATGTAATCAATCCTGAAACGCCGTCAATCGTCAACGAACCGAATTGTGGCGACGTTTCAATCACCACTGTTGTTGCATCAATCGGGCTATCACCGGGCTCATCATTTGCCAATACATCAATGTCGAAGCTGCTGATCATATCCGGCGCTGCCGCCTGATCTGCGATGGCATAAACTGGCGTCGATGTCAGCGCAGTTCTGCTGCTGATCGAAAGGGAGATATTTTTGACTTCCGTTATTGAGCAGTCAGAAGTTGAACTTTGATTTGCAAGGCACACGGATTCTTCTTCTGCAAAATGACTGCGGTAAGTGTTGCCATCGATTTGGTATACGGACAAGTTACTGCGATTAAACGGCGTAAACTGATCCAAGAAAGCAGGACAATCTTCCGAACGGGTGTTAATACCGTCTGAAAAAGTGGTCGTCACTGTCAGTTTGTCTCCTTCGGCTACCCAACATAGTCCGAATGGCAGATATACCGGAATACGCTGACCCGTCGACGGATCGATAGCCGTTCTTTCGAGTTGGGCTGTTCCATTTGGATAAAGCCGAACCTGCCGATTCTGATCAACGACGGAGCCGTCATCGAGACCAAAGGTTTCCTGCACCGTGTAAATTCCCGCTGAATTCTCGATCGTTAAATCAACAATCTGCTGTTCAACGGAGAGAAAACCATCACTAATTACGTCGCCATTTAGCTTAGTGTAAACAACTCCAATCGCATCGCCATCAGGTAAAGAATTGAAGTTAAAATAATCGGCAATTTCACCATTAGCAAAAACGAGCCTGAGGTGTCCATCAGCCTCTATCGTCCAATCGAAAGCCTCGTCTTTAAAACGAGCGAAGCCTGTGCCATCTGTCTCAAATTGTAATTTGTCATCGTAAAGTTCGTCATCAAAAAGTGATGGTGTGCCGGTTTGTGCGCCTGTAGGTAAAACCCTTGGCGCTAAGGGTGCCGTGAAAGGAATATGTATCGCGGCATCGTAGACAGCGACATCTTCAATTTCGGTCACTGACTCATTAGGCAGCTGCACACCAGCGAGCACATCGAAACGCTCAACGACAACGCTTATAGTCGCCGTTACACGATCACTGCCATTGCCGTTGGCTAACTGCGCAAACTCGATCGAATTAAGTTTCCTTGTCACCTCAACTTCCGATGCCGAGTCTCCTTGACCAAAGAAACCACCAATAATACCGCCAAAATCGAACCCAATATCAACACCGTTGTCCTCGCCGAATTCTGTATATTGATCTTCTATCAGTCCCCCAATGCCTGAAAAATCGATGATGATAGAACCAGTGCTGGTTTCACTCCAATCAAACGTTACCGGCCCTTCTTCGCTAAAGAGCTGGCCCGTGCCTCCCGCGTCAAAATCAAGTTTCACGCCGCCATCGATCGGATTACCGTTTTCTTTGTACTTACCGCTATCTGCAATGACAAAGAGTGAAGGGCTAAAGATGGAATTGATTGTGATATTAACGGTATCGGTCGAAGCAGTGCCGACACTATCCGTCACGGTCAGTTCAAAAGTGTGAGTGACGCCAGCAAACAAGCCTGCTTCGACGACAAAGGAAGGTGTTGCCGTGTCAGTTCCGGTAAGAATGACTGCAGGTGATGCTGAGATTTTCTCCCAACTAAAAGCCAGCGGAAGTCCCTCAGGGTCAACACTCTCGACACCTGACAATGTTACCGTATCTCCGTCAGACACTGTTTGGTCAAGACCCGCGTTCGCTACTGGTGCTTCGTTTGCAATAATGTCGACATCAACTGTATCGATGGATGTTGAGCCCGCACTGTCCGTCACCGTTAATTGAAACGTGTGAGTAAGACCAATTAACGTCACCGTTTCTACAACAAATGATGGCGTTGCCGTGTCAGCCCCGACTAGGCTAACAGTTGGTGTTTCTGATATTTGGACCCAACTAAAAGACAAGGCGAGGCTTTCTGGGTCGACACTTTGCGAACCAGATAATGTGACAGCATCACCCGTGTTGACAGTCTGGTCTTCGCCGGCATTCGCGGTTGGCGGTGCGTTCGCGCTGATCGCGATATCAACGGTGTCGGCAGACGTAAAGCCTACGCTATCTGTCACCGTCAATTTAAAACTGTGCGTTAAAGCCGTCACCGAATTGGTCTCTACCAAAAAAGATGGCGTCTCTGTGTCTGCCCCAACTAGAGTGACAGGTGGCGATGTTGATATCTGTGCCCAATTAAAGGACAACGTGCCACCCTCAGGATCGACACTCTGAGCGCCCGAGAGCGAGACAATATTGCCATCTGTCGCAGTTTGGTCTGAGCCCGCATTAGCTACTGGCGGCGCGTTAGAGAGGCTAGACCCGCTTGGCTGAGGCAGTGTAGTTGATGAGAAGCCGTCAAAATTATTATTCCTGAATCTCGCCAGTTCCTGATTAAAGTCTATACCGCTTGGTAGCGGCAGCGAATTCCGCCCACTCCGCTCAATAACGATTGAATCGCCAAAGTATTGTCCATCCAAATCGCCATCGCTCAAATCTTCAGCTACCGCTTGTATTATCTCGAATGTCGGCGTGGCCTCGCCTAACTGCAAGCTGATGTTGTTCAGCGCGTTCGCAAAACCACCTAAAAACAACGCGTATTGCATCTGTGCGGCGGTTGCCCCGCTGGCAGGGTCAACGGGATTTGCAGGTATCGTGCTTATCACATCAAACCCGAGTTCTTCATCGATCAGTGACTTAACAATGCCAAACTTATTACCAAATCCCCCTGTCTCTGCAGCTTCATTTTGTGCTCGCCTGACAAGAATATCGGTAAACGGGGTAATTGCTGCTGTTGAACTGTTGGCAAGAACCAATGACATAAAACCTTCGTCTGTGCCAAGGGTGATTCTTCGTTTTAACGCCAGATCTGGTTCTTGGTCAGACTCATCGATAAACACACCACCGCTAGTTTTTAGCAACAAATCCGCTGTTGAATCTACCGACAAAGAGAATGCGCCGTTGTCGTCAGTTTGACCTGTCGCCACAGCCACGCTGAGGGGATTTCCAAAACCATCGATTTCAAAAAGAGACACATCGGCGCCCGCGATCGGGCTTTTGGACGCTAAACCGGTAACCGTTCTGCCGCCACTAGTTGTGGTTGGTACTACAACGGGTCCGCTGCCACCAACGAGTGCTTGCTGGCCAGATTCACCACCACTACCTCCTCCACAAGCTGTTAAGAACACGACAAGCGAAAGCGCGGCAGATGATTTAATCTTGTTCAAATTTGTAGGCATTCTAATGTCCATTTAATTTTACCTTACCTCAATCTCTGTTGGGCGCTTTACTGTGAAGTATCGACGGTTGAGCCAGCAGATGCGGCATTAAACACTGCCACGCCGCTTACTGTCCTGCTGCTGTTGGTGAGCTGATAACTCAAACCTGCTGCATCAGGCACGCCAGAAGTCGAATCGCTAAATATTCCGCCAAAAGAACCTGATGCACCTGAGGCCCCACCAACAGTGACGGTGCTATAAAGACCATTAAATAGGTTTGCGGTAATTGCGCCACTACCGGATGCAGTCCAAACCTCTCCAGCAATACCCAACTGGAGATCACTTTGCACCGTTGAGTTGGTAAAGTCCGCGAAAAGGCTTGCGGAGCCAAGCACACCTCTATTGCCAAAATCGTCGGTTGGATCGGTGTTACCAACCAAGGCGTACTGCGCAGATCCGGTGATGACCCGATCAGGACTTGTGCTAAGCGGTGCAATCACCCAATGCAAACTGGACTCAGTCAAATCAACATCGCTCGAAGAGGTATCGGTGCTGGGCGTTCCTGTGCCTGCAGCCCATCGACCCCAGCGTAGCGAACCCGTTGGCTCGAAGCCCGTGTTGGTGTTCACCGCAGACCCCAAATCGAAGATCACCGTGGTATCAGACGAGTCAACATCCGAAAACGTCACCAAATTATTCTCGTCGTCAAATGCAACCCGATCAAAATCTGTGTTGATACCGCTCGCAACTCCCCCGGCACTGAACGCCAATCCGGCTGAACGAATAACAACTTTCTGACCGTCAGTAATGTCAACCACCTGCCCGCCTGCACCTTCGGCCACAATTTCTCTTTCGGGCTCATCAGGCGCAGTCGTCGTGTTAGCTGTTTCTGTACCGGCTGAGGGCGCTGCAGGCACGGGCGGCGTACCACCACCAAATTCGGACGCAATTTCCTCGGAACCTGCGCCAGCGCTACCTTGTCCGCCATCATCAGTGCCGGACTGATCTGCGCCAGTGTCGCCTGAGGCGCTATCATCGGCACCACTCTGGTCCGAGCTGCCTTCCTCGCTACTACTTTCTTCGTTGCTGCTTGCTTCGTCGGACCCTTCGTCTTCAGCACTACCATCTTCCGAGCCGCTATCGTCAGCGTCACTCTCATCAGATTCCCCTTCCTCAGCATCCTCTTCATCGTCGTCAGATGCTTCTAGTGAAATAGAACCTTCCTCTTGCAAACTCGCCGGTGGCGATAGCAGTCGTTGTGGCGGCGTATTGAAGTTTTCCGCGAACCCGTAAGAGTTTTTCGGTATATCGAGCTCTCCTGCGCTATTTGTCATGGTAACGCCACCCTCGGAGACACCGACATAGAGTCCGTCGTCGCCAGCGCCACAATCTCCCGCACAAAGTCGCGTGGAGTAGTTGGTACCACGAACACCAATCACAGCCGCGGGCGTTGTTACCCGATAAGCACTTGGGTTTCTTCTTGCTATCCGACCGGTCAACGTTCTGAAGCCGCCTTTCTGTAACTTAAAACTCGCTTTCAGCGTTTGGCCCGCACCAATAGCCGGCGTCGTCGGCGTTGCTGGCATCTCCAGTGCTTCGATTTCAAATCTTGAGCTGGGTCTCACCGCAACCTTCGTGCCATCGTCCAATAACAACTGAACGTAACCCTTGGGTCCAGTCACAATCACGTCGCCTTCTTCAACCATCGCACCCCGGCGCAGTATCCTGGCGTTAGTCGAATCCACTGTGACGTTGCCGTATTTAAAAAGGACTCTGCCGACGCTCGCTTGCGCCGAGCTAGCAAAAGAACCCGCGATCAGTGACAACGCCAAGATACTCGTGGCCACTAATTTATGTAATTTCATAATGTTTTGAATGCTCATATCCGGCCCCTAATCCAACACTTTACGCAGCGTAACGCCGACTTCTAAACGATCAAACTCGTACAGGGTCACCGTAGAATCTTTCACACTATAGTTAAGATTGACTGTCGTAACCCATCCCTTTGCGGGGAACTGAGACCACGCGCTACCAAGCGTTACCGCATAAAGATCGTCTTCTCTATCTATCCCAAAGAACTGAGAGTCGTACTCTGTTTTCGTCGCGCTGGCATCCAAAAAGATGACGCTGCCACCTTTCCTATACCAATTATTAGTAAACCGGACTCCATAACCTTCTGCAGAAAACTGCTTTGATGCGTCAACGGCATCATCACTATTGCCTGTCAGAGAGAGGCTCATCTGCGCACTGTTAAAATTTTGACTCAGACTGATTCCATAAAGCACCTGGTCTATATCCCGAATCTTTAGTACCGCTTCCTCGAAGCGGATAGCACCACCACGAACAAAGCCGCTGACTGTCCACGAATCGCTGATCTCTCTGGCATAGGTCGCCATTACGCCAACATCTCTCTTGTTGTATTCGCCATCTAGTGCACTGAAAAGCGTGTTGGCTGCAATTGAAGCGGCGCTTTCACCAGACTTCCAGCTCCACGCCGCGCCCAAATCAAGATTTGAAGCATCGACAAAATGCGTAGAAGGGTTAGCTCTGTGATCTATCCTGGCATTGAAAAGAACCTGGGAAGAAGGCGTGATGGGATTGTTCCACAAACCACCCAGCGTTACTTTGGCAAACGCTGACGATTGCTCGAGATTCGTTGAGTTGAGGATAAAATTGAGAAAGACATTCTCGTCGGTAGCCGCAGGCGCATTACTGTCATAACCGCCGCCTAATTCGATATAGTACTGCGCGCTTGCTTGGTATTCTCTTGATTTGTTCTCTATCGCGGCCATGTAATCATTCACGGTCTGCGCAACGTTCGGTGGCGGGTTTTCACTTTGAACTCTTTCGAACTCAATACGTGCTAACTCATTATCGCCGACGTCAAAGTAAGCTCTTGCCAGTTCCAGACGTGCGCCAGAGAATGCCGGCCGACGAGCAACGAGACGCTGTAAACTGAAGATAGCTTCACCAGCGTGACCACTGTCAAGCGCGGCGACCCCTAATAAATAGTCGAAGGCATCTTCACCCGACAGGTTGATCTCATACTGCGCCAAAAGTTGATATGCAGCCTCGGTGCGACCGTCTCGCAGCGCTTCCTTCGCTTGTTCGTATACTGAATCACGATCGATGTTTTGGGCAGCCGCGGCATGAACAGCAGAGCCGCCGAAAATGGCGAGGCCTAGTATTAGCAACTTCGGCCACCAGCTTTTTCGCGCTCGACTCTCAGCCGATCGCAAAATTTGGATGTAGTATTTCATACCAACTTGTTCTCTGTTGTTGATGTAACGATGGATATAGGTGTTAGATCAACAGTCGAGAGCGACGTTTGGCGAACACCATCAGTGGAATCTAGTTAGAAGTCTATCTAAATACCTTCTGATGGAAAAGCAGATAAAAGTAAGCTAAGTGTAATGAATTGAGTCGAGCAACCAGATCATCTGTACTTATGTGAGATCTTTGTACAATGCTATTGTTGCAGCCTCAGAAAACGTAACGTTCGGGGTCACGTAAGCAGGATGTTCCACCCCCGCGCTGAGCTCCGCGCCTGACTTCGCCAGCGCAATCTGCTGCTCGCTAAGCTGGTAGCGTAAAAAATGTACGGCAGAGGTTTTCTCCCCATTTTCGCGCTCCATGTCTTCGTCGGCAATTGGAAAAATTTTTTCGCTGTTGCCTATTTTGAGCCACACTTTTAGCTCCACACCGATCAGTCGCTGAAGCTCAGCTTTTCTTTCATCGACATCGGGAAATTGTATCAACATGGTGCATTTCCAATTATCGCCATCCGGCAACAAAGGATTGTAGGCATCCAACTCATCCTGTATGCCTTGTGCCTCGAAGACTTTTTCGATTCGCAGCATTTCCTGAATCTGATACTTAAGTGTCAGACGATCTTCGAATAGGAGCAGAATGTGGTCACCAATCAAAATCTGTCGATTCTTTTTGTGGGCCAGAACCATCGCTCTAAATTCGGCTCGTTCCTCAGAATATTCCTCTAGGGACCAAAGGTCTTCTCTGAGTAGCGCGCCCGAGGACGCGCTAAATGAAGTATTTGATGACATAGTTTATACATACCTTTATTCAAAATTTTGCCGGGTTTTTCCTGCCGGCTAGCGGTTAAATGTCGTAAGCTTTCCGAAGCAGGGTCATCGGGTGTTGTCCTGGCTTTTCCTCTGGCGACAGTGATTCTGCCAGGTTTTCAATATGCGTCGCCGCCATGGGACAATCGCTAATAAAATGGTTCGCCTGTTGCTCTCCAACTTGCCTCAACACAGGGCGAGCGATCTTCACCGATTTTGCTCGCGTTTCCGCCTTTACAGCATAAGTGCCGTCATGGCCCGAGCAACGCTCAATCGGCTTAACCTTCGTTTCAGGCACAAGATCCAGGATATCCCGCGCCTTCAGTCCAATGTTTTGGACACGCAGATGGCAGGCCACTTGATAGCTCACATCGCCTAGCTCCTCTTTAAAATCAGTGTTGAATTCTCCGCCCTTGTGCCGCAGGTAAAGATATTCGAACGGGTCGTAAAATGCTTTTTGAACCTTGATCACGTCTTCGTCGTCAGGATACATCAAAGGCAATTCCTGTTTGTACATGAGTACGCAGGAGGGTATCGGCGCGATCAAGTCGTACCCCTGGTCAACGAGTTTCGCAAGCACGGGAATGTTTTTGCGTTTCAACTCATCAACACTGTCAAGATCGCCCAACTCGAGCTTCGGCATGCCGCAGCAGGCTTCCTTTGGCACGAGATCTATTTGGATATCGTTGTGCTCAAAAACTGAGACGAAATCCTCACCTAGATGGGGGGCATTGTAATTTCCATAACAGGTCGCGTAGAGCGCAACTTTTCCTTTCGTCTCGCCAACCGCCTTCACAGTCTGCGGAGAATTTTTGAACTGTTTACGCAGGGTCTTCGAGTGGTACTTGGGCAGCGGAGCTTCGTGGTGGACGCCAAAAGTTTTCTCGAGTGCGTTACGAAACAACGGCGTTTTATTCGCAGCATTAACAGTGACGTCAATCAGCGGAATCGTTGCCATTTTGCCCACGGTATCGGTGCTTGTCAGTGTTTCATCCCTAAGTGATGCGCCATCATTTTTATAACGCTGCGCTTTGGCTCGGAGCATCAAATGCGGGAAATCCAGATTCCACTCATGTGGCGGAACGTAAGGACATTTGGTCATGTAGCAAAGATCACAGAGATAGCATTGGTCTACCACTTTAATGTAATCCGATTTTGCAACGCCATCGACTTCGAACGTCTCTGATTCGTCAACAAGGTCAAAAAGGGTCGGGAACGAGTCGCAAAGACTGACGCAGCGACGACAACCATGGCAAATGTCGTAGACCCGCTCGAGTTCATCATCAAGCGACGACTTATCCCAAAAATCCTCTGACTTCCAGTCAAGAGGATGCCGGGTTGGTGCTTCAAGACTACCTTCTCTCATTTTTTAGCTTACTCCATTCAATCTAATGTCCGAACCAACACATTGTAACCTTGTATTACGTTTCGCGCTCAGACTTGGCCCAAATTTTTTGGTCAGCGCCGCACTGGTATCGACCTGCAAGCTGGTGCACTATTACGGCATGTCCAACGGAATGAATATGAAACGCCCGCAGATCTTTAGGTGGCTATCGAGTTTGATTTTTGCCACTTCCACGACTTTCCTCAATTTCGCTTTCTCAGCTGAACTGCTTCAGCATACTGTCGAGGTCGAAGGCCATCCAATGACGCTGTGGGAGAAACGCGCGCCCAAGCCAAAAGGCACTATTTTGCTGCTTCACGGCAGAACCTGGAGTGCTTTACCTGACTTCGACTTGCAAGTGGCTGGCGAAAATCTTTCGTTTATGGATGGTCTGACAGAAAAGGGATACACAGTGTACGCACTGGACGGCAGAGGTTATGGCGGCACCCCGAGAGATCACACAGGTTGGTTAACACCGGATCGAGCTGCTCGCGATGCTGCAGCAATTCTCAGCTGGATTCAGTCACGAAACAAAGTTGCCTCACACCTGTTTGGATGGTCGTACGGATCAATGGTTGCGCAATTAGTTGTACAGCGTTTTCCTGATCTGGTTTCTTCGATAACGTTGTTTGGATACCCTTATTACAGAGACAGGTTTGCGTCCGCGGCGCGGCTAGAATATCCGGCCAAAGCACCCGCCAAGGCCAACACCGCCCTAAACGCCGCTAGCGATTTTATAACACCGGGGTCTATAACTGATGCGGCGATTGCAGCCTATGTGAAAGCGGCACTGTCTGCTGATCCAGTGCGGGTCGATTTTAAGGATCTGCATCAATGGCAGGCGTTGGATCCAACAAAGATAAGTACGCCGCTATTATTAATACAGGCCGAATTCGACCCTCTCGCGCCGACAGAGCGCCAGGGTTACTTTTTTCAAGCTGTGGCAACTAGCAACAAATGGTGGGTGAGTTTGCCCGATGGTGACCACGCAGCCCTGTTGGAAACTCCCAGAAATAAGATGTTAGCTGTTTTAGACAACTTCATTACTAGTCTCGATTACTAGACAAAACGCGCGCAAGCCGAGGCATATTGCCAACACCTCATTACACGAGCAAAAACGGAGCTAAATATATGAGACCATTTTTTCAATCGCAAACGACATTGCCACTTATCGCGTTTATCTTTGCTGTTCTGGCACTTCAGAGTTGCAGCGAAAACCCAACAACGAACGCAGAAAAAAATGTGGCTGCTGCGCCTGTGCTCACCACAATTGCAACCGGTGCAAACATCGCTGGCACCAACGGTATTGCGTTTTCCGCCGACAACAAACTGTATGCCGCTTCAGTCATTGGCTCAACCATCAGTATTATTGATCCTGACACAGGAGAAATGTTGAAAACGCTGACGGCAGAAGATGGTGTGGTCGGTCCTGACGATATCGCATTTGGTGCAGATGGATCGTATTTCTGGACATCAATTCTCACTGGAGAAGTCGCCGGCTTTACGCCTGACGGCTACAAAGTCGTTGCAGCCCAGTTAACGCCCGGGGTCAACCCAATAACATTCTCGGATGATGGCAGGCTTTTTGTCTCTCAGTGTTTCTTTGGCACCGGTCTGTTCGAAGTAGACCCAAAGGGGATCGCCGAGCCTCGCGTCATCGCTGAGGACTTGGGTCCAAGTTGCGGATTGAATGGCATGGACTGGGGAAGCGACGACCGTCTTTATGGTCCAAGATGGTTCCGTGGCGAAGTGGTTAGTTTCAATGTCGATGACAATACAATGCGCCTTGAGGCAAGCGGATTTACCACGCCCGCTGCCGTGAAATTTGATAAACAAGGCATCTTGCACGTGCTTGATACTGGCACAGGTGAAATAGTTAAAGTCGAGGGAGACAAAAAAACGGTTGTTGCGTCACTTTCACAAGGCCTCGACAACTTTGCTTTCGATAAGGACAACCGTCTTTTTGTCTCAAGCTTCACCGATGGTTTTATACAAAGAGTAGAAGCCGATGGCAGTCTGACAACGCTACAACCGGGTGGCCTTGCGCATCCCGGGGGTATTACCCTGCTTAACGGCGAATTAGTCGTCGCAGACCTGCATGCAATTCGTTTTTTTGATCCAGCCAGCGGAGAGGAAACTCAGGTTCAAAGAAATGTGCTCGGCATGGGTAAAATGGGGGGTGCTCTGAATCTCTCAACTGACAATGACAAATTAATACTGGTCTCATGGGTCGATGGTGACATCAGAGTTTGGGACCCGGTCGCGATGGAGGTCGTTGAGCGGCATGACGGACTTGCAGGTCCGGTGGCGGCCGTTCGTTATGCCGGCAAGATAATCGCAACAGAACATGGTACCAATACAATTATTGGCCTCGACAACAACGGCAGAACGCAATATATGTCAATCGACGCCCCCACTGGTCTTGCGTCCAGCGACGGCAGCCTTTACGTGACCTCCAGATCTGAGGGAAAAATTTATAAAATCGGCGCTGACAATAGCATGCTAGACGAACCAACTTTGGTAGTACAAGGGCTGACTGATCCTGAAGGCCTGACCATTGTTGGAGATGAGTTTGTCATCGTACAGGGCAGTGATGGACAAATAGTCGCAACCGATCCCAAAGGCGAAGGAAAAACTCTTGCGACTATCGCCGCGGGTACCGAGGCTGCGACCGCTGATCAGCCACCTTCTATGGTATTTAATGGCGTCACCGCCATGCCAGACGGGACGTTGTATGCAACGGGTGAAACCAATCGTGTGCTCTATCGGTTAACCCGCTAGCAAACCAGCCGAGAGGACGTTTTGCTGGCCGTGCACGTTTTATTCGGCTGCTGATTTGTAGTCTTGGAACAGTTGGTCAAGGCGTTGCCAGACAACGCCGCCTTCGCCATTACCGACCGGCGCTCCGTTCACACTACCTACCGGCCAGACCTCATGGCCAGCGCTGCTGATAATCACTTCATCGGCAGCGTCCAACTCAGCGACGCTGATTTCTCGCTCTTCAACCGAGATTTTGTCACCTCGGGCAAGACTAAGGACCAGGTGTCGCGTAATGCCGTGCAATATCGCGTTTGAAGTCGGCGGCGTAATTAGCACCCCGTCTTTGACGATGTATACGTTCGATGCACTTGCCTCCGTCACAAAGCCATTTTTTATCAGTATTGAATCGTCAGCGCCTCGTGACACGGCTTCATTTTTGAACAATCCAGCTGCCACGAGGCTGACACTTTTTATGTGACCCTTTTGCCACCTAAAATCATCAAGCGTGATCATTTTGTAAGGCGTGACATCCTTTCTGGAAAGCGTCGGTGCGTCATAAACCATGACCAAAACGGTTGCTGGGGTTTGCTTTGGCCAGACGTGTTCCCGGCTGGCGGAAGCACCTCGAGTAACCTGAATGTATACCAAAGCATCGTGCTCATCACTACGCTCTATCGCTTCTTCAATGAGCGCGACCCAAGTTAACTCGTCCATCGGGTTGGTGATTTTAATCTCCGCTAGACTTCGACCCAGTCGCGCCAGATGCTCTTTGAGCGTGAATGGCTTGCGCTTGTAAACCGGCACCACCTCGTAAACCCCGTCCCCAAACATGAACCCCCTGTCGAGCACGGATATTTTGGTTTCACCCATTGGATTCCATTCACCATTGAGGTAAGCGATTGACATAATGTCGCCCTTGACGCTGTGAGTTTCGACCACAGTATACAGAGGACCTATGACTGCTGCACTCGTGATATTCTCTGTTGCTACTTAGGCATTGTTGTACGCACCGTTGAGGAGAGAATCGTTAACATGAAGAAGCTACTGATCGCCAACCGCGGCGAAATCGCCATTCGCATTGCGCGCGCCGCCGCAGAACTTGGCATAGAAACCGTTGCCGTCTATCCCTCAGACGATGAGCGCACGCTGCACGTCAAAAAGACCGATGAGCAGATCCAACTACCTGGCACAGGGGTTGCCGCATATCTTGATTCACAGGCGATCATAGACGCGGCCAAAGCAACCCACTGCGACGCGGTTCACCCCGGATACGGCTTCCTTAGCGAAAATGTCGAATTTGCAACTCTCTGCGAACAGAGTGATCTGATTTTTGTTGGCCCTACACCCTTGCAGTTATCTCTGTTCGGAGACAAGTCCTCAGCAAGACAGCTTGCAGTAAACTGCCAAGTGCCTGTTGTTCCCGGCACCAATGAAAAAACGAGCCTCGCTCAAGCGCTCGATTTTTATCAGTCACTGCAAAAAACAACCAACAGTGAAAATCCATCTATGCTCATCAAGGCAATTGCCGGCGGCGGCGGTCGCGGCATGCGGCAGGTGCATACGTTGGACGCCGTTCGTGCCGAATACGAGCGCTGCGAAAGTGAAGCAATGACTGCTTTCGGTGAAAGCGGACTTTACATGGAAGCATTGATTGAACACGCCAAACATATTGAGATTCAAGTTATAGGCGATGGCAGTAACGTCACCCACCTTTGGGAAAGAGAATGCAGCGTCCAACGCAACCATCAGAAAATCGTCGAAATCGCGCCCGCCCCCTCACTCGAGCCCGCGCTGCGACAGCGGCTTATCGACGCGGCACTAACGATGGCAAAAAGATCCGGACTCAAGAGCCTCACGACATTTGAGTTTTTAGTCGACCTTGACGCACCCGGTAATTTCTATTTTATTGAAGCTAACCCGAGACTGCAGGTTGAACATACGGTAACGGAAGAGGTCACAAACACCGATCTCGTACAGGCGCAACTCGGCCTTGCTATGGGTAAAAGTATCCAGCAGGTCGGTCTCGAACTGGCACCTGAATTACCAAAAGGATTTGCCATACAATGCCGCGTTAACATGGAAACCCTGATGAACGATGGCATGTTCAAGCCTTCAGGAGGCACGATTAGTGTCTTTGAACCGCCCACAGGTGCAGGCATTAGAATCGATAGCTTCGCTTATGCTGGGTACGCGACGTCGCCGAGATATGACTCATTACTAGCAAAACTCGTGACGTTTACTCCGGGGAGCGATTTTACTGTTGCCGCAAGAAAGGCCTATCGAGCATGCTCAGAATTTAGAATTGAAGGCTTAGCTACCAACCTCCCTTTTATACTCAATCTGCTTTCCAGCACCGATTTTGAATCCAATACTATTTACACCCGCTACGTTGACGATCATCTGCTTGAACTTGCCGGAACCAGAAATCATACCGCGAGATATGTACAGCAAAACAATCCCGCAACTGCAGAACAACCCTCACAGACCCTAACAACCATTCCCCCCGGTACAGCCGGGCTTAACGCACCTCTGCAGGGCACAATCATCGAGATTAACATCGATGAAGGTGATGAAGTTTACAAAGGGCAACAAGTGCTCATTATGGATGCCATGAAAATGGAGCACGTGATCAGCGCGCCGACCAGCGGGATTGTCAAATCTCTGCTGGTGATGCCTAACGAGGCAGTAAACGAAGACCATCTGTTACTGCTCATTGAGGAGGCCAACGTTTCGGTCAAAGAGATGGCTTCTAGCACAACGCTTGATATTGACCATATCCGGCCAGATCTCGCCGAGGCAAAGGAGCGACTCGCCTTTGGCTTAGATGCATCAAGACCGGAGGCTGTTGCCAAACGACACGGCACCAACCACAGAACTGCGGAAGAAAACCTTAACGACTTGTTAGACCCGGGCACATACATAGAATACGGTTCACTAACGATCGCAGCGCAACGCCGAAGACGTAAAGTCGATGACCTTATGCGGAACACCGCTCGGGATGGCATGATTACCGGCATTGGCAGTGTCAATGCCGAGTACTTCGCAGGCCAGACACCTGAAGTAAACACCCAGTGTGTCGTCATGTCTTATGACTACATGGTGCTAGCCGGCACACAAGGACTGCAGAATCATCGTAAGAAAGATCGCATGTTTGAACTGGCAAAGGAACTTCGGCTCCCTGTTGTGCTCATCGCTGAAGGTGGCGGTGGTCGTCCCGGAGACACTGATGGCGCTGGTATTGCTGGTCTCGACTGCCTCGCGTTTCAGCTTTACGGTGACCTCAGTGGACTGGTACCGCGCATCGGCATTACCACGGGCCGCTGTTTTGCCGGCAACGCAGCGTTGTTAGGCGCAAGCGACGTCATTATCGCAACCGAGGACTCCAACATCGGCATGGGCGGCCCAGCCATGATTGAGGGCGGCGGCTTGGGCATTTTCACGCCAGATGATGTAGGACCGATGGATGTTCAGGTACCCAATGGCGTGGTTGACATCGCGGTTAAAGACGAAGCCGAAGCCATGCGAGCGGCAAAAAAGTACCTGTCCTATTTTCAGGGTCGAAATACAGAGTGGTCTTGTGGTGACCAACGTTTACTGCGCTCTGCAATTCCCGAGAACAGACTCAGAATTTATGATATTCGCGCAGTCATTAATGCGTTGGCAGATACGGATTCGGTACTCGAGCTTAGAGAACACTTTGGTCTCGGTATGATCACAGCCTTTGCCAGAATCGAGGGACATCCCATTGGTATTATCGCCAACAACCCCGAGTTTCTTTCCGGTGCGATTGATAGTGACGGTGCCGATAAGGCTGCTAGATTCCTACAGCTCTGTGACGCATTTGATATTCCCATACTGAGTTTATGTGATACACCGGGCATCATGGTGGGTCCGGAAATCGAAAAAACAGCGCTGGTGCGTCATGCCGCAAGAATGTTTGTTACCGGCTCCAGCATCACTGTGCCATTTTTTACTATTGTTTTACGAAAAGGATACGGATTGGGCGCCCAGGCGATGGCAGGCGGCGGATTTAAGGCCTCAGTGTTCACGGTCACTTGGCCGACCGGTGAGTTCGGCGGCATGGGGCTAGAGGGAGCGGTGAAACTTGGCTATAAAAAAGAACTCGAAGCGATCGAGGACCCGGAGGAACGCGAAAAGTCATATCAGGAACGGGTCGAGCTTATGTACAATCGGGGAAAAGCCGTTAATTACGCCACTGCTTTCGAGTTAGACGAGGTTATCGATCCAAGAGATTCAAGGCATTGGATTGTGGCCGGATTAAAATCCGCACCAAAACCGGCGCCTAGAAATGGTAAGAAAAGACCGTTTATTGATACTTGGTAGATAACCGCCGGGCTCTCACGCTGTTCGCAAGAGGCAAAACGGGTCAAGCGTTGGTAGCCCGTGCGATGCGGGTTCACCGAGGCTGCCAGACCCCATCAACGGTGCGATTCCCCAACAAGGGGAATCGAATCAAAATCATAGACTGCTATGTCACGTTTCTTCGCAGGCAAAGATGCAACACAATCACGAGCAAGACTATCGCCAGCGGCAATACCAAACCAGACTCGTATATACCTGCTGCACCAAAAGCCAACAACGCAACAAATCCGGTCACGGCTGCGTAAGCACCCTGCGTTGTGACATGCGCGAGATGGCTGCATTCCGCTCCGGCAGAGGCTAGCACGGTTGTGTCCGAAATGGGCGATACATGATCACCAAACAAACCACCGCTAAGCACGGCCGCAATCGTCAGATACATGGATGCATTGAGCTCGAACCCTACCGGCACCGCAATCGCCATAAGAATTGCGAACGTACCATAAGATGAGCCAGTAGACAGTGAAATGAGCGCGCCCAAGACAAAAACAATCATCGGAAAGTACATCGGAGAAACTGATCCCGAAATGATCGAAGCGAGGTAATCAGCCGTATGGATGTCTTTGGTGACCGAACTTAACGACCAGGCCAACACCAGTACAATTGATATGTAGACAAGAGACTCAGCGCCTTTAATAAAGATTGCTAGCGACTCAGTGTATGAAACCGACTGATAACGTCGCATCATTTCCATACAGGTAAAAGAGGCGGAGATATAAGCAATGATTAAAGTCGACCTGATATGGACACCCGAGATTCCGCCATGCGTTGCATGCCAAGTGATCAACCCGCCAACAAGTACAAGCATCACTGCCAACGGGTAGAGAAAAATACTAATCTGATTAGTCTCACCAGCACGTTGATTTGCCAGTTGCACTTGTTCAAGCTCGCTGGCTTTTTCTTCGACGCGCGCACGATATTGCATCTGGGTTGTTCGCATTGGACCAAACTCCTTGCCAGATAAGACAATAATCGGCACCGACGCTAGTGCCAAGAACGCATAGAATTGGTAGGGAATGACATTGATCAATACACTGAACGCATTTTCTTCGAGATCAATTTCCAGATAGGCACGCTCAATTAGAGACATAATGTAAGCTCCCCAACCGATAAAGGGGATGAGAATACTAATGGGTGAAGAGGTGGTATCCAGAATGTATGCCAATTTTTCGCGGCAAATCTTAAACTCATCAAACAAAGTTCGATAGAGAGGACCAACAATCAAGCTATTACCCGAATCCGTGAAAAATATACCCACACCTGTTAGCCATGCTAACAATTGTGCTTTGGCACCACTCGTCACGACCTCGCTCATCCTTCTGGCAAAGGCGCCAGCGCCGCCGGAGACTTCCAACAATTTCACAAATCCGCCAATGACAAAAATTGTGAGGATAACCTGCACCTGTGTACCGCTGGCAACCTCCTGCAAAATCTGATTTTCAACAGCATCTAACACGGCAGCAAAAGGATTAAAATCAGCGATGATTAACGAACCGCTAAAAATGCCACAGGCGAGTGCAAAAAGGACATTTCTACTATAAAGAGCGACTGCAATTGTCAGTAGCGGAGGTACCAGAGATAAAGCGCCATAGCCTTCCATGTTACCACCCCAACGTATCTGCTATCCTGTGCCAACCCAATACCCAAGGCATAAACCAGGGGTTTCCAAAATATAACGGGTGAGATTTAAATTCCAGATCATCAAAGGAGGTTGCCCCCTCCGGCGACCCTATGATTTTCAAGCCCAGCTTTCTTCCGAAGTAACTCGAGCGTGCCACTCCCGAACCGCAATAGCCCATTGCGTACCAAGCGTTACCCATATGACCAAGATGAGGCGTGTGATCAAAAGTATAGGCGACCAGCCCCGACCACACATGACTGACGCCCACTTTTTCTAGCTCGGGGTAGACTTGAACCAATGCCTGCTTCAATTCGCGCACGTTTGCTTTAGGATCATCATTCAAGCCTGAGGCTCGCCCGCCAAACAGAATGCGAGTACCATCTGGTGATGGTCTGTAATATGCAACTAACCGACGACTATCTCCATATAGCCTTTTTTTCGGCATCAGCCGGCTGATCAGCTCTGCAGGTAGTTGTTCCGTTGCGATCATCGCGCTGCGCAGTGGCAATACTCGACGCCTCAACGCAGGGGCAACCTTACCAGTATAGCCATTCGTACAAACAGCGACCTGCTCTGCTTTTACCTCTTGCCGCACACCCCCTCGACTTGTGGTTAGAATCAGTCCAGTGCCAGATTTTATAAAATCGACGACCTGAGTCTCTGCGTATATTTTTACACCCGCCTCTCGCACACGCCTAACGAGCCCATCGTGGTATTTAGCAGGATGCAGGCCGGCATCATCATGATAAACAATACCGCCATGAAAAAGCTGAGAACCCGTCTCAGACCTCTGATCACTCTGAGGCACCATTTCACCACTCACTCCGATCGTTTGCTTCAACAGTTCGAGTTCAGAGGCCATCGCATCAAAATGAGCCGGTTTCAGCGCACCACGAAACCGGCCAACCCGAGAAAAATCGGCGTCGATATTTTCATCGTTCAAGAACCCTTCAAGATAGTCGATAAACCCGAGGCTTTCTTTCAGAATCGCATGAGCCCGATCGGTACCAAACTTGTTTTTTAGGCCCATCACCCCGAGTTTGTGAAAACTGGGTCCAACCATTCCGCCATTGAGCGTACTCGCACCACCACCCAACTGCCCGGCTTCAAACACAGCGACGTTAACGCCATTCCTTGCCAGCACAAGCGCCGTATTCAAGCCGCTATAACCTGCGCCAATGACTGCCACTTCAATATTAGCGGGTAATCCACGCGCCTCACGTGCAGGTCTAGGCGCTTCTTCCCACCAGAAGGGCGCATTGCTGACACTGTTTTTTCCAGAATTTATCGAAGGTGAACGCTTCATCACTTCAGAGTACCTGATTGGTCTCTTGGGCGAAAGAGAAGCCCCCTAATTGACTAGTTTGTTCTACAACGCTTTTTCTTTACGGCTGGCTCCGGCGTTCCACTGACGAACCCGTCCGTTTAAATGCTGCTGAATTTCAAAAACCCATCTGTAAACGCACATACTATCAGCGGACATTCGCATATCAATATCACTGACGACGAGCAAAAAGATCCATTTCATTTGGGCTTTTGTTATCAGGGTTTAGTCGCATTATTTTCAATCGAACCGCGGTCGATCAACGTTGTTAAGCAGACACTATTTGGTGCGAATACTCAGATCGGGATAATGGGATTTCACGAACATCAACCCGCCTGAGGATGAATATATTTCCAAGGGGAAGCTTCTGAGCCCCTTGGCACCATCACATCAATCAACGTCGGCTTATCTTCGGCGATGGCCTTTTCTAGTACCGGTTTTAACTCAGCTGGTGAATTAACACGATAACCCTGAGCGCCAAAAGATTCGGCCATTTTGACAAAATCTGGGTTTGTAAACTCAGCGCCCATCACGTGACCGTCGAAGCGGGTCTGTTGGTCACGCAGCACATTGCCATAAGCAGAGTTGTTAAAAACTAATGTAATCACGCCGATATTATATTGTACCGCCGTGGCCAACTCTTGCATGCCAAACATAAAACCACCGTCACCTGTGACGCTCAGTACCACCTTGTCCGGATTTGCAACCTTGACTCCGAGTGAAGTAGGAAAACCAAAACCTAGTGTGCCTTGGTAGCCGGGTGTGACGTATGTCCGTGGTTGATAAACATCGAAGCCAAAGTTTGACGTAAAACCCATCTGACAAAGTTCCTCAACAAAGAAACCGTCTTTTGGCAGTACTTCTCTGATTAGATTGAGATAGTCCATTTGCGGCTGAATTTCTTGGATACTCTTTAGCAGCTTCTGCTGGGTTGCAACAATCCGATCCCTATTGCCGGAACTCGAAATATTCGCAGAAACAAGCGCCTCGACCAGTTGCCCGGTCGCCATCGCGGCGTCACCCTGAATATTAACATCGGTCGTGACACGCAGAAATTCAGCTGGGTCGATATCTATACGAATCACTTTCTTACCCTCTGCTGCAGTATCACGCTTCATCATATCGCCCCAACGCATTAGCTGAAGTTCCATTCGTGAACCTATTGCAATCAATACGTCGGTTTGTTGCCACAACTCGTAACCTGCGGGTGCACAGACCGTATAGTCAGACTCATCGGACACTACACCCTTGCCACTACGAAAAGCGGTCACGGGTGCCTCCAGCAGTTCAGCCAAACGAGTGACTTCCTCGCTTGCGTCGAGCGCACCACCACCCACCATGATCATCGGATGAGCACATCCCGCCAATAATTCGACGGCCTGAGCGATTGCATCAACATCCACCTCTGGCGATTCGGCTTCGGCCCGCGCGTAGTTTTCGTTGTCTGTTTGTGCAGGCAATACATCCCAAGGAGACTGCACAGTCACCGCCCCCTTCCGACCACCTAGCATTTTCTCGAACGCCTCGCGCATTACCTCTGGCGCGTCTTCCGGCGAAGCGATATGTCCAGCCCACTTAACAATACCCTGCAGCGTTTCCTGCTGGTTTTTTAGTTCATGCAAATGACCCCGCCCGTGTCCTATAAAATCACTGGGGATTTCACCGGTCAAACACATCACCGGAGCATTCACACCCTGTGCCGTGCAAAGGCCCGCACTAGCATTTAATACACCGGGACCTGGCACCACAGAAAAAACACCACTGCGTCCAGTCGACCGCGCATAGCCCAACGCCATGTAAGCCGCGCCCTGCTCGTGTCGTGGCGCAATTAAGTTGATCTTCCCCTGCGTATTATGGATGGCATCAAAAATTGGATAAATTTGAGCACCAGGGATGCCAAATACCGTATCTACACCCTCAGACATCAAGGCACCGATCATTATTTCAGCAGTGGTTTTCACAGAGTAAGTTTCCTTGTAGGGTTTTATTAAATTAAGGCGCGCTATCAGCGTTCGACAGGCGCTTATCGCCAATGAGGCACATTATTGCTTTTGATTTCTTATCGCCAACAGGGCCTTCGCGACTCGCTCTGCTTTATCTTGAGCCAGCGCGGCAAAATTAATCCGTGCATTGGGCAACATATAAATCCCATATTTTTGTTCCATTTCCATTTGCTGTTCCGGACTCAGCGGCAAACAGCTGAACATCCCCTTTTGCCGCACTAAATAACTGGCATCTTGACTCGGGTCCATCGTTTCGATGGTATCGCGCAGCAGCGCACGCAAGCTGTAAATACGCTCACGAATATCATCCAGTTCCTGCCGCCATTGAGCAGACAGTCGTTCATCGCCAAGAATTTCTGCAACGATCTCTGCACCATGATCTGGCGGCATAAAATAATTACCTCTGGCGACGTCGCGCAGTAATCTGTGGGCGTTGCTCAGAGACGATGTGTTATCGTTAGAAACCAAAGACAAAAGTCCGGCTCTTTCGCGGTAAATCGTAAAAGATTTAGAGGACGATACAACAAGGATCATCTCTGGTACCACGCTGGCCACAACCTGCATACCGAGCAGATCTTCATCCACCCCGTCACCATAACCCTGGTAAGCAATGTCAATAAAAGGCAGTACACCTTTGGCTTTACATAATTCGGCAATTGCACGCCACTGCTCAAGGCTCGGGTCCTGTCCGGAGGGATTATTGCAGCACCCATGTAACAGCAAAACATCCCCTTCTTGCATTTGCTCTAGTGCAACCAACATTTCATTGAACTGAAAATGAGAATTTTCTAAGTCGTAGTAAGGGAAGTACTTTATTTCAAGGCCTGCGTTTTCGAAGAATTCAAGCTGATGGCCCCAACTAGGGATAGATGCCCAAACACGGCTTGTTGGCGAAAGGCGTTTCACAAACTCTGCGCCAACACGGCAACCGGCACCCGCTCCCGGTGTTTGGATAGAAAGGACACCCATTTCAGGCTGACAATCCAAACATGCTTGAAAAAGGAGTTTTTCCATCAATTCAATGTAGCGCGCGTTACCCATGGGAGAACGATAACCCTTATCCGTTGGCCGAGATGCGAGGCGCTGCTCTGCTTCCCGAACAGATCTTAGTGTCGCGACGTCACCAGCTTCGTCTCTATAAATTCCGAGCCCAAGATCAAGTTTACTTGGGTCCTCATCATTTTTTAGCCGAAGTTGGAAAGCTTCGATAGGGTCATCTAAGTATTCTTTAATTTGACTGAACATTGTTTACTCGCATTTTCTCTGAAAATTATATTGAGCGATTGCTTCTAAAACTCACGGTATTGTACACAAAGTGCACCATCGCCAAGCGGCTGATAATGCTTCCAGCACGACTTTGGGTATCAAAGGCAACGATGAACAATAACCGACCGGCACAGTAATGGTCCAGTACCTCAAATTAATGCCTCTTCCCGCCCTGGGACCGACAGTTGCTACGTAAATCACAAATTAACTTCACTGCATTGAGCTAACGGGGTTGAGTTCAGCTGCTATGGTCTGAAAGAATACATTCGAGTATCGCACCGCACAGCTCACCGGTCAGAAAAACTTGGGCAAACGGATTTAGGGCTATGGCCACTGACAAAGAATCAAGCCTGCTGCAGAAACCAGCAGATATTTTCTCCCGCGAGGAAATTAAAGCACTTTCCGCTAGGTCAAATCTGCGGGGCGCGGGATTGATTCTGCATTGCTGGGCGACTATCGGCCTCACATGGTTTATCTGCATTGAGTGGACGCATCCTGCAATCATTCTGGTAGGTATCGCCATTGTCGGTACGCGACAGTTGGGGCTAGCGATTATTGGGCATGATGCAGCACATCATGTGCTATTTGAGAATAGACAACTGAACGATTGGGCAGCTGAGTGGCTGCTCAACCGCGCCCTTGTTGGCGCCAGCATCACGCCTTATCGCAATTATCATTTTGTTCACCATCGTCACACACAACAGGCAGGTGATCCGGATTTGCCGCTCTCCGCACCCTTTCCGACATCGCGTGCCAGCTTGAGAAGAAAAATAATCAGAGATCTCACGGGTCAAACAGGCTTCAAACAATATGGGGCAACGATTAAAGGTGCTTTCTATCCTGATGATGGATTTTCGCTGCACGCTGGCGTCCGCAGGCTAGCGCCAAACTTCTTGATCAATCTCGCATTTCTTGCGGTGTTCATGCTCGCTGGAAAGTGGTATCTCTATTTTTTACTCTGGATCGTTCCAGCCCTGACATGGCATTCTCTTGTTAGCCGGATTAGAAACATTGCAGAACATGCGGTGGTGCCAGACAACGATGACCGTCTCCGAAACACCCGAACCACGATCGCTTCATGGCCCGAACGAATGTTACTCGCGCCATACTTTGTCAACTATCATCTTGAGCACCATCTTCTCGTCTCTGCGCCCTGCTATCGATTGCCTGCTGTCCATGAATTACTCAAGTCGAAAGGGCTTATGTCGCATATGGAGGTCAGGCAAGGCTACGCTGAGGTACTCCGAATCGCTGCGCCGGTAAACTTTTCTGGACCACCACCAAAATACCAAGAAAAACCCAATAATTCTCTTCCGGGCCAATCATAAACTTGCAAAATATTTTGTAATACGATGATTTAAGCTCAGCTCAACAAACCTCTATTCCGTAACAAAGGTTGCACCTCGGGTTCACGTCCTCTGAACGTTTTGTAAAGCGTCATGGGGTCGACTGTGCCGCCCTTTTCAAGGATGTTTTCCCGAAATGACTTTGCAGTTTGCGCGTCGAAAATACCGCGCTCTTTGAAAGCCTCGTAGCCGTCAGCATCCAAGACCTCTGCCCACATATAGACGTAGTATCCTGCGGAATAATGATCGCCAGTAAAGATATGCTGAAAATAGGAAGACTTGTACCGCGGATCAACCATCGTGATTTTTCCAATCGCATTCATGGCTTCCTGTTCAAAAGCATCCACTTCGAGATCACCCGGACTCTTTGCCTGATGCCAAGCCAGATCGAGGTAGCAGGCGGCCAAATACTCCGTCGTCGAGAAGCCTTGGTTAAACGTCTCTGATGCTTTCAGCTTCTCGATGAGCACATCTGAAATCGGTTCGTTTGTTTCAATATGACGCGCATAAGATTTAAGGACCTCTGGCTCCATCGCCCAATGTTCCATAATCTGTGAGGGTAACTCGACAAAATCTTGCTTAACATTGGTGCCTCCAAGACTTTCGTAACGAACCTTACTGAGCAGTCCGTGGAGCCCGTGACCGAACTCATGGAACAACGTTCTCACCTCATCCATACCAAGGAGACATGGATCGGATTTTGGAAAGTTACAACAATTGACGATCACAGGGTGTATTTTTTCATCCAGGTTAGACTGATCGCGGAATGCCGACATCCACGCACCGCCCTGTTTCGAGGGACGCATAAAAAAGTCGAACAAAAAATAACCGATTAAAGAGCCATCAGCCTCAGACACCTCGTATGCCACCACATCCGGATGGTAAACCGGCAAATCGGCACGATGTTTGAAAACAATACCGTAGAGTTTGTTCGCAACATCAAACACACCGTCCCGCACATTTTCCAATCGAAAATAGGGTTTGACCTCCTCTTCGTCTAAGTCGAATCGATCCTGACGGACCTTTTCCGTGTAGTACCACCAGTCCCAGGGTTCGAGCGCAAAATTTCCACCGTCTTCCTGAATACGAGTTTGCAAATCTGCGGCTTCTTCTGCGACACGTTTTTGGCAGGGTTGCCAGACTTGATCAAGCAAGTTGGTTACGGCATCCGGCGTCTTCGCCATACGATCATCCAGCATGAAGTCTGCATGCGAGGCGTGACCCAGTATGCCTGCTCGTTCATGACGCAATGAAACGATCTGCTGGATGATCGCGTGATTATCTGAACCGCGCGTGCCACATTGCGTATACGCGTTGTAAATCTGCTCACGCCGATCCCGTTTCTCTGCGTACTGCAAAAACGGTGTAATTGATGAACGCGATGTCGTGAAGACATACTTGCCCGGCTTATCCCGCGCCTCTGCCTCAGCCTTGCCCATATCCAAAACAAAGTCAGGCAAACCGGCGAGATCTTCGTCCTTTTCTAACACCAACTCAAATTCGTTTGTATCCTTCAACACATTTTGACCGAACTCAGTTGTCAAACCAGCAAGCGCCTCACTGATAACGTTTACCCGTTCTCGATCAACGTTTTCTAACTCTGCTCCGGCACGAACGAAGCTTCGGTAGGTTTCATCCAACAGCTGTTTCTTTTCACCCTCAAAGACCTCATCTCCGTTCAGCACAGTTTTGATCCGTTCGAAAAGTGCTGGATTAGATGTGATTTTGCCAAAATGAGCGGTGTATTCCGGTACAACCTCCATTTCCAGCGATTGCAACTCATCGTTCGTATCAGACGAAGTGAGATTCCAAAAAACACTAACAACTCGACGCAATTGCGAACCACTGCGCTCCATTGCCTCCACTGTATTGTCAAATGTCGCAGGTTCCGGATTGTTTATAATCGCTTCAATTTCCAAATTGTGTTCGATTAAACCAAGATCAAAAGCTTCTCGGTAATGCCTGAACTCAATCTGGTCAAATGCAGGTATGCCAGTATCGGGCAATGGCTCAAGGAAAGGGTTACTCATGTCTCGCTACTCTCTGTTTTGCATTAACATTTGAATGCTATCACTACAGAAACAAATACACAGCTAACAGTTTTTCCTGCAACAAAATGGTGTAGTCTGTGTTTGATAGCAACAAGCACGGAGTCGAAACTTGAAGTCTCAGAACCGAGTCAGCGAATTCAGCATTCTTTGTTACGGATCCCTGTATCTGCCCGTCTCAATGGCCCTGCTCCCCGTCAATCTCTATGTATTACCTTTCTACGCTGAGCTAGGGATTCCGCTTTACGCAATGAGCATTCTGATTTTCTGTGCGCGTATCTCCGATGCAATTACAGATCCACTAATGGGTGTAATTACGGATCGCACCAATACGCGCTGGGGCCGAAGAAAACCCTGGATCGTCATCGGCACACCATTACTGATGCTATCGCTGTACAAACTATTCCTGCCTCCCGCTGCACCGACGATGTTGTATTTTGGCACATGGATGGTATTGCTTTACGTGGCTTACACTATTGTCGCCTTGCCCTACTATGCCTGGGGCGCTGAAATGTCAGATGACTATGAGCAACGCACGCATATCAGCGGGCGCCGTGAACAGTTCCACTTCGGTGGAAATGTTTCATTCAACCTGCTTCCTCTGCTCGCAGCACTCGCTATCTATCTGGAAAATTCATCGGGTGACATCGCCCAAATGGCCGCCAATTTCGGAGATGAATTTCAGCAAGTGATGGCCACCCGCGCCGGTAATATTGATGTGATACTGAGTTGGCTTGCCACCTTTGTCATGTTCGCTATACCTGCCACGGTCGCGCTAGCGCTAGTTTTTGCCCCTGAACCGAAAAAGGAGGAGGTGGAGGGTGAGCGCACATCGTTTATTGCCAGTCTAAAAATCATTCGTCGTAACGGCCCTTATTTACGCATCGTCTTTACCTATATCGTCACGACCTTTGGCATTGCGCTGGTCGCTGCGGGCTCCTACTTTTTTGTCAAACATGTCGTAAAGGCTGGAGAGCTATATCCTCTTTACATACTGGTGTACTACTCAGCTTCCGTCATTGGCGTGTCACCCTGGATGGCTATTAGTCGAAGAATCGGCAAGCATAAAACGTTTATCGCATGCGTCGTGTGGTACTCAGTATGCGCCTGTATGCTCCCGTTTGTTCCCGAAGGAAATTTTGGTTTGTTTCTGTTTGTCATGACCTTAAAGGGATTCTCTGTCGCCGCTATGCCAACACTGGCAGCGTCGATGGCTGCGGATACTGTGGATATCGATTTCGCGCGCACCGGAGAGCATCGGGCAGGACTTTACTTTGCGATATGGGGATTTCTGCGCAAAGGCGCCTATGCATTAGGCGGCGCTGCTGCGCTAGCCGCATTTGCATTTGTTGGATTTGACCCAACCGCTGATGTTGCGATGGCACAAACACCTGAGGGTAATTCCGCGTCCTCGTTGTTCTGGTTAACCATGCTGTATACAGTGATACCGGCCGCCATTCATTGTGCTGCTCTGCCAGTCATGTGGCGTTATCCTTTGACAGAAGCACGGCATAGTCGTTTGAAGCAACGTATCGCAACAAAGACAGCAAGATTAGGTCTCTCAACTTGAACACGAAAAACAGCAGGCCAACTCCGACCGCGCGCCGCTTAACACGCTCTCTCCCGGCGATACTCACTCTATAATAAAACACTATTGCCGGCTAAAATGGCGTCAGACAGGCAAAAAAAACGCCTCGAAAGAGGCGTTTTTAGACACTTGCTCAGTCTTTATGAAGCAGGTACAAACATCGCTTTAGTCTCAAGGAACTCTTCGAAACCTAGCTCGCCCCACTCACGACCGTTGCCGGACTGCTTATAGCCGCCAAAGGGCGCCCCGAAGTCAGGTCCCGAGCCATTAATATGAACGTTACCTGTTCGGATTTGTGCCGCAACCTCAACCGCGTGGTCAACACTGCCAGACTGGACATATCCGGATAAACCGTAAGGCGTATCGTTGGCAATTTCAATAGCTTCAGCTTCAGTCTCGTATGGCAATATTGAGAGTACTGGTCCAAAAATTTCCTCTCGTGCGATAGTCATGTCGTTATTGACGTCACCAAAGACAGTCGGCTTCACGAAATAGCCCGCATTGAGCCCGTCTGGGCGACCGGTGCCTCCGGCAACTAATGTTGCCCCTTCATCAATACCCTTTTGAATCAGACCCTGAATTTTCTCAAATTGGACCTCACTCACAACCGGACCAATGACGGTTCCATCGGTAAAAGGATCGCCGGGCTTCACGCCTTCAGCGGCTGCTTTAGCAATCTGAAGTGCTTCGTCATGCTTGGCTTTTGGTACAAGCATTCTGGTAGGCGCGTTACAAGACTGACCCGAGTTAGTCATGACCTGAGAGACACCACCGGCCACTGCCGTTTGCAGATCAGCATCTTCAAGTACGATGTTCGCTGACTTACCACCTAGCTCCTGCGCTACGCGTTTCACGGTATCAGCCGCCGCTTTCGCCACGAGAATCCCCGCACGCGTAGAACCGGTGAATGACATCATGTGGATATCCGGATGAGAGGACATTGCTTCACCTACACCGGGGCCATCGCCATTAACCAAGTTGAAAACACCTTTAGGCACACCAGCCGCGTCCAAAATTTCTGCAAGCAAAATGGCATTAACCGGCGCAACTTCGCTTGGTTTTAAGACCATGGTGCAACCCGCAGCTAGCGCCGGTGCAACCTTGCAAGAAATCTGGTTGATTGGCCAGTTCCAGGGCGTTATCAGACCACAAACACCTACAGGCTCCTTGCGCAGCAGGTAAGGTCCCTTCTTTTCTTCCCAAGCATAGGTTTTAAGAAGCTCGAGGGTCGTGGCGAAATGCGCCTGGCCCGTTGCCGCTTGCGCCGCCTTGGACAACCAGATCGGGGCTCCCATTTCAGTTGAAATAGCCGCCGCGATTTCGTCATACCGCTTGGTGTATTCGCCCAAAATTGCACCCAAAAGCTCCATACGCTCTTGAACCGTGGTCTTTGAAAAACTGTCAAAGGCTGTTTTCGCAGCTGCGACCGCTTTTTCGACATCAGCAGCACTACCCATGCTAATGGTCGCAAAAGGCGCTTCAGTTGTGGGGTTAATCACGTCGAGTGTCGCCGGAGTTGCCGGATCGACCCATTCGCCATCAATGTAAAATTTCAGATGCTCTTGCATGCTTCCTCTCTCTAGGTATTTGCGCCCATTTTGGACGAGTTTATAAAAACTTGCGGTTATAGCAGCTGCTATATCGGGGAGCTAAAAGTACAAACATGCAATAACAGTGTCAATCTATAATTCACAGGGAACCGCAATCAGGGCAGAATGTCACTGTACAGCCGCTCAAACACAGAATCATCACCAAACAGAACACTTTCGCCTTGCAGGTAAAAAATATCATTAAACCTATCTCTCCACACGCCGCTATCACGGTCACCTCGGAAAATAAGGGTGATACCGCCGTAAACCTGCTCGCTTCAGCGTCGGACTTACCAAAGTCACGGATCAAGGATGCCATGGCTAAAGGCGCTGCCTGGCGTAAAATGCACGGTAGCGCGAGTTTCAAGCGTATTAGACGGGCCAAAACCATCATGGAAGAAGGTGATCAGCTAGAACTCTACTACGATTTGGCGGTACTCGGCGAAGTGCCCTTGGCACCGCTGCTGATTCACGACGAAGGTTCCTATTCGGTTTGGAACAAGCCTGCAGGGCTGTTATCCGCCGGTTCTAAATACGGCGATCACTGCGCAATCAATCGCTGGATCGAGCGATCGACCAATAGAGAGACGTTTATTGTGCACCGTCTCGACCGATTTGCTTCAGGGCTGATGGTCGTCGCGCACAACAAAGGTGCTGCGGCGAACCTATCCGACCAATTTCGCCAGCGAAAAGTTGATAAGCACTACGAGGTCATTGTTACAGGAAAAGTACAAGAAAACGGTGATATCGCTGATGAACTTGACGGTAAATCTGCAGTGACACATTACTCAGTGCTGAAGCACGTCGGTGACAGAACATTACTCAGTGTTGATATTGAGACAGGGAGAAAACACCAGATTCGAAAACATTTGGCTGGCATTGGCTTTCCGGTCATTGGGGACCGGCAATATGGCGACCCCGCAACCAGAGAACCCCTTCAGCTCACTTCCTGTTACCTTGCTTTCAACTGCCCATCAACAAAATGGCGAAAGGAATTTAATCTGGACCCTACTTTTCGCCCCTCACTCGAAGAACAACTCACCTAGACCCTGTCAGGCTGCAAACTGGATCAAAATACCCGCCGCCACCGCTGAGCCGATGACACCGGCGACATTTGGTCCCATCGCATGCATCAGCAAAAAGTTATGCGGATTAGCTTCAAGGCCTACCTTGTTGGCGACTCTGGCGGCCATCGGCACCGCAGAAACACCAGCAGCTCCGATCAGCGGGTTGATCTTGTGGGTTGCGAGTAAATTCATCAACTTTGCCATTAGCACGCCGGTAGCGGTACCAATGCAAAACGCAACCATACCTAACGCTAGGATACCCAGCGTCTCGGTCACCAAGAATTGTTCGGCGCGCAACTTTGACCCTACTGACAAACCGAGCAATATCGTGGTGATATTGATTAATGCGTTTTGCGTTGTATCGCTCAAACGCGCAACAACGCCACATTCGCGCATCAGATTGCCAAAACAAAACATACCCAATAAGGGCGCAGCGCTCGGTACCATTAAGGCGACCAGCAACAACAACATGATGGGGAAAAATATTTTTTCAGCCTGCGAGACAACGCGCAATTGGGTCATTTCGATTTCCCGTTCCTTTTGCGTTGTGAGCGCTCTCATAATTGGCGGCTGAATCAACGGCACTAGGGCCATATAGGAGTATGCCGCCACGGCAATCGCGCCCAGTAATTCCGGCGCAAGAATACCGGCGACATAGATCGCCGTTGGTCCATCAGCACCACCGATGATGCCTATTGCCGCCGCTTCTTTAATCGAGAAATTAAATACGCCCAGACTAGTCAAACCGACGGCACCAATTAGCGTTGCAAAAATACCGAATTGCGCCGCCGCGCCGAGCCAAAGTGTTTTTGGATTAGCGAGCAATGGGCCAAAGTCAGTCATAGCACCGACACCCATAAAAATAACGAGTGGAAAAATGCCTGTTTCTATACCGATCACATAGAACTGGTGGAGTACACCTTGGCCTACTGCAATATCCACACCTGGAATATTACTGAGCAACCCACCAAACCCGATGGGTACTAGCAGAAGGGGCTCAAAACCTTTCGCTATCGCCAAATATAAAAGCAACAGCGCAATACAGATCATAAAGAACTGCGGCATCGTTAGCTGATATACCCCTGTGGCGCGCCACAAGTTCATGATGGGATCCAGTAACTGCTCCATGTTAATTCAGCGTCACTAATGTTGCGCCAACGGCAACTGCATCGCCTTCTCTCGCGAGTACCTGACTGACGACCCCCCCAGTACTTGCGCGAATTTCAGTTTCCATTTTCATCGCCTCAAGCACGACAACGACATCACCGCTTACGACGACATCACCAGCATTCACCAACACCTTAAATACGTTACCAGCTAAAGGTGCGGTAATCCCTGTGCTTGTCTGCGTGGTTGAGACTGGCACAGATGTCTGCGTCTGTTGCGACGCGACGGGCGTGGTAGATTCGATATCGCCGCCTGGTGTCACGCTTACGACGTAAGCTTGTCCTTGTACCTCAACTGTGTAGACCTCAGTACCGCCTATGACAGTAGGTTCTGGACGCTGGGCATCGACAGAATTGGCTGTTAGCTGCGGGGCTGGCTCGAATGCGTCCGGATTATTGCGGTTGGCTAAAAACTTGAGCCCCGGCTGCGGGAACAGCGCGTAGGTCAGTACATCATCATCGATATTTTCGCCAAAAATTAACGCTTTTTCACTCTCAAGTGAAATCAGCTCTTGTTTTAACGTTTCAAACTCAGGCACTAATAAGTCTGCGGGACGACATGTCACCGCAGCCTGCCCTTGTAAAACTTTCTGTTGCAGATCTGCATTGACCGGCGCAGGTGTCGCGCCATACTCTCCTTTCAACACACCTTCTGTTTCCTTGGTAATGTTTCCATACCGTTCACCGGTCAAGACATTAAGCACCGACTGGGTGCCCACAATCTGCGAAGTCGGTGTGACCAATGGAATAAAACCAAGGTCTTCCCTCACCCGAGGAATTTCAAGAAGTACTTCATCCAATTTCTCTGCCGCATTTTGTTCTTTTAGCTGACCCTCAAGATTGGTCAACATACCGCCGGGAACCTGAGCAACAAGGATTCTCGAATCAATGCCCTTAAGTGATCCTTCAAAAGCAGCATACTTCTTTCTGACTTCTCGAAAATAGGCAGCTATTTCTTCAAGTAGCGTAATATCGAGGCCCGTTTCTCGATCGGTGCCGTCTAGAATCGCCACCAATGACTCGGTAGGCGAATGACCATAGGTCATACTCATTGACGAAATAGCTGTGTCAACATTATCAATGCCCGCTTCTACCGATTTCAGGTAGGTTGCGGTGGACATGCCAGTCGTCGCATGGCATTGCATGTGAATCGGTATGCTAACAACCTTTTTGAGCTCCGTAATTAGTTCAAAGGCAATATAAGGCGTCAACAGCCCTGCCATATCCTTAATCGCAATCGAGTCAGCACCCATCGACTCGAGCTGTTTGCCCATTTCAACCCAACCAGACACACTGTGAACAGGACTCACCGTATAAGAAAGCGTACCTTGGGCGTGCTTTTCTTGCTTTCGTACAGCGTTGATCGCCGCTTCAAGGTTGCGCGGATCATTCATCGCATCGAATATACGAAAAACGTCAATGCCATTTACAGCTGCTCGCTCAACAAACTTATCGACAATATCATCAGCGTAATGTCGATAACCTAGAATATTTTGACCGCGAAACAGCATCTGCTGCGGTGTGTTGGGCATGGCCTTTTTCAATTCGCGGATTCTTTCCCATGGATCTTCACCCAGAAACCTGATGCAAGCATCAAAAGTTGCACCGCCCCAACTTTCCAGTGACCAGAAACCAACTTCATCCAATTTGGCAGCTATAGGCAACATGTCATCCAGACGAAGTCGAGTCGCGAATAAAGATTGATGCGCGTCACGTAGTACAACGTCGGTGATCCCTAACTTGCTTTTAGTATTCATAGTTATCAAGTTCAATCAGTGGTTCATTTATTGTTTGCGATTTCAGCGATGTTTTCTCGGCGCGAACGATTACTTAGGCGATGGGTGGTGATAGCGCCAGTAATAACAGCTAGAATTTCCGGCGTCACATCACCACCGGGCGCCTTAGCTGAGGGTTGCGATCCTGTTAACGGGGCGACGAAAGTTTCATTCATTGCTGCGCGCGTCGAAAAGTGATTTACAGATTTTGACATCAGCGCTGTAGCGCCTACTAACAGAGAGAGAAACGTAAAGACGGTCCCCATGCCATAGGCGGCGAGTGTCAGTCCTTGTGCCAGTAGTTCAGGCATATCGGCCTCGGTTTAAACAAATGTTATGATCGGGCTGCCAAGCAAACGCTTGGCCCCAATGTAAGTCTTATACAGGTCTTTCGCTCGTAAACCCAGACCTCTAGTGTATCTCTCAGCAGAAACTTCTCTCAAGATGGAATTAGGAGAAAACCATATGAAAAAGTTAAGAATCGTATACTTTCTGACCCTTGCCGCGCTCGTTTCATGCGGTGAAACTGGCAGCCAGAAAGTACCTGGTGCAGATATCGTCATCACTAATGCAAAAATCTGGACAGGTGATCCCGCAAGACCTTGGGTGGAGGCGATGGCGATACAAGATGAATATATCTTACAAACGGGCACTAACGCGGAAGTTTCGCATCTTGTAGAGGCAGCAGCAGAAGTGATTGACGCTCCGGATGGCATTGTGCTGCCCGGTTTTATTGATTCTCACGTGCACTTTCTAGACGGTGGCTTTGCTCTTTCCTCGGTGAAGCTGCGTGACGCCAAAACCAAAACGGAATTTGTCGCTCGCATCGCAGCCTACGCTGATACGCTCGCGCCAGGAGACTGGATACTCAACGGAGATTGGGATCACAAAAACTGGGGAGGAGAACTGCCCCAACACGAATGGGTAGATGATATTACTCCGGCCAACCCTCTGCTCATCAATCGGCTGGATGGGCACATGATGTTGGCGAACGCCGCGGCCATGAAGATCGCAAATATTACCGCTGACACCCCTGACGTCGATGGCGGTGAGATCGTTCGAGATACCGATGGCAATCCCACCGGTATTTTTAAAGACAATGCAATGAACCTTCTTCTGAGGGTCGTGCCAACCCCAACCGCCGCGCAGCTTGATAAAGCATTAAATGCAGCCAGCGAGTACACAGCCTCTCACGGTGTCACCAGTGTTCATGATATGAGCGACTGGCAGAGTCTCGCAACTTATCGGCGCGCTGCGGCAAAGAATGGCCTAAAAACCCGAATCTACCAATCTGTACCGCTCAGGGATTGGCGAAGACTTGAAAAAGAAATCGAACTGAATGGCGTCGGCGATGATTGGTTAAAAATTGGTGGTCTAAAAGGTTTCATGGACGGCTCACTGGGTTCGCATACGGCCGCATTTTTTCAGCCCTTCACCGACACACCGACAGACCGCGGTTTCTTTATTAACGAAGCTACCGATATGGCCAACTGGATCAGCTCAGCTGACCAAGCGGGGTTACATGTGCTTGTTCACGCGATTGGAGATCGAGCGATTAGCACGTTACTCGACATCTATGCAGATATTGATGCCCTCGATGACCCGCAGGCAGAGTACGGTAAAAGAGACCGGCGTTTCAGAATTGAACATGCCCAACATATCGCCCCTGAGGACTTCGAACGCTTCGCTAACCTAAACGTGATTGCCAGCATGCAGCCCTACCACGTCATTGATGACGGCCGATGGGCAGAAGAGGTTATCGGTGCTGAACGCGCTAAATCAACTTATGCTTTCAAGTCATTGTTAGATGCCGGTGCTAGTGTTGCTTTCGGCAGCGACTGGTATGTGGCGCCCCCCATTCCTTTGACGGGTATTTACGCCGCGGTCACTCGAAGCACGCTGGGTGGCGAGCATCCCGAGGGCTGGGTTCCTGAGGAAAAAATAAGCGTTGAGGACGCGCTTACCGCCTATACTCGCACAGCGGCTTATGCTTCATTTGACGAAGATATTAAAGGCCAACTGAAACCCGGATTACTTGCTGACTTTATTATTTTAGACAAAAACCTGCTTGAAATTGCGCCGGAAAACATCAGGAATGTCAGAGTAATGCGCACTGTCGTTGGCGGCGAAACCATTTTCCAACGGAGGACACGTAAATAATTATCATCACTTCTGAAGTTACAATCGATGAAACAAAATGGCAGGCGGCATTGGACTTGGCGGAATCCCATGTTGAGCAATCCAGACTGGAAACAGGCTGCATCAGTCATCGATATCTCATCTCTCCTGAGAAGAAAAACTGTATGTTCTTTTATGAAGAGTGGGTAGACAGGGCCGCAATAGATTTTCATTTTGCTCAGTCCTATTCACGACATTTGTCTAAATCATTTCAAGCCTGGGCAACCAGCGATGTAAAGATCAACTTTCATACCGTCGCCGAGTAGCACTCATTCGCAAAAACTACAATAAAACGCCTGACCCCAGGCCTAACACCAAATACAGTCCGAACTTGCGCGCGTGTGAAAATGCATGAGCAGCAAACCAAAGCGGCCACGCGAACTCAGGGTACAGCGAGGGACACTGCGCAGGTTTCTCGCTGTTCAGTATCTGGTTAAAATCGATCGCGGCAGGAATTGCCAGACAAATCAACAGCGTGCCTGTTGGTAACCAACCGATCACGATGCACATCAGGACGCTTGCATACATCAACAGCAGGGTTAATTGGATGAGCTTGCGAGCGCATGCCTCTCCCAGCCGCACGGGTAGAGTCCTGACACCCTTTGCTTCATCAGATGACAGTTTGTCCACATGTTTGGCAAGAATTAAGCTCGTCGGCCCGAGTGCCGTCACTGCGCCAACGATGGAGACAGGCCAACTCCAGTAACCAGAGACCACATGAAACGTGCCACCCACCATAAGAGGACCCCACACCAGCAATACTGCCATTTCGCCAAGACCAAGGGTTTTCAGGGGATATGTGTAAAAGAGCAGAATAAAAGCACCTATTGCAACCGGCGTTAGCACCCGCCAATCAACTGCAATTAAAATACCTAAAGCGGAGACAAGCGCAGCACTGCCCGTCAAGAGAATATAAACTTTCGCCTTTCTCTTTGAGACTAAACCGTCATTCAACACATGAGTGCCATAGCGCGCGCGATAGTAATTTCCCTGATCCAGCCCTCGTGCAAAATCAATATAGTCGTTGAGTATGTTGTTACTTGCATGTGCAAGCAAAAGGCCAAACACACAAGCAAGCCACAAGACGAAGTTGATTGCACCTGATAGCCAAGCTAACAAACCTGCGATAACAGCAGATGTCAGAGTCAGCACGAGTAACGATGCTCGGACGGCCACAAACCACCGTAATCCAAAGGATGAGGTTTCCCACTGCAATTTATCAAAATGGGGCGTGCCAGTAAGTACAGCTTTCCAAGGGTTAGCGATTACCGCGGAGGTTGTCTCTATTTTTTTGCTGAGCGGATCTGTGTGTGGCACGAGAAAAAATATAAACCGGAAAAGAATAGAACGCCTTAATCGTAATCCAATGCATCGTATAAAGGGAGTTTTCTTGCAATTTCTTAGTCGTGGGCAGGTATCGCATCTCGCCGAATGATTCGAGCAAGCCGACTCGAAGACGATTTGATGATTCTTTGCTCCATACTCTTACTGACAACAGGAAACTGATGTTCGAGTTTCAAGTGTGCAAAACCATGAATGTGACACCAGCCAAGTACGATATCATCTATTAGATCTTCCATTTTCGGGAAGTCAGTAAATTCGTCAACGATAATTTCCGTTTCTCCACGCTGACGTAGAATAACATTCGTTAATTCTGTCAGGGTTCTCTGCGTGGCAAGCCTGAGCACCACCGAGTCAGTCGCTAGCAGATCATCGCGAAACATTATCCTAAAATGTTCGGGGTAATCCTCTGCAAACTTTGAATATGCCCTTGTCGTTGCCAAAAATTCCCCATCAAGGTCTTTTGCTCTAGCAATGCCTGCTATGAGTGCTTCGGTTAATCGGTCAAAGCCTATTGCCGCCAGCACCGATAAAAAGCCGGTGACATCGCCAAAATGATGTTTGGGCGCCGCATGAGAAACACCGGCACGTCTTGCACATTCGCGCAATGTAAATCCCTTGAAGCCCTTTTCCATCAGCACCAAATCACCGGCGGCCAGCAGACTCTGCTTCAATGATCCATGATGGTAGCCAGCTTTTGTGTCTTGCATACGACTCCTTTTGACGCATTCAGTGCAGGTGCGATCTTTACACAAGAAAAATTAAACTATAATCTTGTCACTGTAAAGATCAATCAGCCGCCAAAGGTAAGTTCAATGAACAGGAATGCTGCAGCAATCTCCGCTGACAATAACGCGGATAGGTTTAAGAACTTTGGTATCGGATTAATGATCACCCTCAGTGTGGCAATCGGCCTGTATGCTGTCGCCTTTCAGATGGGCATGCAGGGCGCTCCCGATATTCAAGCCAAGTTCGCAGAGTGGCCGGTTTTCTCCGCAATGCACGTAATTGGCGGTGCAATAGTGATTATCACAGGGGGATTTCAATTCTGGCCTTCATTGCGACGTGATCACATCAATTTTCACCGCTGGCTTGGCCGTATCTATCTGGTGTTTGTGCTCATTGGCGGCATCGGTGGCCTTGTAATTGCACCGAGATCTGATGGAGGCCTTGTTGCACACTTTGGTTTTGGCACCCTGGCTGTGCTTTGGCTGTTCAGTGGCTGGCAGGCCTACGCTTGCATACGCAGAGGCGACATTGCATCCCATCGCGCCTGGATGATGCGTAATTATTCAATGACCTTTGGCGCAGTTATGTTACGCGTCTATCTGGCATTGTTCGCGACAGCAGGCATCGGTTTTGTTGATGCCTATCCAACGGTCTCCTGGATCGCTTGGGTGCCTAACCTGATTCTCGTTGAGTGGTATCTCGCACTAAAAGCAGCAAAACGCATAACAACTTAAATGATCCAACACATTTCGACGTCAAGCTTACTCCAATCACGTTCTTGTCTTGCACAATTGCTACTTTGGGTGATACAACGATCATTCAAATACCCCAGGAGCAAGCAAGATGATTGATTTTGAGATCCCTGAAGAAACGAAGGCAATCCGAGACAAGGTGCGCAAATTTGTTCAGGAAGAAGTGATACCAGCAGAGGAAAACTGTACCGCTGATAACTTTGACTTTGTTCTCGCAGAACTGAGAAACAAGGCCAGAGGTCAGGGACTCTGGTGCCCTTTTGTTCCCGTTGAGCATGGTGGTATGGGTCTTCGGCCATTAGCAAACGCGCTGGTACAAATGGAACTCGGCGAAAGTTTTCTGGGCGCACTATCCATGAACACTCAGGGACCCGATGATGCGACGATGCTGACGCTGCTAGAGCATGGCACAGAGTATCAACGTGAAAAGTTCCTGATTCCGCTGCTAAACGGCGAAAAACGCATTTGCTATTCCATGACTGAAAAAGCAGCCGGTGCAGATGCGACAGGCATGCAGACCACAGCAGAACTGGATGGAGATGAGTGGGTTCTCAATGGCGAAAAGTGGTTTAGCTCCTCTGCCAGTGTTGCAGATATTGCCGTCGTCATGGCCAAGACCGATCCGGAGGCTCCTAGGCACGAGCAATACAGTACATTTATTGTCGAGCTACCTAATCCGGGTTATCAAATAGTGCGCAACATTGAAACCATGCAACCCCATACCGAGCTTGGACTCAAGCTTGGCGGCTCGCATTCAGAAATCATTATCGATGACCTGAGAGTACCGCGCGAAAACATTCTTGGCGGTCGGGGGCAAGGATTCAATATGGGCCAACATCGACTTGCCTACGGGCGGTTGCGACATGGCATGCACAACGTCGCCATGGCACAACGCGCCCTTGACCTTGCCGCAGGACATGTTACTCAGCGAGAGACATTCGGCAAGCGCTTGGCAGATCGTCAAGGCGTCAGATGGATGATGGCGGATTGCGCCGCGGAGATATACAAAGCCCGGCTGATGCTGTTACACATCGCTTATAAAGCAGAGAGAGGGGAAGACTTAAGGCAAGAAAACGGCATCGCTAAAGTTTTTCTCGCACACATGGTTCACCAGGTTGTTGATACCGCAATTCAGCTGCATGGTGCGCTAGGCTATAGCCAGGACACACCCCTTGCACGTTGGTACACCGGCATCCGATCACAAAGGCTTGTTGATGGTCCGGATGAGGTACACCGCTGGCGCACGGGTGCCAATGTCATCAAAGCTTTCGAAGAGCATGGCACGACAGCCTCAGCCTGCGGGGGTGAGTTATTCGAATAGGCAAAGTCTTTATTTGATACCACTAAAAGCCGCTGTCGATTTTGACGGCGGCTTTTTTGTGCTACGGCCAGAAACCTTCCAACACGGAATCACTGAGTACCACGGTGCCTCTAGGTGACTCAAATTCTAGAACGAAATCCGCGTCCCCCTGCACAAAGTTAACGCCTTCTGTCTCGCTAATCACTTTTCCTAGCCTGGGATCGGGATGTGAGACTTTGAGAGAGACAAACTTTCCGGCAACAGGATTTGTACCAGCAGGGTGAGGACACGACAGCCAGTCAATGAAAAATGGCGCAAACCCCTTCAGTTCATGGTGGCGCAAATTCATTAAACGCCAGTCTAGCACCAAACCATCGGGTTGTTTTCGTGACATATCAAAGGGCGAAGCCGTCTCGAAACCGTGCAAATCTCCAGCCATTTCATCAAGGGTACCGGACCTAATCGCCCAAGCGAGCAATTGATTGCCCTCAAAGGTGGCGATTCTCTGACCCAAGTTGCTCGCCTGTTGAATCGTTCGCTCATTGATTTGAGCCGGATCAGGACTGATGAGTTCGAGATAAACAGAATCGCCAAGGGAAGCCAGTGCGTTATGCGTCCCACCTCCGATGTGCGGTCCACCATAGGCCGGTTTACACCCGGTGAGATCTGCAAATTCTTCAATCGCCAGATTGAGGTCGGGATGGGCAATGACAATGTGATCAAGTTGATTGGTCATAGTTTTCAGTTCACTCGCTAGGTTTACCCGCAAATTTTGGCGCTGGACAAAAACCTGAAACATTCAGGTTGTGATGTTCAAGCATACCGACTCTCATGCGAATTTCGAGCAACACAGTGGCAACTTTTATAGAATTTATAAACACGTTCTAATAACTTTATAACGCGTTTAGAATTTGATAGTGTTTCACTTTTACGGACCTTGTGACCCTTGAGTAAGCGAGAACAAAACAAAAGTGACAAACGCGGCCAAATTATCACGGCTGCACGCGAACTGATGAGAGTCCGAAGCTCGACCGGCTTTTCTATGCGTCAACTCGCTGACGCTTCCGGCGTGAGCCTTGCAACCCCCTACAACCTCTTTGGCTCTAAACAAGGGGTTATTTCTGCTGTGATGGATACTGATCTTGATGACTTTAAAGGCCGACTGATGGGCCTTGACAGCGACCCGCTTGATCGCATTTTTAATCTTGTGTCCGTCTCTTCACAGCTTTTCGCTGAGAAGCCTAATTACTACAAGACCGGCGCACGTGCGATGCACAGGGAAACCGACAAGACGCTTAAGAGCCACTTCGGCCTACCCCGGCAAGCACTCATGAAGCATCTTGTTCAACAGGCTATTCAACACGAGTACATATCTCCCCGCATGAATGCGGACTCATTATCAATCACACTCAGCATGCAATTTTATAGCTGGATACAGCTTTGGGCTAACGATCAAATCACATTAAAAGAATTAGAAACCCGAGGGCATTACACATTTGCCGTCACACTCGCAGGCGCAGCAACTGCGTCAGCTAGAGAAAGACTTTTGGATCAAATCATACAACTACAAGGATCTCTGCCGGAGAGTCGCGGAGATTCAGTCGATTTCAGTCAATACGAACACAAGAGGCAATCAATATGAAAACGGTTAGGAAATCAATTTTCCCTGAAGCTGAAGACACTTGGGCGACGATAGCTGCTAGGGAACTCACCGACATCGGTGAGGATGAGGCAGTCGCTAAGATACAAAGTTGGAATTTGCATGTCTTCGCACGACGCGCACCCGATGACGGTGCACCTAGAGCCGGGAACCCCATTTTGCCCAGCGATGTAATTTTCCTTGAAGCACCGCTACCCGCATGAGCATACCCAGAATAAGAGCAGTTAGACTCGCCGCCGCACACGAGGGCGTAGCCGAGATGATTTTAGAAATTGAATTTGAAAACGGCAGTGCATCAGAAGTCAGCCTCGACAATGCTAGCGGGCTGGCACTCATGAAAGACTGCGATGCTGAAACAGCCGAGGACCTTATCGGTCAAAGCTGGGAAAGAGTGCGAGACGCACTCACATCTGCATATAACAGATACTAGGAGAAACAAAACATGTTAGACATGATTATCAGAAACGGCCAGATCATTGATGGCACCGGACAAGCGGCATACAGCGGTGATGTCGCGATCAAGAACGGCAAGATTGTCGAAGTGGGTCAGATTAACCAATCTGCTACGAAGGAAATCGACGCAAACGGCATGGTTGTATCTCCTGGATTCATTGATCCTCATACTCACTTTGATGCTCAATTACTCTGGGACGGCGCAGCGAAACCTGCCATCGAACACGGCGTTACTACCATTGTCCCAGGTAATTGTTCATTGTCGCTGGCACCTTTGAAGGCTGAACACAGAATGAAACTGGTTGGCATGTTCAACCAAATCGAGGAAATGCCACATATCGCATTTGAAGAAGGCGTTGAATGGAATTGGGAAACATTTGATGAATTCGTCCAGCGCATTAAACAAGGTCTCATGATCAACGTGGCACCGCTAGTGGGTCACAGTGTGTTACGCCTTTGGGTCATGGGCGAGGCATCAATGCATAGGCAAGCAGACGAAACAGAGATCGCCGAGATGCAGAAGCTCTTGCGCGAATGTCTAGACGCTGGCGCAATTGGCTTGTCTACCAGCTTTGTCGATATGGATGAACGACTGCAACCTGTGCCAAGCCGTTACGCAACCCCACATGAACTGGACGCACTGTGCCAAGTGCTCAAAGAATACAATCGTATTTTGCAGGTTGTACACGAGTTCTTTGATACAGATCTTACCGTTGCCCGCATTGATCAGCTAGCCGACCTCAGTCGCAAACATGATATTACAACAACACTATCGCCCTTGTTTGTTAATGCAGACAACTTTGATGGCGTTGACCGCATCATGGCGCGTATTGATGAACAGGTTGAAGCTGGCGCACGGGTATGGCCACAGGTGCAAACGCGACCAATCGATATCAGTTTTTGCTTCGCCGTGCCAAGTCTGCTTTTCATTAGACTACGCACCTGGTATTCCGTGATTCGTTTTGGCACAGTCGAAAGCATTGTCGCGGCGTTTAAAGACGAGGACCAACGAGCAAAAATGGTCGCTGAGGCGCAACCCATGATGACCCTATGGCAAGGGCTTATTCTTCGACAAGTAAACACTGATGAGAATCAACAATACGTTGGCAAGTCTCTCGCTGAAATCGCAGAGTTGCGTGGCACTGACGCATTAAACGCGATGATTGATCTTTCACTGGAAGAAAACCTCGACGCTCACTTCCTTGCTGCTGACATGGGCCACAATAATGATGCCAAAGTTGGCTCGTTACTTATCCATCCTAATGTGATGATTGGCGCCAGCGATGGCGGCGCACACATCCTCTCCTTCTCGACTTACGGTGACACCGGCTACCTGATCAGCCGCTTTGTGAGAGAAACCCCCACCATGTCACTCGAGGCCGCGGTTAAAAAGGTAACCGCAGACCCGGCTGAAATTTGGGGTATTCAAGGTCGCGGAAAACTTGAACCAGGTTACGCTGCTGACATTACGATCTTTGACGCGAAAACGATAGATCGCGGAGACGAGTATTATGTTCAAGACGTACCGGGCAATGGTTACCGATACGTGCGCGACAGCATTGGCGTCGATACGGTTGTTATCGGCGGTGATATCGCCTACACCGATGCAGGAGGATATACAAACGCTGCCAATGGGGAAATTATAGGAGGAAGGGCGTGACTAACCATGGCTCGATAACACAGCGAAGGGTCGCCACCAACGGCATTGCGCTCAACATCGCAGAGCAAGGTAGTGGTCCTCTAGTGATACTGCTTCACGGTTTTCCCGAGTCTTGGTATTCATGGAGACATCAGTTTGAGCCGATCGCAAATGCAGGTTTCCACGTTGTTGCACCTGATATGCGCGGTTATGGCAAAAGTGATAAACCCGCTGATATTTCAGCTTACAATCAGGTTGAAGTCGTTAACGACATCATCGGGCTCATTTCAGCATTAGGACACGAAACGGCAATTGTTATTGGACACGACTGGGGGGCTCCGACTGCCTGGAGCACGGCCTTGTTTCATCCGGATAAAGTGTCGGCCGTGGGCGCTTTGTCAGTGCCTTTTAGCCCTCGCCCCGAGGCGCCGCCATTGGACACACTCAAAGCGATTTTTAAAGACATGTTCTTTTACCAGCTCTACTTTCAAGCGCCCGGCGTGGCAGAAGCCGAATTGGAGCAAAATGTTAAGCAATCCCTGCGAAAGTTCTACCATATGGCATCGGGAGACATAGACATTGCTGACTTCACGCCGAGGCCTGCTGACGCAGATCTGCTTTCAGATACGCCCGATCCGGGCAAACTTGGGCCTTGGTGTTCTGAGGAAGATCTTGAATTTTATACCGCCGAGTTCTCCGCTAGTGGGTTTAGAGGTCCTCTGAACTACTATCGTAATCACAATCTTACCTGGCAACTTACCGAAGGTGCGCCACGACAGATCACTCAGCCAGCGATGTTTATGGCCGGACAAAAAGACGGCGTCATTATGATGGCAGCAGAAGCGCTGAAAGCAATGGACAAGAACGTACCCAATCAGGTGCTGCATGAACTTATTCCGGATTGCGGTCACTGGACCCAACAAGAAGCCCCTGATGCGGTAAACAAAGGTATTTTAAAATTTTTGGAGCAAGTTTCATGAGCGAATCTGTCGTCATAGTAGGTGCAGGAATCACAGGGTTGTGCACTGGGCTGGCATTAGCGAAGAACGGCCATAAGGTGACACTGGTCGAAAGAGACGCGCCTCCCCCCGAAGGTGATGTTGATGAGGCTTTTTTCCACTGGAACCGTCGCGGCGCTGCGCAGTTTAGACATCCCCACGCCTTTCTCGCAGTGATGAGCAATTTACTGGAGAAAAGCTTTCCAGATTTGATTGAAAACTTCTGGCACGCCGGCGCGCGAAAAATAACCTTTAAAGACATGTTACCTCCGGAACTAGAGTCAGAATACATTCCCGAACCCGGCGACGAAAAACTATGGTTGCTTATGTGTCGCAGGGCAACGATGGAAACCGTTTTTCGCCGCTATGCCGAGCGCTCCAATCTGACAATAATCAGCAATACGCAAGTCACAGGCACACTGACTGAAAAAACGAACGATCTGATTGATGTTAAAGGCATTGAAATAAGAGACAGCGATGGCGAAAAATCAGAGATCCGTGCCGATATTGTTATCGATGCTGGCGGCCGAAACAGCAAATTTAAAGAGTGGTTAGCGGACGAAGGTGCAATCTTCACGAGTGAGGATGATGACGCAGAGATTGTTTACTACACCCGACACTACAAGCTACTCGACGGGGTAGAAGAACCAGAGAGACGCAGCGATATGCCCTCGGCCGGTGACCTGGGCTACTTGAAATTTGGCGTGTTTCCAGGAGAAGGCGGCCATTTTGCCGTAATCATTTGTTTGCCTAATCACGAACATGAGCTCAGAGAGGCCATTAAAGACGGCGAAACCTTTGACCAAATCTGTCAAGGGATACCTGGACTTGCGAGATGGATTGGACCAGAAAAGTGCACAGCGACAACCTCTTCTTTCGGTTTTGGTGATATTCACGCAATTTGGCATCACAGCGTGCATGATGAAAAACCTGCAGCGCTGAATTTTTTCTCTGTAGGAGATGCCGCATTGCGCACTAATCCTTTGTATGGCAGAGGTTGCAGCACCGGCGTCATTCATGCACACGTGCTAGCAGATCTCATTCAGGAGGAAAGCGATCCACTAAAACGCGCATTAAGCTTTGCACAGAAAACCGAAGAAGAGCTTCGACCTATATTCACGGCAAGTCTTAATGAAGACCGAAGAGGTATAAAACGCGCCAAAGCAATTCTAGGTGGAGAGGAACTGGATAAAACGCGAGGTTTTAAACAATGGTTTGGCGCCGCATTTGGCGACGCAATCGGTCGTGCATCTCGAGAAAAGATTCATGTGCTTCGCGGCGCCATGCGCTCCTTCAATCTGATGGAGAAGCCAGGGGACTTTCTCAAAGATTGGCCAATACGCATGACGATACTTCGTTACATGCTTAAAGGACGCAAACACAACGCAGCCGTGCGTTTAGAGCGAGGGCCCAAGCGCCAAGAGATGCTCGCAATACTTCGTCAAGAACAAAAAAGTGTTAACACCGCCTAGGGAGATAGTTACATGAGCTACGAAACAATACTGACTTCAGTCGAAGAAGGCATACTCACAATCACCATGAATCGACCCGAGCGCCTCAATGCTTGGACCTATCAGATGGGCGAAGAATTAGATGATGCGATAGCAAAAGGGAACGTCAACGATGAGGTAGAAGCCATTATTTTGACAGGTGCCGGTCGTGGGTTTTGTGCAGGTGCAGATATCGAGGATCTATTCAAAGAGCAGGTCGACAGCGGTAAGACAGGTAGCAGTTCAGCGCGACAACCAAGAGACTGGGTCGGTTTGATCCGTTCGTCAAAACCCTGTATTGCCGCAATTAACGGCGCCGCGATAGGCGTTGGTTTGACTCAGGTTTTACCCATGGACTATCTGGTCGTTGCGGAAGAAGCAAAGCTTAGCGCTAGGTTTATCAAGATGGGTGTTGTGCCGGAACTGGCTAGCTCAAAATTTTTGGTCGCTCGGATGGGCTTTGGTCATGCCAGTGAATTGATGCTTACTGGAAAAACCATCAACGGCACTGAAGCTGCTCAGATACAGCTGGTCGATAAAGCTGTTCCGGCCGATCAACTGATGGCTGTCGCACGGGACGTTGCGAAGTCTATGGGCGAAAATCCTCAGGGCGCGTTACAAACTGTGAAGCAATTAATCACAGAAAACATGTCAGAGCCTGATCTTCGTGAGGTTCAAAAAAGAGAACTCGCGGCATTGGAAGTTTGTTATAAAAGCGCCGAACATAAAGAAGCCATCGAAGCTTTCATCGACAAACGTGAACCAGATTTTCGCGAAGCCAGGCGGCGCTAAACGATCACGTATTTAGTTAACTTGCTATTGCTATGCGCCCTGTTTGCTCTGTCGCAGCAGGCTTCCTGCGCGATAGTAATGAAATGCACCCCATATGATGACAACAAGTGTAGTCATCAGTCCGTAACGTAACCCGTCAATACCATAAGCCGGCGTAAATACATCGCTGAAAAATCCAACGCTAAAGGGGCCAACCCCAAGACCGATGATATTGGTGATGAACAGATTAATTGCCGCAGCAACAGATCGCATCTCTGTCGGTGTCTGATTCTGAATGAGTGCAAAACTCGGTGCAACGTATACGGTTCCTAATGCAGCGGGTAACGCGTATGCCCATACAGCACCAGTCTGAGCGGCAGCGGAGAAACACAAATACAAAAAAGGAAGGCCTACAATGCTGACAATAGCCACAACCCATGGCAACCATTGTTCACCATGTCTCGCAGACAAGAAGTCCGCAAGTCGTCCCCCAAGATAAATACCAATCGCGCCGCCCACACCAATGAACAAAGCAAGGTAGGTTCCGACTTCGCCAGTGCCCATGCCATGAATTCTCACCAAATAAATAGGCACCCAGATGACCGCTGCATAACCGGTAAATGATATTAGCGCACCGGCCGCAACGATATTTCGCAAAATGCGGTTACCTGCCATAAATTTGACCACAGTCCAAAATGGCGGAGGCGCTATGACTGGCGGCTTTTCTCCCTCGGCATCGGCATATCCCCGAGGAGGTTCAGTTAAGGTGAAACGGACCAGCGCCGCTATCAGTATTCCCGGCAGTCCCACAACGACAAAAGCCGTTCGCCAACCGTACCATTCATTAATCCAGCCACCGACAAGAAAACCGATCAGTATGCCCCAGTTAATACCTGTACCGAACACCGCCATCGCCGTCGCCCGCTCCTCTTTTGGATACAAATCGGCAATGATTGAATGAGACGGCGGGTTGGACCCTGCTTCGCCGACGCCCACCCCGATGCGAAGCAACAACAATTGAGTAAAGTTAGCTGCAGCACCACAAAGAGCCGTCATTCCACTCCAGAGAAATACAGAGAATGAAATAAGATTCCTGCGATTTCGGCGGTCGGCCCACATCGCCATGGGCATACCTAATGTTGCATAAAAGACAGCAAACATAATGCCAGTGAGCAGGCCCAGTTGTGTGTCACTGATCTGCAGCGATTCTTTGATAGGTTGGCCCAGAATACCCATAATCTGTCGATCGACATGACTGGAAGTGAATACAAGCACTAGCACAAAAAGCGTGTAGTTCTTCTGTCGATCAGTAATTTTCTCGCTCATG
>CBFHOH010000014.1:0-249 GCA_965657335.1 Candidatus Azotimanducaceae bacterium
TTTATGACCGGCATGACCAAGGCCGTCGATCTGCGACCCAATACCCAGCCAACCAGTAAAAATGTCGTCGTTATAGGTCATTTCACCCATTGGGCGATTGGCTTCCTGCTGGTTCGGCTGAACCACCGTGAGGGAGAGCGTGCGCGGCGCAAAGGCAGGCATGTCGCTATCAATTGTAATGCCAAGACTATATGTTTTGCCGGTTTTAATGAGCCGACTGGCTTTTTTGATGCTTGCCGGCGTAATCCG
>CBFHOH010000014.1:259-73815 GCA_965657335.1 Candidatus Azotimanducaceae bacterium
GCTCCCCACTCGCTAGGTTTGCAATCTTCAGCTGCCATCAGCTGAAGTGGCGCAAGCAATAAAACCGATACTAACGTTCTTAAAATCATGTCCATCAGTTCATCCTCTTGTTTGATATTGCATCATCTGGGGTTTCTGCGGCGGTTACAAGTGTCCAAGGCGGCTGGGTCCGATAGCGGCCCGCATAGCCTACTTTTTTGTCCGCGCTAACTTGGTTCAAAGTAAAGCAGCGTCGTATCCGCTAATTGGAAAAACACAGGTTTCACACGCATGCCAACCTTAAGGTCTTCCGGCGAAACATTGACCATCACTGTGTTGAGTCGTACCCCTTCTTTCAGCTCAACCACACCAATCAACTGCGGTTCCTCACCGACAAACTGAGGTGCAGTAGGCTGATGTGCAACCGTATAACTGTAGAGAACACCCTCACCTGAGATATCTTTCCAGGTTAGGTTCGGCGACAGACAATGCGGACAATGACTTCGCGGGTAGTAAACCCAATTCGCGCAATCATCGCACTGTTGTAACCTTATCTGTTGCGCCGCCAAACCTGCCCAAAAAGGCTCGCTGGTCGGCGTCGGGCGCGGCTGAGGTCTTTGGTATGGCGCATGATTATCACGTTCATTTTTCATCTACGCGCCCTCCAAGATGATCACCGATTGTTCACTCATAATACCGCCGGTACCGGTGATCAAGGCGGTCTTGCAATCTTTTACCTGTCGACCATCGGCGCGACCCATGATTTGTCTAACGCCTTCAACCGGTTGCGACATACCACCCGCCATGCCTGCTGCCTGCCCAGCACCGAGCTGGCCGCCATGGGTGTTCACCGGAAAGGTGCCATCAAAGGTCAAACTATGTTCGTTCACAAAACTTAAACCCTCTCCTTTGGCGCAGAAACCAGCGTCTTCCATCGTTAACAGCACCGTAATGGTGTAACAGTCATAGGCCTGAAGCACGTCAATATCAGTGGGCTTTTTACCCGCCATGCCAAACGCGCTGGCGGCGGCTGGGCCCACCGGCGAGACCGTCATGTCTTCAGCATAAGTTACCGAACGCGTCGTTAAGTGCTCACCACAACCCGTGACATACACGGGGCGATGTTTACATTTACGTGCCAGTCGCTCGCTTACGACAATACAGGCGCTGCCGCCCGCACAGGGCATGACTATCTCTAATACATGCAATGGATCGGCAACCATCTTGCTCTGCAACACATCATCAATTGTGATTGGCTGGCCATGAAAAACCGCTTTCGGATTACCTTGGGCGTTGGTGCGCTGGTCGGCGGCAATTTTTGCCAGCGCCCGCTCATCATAGCCGTAGGCATCCGCGTATCGCTGGGCGATCAGCGCGTAGCCGACATTTTGGGCCACATTGCCGTAGGGCACGTCGAACTCTGTTTGGGGTGATCCCCAATTGGCACTGGTAGAACCATAAAATCGATTGGGATCGCGCGGTCCTCTGTCAGGGTTCGAGGGGATAGGAATACCCGGTGCAGCACAGACAACCGCCTCACAGATCCCCATTTCAATCGCCGCTGCCGCACGCCAAATCATACTGACAGAGGAGGCGCCGCCAAGATCGACCATTTCAGCAAAATTCACTTTAAGCCCGAGATATTCCGCCACCGTTGCTGGTGCAAAAAGGTCAGATTCAGGAATAGAAGAACAACAAATGCCATCGATGTCGTCTTTCGACAGACCAGCATCTGCTAGCGCCATCTGGGTTAGTTCAGCCCATTGTTCAAGGTAGAACTTCCGCTTACCCGTGTATTTGCGTACGTTTTTGTAATCGGCGACGCCGACAAGCGCCGCCTTACCCTGCAATCCCACCTGTTGAACTCCTGAATTTCGACCAAATTTGTGAGACACATCTTTCCACATCTACCCTAGATATGCCACGCGTCGCGCAAACCAGCCAAGCTGTTAGATCACAATCATATCGATAGCGACCGATGGCACAGTTTACTAGGGGTTTCTCACGCGCCAAGCAAGCGTTAGTATGCAACTCAATCAAAATGACGGCTTCAGCATTCTCTTGTTAACCCAACCGCGCTTTTTTCACTACTTGCCAAGTTTCGACGCAATTTAATGTCTCTTATTCATCAAGCTGCGGCGCTGCTGGTTACTTTTATTTGGGGCACCAACTTTGTCCTGCTTCGCTACGCACTGGATGAATTGGCGCCTTTTACGCTTGCCGCGCTTCGATTTTTGTTTGTCGCATTTCCTTTGGTATTTTTCTTGCCAAAGCCAAAGATCGCTTGGAGGTACATTGCCAGCTACGGATTACTCATCGGCGTGGGACAATTTGGCTTACTATTCTGGGCCATGCAGGCAGACATCACGCCCGGCGTTGCATCTTTACTGATTCAGCTACAGGTTTTCTTTACCGTTTTGCTCACGGTATTCAGCCTCAAAGAGACTGTTAGCAAACTTCAGTGGGTAGCGATGACTATCGGCTTTGTCGGTCTGCTTGTCGTTGTTTTAAACACCAACGAAGCAACAACGGCTGCCGGTGTGATCATTGTGCTGGTCGCCGCGTTTAGCTGGGCAAGCGGTAACATGATTGTTAAACACATTGGTGCTGTTGATGCATTTGCTTTTCTTGCATGGTCATCACTGTTTTCGATTCCTCCCCTAGCCTTTATGGCGATCTACCAAACGGGATTGACAGACGTGGTCAGCAGCGTGGCGAACGCCTCATGGTTTGCCTGGGCGACCATACTCTGGCAGAGCATTGGCAACATGCTCATTGGTTATGGCGTCTGGAATATGCTGTTACACCGATACCCTGCCGCGAGCGTTTCGCCCTGGGCACTACTGGTACCGGTGTTCGGCATGGGTGCATCCTCGCTATTGCTGAATGAAGCCATGCCCTGGTGGAAATTGCTGGCAATGATGTTAATCCTCACCGGCCTAGCGCTTAATGTTGCTGAGGACCTGAGACAAAACCGCCGAGGTTATGAGTGATTCCACCAGGCGGTGTCTGAGAAGGTTCTAAGATCAAGTTCAAAGGTCCACGCGGAACGATGCTGATGGGCCAAGTGGTAATAGGTATCAGCAACTTCTGCAGGCAACAACAACCCGTCAAGGTCTCCACCCCGGGTCTCGCGTAACTGCTGAAACCGCTCTTCACCCAGCATTTTGCCCAGCGTGTCTGGCGCATCAACGGCTCCGTCAACCACGATATGCGCCACATGCACGCCTTGGGGGCCAAATTCTGCATTGAGTGTCTGACACAACATTCTTCTGCCACCCATCGCAGCGGCATGGGAATGCTGCCCTCGATTACCGCGCATCGCAGATGTTGCCGACGTCACCAGAATGGCACCCTTGCCGCGCTCAGCCATAAGCGGGCAGACAACCGATGCGACGCGAAAGAGCCCAAACGTTGCCATTCGCCAGCCCAGTTCAAACATTTTGTAGGTCGTTGCCGCCAACGGCCGATCGCCAATTTGTGCACCGAGGTTGAACACAACAACTTCTATTGGACCAATATTTTTTTCGACCTCGGCAATCGTGTCCTCAATGGTGTTTTCTTCTGTCGCATTCAGGATAAAGCCGGTAGCAGAACCCCCGGCGCTTTCAATCTCTGCGACCATGTTGTCGAGGCCTTCTTTGTCACTCCTTCGACACAACACAGCGTGGTAGCCTTCGTCGGCAAAACGCTTGCCAGTGGTGCCGCCAATACCTGCTCCTGCTCCCATGATCAGACAAACTGGTTTCATACTGAACTCTCCCTCTTTAATGTGCATATTTAAGTTGACTGTTTCGGCTATTCATTGTGGTCATTGGCAATGACTGCCTTGCTTGCCAACAACTCGTCTAAGGCTTCTTTTTCATAGCCAAGCCTCAATAATATTTCCCGGCTGTGCTCACCCAGTTGCGGCGCTGGACCGGAGATACTAGCCGGCGTTAAATCAAATCGTGCTGCTGGCATTGCCTGGCGCACCTCTCCAAAACCTTCATAGGTGATCCGTTCCACCGTTGCATTCGCTTTGATCTGCTGATGATCCAGTAACTCCATGCGAGTGAGCAGCGGCGCACTGGGTACATCGTTATCATCGAGTCGCTGCAAAATTTCTGCTGATTGCCAGTTTGCCAATTCGTCTGCGACGATCTGTTTTCTAAGATCTGCATTTTTCATTCTGGCACTTGAGGTCGCAAATCTTTCATCCTCAATCAGCGGCTGCCGATTTAGAGCATTACACATGCCGACCCACTCTTTATCGGAAACAGCACCCGCAGTGATAAACCCGTCTTGCGTTTCGAAAATCAGGTCCATTGTGCCCTGCTCTTTTGTTACATCGAACTCGCGATCGGCATAGGTCAGTCCTCCCATCCCTTCTGGCCAGAAAAACGCCAGCATTGTTTCTAACATAGACAGTTTAATGTGTTGTCCTTCACCTTTTCGCTCGCGGTGAAACAAGGCAGAGGAAATGGCCTGCGCTGCTGTTAGCGATGTGACCTTATCGGCAATGATGATTCGAAACATCGCCGGCTTACGGGTTTCACGATTCGCCTGAATATCCGTCGCGCCAGACAGCGCTTGAATGACAGGGTCGTATACCCTTTTGTGAGCATAGGGTCCATTTTCACCAAAGCCGCTAATCGAGACATAAATAATTTTTGGATTTAACTTGCGTACAACGTCTTCACCAAAGCCCATCCGCGCGATCGCGCCGGGTCTAAAATTCTGTACAAGCACGTCAGCATCACGCACCAGATCGGTTAGCACCTTTTTCCCTGCGTCCGTCTTCAGATCGATGACGATCGATTTCTTACCCCGATTGCAGGAGTAAAAAGTGGCCGGCACGCCGTTGTGAGGCATACCCATATGACGCATTTGTTCACCGCCGGGTGGCTCTACTTTGATCACTTCAGCGCCTTGGTCAGCCAACATCATCGTGGCAACCGGTCCTGAGACCATCGCGGTCAAATCAAGCACTTTAATTCCTTCAAGGGGACCCATTGCTCATATCTCCACTGTGTAATTTATTTTCTTTGCGCGTTTCAAGGCAGGCCGATGTGACACATTTTCTCGAAAGGCTAACAGCGACGGTGATAGTTCAATGCCATAGGCGTGCGCCCAGTCAAGACACGTCATCAACAACAGGTCAGCGAGACTGAACCCCTCAGGCATCAGATACTCATTGTCTTGAAGATGCGCACTTACCACGTCAAAGTGTCTGCGCACATAATCCGCAGATGAGGACACAGCCTCGGGTGCATCACCATAGATCTGCGCAAGGTCTCGATGGCGCCTCATCACATAAAGTCCTGACTCATCGATTTCGCCATAGACGTAACAACACCACTCATCTTGTTTGGCTCGACCAATCAGGTCCACGGGACGAAAAATATCACCGCCTTGATATGCGTCCAGCAAGTATCGGCATATTGCGACGCTTTCCGATAGCTTGACCGCGCCATCGACCAGAAAGGGAATTTTTTGCTTTCTGTTTAAATCAGTAAATTGTGCGGTTTTAGTTTCACCGGACCGAGGCGCGATGGGCATCAGTTCGTACTCAAGCCCCAGCTCTTCCGCTACCCAAATTGGTCGAAGTGTTCTGGCAGTACCTGCACCCCAAATGTTGATGGGTGATGATTCAGACGAAGACATTGTTTACTCCTCCTTGGACACTGTTTTGAGGTTATCGAGAACTGTCACCTCGGGGCAAGTTTCTTTGCAATGTAGACTCTTTTGCGCCTGCGGGAAAAATTTGGAATAGTCTGCTGCAAACTTCGTGCTTAGGCACCGGCTAACTTATTTAGGTATCTTTATGCAGCTTCTCTTTATTCATGGCTCTGGCGCGACCGGCCGCGTGTGGCGCTATCACTCCGCATTTTTTACCGATGCTCTTGCCATTGATTTGCCTGGGCGACCCGAGGGTGAGTTTTGCACAACCATTGAAAGCGCGACAGCCTGGCTGAAAGCTTACGTGGATGAAAACCAGCTAGAGGATTTGGTGCTTATTGGGCACTCTCTGGGCACGGCGATCGCCCTGCAGTATGCGCTTACTTACCCGGAGGAGACCAAGGCAATGGTGCTTATCGGCGGAGGCGCCAGATTACGGGTCCACCCGGACACATTAGCTTTCCTTGAAAAAGCAATCGAAGATCCTGGCATTTTTCCACAAATGTTCGTCGACTCATGGCAAAACGTACCCGCAAACTTCGCAAAAGACTTACGCAGCGAGGCGCTTGCATTGGGACCCGCTGTATTTCTTAACGACATGAGATCCTGTGATGCGTTTGACGTGATTAATCGACTTGGTGAAATTTCGACGCCGTCGCTGGCGATCACCGGTACAAAGGACGTCATGACACCCCCTAAATATGCAACATTCCTTCGGGATCGCATGCCCAATACCGAGACCACTTTTATCGAGGGTGGCACACATTTCGTATTTGGTGAGTACCCCGATCAAGTCAACGCTGCAATTCAGGGCTTTTTAGAGAAATTGGGGTGACTGAGCACCGGACGTTTCAACAAGCTTATCGACTGCGCCTGACTGCATTCATTTGATCAATAATAGGAGGGTGAAATCGGGCGCAAGACGACTTTCGCTGAACGCCTGAGCGTGCTGCAGCGCACTAATCTAGTGTGGATCAGCACAATCATTGCATCTATACTCACCGGTCAATTAAAAACGCAGTGTTTACCGTGACCCAGAACTTAATACCGAAGCTAAACAACCCGTTCGCAGAAAGCGAAGAACTAGAATTCTCCGCCCCTGACGCTGTCGCCTCGCAGCCCGGCATTTACGAAGAAACGCTGCGGGATGCTTTTGACATCATCAATAAGCCGTTCACATCGGCGGGTCTACGCAACATCCAGCGCCAGCATCTGAAAAACCGGATGACCATCTGGGAACGCATTGAGGTCTTAACAGACAAGCCGCCTAAAATCCTATTTCAGAACTGGGGGCCGAATCTTGATGGTGCGTCTCTGGTTACTGCAATACTCAACATCGAGGGCCGTGATGTGGCCGTATACGGCCACGATTTCACGATCAGAGCTGGTTCGATGGATGCCACTAACGGAAAGAAACTGGCTCGGTTGTTTGAGTTAGCGGGTAAACGCAGAATCCCACTGATCGGCATGAATGATTCTTCCGGGGCTTACGTGCCCGCAGGCGTGGGCGGATTGGACGGCTATGCAGAGGCTTTTACTGCGCTCCGTAAAATCAGTGGTGTTGTACCTTCTATTATGTGCATGTTTGGCTTCAACGCTGGCGGTGGCTCTTACCTGCCTAGACAGGGCAGCTTTCTTATCCAACCAAAAGAGACCTTCTTTGGTTTGACCGGCCCCGGCGTCGTGAAATCGGTGTTGGGTGAAGATGTCACTGCCGACGAATTAGGTGGTCCTGGCGTCCACAGTCTCACCGGGGTGACCGACATTGTTGTCGAGGATGAGGTTACTGCACTATTAAAAGCAAAAGAGCTGCTTAGGTATCTACCGGGTAATAACGCTGAGTTTTCACCGTTCCAAGAGACATCGGACCCAACGGATAGGAAAACTTGGGATATCGACATTCTTTTTAAGAAGGCTTTCAACTCTCCCACCGGATTTAATACGCCGGTCGATATCAGCATTCTAATCCAACAGATTTGTGACCATGGCGACTATTTTGAACTGCAACCCGAGCGGGCGCGGAATACAATCACTTGCCTTGGCAGGCTGGGCGGCAACGTCGTAGGGTTTGTCGCCAACAATTCTGCCGTAGGTTCAGGTCAGATCGATATTGATGCAGCCTATAAGAACGCCAGGTTTATACGCTTTTGCAATCTGTACAATATTCCCGTCATCTTCATGGAAGACACCACGGGCTTTTTACCGGGTAAGGAGCAAGAGAGTCGCGGTATTGTGCAAGCCGGACGTGCAATGCTCGACGCAATCATCGACCTTCGAACTCCGCGTTTTCTCGTATTAGTGCGAAACGCGATTGGCGGCGCGTATGCCTCATACAATAATTACCCTACCGGGGCAGACCTGGTGATTGCACTGCCAACAACACGTGTCGCAGTGATGGGATCACCCGGCGTTGAGTTCGTCTACAAAGATGAGCTTAGGAGCCTACGCGGCTCTGTTAACAGCAAGGTACAAGAACTCAGCCAGCAGCTTGTCTCTGAGGGCAAAGAAGAAACCGCTGCTCTGAGTCAGGCTAAACAGGAAGTCACACAGTGGCTAACCGGCGAAGAAGCGGTGCTTATTAAACGCTATGAGAAAGAACTCATGAATCCGAAGGAGGCATTAAGCCTCGGTTCCATATCCCAAATTACCATGCCTTCAGATTTACGGCAGGTCTTGGCGGAACATATGACGTTCCACCTTGAAAACTATACACCAGAACCCTTTAACGGCGTTCAAAGGGAATTTCACTAGAAGTTCGAAGGCAACTGCCTGCAAGAAAGTAACATAGCAAATAACAGGACTGTCACCCGCTATTGCAACGAGATACGCGGTCGCGGGTTGCCAGGCAAAAAGATTAAATTTAAATCAGGTTCAACTTTAACGATGACCAACGAATGGTACCTTAACAATCCGCTAATCCATCAGAACCGACGGAAGTCATACGCTGGTTCCGACTGGGTCAATTCATTTTCCTGCGTCACCATGCGACCCCTGATCATTTGCCGCGGCCCCATCAGAATGGAGGCAATGACTGTCTTTACCGAAATGGGCATTTCGGACTTTGGTATTTTACTTTCCGAGAAAGACTCCATCACCTATGCCAACGCCCTTTCACCAGAGCTTCGTATGAATATTGACCCTGCGCGGGTGCACCGGGTTCAGGACTATTCCGGGGCAACGAAGGAAGAGCGCGCGGAGCGCATTAACCAGATCATCATGATCGCCAAAGCGAACAACTACGATTCTATTTTCGCTGGCTATGGCTTTATGGCGGAAGACGAAGAGATGGTTAGTGCGATGGAGTCCGCGGGACTTAACTTCATAGGGCCATGTTCCAGAACCATCAGATCTGCGGGCAGCAAAGATCTCGCTAAGCGAACCGCACTCGATGTTGATGTGTCTGTGACGCCTGGCGTCGATAACGCAACCACCCTGACCCTATTAGCGAACTACCCTACGCTCGAAGCACTTACAGCACTGATCGAGGAACACGGGCTCAACCTGAGCAAAGATGAACTTGCCGCCAGCGAGTCGTTGGAAGCCACAGCAGAGCTGTTGCTGACAGCGTCATATGCCGCCGGCATTGATTTAATTTCTGCGGACGACATCGCAAACACATTGACTGAACAGGTCAAAACAATGTTTGAGAACGATCCAAGCACGCGGATAAGACTCAAGGCAATCGGCGGTGGCGGCGGCAAAGGCCAGCGGATTCTAGCCTGCCCTGCGCAATTTGAAGGTGACGAAAAAGCGAATCTGGCCGCAGCGATTGAACAAACCGTACCGGCCTTCCGAGAAATATTGTCAGAAGTTAAAACGACCGGCGTTGGCGACAACAAAAACGTGCTAGCGGAAATCAATATTGAAACCGTTCGCCACGAAGAGATTCAGGTAGTCGGTAACGGTGACTGGTGTTTAACATTGGGTGGGCGTGACTGTTCGGTGCAGATGAACGAGCAGAAACTACTGGAAATTTCAGTGACCGTTGAAGAACTGCAAGAATCCATCGATGCGGCGCTTAGCGCAAAAAATGACGATGAGGCGCAGGCCTTAAAAGCAGACCTCAATACGCTGGTCAAGATGGAAGAGGAAGCATCACGTTTTGGCGCAGCGGTCGGGTTGGATTCTGTTTCAACGTTCGAGTGTATCCTCGATCGCGACCGACATTTCTTTATGGAAATGAACACCCGCGTTCAAGTTGAACACCGGGTAACGGAACTCTGTTATGCACTGCGCTTTACAAACCCGGACCAGGCGTCCGAGTCGTTCAAAGTTGACTCTATCGTTGAACTCATGGTGCTGCTCGCTGAGCATGGCTCACGACTTCCCAGACCAACGAGAGAGCGAAGAGAAAACAGCGCTGTTGAGGTTCGGCTAAACGCTTCCGACGATGCATTAAAGCCGCATGCCGGCGGTATTATCACGCATTGGTCGAACGTGTTAGACACCGAAATCAGAGATGACCAGGGTATCTGCCTACACAATCCCGACACCGATGTGTTCATGAAATATCATCTTGCAGGCGCTTACGATTCCAACATTGCACTGCTCCTGACGACGGGTAAAGACAGAGTTGAGTCGTACGCTAGAATGGCTGAAGTGTTACGCAAAACCCGACTCACTGGCGATAATCTCGGGACTAATCTGGAATTTCACTACGGCATGCTCAACTGGTTTATCGGCCACAATGTTAACGCGCGCCCTGCGACTAACTTTGTATCGCCATACCTAGCGGCGGTCGGCAAACTCAAGATTTTGGCTAACAACCTGGACATCGTGTACGCCTATGGTCAAATGGAAGCGAGCAGTTTGTCGGCGACAGACGACCCTGATATTAAGAAAGCGACCCAGCAAGTCATACAGCAAAAAAGTAGCTTGCTTGCCCGCGCCCTTAATAAACTGTTTGCTCAACCACACTACCTTGCGGGTTGGTTAGCGATAAACCAACAGCATTTTAAGATCTCCAAAACTGGCATTGAGTGGCTGGCTAATCCGGTCTGGGTGCTTGCCGAGTTGTATCACTACCTTAATATGGAAGCGAGAGACGACACACCCGCCTTATACGCTATCTGGGATCATGACCAGGCGTTGCTACAGAGCGCGCTGGACTTCTATGAGCAGCTTGAAGCACTGATGGGGTGCTCTGACTGGCAAGCGCTCAACGAGCGACTTGCGTCTAGCGCGGCAGAAGATTCTCTGGGCGAGCACTTAGAAGAGGCCCGAGCGGCCCACGCTGGTTTCCAGATGGGCATGGATATACTGCTCATACTCCCTTATATCGGTATGACTTCAGGTTTCTTTGACCTTCGCGTCGGCGCGGACCTCAAAGTCGACATACCGGCAGATCTCTTTGACGCTAAAGTACAGGCAGACGGGCTCAGGGCACTTTCGCCACCGCCGGTCGCTGCTGCTGACGAAATCACCGTGCCAACAGGCGGCATGTTTTATGCGAGAGAAGCACCAGACAGCGACACGTTTGTCAGCGAGGGCCAGCACTTCGAGAAAGGCGACCCACTGTTTATTGTTGAGGTCATGAAGATGTTTAACAAAGTCTACGCGCCCTTTTCAGGCACGATTAATCAAGTGCTGATCGAGACTGACGCCAGTATCGTTAAGAAAGGTGAAGTTGTTTTTAAGGTCACACCTGACGAGATTATCGAGACTTTATCCGAAGAGGAAATTAACAGCGCGATTGTCAAGCAAACAAACAAGTTCCTTGAGTTTGTCGCATAAAACAGATTTTATTTAATAACCATAGGCTACTGCAAAATGATTACGGCTCTAGACCATATCGCTATCGCTGTTCCAAATCTTGAAAGCGCAATCGAGCGCTTTCTCAATGACTTTGGACTCGAGTATCAGGGTTCTGAAAGCGTTATCCCGGCAAAAACAACCACGGCATTCTTTCCGATTGATGGCACCAGCATCGAACTGGTTCATCCACTCAACAACGAAGGCCCTATTGTTAACTACCTTGAAAAACGCGGCCCGGGCATTCATCACATTTGCTTCAGAACCGATGACATCGAATCAGACATCGAGCGACTTAAGGCAAAAGGTTATCAGTTTTTAGGCGACGCGCCGACGCCAGGAGCACACAACACTCGGGTCATTTTTATTCACCCGAAATCATGCGACGGTGTGCTCATTGAACTCGCGGAGCATCAGGGAGACCATTCATGAGCGAATCAGACGGAAAAAACACTGAACAATACGCGCAATGGCAATCTGCAGCAGAAAAACAACTCAAGGGTAAATCCATTGATTCGTTAAATACAGAAACGCCCGAGGGTATTGAGTTAAAAGCACTCTACACGGCTGATGACCTCGCCAAACTTGAACACACCAATACCATGCCTGGACTCGACCCCTTCATCCGGGGCCCTCAGGCCACAATGTATGCCGGTCGCCCTTGGACTATTCGTCAGTACGCTGGATTTTCTACCGCTGAAGCATCCAATGCGTTTTATCGTCAATTACTGGCTGAAGGCGGCCAGGGTGTCTCGGTCGCTTTTGACCTACCGACCCACCGAGGATATGACTCGGACCATGAGCGTGTTACCCATGATGTGGGTAAAGCAGGCGTCGCAATCGATTCGATAGAAGATATGAAAGTCCTCTTTGATGAGATTCCGCTGGATAAGGTATCAGTCTCTATGACAATGAACGGGGCCGTATTACCGATACTGGCTGGTTACGTTGTCGCGGCTGAAGAGCAAGGCGTCAGTCAGGATCAATTGTCGGGCACAATACAAAACGACATTCTCAAAGAATTTTTGGTCCGCAACACCTACATCTACCCGCCCAAACCGTCTATGCGCATCATCGGCGATATTATTTCTTATTGCACAGAGCACATGCCTCGGTTTAACACGATTTCAATTTCGGGTTATCACATTCAAGAGGCTGGCGCCGACGCAGCGCTTGAATTGGCCTACACGCTTGCTGACGGCAAAGAGTACATACGCACCGCACTCAGTGCAGGTTTAAAGATCGACGATTTTGCACCAAGACTATCGTTCTTCTGGGGCATCGGTATGAACTTCTATATGGAGATCGCCAAAATGCGCGCGGCACGAATGTTGTGGGCGAGAATTGTCGATGAGTTCGAGCCAACTAACGAACGTTCGAAGATGCTCCGCACGCACTCGCAGACTTCCGGCTGGTCGCTGACAGAACAAGATCCTTATAACAATGTGGTTAGAACAACTATCGAGGCAATGGCTGCTGTATTTGGCGGCACCCAGTCGCTGCACACAAACGCCCTCGATGAAGCCATTGCGTTGCCTTCTGAATTTGCGGCACGTATCGCAAGAAATACACAGCTGATACTTCAAGAAGAGACGGGTATTACCAATGTCATCGATCCTTGGGGTGGCTCTTACATGATGGAGTCTCTCACTAACTCAATTGCAGAACGGGCATGGTCGCTAATTGAAGAGGTAGAAGAGCGCGGGGGCATGGCGCAAGCTATCGAAACCGGCATGCCTAAACTTAGAATCGAAGAGGCTGCGGCCAGAAAACAGGCGCTCATAGACAAAGGCGACGAAGTTATCGTTGGTGTTAACAAATATGCTTCGGACAACGAAGATAGCGTCGACGTTTTAGAAATCGACAACGCCGCAGTATTGAAGGGACAACTCGCACGCCTTGCGACACTTAAGCAGGACAGAGACGACAATAAGGCAACCACAGCACTTTCAGCCATCAAACAGGCTGCTGAGTCTGGCACTGGCAACCTACTTGCGCTTGCGATTGAGGCCACGCGCGCCAGAGCCACTGTGGGCGAGATCTCGGACGCCATGGAAGCTTCGTTCGGTCGATTTGAGGCGCAGTCACAAACATTATCCGGTGTGTATGGCAGCCACTACGAGGAAGATGAAACTTGGCAAGGTATCAACGACAGAGTTCAGAGCTTTGAAGATGCCAACGGACGCAGACCTCGCATGCTTGTTTGCAAGATGGGTCAGGACGGACACGATCGCGGCGCCAAGGTGATCGCTACCGCATTCGCCGATGTCGGTTTTGATATTGATCTTTCGCCAATGTTTGCGATTCCTTCTGAAGTTGTCCGGCAAGCGGTTGAAAATGACGTGCATATCATCGGTGTGTCATCTCAGGCTGCCGGTCATAAAACGATGATTCCGCAACTGATGGAAGAACTGAAAAAAGCTAACGCCGAAGACATTATTGTCATCATCGGCGGCGTGATCCCGAAACAGGATTATCAATTCCTGCTGGACAATAATGTAAGAGGTATCTTCGGCCCGGGTACGCCAATCCCTAAGGCGGCCTCAGAGGTCATGGATATCATCGATAAGGCGGTCTGATGCCCGAGAAGATTGACAGCCGGGCGCTTCTCTCTGGAGATCGCCGGGCGCTGGCCAAGTGCATCACATTAGTAGAAAGTACGCTGCCTGCTGACCGTGACCTTGCCACCTCTTTAATAGAGGAAATATTACCTGAGACGGGCAATAGCCTCAGAATTGGCATCTCCGGAGTGCCCGGCGTCGGCAAATCCACCTTTATCGAATCATTTGGCCTTCACCTGATTGAAACTGGGAAAAAAATTGCAGTGCTCGCAGTTGACCCAAGCTCTCCGATCGCCGGGGGTAGCATCCTCGGGGACAAAACTCGCATGACACAGCTCTCAAGGTCAAAGGATGCTTTTATCCGACCGAGCCCGTCTTCGGGCATGATGGGCGGCATTGCGCATAAAACCAGAGAAACAATCCTGCTATGTGAGGCTGCCGGTTACGATATTATCCTCGTTGAGACCGTTGGTGTTGGCCAGTCCGAGGTTGATGTGTATAGCATGGTGGACTTCTTCATGATGCTGATGGTTCCCAACGCAGGTGATGATTTACAGGGAATCAAACGCGGCATTACCGAGCTGGTCGATTCAATCATCATTAACAAAGCGGACGGACCCAGCATTCCACTGGCCCAGACTGCGAAACAGTATTACCAGAATGCCCTTCACTTGATTCGTGCAGATTCAGACTTTTGGCGTCCGAGAGTGCTGACGTGTTCGTCAACGGAAAAGACCAACATTGATGAAATCGTTAGCATGATATTCGAATTTCAAACGCTTGCAACTGAAGCCAACCGTTTACAAGATCGGCGAGAGAATCAAAATCTCAGCTGGTTAAAACGGTTAATTAACAACGAAGTTGAGCAACGCCTGAAACATAACGAGGCGATCAGAGACATCTACCCTAATCTTGAAAATGACGTTAGCACAGGTAAACGATCACCCCTGAATGCCGCTACCGAAGTCATCAACCTACTGTTCGATAAAGCGCCTTGAACTTAGTTCTGCGCCTTTAGACATGAAAGCTTAACCTCGGATACATTATGCACACACTGTTTTTCCTCTCGGCATTGCTCTTTGGCTGGCTGACTTTTAATTGTTATTCCCCTATCTATCGTCAACCTCGACTTGCCACTTTTAGTTTTCTCGCCGGATGGTTAACAGGCGAATTAGCACTGCACAGCATCGTGCTTCAAGCCGCGCTCGTGTGTTTATTCATTTGGTCTGGGTCAGTCACAGGTTTCACTGGCGCTATCGCGTTCGCTATTTATATCTGTTCATGGGTTGCTCTGACGTATTTCTATCTTACCGGGTATCGCGCGAAGGGAGCCGTCAACCGCTCCCTAACGGATGCACTGGGTGAACACTACCTCGATCAGATATCCGCACTCGATAAAGCAGGCCTCGCGGACACACCAGACTTTAGTCAGATAAAGCGTCCTCGCAAAAACATAGACCCCCAAGTAGAAGTCATTAAAAACCTGCATTTTGGACACCACGGACAGAAACTGGATATCTATCGTCACAGGCCGTCACAAACATCTAACAACAGTGATTCGGATGCCGAAGCAGCGTTACCTGTATTGCTGCAGATCCACGGTGGCGCCTGGACAGAAAGAATGGGTAGTAAAAATGAGCAAGCCATACCTCTGATGAATCATATGGCGTTAAAGCATTGGGTTTGTGTCAGCATCGACTACCGACTGAGTCCGACCGCAACTTTCCCTGAGCACATCATCGACTGCAAAGAGGGACTTGCCTGGGTCAAATCTCATATCCACGAATATGGTGGAGACCCGGATTTCATCGTTGTCACCGGAGGCTCGGCCGGCGGACATCTCTCCTCACTGGTTGCACTGACACCTAACGACCCTAATTTTCAGCCTGGATTCGAGGACGTTGATACGTCAGTTCAGGGAGCGGTGCCTTTTTACGGCGTGTACGACTTTACTGATAAACACGGCATGCAAAACAATCGCGGTCTCATGACCATTCTCGAGGACTCTGTGCTGAAAAAGCGACACGATGAGGACAGCGCCGCTTTTGAGGCCGCATCGCCCTTATTTCGCATCTCCCACGCCGCGCCACCATTCCTCATCATTCACGGAGATAAAGACACACTGGTTCCCGTCGCTGAAGCCCGAATGTTTGCTCAGACGCTTGAGGAGGTTTCCGACAATCCGGTCGCGTATGCAGAAATTGAAGGCGGACAACACGCGTTCGACATGTTCGCCTCGGTGAGAAGTGAATACGTAAAATTCGGTGTCGCCAAATTTTTGGTCTACCTGCATTCGCAACACAAAACGAAAACTGCGACGGATCAAGGCATGAAGACGGTTACCAGTTCTGCTCCGCCTCAAACTCAGGATTGAGCATCGTAAAAAACTGTTCCAGCATACGCATGGTCAGTCCCCATACCACTTGCTCGCCGACGCTATAACCGGGAAATGTCTGTGACTGACCGCCGACGTGGAAGATCTCTTCAGTCCGACTACTTCCGGAGTACATTTCGTCAAGGGAGCCCCAGAGAATATCTGCAACCTCATGATTCGGGTTCAGCATCTCCGGCTCACTCTCGAGTACATAGAGTACTGGCGTGACCACCATATCGATATTTCGCCCACGCGGTCGCACTCTGATCTGGTCCAGCTCACCCAGATGTCGAGCATGACTCGTCAGGTCTAGGCCAATTTCTTCCCAGGTTTCCCTTTCCGCGGTGTGACGGATGGAGCTGTCCTCAGGGTCCTTGTGACCACCGGGGAACGCCATTTGCCCCGACCAAGGGTCTCCCTCTCGGCTTGCTCTGAGGATAAAAAGCGCCTCGGTGTGATCGCCGGGTCTCAGAATCGCCGCCACCGCAGCTTCGCGCGTGCCTTCGCCAACGTCTTCTAAATCCCGCTGATGGTCATCGAGTCGGGCGATAATACTGTCTATTTTCAAGATACTCATATTTCAATAATATGTTGCAACTACAACAGACACAAACCGGGTTACACATGCGAACGACCAAACGACTCTCTTTCCTTGCCCTACTCAGCATTTTTGCCGCAGGTTGTGCGGTAAATCCAGTAACCGGCAAGAATGAAATTTCAATTATCTCTGAACGCCAAGAACTGGCGATTGGCGCTCAGCAATATGGTCCATCGCAGCAATCTCAAGGTGGTACTTACTCGGTGGACTTGGCGCTCACTGATTATGTAAACGAGGTAGGTCAACGACTTGCCGCGGTCAGTGATCGACAACTGCCGTATGAATTTGTTGTGCTTAACAATTCCGTCCCAAATGCCTGGGCACTGCCGGGTGGAAAAATTGCCGTTAATCGGGGATTGTTGATGCAACTGGACAGTGAAGCAGAATTGGCCGCGGTATTGGGGCATGAGATTGTCCATGCTGCGGCCAAGCATGGTGCAAATGCCATGCAACGTGGGATGGTATTGCAGGGGTTACTTGCGGCAACCGCCTTGTCGACAGAGGATTCAGACTACACCAACTACATCGTTGGTGGAGCACAGCTTGGCGCCCAACTGATTAGCACAAAACATGGTCGCAATGCCGAGCTTGAGGCTGATTACTATGGCATGCAATACATGGCGCGCGCCGGATACGATCCCGCAGCGGCAATTAACCTGCAGGAAACGTTTCTCCAGCTTTCAGAGGGACGTCAGTCAAATTGGATAGACGGCCTATTTGCCAGTCACCCGCCCTCCATCGACAGAGTGAACGCTAACAAACGCACCGCGGCAGAGCTGAGCGTTCAGGGGGAAGTTAATGCACGCCGATACATGTCGAAAATGGCCTACCTTGCTGACAAGCAACCCGCCTACGATGCTTTTGACGAAGCCTCGATCTTAGCGCAAAAGAATGATTACAAACTTGCGAACCTGAATCTCGGTAAGGCTATTGAGCTCGAACCGGAGGAACCGCGGTTTTACGGTCTCAAGGGTGACATTCTGCTCGCGCAGGAAAAATACAGGGAAGCTGATCAGGCGTTTTCTCGCGCGCTGACAAAGGACGATGGCTACTATGAATACTATCTGGGCCGTGGTCTGGCCAAATCAAAACAGGGCATGGTAGCGGCGGCCCGGGAGGACCTGACCCGCAGCACAGAACTACTACCCACCGCCGTGGCAGCCAATGCACTTGGAGAAATATCGCTTAACCTAGGTGACCGCTCAACGGCAAAGTCTTACTTTGAATCAGCGATGACAGCAGGCGGACCCGTCGGCAGAAAAGCAGGCGCCGCGTACCTGAAAATCGACGTCACTGACAATCCAATCAAATACTTGAAGGTCCAGTCTCGGCTGTCGGATAACAGGGAGCTTCTGGCTCGACTTTCCAACACAAGCCCGGCACGCATGTCGGAGGTTTCTCTCGAGTTCCTCGCAACGCTAAATGGCCAACCCGTGCGACGGGTGGTCACTGTTAGATCGCTCGACCCTCGGGCAACCGGCAATGTGTCATCGGGCTGGAGGATCAGAGAGACAGATCAAATCGAAAACCTCAACATTAAGATATTGAGTGCAGCGCCAAGTTTTCCATAATGGTAAAGCGAGGGTTATGACCACTCTAAACACCCGCAGCAGCGGTGCGTTTTACCCGAGACTTGTTCTCGAATATGATATTACACGCCGTTTGGAAGCCAAAAATGGGCGGCAGCTTCAAAGAATCAAAGCAGGTCCCTTGAGATGACAGACGAAAATAAAAATACAAAAATTCATGTTTGGGATATCCCAGTTCGACTCTTCCATTGGAGTTTAGTGGCTCTGTTTTGCTTTTCTTTTTATTCCGGCAAAACCGGCGGGTTCGAGCTCATGGATTACCACATGTACAGCGGTTACACCGTGCTGACGCTGATACTATTTCGAATTCTCTGGGGGTTTTTCGGCAGTCGGTATGCCCGCTTTAGCAGCTTTCTTGGTTCTCCAGCCAAAATCTGGGCATATCTCGGCTCGCTAAAAAACACTTCTCACAAAACAACCATCGGACACAACCCTGCCGGCGGTCTGAGCGTCGTAATTATGTTGCTTCTGTTGCTTGGGCAGGGGTTAACGGGGCTATTCACTAACGATGACATTCTGCTGGAAGGCCCACTGGCGCATCTCGTTACTTATGATCAAAGCCGGTCGTTGACGGGCATTCATGAAACGATTTCGTGGCTGTTGGTTGGATTCATCAGCCTGCACATTTTGGCCATTATCTTTTATCGCGTTGTAAGAAAGGTGAATCTGGTTAAGCCGATGATCACGGGGACAGTTGAGCTTGATCGTGTTGAGGCAGTCGACTCGCAGACGACTGAGCGCGCTTTGATTGTACTTTTGCGTGGTGTTGTTCTGTTGATGCTATGCGCGGGATTGGTTTATTGGATGATTAACTATCTCTAGCATCTTCACCCTGCAGTGGTGGCAGAGCTGGTCACCTCTCTCAGCTCTGCCCAAACAAGCACTTTAGTCAGATTTCTTGAAATTATCGTGACAACCTTTACAGGTGCCACCGAGTTTCTGAATCGCCGGGCCAATCGCGCTCATCTCGCCACTGTCTGCCGCGTCAGCCATACCGTTGGCAGCGGCAACAAAATTGTCCAAGGCCGTTTTGAATTCGGCAGGTTCTTCCCAAATTGCAGGTAGCGCTGCTGTTTTTCCGTCTCCACTTCCCTCGGGAAATACTTTTGGTACGATTGCCGACATAGCTCGAATGCCATTCGCATGAAATTTGAGATCACCCTGATGCATACGCCCCTTCAGTATCGTGCCCATAGACTTCATGTGGCCCCCAACTATACTGAAGGTTGCTTTTCGGTAGTCGATATCCTTTTCAGCATCCGCCAAAGCTGGGTTGCTTAGTATCAGCGCCATAAATGTGATCGCAATAAACTTCATATTTTCTCCAAGACTTTGTAATTTTATCTAAGCTGCTTTAACTCTCTTTTATCAAAGCGAAAGAAGCATAACCTGTATTTCCAAGAGAAGAAAATCGTTTGGCGTAAACGATTGTTAACGTCTGCCGAGTTTTATTGCGGCGTATTTTCACGATTTGACGGCTTTACGCGCTAATTCTCAGATTTGCGGCTAGAAAATTGACGCAAACAGTTGCCGTCAGTAAGGTGCACTACTTATTTATCAAGTCCAGACCGAGAGTCATGTTATGGCCCCACGTAAAGCTGCATTTCCCTTCGAAGAATCGCTCGCCAAACTCGAAGGACTGGTTGAAAAGATGGAAGCAGGCGAACTTTCACTCGAGGATTCACTGAAGACATTTGAAGAAGGCGTTAAACTCACACGAGAATGTCAGCAGGCTCTTGTGCAGGCAGAACAGAAGGTCAAAGTGCTCATAGAGAGCCAAGACGGTATTTCTGAACAGGCTTTTGACTTGGATGACTGAGTCCTTTGGTCAGTTCGCCCCGGCTTACAAAGACAGGGTCGACAGCAAACTTCGGTCAATTATCAATCAACCGGGCAACCGAGAAATGATGCCAGCATCGCTCGCCGACGCGATTGATTACGGCATCAGCAACGGTGGCAAACGAATTCGTCCGTTACTGGTGTACATGATTGCCCGGGCGCTTCACACCGATCTCGCGCGTGCCGACGCTACCGCTTGTGCCGTTGAACTGATTCATTGCTATTCGCTCATCCATGACGACTTACCCGCGATGGACGATGACGATCTCAGACGAGGCAAACCCACGCTTCATGTTCAATTTGACGAGGCAACCGCTATTCTCGCGGCCGACGCTATGCAGACCATGGCTTATGAAACCGTTGCGAGTGATGACTTACTTACTCCAGAAGAAAGAATCCACGTGATATCTTCCTTGACAGGTGCTTCTGGCCCACGAGGAATGATCGCTGGCCAGATGATTGACATGGAAGCTGAAACCAGACGATTGACTGCGCCTGAACTTGAAAATATGCACCGTCGCAAGACCGGTGATCTTTTTGCTTTTTGTACCGAGGCCGGTGCGATCATCGGCGCCGCCTCGGCTGAGATTACCGAAGCCCTCAAGCAATATGGCTACGCACTAGGGCTCGCTTTTCAAGTAAAAGACGACATCTTGGACATCATCGGTCGTGAGGAAATCATGGGCAAACCTCAAGGGTCCGATATCGAACAACACAAAACAACCTTTGTCTCTACCTATGGACTCGACGCTGCGATCGCGCAGCTTGAGCAATTGAGGCAAGTAGCAACATCTAGCCTTGCACCCTTAGGTGCAAGCTCCGCTGAGCTTATCGCGCTGGCTGAATTTGTTGTATCACGTGACCATTAGAATGGCTGATGGTGTAGAATTAGGCTAACCATGATCAATGAAATCCCCCATCAGAAGCCAGATACGCCGCTGCTCGATACCATCACGAGTCCTGCTGTTCTGCGCGAATTAGAGCTTTCGCAAATACAGCAAGTCGTCGACGAGTTGCGCCACTTCCTTATTTACACCGTCGGTCAAACAGGCGGGCATTTTGGCGCAGGATTAGGCGTTGTGGAACTCACTGTCGCGCTGCACTATGTTTTTGAAACGCCAAACGACCAACTTGTCTGGGACGTAGGACACCAAACCTACCCGCATAAAATTCTGACAGGCCGCAAGGACCAAATGGTTACCCTGCGGCAGAAAGATGGTGTTGCGCCATTTCCGCTGAGGTCCGAAAGTGAATATGACACTTTTGGAGTTGGACATTCGTCCACTTCGATTAGCGCGGCGTTGGGTATGGCGATCGGTGCTAAAATGAACAATAAAAACCAGCGCACGGTGGCGATTATCGGCGATGGTGCAATGACCGCTGGGCTTGCCTTTGAAGCACTGAATCACGTACCCGATACCAAAGCGGACATTTTGGTCATCCTTAACGATAACGCCATGTCCATCTCGAAAAATGTTGGTGGGTTAGCGAAGTATTTCGCCCGCATACTTTCTAGTCGGCTCTATTTATCAATGCGTGAAGGCAGTAAAAAGATACTTAGCCGAATGCCCCATGCCTGGGAGCTGGCAAAACGCACAGAAGAGCATATGAAGGGCATGGTCGTGCCCGGCACGCTGTTTGATGAGCTGGGTTTGAATTATATGGGGCCCACCGACGGACACGATGTCGAAGCTCTGATTGCCACCCTGCAGAACATTAAAAATCTCGAGGGACCCAACTTTCTCCATATTATTACCCAGAAAGGCAAGGGCTACGGTCCTGCAGAGGATTCTCCCGAGGGCACACATTCCCTTTCTAAAATCGAAGCGGAAAAAACGGCGCCAGCGCCACAGCATAATACCCCGAGCTACTCCAATGTTTTCGGCCGCTGGCTAACCGATATGGCTGACGTTGAGCCGAAGCTGGTGGCAATTACACCAGCCATGAAAGAAGGATCAGATCTGGTTGAGTTTTCGGAAAAGCATCCCGACCGATATTACGACGTTGCCATCGCGGAACAACATGCGACAACCCTTGCTGCAGGTCTTGCCACCCAAGGTGTACTACCTGTTGTTGCTATCTATTCTACTTTTCTGCAGCGGGCTTACGATCAATTGATACATGACATTGCTATTCAGGATCTTAACGTCCTGTTTGCGATTGACCGCGCCAGCCTGCTGGAGGATGGACCTACCCATTCTGGCGTTTTTGACCTGTCTTTCCTGCGCTGCGTACCCAATTTGATATTGATGGCGCCTTCGGACGAAAACGAAACCCGACAAATGCTGTACACGGGTTTTAGCCACAAAGGACCCGCGGCGGTGAGATACCCCCGTGGCAAAGGACCCGGGGCGGAGGTCGAGCCAAACATGGTTGCATTGCCCATTGGCAAATCAAGAACGCTGAGAACAGGCAGCAGGGTTGCTATTTTGGCTTTTGGGTCAATGGTCAGCGTGTGCGCCGATGTGGCAGATGAGCTGGGCGCGACGCTATTGGATATGCGGTTTGTAAAGCCGTTAGACGAAGATGCTATCGATGCTGCTGCGAAGAATCACGAATTACTGGTCACCGTTGAGGAAAACGCGATTCAGGGTGGTGCAGGTTCAGCCATCAATGAATATTTGAATGCCAGTGGTACGATGATTCCTACACTGAATTTGGGTATTCCAGATGCGTTTATCCACCAAGACAAACCGGCGAACATGCTAGCGAGTTGCGGTCTAGATCAGGCGGGCATCAAACTTGCGATCGAGCAGAACCTACTCCCTGTTTCCCAGCAAGTGTCCTAGTTTTCCTGCTTTGGTAGCCAGATAGCGCTCATTGCTTGGGTTTTGGCCCGTTTCTATTGGCTCTCTGTTAACAATCTCGAGACCAAGCTTAGTCAACGCATTAACTTTTAGCGGGTTGTTCGTCATCAAACGAAGCTTCTCGATTTGAAAGTGAGCAAACATATTCTTACATACTGTGTAGTCCCTAAGATCAGCGTCAAATCCTAACTTCTCATTGGCTTCGACGGTGTCTGCCCCTTGATCCTGCAACGCATAAGCCCTGATCTTGTTAATCAGGCCAATACCACGCCCTTCTTGGCGCAGGTACAGGATAATACCGCGACCCTCCTCCGCAATTCGCTGCATTGCCGTTTGAAGTTGCGAACCACAATCGCAGCGCTGGCTAAAAAGAGCATCACCGGTGAGACATTCAGAGTGCACTCGACACAACACCGGTTCGTCACCGCTGAAATCACCCATCGCGATGGCGATGTGCTCCTGGCCAGTTTCAGCATCCTCAAAACCATGGATTTTGAAGTCTCCCGAGGGTGTCGGGAGAATGGATGTTGCAATATAGATGACGCTCAAGTGTGACTCCGATAGACAAATAGGTTAATTCTAGCAGCCAGCGATATGCACGGCGAACAGTAAGGCCGGGATTTTACAGTTTACTCACCAGAGTCATCAATCCTTCAGACTTCTGAATTTCAACATGCTTCAAAAAAGACATGCCGAGCAGTATATCTGTTGGGTGCTGCCCCTCCAACACCGCAACTTCAACATTAGTCACGGTGATACCACCGACCGTAATGGCATCCACAAAGATTTGATGGGCATTAATCAAGCCGCCCGCGGTCTCCACTCTTGAAATTCTACCGTCTTCATAGGCCAAACCGAGATTTGTTGCATGATACCTGTTCATTGCTACAACCGTGGCACCGGTATCAATAAGGAAGCCGGCTGCCCGTCCATTTACGGTGCCATGTGTCTTATATTGATTGTTACGGCCGACTATTTGAACAGCGGAATGGGTCGGCTTTTTGAATGTTGTGGAGATTTTGCCAGTAAGTGCGAGTTCGATTCTTTCCCCGTTATAGAGCACAACAGCGCCACTTGAATCCGCCTGAATCAGTTCCACGCCTTCCGTGCTCGTGACGCCTGCTTTTAGCAACCTCTGTTGCCCATCGATATTGACCAGCGCAGCATTTTTGAAAAGACCTATCACCTCAATCTCAATCGCCTTTGCTGTCGGACTTAGCAGCATCAGAGCGGCGATCATCGAATAATGGCTAATTCTTATGGCTGATTTCATTCAGCAACACCCCTTCAGCAACGCATCGTCAAACGTAGTGGCTTATCAAAAAGCTGGCCAACTGAATACAAGCTAAACTGTAAAAGCCCGCGAGAACATCATCGACCATGATGCCCATACCACCTGTAAGGGACTTATCTGCCCAACTTACAGGCCATGGTTTAACAATATCGAAAAACCGGAACAAGCCAAAACCAATGACGATCCAGTACCAACCCACCGGGAGCAAGAAAAGCGTTATCCAAAGTCCAACGAACTCATCCCAGACAATACACCCCGGGTCTTTGACTTTCATGTCGTTTGCAACATGTTCGCAAAGCCAGACGCCAAAAACAAAAGCTAGCAATACTGACGACAAATAAACGACAGGACTGAACTGATTAAGCACCAGGTATACCGGCAGCGCAGCTAATGTACCAAAAGTGCCTGGCGCTTTCGGTGCGAGGCCGCTGCCAAAACCAAGTGCCAGAAAGTACCAGGGATTGGTAAACGTTTTGCGAGTCCTTTCTTTCATATTAGACACTTGTTCCAGACACGGTCGCTTGAATAGATTGAGTTAGCCGAAATGACGATAACCGGAGTGCACCAGATCAACTTCGTTGGCGTCACGATCAAGCAGAATCACCTTTGCCCGATCATTTTTATCTTCGAACATTCTGCCAACTCGGGTGATGCCGAGTTTCAATCGCTCGGCAAGCGCCTTGAGTTTAACTCTATGTTCAGGCGCCGCTGTAAAACACAATTCATAATCATCACCGCCACCCAGCGCTAGCGTGTGGGCCTCTGCTTCGCCGGCGTGATCTACTAGCGCTTTCGACATTGGTAAATCATCTAATAACACTTCTGCACAAACACCGCTGCCACGACAAATGTGAGCAAGGTCAGCAGCAAAACCGTCGGAAATGTCGATTGCTGCGCTCGCTATCGACAGCAGTGATTGACCTAATTCAATGCGCGGTGTGGGAAAATGATAGCGATCGACCAAGGCTTTTGTTTGTTCACTGGATCCTTGCGAATCTAAATCCTGCAAGCACCTTAGCCCTGCTGCTGCATCACCTAAAGTGCCACTCACGTAGATATCATCTCCGGGTTTTGCTGTGTTGCGCCGCAGCGCTTGCCCTTCGTCTACATGCCCAAGTACCGTGTAGGTTAACGACAAACTTCCCTGAGCGAGATTACCGCCAATCAGTGATATCGCGTATTTACCGCCAAACGACTTGAGATAATCCGTAAATTTGTCAAGCCACACGTGCGTTGCGCTCTCAGCGTCGAGGGTCAGTGCTAATGTGTACGTAAATGGTGTTGCGCCCATCGCTGCAAGGTCGCTGAGGTTCGCCGCCATCGACCGATGTGCAACAATTTCCGGAGAGCATAGGAGAGGGAAATGCGTGCCAGCAATCAATGTGTCTGTAGAGATGCAAAGGTGCTGACTTTCTGACAAGGTGAATATGCCGCAATCGTCACCGGGACCAAGCAGTATATTCTGATGGTCACAAGCAATTTTCCCCGCGAAGTATCGTTCTATGATGTCGAACTCTTCGATTGAAGCGTTCATCGTCCCGTCCGGCCGGCTCCGTGGTCAACTTCAATTTTGCGCTTTACCTTCGCCATCTTGTCCAGCACCTGATTAACGAAGCGGTGACTCTCGGCGCCACCAAATTGTTTTGCTAACTCTATGCTTTCGTTCAGCACAACTTTATAAGGAATCTCTATTCGATTGGTAAGCTCAAAAGCACCGATCAGCAAAACAGCCCTTGCTACTGGATCGAGATCCTTGAGCGATCTGGGTTCGCTTTCGTGCGCTTCAGTGCCGTCAGTTTCTGCCTCTGAAACTGATTGGCCTTCTGAGCTTTGAACCAAGATATCTTCAATGTCCTGCTCAAGATCCCCGCGTGCGTGCATGATGCCAGAAACAAGATCATGGAAAAATGCCGTGTCCACGCGCTTCATGTCATGGTCCTGGCGGAATTGCATTTCAACCTGTCCTGCTGAGGCTTCAGTGAACTGCACCTGATATAGCGCTTGCAAGGCAAAGCGTCGTGCCCGACTTTTTGCAGCGGGCGTATTTTTACTCATCAGGAAAGCTTTCTCATCAAACTGACCATTTCCATCGCCGACATCGCAACATCAGCGCCCTTATTTCCTGCTTTTGTACCAGAACGCTCGATCGCCTGTTCGATTGTATCAGTCGTCAATACACCGAAGACGATTGGCATGGATTCTTCCATCGCCAGTTTAGAGATACCACTCGCACACTCACCCGCGACAAAATCAAAGTGTGGTGTACCGCCACGAATGACCGCGCCTAACGTGATGATCGCGTCATATTCACCCTGCCGCGCGACCTTCTGAGTTGCCAACGGCATTTCAAAAGCGCCAGGCACACGCACGATCGTGATGTTTTCGTCGGCAACGCCGTGACGCTTCAACGTGTCAATCGCGCCACTTAGCAAGCCTTCAACAACAAAGGCGTTAAACCGGGCAACCACGATGGCAAATTTGGCAGTAGCAACTGAAAAATCACCTTCAATTGTTTTTGTCATGTTCTTTTCCTTGTTTGTATTCTCTGTTTCGACGATTTTAGATCGTACTATCTGCTAAAACACCAGACGCTTGGAAGAAGGCGTTAATCCTTGCCAACTGACGGACCCATTTGCGCGGTCACTTTCAGGTCTTTACCGAGCTGCCTGACATCTTTTATCTCTAGTTCTGCGAGGTCACGCATGTTATCAGGAGACGCAAAGTTTAGTAATGATTTTGCTTCATTTCCCATGAGTTTAGGGGCCATATACACAATCACCTCGTCTACCAGCCTCGTGGCTATCAGGGCGCCAGCCAGCGTTGCCCCGCATTCAAACAACACTTCATTACAGCCGATTTGTGCCAATTGACGAAGCATACTGTGAAGATCAACTCGACCATCAGCATTGGCCTCGGTATGCCAGAGTCGCGTGCCCAAAAAGCTTTTTTCGCTGGTTTTTGTCTCTACATCCGCCCTTGCATGATAAGCATCTGCCACACACACGAGGATGGTCTCGGAATTTTTTAGCACACTGGCGTCTGAAGGGATGCTTAGATTGGAATCAAGCACAACTATTTTGCGCTTAACACTCGCGGACAGGTCAGCGAAATCAACATCTAAATCTGTTGCCCTTACGGTGAGCTGAGGATCATCATCAATTATTGTCTGAACACCTGTCACAATCGCTGAACTTCTCGCCCGCAACTTCTGCACATCTTTTCTAGCATCTGTGCCCGTAATCCATTGGCTTTCGCCATTCTTGAGGGCCGTTTTTCCATCTAGGGACATCGCGAGTTTTAGGCGTACATAGGGCAATCCCTGCTCATATTTTTTGATGTGACCAAGGTTAAGCAGTTTGGCAGACGTTTCCATTAGGGGGCCGTCGACTTTTACGCCAGCGTCTCGCAGTACATTCAAGCCTTTACCACGGTTGTCCGGGTGAGGGTCTGTCATGGCGTAAACCACCCTGGTAATACCGGCTTTGACTAGAGCATGCGCACACGAAGGTGTTCGACCCTGAAAACTACAGGGCTCTAAAGTTACGTAGGCTGTTATCGACGCGTTTGAATTCACCTTGCCATCGGCTATATTGCCGGCGAGTTCGGCAAGTGCATTTGCTTCGGCGTGACCTTGTCCATCTTTGAGATGATATCCCGCTGCAACTTGCACACCATCACACACCAGCACGCATCCAACACGAGGATTGGGCTGCGTTGTGTACATACCTTTTTCAGCGAGACGCAACGCTTGCGCCATAAAGCGCTCGTCTACATGTGTACGACTACTGGTCATGGCTAATAGATTTTTCCTGATCCAGCTTTAGAATTTCTTTGGCAAACTCACTCACGTCTTGAAAGCTTCTGTAAACAGAGGCAAATCGGACATACGCCACATCATCGAGCACTCTTAATTCATCCATGACAAGTTCGCCGACCTTACGGGTCTTTACTTCCGGCTCGCCGGTCTCCCGTAATTTATGTTTTATTCGGTTAATAAGAGATTCAACCATGTCGATGCTGACGGGGCGTTTTTCAATCGCTCTAAGAACGCCATTTCGGAGCTTCTCCTCATCAAAGGGCTGCCGATTACCGTTACTTTTTATCACCCGCGGAAGTACAAGCTCTGCGGTTTCAAACGTCGTATACCGTTCACCACATTCCAGACATTCGCGGCGTCGGCGTATCTGATCGCCATCCGCTACTAGGCGCGAATCAATGACTTTGGTTTCAGTATGACTACAAAATGGGCAATGCACAGAAAAATCCTTTCTTGTCAGCAACCAATATTTTACTCTATTCAGAGAAATTATGGGTTTGAAGGTGTTATCGCTGACTTTCCACAAATCCATTAACCTCATCAACCCAGAAGAACATTCTATTTATGGCTCAATACGTTTTTACAATGTCCCGCGTGGGCAAAGTCGTTCCACCCAATAAAACGATCCTGAAAGACATTTCATTGTCCTTTTTTCCGGGCGCCAAGATCGGCGTGCTCGGGCTAAACGGTGCAGGTAAATCGACGCTATTGCGCATCATGGCCGGCGTCGACAAAGAATTTCTGGGAGAGGCACGACCGCAAACAGAGCTAAAAATCGGCTACCTTTCGCAGGAGCCGGAGCTTGATTCTGAAAAAGATGTCTATGGCAATGTCATGGATGGCATGCGAGAAATTCAAACGCTAATCGAGAAATTTAATGAGATTAGCGACAAGTTTGCAGAGCCCATGTCAGACGACGAAATGAATGACTTGCTTCAGGAACAAGGCGAGTTGCAGCTCAAGATTGATGCGGTTGATGGCTGGGATCTTGAGCGAAAAATAGAGGTCGCGGCTGATGCCCTGCGTCTGCCTCCGTTCGAAGCTGACGTGACAAAGCTTTCAGGGGGTGAACGTCGTCGGGTCGCGCTTTGTCGGCTACTTATGGCAAACCCCGACATGTTGTTACTCGATGAGCCAACCAACCACTTAGATGCGGAAAGTGTCGCCTGGCTAGAACGCTATCTGAAAGATTTTCCCGGCACCGTGGTGGCCATCACCCACGATAGATACTTTCTCGACAACGCCGCGGGTTGGATTCTCGAATTGGACCGCGGCTACGGCATACCTTACGAGGGTAATTACTCCGCTTGGCTTGCCGCAAAAGAGAAACGTCTTGCCGTTGAGGAAAAACGCGAGGCTTCGCGCCAAAAAACCATCAAAGCCGAACTGGAGTGGGTGCAAACGCAACCGAAAGCTCGACACGCTAAAAACCGGGCAAGGCTTGCCCGATTTGAAGAACTTAACAGTCAGGAGTTTCAGCGTCGCAGTGAAACTATGGAACTCTATATTCCCCCGGGCCCGCGCCTAGGCGACATGGTTGTGGAGGTTGCTCAAGTAAGCAAGGGCTTTGGCGATGAACTGCTTATCGACGACCTTAGCTTCTCTGTTCCAGCCGGGGCTATTGTCGGCATTATCGGCGGCAATGGCGCAGGTAAATCCACCCTATTTCGCATGATTTGCGGCACCGAAAAGCCGGACAGCGGCACCATACGCTTGGGAGAATCTGTTGAACTAGGCTACGTCGATCAGAGTCGCGATTCTCTGTCCGACGATAAAAATGTCTGGGAAGAGATTTCCGAGGGCAACGAAATTCTGCAAATCGGGCGCTACGAAACACAATCTCGGGGCTACGTGAGTCGATTTAATTTTAGGGGCAGCGACCAACAGAAACTGGTGCGTGACCTTTCCGGTGGTGAGCGGAATCGGGTGCATTTAGCAAAATTACTGAAACGCGGCTCAAACTTTTTGTTACTCGACGAACCGACTAACGATTTGGATGTTGAAACCCTGCGTGCTCTTGAATCTGCTATTGAGGCCTACCCGGGCGCGGTCATGGTCATATCGCACGATCGTTGGTTCCTCGACCGGATAGCGACGCATATTCTCGCCTTCGAGGGAAATAGCAAAGCCGTTTGGTTTGACGGCAACTATTCCGAATACGAAGAAGACCATAAGAAAAGAATGGGCGACAAGGGACCAACAAGAATGAAATACAAGAAGCTTGCTTGAGGGCGCCAAAAACGCCTATTTAAGCAATCTATTTCGCGTGGCGTATTGGTAGCAAAGAAATGCGAGCGCGACGGCCAAAACCGCAAAGGTTGGTTCAAACGCTTCGCCGAGCATTTCCCGATATTTTTTTGCCCAGAACAATGCGAAAAAAACATGCATTGTCAGCAAAAAAGTACTCCAGAATAAAAAATACTTTGCCCACTTTTGTCCCTGTAACCCCCACCAGGCAAGATTGCCGAATAACAAAACCGCGCTCAGGATGATTGTTGGTATCAAAAAGTGCTTTCCAATCACAAACGTTTGCAGCACGCCCAACAAACCAGCTGCGGCGATAAGGGCGGCGATGCATTCAAGGCAGTGTTCAAGGGAGAACAAAGATTTTACAGATATTTTATTATTGTCGGACATGATGCAGTGCTCCTTTTCGGTCTCACGATAGTCTAACGCTCAATTGCATCCAGCGCATCGCCAAGCTTGCCAACCCCGATGACTGACATACCGGGTATCGGCTGTTTGGGTAAATTGCCTTTCGGTACAACAGCGCGGGCAAAACCATGTTTCGCCGCCTCTCTCAGTCGCTCTTGGCCGTTAGGTACGGGTCTGATTTCCCCAGATAAGCCAACCTCGCCGAAACAAATCATATCTGCTGGTAATGCCCTGTTTCGAAAACTCGAGACAATCGCTAAAAGTAATGCCAGATCACTGCTCGTTTCAGCAACTCTGATCCCCCCTACAGCATTCACAAACACATCCTGATCACCAACCTGCAATCCACCATGGCGGTGCAGTACAGCGAGCAACATTGCTAATCGATTTTGTTCAAAACCGACCGCAACTCTACGTGGGTTACCGAGTGCGCTCTCGTCTACCAGCGCCTGCGCTTCTACCAATAACGGCCTCGTGCCTTCCCAAACCGCCATGACAATACTGCCTGGGGTCGGCTCTTCGCCGCGGGATAAAAAGATTGCGGAGGGATTCGAGACTTCCATCAAGCCTTTTTCTGTCATCGCAAAAATGCCCAGCTCGTTGACGGCACCAAAGCGGTTTTTACTGCCCCGTAGCGTTCGATAACGACTGTCATTCTCGCCTTCGAGCATCACAAAACAATCGATCATGTGCTCGAGCACTCTGGGCCCTGCAATGTTACCGTCTTTTGTGACGTGACCGACGATCAACAGAATGGTGCCTGTTTTTTTCGCTTGTTGGATCAACATTGATGCGCTTTCTCGTACTTGTGCAACGCCACCTGGCGCTGACTCGACTTCATCTAAGTGCATCACTTGAATGGAGTCGATCACCAACAATCGCGGTTTCAGCTCATCCCATGTGGCACAAATCGCCTCGACGTTTGTCTGGGACATCACCTGCAGTTTTTCCATTGGTAACTGCAAACGTTTGGCCCGCATGGCTATTTGCGCGAGACTTTCCTCACCGGTGATATACAGAGCGGGATATTGCTGCGAGAGTTCGCACATGATTTGAATCAGCAGCGTGCTTTTGCCCGCGCCAGGACTTCCGCCGATCAATACCGCCGAACCCGGCACCAAACCACCACCAAGGACCCGATCAAACTCAGTAAGCCCTGAGGTGATTCTGGGCATATTCTCAGAGGAGATATCGGCAAGCGTTTGCGCCGATTCCAGTTGGCCGGCGAACCCTTTCTTGCGTGAGGCTGATGCTGCCGTTTCAACTGACAAACTGGTTAAGGTGTTCCATGCCTTACATTCGGGACATTGCCCCTGCCACTTGGCAAAATCTGCTCCGCAATCACCACATACGTAAACCGTTTTACGTTTTGCCAAAATAGAGTTCCTTAATCACGTTCGCTGTTCTCAAATCAGGATTCGATATTAGCCTCGGAGGACATCGAGAACAATCGCCTCTCGACCCTTGCCGTGAGACTCGACATCAGCGTGTATCCAAGTGTACCGATATGGTTCGCCACCTCGTCGATAAAAAGCTGATCGCCCCACATTTCTGCCCGATCACCCATTTCGACCTTGAGTGTCGCTGGTAGTTCGACCATCACCATATCCATGGAAACTCTGCCGACAATCGAGCAACGCTGACCACCGATTACCACAGGCGTTTGGGGTGGCAGCTCTCTCGGATAGCCATCGGCATATCCTATGCCGAGCACCGCTATTCGCGTCGTAGATTTCGCTTGCCATGTGCTGCCATATCCGATTGATTCACCCGCTGCGACCGACCGCACCGCCAGCACAGGCGCTGTCAGGGTCATTCCTGGTTTCAGACGCGGATCAGGTTTTCCTGAGGCAGAGCCTCCGTATAACATGATACCTGGGCGTATCCAGTCATAGTGACTTCGTCTCAAGCCAAGGATTGCGCCGGAATTAGCCAGGCTTTTTTCGCAGGCCAGCGCGTCCGTTGCGGTCTGAAACTGTCTTAACTGGTCTTGGTTCTCCTGATGATTCGGGTCATCAGCGTTTGCAAAATGACTGGCGACACCCAAAACCGAAACACCGCCCGGGCGTTCGAGGATCATACTCAGCTCAGTCGGGTTTAAGCCTAAACGGTGCATCCCCGAGTCAAATTTGAGCCATGCTGCAAGTTTCGTTTCGGTCGCGTTGACTAGTTGCCATTGATCTAACGAATGAATCATTGGAATTAACTGAAGCTCAACACACTGTGCCAACTCCGATTCGTTTAAAAAGCCTTGCAGGATATATATGGGTATATTAATTCCCAGGTTTCTTAGAGCAGCACCTTCCTCTATTCGTGCTACCGCAAAGGCTTCCATACCCTCTAAATGGGGAGCAACCAATGCAACACTGTGACCATAGGCATTGGCTTTTATCACTGCCATCGTTTTGCTGCCCGGCGATTTATCGCGGGCAAGATCAAGGTTCGCCTGAATGTTATCGACGTGAATATGGGCGATGGGTTTGTTGTTAAATTGGGGTTTATTGACGGTTGGTGACACGGCAACTGGTTCCAAATTGAGTGCCCGAGGTAGCTAAGTTGATCGGTGACTACTCATAGTCATCGTAATCGCCATACCCCTGAGCGAGATCTTCGAACTTCGTGTATTGACCAATGAAAGCCAGTTTTTTTCTTCCGATGGGACCATTTCGTTGCTTCAGAATGATCGCTTCTGCAATACCTTTTTCGGCATCCTCGTGATAAACCTCGTCGCGATAGATCGCGAGAATAACGTCTGCGTCCTGCTCGATCGCACCGGATTCACGAAGGTCAGACATCACTGGTCTTTTATCCGGCCGCTGCTCCAGACTTCGATTGAGCTGCGATAGTGCAACCAGCGGGCACTTAAACTCCTTAGCAATACCTTTCAAAGATCGGGAAATCTCAGAGATCTCCGTTGCTCTGTTTTCACCGCCGCCGGAGACCTGCATAAGCTGAAGATAGTCAACAACGATCAGCCCAATATCACCATGCTCTCTTGCCAGGCGTCTGGCCCGTGAGCGCATTTCGTTTGGCGTTAACGCAGCAGAATCATCTACGAACAGCGGTTTATCGTTTAACAAAGTGACTGCGGATGTGAGTCTTGGCCAATCTTCATCGGCTAATTGGCCGCTTCGAATTTTGGTTTGGTCGATTCTACCCAGAGAGGACAGCATCCTCATAATGAGCGAGTCCGCGGGCATCTCCATACTGAAAACCAAGACAGGTTTTTCACCGGCTATGACAGCACTCTCAGCGATATTCATCGCAAAACTGGTTTTACCCATTGATGGACGTCCGGCGACAATGATCAAATCGCCCGGTTGGAAACCCATCGTCATGTCATCTAAATCACGAAAACCCGTGCTAAGGCCCGTGAGTGCGCCTTTGGTCTGAAACAATTGATCGATACGCTCAACCGCTTCGGTGAGTAGTGGTCGAATTGCCTGCGGACCACCCGAGCTCGGCCTATCGTCGCCAATCTTAAATACCTTGGATTCTGCCAGATCGATCAATGTTGCACTGTCGCGGCCATCAGGGTTAAAGCCACTGTCAGCTATTTCATGAGCAACAGATATTAGTTTCCGAACCGTCGCGCGTTCGGCGACGATTTGTGCATAGGCGAGAATATTGGAAGCTGTTGGGGTGTTGTTAGCCAGCTCTGAAATGTAGGCAATGCCGCCTACATTTTCGAGCTCGTTTACAGAATCGAGGGCTTCAGCAATCGTGATGATATCTAGAGGCTGGTTTTTTTCAACCAGGTCCTCCATCACCCTGAAAATGACTCTGTGGTCGCCGCGATAAAAATCATCAGCCGCAAGCGCCGAGGAAATCTTATCCCAAGCCATTTCATCTAGCATCAGACCACCAAGCACTGAGCACTCCGCCTCCATTGAATGAGGCGGGACCTTTAACAGGCTGGTGCTTGTGTCGTCTTCGGCAATGCTCAAGATCTACTCAGCTGTATGAACTTTGGGGCTTTACTCTTCGGGTACGAGCGTCAGCTTCAGTTTAACATTAACTTCCGTATGGAGATGGATGTCAATTTCAAACTCACCTAATTCTCTCAGTGGACCTTCTGGCAGACGAACTTCGCTCTTTTCAAGTTCTACGCCAGCAGCGTTAACAGCTTCTGCCACGTCACGAACAGTGATTGAACCGAACAGTTTGCCTTCTTCTCCTGCTTTCGCAGTCAGCGTGATGTCGAGCGCGCTGATTTTCTCACCGCGTGCCTCAGCTGTAGATTTTTTCTCATCGGCGACTTTCTGCAGCTCAGCGCGTCTGGCTTCGAATGTCGCAACATTGTCAGCTGACGCAACGACAGCCTTTTTCAGTGGGACCAGGTAATTACGTCCGTAACCAGCTTTTACTGTTACCTGATCGCCCAGGTCGCCAAGGTTTGAAACTTTCTCTAATAGAATAACTTCCATTTTCTTATTCCTCTCGATCTAATCGAATTCTCTTTCTTAAGTCTAACCAACTATCTGTTAATGCGATAAACGCCAACACTGGATACATCAACTGTGCCAAAAACAACACGGAGATATACATACCCACCAACCAATTACCGGCCATCGCTTTCTCAGCTACCAGCCAGTGAATAAAACAAACGCCTGCAATCACTAGCGGAACCAACAACAATGGCACCCAACGTGCCAATCCTGACGAGCCAATAGTCAGGCAAACAAGCACTAAACCAAGCAAGCCCGCAGCGACAACTGGCGCCAACCTCAGTTGGTGCATTTCCTGCTGAAACCCACCAGGGTTGTAAAGTGCGCTCTGCCACCATCTTGCCAGCGCTAGAAACGCAAACATGGCTGCGCACTGGCTCATGGCAAAGAACCCAATCATCAAGTCACGCATGCTCGCGAAGCGCTCTTCCGCCTCTAGCCCGCTCAATGTCACCGCGTTTTGACCAGCAGCCTCATCTGCAACCGCCAGATAAAGCTCTGTGAACTGATCAAACGTTGTGCCTGAGACCAGCTCGAATATCACACTACCTATTGCCGTAATCACCACGGCAGATACCAAGATCAACTGCCAAGAAACCGTCACACGCAATAACCAAGCCAAAGCGGCGGAGCCAAGAAATGCTATCGCGGGACCAGGATCACCGGTCAGGTACAGTAATATTGCAACGGGTAGACAGCTCCACAGCAACACGAATGCGCCTTCGGCTGGTCCCTTCCTTAAAATGACCAAACTGATAATGGCGATACTCAGCCAGTGTAGTAAGGGCAGCGACGCACAAACCATCGCGACGCCTATGGCTTCGCGTTTGCCTCGCATCGCAAACCCGGCTAGTGCTCGCATACTACGTTATCCGCAGGTCGACAGTTATTTGTGCCCGTCTGTGTATGGCAGTAACGAAAGATATCTCGCTCGCTTAATTGCTTTCGCAAGCTGGCGCTGATATTTGGCCTTGGTGCCGGTAATCCGACTAGGCACAATCTTTCCGGTTTCCGAAACGTACTGCTTCAACACTTCGATATCTTTGTAGTCTATTTCAGTAACGCCTTCAGCGGTGAAACGACAAAACTTTCTTCTTCTATAAAATCGTGACATAAATCCTCCGCTTATTCCGCTGCTGGTGTGTCTGAAGCACTTGCTTCAGCATCCGCTTCATTGTCGACTGCTTCAGCATTCGCCTCTGGAGCATCGGCCTGTGCAGTGGTTGCTTCAGCTTCCTTATTTGCGTAACGATCTTCCTTGTCCTTCTTCTGACGACTCTCACGCTCAAGCTTCATGATAGGAGAATCTTCAGTATCAGCACCCTTACGACCGATAACGATGTTTCGTAGTACAGCATCATTAAACCGGAAAGCAGTGTTGATTTCTTCAAGGGTATCTTTGCCGCATTCAACGTTAAGCAACGCATAGTGGGCTTTGTGAATTTTGTTGATCGGATAAGCCAACTGGCGTCGACCCCAATCTTCAATTCTGTGGACGTTGCCACCGCCTTCTTTGACGATAGACGAGTAACGATCGATCATTCCTGGCACCTGCTCACTACGATCAGGATGCACCAGAAACACTATTTCATAATGTCTCATACAAGACTCCTCTTGGGTTAATGCTTCCAATGGCCGATTTACCGTAGCTTTACCACCGTCATCGGTGCCAAGCTAAGATTAACCCGTCTCTGTGAAGCAAGGAGATATTTTGGGAGGCGGATTGTATCGGTAGTTAAAGCGGATTACAACAAGTCACAGTTTTACGTAGAAATCACCTCGAGGGTGAGTTATCCCTGCAATGGCAGCGGGTTACAGCAATTTATACGAAAGCAGCGCAGCCCCTCAACTCGGCCGCAAAAAGGCGTTTACCCAACAACATTCGGACTTCTGAGCGAGAACGTCTCAAAGCGCTCTGCCAAAGCAGCTTTATAGACCTCTGGATGCACTATAAACGGTATTTAACTTGCCAAACCCGCCTCAATCGCTCTCAACCACCCGGTTGACGGCATCTGCGTCAATTTCCGCCCTGAGAATTTGAAATTGTTTTTCTAGCTGCGCAACCAAATCCTTTTCCTTGTTAACGAGATTAGTCATTTCATAAGGGTCCTGCTTTATATCGAACAGAAATTTAGGTGCTTCGTTTCTGTCTAAGATAAGTTTGTAGTCACCCAATCGGTAAGCCCACTCGTTGATGTCGTCATCCTGTCCGGGCATGTCGATGGTCCAGATCATCGGTTTACGATCTAATTCTTTGCCTTCGAAGGTTTTCGTCATCGATTGACCATCGATCACTCGGTCCTCGGGTAGCTCAAGACCTAACATCTCAACTAGCGTCGGTAGAATATCTAGCCCGTAGACTGGCTCGTTAGATACGGAACCCGGCTTAATTACGCCCGGATAACGCAAAATCGCTGGCACCCGGATACCACCCTCAAGAAGATTGTCTTTTCTGCCTCGGTAACCACCCGTTTCACCCGCCATAAACAACTCCCACGGTTTTCGGGATTCTCTTGTCACGGGACCGTTATCACTAGTAAACAGCACAATTGTCTGGTCATAGACGCCCATGTCCTGCAACTTATTCAACACCCTACCCACCTGGGCATCCAGATAACTGATGTTGGCGTAGTACTCGCCTTGCCCCCTAAAAGGCAAATCGTGCCAATCCCAATGGAAAATGTCAGGATTCTGCTCCGCATGCGGGGTTATAAAATCAGCATACATGGCAAGAAATTCGGGCGGCGAGGCAACTGGCGTATGCACCTCAGAAAAAGGTACGTATAAAAAGAATGGCGTGTTGGCGCTTCTGGCATCGAGCCAGTCAGTTACTTCATCAGCAACAAGTGCACCACTAAAAGCGTTTGTTTTACCAACAGCCAGACCGTTCCTGTAGAAATTATCTGGATACATTTTACCAACGCGAGGCGCGCCATCTTTGCTTGGCGCTTCAACTGTCGCATTTTTTACAAAACCACCCGGCATGACAAAGGCATAGTCGAACCCCATATCTTCGGCTTGCGGGTGATCTTCCATGAGAATGCCGCCATTCAAATGAAGTTTGCCCATTACAGCCGTTTCATAGCCCTGTTGCTTTAGCAGATGCGCAATAGTGATTTCGTTTTTACCCAGATGCACGTCCTGACCCTCGGGAATCCAAGATCGAATACCTGTTCGATAGGGCGTTCGCCCAGTGAGCAGGCCGGCGCGCGAAGGAGAGCAAAGCGGTGCCGGCGCATAATATTGCGTGTACTTAATACCCTCGTCGGCAAGTTGGTCAATATGGGGGGTTTTAACAATCGGATGACCGTAGCTTGCCAAATCACCATACCCAAGGTCATCAACATAAAAGATCACAACATTCGGCGACTGCGTGTGGCCCGATCTACCTGAGCCAATCTCTGCGAGTGCTGGTTGAATGCAAAAAACCAAGACAATGAAGCGAACAAGCGCCAGCATATTACTTTTGCTCATGCTCATGCTGCGTTTCCAATATCCGTTCAGACTCCTTTTGGATCATCTGCTCCAACTCCCAAATATTATCCTGCACTCTCTGCTGTCCAACCTGGCTGCGTTTAGCTATCAACTCCGGCATGAGCCGAATAGTTTTTTGACCCACGTTTGACGCATAAAAAGTGTTTATTTCCTTTAACTCTTCCTCGGAATAGGCTTCAACGTAGATACGTATCAAGTCGTCTTGCAAACTTTCGAAGTTCATGTGTTTACCAAAAAAATCGAGCAAGACCGATCGATATGGCGCCATGTCGGGATTTTGCTGAATCTGAAGCCCAATCATATTTGTAACTAACTGGTCCATTGTCCGGGACATGTTCATCGTACCAAGCAGCTTTTCAGCTTCCAGTTGAGCGCCTGATCTTTGGATGGCCTCTGCCGCGGCAAAGGTACTGCAAAAAGACAAGATGATCGTTAGCAGCATGATATGCAGATGCCTGTTACCCGCTGCGGGTTTAAGTCCTTGGTTTTTCTGCGAGGTTGTCGCCACGTCAGTACAGCCTCTGTTTTTGTACTTCGTAAAGTGCGATACCGGTAGCAACGGAAACGTTAAAGCCCAGATCCGCATTAACCATGGGAATTTTCACCAGGAAGTCGCAGCATTTGGCCGTTTTCTGCCGAATGCCCTTTCCTTCCGAACCCATCACGATCGCGATGTTGTCCTGCATATCAACCTGATGCAGCATTTGCTCGGTTTCCAACAGCGTACCCACGACCCACACTTGGCGCTTTTGTAGTTGTCCGATACACCTGGCTAAATTCACCACAGAAACCACAGGAACCAGCGAGGCCCCGCCAGAGGCTGTTTTGCTTGCAGCTTCATTAAGCGGCGCACTTTTATCTTTAGGAACAATGATCGCATCCACTCCCATGCTGGCAGCGCTGCGAATACAGGCACCGAGATTGCGAGGGTCTGTAATTCCGTCCAATATCAGCAACAACAAACGACTTGAATTGGTATCATCTACGTCACCGGAAACGGCATGTTCCAAGCGGCGATCGATCATTGAGAGCAACGACTGTTCATCCATAGCAATGGGCTGTGCTATCACACCTGCGCCCTGATGGTTAAGCTCTGTTAGCTTATCGAATTCGTCGTTTGATATGCGTTCAACCTTGATGCCTTTCTTTTGCGTAAGCGCATGCAGACTCTCGAGACGCTGCGACAACTTACCGTCTCGCAACAGGACACGATCCACACCCGCGCTTCCCAACATCAACCGCGCATGCACTGAATTTATTCCGAATAATCTTTCCATTTACCTTCTTTTTCTCTTTTTTCCACCTTTCGATGGACCTTTGCTACCTGAACTTTTTTTAGCTTTTTGCGACTTTTCTTCCTTGTTGGCAGATCCTTTGCCGCTCACTTCACTAGATTTCGACTTACGCTTTTTTGACGAAGACCTCTTTGCAGGTTTAGTTGATACTTTTTGAGTTGATTTCCGAGCAGACTTCTTTCTACGCAAGGACCGCCGACCTTTCAAGGGAGAATGCTCTACCAGTTCAAAATCAATTTTTCGCTCTTCGACGTTGACCCGTGCAATCTGTACCTGAACCTTATCCCCCATGCCAAAAACACTGTGAGTGCGCTCGCCAACAAGTGCTTGTTCAAACTCATCAAACTTGTAATAGTCACCTGCCAACGTGCTTACATGCACCAAACCCTCTATGTAAACGTCTTTTAGTTCTACAAAGAAACCAAATTTGGTAACACTGGTGATCACACCGGGCTGAACATCTCCCACATGATCTGACAGAAAATCACATTTCATCCAATCGAGCACATCATAGACAGCGCTTTCTGCTCGCCGCTCTGCATAGGACGTATGCTCACCAAAAGCGATCACTTCTTCCGTATTGTAAGGGTAGAACTGGCGTTCATCTTTCAGGCTTGATCTCTTTACAAGCGGACTCTCCCGATCACTGTGAATAATCGACTTGATGAGCCTATGGGTGAGCAGATCAGGATATCTACGGATGGGCGATGTGAAGTGCGTGTATTCCTTATAAGCCAAGCCAAAGTGGCCCTTATTATCTGACTGGTACACTGCCTGTTTCATGCTCCGCAGTAGCGCGATTTGCAATACTTGTCCGTTCTCTCGATGCTTTAATTGATCTGTGATTTGCCTAAAATCTTTTGTTTCAATTGGGTTACCCGCTGTGAAGGCCACCCCGAATCTGGCAAAAAACTCCGCCAAGTATTCTATCTTTTCCTGCTCCGGGGGTTCGTGAACGCGAAACAACCCTGGCGGGTTTTTCCCGGATTTATCCTCTTTGCTTGGATCACCTGATACCTGTCGAGAAATGAATCGCGCGGCTGCCACGTTGGCGCACAACATGGCCTCTTCGATGATTTTGTGAGCGACGTTTCGCGAACGCACGCCGATACGCTCGACCCTGCCTTCTTGATCAAATTCAAACAACGGTTCTGTTGACTCAAACTCGAGCGCGCCTCGCTCTTCTCTTCTAACGAGCAGCGCTTTGTATAGCTGATGAAGTTCTTCGATACACGGCACAAGTGAGGGCTTCTCAAATTTCTCGTTGGTATCGGAAGTATTGCTTTCAAGTAATGCTCCCACCTGCGTATACGTAAGTCTTGCTGCTGATTTAATCACGCCTTCATAAAATACGTATTTGCTTAGGCGCCCCTGCGCCGAAATAGACATCTCACAAATCATCGCAAGCCGGTCAACATCAGGTTTCAGCGAGCATAGACCGTTGGACAACTTTTCCGGCAACATGGGTACAACATATTGCGGGAAGTAGACCGAAGTGCTGCGATCATAGGCTGCTTTATCAAGCTCAGAACCTATGTCAACGTAATGCGCAACATCAGCAATCGCAACGAAAAGACGCCAACCACCACCCCGTTTGGGCTCACAATAAACTGCGTCGTCGAAGTCTCGAGCATCCTCACCGTCGATGGTGACAAATGGTGTCTTCCTCATATCATATCGTTGCCGGCTCGCACCCGGTGGGACTTCGCTGGGCATGGCATCAATCTGCGCCATCAGTTCTTCTGGCCAATCAACCGGAATATCGTGGTTACGCAGCGCAATCTCGACTTCCATCGCTGGCGTTAGGTGATCACCCAACACCTCGATGATTTTTGCCGTGACATGACCATGCTGGCTTGGCTGGTCAATCACCTCGACAACAACAATCTGATCAGGTTTCCCCTGAAGCTCGGTCACATAAACGTCACTGCCATCGTCGGCACCGGTCAACATCACCTCGTGATTGATTCGATTGTTCAAAGGTTCGAGGAACGAAAACTTCCCTTCAAAATAAATGCGACCAACGAGTTGTTGGGTGTTGCGCTCTAACACCTCAACAATCTCACCCTCAGGCCGACCACGTCTGTCTCGCCCGCGGATTTTTGCTTGAACCTTGTCGCCGTGAAATACGGTTTTCATCTGTCTTTCGGAGAGAAAAATGTCTTCCTCATCACCGGGGCGAAGCAGAAAACCAAAACCATCGGGGTGGGCGGACACCTTGCCCGCGGTCATTTCTAACTTTTGTGCGATGGCGTAAACATTTCTGCGATCTACCACTAGCTGTCCATCACGCACCATAGCGCGCAATCGGGTTTCAAGCGCAGATCGGCGGTCAGCCTTATCAAGCTCGAGGGCTTTCGCCAGCCGCTTGAGACTGGCTGGCACACCGAATTCTTCCAGCGTCGAGAGTATGTGTTCTCTACTGGCAATCGGTTGAACGTACTTTTCGGCTTCACGCCGTTGATATGGATCTTTTTTCAAAATGTGGTTCTTCTTTTATCGGTCTCGGGGTTTGTTACCCGATGGTTTGTTGCTGACGATTGATTCCCGCAGCATGCTCTTGGGTCGTGCTATGCGTAATTGTGCACTCTAACCCTCTTTTGGCCTCGAGGCTGGATATTCCGGTCTCTTAGCTTGATGTGATTCGTTCAAATAACGGTAAATGTGGCTGTAAATCGTTTCTATGATTGACAGCAATGGTGGGTCTTAGTACCCTTTCGCGTCCTCATTGCCGAGGTGGTGAAATTGGTAGACACGCTAGCTTCAGGTGCTAGTGGGGGCAACCCCGTGGAGGTTCAAGTCCTCTCCTCGGCACCACCTCAAACCTCGTTTTCGGCGCTATCGCAAACTTATCTTCTGTGTTGTCGGAAAGGCGCAACCGCACGTCGTCAGTTCGCGAATGCTAAAGCATAAACACCTGAGTGCAAGTTAATTTCGCACGGCCCATCAGCTTAAACTGCGAAAATACACGCCAAGACTGACTTTTTTGGCTCAGCCGCCAAGAAAATCAGATACAGCGGTGATGTAGGCACTGAAATTTTCGCGCCGAATGTTGTGCCCTGCATCGGGAATATGGCGTGCTTCAAAATAGCGGTTTTCTGCCAAGATACTCTCTACGACGGTTTGCTTGAGCATGCCATCCCTCGGGCCATCAGCATAAACCAACATCGCAGGGCATTTGATTTTCGGTATGTTTAACCGCCAATCACTATATTTCAGTCCCTCAAGGGCAAGTTCTCCGACCTGCCGATTAGACTGCACCCAATGCGGAAAATCATCGGCGTGCCAGAGCGGATGCTGTTTGCGGCCCATTGCTAAAATGTCTTCGTCCGACATCGCTTGCATCGAGGCTATATATTGCTTGAAGCCTTGACGCCTTTTGTTCGCACTTTCCTCGCTTTCATTACCCGGATTATCAGACCAAGGCGGGTCCTCGAGTACTATTTTCGAGACAAGTTCCGGATAATTTGCGGCTAAACCGGCAACGGTGCCAGCGCCCATTGAATGACCCAAAACCATCGCTGGTTCCAACCCGAGGTATCTGATCACAGAGGCCAGATCATTCACGAGGTCAGAAGAATCACCAATTTCCCGACCCGACTGCCCGTGATTGCGGGCATCCACCATCACAATGTTGAAGGATGATTGGAGTTTTTCGACTACCCGGGCCCAACAGAGGCCGTTGTCTGTGACCCCATGCGCCAACACGAGTGCAGGTTTTTCAGCCTTACCACTTTGATAAAAGTGGATGGGTACAGTGCCAGTGGTGACCTTACCTTCCTTCCATATATCCATGTCAATCCTCGATTGGGTTAGCCAAAGTTCACTTTGCAAAAAGACTGTTGCTCTTAATGATTAACTCGCTCTCTAAAATATCGCATGATTTTTCGAGAACTTCTGTGATTTTGCACGAACCATGCTTTTAAGGGCATCGACTTTTTTGGCAAGCGCCTGCGGTAAAAATGATACCACTCTCGGCGCGTTAGGAAGAGAAGACGTCCGGTTGAACTGAACACGTTCACCCTCAACGCGGCGTAAGTTAGTGCTCACCCCGATGTGACGACCAACGCCCGTGACTTTTACCTATGACGATGTGCAGCGATCTTTTCGTCAGACAATGTCTGTCCACTCGGCAGCCAATGGCCGTCTGGCTATCTTCAACACCCCGAGTGTTTGGGGCCTTGGGCGTTAGAAAAGCTGGTCGATGAGCATAGTATGTTCACGATCGGGCCCAGTGGAGACAATTGCGATGGGAACGCCACAGGTTTCTTCAATCCGGTCCAGATAGGCTCTGGCATTCGCTGGCAGCTCATCCAGAGTTTTCGCGCCCTCTGTTGTCTCAGACCAGCCTGGCATATGCTGGTAGACTGGCACGGAATCTCCCGCCGCGTCAGTTTCATAGTCAACACACAGCGAGACTGTTTCTAAACCATCCATTACATCGAGCTTGGTGATACACAGTCCTGATATGCTGTTAATCTGAATCACGCGTTTCAGCGCGTAGGCATCAAACCAACCGCATCTCCTTGGTCTACCGGTGGTTGAACCAAACTCGTGTCCGCGCTCAGCAAGTCGGCCACCTACGTCGTCGAATAGCTCGGTGGGAAAAGGCCCAGAACCAACTCGCGTTGTGTAGGCCTTGGTGATACCGAGAATATAATCTAGATCCAGTGGACCGACGCCACAACCACCACCGATTGCACCCGCGGTTGTGTTAGATGATGTCACAAATGGATATGTGCCCTGATCGATATCAAGTAGCGCACCCTGAGCCCCCTCAAAAAGCACATTTGCGTCCTGTTCGGCGAGTTCACCGAGTCTGCTAACAACATCTGAAACCATCGGCTTGATTTCATCAGCAAACTTAAGGGAAGCATCTAACGTCTCGCTCAGACTGACGGGATCTGTCTTGAAGTACTTCTCTAGCACAAAGTTGTGGTAGTCCATGACCTCTTCAAGCGAGGCCTTAAATTTTTCGGCATCGAACAGGTCCGCAACCCTGAGTCCGCGTCTTGAGACTTTGTCTTCGTAGGCGGGTCCAATACCTCTTCCAGTTGTGCCAATCTTATTGTTACCGCGCACATTTTCGCGCATTAAATCGAGCGCGATGTGATGCGGCAGTATCAGTGGACAACCTGGACTGATGGTCAGCCGTTCTCGCACGTTGACACCTGTGGCTTCAAGCTTTTCGATTTCAGTCATCAATGCCGGTATTGATAAAACCACACCGTTACCAATCAAACACTCCACGTGACTGTGCAAAATACCCGATGGGATAAGATGGAGGATGGTTTTCTCACCATTAACAACCAGCGTGTGGCCTGCATTATGTCCACCCTGAAACCGGACAACTGCTGCGACGTTTTCAGTGAGTAAATCGACAACTTTTCCTTTGCCCTCATCACCCCAGTGTGTACCTACAACAACTAGATTCTTACCCATTAGATCTGTCCATCATGCAATTCCAAAATTCTAATTCAAACATCGGCTCGCTCTCTCACGAGAGTTGCCACTCACCATCTTCGTTAGTCAACTGAAGATCATATGATTGACCTTCAGCAAGAGATTCAAGAACGATATACCCTTCTTTTCTCAATTGAGCCACTTTCTTCCAGCGACTTTTTTCAGTATCAGTGTCGTTTGTCGCCTTTGCTAGCACGCGCCTGCCAATTTCCCGCGTGACATTCACAATACCTAGCAGAGCCTTAGCGTCCATGTCGAACCCGGTGGCTGAGCGTGCTCGACCAAACACTTCACCGACATCATCATAACGACCGCCTTTTGCAATACATTGTTTCTCTCCCTCAATATAGCCAGCAAAAACGATGCCCGTATGATAGCCATATCCTCTCAGCTCGCTGAGATCGAAATAAACATCAATGTTTTCGAATCGATCAGTTATCGCTCGATACAAATTCGCCAGGTGTGCTAATCGGGCCTCAATCTTATTGGTCCCTTTAAATAGCGTTAGCGCATCTTCGATAACTGCTGATGTTCCGCAGAGAGTTGGCAGCGTGACGAGCTGCTCGCAAAGCTTTGCAGGTAAACCGAGTCGTTCCGTTTGCACTTTGAGGCTTGCAACCGACTTTTGTTGGATCAGATTAAATAATGCTGTTTCATCTTTCGTTGTCAGCTGCACATCTTTCATCAGCTCTCTGAAAATGCCAACATCACCAAGCTCTAGATGAACCGCCGTGACACCGAGCGTGCGGATCGATTCAATCATCAAACTCACTATTTCAAGGTCACCGTCAGCACCGGGGGAACCGAACAGCTCGGCTCCGAGCTTGAGAGGCGCTCGAGATGCAAGCATGTTTTCCGGTTTCGTTTGAAGGGCTGTCCCGGCATAGCAAAGACGTGTAATGCCAACTTGATTGAGGCTGTGTGCATCCATCCTCGCCACTTGGGGCGTAATATCTGCACGAATACCCAGCGTTCGGCCAGAGATCTGATCGGTGACCTTGAAAGTTTTCAGATCAAGATCACTGCCTGATCCCGTCAATAATGACTCTAGAAACTCTACCATCGGAGGTATGACGTACTCGTAACCCCAGCTGGTATAAAGATCCAAGAGTCTTCGACGAATAAATTCCAGGTTCAGGGCATCGGGCGGAAGGACTTCGTCCACGCCGTCGGGCAGGAGCCATCGAATATTGCTGCTCATAAACCACGCTCACTCTGAACGGAGTTGGATAGGACAAAACTAAACCCTGTGGGCCAATTTTGCGATTCAAAAAAAAACCGGAAGTAGAACCTCCGGTTTGGCGAATCTTACACTATTTTTACTGATTACTTTTGTTCAAGTAGCTAAAAAAGTCACTATCTGGATCAACCAGCAATACATCGCCTTTGTTAGCGAATGTTTTCTGGTAGGCAGCCATGCTCCTGTAGAACTTATAGAACTCTTTATCCTTGCCGTAGGCGCTTGCGTAAATCGAGGCAGATTCAGCATCACCAGAGCCGCGAATCTCCTCCGCCTCGGAGTAGGCTTCCGCTAGGATAATTTCCCGCTGCTTGTCTGCATCGGCGCGTATACCGGCGCCCAGCTCATAACCCTGAGCACGATGTTCACGAGCCTCGATATCACGCTCTGTGTTCATTCGAGCATATACGGACTGGCTCACATCTGTCGGCAGGTCGATTTTCTTTACCCTGACATCGACAACTTCAACACCCAGTTCGATTCTGGCAACCTCATCCAACTGCTCCGTCAAATTTGTCATCAACTCGTCGCGTTCGCCAGAGACGACTTCGTGCAGCGTGCGATTACTGATTTCGTTTCTCAGGCCATTGTTGATTCGTTGACGCAAGAGACCCTCTGCACGCCGGGTGTCACCCGCGGTAGCTGTGTAAAAGCTTTGCGCATCGTTCACCTTGAACTTAGCGAAAGAGTCGACCATGACCGCTTTCTTCTCGAGTGTTAAGAATCTTTCCGCTGTGATGTCCAGCGTTAAAACCCTCGCGTCAAATTTTCTCACCTCGTTGACAAACGGCTTTTTCAAATGCAAGCCGGGCTCGATATCGGCTCGTACTACCCGTCCAAACTCAAGCAGCACAGCGCGCTCTAGTTCGGTGATAATAAATATCGAATTAACGCCGACAATCCCGAGTATAAAAACAACTACTGCCATTACTAATATTCTTGCTGACATTTATCTGTCCCTCCTGTTAGCAGACCTTCTGTTTGTTCCGTTTGTTGTTTGCGGGTTAGGCGCAACAGAGGTCGAATATCCAGAATTGTTATTGCTCTGCGTTTGATTGATCAGCTTGTCGAGCGGCAGGTACAACAGATTATTGCCACCCTCCACGTCGACCATGACTTTTGTGCTGTTGGCCATCACTGATTCCATCGTATCGAGATACAACCTTTCACGGGTAACTTCCGGTGCTAACTCGTATTCCGCGTAGAGCTTGTTGAAGCGGGCAGCTTCACCGCGCGCTCTGGCGACAACCCGTTGTTGGTAACCCAATGCCTGTTCAACCAGCCTTTGCGCTTCACCTCTGGCCTCGGGTACCACCTGATTGGCATACGCTGTCGCTTCGTTCTTTTCGCGCACTTCGTCCTCTCGCGCTTTAATCACGTCGTCAAACGCGGCGCGAACTGCGTCAGGCGGTGCCGTTTCATCGATAACAACCTGCGTCACTTCGATCCCGGTTGTATAGCGATTCATATACGTCTGTATACGTTCCTTAACCTTGATGCCGAGTTCGGCACGACCGGAAGTCAATACATCGTTCATCAAAGCGCTGCCAACTTCATGCCTCAGCGCGCTCTCTGTTGACTGATACAGGCTTTGGACCGGATTGCTCACCCGCAGAAGATATTCTTTAACATCGCTGACAACGTACTGCACCTGCATGTTGACCTTAACGATATTTTCATCTTCGGTAAGCATCTCTGAATTGTGCTGGATCGACTTCAGGTCGGTCACACTCTCGGACATCACCTGATCAATGAGGGGAGGATTCCAATGCAATCCAGGCAATAAGATTTCATCGTTCACCTTACCCAGTCGGAGTACAACACCTCTTTCCTTCTCGTCGAGGGTGTAGACACCACTCAGTGCCCAACCTATAACGGCAAGGAGAATCAACCCTCCAATCATGCCCGAGTTCATCTTCATGGTGCTGCCACCACCGGAACCGCCCGAACCACCGCTTTTACCGCCAAACATTTGACTTAAATTGTTTTGCAGCTTTTTGAAGGCCTCATCTAAATCTGGCGGACCTTGATCATTTTTGTTGCCCCAGGGATCCTTGTCACCTTGGTTGTTACCACCCGGCTCATTCCAAGCCATATTCATCTCCGTTTACTTTTTTCGGGGAAAGTTTGTTATTTTCCCACTATTAATAGAAATAATCACAGTTATTTTGATTTTTGTGTCGCAACAGCTACGACGACGAAAACCTGCTCAACAATCGATTTAAGCGATGTTCCTCAATTCTGACATGCATATAAATCATCCCGTCATCTTTCACTTCTTCTTCAAGCACCGCATCGAGGTCAAACAATGCAGACCTTAGTTGTCCTTCAGCCGGCTTCAGCTTTAACCAAGGTTCCACGACATCATGCGACAGTCTTTGGCTTAGCGCCTCGATCAATTCAGGTATACCTTCTCCCGTGAGGCTTGAAACCCAAACCCTGGTTGGTTGCCCATCAGCGTCGCGGTCGACACGCGGCCCTTCCTCCAAAAGATCGATCTTGTTATAGATAAGCAATTGGGGCACGTCACTTGCTTTGATTTCTTCAAGTACAAGGCCCACCTCTTTCATCTGCAAGTCCCTTTCCTCCGACGACGCATCGACAACATGGAGAATCAGGTCTGACTGTTTTACCTCTTCGAGTGTTGCCCTAAAAGCGTCTACCAATCCGTGAGGCAGTTGCCGAATAAAACCCACCGTATCCGTCAAAATTGCTTTACCGATGATCGGCAGTTGCAGTTCTCTTAGCGTCGGGTCGAGTGTTGCAAAGAGCTGATCTGCAGCATGCACATCAGACTCGCAAAGCCGGTTAAACATCGTCGACTTTCCGGCGTTCGTATAACCCGCCAAAGACACCGTCTTGACGTCGGCGCGTTGCCTCGATCTTCGGTTCTGCGCTCGTTGCTTTTGAACTCGCTGCAGACGCTGACTCACATTCTTTATACGATCACCAATCATTCTTTGATCAGCTTCTAACTGAGTTTCTCCTGCACCTGTAATACCGATTGCAGCGCCCTGACCTCGCCCAGATCCGCCTCTTTGACGGTCGAGGTGAGTCCACCCGCGGACAAGTCGCGTTGACGCGTGCTGGAGCTGAGCAAGCTCCACTTGCAACTTACCTTCGTGGGTCCGTGCACGCTGTGCGAAAATTTCGAGTATTAACCCCGTGCGGCTTAGGATGCGACATTCGAGAAAGGCTTCTAAATTTCTTTCCTGAGTCGGCGTCAGATCCTGATCGAAGATGATTAGACTAGCCTCGTCTTCCTGCGCCTGCGCCTTTACCTCTTCAAGCTTTCCAGAGCCAATGTAAGTTTTTGGGTCTGGGTTTCTTTTCCGCGCAACGATACCTCCTACGGGGATAAGGCCGGCAGAAAGGGTTAACTCGTTCAGCTCTTCCGGCGTCGAGTCGTCTTGTTGAATATGGACAAGAAAGGCTTGAGAACCAAATTCGGGTCTATCGAAAAACAAACGTTGATCCCGGGAGAATTAGGCGTTTCCGCCCTCATCAATTTCGTCACCTGCCATTGCTGGCATCTTCACGTTTCGTGAAGGGACAACGGTTGAGATCGCTGATTTGTAGATCATTTGGCTGACCGTGTTTCGCAACAAAATCACAAACTGGTCGAAAGACTCTATTTGGCCTTGAAGCTTAATACCGCTCACCAAATAGATTGAGACGGGGATCCTGTCTTTTCGCAAAGCGTTTAAGAAAGGGTCTTGTAATGACTGCCCTTTTGACATTTTTAGTCCTCCATGTGCTCAGCTAACCGCCGAGCGAGTCGATATACCGACGAAAAATGGTGCCCTGTGTGGTAAGCGAAACTGGCTCGTAACTTTGGCAAACCGGCACCGAGTGTGGTGTAACTTGCAGGAAAAGTAATCCTTTTCTCCGCGTTAACTTAATATGCTGCTTGCTTGTATGATTTTCAAGGCCTCATTAACCTCGGGAAATTGAATCTCGTTCAAGTTGTTCCAACCCCTGAGCCATGTAAATTGCCGCTTGGCTAACTGCCGGGTTGCTATCACTGCGAGCTCTTGCATAGCAGCACGATCAATTTCACCCTCGAGATACTGCCACGCCTGCCTGTAACCTACTGATTTTATTGAAGGTAGGTTTTCATGAAGATCATACTTTTCACGTAAAAGCTTAACCTCCTCAATAAAACCATCGCGCACCATTTGTTCAAATCGAGTGGCAATGATCCGATGAAGCACCGTTCTATCAGGGGGTATAATAGCCATCTGACAAACGCGATAGGGCAAAGTGACTTGCGCCTGCTGCTTCCTATGCAGGTCGGTCATACTTTCGCCGGTCAGTTCCCAGATTTCGAGCGCCCTCTGAAGCCGCTGAGGGTCATTTGGATGAATTCTGGCAGCAGATTTCGGATCAATTTTTGCCAGACGATCATGCACTTTTTGCCAACCTCCAATCTCCGCTTCCCGCAGGATTTTTTCGCGAATAGCACTATCGGCGGCGGGCATTGTAGCGATACCCTCGATCAACACTTTGAAGTAAAGCATGGTTCCACCAACTAGCAATGGAATTTTCCCTCGATCGCTAATCGCAGACATCAATTCAAGTACATCTGCCCTGAAGTCGGCGGCTGAATAAATTTGATCCGGATCTCTAATATCAATCAGGTGATGGGGAAATTGTTGGAGTGTTTCTGAATCGGGTTTAGCCGTGCCGATATTCATGTCGCGGTAAACCAACGCTGAATCGACACTGACAAGCTCAACCGGCAGATGAGCGGTCAGCTTCATCGCCAAATCAGACTTTCCTGATGCTGTGGGACCCAGCAAAAAAATTGCTGGGGGCTGCAGATTAGCCATCAAGGCACACCAACACTATTGCCCACGAAGGAAGAGAGCGTCGAGCGCGTGCATAGACAACTCGGTCCAAGTTGGTCTGCCGTGATTACATTGACCACTTCGCTCTGTTTCTTCCATATCACGCAGCAACCCATTCATTTCAGGAATCGTCAGTCTTCGATTGGCTCGCACAGAACCATGGCAAGCCATGGTGGAAAGTAATTCATCCCTGTGCTGTTGGATACGATTACTGGAACCTAACTCAACTAGATCGGATATCACGTCCTTCACCAGTCCTTCCGCATCTGATTTTGCCAGGATTGCCGGAACTGACCGGACCACCAACGACTCTTCAGAGGCTTGTTGCAACTCAAAACCGAGAGAAGCAAGTTCATCGCTAAAATCCATTGCTACAGCACATTCTTTTTCACTGAGCGACAGCGATAGAGGCACAAGTAACGGCTGCTTCTTCATGCCTTCACTGTCACTGGACCTTTTCATATGCTCATAGGTAATTCGCTCATGGGCTGCATGCATATCAACGATAACAAGACCGTTGGTATTTTGAGCTAAGATATAGACGCCATGAATCTGCGCAACCGCATAACCTAGAGGCGGAACAGAATCGTCGGTTGTTACAGGCAAACCTTCCGGAGCTGTTAGGTCGCCACTAACTTGCAGCAGGTTTCCATAATTGTTTAGCTGCTCACGCACGTTACCGCCAGAGACACCCCCGAATGCTTGATAACCAGAAGTTGACTGCAAAGCGCCCTGAGATGCACTACCTGAGGTCAGCGGCATGTAGCCTTGCGTGGGCGCATTTTGCAGACTCGAGCCTTGTCCACCCAACGTGCTATTCATCGACATTGTCTCGGCAATATGCCCATAACCTTCATCGGTTGTTGGCCTAACATCTGCCAGCGCGCCATATATCGACTTGAACAGAAAACCATGTACTTGCTGGCTGTCTCTAAACCTGACCTCATGCTTCGTCGGATGCACGTTCACATCTACCAGCTTTGGATCAATAGACAGGAATAGCGCGAACACCGGATGACGTCCGTGAAACAACACATCCTGATAGGCACGCTTGATTGCATGGCTAACAAGCTTGTCGCGAATCGTACGCCCATTCACATAAAAATATTGTTGGTCAGCCTGACTCCTTGAGTAGGTGGGGAGTCCAATCCAGCCGCGAATGCTTAATCTTCTACCCGGAGTATCACCTTCGTACTCCCGCTCCATATAAATTGCGTTTTCCATAAAACCTTTGCCGAAAACAGCACCTACGCGTCTTTCAGCATCTGACCCATCATCGACAGCTGCAAAATGTCGCAACTGTTTACCATTGTGACTCACATTAATGGTCACTTGCTGATGACTCAGACTGATCTTGCGCAAAACCTCTTCAATTTTCTGTAACTCGGTTTTTTCGGTACGCAGGAATTTTCTTCGTGCCGGCGTATTATAAAATAGATCTTTCACTTCGACCGTGGTGCCAACAGGATGCGGCGCAGGCACCACCTCGGGCGTCATCAAACTGCCACCAACGGTGACTTGCCATGCAGTATCGTCTTCATCGGTTGCCGTATCGGATGCCGCCTCTCGGCGACTTGTCATCGTCACTTTTGCAATGGATGCGATACTTGCCAGCGCCTCACCTCTGAAGCCCAATGTATCGATTGCTTCCAGATCGTCAACCACCTCAATCTTACTGGTCGCGTGTCGACTCATTGCTAGCGTAAGATCTTCGCGATAGATGCCATTGCCATTATCACGAATGCGTATGAGCTTCGTTCCACCGGCCTCAAGGTCAAGATCCATGCGGGTACAGTGCGCATCTAGCGCATTTTCGACCAACTCTTTCACGACAGATGCCGGCCGCTCTACTACTTCGCCCGCGGCTATTTGATTAGAGAGTCTTGGATTGAGTTGTTTTATTCGCATTAACGGCTTCCGAGGGTAAATAGGCTTGAGACTAGCTGTTAGGGATTCTTAATAATTGCCCTATCTTTATCGAGTCATTAATCAGTCCATTGGCAAGTTTAAGTTTTTTAGCTGAAACGCTGTGCTTAAGCGCTATTTCTGACAGGGTGTCGCCGCGCACAATTTTGTAAGTCTTTAATTGTTCCGTTTGATTACCCTGCTTTCGCCACGCAATAAAAGAGCCTGCCGGTGGGCTAGACTCTACATATCGTTTCACACCCAAGAAAATCGCGTTGGCCATTTTCTGTTGATGGGCGCTCGATTTTAGCTTGCGCGCTTCAGCAGGGTTAGAAATATAACCTGTTTCTATCAGTAACGATGGTATATCCGGAGATTTCAATACTAAGAATGCAGCCTGCTCTACCCTTGGCTTGTGCAACTTGTTGATCGGCTTGATCGCTTTTAGCACTTCTTGACCCATGTTCAAGCTGGCAGCCAAACTCGCTGTCATCGACAGATCGAGCAACACGCCAGCAAGCAAGTCGTCCTTGTCGTCAAGACTCACTGCCCCAACGCCGCCTATTAGATCCGCCGAGTTTTCTTTTTCTGCAAGCCACCTAGCGGTTTCACTGGTCGCACCTTTTTGAGAAATTGCATAAACGGAGGCGCCGCTTGCTTCCGCTGTTTTAAATGCATCCGCATGAATAGACAAAAAGATATCTGCCTGCGCCTGTCTGGCGATTTCTGTTCGCTTGCGGTGGGCGAGGTAATAATCACCTTTTCTCGTCAGTACTGACTTGAAGCCCGGCTCCTTCTCAAACAGCAAATGGAGTTTCTTCGCAATCGCAAGCACAGCATTTTTTTCGTAAAAATTACCCTTTCCTATCGCCCCGGGATCATCGCCGCCATGCCCTGCGTCAATTGCGACAACCACATCTCGCATTTGCTTGGCGATGCGATCTACCTGCTTTGCAATCGGTGGTGCCTGCTGCGCTACTGCGTACAGGTCAATCACAAGCCTGTGGCCGTATTGAAGAATAGGCTGGAGAACAAAACTTCTAGGTTTAACCTGTTCCTTTAGTTCCAGAACGACTCTGAGGTCATCGGTATTGCGGGGCGCGGTTCGCATACGCTTGATAGGCGTACCCCGATAATTTAAGTTGGCAAGAATCTTCTTTGCCCGCTCTGAACCCAACCTCGCTTGCTTGATGTCGATGACCAGACGGCGAGGATTAGTTAGGGTGAACAGCCTATGTTCAACCGGCTGCGATAAATCTAGTACGATACGCGTTCGCTCTGGGGATGGTCGAACTCGAATACCATCAATCGCGGTCTGATCATTCGTGGCGGCATTGATGCCCGCCGTCCAGATCAATGACGCGAAGAGCAGCATGTTAATAGCCAACTTCAGCCGTCCAATGGATCGATGCATCACACCTGTCTGTGTCGCTACATTCATAAATATCTGCAATAAAGCCGGGGGGTTACGATCTCACCGCGGAGTCACGCTGATTATCCGCGTTATGCCAAGCAAAATCGACTATTCAGATGCGTTTCCTTCGTCATGCCTCTGACTTGGCTTTGACCAGTTCCGTCAGCATCAGTTCACCCCTTTCGGTTTTTGACGCAATGCGTGCCAAACGACCACCATCTTTTCGGGTCAACTCAATAATAAGATCACATTCCGGCAAATAGCCAAGCCCTTTCTCAGGCCATTCGATCAAGCAAAGTGGCTCGCCCTCGAAGAAATCATCAAAGCCGATGTACTCGAGTTCTTCTGGATCCTCTAATCGGTAAAGATCGAAATGATAAATTTTATAATCACCGATGACATAGGGTTCGACGAGCGTAAAGGTAGGACTTTTTACAGCGCCGGAGTGACCCATTGCCCGGAGTAGCCCACGTGACAGAGTGGTCTTGCCGGCGCCTAACTCTCCGTCAAGAAAAACGGTGCCATGGCCTTCGAGCAATGTCGCCAATGAGGCGCCCAGATCTGTCGTAGACCCTTCATCGGGCAGATTGATTTCAACGTTCATATTTTAACTGTACCATCCGGCATCTATCGTCTAAGCACAAACTACGTGTATTCATTGGCAAGTCTTCTCAGCTCCGGGATCAGATCAGTGGCAACTAGTCCTCGCTCACCTGCCACGGCAACAGCGCGATCACCAGCAAGCGCATGCATCATCACCGCCAGTCTTGCCGCATCTGCGATCGACAAACCCTGACCGAGCAGTGCGCCAACAACCCCTGACAACACATCGCCCATGCCCGCAGTTGACATCCCCGGGTTGCCAAAAGGACAAAGCCAAATCTCGTCATCGTTGCCAATCAGCGAGCCAACCCCCTTCAAAATGAGCGCGCCGCCAAGATGAGACTGCAGCAGATCACACATTGCAAAACGGCCAGATGCGGCCAGCTCCACTTGGCTTGGGCTATCGAGCGTTGTTTTATCGTCTGATTGCGTCTCGAGACCGGCAAGCAATGTTGCGGCCTCACCTGGATGCGGCGTAAGCACCCAGTTTTCTCGCTTTTCAAATGCTCCGGATAATAAATTCAGACCATCTGCATCGACTACCATTGCTTTGCCATTTCGCCTGGTTATGTCCATTACTGTTTTAAAAATCTTACGAGACCACACAGATTTACCCAGACCGGGGCCCAAAACAACGACCGAACTTTGTTCAACCAGCGTTGCGAGGGATTCCATGCCACTTGCGGCATCCATCTGGTCGCCTTCAGTTTCGATACCACGCACCATGAGTTCAGGCATTCTGAGCAGCAGGCTAGCCGAATGGCTTGGATGGGTCGCAACAGAGACAAGCCCCGCGCCGGTTCGAAGGGCCGCCTCAGCACTCATTGCAACTGCACCGCCCATCCCTTGATCACCGCCGACGACAAGAATATGACCAAACGTGTTTTTGTGGGAGTTTCTCAAGCGCCGAGGTAATAATCCGGCAAGCGACTCATTTGATAGTCGCGTCACGTTAGCAGGCACTCGCTCGTACACATCCTGCGGCACTTCAAGATCGTCAAAATAGAGCTCTCCGGCCATATCTGCCCCGTCACCGGTCAAAAGCCCTCTCTTTGTACCGATGAACGTGACAGTCGCTGTGGCTCGAATCGCGACGCCCAGCACCTGCCCACTGTCTGCACTTAAGCCAGATGGAATATCCACTGCGAGCACAGGCAGCCCTTCTGTTGCCGAGAGGCGATTAATCCGTGAGATGACTTCTGCGAATTCAGCACGCACAGGACCACTGAGCCCGATCCCCAACAATGCGTCTACAATGAGTGAAGCTCCACTGGCAAAAGCCGACTCGCTAAGCGATTGGATTCGCGCATCACTTTGTTCACAAAACTGGTAGGCCATTGCCGCGTCCGAACCCAGTTTTTCGGCATCACCAACAACAATCGCCTCGACTTTAAGCCCCCGCTGAGCCAACAGCCCGGCAAGCAGGTAACCATCACCCGCATTATTTCCGTTACCACAAAAGACACGAACGACGTCAGCTGTGGGCCAACGTTGTTGCGCAATATCTGCACAGGCCAGCGCGGCCCTGCGCATCAGTGTAATACCGGCTACTCCCGCCTCTTCAATCGCAATTCGGTCAAGCTCTCTAACAGCTGCAGCTGAATAGAGCGCCGATGGCAATGATCTTCGTTGCTCGAGTGTTTTTGTCATTTTTAACTGTGCTTTTGTAATCCAGTGGCATTCGAATCAAGTCGATTATAAGGTATGTCGACCATGACCGACGATATTTATCAAAGACTCTCAAAACTGATTAAGGTTTGGGGAACAGAACTGGGATTTCAGGCCGTTGGCATCACCGGTAATGCACTGGGTGAACACGAGTCTCATCTGGATAACTGGCTCGCGGCAGGCTATCACGGTGAAATGAAGTATATGGCTGCGCATGGTTCAAAGCGATCACACCCTGCTGAGTTGGTTCATGGCACAGAGAGAATTATCTGTGTCAGACTAGACTACCTCAAAGATCACCAAGCAAGAGACCTGATCGCGTCGGACTCAAGCTCCGGTGACAAAGCTTATGTTGCAAGGTACGCGCTGGGTCGTGACTATCATAAGGTCATCAGGAAACGATTGCTGAAGCTTTGGCAACGGATAGAACACTTCTTAGTAGAGGCTGAAATCACGCATCATCAGGCACGGGTTTTTACCGATAGTGCACCGATATTGGAAAAGGCGTTAGCAGAAAAAGCTGGTCTTGGCTGGATTGGAAAAAACACACTTCTCATGAGTAAGGATGCTGGTTCTTGGTTTTTTCTCGGCGAAATATTGACCGATATCCCTCTGCAAATCGATTTACCTGAAACTTCATCGCATTGCGGTACCTGCACCGCTTGTATGGACGTTTGCCCGACGGAGGCTTTTGTTGCACCTTACCAGTTGGATGCTACCCGTTGCATTTCCTATCTCACAATCGAGTACCGCGGCTCAATTCCACTGGAGTTGAGGACGAAGATAGGCAACAGAATCTTTGGGTGCGACGATTGCCAGGTCTTCTGCCCTTGGAACAAGTTTGCAAATATTAGCACTGAGCCTGACTTCGAACCGAGACATAAGCTCGACAGTGCAGCACTGCTATCATTGTTTGAATGGTCAGAGGAGACATTTCTCAAGAACACCGAGGGCTCCGCCATTCGCCGCACGGGTTATCAAGGATGGACTAGAAATATCGCAGTTGCTTTGGGCAATGCACCCCATGATCCAAGAATTATTGAGGCGTTGTCTGCTAAAGCGCAGGGTGCAACAGCAATGGTTCAGGAACACATTACGTGGGCCATAGAGCAACAGCACCAGGCAAAAATTGACAGCCTGCTCTCGTAACAATTACACGTGCGGGCAGCGGTTAACTTAAAGAGAAAAAATTGTCACGGTAATGCTTGAGCTCATCGATCGAGTCTCTAACGTCATCGATCGCTCTGTGCGCTCCCTTTTTTACAACGCCCTCTGAGATATCGGGCCGCCATCTAAAAGCAAGTTCTTTAATCGTACTGACATCGAGGTTCCGATAGTGCAAGTATCGCTCAAGCTTTGGCATATATTTGACGAGGAAACGGCGATCCTGGCCAATCGAGTTACCACACAATGGTGATAAGCCCTCTCCTACCCATGACGCAATGAAGGCAAGCGTCTTCGCTTCGGCCTCTGCTTCGGACACGCCCTCGGTTCTGACGAGATCAACCAGACCGGATGCAGTGTGATGTTCTGTATTCCATTCATCCATGCCCTCAAGCAACGCCGGCGCTTGCTTAACATAGATAACGGGTCCCTCAGCGAGGATCGCCAGAGATGAATCAGTGATGATCGTAGCAATCTCGATGATGCGTTCTTTTTCAGGATCAAGACCCGTCATTTCAAGATCCATCCATACTAGATTTTCAGAGTGCGCCACTCAAACTCCTTACGATTTTATCTCGACTTATCGGCGTACTATCGCTTTCACTTTTAACCGATGGCTTCACGCTGATAATACCTGATTGTACCTAATAGAAACTATGTGACGTGCGATATTTTCGCTACGGACACATATCAAACTCGCTTCACCCCGCAGGTATTTGGTAAAGTCTGCGTCCTAACCTAGAGGTCAACATGTTATCACTCATCATTGAGCCGTCCGAACTAATAGAAAACCTTAATCTAGAGGGCCTGCTTATCGTTGATCTCTCTAAACGGGAGGTGTTTGACAAAGTCCATATACCCGGCGCGGTCCATGTCGAGCCAAGTGAAATCATCAATGGCACGCCTCCTGCCCCGGGCAAGCTACCCGAACTCTCTAGACTCGAAACTTTGTTTGCCCGCATCGGCTACAGTCCTGACAAACATCTTGTCGTTTATGATGATGAGGGCGGCGGATGGGCTGGCAGGTTTATCTGGACGCTGGACCTTATTTCTCACAAGAAAACTTCTTATCTAAATGGCGGTATTCACGCTTGGTTGGCCGAAGACGCACCGGTAACTAGCGAACCAACTCAGGTGCAAGCATCCGAAGTTAACCTGACATTATCGAACCAGTTCACCGCGAACATCGACGACGTGCTCGCCAGCATTGACCAAGACGACGTGCGCATCTGGGACGCGAGGAGTGCTGCTGAGCATTCTGGCGAGAGAAGATTTTCCGCTCGTGGTGGGCACATACCCGGCGCAATCAATCTCGACTGGCTTGAAACAATGGACAGAGCCGCGTCATTCAGAATACGAAAAGATATCAAGGCGGTTTTAAGCGATCTTGGTTTGACCCCGGATAAGAAAATCATCACCCACTGCCAGACCCATCACAGGTCAGGCTTAACCTACCTGATCGGTAAATCACTCGGATACGATATCCGAGCCTACCCGGGATCTTGGTCTGAATGGGGCAACCACCCCGATACACCCGTTGAAACGCTATGAGTCGCTTAACCGTTATTCTGCAATATCTGGTACCACAACATCTGTTATCACGCGCTGTTGGCGTCATTGCATCAACTAAAATCCGTTGGATTAAGAACCTCTTTATCTCTTCGATCATTCGCATCTTCGACGTTGACCTTACAGAGGCGGAACGTGAGGATTATAGAGACTACACAACGTTCAACGATTTTTTCACGCGCAAGCTGAAACCCGGTGCTAGGACATTCAAAGGGCCAATTAGCTCTCCCGCAGACGGCGTCGTGTCGGCCTGCGGCGCTATTGAAGATAACAGTCTGATTCAGGCCAAAGGCAAACAATATACGCTAGAAAAACTATTAGCAGATGCCAGTGTTGCGGAGAAATTCGGCAGCGGTAGCTTCGCAACAATTTACCTGTCTCCAAAGGACTATCATCGTGTCCACATGCCAACTGACGGGCAATTGCAGACTGGAAACTATATTCCAGGCAGACTTTTTTCCGTTAATAAAGCGACGACTGAGTCAGTAGACGACTTGTTTGCTATCAACGAGCGATACGTCATGCTATTCGACACCCCGCGAGGCGCCATGGCCGTCATTATGGTCGGTGCGATGATTGTCGCCGGAATCAGACCTGCCTGGCGGGACGGCGTATTCTCACCCCGTAAATTTGACAAACATCGTTTTGAGCCACCCAAAACCCTGGATCAGGGGGACGAGTTAGGGAGTTTCTTGATGGGCTCAACAGCCATCGTGCTTACCGAGAAGAAAGTCGACTGGCGCATAAGCGCTGACGAGCCAGTGAGATTAGGTGACGCGCTAATTCACGATTAACCGTCACGACAGTCACAGCCGCCTTGCCAATCACAGACGCTGCCTGCTGAAAGTAAGTACCTCATCAATCGTTGTTTTGGTACACAAATGCATCACCAGACGGTCAAGACCGACAGCAACACCCGCACAATCGGGCAATTCAGACATACTCGAAAGCAGTTTTTCATCTGGCGCCATTTCGATCAGGCCTCTGGCTAATCGTTGAGAATTGTTTTTTTCAAATCTCTGCCGAAGTTCAACCGGGTCTGTCAGTTCATCATAACCGTTCGCCAGCTCTAGACCCTGCCAGTAAAGTTCAAATCGACTTGCAACCAACTCATTTTGATCGTTAGTTACTGTTTTCGCCAACGCTGCTTGCTCTGCCGGGAATTCCAAAACAAAAGTTGGTTCTTCTAACCGTGGTTCAATACAGCTGGAGAAAAGAAGATCAAGACACTCATTAAACGTTGCGCCATCGTCAACGGTGTCAATGTGATCTGCCGCCAAATTTTCCTCTGCGATCAGCTGACGAAGCTTGCCAATGGGCGCATCGTGCGGGTTGGTATCAAATCGACTTATGAAGAGTTCCCGATACGTCGTGAACTTGAATTTCGACGTTTTAACCTGGGCAACATCAAGTGTTTGCTGCAACAGCGTTGCAACCTCAGTGACAAGGTCCGAAAGTGAGTACCCCACCCGATACCATTCCAGCATCGAGAATTCCGTATTGTGCCTTGCGCCTGACTCACCCGCACGAAAGGCAGGGCAGATTTGATAAATGGAACCGCTACCATTAGCGAGCAAACGTTTCATCGCGTATTCAGGAGAGGACTGCAAAAACCAGCGATGCCCCTCGTCGAATAACGAAAGGCTTTGAATATGCAGGTCAGAGACACCACAGGCGCCTAGAATTGGCGTAGAAACTTCCGCAACCTCTCGGTCGTCAAAAAATCGACGAATCGTTCTATAGATTTTGCTTCTTTGTCGGAGCGTAGCGTTATCTATTCCCGGGCGCCAATTCATCGATCAGAGATCAGCTCTTAACACGATTCTGGTATTCAGCGGTGCGCGTATCAACTCGAATAACTTCTCCAATGTTAATAAAAAGCGGGACTTTTACGACCGCCCCTGTGCTCAAAGTCGCTGGCTTTGTACCGCCTTGCGCTGTGTCTCCTTTCAAGCCGGGGTCGGTATCAGTGACTTCCAACTCAACAAAATTGGGGGGCGTAACTGCGATTGGCGCCTCATTCCACAGGGTAACGAGATAGCTATCCTGCTCTTTCAACCAACGCACACAGTCACCTACTGCCGCCTTGTCGGCACCCATTTGCTCAAAACTGCCATCGGTTTTCATGAAATGCCAATATTCACCGTCGTTGTAGACGTATTCCATATCGAAGTCCATGACATCAGCCCCTTCAAGGGATTCACCTGACTTAAATGTCCGCTCCCAGACTTTACCGGACTTGAGATTACGCATCTTGACTCGATTAAAAGCTTGGCCTTTACCCGGTTTTACGAATTCATTCTCCAAGATAGAACAAGGATCACCCTCAAGCATCACTTTGAGCCCTGACTTGAACTCATTGGTAGAAAAGGTTGCCATCTTTTTTTCTCGTTAATTTTTTGGGACCCCATCATACCGCTTCAGCACGAAAAATTGCAGCGTCATTTCGCCCGCTAGGCTCTCATCTGGCTACCGGCATCTGATATAGTGTTGCCATTACGTTGGATACGTTGAATGAGTGATAAGGAACCAGTCAAGCTCCTGATTCTCGAGGAATCGCAGAATAGAGCGGAAGAGCTTATTGTACTGCTACGAACGGCGGGACGGGCGACTCGCGCACATCAGATAGAATCTCTCGCAGATTTAGTCGACAAACTGAAAAGCAAGCAATGGGATCTGTTATTGGCCAGCAGCGAGGCAAACGGCGTGTCTGCTCAGGAAGCGATTGCGACGATTCGCGATTTGGACTTCGACATTCCGATCATTTTACTGGCAGACAACAGACACATCGAATCTATTACCGAAGGCATGAGAATCGGCGCACTTGACGTCGCTCTAAAAGATGACGACGAGCATCTTGGCCTCATTATACAAAGAGAATTACAAAACCTTCACAACAGACGACTACGTCGGCGAGCCGAGGTTGAACTCAGAGAGATCGCTCGTCGCAACCAGCTATTGCTTGATAGCTCGAGTGCCGCGATCGCCTATGTTCACGAAGGTATGCACATCTACACCAACAACGCCTATTGTGAATTGTTCGGTTATGACGATACTGAAGACTTTGCTGGCATTCCAATCATTGACCTGATCGCGACGGAAGATCAAGAACCGTTCAAAAAATTCCTCAAGTCGTTTGAACATCGCGGAGAGGATGTCGAGGAGTTTACCTGCATCACCAAAGGTGGCTCCAAAATCCTCTCTAGCCTTGCACTCTCCCCAGCGACTTACGATGGTGAAGCCTGCACTCAGATGATATTCCGTTCCATGACGGATGAAAGTGAGCTCGAGAATCGGATCAAGGAGATATCCAGTCAGGATTTGCTAACAGGGCTATACAACCGCGTGTTTTTTGTCGAGCAACTCGATGCTGCTGTTGATCAAGCTCAAAATGGTCAAGGTTCCTACGTCTTATTTTACATCAGCATTGATCATTTCTCTCAGATTCGTGCCGAGGCCGGCATATCAAATGCGGACCTCGTGCTGGGAGACCTTGCCACCTTGATTCGTCAGCTAACTGATGAAACTCACATTATGGCTAGGTTTGGTGATGACGTTTTTACCTTGCTATATGAGACCGGGGACAAGGATGTTGCCGCGACCGTCGCAGATGAAATAAGGTTAGTGGTTGAGAATCATTTGTCCGAGGTGTCCGGGAAAAACTACCAGCTCACGGTCAGCATTGGTCTTTCACTCATTACAGAAAATGCACCCACGAGTGAAGAGATTATTTCGCGGGCTCACAAAGCCGCGGTAGGTATCGTCGCCGGAAACGGCGTTACTTTTTATCAGGGAGAGCAAGTAAGGGTCGGTGAGCACGGAGAAGCACTGCACTCTGAGGACATTGAAGAATTGGTCAGAAATGCCATTGCTGAAAATTCATTCAAGCTGGTTTTTCAACCCGTTATTAGTTTGCATGGAGACGACGACGAGCAGTTCGAAGTCTTGCTCAGGTTGACATACGAAGATGGGCACGACTTGTTACCGGGACAATTTTTGGGTCCTGCTGAAGATGCCGGGTTACTCGAAAAACTAGATCGATGGGTGATATTACAGTCTATCAAGGCTTTGTCAGCGCATAGAGCGTCCGGGAGCAAGGCGCGACTTTTTATCAATATTACCCACAAATCTATAACAGATAACACGTTTCTACCTTGGATCAGCGTTGCGTTAAAAGCTGCTCGGCTACCCAGCGACACTATTGTATTTCAGATCCACGAGAACGATGCCACTTCATATATCAAGTATGCCACGAGATTTTCAAAGGGGCTGGCACAGCTCCACTGCAAGACTTCAATCAATCATTTTGGTTGTTCTTTAAACCCATTTAATCTACTCAAACACCTGACGCCCGATTACGTCAAACTTGACGGCTCGTTTGCGCAGCAAATCGAGAACAATGCTGAAAAACAAAAAGAGCTCATCGATATGGTGAAATCACTTCAGTCAACTGGCGTGCTCACGGCAATTTCGGGTGTCGAAAGTCCACTGGTCTTGTCAACATTATGGCAGGCAGGCGTCAACTTTATTCAGGGGTACTATATTTCGCCCCCACTCGAAGATATGGATTACGACTTCGCCAGCGAGGACCTTTAAGCCGCTTGACTTATATCAATGCGCGGTCACGTCATTGAGCACTAAGATTTCCGTAACTTAACGTTGTGACGGAACGCCAATGCAACCACTACCTCACCACTACGAGATTGAAGCGACCCTACAAGACAATCATGTCAACCTCAGCGCGGATAATCTGACAACGATTGAGTCTGAACCTCCCGCTGAATTTGGCGGCCTTGGCAGTCGGTGGTCACCCGAGACATTGTTTGTCGCCGCAATCGCTGACTGTTTTTTGCTCACTTTCAAAGCAATCGCGAGGGCACATAAATTTGAGTATTTGGATGTCAAGTGTCAGGTTCAGGGCACACTTGACCGCACAGATGGCGTTACCCGTTTTACGACGATTGTTATGCGCCCGACATTGTTACTCGACGAGAGAAAGTTGACCGACGACCTGACGCGTCAGGCCATAAGTTTATTGCACAAAGCAGAAAAAGGTTGTCTGATATCTAATTCTCTGACTTCAGAAGTGCGGCTTCGACCTTTCATTTCTACCAGGCAAAATATTTAACACCGCACGCGCCGTGCAACAGCAACGCTATTGAGGGGCATAACGGCTGGGTAATGTAGACCAAAGCGCTGGCAAAACAATCTACCGCGATCTGATCAGACTGCTTCGACCGAAGGAATTAATCTTTGCGCGTAGAGCTCATCAAAAAAAGGCATCGCCTCATCGACAACCGAACGCTGCTCTGTATCCAGCGTTAGTGTCGGTCTTCGATAAGCCTTAAACTCGGTTGAGGCCTCCACCGAGTCATACCAATACCGCGCCCAAACACCATCTGACGCACGCTTCCCCGGCGGCCATTTCAGCATAGGCTCACTAAAAGGCACACCCAGACGATCACAAAGCCTGCACATTAACGCTTTGGGTTCTCTTAGCACATCATTCGAATCGATAATCGGTATATCTTGACCAGTGATTTCTGAAATTTGCTTGTAAAGCGATAACTGCTGCGTGATACCGATATCTTGCAGATCGCAGGAACCGCGCACTTTCGTATACGAGCTAACAATTTCAGCAGGGTGGCGTATCAAAAAGGCATGCTTTAGTTTTTTTGTCCATGCCAGATCATTATCTTCGAACAGATGATGCGTCATATGCTTCTGATATTGTAGCGGTCGGCTGCAGTCACCCCGGGACATCATTTCTGCAACCTCCTCGTAGCAAACAGACTGAGAATTAATAATCTCAGTAAAACCCGGATGGAGCAGCCGGGTTCGATTCAGGTAATAGGCGTAGAAGGGTTCATCGACCACGCAGGTGTCCGCTCTATTTTCCCAACTACGCATCATGGCTGTAGATATATTGCGTGGCCCAGACCACATGGCGATACGGGTTGTCACTGGATAACCTCTGACTCAATCATGTCTATGTACAGCCCTTGCAAGTGTCCGAGTTGAGGATAAACCTCTCCATTTCCAATTACCCTTCCATCTACCTGCTTGACCGCGGTCAACCCGGCAAATGTACCTGTAACGAATGCCTCTTCCGCTGCGTATACATCGGCTAATGTGAAGTTCTTCTCATAAACCGGAATGTCGTTCTGCTTACAACAGTTGATGACATTGCGCCGGGTAATTCCATCTAGGCAAAAGTCACCGCTGGACGTCCAGACTTCACCCTGACGGATAATAAAAAAGTGAGTTGAATTACAGGTTGCGACAAAACCATGAGGGTCGAGCATCAGCGCTTCGTCAACACCCGCTTTTGCAGCCTGAATACAGGCAAAAATACAGTTGAGTTTTGAGTGGGTATTTAACTTCGGGTCCTGAACATCAGGATAGCCGCGCCTTACATGTGTTGTGAATAAATCAATACCCAAAAAGTTCTCGGGTAACAACGGCGTTTTGAACTCCGCAATGATCACAATCGTTGCACCACCTATCGTGACTCTTGGATCCTGATAAGGCGTCGCTTTCTCACCTCTGGTGACCATGAGCCTGATGTGCACCCCATCCTCCATACCATTGGCGGCACAGGTCTCCTCTATCCTTGAGATTAGCGATGATTTGCTCAGCCCGATGTCCAGATCCAGCGCTTTCGCACCATCAAATAATCGTTGCATATGCTTGTCGATAAAAGCCAGCCGACCATGATGCAGTCGAATGCCTTCCCATACACCATCTCCCAGAATAAACCCGCTGTCGAACACAGAAATTTTGGCTTCGCTGCGTGGATACAATTCACCGTTAATATTAATCAGGATATCCGCGTTACGCGGGTCGTTAACATACTCGTGCGTACCTGTTGCCATCTGCTTTACTCTAAATAAATCTCTTTTGGTACCATATCTTGTATGAACAGAGAAGACGACATCAAAATTCGAAATGCCATGGCATCGGAGATTGATGAAATAGGAGAAATCCTAAGGGCTTCGTTTGTCACAACAATGGCACCCATCGTGCCTGAAGCAGCGAACATCGCGTTCAATAATCTGAGGGAGCCTGAGAGGTTTGCAGAGAATTGTTGGGAGAGTTTTCGAGTGCTGGTTTCGGGGAACAAGATCAAAGGTATGTTGTTTGTTGTCGATGACACAATAGAATCACTCCACCTTGACCCCACGCAAAAACGGCATGGCTATGGTTCGCGACTGCTGGCCTATGGCGAAAGGTCTATTCTGGAACGCGGATATCAACTCGCAAAACTCGACGTTTTGACAAAGAACAGTTCTGCGATCGCGTTTTACTCAGCTCAAGGTTGGCATATTGATCATGAATTTACCGGACTTGAAGTGGGAGACGTACCGGCCCCAATGTATCGCATGCACAAGGATCTTAAATAGATGCCAAACGGATGATTCCGCATCAGGCTAGATACGCCCGGCTTCCCTGTCTCTGATGCCCATCAGGTACAGGATGCTGTCCAGCCCCAGCGTTGAGATAGACTGCTCTGCACTTTGCCGGACAAGCGGTTTTGCATGGAAAGCAATTCCCAGACCGGCAACCGCTAACATTTCAAGGTCATTTGCCCCGTCGCCCACGGCTATCACCTGTTCCAGAGCAATACCTTCCTCCTGTGCAAGTTGGCGTACCAGGCTCGCTTTTCTTGAAGCGTCGACGATGGGCTCGATCACTTTTCCCGTCAGTTCGCCTTTTTCAATCTCGAGCTGGTTGGCGTAAACATAATCCACCCCCAGTTTTTCTTGAAGGACCTTGCCGAAGAAATCAAATCCACCGGATAGTATGGCTGTTTTGTAACCAAGGCTATTCAGCGTCTTGAACAAATGCTCCACACCCTCGGTGAGGGGAAGCGCGTCAGCTACTTGTTGGAGAGAATCTGCAGACAGACCACGGAGCAATGACACTCGCTCATGCAGACTCTGCCGGAAATCGAGTTCTCCTGCCATTGCTCTGTCCGTTATTGCTGACACCCTGGCACCAACCCCGGCAAGCTCCGCAAGCTCATCGATCACTTCCGTGGTGATAAGCGTTGAATCCATATCAAAGCAAATCAATCGGCGATGACGCCTGAAGATGCCATCTTCTTGAATAGCAATATCAATCTCCAACTCACTGCAAACCTGCATTAGCTCAGATCTGAGCGATTTGGAATTTTCATGATCACCCTTGAGCGAGAATTCAACACATGCCTTGCTACCTTCAACATCCTCTTCTACGTTAACCCTTCCGGACAAACGCACGATGTTATCGATATTTAGCCCGTTGTCGGCGATAACCCTCGATACCTTTGCAATGTGGCTCGCCTTAATTTTCCGAGCCAGCAACGTCAAAATAAATCGCGGACGACCCTGATTTCTCGTCCACTGCTCGTAACTATTTTCTGGCACCGGCACGAAGGTGATGCTGACGCCCAGCATCTCGCCTAATTTGAGCACAGCAGGTTGAAGGTTTTGGTTGGCAACAGGCATATTTATTAGCAAGCCAAGCGCCAAGGAGTCGTGTATCACCGCCTGACCAACATCGAGAATATCTACGGCGTACTCGGACAAGAACTCTGTAATGGCAGCAGTGACACCGGGACGATCTTTTCCAGAAACACTGATAAGCGCAAGTTCTGACACAACGATTTCCTACCGAATGGAGTTATCATTATCCCCTGTTCATGATCTTAAGACAAAGCGATCTGCACGTTAGTGTAATGTCCACGCATAAACTAGGTATACTTGCCCTAAGACTTCGTTGTTTCAGCGCCTTATGCACAGATCAAAAGCAAAACTCATTTTGCTCGTCCTATTACCAGCCGTCGTTAGCCTGACGCTCTCGCTTTTTATCATTTCTAGTTTCGTTTATGGCGAACTTAAAGAACAGCGGGAACATTTCACTCAGGCAATCGTCAGCCAACTGAGCGCGTCAACCGCAGACTATCTTGTGACAGAGGACTTGTTAGGTCTCAATGTAGTACTGGGGAACTTGGTATCGGAGGGAGACTTGATCTTTGCGTCAGTACATAAAACTGACAACCAATTACTGGCTCAGGCCGGCAAAACAGGCGTTAGGCAGGAAGATATCGTCACCCGCGACATCACTTTTCAAAACGAAACTGCTGGCTACCTTCGAGTCATCGTCAATCAATCGCTCCTTGACGATAAATTCAGACGGATTATTGCCGTCTTCGTTCTGGTGAACCTGGTGATCCTTGGCGCGGCGGCAGTATTTGTATGGGCCTGCGCAGACCTAATATTCCTCGGTTTATTCTCGCTCAAACAACCACAAACTGATCACACGCGAAACCAGGGATCTGCCGAGGCTAGCGAAACAATCCAAGTGTCAAATCACAACGCAACTCAGCCTGAGAGCGAGACTAACAACGCGCAATTAATCATGGTAATGAAAATAAGACCGCATCGTTGGCTGGCGACCCACGAGGAAAGAATTTCTAGTGCGCTATCTCTCTACCGTTGCCAAGTAGAAGTCTCTGATGGACAAGACATCATTGCCATGTTTTCTGCAGCAGACCCAGAGGATTGTCTTTACGACGCTGTTTGCGCCGGATTATTGCTGATCCGGGTATTTGAGAAGCTGAATACAACAATCAATATCAAAATCGGTATCAATCCAGTGGCGGCGCCCGAGCATATCGATGCCAACAGGAAACAAACGGTATACATCGCGTCTATCGCTGAACGACAACTGCTCATTAGCCATGATGCCTACAAAATATGTTGCGACGATCCGAGATTGCTCATCAGTGATTTTCACAATTCACTGACACCGACCGGATCAGTTTACCTGATCGAATCTCTTCAGCCCGCTTACCAAAAACTTATCGAACTACAAGCTGAGAAGCTTTCAGGCAACTAGCCATCAACTGGCTAAACGCCGTCGAGTGTTACAGCATCTACTTTTTGAAATCCTCTCGGCAGCTTCAAGCCTCTGCGCGCTCGCTCTCCCCGATAATGTTCCAGATCAGCAAATTTCAGATTAATGTGCCGCTTACCTGAAATCACAGTGATCGTATCCGTCTCGGAGAATACGACCAAGTGGGACATCATTTCGACACGCTCAACTACGCGGGCGGGCGGGATGCTCAGCATTTTCACTCCTTTACCGCGCCCTAACACAGGCAACTCTGAAAGCGGGAATATGAGCAAACGTCCTTCATTACTAAACGCCCCGACGAACTGCGTTTCTATGTCTTTAATGATCTTGGGTTTAAGCACGATGCCACCCTTCGGCACGGAGATGAATGCTTTGCCTGCCTTGTTCTTCGTCTGCAAACCGGCAAGCTTTGTGACAAAGCCATAACCGGCATCACTGGCAACAAGGAATTGTGTATCCTCATCACCGGCCATCACGCCCGTAAAATAGGCACCGGCAGGCGGGTTCACCCTACCTGTCAGCGGTTCACCTTGGCCGCGCGCCGAAGGCAGCGTATGCGCTGCAACCGTGTAAGCACGACCCGTCGAGTCCAAAAATATAATATCCTGATTGGACCTGCCCGGCACAGCCTGAAGCAGTTGGTCGCCTGATCGGTAGTTTAATTCATGCGGGTCAACTTCGTGGCCTTTCGCCGCGCGAATCCAGCCTTTCTCTGACAAGACAACCGTCACAGGTTCAGTTGAAATGAGGTCCTTCTCTTTAAATGCCTGGGCCTCTGATCTTTCGACAATGGCAGAGCAGCGCTCATCACCAAACTCGTCAGCATCGGCTTGAATTTCCTTCTTTATCAGTGTTTTCAGTCTTGTTTTCGAACCAATCGTCTTTTCGAGATTGACTCGCTCGGCGTTGAGCTCATCCTGCTCACCTCTGATCTTGATTTCTTCGAGCTTCGCGAGTTGTCGCAGCCTTAAATCAAGAATTGCATCAGCCTGCAATTCCGAGATTTTGAACTGTTTCATCAGCACTGCTTTAGGTTTGTCCTCAGTCCTAACAATTTTGATGACTTCATCAATGTTCAGGAATGCAACCATTAGACCTTCAAGAATATGAAGGCGATCGAGGATTTTGTCTAAGCGGTATTGGAGTCTCTTGAGTACAGTTTCCGTTCGAAACTCCAACCATTCCGACAGCAGCGTATTGAGAGGCTTCACCCGTGGCCGACCATCGAGGCCGATCATATTAAAGTTAGCTCTGTGTGTTCGCTCAAGATCCGTGGAAGCAAACAAATGGCCCATCAGCGATTCAACATCAATACGGTTGGAGCGTGGCACAATAACAATTCGCGTTGGATTCTCGTGATCAGATTCATCGCGAAGATCGACAACCATCGGCAGCTTCTTCGCTTGCATCTGCGCTGCGATCTGTTCAAGTATCTTTGTGCCCGAGACCTGAAAGGGTAAAGCGGTGATGACAATGTCGCCTTCTTCAATCTGGAATACCGCGCGGGTTCTTATAGCACCTCGGCCAGTCTCATAGATCTGCTGAATATCTTCTTTGGTAGAGATGATCTCCGCGCCTGTCGGAAAATCCGGCCCCTTAATATGTTCACAAAGATCTCTCACGGTCGACTTTGGCTTATCTAGCAAACGAATACAGGCAGTCGCAACTTCCCGCAGGTTGTGCGGTGGAATATCCGTCGCCATACCAACGGCAATACCACTGCCCCCGTTTAGCAATATGTTTGGCAATCGCGCAGGAAGATGTTCAGGTTCTTCCATGGTGCCGTCAAAATTTGGCACCCAGCTCACCGTACCCTGACCTAACTCAGACAGCAGGGTAGAGGCGTATTTCGTTAGTTTAGATTCGGTATATCGCATCGCAGCGAAGGATTTCGGATCATCTGGCGAACCCCAGTTCCCTTGCCCGTCAACCAAAGGGTAGCGATAGGAGAAGGGCTGCGCCATCAACACCATCGCTTCATAGCTCGCACTGTCACCGTGGGGATGATATTTACCTATCACATCGCCCACTGTTCTTGCGGACTTGGAATACTTCGCGTCCGCATTAAGACGTAGCTCAGACATCGCAAAGACAATTCGCCGCTGGACAGGCTTTAGGCCATCACCGATGAACGGTAGCGCTCGGTCGTTGATGACATACATCGCGTAATTGAGATATGCATTCTCAGTAAATTGTCTGAGAGACGCTGTTTCGGAGATCCCGGATTTGTTTATTTCACTCATTAACTGACTATTCTCAATAAAAAGCGGATTGGTTCCCGACCATCAACACCAGCTTACGAGCGGCGGTGGTAGGCCAGCAACGTTGATTTTTGCAGGCTAATTTATCATAGACTTGATACAACTATTGGCTGGCTTACCACGCTTTGTGCACAAGTATTGCACGTTCGCCAACCGCTATCGGACAGGCAGCTTAAATCATCCCTTACCGAACGCTGTCATAAGTTTTTTGACTACAAAATTTCTGCCTGATCACCTTTCTCTTCGAGCCAACTTTTGCGATCTGCCGCTCGTTTTTTCGACAACAACATATCCAGCGTTTCAGTTACCTTGCTACCAGACTCGATGTTCAGCTGCACTAGTCGCCGAGTATCTTCGTTCATCGCTGTCTCTCGAAGTTGCAAAGGGTTCATCTCGCCCAACCCTTTAAATCGTTGAACCGTCACTTTACCTTTCTTCTTCTCAGCTTCGATTAAATCTAGATAGCCTTGCCTCTCTGACTCATCCAACGCGTAGAAAACCTCTTTGCCAACGTCAATTCTGTAAAGCGGAGGCATCGCAACAAAAACATGACCGTTTTCGACCAGCGATGGAAAATGTTTGACGAAGAGTGCTATCAGCAAACTGGCGATGTGCAACCCATCGGAATCGGCGTCCGCCAGAATACAAATTTTACCGTACCGCAGGCCGCTTAGATCCGTCGAGGCAGGATCAATACCCAACGCGACCGAAATATCGTGCACTTCCTGAGAAGCCAAAATCTCAGCAGAGTCCACTTCCCAGGTGTTAAGAATTTTTCCTCGCAACGGCATAATCGCCTGCGTTTCTCTGTCCCTAGCCTGCTTTGCTGAGCCACCAGCAGAATCACCTTCTACCAAAAACAATTCACCTTGCATGGCGTCTTGGCAGGAGCAATCCGCTAACTTGCCCGGCAGGGCCGGTCCAGCAGTCACCTTCTTGCGCGCGACTTTCTTACCTGCTCGCAGGCGAGCCTGCGCGTTATTTATCGCCAGTTCAGCGATAAGCTCAGCTTCTGCCACGTGCTGATTAAGCCAAAGACTGAAGCTGTCTTTCACGACGCCAGAAATAAAGGTCGCTGCTTGTCTCGAGTTCAATCTTTCTTTGGTCTGCCCGGCAAATTGCGGTTCGAGCATTTTGGCAGATAGCACGTGAGCACATCTGTCCCAAATATCATCGGCAGAAATTTTTACGCCACGAGGCACCATGTTTCGAAAATCACAAAACTCACGAAGTGCCTCGAGCAAACCTGAGCGAAGCCCGTTTACGTGAGTGCCCCCTTGCGCTGTCGGGATCAGATTGACATAGCTCTCGGTCACGAGCTCTCCGCCTTCAGGCAGCCACTGCACAGCCCAGTCG
>CBFHOH010000014.1:73914-76362 GCA_965657335.1 Candidatus Azotimanducaceae bacterium
GCTGTCTCATCAGTGAAAAACACTCTAAGACCTGGACATAAAACAGCTTTTGCCTTGAGCAAATGTTTCATTTTAGAGACAGAAAACTTTGGTGAATCGAAGTACTGAGGATCAGGTTTAAAATTTATGAGCGTACCTGTATTTCTCTTCCCGACATTATCTTTAACCGCCAGGTCCTTCGATTTATTGCCGTTTTTGAACGACATGTGATGCAACTTGCCCTCGCGCTTTATGTACACTTCAAATTGAAGCGAAAGTGCGTTAACAACTGACACGCCGACGCCATGCAGACCACCGGAGAATTTATAATTATCGCTATTAAACTTAGCGCCAGAGTGAAGCCGGCTCAATATCAGCTCGACACCTGAGACTTTTTCTTTTTTATGTATGTCTACCGGCATACCCCGGCCATTGTCACCCACTGACATGGAACCGTCTTTTCGAAGCGTGATTCTTATTTCGTTCGCATAACCTTCAAGCGCTTCGTCGACGCTATTGTCAATCACTTCCTGAGCCAAGTGATTAGGACGAGTTGTATCTGTATACATTCCCGGTCGTTTTCTGACGGGATCTAGACCTTCCAAGACTTCTATTGAGTCAGCTTTATAGGAGTTATTTGCCATTTAATTTTTCAATCTAGTTCGTTCGGAGTGAACGCAAAGAAACATAAAAATGTAAACAGAGGATCTAATCAATTCTGTCTCATTGCGGCGTGGTGTGTCGGTTCCATCAGGAACGCGAACCGCCCGAGTATACAGGTCGAGTCGCTTTTATTCTTTAGAAATTTAGATGAGTCAGACGGAAATTAGGGTCTGATCGATACATGCTCGAGGGACCGACCTCTTTCGATACAAAAGGTCAACAACTCACCCAGAAATTTATTAATCTGAGACTTTTCGTCGGGCTGGAACATCTGACTATTTGGGGTGGCATATCTGTACTTAAAATTGCGATGTCGCTCGAAGCTGACGACCTCTGCCGATTTAGTATCGTGGTATACGCGTATTGTTAACAAAGGCCAACGTACCCAAGGCTTATCAGCTTCGTTTTCAACGCGCATTGTCATCATCGTGGTGTAGCGACAACGTTCAGTAATACGCAAGCTGACTCGGGCACCGTCTTCGGTCACGCCTTCGACGCCGAATTCTCGTAACTCCTCACTGTCCATAGACGAAAAAAGCCGCTTTAAGCGGATATAGTTTGCGTCGCATTCGGCCATATCTGAAACCAGATCTGGTACGTATTTTCGCTTTCTCGTCATTTCACTATCGCTTATTACAGTTACCACCAGGTTTAATCTTTCCCTTTACCTGTTGTTGAAAATAAATAGGTTCGTTGTCGCTGCGCGTTACGTCCTACCTGTTGTCACTAGCCTATCATATTTTGAGTGGAAAGAAGGCAGGCAATCCGCACCGCTATTTAGTCAGATATGCTTAACGGTCCGCGATTCTTAGCGGCTAAGTTTAACCAGAATAGGCCGAGGTTCGTTATTCCATCGCCTGCACAATTAATTTTTCAACGCTATCCAAAGCGCCCTTATTGCGCTCCATCACTTGGCTGAGTGCTTCAACCCTTTGTCGCAACTCCGACTCCGAGCGCTGAACCCGCAGTATTTCCTCAACAATATCCGGCGCTGAGTGAACAATGTTCATTCCACCCGCATCAATAAATTGCTGCGCAATGTCATTTACATTTCTAATGTGCGGCCCCATCCAGACAGGTAAACCAAAACTCGCTGGTTCCATCGGATTATGTCCGCCTATCGGCACTAGACTACCACCCACGAATGCAGCATCAGCCATACTAAAAAACGACATTAGCTCACCCATTGTATCCAATAAATATACGCGGGTAGCGGCATCGCAGGACCGCCCTTCACTGTGTTTTTGAGTGACGAAACCGTATTTTTTACACAGATTGAATACTTCGTCCGCTCTGTGAGGATGCCTGGGCACCAGCACCAACAGCATGCCGGGCACAGATTGCTCTAAAAGCGTTAATGCCTGAAGCATGACTTCCTCTTCCCCGTGATGGGTACTGGCAGCGACTAACACAAACCGACTTCGTAAACCGGCAGCGAGCAATTTAGACGCTGGGCTCTCTGTTTTGTCGTGCTCCACATCGAATTTGGTGCTACCGGTTACACTCAATTTCTGTCGCTTGAGTCCGAGCGCGATAAATCGCTCACCCTGAGATTCACTCTGAGCCGCTACGCAATAGATGGATGCCATCATAGGGCCAGACAAAGCGCTGATTTTCCTGTAGCCCCGTGCAGATTTTTCCGACAATCGACCGTTAACAACGATAGTCTTAACACTGCTTTTAGCGGCGTAATGCAGCATGTTAGGCCACAGTTCAGTATCAATAATGATCAATGCTCTTGGGTTCGTCAGCCGCAAGAAGCGTTTCACAGCGCCGGGCGTGTCATAGGGCGCATAACGGTTCTCC
>CBFHOH010000014.1:76522-87737 GCA_965657335.1 Candidatus Azotimanducaceae bacterium
TCAAAGGATTACCAAAACCGAGTCGTTGTAAAAGGTCGCTTCTGTAGACAGGCTCTTTTCGGGAACGCCAAAACAGCCTGAGGAAAACAACAGGTAAAACCAGATAAAAGAAAAAACTGTAAAGGTATCTAGTCAAAGGGACAGTTCCTGCAGCCACTACCACAGCAGTACCCTCGCTTGAGGTGATACCAGGAGGAGAAAACATATTTTCCGTTTTCTATTTGAAAATCTACGTGTTCTATCAGTTTAGGTTTGGACTTGCGCGCATCACTGAAAGCATCAGTTGCATTTTGACTGGCGAGGGTCACCATCGCATTCACGCCTTTTTCTTCTACCCCTCGCGCAATGGCGTGTTTCAAAACGACCCCCAGACAACTTGGACACAGGCATTGCTCACCATCAATTTCGGCGACTTGTGGTAATCGGGGAAACCGTTTGCACCAGCAATCGGATGTTTCTTCTTCAGCCCCGCACGCTATATCAACGCCGCAATTGGCACAAAAGAGACCTGTGGCCCTCGCATTGTCACTTTGTTCTTCAAAACCCTGACTCATCTTCCAAGACATCCCAATCTAGCCCGGCCAATGTTATAATCTGTGGCAATTAAACCCAAGCGAAAGCCAATGCCAATTCAAACAGACACGCAAATCGCAATCATAGGTGGCGGCGTCTGCGGTCTTTGGTTGCTCAATCAGCTGTCGCGTGAAGGCTACCAAACACTGCTATTTGAAAAAGACGCGTTAGGATCCGGCCAGTCCCTCGCATCTCAAGGTATGATTCACGGCGGCATCAAATACACCCTCGGCGGCTTTACCACACCTGCTTCTGAGTCCATCGCGCGAATGCCTGAGGTCTGGCGGCAATGTATCAATGGGGATGGACCTGTCGACCTATCCAACGTTGAGATATTGTCCGAGAATTACCATATGTTTTCGGACGGGGCGCTGACATCAAAAGTCACCGCTTTTTTTGGAAGCAAGTCCCTTCGGGGGCGAGTCAACGCGCTTGATCGTAAAGACTATCCGGAAGTGTTCCGAGACAAAGCTTTTAAGGGAAAGCTGTATGCGCTCGAAGATCTCGTACTCAACACCCAGTCTCTGCTACAGCAGCTTAGCGAACCCTACAGCACTTCAATCTATCGCGACGCACCCGAGGTAAACACAGACAATACAGGAAATGTCACGGGCATTACTCTCTCGACCGGAGAAACCATCACTGCTGAGCGCTATATCTTTGCAGCCGGCGCAGGTAATGCGGCATTACTTAACCATGCAAAATTAGCAGATATAACAATGCAACGCCGGCCGCTCCACCAGGTTGCTGCCAAAGGCAACCTGCCATCCATCTACGCTCACGCAGTCTCGATACGATCAGCGTCCAAACCGAGGCTTACTCTCACGACCCATCCTTGTTTGGACGGAGACAATGTCTGGTATCTGGGCGGCAATTTGGCAGAGACTGGTGTCGAAAAATCTGGCGAAGAGCAAATAGAGATCGCAAAAAAAGAAGTGAGGGACTTGTTACCCTGGGTGGATATCACCGATCTTCGTTGGACGAGTTTTCACATCGACAGAGCGGAGCCCGCGCAAAAAACGCATGCACGACCCGATTTTCCCTTTGTGCATCGTTCGGAAAACACGTTAACTTGCTGGCCAACCAAATTAACGCTCACACCTATGCTTGCCGAACAAGTGAGCCAGGCAATATCTATCGTCCCTTCCTCATCACCACCGCCAAAATACAACCTGCCACGCGCAACGCTCGGTATATCACCTTGGGATAACCTATTTTGACAGCTTCAGACAACGCCACACTGAAGATCGATAGTTATCGTCGGCTGGGCGATTCGGACATCAGAGTATCGCCGCTCGGGCTAGGTACCGTAAAATTTGGCCGCAACATTGGTGTTAAATACCCCAGCAGTTTTTCCTTACCCACCGACGCCGAGTTGGCGCTGTTGCTGCAACATGCAAAGGCATTGGGCATCAATTTTCTCGATAGTGCTCCGGCTTATGGCACCAGCGAGGAGCGACTTGGCAAACTGATCGGGGGATCCCGCGATCAATGGGTCATTAGTACCAAAGTTGGCGAGCGTTTTATCGACGGTGTTTCGTCGTACGACTTCAGTGCCGATTCAACAACCCGAAGCATCGAGAACAGCCTGCGAAACCTTCAAACAGACTATCTTGATCTTGTTCTGATTCATTGCAACAAGCAGGACGTCGATAACCTTAACAACACCGAAGTGATTTCCGTACTTCGTCAATATCAAGAAAAAGGCTATATACGCTTGATTGGCGCATCAACAAATTCAGTCGAAGCCGGCATGCTCTCGATCAACGAACTTGATACCGTCATGATCACGTATAATGAACAGGAGAGAGATCAGGCCGCAGTTATCGCCCGTGCGGAGCAACTTGATAAGGGTTTGCTACTGAAAAAGGTGCTTGGCAGTGGCCATGCTGCCAACACTTCCGATGCATTACGATTTGCCATGTCATCGCCGGCCATCAGCTCGGCAGTTGTCGGCACAATCAATCCAAAGCATTTGAGCGCAAACGTAGATGCGTTTGTGAAGATTACAAGTTCCTGATCTTCTCAACGATCGCTGTCGTTGAACAATCCTCAACCAGGTTTAGCACCGCGACTTCACCTCCGTATTCTTTGACGATGTCGGCCCCAACAACTTCTTCGATACCGTAGTCACCGCCTTTTACCAGCACGTCAGGCTTTAGTTTGGAGAGTAACGCCTCCGGCGTATCTTCAGAATACGAGACCACCCAATCGACGGCCGCCAGACCCGCTAGCATGGCTAGTCTTCTGTCCACACTATTGATCGGTCGACCTTCTCCTTTCAAACGATGAACGCTGTCATCATCATTCACAGCAACAATCAATCTGTCACCAAGCGCGTGGGCCTCAGTTAGATAGTCAACATGGCCAGCATGTAAAATATCAAAACAACCGTTTGTGAACACGATTTTTTCATTTCTGCTGCGCGCCTCTTCGCTCGTTTGGAGCAACTGCTCTTGGGTCATAACCCCTTTGCTGAAGCCCATGTCTTCTGCAAGTTCAAGTCTCAATTCGGGTCCACTAACGCTGACAATACCAGGCTTGCTAACGGCAAGACCCGCCGCAATGTTGGCAAGTCCGACGGCATCTTCGAGTGTTTCACCTGCACAAAGCGCTGTTGCCAGCGTGGCGACGACCGTGTCTCCGGCACCACTCAGATCGTAAACCTCTCTTTTGCGCGCAGGCAGATGCATCTCGGGTTTATTTTTTTGTACCAGCGTTAAACCTTCACTGTCTCGGGTCACCAACAAAGCCTCTATTCCAAGCTTGTCGATCATGCCCCGACACTTTTCGACCAGTTCATTTTCAGATTCCCAGCTGCCTACAGATTTTATGAATTCGGTTCTGTTCGGCTTGATAATCGTGGCACCGGCATATTCAGAAAAGTCTTTGAATTTAGGATCAACCAGCACCGGAATGTTCTCTCGACGTGCCAATTCGATATAACTGGCAGGATTGCTAATAACCCCTTTATCGTAATCAGACATTATGACGATATCGCAGTTAGCCAACCCTCTGACGTACGAGTCTTCTAACTGACTAAACGGTGTGTCTTTAATTGCTTCAAAATCAGCTCGAACAAGTTGCTGTCCCTGACTGACAATTCGCAGTTTGGCCACCGTTTGGTAGGCCGAACTTGAGACACACAGATCCGCAATTCCGGCAGAGGAGAGTTTTTTGTGAATAATTTCACCGTACTCATCCTCTCCTAGCGTTGCGACCAATGCTGAGCTAGCGCCAAGCGCAGAGACGTTCAGCGCCACGTTTGCAGCACCCCCAAGACGATCTTCAACAACATCGACGTCAACCACCGGAATGGGTGCCTCGGCGGAAATTCTCGATGTCGCACCATGCCAATAGCGATCGAGCATTGCATCGCCAATGGTCAGCACTCTGGCATTGTCGAATCTGGGTATGTTCATTCTGGTTTTCTCTGTAGGTTAGTTAACAATGCACACGTGCTTATAATACATCAACTCCGATTATGAACGTGAGACTCGCTTGAGCTGCCGGAGTTCCATCATCGGTTTAAGACGCCAGAAATTGTGTCGAAACCTTTCACCACTATATTCCGTTTCGACTCGCGCCAGTGCACTAGCTGTCCTCGCTCGACGATCGTGCTCCGACATCGAAGCTATTTTGGAGATCATTCGAGAGAGATCATTGACACTATCAAGATCAAACAGCCAACCGGTATCTCTTACGACTTCCGCGGGACCGCTCGCGTTTGAGCTAATCACAGGCGTTTCTGCAAGCATGGCTTCAAGCAATACCACACCAAAAGCCTCGGCTTCGCCTGATGAAAAAACAAAAACATCGAGCGCGGGTAAATATCTGTATGCGTCGGTCACATGCCCGAGAAAGACAAGTTGATTTCCGAGCCCCAACTCTTGCGCCAGTTTCCTTAGCTTCATTTCCTCAGGGCCTGAGCCAATCAGCAACAGTTTTGCATCTTTAGGCACTGCTGACCGGGCGAATGCATTTAGCATTAAGGTGTGATTCTTCTTAACGACGAGCCTTCCCACTGTGCCAAACAAAAAATCATTAGGATCTAACCCCAGCTGCGCTCGTGCCTCATTACGACTCTTGAGTCGTGCTTTTTGATTAATATCAATCGCGTTATTCAAAGTGTACAGGCGACCCTGACTTTTTAGCCCGGGACAGTTGGATTCAACATCTCGCGTCACCGACTCTGAGACGCCCAACACGACAATCTGCTTTCGCCAGAAAGTCAGAAAAAGTGAACGGGTAATTCGCTTGAAAACTTTATGTTCATGAGCCACAGCTAACACAAGGTTCAAGTTAAAAAAATAACTCATCAACCCGGCTAGATAGATCGACTTGTAGCGATGAGCGATTGCCACGTCAAAGGATGATCGACTAAACAATCGATACACCCGAAAAATCGTTGTCCATTTGATACCACTCAGCGATCCTTCACCTTGGTCAAGGAAAACGACCTCGTTACCGCCGGTTCGTGCAGCAACATCTTCGTTCGGTTTTCCCCTGAGATACAACGTCGTGACATGTGCGTTTTCAAAAGCAGCGTTGTACTGCTGGCATATCGCCTGAAAAGGACCTTCATAATCGTGACAAATTTGAACAACTTTCAGGTCCGCGCCGAAACTGGTGTTCGGAGTCGCCATCACGTTATATTTCCTGACCTTTGGTTACTAACAAATCTTCAAGCACCATGTATTGCAGATCAGAGCCAAAGAACATTTCCAGCGCATCCCTTGGGCTACACACCATCGGTTCACCGCGTCGATTAAGCGACGTATTCAATACAACACCATTGCCGGTAATCCCCTGCAGCTTGGTCAGTAAAGCATGGTATCGCGGACTCGTATTTGCGTGCACGACCTGAATTCTTGCGCTTCCGTCTTTGTGGATAACCTCTGGCATCTTCTCCTTCCACTCGTCCGCGACGGTAAAAGTCATTGTCATAAAGTCGGCAGGGTGGTTGGAATCGATGACTTCTTCAGCAACCGAGTCCAGCACACTGGGACAAAAGGGTCGCCATCGCTCTCTAAACTTTATCTGACTGTTAATCTTGTCAGCGATCCCAAGTTGGTCTGCCCTGCCTAGGATACTTCTGCCACCTAATGCTCTGGGACCAAATTCCATTCGCCCCTGAAACCAACCTATGGGATTTCCTGCTGCAATCAGTTCCGCGGCCCTGGCAGCGACGTCTTCGAGTAGTTCAAACTTGGGCCTTTCTGGGTGCGCTTCACACGCCTGAATACAGTTTTCGTTGGTATAGTCTGGCCCCAGAAAAACATGCTTTAAAGCTTCCGGTTCGACGCCTCTTTTCCAGCTTGCGTACGCTGCGGCACCGACCGACGTACCCGAATCGTTAGCAGCAGGTTGAACGAAGAGTTCATTCACGTAGGGAAGCTCAAGAATTCTCTGATTAAGCCTCACGTTCAAGGCACCACCACCTGCAAATGCTATCTTCCCCGTTTCGCGCAATATGTCACCGAGGTAATAGTCAATCAGCTTTAGAGAAATCGTCTCAAACATTTGCTGTATCGAAGCTGCGTAATGGACATAAGGGTCGTCGGCAATGTCACCTTTTCGTCTTGGCCCCAACCAATCAACTAGCGCCTGACTAAAGTAAAATCCTTTTCCACCTTCCTTGTATCGGCGGAGGCCAACGGTGTTTACCAGCTTTGTATCAACCCTGATATCTTTACCATCAAACTCAATCAGCCTAGATAAATCGTACAGATCGGCATTTCCGTAAGGCGCCATACCCATCACCTTATACTCACCGTCAAGCATCTCAAACCCAAGATACTCTGTGAAAGAGGCGTACAACTGCCCCAAAGAGTCAGGATCGTAAAATTCCTTAATTTTATGTATCACACCATTTTCGCCATAACCGAAGAAGGTCGTCGCGTATTCGCCTTTTCCATCGATACCGAGAATCGCTGTCTTTTCTTTAAAGCCACTCAGATGGTAGGCACTGCTCGCATGTGCAAAATGATGTTCGATCGCGTCAAACTCGACTTGGCGCCAGTCAACGTTAATTGCCTCAAGTAACTCTCTCACTCGACGTATGTATCTTCGATATCGACGGTTGCCGTTAAGTAACACATCGATGACGCGATCCGGCGCGTACCAGTACCTTTTCGCGTAATGCCACCGTGCAGGAGAAAGCAAACTGATTTCAGCATAGGGTAAGGCGACAACATCGATATCAGATGGCTTGATACCCGCGTATTCTAGACAGAATCTAGCAGCTTCGACCGGCATATAATGGGCGGCATGTTTTTTTCGTATTAGCCGTTCTTCCTCGACAGCGGCCACGAGTTTTCCATCGATATAGAGTGCCGCAGAGGGATCATGGCTTAGAGCGCCGGACAATCCGAGAATGATTAAAGACAATACAGATTTCCGTGGAGAACGAGACTGGCCAATGTTACCTTATTGGCGCCCGTTCGTCTGCATTATTCAGCATTTGAAGCGACTTTGACCTGACTCAGCAGGCCTTCAAACAGGCTTGCAACTTCGGGCTGATCTTTCCAGTTTTGCATAAATCTATCGAGATCCTTGCTGAATGCTCGATGAAAACTTGCTTGCGTTTTATGCTCCCGCATCGCGTCAAGGTCGATGATCACGGGTCCGTCTTTTGCCATCAGGAAATTAGTTGCTTTCAGGTCACCGTGAGTAATTTTGCTTTGAGACAGGTCGTGTAAAATTTTCGCCATTGCTTCAAGTTCTTCGTTCGGCTTTTTCGTATTCCTCAGACATTCGAGCGCATCAACGCCCTCGATATACTCGGTAATCAGGTAGGCCGTACCTCGAACAACGCCGGCGCGGTTCTCAATCATCGCAATGGGTTTAAGCGAGCGAATACCCAAAAATTCCATTCGATAAGCATTCGACCAAGCTGTCCAGGCTCTGCTTTTTCTGAAAGCGCGACGAATAGCATGCCCTGGCCCTTTGAGGTTATATCGCTTGATGACCAACGATCGATTACCCGTTTGCACAAGCGCTACGGTAGCGGAATTTCCGTTTTTCAGTAACTCCCCTTGCCCCATATGGTAATCCGGGTCTTCAAGAATGGGCAACAAATCGTCATCAAGCGCACTTCTCTCGCAGACTTGATATCGGTTGAAACGCTGCTCGCAGGCAAACCGCGTGCAGTCCCTAAAAACCTTATCGAGATAGTCTTTTTTTCGGCTTTCTCGATTTTTCACAACCTCCAAAAGCAGCGCCTCGACTCTTCGCTCGTCCGCATCCCACCTTCTCACAGCTTCATAGGCGGGTAGCACGATGCTGACAAATTCGTCGAAGCTCGCATAAAATTGTGCAAAAAACCAACCCAGATTGCGCAGGCTCAGACCTACCGGCAGTTCTCCGTTGGTTATTTTGCTAATACCGCCTCCGTCGATGGTGAATAGACGGCCATTGGACAACAAGAAGTTCGCGAGATGGATATCTTCCTGCACGATACCTTTTTTGTGTAGGCGGGCGATCACGATCATTGCCCGAGTGAGCATATCGACTCTCTCATCATCACCCTTCGCCTCACGCCAGCGATCGAACAGACCGATGGCATCTGGCAGATATTCAAAGGCGAGAATATCGCTCCGACCACATGCACTTTTGCCTTGCCAGAGAAGCGCAGGGGTATTGACCTCCGCATCGGCGATATGGCTCACCCCGGCAAGCTCGCGGTCTTTATTTCTTAGCGACGCTCGGCCAAGGAAAATTTTTACAAGAACATCTTTTCCTTCAAATTCTGCGAGCGCAACAATCCGCTTACCCGGCAGCAACCTGAATATGTGTTTACATACAAGTAATGCCGAATGACCTGAGTTTTTGATTTCCATGCAGAAGGGTGTTTCTACGGCCCTTCCCAATTTGATCAATTTTTTTGGATCAACAGTATCCATAACCGTTATTTGGCGTCCCTCGCCTGTCCTCTTTGTTAACTATTTGGATCATCACAACTTCCGTGTGTGCGGCTTTTGCCTGTTATTATTTTCATGGAGCCCAGCTGCCAAGGCCGGGAATCAATTCGTTAGCGTTACTTCTTTAGATTAAGCCCTGACCGGGCGCCATACAACCATAGTTCGACTTTGGTCGATGATAAGATAAATGATAAAAAAACGAAGCACTATACGCAAAATGAATATCTATAATTTTTCGTCTTGTACTCGACATCACGCCTAGTATTTAGTGAATCCTACCTCCCTTCGAAAAATGTCAGAACGTGCTTAATCGTGCGCTTGTCCTTTGCCCTAAGCCTATCTAACTTCTTGTAGTCTTTGTAAAATCTTAATCTCTGTGTCTTGGAAAGAAATTCTTTTGCGGTCCGGTCCAAGCAGGCTAAATCTTTCACCACTCCCCGATCAAAAAAGAACCTGGTTTTTATCGAACCATCTGGGCAATCAATGATGTAAACCTCCGGGTCTTGGTTGAAATTGACCAGTATATTGCGCAATTTAAGGTCTCCATGAACAAAACCCTGTTCATGTAACAGGCATGTGTATTTTGCGATCTTCCGCGTTACCGTGCCAAGCCATAACTTATCTTGCTGCTGTTGTTGTCCCGACTTCAGGACAATAGCCATATCTAGCGTATTTTCCAGCTCTTCTATCACCAACGCACCAATCCGATCGCCAGACGGCTTTCTGCGCTCACCAAAAGCGACTAAACGTGCCGTAGGAACACCTATCTGCCTAAAATAGTCGCTATTTTCCCACTCGGCTCTAACCCGAGACCGACCAAGCCGTCGCCGGAAGTGTCTGCCGCCCCGATGATATTTTTTTATATAGTATTTCGATTCTCCAACGCTCACTCGAACGAGGGTACTCATGTCGGAGGTATTGATTTGCTCACCCTCAAGGCCCAACACCAGATCAAGATTTTCGAACAGCTTGCTTTCTAGTGCCGTGGGGTCGAGGAGTTGCCAAGTACCCTTCATATCTTTCCTATTTGAACGACATCAAGAGGGGAGAGAGTTGAGAATGATTCTTCAAATACAGCTTCTGCGCCCGAACCAGTACTTCGCGCCAAAACACACCGTCTTCCGTTAGCGTGCGTCGCAATGACTTATCCGAGTAGGCACGCATAAATCTGAACAAATCAAAAACATTCAGGGCGTTCTCTTCAGCAGCGGAGAATAATAGACTTCCAACGTCCTTGACACGCCAACGCACTGGCGTTTTTTCCCGGATCTGCGCTCTGTGCAAGTCGATGATGTACAACGTCGGTACCTTTTTGTCTTTGTCCTCAAGCTGAAGATGGAAATGACAGATATAACAATCTCTGTGATTTACCCCAGCGTCATGCATGAGGCGAGTAAGCCGGGCAACCACGGGTATCAAATTGTATTTCCTAGAAACCGTCAACAGCCCTTGCCGACAACAATCCTCTAAGCTAAGCGTGTTTAGCAAGGATTTGGTGACAATACTTGAACGTCGGGTCGCTGGGTTGAAACCTACAGTCGAGAGACCCACAACAGTTGGGACCGGAACCCCGCGTTGCTTGAGTAATTTGAGCGCCTCGTGCTCATTACTTGCATCCGTGACAGGCAACTTGAACTGAATGAGGTTCTTGAGTATTTCTTTCCACCCTACGCCGTAGTGCAGCTTGGCGAAATAAAACTGATCAGACAACTCGAAACGGAATGTTCGTCTGGTTTTTACTTTTCGATATTCCTCACCCTCGAGCATATCGAGCGTTGTAAACAATTCCTCGGGGCCACCTGCAAGCTTTTTCAGCTCCAGCGCGACAAACCCAGCGCCATCAACAGATGATTTTCTTTCTGCTGAGCGAGGTAGATTCGGGCGACTCATGTGACAATTTTTCCTGCATGAATCAACCCCTGTAGCGCTTCAAACACTCTCTGGGGCGTACTATCAGAGAAACAGGGTGGATGAAATTGACTCAGCTTACCAGGCTGATGCAGACATTCCCGCCGAAGACATGGCACGCAATCAAGCTTACTCTCCCTGATCACTTTCTGATGAGCACCGCACGGACCAGTCAGCTCAGGACTGGTAGCGCTATACAAAGCGACCAATGGTTTGCCCATGGCGTTGGCTAAATGACCAAGCCCGGTATCGACCGTCACAACACCGCTACTTTCTGCAATCACCTCAACGATGTCAGACAAACCCATTGGTGGGAGTACGCGCGCACAGGTTGAAGCTTCCGCTATCTCCGTTGCTCTCTTTTGTTCAATTTGATCGCCATACGTCATGACGACTTCGTACCCTGAAGACTCAGCCAGAACAACAAGTTGTTTCCAATACTCAACTGGCCACAGTTTCGTCTCCCAAGTAGTACCGTGAAGAAAAAATAGCTGCTTTTTCGAGGGCTTATCGTTGGACAAGCCAAAGACTGGTAATGACTCATTCAACTCATAGCCGAGCGAATAGGCAAATAATGTCCTTAACCGCTCTACTGCATGCATCGTGCGCGTGATGTTTAACCGGTCGATATAAAATCGACTGACAACACTTTCTTTAGCGCTTTTTTCGTCAAGACCGGCCATGGGGCCTTTAGCTAACCAACCTATTATGGCGCTCTTGACCAACCCCTGACCATCTATAATTAGATCGTATTTTTGCTTTCTTAGGTCAATGACAAAGGCGATCAGCTCCATAAAATTGCGAATCCAGTT
>CBFHOH010000014.1:88020-123556 GCA_965657335.1 Candidatus Azotimanducaceae bacterium
AGTTCGTTTGAAACATGGACTACAATCAAGGGATAGATTCACAATATCAACTTGCTCTGTTAAAGGTGGTGTAAAGTCAGCAGAGGTAGATCCATAGAGCACAACGGTGTGACAACCGATCGCTGCGGATACATGCATTAGTCCGGAGTCGTTGGAAATAACGCAGGCGCATCGGCCCATAATATCAACGACATCAATTAACGACGTCTTGCCGGTTAAATCGGTTATGTGATTACGTGCGGCAGCGGGCGCAAAGTCAACAATCACCTGTCCGCTCGGCTTGTCTGCATTACCTCCAAAAATCCAGACATCCGCCCCTTTCTTTACCAGTTCAGACGCAAGTACTGCGTAATGCCGCTCAGGCCAGCGTTTGGCTTCGCCAAATTCTGCGCCCGGACAAATCCCAACCACAGGTCGCTTTGTTCGTAAATTAAACTGATCAAGTAGACATTCTTGCTGCCCAAAATCTATCTTCAGCTTGGGATATTCGGAAACGACCGGCGGCTTGTTTTCGAATGAGTCAACAGAGGATAGCGCGGCAAAACGATCGATCATCCGAGGCATACGTCGCTTGTCGAGCAGATGCATGTCGTTAATCAAACCATACCGATACTCACCCCGAAAACCTGTGCGCGTTGGTATACCAGCAAAAAATGGCACAAGTGCCGACTTTAACGAATTGGGCAAAACAATGGCCCGTTCGTAACCTCTTTTCGAAAGTTTTCTTGCCACCAATCGCCGATAAGCAAGTCCGAGTTCCCCATGCCCGACATCGAACTCAAACATTTCGGAGACTTCAGCCATACGACTCACCATCGGCAAACTAGCTTTTGGCGCAAGTACATCAATTCGCTGGTCAGGCTTTTGCGATTTCAAACGCTTAAATAGCGTCTGAGCCATGATCATATCGCCCACCCAAGATGGACCGACGATCAATGTTGAACTCAAGCGGCATTACCCTTGTAAGGTACGCCTTCAGCATAGACGGTGCCGCTCCATTCCGGATGTTCGGCTCTTTTACCTCTAACCTGATCAAAATACATTGTTTGTAATTGCTCGGTCAGGGGACCACGGGACCCGCTGCCTATTACTCGACCGTCGAGTTCGCGAATAGGCAACACCTCTGCCGCGGTGCCAGTAAAAAATGCTTCGTCGGCGACGTAAACTTCATCGCGCGTGATGCGCCTCTCTATCACTTTCAAATCGAGCTCTGCCGCAAGATCAAAAATCGTGGCACGAGTGATCCCCTCAAGACAAGATGTGAGTTCGGGTGTGACTAGTTGGCCGTTCTGTACGAGAAAGACATTCTCGCCACTTCCTTCCGCAACATAGCCTTCGTTGTCCAGCAGCAGCGCCTCATCGCAACCGGAATCAATCGCCTCTTTCAGCGCCAACATCGAATTTATGTAATTTCCGTTGGCCTTTGCTTTACACATCGTGATGTTGACGTGGTGGCGCGTGAAAGAGGATGTACGCACCTTGATTCCTTCTTCGGTTGCTTCTGGCGACATGTAATTAGGCCATTCCCAACCGGCAATAATACAGTGTGTCTTTAACCCCTCAGCCCGCAATCCCATGCCTTCTGACCCATAGAAACACATCGGGCGAAGATAACCCTCGTCAAGATTGTTCTCACGAATGACCAACTTTTGAGCTTCAGATATTTGGTCTTTAGTAAAAGGGATATCCATGTTGAGTATGTGCGCAGAACGAAACAGCCGATCGGTGTGATCGTCAAGGCGGAATATGACGGGGCCTTTGTCAGTGCAATAGGCACGCACCCCCTCGAATACGCCCAAACCGTAATGAAGTGTGTGCGTTAGCACGTGAACTTTTGCTTCGCGCCAATCCACCAGCTCGCCATCGATCCAGATAACGCCATCTCTGTCGTCAAATGCTGCAGACATTGCCTATAACCTTTAAAATTTGATAATCCGATAGTTTACACTGACAAGGGGGTAAGTTTCACCGGTTAGCACAACCAACAGGCGCTAAAAACCGATGATAGATCAGAATCCCAGATGGTCCTGCCAAACTTTCATGACCTGCTGGCGAAACGCGTTCAGTTTATCGAAAGAGATAATTTGCCCACCCAACCACTGGTAATGCACCGCTGCTCTGTAGCCGAGATAGGCTTGCTGAAGCAGCGTTTTTTCCTCTTCATCGACGATCCCATGTAATTCTAGGTCATCAAGCTGGCGCATCACGTCAGTCCAGCGGGTCAACAACGGATGAGTATTCGCGGCATTCAACATTTCGAACTGAATCAGGAATTCAATATCGACAATCGCTCCCACGTCGTGCTTGAGATCAAAGCCCGTCACACTGACCCCAGACATGCGTTCTAATTTTGCCGCTTCGAGGTCTGACTCCGCGTTCGCCTTAAATTGGTCATCACTGACGTTGGTGAGGTGAGTTCGCATCCTATTTCTCATTGTCACCACGTGATGTCGCAATTCAACGGTATCTCTTTTCTGGAGCAATATCGCCTCTCGGATTGCCTGAAAAGGCGCTCGCAAGTTTTCCGCTCCGGCAACATAACGCGTCCGGACAAGTGCCTGATGCTCCCAGGTCCAAGCTTCTTCAAATTGATAACGTTTGAAGGCTGCCATCGTACTCACCAGCGGCCCTTTATTACCGCCGGGTCGAAGACGCAGGTCGACCTCATAAAGCACACCAAATTGGGTGTAGCTGGTCAGTATGTGAATAAATCTTTGGGCAAATCGGTTGATGTAAACATTATTTTCAAGCCGCCTTGTTCCATTAGTCTCTCCCTTAAGATTGACATCGTGCACCAGCGTTAGATCGAGATCAGAACCATAACTTAATTCTTGCCCACCCAGCTTGCCATAGGCAATCACTCCAAAACCCGGACCCAGCGCCTCACCTTCAGCACTACAAGGTTCACCAAATTTGACCTTCAATTGATCAAACGTAAGCGTCACCACTCTATCTAAAATTACTTCAGCCACGTTACTCAGCGCCCCGGACGCTTCCATCAAAGGCAGCGCATCTAGCAACTCAAGCGCCGCAATCCGCAGAACGACACTACTTTTAAACTGCCTTAGCGTGTCCATCTGAAGCTCAAGATCGTGCGCTTCAACCTCTTCAAGCCGCTTGTTTAACTCCTGCTCAAGCTCCTTTCTTTCGAGCACTACGTCATGAATCTGTCGATCCGTCAGGTCGTAAAGTAAAACCGGAAATTCAGATAGTCGTGTCGATATCCAATCACTCATGGCACAGAGATGAACGCAACGCTTTAGCGCATCGCCGTTTTCCAACAGGAAAGAGATGTAGGTGCTTCGACGAGTGATCGTGTCAATCAGTGGCAACAGTCGATCCAGCGTAATCTCTGGTTGAGACTCTTTTGCCACCAAACTCAGTAACACTGGCATCAGTCGATTAACCCTAGATTTGCTCAATTCCTGCAAGTCCCGGCGCTGCAACTTGTGCAAAAAATCACTCAAATTTTCTGACGTTCTTTGCGCGTTTTCAAAACCCACAGTTTTGAGGAGCCTGACAGAATCATCAGATGCAGGATCGCGCCAAAGAGAAAACCAGAATAAATTGCCCTCGACCTGCTCTTGTTTCTCTGCGCTATTTGCTGTCATTAACTCGGAAAAAACTGCCCGAACAAGACCGCGATGAATCTCTAACTGGGTATAGTATGCATCGAAATCAGCGTAACCCATCGCCACCGCCAATCGGAGCCGAGACGCAGGTTCGGTTGACAGCAACTGGGTCTGGCGATCGTTTTCAGCCTGAATAACGTGTTCACTATTTCGCAAGAATTCGTAAGCGCTTAGTAGATGTCTGACTTCTCCCTCGGGCAAAAACTTAAGCGACGCAAGCGCCTTCAAATTAAGATCAATCTCGGGCGTCTGAAGCACCGGATGACGACCACCCCAGATTAGCTGAAGCGCCTGTGTAATAAATTCTACTTCTCTGATCCCCCCGGGTCCCAACTTCAAATCATGATAATGCTGTTTGTTTTCAACTTGAGTATCTATTAGCCCCTTCATTTCACGAAGAGATTCCAGCGCGCCATAATCGAGATGTCGTCGATAAATAAAAGGTTTTAACCAGGAGAGAAATGTTTTTCCCTGTTCAATATTTCCTGCAACTGGGCGGGCTTTAATAAAAGCGTAACGCTCCCAATCACGTCCTTGCTCGTAAAAATACTTCTCCATCGCAACACTGTTCAGAATCAGCGCACCACTTTCACCATAGGGCCTTAGCCTCATATCCACACGAAAAACAAAGCCTTCGGCATTGACCTCATCTAATGATTTTATAATGTGTCGACTGGTACGAAGAAAAAACTCCTGATTACTTAACTCTTTGCCTGTCGGAGAAACAGCGAGACCAGGCTCATCGTAGAAAAATATCAGATCGATGTCGGAAGAAACATTTAGCTCCCGTGCACCGAGCTTTCCCAGCGCCAGGATCGTCATTTGCTGAACTGCGCCGGTATCTGCGCCTATTGGCTCACCATATTTCAAACAGTTGGCTTTGTAATGAATATCGTGAGCTGCGACAAGGCAAGCATCCGCAAGACTTGAGAGATCATTGGTTGTTTCGCTCAGATTAGCCAACCTTGTTAGATCGCGGAAGATGATCCTGATCATCTCCCTGCGCCGCACTTTGCGGAGCACGTGATCAAGAGATTCTAGATCTGTGTGAGCTAAAGCCTCACTATAGTGGTTGCCGGAGTATTGCCTCTGCAAATCCCCAGACTCGAGCAACTCGTGCACGAGCTTAGGGTCGATTTGCAAACAGTTATAAACATATTTACTGATAGTGCAGACGAATTTAAACTGCTCTAACAGCTTTTCTTCGTTGTCAGGACAGGATTCGTCGATGTGATTTGATATGTCTTCGCCGAGCTCCGCAAGCAAAACCGAATCGATCATTCTGTACCTGAGAAAGGTGCTACTCTTAGCACTTCCGCGACAGTTGTCATACCCGCTGCGACTTTCATAGCCCCACTTAACCTTAGGGTTTTCATTCCTTCTTTCATGGCAGATCTGCGTAGCTTACCAACATTGACACCACCATTTATCAGAGGCTTGATGCCATCCGTCAGCGGCAACAACTCATAAATTCCTTGTCGGCCCATAAATCCGGTCTCTCGACACTCCAAGCAGCCAACTGGCTGATAAACCTTGTTTGGCAGCTTCATTTTCCACGGTGTTGTCAGCGTCTTCCAGACATCAGGGTCACTGTCGCCAACAGTTTTACAATGTGGGCAAAGTGTACGCACGAGGCGCTGTGCCATAACGCCCAAAACCGTTGCTTTTATCAGATAGGGCGCGACGCCTAATTCAAGTAATCGAGTTATTGCTAAAGGCGCGTCATTAGTATGCAGCGTGGATATCACCAGGTGGCCAGTAAGCGCGGCCTGAATTGCCATCTCTGCTGTTTCAAGATCTCTAATCTCGCCAACCATAATAATATCGGGATCCTGTCTTAACAACGCTCGAACGCCATCGGCAAAATGCAGGTCAATGTTTGAATTGACCTGCATTTGATTAAAGCTTGGCTCAACCATTTCGATGGGATCTTCAATCGTACAAACGTTCACGTCTTCTGTTGCCAGTTGTTTGAGGCTGGAATAAAGAGTAGTGGTTTTACCGGAGCCCGTGGGTCCCGTCACAAGCACTATGCCGTTCGGATTTTTAACCATGCCCTGCCAACGGTCGAAATCATCATCCGCAAGGCCTAACTGCTCGAAGGTCTTTAGCAATATGTCCGGATCGAATATCCGCATCACCATCTTCTCTCCGAAGGCGGTGGGCAATGTCGACAATCTTAATTCTATTTCATGATCGTCTTGAGTCTTTGTTTTTAAGCGCCCGTCCTGCGGCCTGCGCTTTTCCGCAACATCCATTCTGCCAAGTGTTTTTATTCGACTTATCACCGCGGTCATTACCGATGAGGGCAACTCGTACACTAAGTGCAACACCCCATCAATCCTGAATCGAATCCGGCCTTTCTCTCTTCTTGGCTCCAGATGTATATCACTTGCTCTCTGAGTAAACGCATACCCCAATAACCAGTCCACTATGTTAACAACATGGGCATCATTGGCTTCCATCGCGTCAATATGACCGAGCTCAAGCATCTGCTCTAAGTTCGATAAAGAACTAGTGTTCAGACCTTGCGCGTTCGCCTTACTCACGGATTTCGCCATTTGGTAAAATTCATTGGTATAGCGCCGGACATCTGCCGGGTTCGCAATCACACGGGTGAGCACTTTTCCGGGCTGCGACTGCATGATTGTCGCTTCCCATCCGTAAACGTAAGGCTGCGCGCAGGCAATAACGACTTCATCATCCCGCACTTCCAATGCCAGCAGTTCGTGTCGCTTCGCAAACTCAGCTGACATTACTTTCGTCACAATTGTTGCATCAACCTTCAGCGGGTCGATTCTCTTGTAAGGTTGCTTGGCACGTTCACACAGCCAATGTGTCAGGGTTTCTAGGTCAAGATTTTTCGCTGGATTTTGCTGATCCACCGGTTCTTGCTCTGCAATGAGTTCTATCGGATGCCAAACGAGTTGTTCTTTGGTCCTGCTTCTGAGGCTGAGCATTTCCGCATCAGAGGTTGATAGTCTGCCATCCGTCACAAGGTCATTAAGCACACTGCGAAGATTCAACGTGATATCTGGTTTGTAATCTTTAGCTTCCTGATTAGTCACAATGGGCGCTCTCGGTTTGGCGATCAAAATTAGCAGGCTGCCGTTCACTGAACCGGACACTGCACTGGATAGCTTACACCTTAATTGACGCCACGGCACATCAGGCTGAGAATGGGGTGCGCGTGTAAATATCGTCCGGATTTGACTCGATATTCGCTAAAAGCGCTTTAGCATCTGAACGCCACGATGATTGATCCCATAGGCGGTGGTACCGTGTTCGTAGACTATGCCGACCCCCCATTTGTTACCTACCTTCGCTTGACCGAGATAAAGGCTTTCTGTGACCTCCCAGCCCCTAATTCGAAAATCAGATGATAATTTCTTTCTGTAGAGACCCGCTGACTTTACGTCTTCGAACCTGAAGGTTGCTGGCAGATCAAGCTTCAATTCTCTGAAAGTGACGACATCATCGGCTGTACTACCGTGACTGAAGCCTGCGAGGATACAAAATAGCGATATCAGATTGGCGATTCGAATATTCATATTTAGAAGGCTATCAGCAAATATCCAGCAGAAACTGGAGAATTCACTAGAACCAAGGGAGACCCGCGGGAGTAACGATGGACGGCCCCACAATGTCTTCATTTTGCAATGGAACGCTGAAGATTCCCTCACACTCGTCTGTCGTAAGTTGTACACTCCCGTGTTCTGATCCGGAGCACATTTAATGGCAAGCAACACACAGATTCCAACACTTCTCGAGATGGCTGAGGCCTTGGTCGCAATTCCTTCCGTAAGCAGTGTTTTGCCGTCGATTGACCAAAGCAACCTGCCAGTGCTCGAGACGCTAGCCAATTGGCTGAAGCCGCTGGGCTTCGCCGTTGAAATCCTGCCGATTGCCGGCCGCCCCGGCAAAGCCAATCTCATTGCAACCCTAGGCCGAGGTAAGGACGGGCTGGTTTTCTCAGGTCACTCCGACACGGTGCCATTTGATGAACATCTCTGGCAAACCAACCCCTTTACGCTAACAGAGCGCGACAACAAACTGTATGGCCTCGGCAGCTGTGACATGAAAGCCTTTTTTGCACTGGTCATTACCGCGCTGGCACCTTATCTCGATAAACATTTCAATCACCCGCTGACGATTATAGCGACTGCGGACGAAGAGTCCTCAATGAGCGGCGCCCGCGCACTCAATGCTGCTGAGTTATCGGGCGCACGCTACGCCATTATCGGGGAACCCACTAATCTTTCCCCCGTTTTTCAGCACAAAGGGATTATGATGCTGTCACTCAGAATCGAAGGAAGCGCCGGACACTCGTCTAACCCGGCACTTGGGAACAACGCGATTGAAGCGACAACTCTAGTCATCGGCGAACTGGGTAAATTTAGGACAGAACTTGCCAACCGCTACCAAAGCCCAGCATTCGAAGTACAGGTGCCAACGCTAAATCTAGGTTGCATTCATGGTGGAGACAACCCTAATCGTATTTGTGACCACGTAGAGCTCGCTTTTGATGTCAGAGTGTTACCGGGGATGGACAACACTAATATAATGGCAGAAATCAGTGATCGTCTTGAACCGAAGCTTAAAGATCAGGGATACAAGTTTAACTTGGAGTTATTTCACCCGCCGGTGCCCGCATTTAAGTCTGTTGGACACAACGCCGATGAAACGCTGGTTGCTACGGCTCAACGGCTATCGGGCTTTGAACCAGCCAGCGTCGCATTTGCGACTGAAGCGCCATTTCTGACCGATCTCGGCATGGAAACCGTTGTGCTGGGGCCCGGTTCAATTGATCAGGCTCACCAGCCAAATGAATTTCTCGCATTGGACCAACTTGATCCAAGTATTGCTATACTACGCGGCCTAATTGAGAAGTACTGTTTATTATAAACTTCAGTGCACTGTGAACAATGACCATGACTGACAATATATCCCACGTAAAATGGTTTCGAGATTCCTCTCCCTATATCAATGCACACAGAGGCAAAACTTTTGTTTTGCATCTCGGGTCCGAGGCGCTCGGTAATGAAAACTTTCCCAATATCGTAAGTGATATCGTTCTTCTCAACAGTCTCGGCGTCCGGCTCGTCGTCGTTTTTGGTGCCTCCGGTCAAATACGCGAGCGTTTATTAACTGCCGGAGACGAATCCGCTGCGAATTTCGAGTTGGGTAAAAGTGTACTGACACCCGCGCAGCTCCCTCTGGCACAGGAAGTTATTGGCAGGCTCAAGTCAGAGCTCGAAGCCCGGCTATCTATGGGTTTGATCAATAGCCCTCAGCATGGGTCGGACCTGCTCGTCACGTCTGGAAATTTTATAAAGGCAAAACCCCTCGGCGTCATCGACGGCATCGACTATCACCACACTGGAACCGTTAGAAACGTCACGACCGATGCAATCCGTCAACAACTGGAAACTTCTGTTGTGTTAATCCCACCGGTGGGATATTCATTATCTGGTGAAGTTTTCTGTATGCACGCCAAGGAAATGGCAACTACCATCGCTGTTGAACTAGGTGCAACAAAACTCATATTCTTTACCGAACAAAACGGCATTCCAGATCAAACCGGTGCGCCTATAAGCGAACTATCAATAGATCAGCTGAATGATCCTGCGTACAAAGATTCTGATGAGTTGCAGCTCGCCAGAAAAGCCTGCCAACAAGGTGTCTCTCGATGTCACTTGCTAAGCTATCAGTACGACGGCGCTTTGCTTGAAGAGCTTTACACAAGAGATGGCGCTGGCACCCAGATAATCAGAGAAAGCTACGAACAAATTCGCCGAGCAAACCCTGCAGATGTCCCGGGCATTATAGAGTTGATCTCTCCACTTGAAGAGCAAGGCTTACTTGTAAAACGTTCTCGGGAATTGCTTGAATCGGAACATCATCTGTTCACCGTGTGCGAGCGTGACGGTATGATTGTAGGCTGCGCCGCTCTGTATCCTTTCGACAACATGGCTGAACTCGCCTGTCTGGCAACTCATCCAGATTATCGGGACAATAATCGAGGTGAACTGCTGCTTGCCGCTATCGTCGCGCAGGCAAAGCGACAAAAATTAGAAACCCTGTTTGTGCTGACAACTCAAACAGTGCACTGGTTCCTAGAGCGTGGTTTCGCCTCACAGTCACTCGATTCTTTACCTGATTCCAGAAAATCACTTTACAACTACCAACGTAATTCAAAGCTACTTGCACAGAAGCTGAACTAGCACAGCCAGGAACAAACAATGCCAAGATATCGTTCAAAAACATCAACCCATGGTCGAAATATGGCAGGAGCACGCGCACTGTGGCGAGCTACCGGCATGAAAGACGATGATTTTCAGAAACCGATTATCGCTATCGCAAATTCGTTTACCCAGTTCGTGCCTGGACACGTCCACCTGAAAGATATGGGCCAACTGGTCGCGCGTGAAGTTGAGAAAGCAGGGGGTGTTGCGAAAGAATTCAATACGATCGCCGTCGATGACGGCATTGCTATGGGGCATGACGGTATGCTTTATAGTTTGCCTTCACGAGACATCATTGCCGATTCAATCGAATACATGGTGAATGCGCACTGTGCAGACGCGCTCGTTTGTATCTCCAATTGTGACAAAATTACACCGGGTATGCTCAATGCCTCACTGCGTTTGAACATACCAACCATATTTGTATCCGGCGGGCCTATGGAGGCCGGACGCACACGCTTGGCAAATCACAACACCAACTTGATCCATGCCATTGTTGTCGCTGCAGATGAGCAGATAACTGACGCAGAGGTAGAAGATTACGAAAGATCAGCTTGCCCAACCTGCGGATCTTGCTCTGGCATGTTCACAGCGAACTCGATGAACTGCCTAACCGAAGTTCTGGGGCTCTCGTTACCCGGTAACGGCTCTATGCTGGCAACTCACGCAGACAGGGAGCAACTGTTTTTAGAAGCTGGCCGACAGATTGTCGACATTACGAAAGCGTACTACGAGGAAGATGACGAATCAGTGCTTCCCCGAAATATCGCTAACGTCAGATCGTTCGAAAATGCCATGTCGCTCGATATTGCAATGGGCGGTTCTACGAATACGATACTTCACCTTTTGGCCGCGGCTCAGGAGGGAGATATTGATTTCGACCTGAGTGATATCGATAGACTTTCCCGCAAAGTGCCCAACCTTTGCAAAGTAGCCCCCATGGTTGATACCTACCATATGGAGGACGTACACCGTGCCGGCGGGATGATGGCAATTATGGGGGAGCTCGACCGCGGCGGTCTGATGGACACGTCCGGCAGAACTGTTCACAGCGCCACAATGGCAGATGCACTAAAAAAATGGGACGTGAAAATAACCGCGGACGCGCAAGTGGCAGAATTCTATCGCGCTGGGCCAGCAGGTATACCGACGCAGCAAGCATTTAGCCAAGCAACGCGATACGACGATCTGGACCTGGACCGAAGTAACGGCTGCGTTCGAGACATGGCGCACGCGTACTCGAAAGAGGGCGGTCTAGCGGTGCTGTTCGGAAATATCGCAGAAGATGGCTGCATCGTGAAAACTGCCGGCGTAGACGAAGAGATTTGGAAATTTTCAGGCCCCGCACGCATTTTTGAAAGTCAAGATTCGGCAGTTGCTGCGATCCTTGCGGATGAGATTGTCGAGGGCGATGTAATTGTTATTCGCTATGAAGGACCAAAGGGCGGTCCTGGCATGCAGGAGATGCTCTACCCTACCAGTTATCTCAAATCCAAAGGACTTGGCGCTGCTTGTGCACTGCTTACCGATGGCCGATTCTCCGGAGGCACGTCTGGACTATCTATCGGGCACGCCTCACCGGAAGCCGCGCAGGGCGGTTTGATTGGTCTGGTCGAAGAAGGCGATGAAATACAAATTGACATTCCCAACCGGTCGATTCACCTGAACGTCACGGAGGAAGTTATTGCCACGCGGAGGTCCGCCATGGAGGCGAAGGGAACTGATGCATGGAAACCAACGGAAAAACGTCGCCGCGTCGTATCTGCTGCGCTTAAAGCCTACGCTGCGCTCACAACAAGTGCGGACAAAGGCGCAGTAAGAGACCTGAGTCAACTATGAAATAGGCAAGGCTTACTTGGCGGTGTACTCATGCACAAAGTCAACCAGAGCCTTGACATTCTCGACCGGTGTTTCCGGAATAATGCCATGTCCCAGGTTGAAGATGTGACCCGGCCTGCCGTTCACTTCATCAAGCACTTCTTTGGCTTTTCGTTTTACTGAGGCTTCGTCTGCACACAGTATAATGGGGTCCATATTACCCTGCACTGACTTCACCCCGGTCGCATTCCAAGTCTCGATTAAGGGCGTTCGCCAGTCTAAAGCAAGCACATCACCGCCGGCCTCAGCCATCAGTGGCGCCAGCGCGGGGTTGCCTGTGCCAAAATGTATCACAGGCACCCTGCCGCAAACCTCTTCCATCATTCGCTGACTATGCGGCATGACGTATTCTCGATAATCCGCTGGTGACAAAGTGCCGACCCAACTGTCAAACAGCTGAACCGCCTGCACGCCTGAATCTATCTGGTAATTCATGTAATCAATCACTGTGTTAGTGATTTTTTCCATCAAAGCGTGCCATGCCCCGGTGTCGCCGTACATCATTTGCTTAACAAAAACATAATTTCGCGAACCCTTGCCTTCAATTGCATAAGACGCAAGGGTAAAAGGCGCACCACCAAAACCAATCAGAGGAATATCTGCCGGTAACTCGGCACGTATTAGTTTGATTACATCGTTTATGTAAGGCATCGAATCTTTTGCAGGTTGAACGCGCAGATTATCTATATCCGCATGGGTTCGAACAGGGTTGTCGAAATTCGGACCGAAGCCCGGAATATAGTCCAGCTTCATACCCATTGGCTCAAGTATCGGCAGCAAATCAGCAAACATGATGGCTGCATCAACGCCAAGAATACGTTGTGCATCGCAGGTCGCTTTGGCCGCAAGCTCAGGCGTTTTGAAAAAATCGAGACTCTTGGTGTCCCCTTTTACCTGATGATACTCCGGCATGTAGCGTCCCGCCTGTCGATTCAACCATATTGGCGTAAAATCAGTCTCTTCCCCCCGACACGCTTTGAGGAATGTAGAATTGTGCAGGACGTCGTCCATATCAAATAGCCTTTACTTTTTTAGTATCTGAAAAAGCGCTAAATTATACATGGATCGGTAACTGAGACTCTGATTATTTATCCGTATGTTTTATCCGGCCCCGGAGGCAATACTCGCAACATTGCAGCCTTCTCCAAACGCTGGGTTTCGATCGCTTCTGTGGTATCGATCATTTCCCTGAGTATCGTTTTCACCTGTCCCACATGAATTAATGAGGGTTCCAGGGTGATGGAGAAACCAACGGAGAGTCGCTCTATTGGCGGCTCTTTTTCCTCTGAAAGGCCCAACACATCGTGCGCTTCAATAACCCTATTAAACCCTTTGAGAAATACCGGGTCGCGCCTGTGTGCGCTCACCTGATCACGAACCAGTCTGTGGGTATCTGCAGAAATTAAAACACCATCACGCACAGCTATTCCCTCAAGTCTGCTGGCCAAATTTACTGTGCTACCAACTGCGGTATAGTCCATCCGACTGTCGCAGCCAAAGTTGCCGACGGTGCAATACCCTGTGTGGATGCCTATTCTCACGTGCAATTCACTGAATATGCCTTCGCTGGCCCACTTTTTCCTTAGCAACTTAACCTTCTCCCGCATGTTCAAGGCCATCCTGATGCAAGCTATCGCGTCCCCTTTCCTACCTCGCGTTGAGGGGTCACCGAAGAAAACCATAATACCGTCACCCATAAACTTATCGATGGTGCCACCGTGTTCAATCGCTATCTCAGCCATGGAGTTGAGGTATTCGTTCAAGATACGCGTCACGGTTTCTTCTTCTAGATTATCCATGAGCGCCGTAAAACCCTCGATATCCGAGAAAAACACGGTCAAGCATTTACGGGTGCTTTGTTCATGTAGACACTCTCCAATGGTAGATTCCGCTAATCCCGCTGTTTGATTCTTTTGATCTGCAATTTGGGAGTAGATTTGGGGGGACACATAACGACGCAACTTATCTGATACAGACATAATCTCGTCACTCGTTATCGAGAGCCGTTTCCCTTTTTCGCCAAGCGACTTGGTTGTCCGAAAACCCAGTCCCGCAACTAACGCGCTATAAAACAACACTAATGCTGCGGCGGCAGTCTCTTTGCCGTCCCACATCGTGGTCAAACCGGAATCAATACCCAACCAGTACCCACAAATGCAGACTAGCAACGCAGCGATCATATTCATAAGCGCAACCCGCAACCGCGCGATAATCAGCGTACTCATCGTTAATGAAGCGAGAAAACTTATAGATGCAATGAAGTGGTAATGATTAGCAACAATCAGGATGCCGACTATCAGCCCGTCGACAAACATCGACTTTCTGGCCCCGGCCTCATCGTTGAAGAATCGAGCAACGACCAATAGTTGAAAATGCGGGTAAAAGAGCAAGAAAAACAGCAGGCCAGCCTGCTCGAAATGTAAACCTGAAAGATCCACGCCCCAGAAAGTGATCAGGGTTGCAATCAAGTAAGCGTAAACGCGTGGGAAGTAAATCGCCCTGACAAGGAAGTGGCAATTTTCGAGATAACGAGACACCAATGTGGCGACACTGGAGAGATAGGCGCTGAGAATTGACATGCCGTAATTTTGGCATCTCGGATAATAATCTATATGGGTACTGGATGAAGACGCCGTGAGTTATTTCTTGCTCTAACAGGACAATGACTCACGGCGTATTTTAGGCCCGAAACTTAAGGATGATTAATCGCCAAACGCCAAGGACATTTCAACCACCTGATCTACATCCGATTCGTAGTCAACTTCGTCAAACCCAAACCCGTGCATTTGCAAGTAAGCAGCCTGATAGCCGGCGAAATCTGAAATTTCACTCAGGTTCTCTTCCGAAACAATATGCCAAAGTTCCTTTACCTGATCCTGAACCTCTGCTGTCAATTCCCAATCGTCAAGACGAATTCTACCTTTCTCGTCGAGGGCCAGATCATTAATGTCGCCGGTAAATAGCCTTTCCAGAAACAGGCGGGTTGTTTGCTCCACACACCCCTCGTGCGTTCCGTTAGCCTTCATTATTTTGAATAGGAGCGACAGATAGACGGACATCCCGGGGATCGCTGAGGCCGCCTGAGTCATCAAACCTTTCATCACCGCAACGTAGGCGTGACCGTTAATCGACGCCATTGGTTCCTGCAGGGCAAGTGCCGCTCTATCAAGGTCTTCCTTCGCTTTGCCAATGGTCCCGTGGTAATAAATAGGCCACGTTACCTCGCTGCCAAGGTAGGTATAGTTGGTTGTAATACATCCATCCGCTAGCACATTCGCCTCTAAAAGCGCAGCTATCCACAACTCCCAGTCCTCGCCACCCATTACTTTTACCGTGTCGTTAACTTCCTGTTCACTCGCCGGTTCAAGTGCAATCGATCGTATCTCGGAGGTGTTGATATCAATCGTTGAACCTTCGAACGACTCACCAATGGGCTTTAGCGTGCTTCGAACCAACTCCCCGCCCGGAACCTGCCGAGCCGGCGCTGCAACAGAATAAACAACCATATCAACCTGACCGAGATCAGCTTTAATAAGCGCAATCGTAGCCGCTTTTAACTCTTCGGAAAAAGCGTCACCGTTAAGGTTTTTCGCATACAGCCCAGCCTCTTCCGCCAACCTCGTAAATGCCGCGGATTTGTACCAACCGGGTGAGGCCGTTCTGTTTTTGACTGAGGGACGCTCAAAGAAAACACCAATTGTCGAAGCACCGGCTCCAAAAGCAGCACTGATGCGTGTTGCCAGACCATAACCGCCGGAAGCGCCAATCACCAACACGCGTTTTGGACCATGCTGAATGGGCCCCCGGTCCTTAACATGGGCAATTTGCAAGGCAACATCTTTCTCACAACCCGTTGGATGAGAAGTGGTGCAGAGAAATCCTTTTATTCTTGGCTTGATGATCATATTTAGCTTTTACCTTTTGAACGACGATAACTAACATATAAAAAAACGAGCCCAATAATAATCATCGGACTTGATAACAATTGACCCATGGTCAACCAATCGAATGCAATATAACTCAGATGACTGTCAGGTTCTCTTAGGAACTCGGAGCCAAACCTGAGACAACCATAACCGATCAAAAACATCGCCGAGACAGCCATTCTGGGTCTCGAGGTGCGACTAAACAGCCACAATACTAACCATAGCACGGGGCCTTCCAGCAGTGCCTGATACAAACTCGAGGGGTGTCGGGCAACAACATCTCCCGGATAAATTGCCGCCCAGGGTACTTCGGTAACGCGTCCCGGCAACTCTCCATTAATAAAGTTGCCTATTCTTCCGCAACCGAGTGCGATCGGAATACTCGGTGCAATAAAATCTGTAATCTGGAAAAAAGTCTTGTTTATCTTTCGCCCGTAGAGGTACATCGCAAGAAAGACGCCCAACATGCCGCCATGATAAGACATACCTCCTTCCCATATCCTCAGAATGCGTAAGGGATCCTCAATAATGCCCTGCCATCCGTAGAAAGCCATGTAGCCGATGCGGCCGCCAAGAATAATGCCAAACATGCTGTAGAAAACCATGTCTGAGATCTGTTCTTCGCTCCATCCCAACTTGTGCTTACGACTTCGCTGCCCTAACTGCCACCAGACCAGAGATATCCCGACCAGATAACTTAACGCATACCAATGAATGCTCACTGGCCCCAGGCTTATTGCAACCGGGTCAAACTGGGGGTAATGCCACATATTTTTCTCAACTACTTAATTGATCAGAGCATGCTCTAGTTAGTTCTGATGATTTTTCCAAGACCAGCTTTTCGCATCTGGCCATCTACGTATGACTTGATCTCCTTGGCATCGTCCATCTTCAATACTTTGTTCAAGATGCGTTTTGCTTTAGCCAGATCAAACGTTCTGATCGCTAATTTTACCATGAGAAGGTTAGTAGAGTTCATGGAAAGTACGTCGTAGCCCATGGCTGTAAGCAATATTGCTGCGGAAGGATTACCCGCCATTTCTCCGCATATACCCAACGGCTTGTTTTCGCCATGCGCGGCCTCGACGATTTGCTTGAGTGCGGCTAAGACAGCCGGGTGGTATTCCTGATAAAGCTCTGCAACTTGCGCATTATTGCGATCAACAGCGAGCATGTACTGAATGAGGTCGTTGCTACCGACGGACAAGAAGTCGACCCGTTTAATGATATCCCTAGCTTGGTACACTGCCGACGGCACCTCGATCATGACGCCAACAGCCGGCATCTCGACTTTTCGCCCTTCTTCGATCAATTCACGGTAACACTGAGCGATAAGCTTTTTCGCTTCATCAACTTCAGAGACACTACTCACCATCGGCAGCATAATACGTAAAAACGCGCCAACACCCTCATTGGCTTTGATCATTGCCCTGACTTGGGCAAGAAATATTTCCGGATGGTCCAGAGTCACACGAATACCGCGCCAACCCAGAAACGGATTCGCTTCTTCAATCGGAAAATAAGTGAGCGCTTTGTCTCCTCCGATATCTAACGTTCTCATCGTCACATTTCTGGGAGAAAAAGCTTCCAAATGCTCACGATAGATCTCTTTTTGTTCCTCTTCAGTAGGAAAACGGTCTTTCATCATAAAGTGAACTTCGGTTCTATACAGACCCACGCCCTCAGCCCCACGATCGAGTGACTTGGCAGCATCGGACATCAAACCGGTATTCACCCACAGCCTAACCCGGTGGCCATCGCGCGTTTTGCAGGGCAACGTTTTTAACTCTTCTAAGCCCTCAAACAATGCCTCCTCTTCTTTGATCAGATTTTGGTAGAAGCGGATCTGGTCTTCGTCCGGGTGTGTGATTACCTGACCTTCCTGACCATCGACAATTAGCGGCTTCTCTTCAAGCAACTCAATGGGCAGATCTTCCGCACCCATGACAGATGGAACCCCCATCGCCTTGGCAAGAATAGCAACATGAGAGCTACCAGACCCTCTGACTGAAACCAAGCCCTTCAAACAGTCTCGTGGCACACTGGCCAGCATTGAGGGAGTAAGTTCATCCCCGACTAAAATGGTATCTTTGGGAAATTCCTCGCGACCCCCGGATGAGAACTGAAGCTTTGCAAGCACACGTTGACCAAGATCACGAACATCGGCGCCTCGCTCTCGCAGATATGAATTGTCCATGGCTTCAAAGTTAGCAACGTGCAACTCAATCACTTGCCTCAATGCGCCCTGCGCCCAATGCCCCTGAACAATCAGCTCTTCGACTTCTCCCGCTATCGCCGAATCGTCCAGCATATGCAGATAGGCATCGAACAGCCCGAGTTCCTCAGGCTTTAGCCGATCTGAAAGTTTAGCGCCCATTTCCCGGATTTCGTCCCGAACCTCATTGATTGCGACTCTGAACAGGGTAAGTTCGACGTCAATGTTTGCAGTTTTCCGTTCCGGAACGGTGTTCAGGTTGGCCTCAGGATAGACAACCACGGCAGTACCAAGCGCAATACCGGGCGCACCAACTTTCCCTCTGAATTTACTCGCGGGTAGGCTCGCAGCATCCGTTGCAACATTGAGTGCCCCAGTAGCTTCTGCATGGGCTATTACACCCGCAAGCTGCGCCGATAGCGTAATCAGGAAGGCTTCTTCACTTTCATCGTATTTTCTGGCGTGTTGATCCTGCACGACGAGCACACCCAACACCTTTCGATGATGGATAATCGGCACACCTAAAAAAGCCTTGTAGGGTTCCTCGCCGACTGCCTCAACAAACAGGTACCTAGGATGGGTCGTCGCATTTTCAAGGTTAACCGGCTCTGCACGCTGACCGACGTAACCAACCAGGCCTTCTTCATGACTCAACGAAACAGAACCCACCGCACTTTGATTGAGCCCTCTGGTCGCCATAAAGACGTACCGACTATCGTCGTCATTGGTCAAGTAAACCGTGCAAGCCTGAGTGCCCATCGATTCTTGGATTCGATCCACAATAATATTCAGGGCACCCGTCAAGTCACGGGCGGCATTCACCTCCTGTATGACTCTCCTCAGGATTTCAAGCATCTAGGTACGCGCTCCTGAACCCATACACTTGGATAAATGCGGCGCGAGTTCTTTCATAGCTTTGCGGTAAACCTCCTGCTTAAACTGCACTACCTGTCCCAAGGGGTACCAGTAGCTAACCCATTGCCAATGATCAAATTCAGGGGTGTTTGAAATGTCGAATTTCACGTTGGTATCTGGCGCCAGCATTTTTAACAAAAACCACTTCTGTTTTTGACCAACGAAATCTGAATTGTTCCGGAGCAGTCTTTTGGGTAATTTGTAACGCAACCAGCCGCGTGTGGCACCCACGACCTCTACCTCGTGCCGCTTTAACCCTATTTCTTCTCTTAACTCACGAAATAGCGCCTGTTCAGGTGCTTCTTTTGGGTTGATACCACCCTGCGGAAATTGCCAGGCTTCCTGCCCGACCCTTTTGGCCCAGAGCACACGTCCGTCACCATTAGCCACGATTATGCCCACGTTCGGCCTATAACCTTCCGAATCTATCAAAACTGCTTCCTGTGTTTTTTCTTTTCATTGTGTCTGAATCAATCTGTTTCAGCAAACCCGCAGCTGATCCGATTCCGCTTGGATGTCAACTGGCGTAAATTCAGGCTAACATTGCAGCTTCTCAACTTTCGGATCAGCCTCTTGCCACTCGCAATTTTTGACCTCGATGAAACGCTTATTTCTGCAGACAGTGATCATTGCTGGGGCGAATTTGTGATTCGTAAGGGATTAGTTGAGGAATCAGCACACCGCGCGCTAAACAACCAGTTCTACAACGATTACCGCGCTGGTTGTCTGGATATCGATGCCTACATGCGGTTTTCGTGTTCTGTGCTGGCGAACACTGATCCAAAACAATTAATCACGCTTCGGGAAGAATTTGTAGCACAAGAGATAAAACCCCTCGTGCAGTCAGGCGCTGTCGAGCTTGTCGAGTCGCATCGCAGGGCTGGTGACACCCTCATGATTATTACTGCAACAATCGAATTTATCACCCGACCGATTGCAGATCTGTTCGGTATTGATACGCTCATTGCACCGATCCCCGAAATTCGAGATGGCAGATACACGGGTGAGCTTTCAGGTATACCGAGTTTTCGCGAAGGTAAAGTTATAAGACTTAACGATTGGTTAAAAGATAATCCAAGCTCTCTGGTCGGCAGTTACTTTTATTCAGACTCAATTAATGATCTGCCACTACTTGAACTCGTGGATAATCCAACGGCAGTAAACCCGGATGAATCCCTGCAAACAGTCGCAGAAAAAAGAGGCTGGCAAATTCTGAACTTCAGAACGTAGGTGTCGGAGAGTTGATTAAGTCCATAACCATAGGCGAAAAACTTGCTGGCATTGTGATGCTTAGCCAACTTTTGGTCGCCTGTGACAGTTCCAACGACGTCAAGACCCAGCACAAAATCAGCCTTGACGAAATAAATACCAGCGCAGGTATTTTTTCTGAACGAACCCTCGCAAGTACACAAGCCGCCTCTCACCATATTGATTTGTTGAATAAGTCTATTGCGTTATTTCTTTCCGAACCCACTGAAGACAACAGGTTGGCGCTCGGCGAGAGCTGGAAAAAGTCGCACGGGACCATGATCATCTCAGGCACACAAACTTCGGCTGATGACCTTCCAGCAAATCGCTCATCGTCGTTGCTCTATCATATTGATGCCTGGCCGATTCAGCCGGGATACGTCGATTCAATCGATGGCTACCCCAGCAGCGGCATCGTCAACGACAGCACCGTTTCCTTATCTGCTGAATCTCTGGCCTTACAGCATGGTTTCTCTGATACAGAAGAAATTATCTTCGGCTTTCATCCACTTGAGTACCTGATTTTTGCAAAAACGGCGCTCGACTACCAACAGCAGGAACACCAACAAACTTCCATACAAGCGATCGACGTAACGCAGCAAATGGTGTACGAGGACCCTAGCGAAGATCCAATATACCGACGTAGAACACTACTTAGATTGTTAGGAAATGAGCTGAAAGATTCCGTTAGCACTTATCTCGCTACCCGCCTAGAGCAAGTTCCCTACGCGCCATCTGTTAGCGAAAATCAACAGCAAGCGGCGCGGACCGCTATCACGCTGATTGACGTCGCGCACAGTCATGCGACGCGCGGTTTTGAAGAAAGTCACTTACTGCTTGACTCGGACCAGAGTCACAGTATGTACAGCCAGACTACTCACCTCGATGTTTCGCAGCGACTCGGTAGTTTATCTTCGATGCTTAACGAACCAATCTGGCTATCAAGTTCGCTTAGAAGAGTCGATAAAAGAATTGAGCAAGATCTACAAACCACGCTAGCACAGGGCATAATGATCGTCGAGAAAGGACAATTCAGCGAATCTGACCGTGCGAGACTGGTGACTGTTTTTTCCGCATTACGCCATCAACTAGCGGATCTGAGGATCAAACTTGGAGGCGACGATTATTAGCCTTTGTACCCCAAATCCAGATCCCGCGCCGCCTTGACATCATCCAGCCGTTTAACCGGCATGGTAGATGGTGCGCTGGTGACCAGCTCAGGTGTATTCCTTGCCTCGGCAAGAATCGCTTTCATTGCCGCAACAAAACCATCTATTTCCTGTCGACTTTCCGTTTCTGTTGGCTCTATCAGCAAACACTCCGGTATCAATAAGGGAAAGTAGGTTGTAGGCGCATGATATCCGTAATCGAGCAAACGCTTCGCGAAGTCCATTGCATTAACACCTAAATCTTTCGCTTCCCGCGACATACTCACGATAAACTCGTGCGTCGCGCGCCGGTCTGGGTAGGCAAGTTTAAAACCCGCTTCAGCCAACTGGTTAGCCATATAGTTAGCATTCAGGGTGGCATATTCGCCTACTCGATTCATACCTTCGTTGCCCAACAACCTAGCATAGGCGTATGCCCTGAGCAGAATACCCGTGTTACCCATAAAAGCCGACAGGTTACCGATACTATCAGGAATCTCGTCTTTGCCTTTCCAGTAGTATCTGTTTTCATCGCCAGAACTATCGAGACCAACTATCGGGGTAGGAACGAAAGGCTCAAGTCTTGGACCCACGCCGACAGGTCCCGCTCCGGGTCCTCCGCCGCCGTGAGGTGTTGCAAACGTTTTGTGTAGGTTCATATGTAATACATCAAACCCCATGTCGCCGGGTTTCACTTTTCCGAGTATCGCGTTCAGATTTGCTCCATCGTAATAAAGCAAGCCGCCGGCATCGTGAACAAGCTCTGCAATTTCCTTAATCTTTCGTTCGAATACACCGCACGTCGACGGGTTCGTCATCATCAGACCGGCAGTCTGCGGCCCTACCGCGGCGCGCAATGCTTCGATATCAACGTCGCCATCTTTGCCTACAGCAACTTCACGCACAGTGTAACCACACATGACTGCTGTTGCCGGATTAGTGCCATGGGCAGCATTGGGGATGAGGATTTCAGTTCGCCCAACGTCGTTATTTTTTTCGTGGTACGCACGAATCATCGCGACACCAGCAAATTCTCCTTGAGCGCCAGCCATCGGAGTTAAAGAGACGGTCTTCATCCCGGTCACATCTTTAAGATACTCCTGCAACTCATAGAGACATGATAATACACCCTGACTAAAACACTCTGGCGCCAATGGGTGCCGGTTCAAAAAACCAGGAATGCTGGCTGCAGCATGCGCCCCACGCGGGTTGTATTTCATCGTGCATGAGCCAAGTGGATAGAACTCGCCGTCAATCGAGAAATTTTTCTTCGACAAATTAGTGAAATGCCGCACGACCTGCAGTTCGGAAACTTCAGGTAAACCAACTGCGCTTTTACGCAAATATTCGGCAGGAATCTCGTGATTATCCGGAATCTCTGTCTTTTCGTACTGCGCTGCCGCGGTTCTTCCTTCTGCACCGATTTCGTAAATTAGCATGATGCACCTCCGCAAGCCGCTTCAAGGCTGGTTGCAAATAATTCGATATCTTCAAGTGTCTTAGTTTCCGTTGCGTTCACCAAGAGGCAGTCGCTCAAAGCCGGGTCGTCGGATAGAGACAAATCAAAACCGCCCAAAATTTTTGACTTTGACATTGATTCAAGCACCTCAGCAGGAGCTCTTGGCAATTTCAGCACAACTTCGTGAAAAACAGGCGCAGTAAAGCGTCGCGAAACACCCTCAATCTTTGTTGCGCGTTCAAGCAACGCAATAATGTTTTCGTGGCATTTGTTTGCGACGGACCTAAGCCCTGTATTGCCCAATAAGCTCATATAAATTGTCGCAGCTGTCACGAGCAATCCCTGGTTTGTGCAAATATTCGAAGTCGATTTCGCCCGCCGTATGTGTTGTTCTCTTGCCTGAAGCGTTAACGCAAAACCTCTTTTTCCATCTAGATCGACCGTCTGGCCGATGATCCTTCCAGGCATTTGTCTCACGATGCTTTGCCTGCAGCACATGAACCCGGCATAGGGACCACCTGAAGCAAGAGGAATACCTAGCGGTTGGCCTTCGCCGACCACGATATCGACCCCGTCTTCGCCCCATTCTCCTGGTGGCTTAAGCAAACCGAGCGCTGTTGGGTTTACAACCGCTATCACCAGTGCACCTTGAGATTTTGCCCATTCAGTGAGTGCATCGATTTGTTCTATGCCACCAAAAAAATTGGGGCACGGGATAACAAGCGCCGCGATATCTTCGCCTTCATAAGCGTTAAGCGATTCCATTGCTGTGCGGCCCGCGTCCTGATCGTAGTCTAATAGCTCAAGCGTAATTTTTTGATTGGTAACAATGTTACGGCAGGCACTAACATAAGTCGGATTCAACGTGCCGGCGCATAGTATCCGCTTGGACTTTGACTTACGGTTCGCTCTTACAGCCATTAAAATCCCTTCCGCCAACGCTGATGCACCTTCGTACACTGACGCGTTTGCGACATCCATACCTGTTAGGCGTGTGATCATTGATTGAAATTCATAAATCAACTGAAGCGTTCCTTGACTCGCTTCTGCTTGATATGGCGTATATGCGGTCATATATTCGCCACGCCCGACGATATTCCATACAGCAGCCGGAATATGATGCTCATAGGCGCCAGCACCCAGAAACGACAGTTTGACTTCATCGCTTGCGGCACGATCGTTCATCAGTCGCATTAGCGCCATTTCAGAAATGCCCGCAGGCGTTTGATCCAAGACGCCAGATTTAAGCTCGGGGGGAATTTCATCGAATAACGCTTCGATGGAATCGACACCAACTGATTCGAGCATGAACTGCTCGTCTTGTTTAGTGTGTGGCACAAATGGCATAACTATGACCTCATGGATTATCCGGGTCAGATCCCGGATTGAAAAAATTTAAACGACAGGGTAAGTGCAATACGGAGTTAATGTCCTTCGCTCTCGCATAGACTTTCGTACGCGCTGGCATCCAGCAGCGCATCCAATTCTTGCAAATCTGATGGTTTCACCTTAAAAAACCAGCCCTTATCGTGGGGGGCCTCGTTCACGATTTCAGGCTCATCTTCTAAGGTTGAATTTACCTCAACAATTGTGCCGGAAATGGGTGCGTAGATATCAGAAGCCGCTTTTACGGACTCTACAACACCCGCTTCATCACCTACGCTCAGGGCGAGCTCAAGCTCTGGTAGCTCAACGAAAACTACGTCTCCCAGTGCCTCCTGTGCATGGTCGGAGATTCCAATCGTCGCTGTACCATCTTCCTCGATACGCACCCATTCGTGGCTGCTTGCATACTTTAGGTCACCTGGAAATTCTGCCATTTTTGGTTTCGCCTTTAATTTAGTGTTATTTGCGCGTTTGATGAATTGTCTGGGCAAATCCCAACAACTCGGTTAAGTACCATCATTTATTGACTGTGAAAAGTTACTGGTTTTCGTCAGCCTGAATCTTGTAGACCTTTTTACCGTTTCTTGCAAAAGGCGGCTGTACTCTTTCCACCCGATGTCTTTTGCCCCTAATTTCGACTTCGAGGTTTTCCTTACCAGTATTCACCCGGGCCAGCGCGATGGAGTGTTGCAGCGTAGGAGAAAATGCGCCGCTAGTAACTTCACCTACCATCTCCTCACCTGAATAGATTTGATAATGCGCCCTGATCACGCCGCGACTCAACATTACTAACCCGACAAGCTCTTGATCAACACCTTCTTTTGCTTGTTCAACGAGCTTCTTTTTCCCTATGAAGTCTCGTGCTTCATCCAGAACAACCGTGATCTCCATATTAGATTCGAAAGGCGTAACTGTTTCATCCATATCGCTGCCGTATAGATTCATACCCGCTTCTAATCGCAATGTATCCCGAGCACCAAGACCAATTGGCGAGACCCCGGCTTTGACCAACTGCTCCCACAATGCAACCGCGTCAGCCGCAGGCAATATAATTTCCACGCCTTTCTCGCCGGTGTAACCCGTTCTAGCCAGAAACCAAGTACCAGACCAGCCGCCGATAAAAGGCTTTAATCCTGCTACATAGTCTGCCTCGACTGCTTTGCCATTCGCTTGCAGTACGTCCTGTATACGCACGAGAGATTCAGGTCCCTGAATCGCAAGGATAGACAACTCAGGTCGTTCCGTGAGCGAGCAATTAAATCCGGCAATTTGCTGTGTCATCCACTGCAGGTCTTTTTCCCGAGTCGCGCAATTTACAACGATACGAAAACCTTCACCATCCCGATAAACAATTAGATCGTCTAGCACGCCGCCGGCTTCGTTGAGCATCGCGCTGTAAAGTGCGCGCCCATCACGATCGAGCTTCGACACATCATTGGGAAGCAGATTTAACAAATACGCTTTCGCATCGGGCCCGCTTAAATCAATGACCGTCATGTGGGACACGTCGCATACACCTACACTGTTTCGTACCAGGTGATGTTCCTCCAACTGAGAGCCATAATGTATCGGCATATCCCAGCCGCCAAAATCTACCATTTTGGCGTTCGACGCTAAATGCTGCGGGTAAATGGCAGTTCTTAGACCCATCTGGTGCTCGTCCTAAAAAAGTGGCTTATTCTAACGGGTTCTATACGATGGGAATAGTGATCTTGGCTCAATCCCGGTTTGAATTATTCTAATGAACCAACAGAAATCGAGTCATCCAGCATCAAGCGCTTCGCGGCCTCTGGCGCAGATGTTTGTCAAGCGCCCGCAGCGAGTTTTGCGGCCATCGTTTTCAATGGACGAGCGCCATTGACCAGGCGCAGACCGCTATTTCGCAGCCAGCGCATGCCTGGATCATCTGAGCCAAACAGGCGCTTGAACCCTTCCATCACTGCCGCCATCAGCATGTTTTCCGGCTTTCGCCGGTTCTCATATCGCTTTAGCACTTTTAAGTCGCCCGGGTTCAGGCCTTCCAAGCGACACTGATGCAGTGTTTGTGCTAAAGATTGCGCATCGGCAAAACCGAGGTTAACGCCTTGTCCGGCCAGAGGATGAATCGTGTGCGCCGCATCTCCAATTAATGCAAGCCCCTCGCGCGTGTACTGCACTGCATGACGCTGGGTTAATGGGAAAGAAAATCGTTTGTCGGTCGCCATTACTGTCCCGGTTTGCTTGCCCGTGGTCCGCGTTAACTGATCACAGAATCCCTGCGCGTCTAGACCAAGGATTTGTTCCGGGTCGGTGCTCGACCAAACTATTGAGCAATAACTAGGTGCGCTGAGTGGCAACAAAGCGACCGGGCCATTGGGCGTGAACCACTGCCTTGCGATGTTGTCGTGAGGCCTTTCAGTTTCAACTGTCGTTACAATCGCGGTCTGGTGATAACTCCAATCGACAGATTTGAATCCGGCAAGTTGTTTCACCCTACTTTGACCGCCGTCAGCGCCAACTAACAGGCTAGTTTGAATTTCACGGCCATCATTCAATCGGATTTTATGCCCGGACTCTACCTTTTCAACCGACTCTAATGCCGTTTCAAATAGCATTTCGAGATTATCGAGCACCATTGCCGATTGATAAAGACTTGCAATGATCGCCGTATTCTCCACGATGGTACCAAGGCAGTCCTGTTCAATTTCTGAGGCCGAAAAGTCGATTGATGCAGTGCCTTGCGTATCCCAAACAGCCATCCCGGCATAGTCGGCCTTGCAACCGGTGTCATCAGGCCAACCACCTATCTGTGAGAGGAAACGCCGGGATTTTCCATTAATTGCGCTAACACGTGGGCTTACCCCCGATGCAAGATTGGCACCCTCTTTCTTCGACTGTCCAACAGGCATTTTTGAAGTATCTAACGGTGGCTTTTCTGCTGCACACGGTGCTGATTGGCTTTCTATCAACGTTACCTTCAGTCCGCTTTCTCCAAGGGCACACGCAAATGCCAGCCCAACGAGGCCACCACCTATGATCGCTACATCTGAATTATCCATCACCACCTCGCCTTTCTGGTCTTGCTAAAGCCCATGCTATGCCGCTCTCATGGCCATTGTCTTTTCAATATCTTCAATCGTTTTCGGGATACCGTGTGTTAGCACTTGATTGCCGTTTTTCGTCACGAGCACGTTGTCCTCGATCCTGACTCCAATACCCCGGTACCTCGAAGGCACCCCCGCCAAATCTTTCGAAATATAAATACCCGGCTCGATTGTTGTTACCATACCCGGCTCAAACACCCGCCATTCTTCATCTATTCGATACTCGCCAACGTCGTGTACATCAAGACCCAACCAATGCCCCGTTCGGTGCATATAAAATTTCTTATAAGTCTCATTTGCAATTACCGTATCGAGATTCCCTTCCAAAAGATCGAGATCCAGCAGTCCCTGCGAGATTATACGAACGACCGCCTCGTGAGGTTGATTCCAATGATTCCCTGGTTTCACCATTTCAATTGCAGCTTCCTGCGCTGCGAGTACGATGTTGTATATTTCCTTTTGAGCTTTCGAGAATTTACCGTTTACAGGGAATGTACGCGTCACGTCAGCGGCATAGCTCTGATACTCTGCTCCCGCGTCTACCAGCACGAGCTCGCCCGACTTCATTAGGTCATCGTTTTCGATGTAATGAAGAATGTTGGCGTTGTTGCCACTACCAAAAATCGACGGATAAGCCGCTGAACGAGCACCACCACGTAAAAAAGTATGGTTAAGTTCTGCCTCCAATTCATATTCATACATTCCCGGCTGAGCTTCTTGCATAATTCGCTTATGAGCATCAGCGGTGATCGCTGCCGCGAACTTCATCACCTCAATTTCCTGCTTGCTTTTAAAAAGCCGAAGTTCATGAACAAGATGACCCAACTGCACGAACTCTCCCGGCGGGTGAGTGCCTAAGTGTTGACTCGAGGCAATACTATTTACCCAGTTGATGACCCTTGCATCAAACTCCTGCTGGTGCCCCATCGCGTAATAGAGGCGAGATTTTCCCTCGATTAACCCGGGCAAAATGTCGTCGATATCAGCAATCGGGAAGGCATCATCCATGCCGTATAACTGCATGGCTCTTTCTGGCCCGGTAATTTTCCCGTGCCACTGCTCCTGCTCTGGATCCCTTTCTCGACAGAACAAGATGGCTTCGCCGTGCTCTCTACCGGGTATTAGGACAAAAACCGCCTCGTGCTCGTCAAAGCCCGTCAGGTAATGAAAATCACTGTCTTGGCGAAACAGATAATCTACATCACTATTTCTGGCAACAAGGTTTGCCCCGGGTAAAATAGCGATACCATCTTCATCCATCATCGACATGAGTTCTTTTCTTCTGTTCGAAAATTCTCTAAGGCCAATGCCGGGTTTTGATTTCATCGATGACTTTTTCCTGATTTCGTTTTTACAGCAACGTGAGCGCAGTCTCAGTGAACAGATTTTCTGGCCGATTCGAGGTAAATCATTACAGCAGACATTCGCACATACTCAATAATTTCCAGCAGATCGCCTTCATTCTCATCACTGTCAGGCACCTCGAGGTCGAGGGCAGAGATTTTTGCCAGATCGGTTAATAATTCTCTGACTTCTTCGCTCAACTCACTGTCCTGAAAACGCCCGGTGACCCCGATACCCGAGAGGAAACCTTGACACCATGTGTAGAGGCCCTGGCCTCTCTTTGCGATGCTTTCGTCGTCTTCAGGCAGAAGCAGGTTGAAACCCATCTCGGGATCATCGAGCTCAAGTCCAGCCTGCAGACTCAATTTTATGACCAAATCGTCCATTTCTTTCGATAGCGAACAATCAAAATGTTGCTCAAAAGCCTTCGCTAACTGAGCACCATCCATCTGAGCACCAGCACTCAGCATACCACTGAGAAATCCATGCACCTCAGAGACATTCAAATTAGATTTTTCATTAGCGAATGCTTCGCTAAGGGCGCTAAAATTACTCATACGATATTCAACCCAGCGATTTAGTCGACAGAAAGTGGAACCGGATAATTCGTTTTCACGGGGCGGTTCCAGACCCTACATACTATGCGTAAGCATACTAAAAATGGTGCGTTGATCCTAACCGGATTGACCTCCCCCGAGACCACCCTTTATAGTAGCGCGATCAATCTCATGATGAAGATCCATGGATACAAAAGACCTTGAAGCAAAAATCGACGAGCTCATCCACCTGATAGACGAACTTGAGCAGAAGCAAGGATCCATATCAGCGGATCAAGATGCCTGGCAGGAGGAGCGAAGCCGTTTACTCGAAAAAAATGAGCTGGCTAGAACAAAGGTTGAGGCGATGATTCAGCGTCTAAAAACACTGGATCAGGATCAGTAACTGTTCCCGCCGCTGGTTACGAGAACGTTTAACTTAACTCCCTGCTAAACTCAAAAAGTGAGCATGCAACATGAGTAACGCCGACAACACGGAAACTGTGACTGTTTCGATTCTGGATAAGGATTACAAAATCACTTGTAAGCCAGAAGAAGTCACCGCGCTCATGCATTCATCTAATTACGTCGATGGCAAGATGCGTGAGATAAAATCTGGCGCAGCGATATTGAGCCTCGACAGGATCGCGGTGATGACAGCGCTGAATCTAGCGAATGAGTTTCTCGCCGAAAAGAAAAAAGCCGACTCGGTCATTGATTCAAAATCCAATGAAATCAACCAATTGACCGATAAGCTCGATCAAGCGCTAATTCGTCTCAAATCTATTAATCGTTAAGTCCAACTTCGTATATACTTATTGTCACCTCCCTGGGTTGTTTGCCAGTCGTTATGTCCTCGACCCTTTAAGCGCAAACCAGGAGGTCTTTTTCCACGGTGAGTGTGCACGTCCGGTTTTCCGGAACGCCTGTAGCCTGTTAGAGACCACCGCCTTGAACCGCTGGGTTCAAGGGCCTATACAGACAGCGGCAATTTGGGGAACTTGTTTCTGATCGAGAACGTGATGAACAACCAGCAACGTCATCGGTTGAGAAAAACTGCTCGTGTCGCACGCAGGCGCATCTCTCCGGAGTACCAACAATACGCTGCCCAGCGTGCCTGTGATTTTCTTCAGTCTGATTCAGTGTTTGTGAGGTCGCAGCATCTTGCGTTCTACGTTGCTTTTGAAGGTGAGCTTAATCCCGAGAAAATGGCGCAGCGCGCCGAAAATCTGGGCAAAAAAAGTTACCTGCCACTGATCTCTGATTGCATCAGGTCTTGGGAAAGAACCAGGCTGCTATTTCAACCGTACCGTCCCAGCGATGACAAGCTGACACCCAACAAGTATGGCATTCCAGAACCTCTCTACTCACCGCAACTCACCATTGCCCCGGCGATGCTTGATCTCGTCATCATGCCGTTGGTTGCTTTCGACTCGCAGTTCAACCGGCTCGGCATGGGCAAAGGGTATTACGATCGGACGTTCGGCGGGAGTTTGAGGTGGCGGCGACCTCGTCTGCTAGGCGTTGCCTATGCCTCCCAGCAGCTTAAAAAGCTTGATTCAAACTTGCTCGACGTACCTCTGGATGGCGTCTTGACGGAGGAAGGCATTAACTGGAAGTAAGAGACTGAGGAGCGACGGGCTTAGGGCCAAAAACACGAGGAGGATTGTAATTTGACTAACAGCTGGTCAAAAACCCAAAACTTGGCCAATTGCATTCACAGCCACACCGAGCGCAAAAACCACGAAAAGTACCATAACCAAGTCGGGACGTTTTTTCATAGAATACGCCTAAAAGGGCTTTGCCAAGTGATTTAGAAGGTTGGTTAAGATATAACCAGAGGGCAAAATAAGCAAGACTTATATCATACTATTTATTATATTTGGGTCACTATCACGATATATGCCAAGACAAATTTCCATATTGGTTAAATTGACCTGCGAAGGCACCACAGGTAATTGGTACCTTATTCCATGCTTTTACGGCGCTTGCCCATTCAGGTATTCTCGACCTGAATCCAATATTTAGGACAAACCATGGCTGTTAAGGAAATCATCAGGCTGGGTCACCCGACACTTCGCCAAACCGCCGTCCCGTTTCCCCTGGAGAAGATTCAATCAGCGGAATTCAACGAATTGGTTGATGACCTAAGGCAGACGCTTGCAGATAGCGGTGGTATCGGACTCGCCGCGCCACAAATCAACGTTTCCGTTCAAGTTGCTGTCATCGAGATTTCAAACCCCAAAACCCGCTACGGAGAGATCGAAACCTTGCCTTTCACCGTTTTCGTGAACCCCGTGATTTCAGTTCTGAACCCCGAGATTGCCGGATACTGGGAGGGGTGCCTCTCCGTGCCTGGCATGATGGGGTTTGTCGAGCGACCACAACATATTAAAGTCGATTACTTTGATGATCAGGGGCATGCGCAGACACTCGAACTCACCGGCTTTATGGCAACCGTATTCCAACACGAATTTGATCACCTGTACGGCGAACTCTATGTCGACAAGCTGACTGACCCCGCTCTTTTTTGTTTTGAAGAAGAGTATTTAAAATTCCACGTTAACCATGAATAGGGGATTAATCATTCCCGCACTGGTGCGGTTCACCGGTTAATTTTTATTCCATCGTTTCGCTACGTCACATGTGAATATTGAATCAAAAACCCGCCGCCTCTTGCTTGGGACTTTAACTCGCACGCGCTCATAGATGTTTCTAAAAACGCAATCGGTTTCATTAAACGGAATTACCGATCCAGAGAAACATCGACGCAACAATCGTAACACTTCGATAAGAAAATTCTGAAAGCACTACGTAGTGACCAAACAGGTCATCCAGTGGTAGGCCCCGGCAAGGCAACTTAGTAAATTCGTTATCGAGACTCTAGCAAGCATGAGCTAATCATGCATCGCCAAAATAACCTTAAGACGAATTTTCGCACCCTACCTGAAACGTGACGAAACCCACCACTTGGTTACAACCTTGCTGTTGCATAGTGATGGGGCCTATGATGATCTTACACAACATAATTTACGAAGCCGATCACAACCTAGACGCTCTCGACGAATCGTGGCAGAGTTTTGCTGACAGAAACATAGGAGAAAACCATAATGTCCAGTGAAGAACATGAAGTTGTATCAATCTATCCTTTCAATGAAGAGTCCCGGGAAGACCTGCTTAACAAGGCAAGAGAATGTACCTTTAACTGGTCGACCAAAGACGGCTGGCCGGTTGGCGTTATTCATGCATTTGTATGGCGTAATGGCAGTGGTTGGATTACCTGCGGTGTTCATCGACACAGAGTTGCAGCGATAAAACGAGATCCGCGCTGTTCCGTGGTTGTTAGCGGCGTGTCTGCCCCCAATGGACCCAATGGTGCAATCACGTTCAAGGGGCGAGCAGTCATCCATGACGATGAGGAAACCAAACGCTGGTTCTATCCTGCACTTGCCCGCGGCCCTTACACGGGTATGGAGGGCGATCTAACCGCAGAGCAAGAGGCACAAGCGAAAGCTTTTGAAGAGCGACTCGATTCGCCACTTCGGGTGATCATCGAAATCGTGCCAGAAAAGTGGATTATGCTCGACAGCGATAAGATGGCGAAAGATACCGCAGGACAGTTAGCCGACGAGGAGCGAGGTCCAAAACTGGAAGCCGATTCCCAGCGTATGCCTGCTGAACTTGATAAAAGAGGCATTAGCTAGGTTATGCGTATTTCAGATATCGCAGACCCTACTGTTCCCTACTTTCGTGGAAACTTTGCGCCAGTTCAATCGCAGCTTAATGAGCCTTGCATTGAGGTGATGGGTACAATTCCGGACGCATTGAACGGGGCTTTCTTGCGTATCGGTGCTAACCCTGTGTTCGTCAACAACCCCGATTCATACCATCCCTTCGCAGGGGATGGGATGATTCACGAGGTCGTATTTGAGCATGGAAAAGCATCATATCGAAACCGATTCGTGGAAACGGAAGGCCACCTGGCGGAGCAAAAGGTGGGTGGGCTCATATGGGATGGCATAAACACCAAACCTGAAGACATCGAGCAATATGGCCCATCTAAAAACATTGCTAATACCGCCATGATTTTTCACGGCGGTAAGTTTCTTGCTTTGCAGGAGAGTGCCGCTCCTTTTGAACTAGTTTTGCCTGATCTCGATCCTGTTGGAGAGGTAGATTACGGTGGACGCCTAAAACACGCTTTTTCCGCTCATCCAAAGATTGATCCGAGAACGGGGGAGCTAATTTCCTACGGTTATAACGTTACAGATGCGCCCTATTGCGCTGTATCACTGATCAATCGTGAAGGTGAACTTGTACACACGACTCATGTCGAGATACCTAAGCCTGTAATGATGCATGACTGCGCCATTACGGAAAATTACACGGTTATTATGGATCTGCCCTGTGTATTTGACTTCGAACGTATGGCCGCGGGGAAAAGTATCCTGTACTTCGAACCAGATAATGGTTCCCGTTTCGGCTTACTTGCGCGAGGTGCAGATGGCGAAACAATAAGATGGTTCGATGTCGAAAGCTGCTACTGCTACCACACAGTAAATGCCTTCGAACATGGCGATGAGGTGATTGTCGAGGGCTGTCGCTCGGAGCGAAACAGCATCGGTGATGATACCAAGCCACAGCCAGGCGATCGAAGCGACTTACCCATGCTGTATCAATGGCGCTTCAATCTAAAAACCGGTGAGGTAGTCGAACGCAAGCTCGATCAAGACTGGGGAAGTGAATTCGCACGTATCAACGAAGCGTTCATGGGCGTCAGAAATCGATATGCCTACGCAGCGAGAATTGCCGGCGACAACCTAGAGTCTGGCTTTGACGGCATTATTAAATATGACCTTGTTAAAGAGACCAGCAGCCATTATCCGTATGGACCTGGTCGTTTAGGCGGAGAACCGATATTTGCGCCCAGACCAAATGGTAAGCATGAAGAAGATGGATGGGTGATTGGATTTGTTTGGGATGAACAACTCAAACGCAGCGAATGTATTATTCTCGATGCGGCTAACTTTGAACAGGGTCCGGTTGCGCAAATCGTCATGCCAGCACGCGTCCCCTTTGGCTTTCACTCTGCCTGGGTTGATCAAGAGACCTGGGAGGCTCCTCTGTCGCGCTAGCGTCTTCCTTACCATCTCTAAACACTGAATACAGGAATTACAAGAACGTCATGAACTATGGAATGATGATTGCGGCTGACCAGTTCAGCACGCCAGAATTGAAGGAAATCGCTCGCAATGCTGAACTCAGTGGCGTTGACAATCTATGGGTGCCGGAACTATTCGGTAGAGACCCTTTTGTCACCTGCGCGAGTTTGTTATCAGCAACCGAAAACATCCGTGTCGGCACGGCCATCACCAACATCTATGCCCGTGATGCCCGCGCGATTAAGTCTGCCGCATACTCGCTTGCCGAGGCCCATGGAAATCGCTTTGATCTGGGTATTGGCCTATCAAACAAGATGGGTAACGATCAACGCGGATTGCCTTGGGCAGCCCCGTCAAAAAAGCTGGCTGAATTTATTCACTATTACAATACATCGCCGTTAATGTTCAATCAGGATTGCGACGTATCCGTATACCTTGCAGCTCATGGTCCAACCTTGATGAATATTGCAGCAGAAAAACTAGACGGCGCCTATGTATATTTGAAACCTGTCGAGTATTCTCAATGGGCGAAGTCGCAGTTAGGTGCGAAAAAATTGCATTTAATGCAAATCACAGTGCTCGAGTCAGATCCTGACATAGCACGCGACATTGCGCGAAAAGCTATCTCTATCTATATGCCTCTAACAAATTATCATCGCGCCTGGCGTGAAGCTGGGTTTGCCCAAGAAGACTTTTCAAACGGCGGCAGTGATCATTTTATTGATTCATTGATCGCCTGGGGGGACTTGGAAAGAGTAGGGCGACGATACCAATTACAGCGTGACCATGGCGTTGATCAGATTATTATAAGCCCCGCCAACCTCAATCTTCTGCAAGCAGAATCCTGGCAAACCATTAAATCGTTATTAACGGTCAACAGCTAGCGCCAAGTCGTCGATGGTCAGAGTCTGTCAATTCTGAATACCGCTATCCTTCGGGGTGCTGACGAGGCAACATAGTCAGCGAACTGAGGCGTTCGCTGGGTTTGTAATTGAATTCGGGTTTCTCGTTGCTGCCCGAACAGCTCTGTCAGCTTTGCACTAAAAATATGGGTCTTGAACTCGACGTCAATCACAGGGTTCGCGCGCAAATTGTAGATCCAGACAGGTTGTTTTTTAGCCCCTGCATTGGTGCCGAACAGATACATCTGGTCATCATCAATCACCGTGATCAACGGCACCTCAATCAAGTTAGCCGATTTAGCACCAATAGTATTAAGGATGACAACAGGCAGATCTCCAAACTGGGCAACCACGCCATTATTCGATCGAAACTCTTTAATCACTTCTTTGTTCAGTGCTTTCCAATCCATCATAAGCCCTTCCCATTATGCGAACACTGCCATGCAAACACTGTCGA
>CBFHOH010000015.1:0-294 GCA_965657335.1 Candidatus Azotimanducaceae bacterium
GTTTACCGTTTGGTCCCGCGTAGCTACCGGAGCAACCTAGAGGAAATTCGTCTCCGGACTTGTGTTCCCTTAAGGCTTGTAAATGGGCTTTACGACCAATATTTTCAGTTGCGATAGGTACCTCGATCATCCCGCCTGCGGTGCTCTGCTGACAAATGTTGTCTGATATACGCCAAAAAGGCAGGCTAGGCGTCACCCGAAAGTCGAACCAATCTCCATTCGAAGGGTTAAATGCTCCAGGGGCGACTGTTGAGTCAACCCGAACACCGGCGTTACATAATTCTTTCAACACTT
>CBFHOH010000015.1:304-102353 GCA_965657335.1 Candidatus Azotimanducaceae bacterium
GCTCGAAAAACTGTCGGGTTGAGACTTTCTTTTTTACTTAATCCTGAAAAAAAAGAAAGACCCATTTCAATACACTCAAAAATTTCTTTGTCCGACAGATCTCCTATCCGCCACTTTTTGTAGTCTAACTGCCATCCATTCTCGTTTTGTTGTGCTTCCATCCATTGAGGGTGAAGATGAAGTTCTAAATTGTGTCCTTTTTCATGCAGAAGTTTAAGTTGTGTTTTTATATTCTGGTTTTGTGACCTTGCTGGCTCTGTTGTCAATGCTGCAAACTTTGCAAGCTCCAGGGTTTCAACAAACACGGTGAGCTCTGCACCTGCATGTTCGAGCAAACTTTGGCATCTGGCAGTCGGGTCAACAAGGCATTTATCGATACATCCCGAACCGTTGCCGAATAGTTCGTAATCCAATGTAAATATAAGATGATATTTCAAGATGGTACCTGCCTGCTCGTGCAAAAACGATGAATTTATAGCTATTTAAGGCGCCCAGATACCGCGCGTGTCGACAACAACTTTACCCGCACTTGATGGATTGAAACGCCTGAATTGTCGATGATCAACAAGCAATAAATAAACATCTGCGGTGAGTAAGGCCTGCTCTGTAGACTCAAATTTCAGTGCGGATGTCGTTACGCTGTCCGGAAGCTCTGAAATATTTGGTTCTATTCCTAATACCGTGCCCGGGTGATCTTCCGCCAACGATTCGGCTATCCTCATTGCGGGGCTTTCTCGCAAGTCATCGATATCTGCTTTAAATGCAAGTCCAAAGCAGGCGATTGTGATTTCTGAAATCTTTTTCCGCGGTTCGGCCTCTAGAATCTGTGTTACGGCGTCATTAACTTTCTGTATTACCCAATCCGGTTTGTTGTCGTTGATGCTTCGTGCAGTTTGCATCAAGGGTGTTTCTTCACGTGATTGGCTAATTATGAACCATGGGTCGACTGCAATACAGTGACCGCCTACGCCGGGCCCAGGTTGAAGTATGTTGATACGAGGGTGTCGGTTGGCGAGCTGTATGAGTTCCCAGACGTCAATCCCTGTTTTATCACAAATTACCGAGAGCTCATTGGCAAAAGCAATGCTAACGTCCCGGGCAGCATTTTCAGTCAGCTTGCACATTTCTGCTGTTTTTGCATCAGTTTCAACGCATTCGCCTCTTACAAATTTTTCGTAAAGACTTCTTGCAGCTTCGGTGCAACGAGTGGTGATCCCGCCAACAACTCTGTCATTGTGTACAAGTTCATACATAACCTGTCCAGGCAATACGCGTTCTGGGCAGTGAGCAACACGAATATCTGAGGACTCACCCTGGCTGTGCGGAAAGGTTAAATCTGAGCGTTCTGCTTCAAGCCATTTTGATAATTTTTCTGTTGTGCCAACAGGAGATGTTGATTCGAGAATTACAAGGTTGCCTTTTTTTAATACAGGGGCAATAGACTTCGCCGCCTTTTCGATATAGCTCAAGTCTGGTTCATGATCATTGATAAACGGGGTGGGTACTGCTATCAGGAATGCATCAGCGGGTTCAGGTGTTAAGCTCGCCTGCAAGTAACCGCGCGTCACAGCAGCTTGAACGGCAACATCTAGCTCAGGCTCAACGATATGAATTTTTCCCTTGTTAATAGTTTCTACGGCGGATTTATTTACATCGATTCCTAATACCGAGATTTTTTGAGTGGCCAATGCGGCCGCAGTTGGTAAGCCGATGTAACCTAGACCAATGACTGATGCTTTGTTTATTTCCATGTTTTCGTCTTCACTATTAGATTGTTCGAAAGAACAACGTTGTTATTAGGTCCTCGCTAGATTGATTCACGGCTTGAGACCATTTATGTTACTTCTGCTTTTTTGTGCTACGACAGATAGGACTCCATCCATATACTCAAGGTAAGCAGCGCAAATAGCTGCCTCGAATAGTCGAACCTGCCGGTCAAATGTTGGTTCCAAATCATTTTGATACCATCAGCGTCAAGGCTGTTGTTAATTTTGAGGTTAGGATTCAGCAAGTTGGCTTCCATGTAGTCTCGCCAAGTTGATTTGCACCATTGTCCAAAAGGTACCTGAAAGCCTTTTTTAGGCCGTTCGATAATCCTTTTTGGCAAAAAATCCTGCGCCATTGCTTTGTGTACTAGTTTTGTTCTCCGTAAGTTCGTTTTAAAACTCAATGGAAAACTCTCTACTAATTGAATCAGGTCGGGGTCAAGCATCGGAACACGCACCTCTAGCGCGTATTTCATCGCGATTTTGTCGCTATAAAGCAGCAGGTCATCAGCCAAGTTCATTCTCGAATCAATCCGCATCATCCGCTCAGCGGGATCTATAGATGTGCTATTTGCGAGTAAATTGAGCCAATAATCGATGGAAGTGTTTGGTTGATCATTGCTTACGCCAAGCAATCCAAGTTCGCTGGGTGTGAATAACGCATAAGCATTCCCAAAGCGACTAGCATCATCCTCGTAGCCCAAACATCGTAACCCTCTCTTAATCGGGTCGCTCTTGAATAACACTGAGAGTTTGTCGGCTTGCTGAAAAATATTTGATTTTAAGAAAGGAAGTTTTTGCAGGAGAAGTTCTATTTGATATCTGCGATATCCCCCCCACGGTTCGTCGTTACCCTGGCCGGACAGAACGACTGTGGCGCTTTTTTTCGCGAGTTGTGTCAAATACCACATAGGCATAATTGATGTGGTTCCCAGAGGTTCCTCAACCGAATTTACAATGTCAGCAAGCGATTCTATTAGTGTGGTAGGGTCAACAGTAGTTGCTTCGTGCCGGATCCCTAAAATTTTCGCTGTTTCAGCAGCATCATTGATCTCGCACTCTTGATGCTGAGAACCAAAACCAACGGTATGACTTGTTATGTCGTTTGTGTGTTCTCTTGCAAGAGCTGCAATTACAGCTGAATCAATACCAGCAGAGAGAAGAATCCCAACTGGTACATCAGATATCAATTGCTGCTTTACCGCTTTTGACAGCCCGTTTCGATATGCCACCAAAGCATCTGAAAATGAACCCTTGAATCTGGTGACCGAAGGTTGAAGGAAGGGGCGTTGGGTAATGTTTTTATCAACCAGATTGAATGAGAGCAAATGCCCTGGTCTCAATCGATTAATGCCGCTCAGCAATGTGTCGGGTGAAGGAACATAGCGGAAATGAAGAAAGCTACTGAGTGCACTTTGATTCAGCTCAGGTAGAGCGTTATCCCTGCTCGCAGAGATTGGTTTGATCTCAGAAGAAAACGTTAGCTCATTTTGCTCAATACAGAAATAAACAGGTTTGATACCAAAGGGGTCTCTGGCGACGTGTATCATATTTTCTTGCAGATCAAATACAGCTAAAGCGTACATGCCGTTTATTTCAGCAAGTGTTTGCTCGAGCCCGTAGCAAGCAATATATTCTAGCAATGTCTCTGTATCAGAAGTGCCGTGAAACTTGGTTTTTAATTTTGACCTAAGTTCAAAGTGGTTGTAGATTTCCCCATTGAAGGTAATCCACCAACGTCGATTTTGTGATGCCATAGGTTGATGGCCCGAAGCAGAGAGGTCTTGGATCGCCAATCTTGTATGCGCAAAAGTGATAGGGTGCTCAACCACCGGCGACAATAGGCGTTCATGCCCTTGCGAGTCAGGTCCGCGATGGTCTAACAAATCCATCACTTTTGACAGCGCTTCATTATCTATTTTTCGAGTCGATCCGAATATGCCACACATCTACGTTTTGCCTTGCCTAAAATTTTTTAGTTTCCTTTCGTTATATTGAAAAGGTGTGATGCCCCAACGGGAAAAATTTTCTCCCCATCGAAGTCCTAGAATGTCTATCTTGCTGTACCACTCGCCATTGCTGAAGAAACTCGCTTTAGCGACTTTGCATAATTCCCCCGCTCTATCAAACTCCGACAATTCGATCAGAATGCCTAGATACTCAGCCTGATCGTAGAGATCCCAAACAAATGGATCCTTGATATCTCGCGAGGTGAATCTCTTTACAAGTCCTCTTTTTTTGTCAAAAAAATTTTCGTCGATATATTTTTTGCCGAGTTGAATGGCTCCGGCAGCCAGAGCGCGAATATCGTTGTCTAACTTCGATGCTTTGATCAAGTTTTTGATTACAAAACAGCTGTGAAAACAGTCAATAAAATTGCCTGGAAGGTTGTCGGCGTAATAGGACCAGGCGCCATTGGTCTGTTGTTGTGCTACTACATACCTGACAATTTTTAGCGCTCGATCTCGCGCTTGATTGCTTTTTGACACGTTTTTTTCCGCATGCAGACAGTATGCGAAACAGGCGTAGGCGTTTGCGTTTATCACGATTCTTGGTTCGTCAGTTGGTGCATAAGATAGCGCTAGCGTCGCGCTGTCTTCATGCAAAACATGTAAGCTCTCCAGGAATTGCCAAGTGCGTAAAAATTGTTTTTCCGCATCCTCACGGCAGGTTTCAAAAGTCATTAATCGACATAAAGCCTCCATAGCGTATGGAGTGTGGGTGATAAAGGGTATGTCCGGATGGTAGAGCCCATTTTTCGACATCCATGGAAAGCCAAGCCCCCAAGCGACGCCATACTTTGAGCTATCTGGCACAGCCACGCTCATCAGCTGCGCTAGCGCCAACTTTGGTTGCTCGATGGATTCTGTTGTAAGTATTTTTTGAGCGACCGTGATGGGGTAATTTCTTCGTTGGACCTTCATTGCCTTGCGAAGAAATTTTGGTGCGAGCCAGTCAAATAAAACAATGAGCGCTGCGCTGATTTTTCCGGAAAGCTTTCCCTGATAAAACGCTCGTCGAACGCTAATTGCTCGAGGTCCCATCCAGGGATCATAGGGGTCAAAACTCGTTTCCAAGAAGTCACGTTGCATGTACTTCATTGTTTGTAGCCCTTTATCATCATCAACTGCATTTCGCCGGACAGATTAAGCAGATTTGCTGGAAACTCCGAATCGGTTTTTTGTCTCTCATTTTTATCTAGTACGAAAGCAAAGAAGTGAGCGGATGTATCACCGTTGAGTCTGCCGAAAAACTCCAGAATTTTAGCCTCTCGCTCGCTGGTTGTTACGCTGCCCCCTATGAAGTACCAACTAACCATGTAACGTTCAGTGCCTCTTCGATCTCTTAATTTAGTTAGCGCGTGGTTTGTTGTAACGCCATCTAATTCAACTGTAGTAAATTTGGTACCGCTTGTTTGCCAATAGTCTTCGTCAAAAGGCTTATTTTCTACGTAAACCAATTCTTTTCCCTGAGCTTGTGTCAAGTAGGTAACCCTCAGGCTTCTGAAAATCTCAGAGTCATAGCGTATCGATGCTTGATCGATCTCGTCGGCGCCTATAAAGCCGGGGCGCCATTTCTTTGCAAATCTCGTGTCGACGCGTTGTGTAAGTTGGCTCAGCGCGGTGTCGTAAGTTGCTGCCATATCAGGGTTATGATTCTCGGAAGAAAGGAAAAATCGCATTGTCGGAAAGGAGACAAGCACCATTGTGGTCACCATCACAACAACTTTTGCGTTTCCAGAAGTCGAACGATTTATTGCTAGTCCAGCCGGTTTGTGGTGCCTCTTCTGTTCACAAGCAGACGGTTTAGGTGATTGACTCACGAAATGTCCAACGACAAAAAAGGGAATCAGCATTACAGCGTATAGTACCCAGCCAAAGGTTAAGTGATCTTGTACGATAACGTGTTCCATCCGCGTGTAATTACCGACAAGAATTACGAAGATAATTCGAATCCAGTTGCTTATGAGCGAAAGCAATATGGCAAATAAAATGAAATACAGTCTTTTGATGCCCAACACAGCGTTGAAATGCACAAACAGAACGCCAAGTAAGCTAGAGCTGAGGAAAAAGCTAAGACCAGAGCATGCTTCCTCTATGATGAAAATTCCACCTGGGACGGTAAATCGAAACCCCTCCCGCAAGGTAGGTATTTCCATTGCTTTAAGCACTGCGTAAGTTACTTCACTCGAAATGATCTGAAGCGGAATCTGTAAAAAATTCCAGATAGGCAGCACAAGTAGCATTGTGAGCAGAGGTATTCTGAGTGCCAACAAAGATTGAATGCCAAACAGGCAAAGCAGGGTGGCAACGATAAGGACAAAGAGACAGAAAACCTGCACCAGTTGTACGTTAATCAAAGCCGCGGATAGCCATAAAGCGCCTGCAGCTATTATCGCGATCAATCCGATGGGATTAAAACGATACATTGCGTTGCTGACTTTGCTTCGGCTTTGGTACGTGATGAAAGCGGCAAGCATCAATGCGAGGAAGCCATGGCTATAAACGCCGACGCCTAACCATTCAAGCGAAATTTGATAAATTGTCGCTGAGTACGCCAGTGCTAGTGTTATAAAAACAAAGCACGCAATACTGTAGCTACCAAGGATTTTTTGATTAGATTCGTGCATGTGTGCTGTTAGCTATAAAAAATTTTACGTTTCGCACAGAAAGGTGTGCACCTTGTTTACACAAGGTTGTTTGATATTGCGCATTTAGATTCACATTTGAAAATACCTGCCAGTGGGCCAAAGCCCAGCGCGAGAAACAAACCACCCTAATAAATTCTTTCTAGTGGCAAATAAGCGTTTCCCAGGTCTCTTGATAGCACCAAAGCGTTGTTTATACTCACCTTCAAAAGCGAGGAAATCATAAACTTTAATTTTGTCGGAAATGGCAGCCTTTATAGCCATATCTATGGTGGCTAAACCTGCGCCATTTTGAGATGGATCGAAGCCAGACTGTATTTCATACATGATGTTGTCGTAAGTGAAACCAAATCGGATCGCAATAGGTTTGCGTCCCTGGAAAAGACAAAAAGCAGCGATCTGGTCTAGCTTGCCTGCTCTGGTGGTATACGCTTTTAGAAAATCTCTGAATTTTGGGTTTCTTTCGAAAGCGCCCGTCTCTCCTTTGGAAAGCCACCTCTTTGAGTGCAGGTTTTCAAGTATAGAAAAAACTTCATCGGGTGACATTAGGTCACGTAGGTTTTCAAGTCTCAGATTATCTTTAACAGAGAGTTGCTTATGATAGCGTCGGATATTGTTTCGCTGTTTTGCTTTTAACTTCGATTCGTATGTTTTTACATCATCGGGCAGCGGCAATCTGTAGAAAGCAATAGACCTTGAAGCAACATGATAGTCGGCTGCGGTCATTACCCTCTCGAGGCGTGCTGCGGCTCCCGTTGATTCGTCGGCAAAAGGTGCCCAAGCGGTCAGGCATTCTTTCGCGCAGTTTTTTATTACTGAGGCTATCTCCGTCAGGGCCTCTTCTTTGTGACCCTTGCGAATTATTAGATCTTGATACTCTGCCGAACTATATTGATCCCCCAGCACCCTGATAACCTGTGCGGGTATGATTTTTAGTATTTTTATAGGAGCTTTATAAAGTGGAGCAATAGCGATTAGTTGTCGCTCTTTGTGAATCAGAATAATAAACAACGTGCAGTCCGGAGAAAGAAAATCTAGCCAGCAATCTATCCATTCAAAAGTGAGAAATAGATTATTGTCATCGCTCTCTCGTATCAATAAGTCCCAAGCGGATTTTAATAGCTTGAATTCCCTGCGTGAACTGATGATCGAAGTCTGGCAAAATTTCAAGGCTTATTTTCCATTAAATACGATCCCGGCAACTTTGTCCGGTCCAATCATTTCAACAGCTTGAGTGACCGTTGGCTCGTCTGCGGTGCCTGTGTCTAGCTGAAATACAACATTATCACTGACGTTTGCCAAAACCTGCACTTCACTTGAGAGCTTCATGTTCGGAGCGTTAATAAAAATGTATCTATCTGGGTAGCGCCTCTTTAATTCAGTGACTATTTCGCGCATGCGCATTGATTCGAGCGACTCTGTGCGGGTTTCAATGACATTACCCGCTGGAATTATCCTGAGTCTTTCGATACCACTCTCTTGAATGAGGACAGAAACATCGTCGAGATCGTTATCGATGAAATCAATAAGACCAGTGCCATTCTCCAGATCAGACAGCTGTTCGATTAAGCTGTGATTCGCATCACAGTCGATAACGATCGATGATCTCGACCTATCAAAAGCAAACACCGCGGCCAAGTTAATAGCTAATTTAGATGTGTTGCCATCTGGGGAGAGAGAGCTCAAAAGGCACACAAAGTTCTGGTAGTCAGAAATGCGCAGTAGTTTGTTTCTCAAATCTCTATAAATATTGAGGGTTTCGCGATCACGCATCCCGGGAAATATGATACCGAGCACCTCTTTTTTTTCGTCGGAGAGATGCGTGCTAGTTTGCATATCCCTAATGATATGCTGACGGGCGCGCCGTGATGCAATGTTGCTCGGAGGATTATTGTTCAATCGTGTGACACCGGGTGGGTTATGAAAGCAAATAACGAAAAGAGAAAGCAGTCCCGGTATAGCAAAGTACCGCTGCCGCAATAGATACAGAAACCAGCCGCCAGTTTTGGTACTTCACTGCCTCCTCAGGCAGCACAGCCAGTACAATACCTGGAAACAAATCGTTAAGCTGATCTGCAAACTTTATTCTGTGGTCAAAAAATATAAGCGCGATCAAAATAGCGAGAGGAATAATAGTCCCTAGTATCGGCCCTGCGACAACGAAATGGAAAAACCTTGCGCCGGTGGGCAGCACAGGGAAAATTGCGGGTTCCAAAATTTTATAGGTTACGCCTTGTCCAGCCAGATCGAGCGTCATCGATATTCGCGCGCGTTCTTTCCTCTCAAGCAAGTCCTCGTATATGTTCTTGGTGACGCTATAGTCCCTTGTTAGCTCTGAAAGGTCTGCCTGATTTGCAGCAACCCGGACTCTACGTTGGTATTGTTCTTGCAAACGGTTTTCGTTGGCTGCCAAACGATGACGTTTTGTTTGAACAGTGACTTTAGCTTCGGAGAGCTGCCCACTTAAATCCTCGTAGATGGGATTGAGGTTTTGTTCACCTGTTAAATCAGAAGACCCTCCAATAGTGCTTTGGGAGGCGTTTTCGACTTCGATAATTGTCCTCTTCACGTCTTGAATTTGTAGCTGCATATCAACGACGTCTGGGTGTTCATCGCGGTAGTTTAATCTGAGCGTGTCAAGCTGCGACTCAAGTTGCGCGAGTCTGTCTCTATAGACTCGCGCATTGTAATCATTGTTTGAAAACCGGGACTCATTTGCTAGTTGTATTTCTAGTGCAGCAATCTTCACTTCCTCAGCTTCGATGTCGATGGCGATCTCTTCAATGGTTGTTCGCAAGCTTGAAATTGAGGAACTTACTTGCGAATCGATCCCATCAACGTTTGCAGCTTCAAAAGCCTTGAGTCTGTTTTCAGCTTCTACGAGCTGGCTCTTATATGACTTTACCTGTTCGTCTATGAATGTATACGCGCTCTTGCTCTCTGCGCGTTTATTCTGCGCGCTCTCCTCAATGAACAGGCTAGTGACCTTGTTGACGACCTTGAAACTCGTGTTGGGGCTTTTATCGTTATATGAAATGGTAATGTAATTGCTCGCTGGCGCAGTAAGTGTGATCGTTTTGCGCAACTCGGTCATGGCCTCTTCCATTTCATCGGTGCCAGTCACGATACGCTGATTGCCCATTGTTGCCTTTACTACTCGGTCAAGTAGGCGTGGTGCGAACATTGTTTCTTGAACGATCCGGATTCTCTCATTTTTAGGCACCGTGACGGCAGCCTGGCCCTCCAGTAGTGGCTTAATGACATTTTGGTTGTCAGCAAAAATTGTGACTGAGGTCTCATACTTTGGTTTGAAATTCATGCCTATGATAAGAACCGAAAAGCTAATCAATGCGCCACCCGCAATCAACCATAGCATTCGGAGTTTTACCTGCTTCTGAACTTCGCGAAGGTACTGGAATATGACAATATTCATTTTTAGAAGCTATTTTCAGGAACGGTAATGATGTCTGATGGAAGCAGCGTGTAGTTTGTCTCAAGATTACCTTTAGCGAGAATGTCATCAAGCCTCACGGGATAAACTTTTAATTCTTCCCCTTCTTGACGATAAAGAAGTGCACGGTTGGCGTTCGCGAATGGTGTAAGTCCACCAGCCTGAAGGACAAAATCAAGTACGGTTAGGCCCCTACGGTAAGAGATTGAGAGTGGGGAGTTAATTGCACCTGTAATTCTCACCCGTTGCAGATATTCAGCGCTCACAGCGCTTAGCACGGAGACTGTTACAGAAGGTTGTCTTACAAAACTGTTAAGTCCGTCGGAAATCCTAGCAGCAAGGGACTCGGTTGTTTCTCCGGCTGCCTTTATATCTCCAACTAAGGGTACTGAAATGTCCCCGCTAGGTAACACGATAACATTTGTAGAAAGGTCTGGGTTTCGCCAAACGCTTACTTTAAGCGAGTCGCCCACGCCGATTTTGTACTCTTCAAGCAAACTCGCGTTTGTTGGATCAAGCGTTTGCTTCGTGTCCATTTCGGATGTTGCTTGCTGGGGGGTTGTACAGCCTGCTGTACCCAATATCAGCATAAGTGCGAAAACGAAATTTGTAAGGGTGGAGCAACGTAATTGGATCGCTAAGTTTTTACGGGTAGAACTACGGTGAAGCAACTTCCTTCTCCTGGTTGACTTGTTACTGAAACTCGGCCGCCGAGCTTACTCAAAATTTGTTGGTACTGGTATGCTCCGATTCCCATGCCGAGTGTTTTCTTCGTTGAATCAAAAGGTTTGAATAGCCGTTGATCAATAAACGCTTGATCCATGCCTTTGCCGTTATCGGTGATTATGCAGGCTACCTCTGAGCCGCATATGTTTACTTCAATGGCGATTTGCCCATCGTCTTGAGTTGCTTCCTGCGCATTGCATAAGAGATGTGTAAAGGCCATCGTTAAGTTTTCAAAATCAGCGGCAACGAATATCTCTCCTACCGGTTCTATAATTTCGGGTATCGGTCTTTTTTGGCTGCACCTAGTAAGCGATGCATCGATCACCTCCGCCAGCGAAACCCGCTCAAGTTCCCCTTTATCCAGATCAATGGCATTTTTTGAGCTTAACTTCAGTACCATTCCGTTCATCTTTTTAACCGAGTGTGCGATGGTCTCTATTGCATCTGCGACAAACTCCGGGTTGTGCATAAATCTGGAGGCGTTCTGGACGACGAGCGCCTGTTGTGCAATGAGGTTTTTCAAGTCGTGCATAACAAAGGTGGTAAATTGGTGATACGCGTCAAATTGTTGGGTAACCATTCGGTCGTTCATCAGCATTTGGTATTCGACGAAGTTGCTAATTTGTTTGCCCACGAGACGAAGCAATTGAAAGTCCTCCCAGTTGAAGGCGTCTGCGTGATGGGAGCCGCCCGAGCGGGGTGTGGTCTGATCATTTGCGACGATAATAAAACCAGTGATCTTGTCATCACCGCTTAGCGGTAAGATAAAGAGTACATCGTCACTCTCGCATAGATCCGGAGGAATCAGCTCGTTGTGTTTCGTCTTCGCAGCCTCCGTTGCTTGTGGCACGTATATCCAGTCTTCAGTAAACATTTTGTCAAAAAATTGCTGGTGCTGAGTAATATCGATCGGGCGGAGGTCTGCGTTCATGCCAACGGAAAAAGCATTGCGCGAGTAGCCATTGTCATTAACAAAGCAAGCACCGGATTTTGACTGAAAAACCGGTAAAAGGGCTTGCAGCGCGATAGCAGCATAGTCGTCGCTGTGCTTGCCAAGAGATAAACGCTCACTCAGCTTTCTCCATTCGTCGTAATAGTCGTATTTAGCCTGAAAAAAGTGTCTATCTACGAATACTCTCATCTTTGCGCGGCGGGTAGATGAGGCAAGATTAAATCCGACGAGTAATACGCCGAGGAACAGAAAAAACGGTTGCGCGATCAAACTGATTTCACCGTCAATCAACGCAACGAGATAGCTCATGGAGGCGACAGACAGCAGAATGCCGCCAGCGAGTACGAAGCTAGATGTAGTGAATGCAAAGGGCCGAGAAAACTCAACTTTTTTTCGCTGTGTGTCAGTTGGGAGTACGACCAGAGGTGCGACAAGCAGAATTAGACCGAGGGTTGTATGACCGAGTGCACGTGCTTGCAGAAGCTCTGGTGTTGCCGATCCATAAATCAGGACGTAGGAGTAGAGATACAGGTTGTATAAGAAGAACGTTCCGACAGAAAGTGCGGCAACCTTGGCTAGCCCATGCGTATTTCTAACCAATTGTTCCGCGATCAGGAGTGTGCCGATGCAGCAGAACAGATAAAAGTAGAATTGCAATTGGGTTGGGCTTTCTGATCCATTTGCTGATAAAAATACACCAAAAACCGCGAGTAGTGGTATTGCCCAGAAGATATGTGTTTTTGCGTCAAGCTCTACCTTGCCTGCGTTGCTCCTAAACTTGAGCAAAAAGCAGCTCGACCAAACCGCGATATGTATAAAGTCCATCGTATAGCTCTGCCACGAAGTAATACTCCAGATCGCTGAGAAGAGAAAACCGGGCAGGAAAAGATAGCCACCTCGTCTTAGCACGAGAGAATATTCAATTGCGACAAGTGTGAAGAGTGCTGCGCCGGAAATTGCGCTAACGCCGACAATGCTTGTCATAGATGTCTCGTGGGTCGGTCGCCGGACCGTTTATCACCGAGGCTTTTGGAGCGACTATCAGCTAAAAGGCGCATTTTGAGGAAAGCTCCCAAGCCGATTTTGCAGGGTAAATCGCTTTTTATGTTCCCACGAGTGTATGTGACAGATTTCATGGCGTGATAATCGATCAAAAATGTCGTAAAATGCAAGAATTATTTTATAAGCGATTATTTACATAATTATTATTGATTAATTCTTTGATTATGCATTAAATCGCAAACCGCGACATCAAGAGGTTGAGCATGAGTTTCCCATACGAGATTTTCCAGAATAGAAGTGATCCTGCCGAATCTCCCGAGGTTTGGGATACCCATGCAGTGCATCAATTGCTCAACAGCAAAGGCGAGAAAAAATCTCTCAGAAGCACTGAAAGAGCCCTTTCGAGCAGCGGATTGTTGCCGGAAGCCGTTCAGGTAAACGAATTGCTCGACGAATATGGCAGGCCGCCCAGGTCGGGCGTTGTATCGACCTTAGAGTCGGGTGCTAAGAAAAAGCGAGATCTTTCTCTTGTTGTACAGACTCATCAACACGCATCGACAGGGTTGGTGCTCTTCGCAAACGATGGGCGTGCGGGGCGCAGATGGCTATTTTTGGGAAAAGTGCCTGATAGCAATGAATTGGAATTGGCTTTAAGGGCGTTATCTGACGGAAGAGACGCGATATTTTGGCCTCATGGCGAGGTCACGGCGGCATTTCGCAAATTAGCGCAAGTAAAAAAAGCACACGAATTGGTTTCCGACCGAGGCAACAAGATAGTGCTAGGCGTAAGTGCCTACCAACCAGCGATTGTTGGTAACAGCAGCGAACAACAAACAATGATGACTATTTCAAACGAGGAACAAATAGTGAGCGAATCAAATCAGGGGCTTTCGCATCTGGACAGATTGGAAGCCGAGAGTATTCACATTATGCGTGAAGTGATGGCACAGGCCGAAAACCCTGTCATGCTTTACTCTGTGGGTAAAGATTCTTCAGTGATGCTTCATCTAGCCAAGAAAGCGTTTTATCCGAGCCCGCCGCCATTTCCGTTGATGCATGTTGATACCAGGTGGAAGTTTCAGGAAATGTACCAGTTCCGCGATCAAGCCGTCGCCGAAAGTGGTATGGATTTGATCGTTCATATCAACCCGGAAGGTATTGAGAAAAACATTAATCCTTTCGATCACGGAAGTGCTTTGCATACAGATGTGATGAAAACCGAAGGTCTTAAACAAGCGCTAGATAAATATGGTTTCGACGTGGCATTTGGTGGCGCCCGACGGGATGAAGAAAAAAGTCGAGCAAAAGAACGGGTGTTTTCTTTCAGAACAAAAACACATCGTTGGGATCCGAAAAATCAACGCCCGGAATTGTGGAACCTCTATAACGGTTACAAAACGAAAGGAGACAGTATTCGCGTATTTCCCCTGTCAAACTGGACCGAGCTAGACATCTGGCAATACATCTATCGAGAGAACATCCCCATAGTGCCACTTTACTACGCAGCCGAAAGACCCATAGTAGAACGCGACGGGATGTTGATTATGGTCGATGACGATCGTATGAAGCTGCACAAAGACGAAAAAATTAAAATCAAACAGGTCCGATTTCGAACGCTTGGCTGTTACCCGCTAACCGGTGCAGTTGCGTCCGATGCTGACGATCTTTCATCAATTGTGCTTGAACTTTTGCAAAGTAGAACTAGTGAGCGTCAGGGAAGAGCGATTGATTCTGACTCGTCAGGCTCAATGGAAAAGAAGAAACAAGAGGGGTATTTCTAATGGCTGCATCCAAGAAGGCTAGAGCAGGTTCGCAAGACGTAGTTGAAGCATCGGCAATGAAAACGTCGGCAAAGACAATCCAACAGCGAGTTGATGAGTACATCGAAACGCAAAGTGGTCTTGATTTGCTGCGTTTTATTACCTGCGGCAGCGTCGACGATGGAAAGAGTACTCTGATAGGCCGCATGCTCTACGAAGCGCAAATGATTTTCGAAGACCAAGTTACATCGTTACGCAGCGATTCCAAAAAAATGGGAACACAGGGTGGCGAAATAGATTTTGCACTGCTGGTGGATGGCCTTGCGGCAGAGCGAGAGCAAGGTATCACTATCGACGTTGCGTATCGCTTTTTTAATACGGATCACCGAAAGTTTATTGTGGCGGATACACCTGGTCACGAGCAATACACGCGAAATATGGTGACGGGCGCCTCGACTGCCGATGTTGCAGTGATACTACTAGACGCAACGCAAGGAGTGCTTACTCAAACTAGAAGGCACTCGTTTATCGCGTCTTTGTTGGGTATCAAGCACGTCGTGCTTGCTGTCAACAAAATGGATCTGGCGAATTTTGACAAAAAGACCTACGACGATATTGTCGAGGAATACAGAGCGTTCTCAAGAGATCTAAACTTCGAGACGATTACCGAAATACCTATGTCAGCGTTGGAAGGCGATAACGTTATTCAACGATCCAGTAAAACGACCTGGTATTCAGGACCGACTCTGCTTGGTTTCCTTGAGACGGTTGAAGTCGGTCACTCTCAACTTGACCATCCATTCCGGTTTCCCGTGCAGTGGGTCAATCGTCCCAGTCATGAGTTTCGCGGCTACACCGGGACCGTCGTCGCGGGTCAGATTGAAAAAGGTCAGCCTGTTAGAGTCTTGCCCTCGGGTGAGATAGCAAACGTCGATGAAATCGTTCTCTACAAAACCAAACTTGACAAGGCGATAGCGGACCAGGCCGTTACAATTACCCTCGACCGGGAAGTCGATATATCTCGCGGTGATGTCATCGTTGCAGCCGACGAGCCTTGTGAAGCGTCGGACCAATTTGAGGTTACGTTAGTCTGGATGGATCAAGAGAAAGGTTTTATCGGCCGAAACTACTGGATGATCGTAGGTACGACCCGGGTTAATGCAACAATCAGCGATATCAAATTTAAATATAACATCAATACCTTCGAGCACATTTCCAGTCAGTCTCTTGGCCTCAATGAAATCAGTGAGGTGACCTTGAGTCTTGATAAAGATGTGCCCTACGAGGCCTACCAAGCATGTAAGGCGATGGGCGCATTCGTACTTATCGATAGATACTCGCACGCCACCGTTGGTGCGGGGATGATCAATTTTGCACTGCGTCGCGCTGAAAACGTTCATCGCCAGGCGTTAGAAATTGACAAGAAAGCGCGAGCAAAACTCAACGGCCATCCTGGACGTGCGCTTTGGTTTACCGGTTTAAGTGGCTCAGGAAAGTCTACGGTTGCAAATGCACTCGAGCAGGCGTTGCATGAGAAAGGTGTGCATACCTACATTCTTGATGGCGACAATGTGCGTCACGGGCTTAATCGTGATCTTGGCTTTACTGACGCGGACAGAATCGAAAATGTGCGGCGAGTCGCTGAAGTAACGAAATTAATGGTCGACGCTGGGATTGTTGTTATCACCTCATTTATTTCGCCATTCCACTCAGAGCGACAGATGGCGAGAGAGTTGTTTGATGCGGGAGAGTTTGTTGAGGTTTATGTGAACGTGACGCTTGATCAGGCAGAAGAGCGTGATCCAAAAGGTTTGTATAGAAAAGCTAGAAGAGGAGAGCTGCCAAACTTCACGGGAATCGACAGCGCTTATGAGACGCCGGAAAACCCGGAGATTGAATTGAAGACAGGTGAGCGTTCAGTCGAAGAGTGCGTCGAACAGATTTTGAAGTACTTATAATGGGTTTTTCAAACACTGAAAGCGCTGGTAAAAATGAGCGCCTAACTGAAGCGCCTTACAAAGAAAGCCATCTTCGTAGTTTGCTAAAAGCGACCTCTTGGCGCGTGCTGGCGACGCTCACGACAACGATTATTGCCTATTTTATCACCGGCGAAGTGAAAACCGCGCTCACGATAGGCAGTATTGAATTTGTTCTCAAGTTTGTCATTTATTATCTACACGAAAGAGCCTGGCAACTGGTTCCGAGGGGCGGGATAAGAAGGCTGGTTTATCAGATTTTTCCGGCGTTAAAATAAATGTATTGCTATCTGCGCTATTTCCGAAGGGTTACGTCCTGCAGTGTAATTCGATTATTTTATTAGGAGTCTTGAATGCCTTCGTTTCGTTGGATAGAGAATATCCTGCCGATTATTTACGCCGTGTTTTTTCTCAGTGCCTGTGGGGGTAAGACGGAAGGGCCAAAAGTCGATATTAGTCCATTTCTAGCTAATTCAACTGAGTTCCTCGACGTTGGCCAATTTCAGGCGGCAATCATTGAATCACGCAATGCGATTCAATCTGCTCCTGACGATCTACGCGGGTATATTGCCCTGGCGAATATATACATAGAAATTGGCCAGCCGAAAGAAGCGATAAAGTTATTGGAGCCCTTTGACGGATCGTCTGCTGACTTCTATCTCACCCAAGCGACAGCTTATTTGCGTTCCGGGAAGTTACGTTCGGCGGGTGACACCTTGGCTGCTGACGTTGCTGTATTTGCTGCCCGTCAGGTAGATTACGAATTGCTCAAAGCCGAACTCGAGTATGCCCGTGGTCGGCTTGATGAAGCAGAAAAGGCATTCGAAGTTGTCCTCGCAGGTGATAGACAAAACATAGATGCTGCTATCGGCATTGCGCGGATTGATGTTGCTCGACGAGATTTCGAAGCGGCAGAGATTAAACTCGAAGCGGCGCTAATACAAGCGCCGGCAAACCCGATAGCGCTGCTTTTTGCAAGCTCACTTCAGGCACGCAAAGGTAATTTGACTGAAGCTGAGGACCTCTTGATGGAAGCAGTTTCAGCGACACCAAACACAGACATTATCACGCCGGTTCGTTTTTCGGTTTTAACTGCGTTACGTGACAACCTGACCCGACAGGGAAAAACCAGCGAGGCGATGATTTATTCGGAAATACTGGCTGAATCTTCGCCAGGAGCCAGAGAAGTTAATGCCCAGCTTCAGCAAGCCATGGAGGCGCTCGAGCAGAGTGATTTTGAGGGTGCCAAGTTAATGCTTGGAGATATTCAAGCAAAGGTGCCTAGTTCCGAGAGAGCTGGCACGATGCTAGGCGTTGTTGAGTTTTTGCAAGGCAACAACGCCGAAGCGGTAGAACAATTTGAGCAATTTGTCGATCCTGAAACAGCTTCCGCAACCGCGCTACAGATGTTTGCCATGGCTGAGCTCAAACTGAACCAGCCTCAAAAAGTCCTTGATCAGCTGAGCAAGGACATTGATAACAGTTCGGACGCGAAGCTAGTGGCGCTTTTTGGTATAGCTTCTGTCAGTGCAAATCTGCCTGAGCAGGGGGAAGGCTACCTCAAGAAAGCTATCGCGCTAGACCCGGACGATGGTCGTGTTAGGTTGGCGCTTTTGAGATTGTACAATGGACGGGGTGAGCTAGATAAGGGACTAGCGCAAGCCATGGCGGCATTCAAAAGTCGGCCGGAGGATGCTGTTGTTCAAGCTGCCTATGTCGAGCAATTGATGCTCTTGGAGCAGCAGGTAAAAGCGGCCGATGTCGTAAAAGGTATTCAATCAAGCTATCCAAACTCACAGGAAACGCAATTGTTAGTGGGTCGTTTCTATTTGAGTCAGGGTGATACAAAAAAAGCGACCCGCATTTTTGAGCAAGTATTGGCGCTGGGCGAGTCCCGATCTGCAAGACATCAAATAGCGCGCATACAACTTGCAAACCGAGATTTTCAGAAGGCGGAAGCCAGTTATCGAGGGTTGATTGAGCTAGACCCGGAAGACGACGTTGCTTACAAGGGACTGATGACCGTATTCGAGGTGCAGGATAAAAAAGACGGCGGTATTAAAGAGCTTATGAGACTCTCGGAATCAAGCGACGCCGTGATGCCAAGATTAGTGTTGGTAGAATTCTACGGTAGAAACGGTAATTTCGACGATGCTTTCGGTTTGCTCGCGCGGATTGACCCCCCGCTTCCGGCGGCTGGTGAGCGGTTGCAACAAACGCTTTATATTGCACTTGCTGAGCAGCAATTTAATAACCAAAACGTTGCTGAGAGTCGGCAGACCATTCTTGAGGGTTTGTCTAATTCACCGGATAACCCTAGATTATTAGCCTTGTTGGTAAGTGTTGAATTGCGAGCTAAAAATCAGCAAGAGGCGGAGAAAGTTTATGCCGGGCTGACTGAAATTGTCCCTAACGCACCTATCTTGGCAATCTTAGCCGGAGATATTGCGGTCGCGAAAAATAATCTCGTGGAAGCGGCGATAAACTACAAACAAGCTTGGAACATGGCGCCCTCGGATCAGGTGGCGATCAAGTATTTCGCTGTTCTGAGTCGCCAAACGCCGATTGACAGTAAGGAAAGTCTACGTTTTCTGCTGGACTGGGAATCGAAGGCGCCCGACAGCATGCTGGCTAAGTTGAGTAAGGCGGGGCACTATCTTCAAACAGGTGAGACCAGTTTAGCGCAGCAGGGATATGAGTCCTTACTGTTGGCCAATGACGACATAGCAGTCGCACATAATAATCTTGCTTGGTTATATGGAGAAAAAGCACTGACCAGGGCCTTGGCAGCAGGAAAGAGAGCTTATGAGCTAGCGCCGCAAAATGGTGAAATAGTGGACACTTATGCTTGGTTTCTCTACAAAAGCGGCGAGTTGGTTATGGCAAAAGATTTGATGGCCAAAGCTGTCGAGCTTTCTCCCGATAATGAAGAGATTAGGCAACATTTTGAGGCGGTTTTTGAGCAATAAACGCGCTTTTTGACCAAACAATCCAATTAATTCCTCAAAACGTGACCTGGTTCAAATAAGTGATGCAATAAGTCAGCTTATACTGTTTACTTAGGTAAAATCTCGGTCGGGAAGGGGCAGTTTTTTGACTTCGTTGTTAAACCAAAACGCAATCGCTAACTCAGGAGAGCATGGACCTGACGTGCTTCATTTTCCAGTCCGAAGTGCTTCAAGTGGGTTGGATGCGCCGGTTTCCCCGGAACTGAGAGAAAAGCCCACAACGCTTTACCATAAAATTAGCCGTTTTGAAGTCACAAAAGAAGATTTGGCTGCGGGTCAAACCGCGTTGCTGTACAGAGAGTATTTGGGTAACACCGATGTGCCTGATCGTGAAAATCTGTACCTCGAGGTGCTCAACGATGTCGTACGAGGCGTCTCATCCTCGGCAAGCTTGCTGCCATTTATCGTTTACGAGCCAAATAGAAAGCTGGTTTCGAAAGCCGTCGGTGATTTTTTGTCGCACCGAAATTGTAACCTCGATGACGAGTTTGCTGGCGTCCATGAAGTCGTAGAGATCCTAGTGGGTAGCCACGCAGCGAATAAAGGCGCGATTCTGGCAGGACTTGTTGCTGTCGGGGATCGTCGAATAAACGCTGTTGCGCGCGCGGCTCGTCATTTGCTGACACCGGAAGATATTCGTAGTTTCTCTAGATACCATATCAATAGAATCCGATCTTCCTCTGTTGAGTTTTGTTTGGATTGGCTGATTGAACTCAATCAGGGAACCGACCGCTTAGTGGTCGCTGATATTGGATGCGCGCTGATGCTCATGGTCTTTCATGACGAGCTCGGTTTTGTAGAAGACCTATCCGAAATAAACTATGTTGGCTTCAAAAACACGAAGGTTTTGCAGACAAAGACGTTTGAGAATTATTACTCTGAAATTATGCCAATCTTGAAATATCTCAAGGGCTGCGAAGGCTTCGAAACAATTATCCAGACAGTGATTGATGCTTGGCAGGACCACGAGTTTAAGGCTGCTGAGATGAGAGCTCAAGCCGAAGCTGAAGCCTAGCGCGGCGCCTATCCCCGCTGATCACCCCTGATCATCGAAATATGATAATACAAAGATTGTAGCCATCGATTGAGATGGCTGTTTTCGTTGACATTGTGGCGGAAGGCGCTGCTTGGAGAGTCGAGCTTGAGTGACCATGCCTCGAGGTGAAGAAGCCCACCTGTTTCTTGTCAAAGGTAGAAGTTTAACGGCGTTTCATTGTCCTTCGCGCGCTTTCACGGCGGCTTGACTGTCGGCGGTCGATGAGTGGCGTAAGGTTGACGATGCGCCGATCACTGGCGCGCCGGTCAGAATTTTTACGGCGGGTTGTGGCCCTTCTTCTTTGTTCAGCCTGATTGAAGGAATTGCTAGTTGGGTTCCTCAACAACTCAATCATCAGGTCGAGTGACGGTATGTGGGCCCTTGAGAGAGTTTCTATAATTGGCTGAAATTTTTCTAATGCCCGCTGCAATGTGACTGATGCATCAATATCTGCTGTTGGAAAACCATACGGACCAAAATTGTGATGCAGGTTTTTTACGCGTAACCCCGGCTCGTTGGCGATGGTTGAAGAAATTGCAGATGCGATTTGAATAGCCACGCTAAACTTCTTTTTCGTAACAAGATCTACCAGCCAGGTTAGGCAGAATTCAATTGTACACTCGTATAATTCAGGTATCGTCGCCGCGGCAAATGCCTTTGCTTCCATTGGCGATATTGAGCTTCTAAGTGGTCTCAGTGCGGTGCAAATCCGTCTGTCCCCGAAACATGCCATCGCGCTTATCACTGCACCGTGGTTGGCGACACGGCCAGCGTCAAGCAGACCAATAAGGTCTTCCGTGGCGCTTAAGGGTCGCTTGAAGCTGACTCTGCGATTCCTGATATATGCGTGAACCGCAGGGGTCGTGATGGTGTGCTTGGTCTCAAAGCGGATGACCGGAATCAAGGAAACTGCGTCCAATTCTGCGGCTTCAACTTGGTCTAATATGTATTGTAGAAGCTGTTGACGCTGACCCGCGGTGGTGTCCGTCAGCATTTGTGTGTAGATGAACTTCAGGCTGTCAAACTGGAGCTTAGATGATTGGAGGGTCAATTGTTGGATATTAAACAGGAGACAATCAACGGCCAAAGGCATTTCATCGCTAAAAATTTCTTGCAATAGGTTTCCGCTGCTCGAGCGCGGTCCATTTCTCAAATCTCGTGGTTGATCAGTAAGTCGCTTATTCATCGCGTTTACTGCCTGTTTCATCGACACGAATGAGATGAATTTTCTTTACCTGCAGTGCGTTAAGTGTGCCGGAAGCACGCAATGAATCGTGTGTTGTAACTTTCGAGCTGTCAGGTCTGATAAGTACATTCAGTGTTTTCGGTTCAAGATGTAGAATCATAAGTCTTGCTACTGCCTACCCCTAAGCGCAGAAACGCGGTTCTGCCTTTTTAATATCTTACGTTTGTGAACCCCTCTCCGAGGATTCCTAATAAGCCGTTGATGACATTAAGTGCCCCTGTAAATACTAGCAATAAGTGGGCCAGTATAAAAAACACAATATAAACAATGGCTTAAAGAATTTTTTGTCAAATTGGTTTTCTTTTGTAAGCTGTTTCGACATATCGGGTAATAATTAGGTCAAAGTGTTGAGTTTCGTGGCGGGAAACATCACCCGTTAGGGAATATCAACACGCTCTTGCCTGGTTTTGCCGCTTTTTTTCGTCACTGTTGCATTTTTCTGTAAATTTCATCGACAAAAACACAGCGTTGCTAGAAAATTTAGCGATTCAGAACAGTGCACAGAGAACAGGTTTGATTACAAACGTCCGTGAAATTGGGATGTTTGCGGATACGCTATGACTTGTCCTTGTTCAACGTTTGATGGTTCTATTCTGCGGGTCATTGCTTTCGGGCTGTTTAGTCGAGCTGTTAATGAGCAGTTTTTCATCGTCCTCCCCGAGCAGTCAGTCAATCATCCATCGCTTGTGTTCATATAGCGATAAAATCAGCGTGCCAAAATGTGTGAAAGCGAGTGGCACCGGGCGGTAGTTTTTGCTAGAACATCAAACGATGTAAAAAAGACGCGAGCGCGTTAGTAACGGCCTTTTCTTCTGTTAGATAATCGGGGTGTCGCAGCAAGGTCTTTGGCTGGTTTGCCGCGTTTTTCCCAAATCATTTTGACGAATTCCCGTTTAATGCCATGAATCACCTCGGGTGTTTGAGCGCTGCGTAGTTGTTTCTCCAGTGCTAGCTGTTTTCTGGTAATGATAAGGTCAACCATATGTTCCTTATTCTTTACTAGCTCCTGCTCAAGGGAGCGATAGTCCACATCTGTCGTGATTTCAGCTTCAACTCTACGTGTGATTGAATGGATAAAATTCTCTACGTCTCGATGTTCTAGGTCGCTATTTCTACGTCTCGGATCCATCGAACGTTTTGATTTTATCGTAGATCTGAAAACCCTGAGTTCGTGTTGCCATTCAGAACATTGTCTAAGGATCGGTCTTAGGGCATTAAACGCAGCAATGTCATCAAAATCGTTTTCGAATTGATGGTGATTGCCTTCTCTCATGACGATGGAAAAATTCTGTTTAAAGTCGGCCCATTCAGTCAGGCGCGCCTTGTGATCATGAGTGAGCAGGGCTTCAATTGCTTGCTTCTGATCAGTTCGTTTCTTTTCTGTGTCTCTGGCCAACCGCGATTCAATTGACTTTATATGTTCCTGAAGTAACTGCGTTCGTTCGAGCGCAGGAATATTATTTGCTTCCATATCGGCCAACTGTGCCTCAAAAGCCTCCATCTCCTGCTTAACCTCCTGAAACTTTTTCTTCTCACAGAAATCTTTGAGTTCATTAAATCGCCAGTAGTGAGAAAATCTGTTTTGCATTACAACGAGAAAATCGTTTTGCAACAGTCGAATGATCGACTCATTTTGACCTTCGTCCACATCGGTAACGCGACTGTTTATCTCGCGAATCATATTCGCGTATTCAGCAAACCATTCCCGTGATCGACCAAGAAACTGATAGTCGTCTGCTACTTGTGACAATTGATCATCTATCTCATCAAATGGTAGATCACCAATACGTTCGATATAGTCGTTAAATAGTTTGTATTGCTGTCGCTGGTAAGAGGAGAATTCTTCTCTAACTTTCCTCGTTTGAGGAAAAATGCGGGATGCGCGCTCGTTGTTGTCAAAAAGGCCCGATGGTTTGTACGCCTCAATCTCCTCTTTTTTGCGAACATATACTTTGTATTCGTTCTCAAAAAACTGTGCACGTTGTGAATTCGCAAATCTGCCTTTTACATAGTCCCAATCAAGCACCTTGGGTGTCTTTGCGGCAAAAACTCTGTCCCACCAGCTGACCGGTAATTCTTCCATCATGCGCGACAAGAAATTTCTTTCCAGAAACGCCAGCATACTTGTGCGTTTTTGTTCTTGCTCTTCGATAGAAAACAGCTCGTCGCTAGGCGTTGAATCTTTTACATGCTTGAGACTTTTATTCAGATCTGTTCGATGAATGCTCCAGAGTTTGTCTAGATCAAGCGCTGACCATGAATCTTCCAGTCCGGTAAGTGTATTGCGCCAGGCTTTGGATTCCTCTGCCGATTCCCCATGGGCTTCGAGTTCATCAGAGATTGATCGATCATTGGTCTGGTCCTCATTGAGCCCGTCATCAGCAGTATTGTGTTTTCTGCCAAATATGTGTTTCCAAAGCATGAGGTTCCTAGCGTTTTGAATGATGTATTGCTGATGCGCTGGAGAGCGTATCAATATTCCGATGATTCTTGAAGGGGTTAGCACCACTGTTAGGCGATCGCGACAAGGAGTGTCCGTAAATTCGACCCAAATAAATAGTGTCGAAAAACTTAACACTCTCAGGGTCGCTTCTGAAGCGCGTCAAATTCGCAGTTCTCATGTCATTGAAATTAATAGCAATAATAACTATGGCACGGGGATTGCTTAAAGTGTTTAAAAAGTAACAGCGAAAAATCAAGCTTTAATATGAATCGAATAGCATGAAAAACTTGGTAGCAGTAGCGGCATTAGTGACAGTCTCGGGGTTGGCATCTGCGGGTCCCGTGACCATTACCGATGAATATTGGGGTGGCGATCGCCATAGCTACAGTGACGTCATCGGTGCGGCAGGAAAATTCGATATCGTTAGTATGGAAGCAAATATCGATGTGCTGACAAAAATTATGACGGTTGATATCGCAACAAATTTTGGTGCTGCCAGCGGTGGATTAGGATCTTTTCCCCAGTACACTCAATCATCTTTGAGTAAAGTTTCTGGTATCGCCCAGGGCATTGGGTTTGGCGACTTGTTCCTGTCGTCAACTGGTTGGAATCCCAATACAACCGGCTCTATGTACGAAAATGACAATCACTCGACGGGCACTAAATGGGATTATGCTGTTTCTCTTCATGATCGCTGGAATGGTGCTGGTTCTGCCGCAACACTTTACAAGCTCAACGGTGCGACAAACGACGACAATGTTTACCTGAGTGATGATTTCCTGAGCGGAGGTACTTTTCGAAACGGCCAAGAAGTGGCTGTCGATATCACAAGCAATACGGTTCTCGCACTCGCTAACTCAGCGTCAATGAATGCGAGTAACAATGGTCATGTTGTTTTTACCCTTGATCTCGACGGTACCGATCTCGAAAATATCGCGCATTACGGTATTCACTGGAATATGACCTGTGGAAACGACACGATTGAAGGGCAGTATAATCACGCGGTGCCAGAGCCTAGCTCACTATTTATTATGCTATTGGGGCTGGCCTGCATAGGTGGCGCTAGCTTTCAACGCAAAAAGACACAGACAACTTAACAGCTTGCTGTGTTTGCTTTTCGGAAAAGATCAAGCTTCAAGTTCAGGTAAATCTGCGCATTAGCGACTTCGCAGTCAAGCAGTCCGCGCGCTTTTCGATTCTTACCAGGTTGCGCTTACAGGCCTGTATAGGTGATATGTTTTTGTTTGTAACGTGTTCGTCGACGTCAGCGATATTAACCATACGCGGGAAATTTAATGCGTTCTATCAAGTGAAGCGAGCTTCTCACTGCAGCGGAAGGAACAGCAATGTCAATTATCGCTCTGCACGATAAACACGGATTAACTAGCGATAACTAGCTTTTGAGGTGTGTGAGCTCTCAGCAAGGTTAGCGAGGCACGAGTCCTTCAACCTGCAATCGGTGAATTCTGCGCGGTTCATTATCCGCGTGGTCGTGCACGGCGAAATGTAAAACCGATCGATTGTCCCACATGACAAGATCACCGTCTTGCCAGTGGTGGCGTGTTTGAAATTCAGGACGAACGCTATGCTCGAATAAAAATGAAAGTAGGGACTGACTTTCTTTTGTGCTCCAACCGTGAAATTTGGTGGTGAAGGCTCGACAGACAAAGAGGGCTTTTTCACGAGTCTCGTCATGCTCTCGAACAACCGGATGGACAGCGCTTGGTGCCTTTTCAGATGCCTGTTTATATTGCGTTGCTAGGTTGACCGCCGAGTGTTCCGCGCTAAGGTCGAGCAGCATAGACTTAAGACCTTCGGAAAGTGTGTTGAATGCTAACACTTGATTAGAAAAGGCCGTATCCCCGCCAATTGATGGTGTTTCTCGCGCGTAGAGCATCGTGAACTTCGGGGGCGCGCGGTTGTAAGTCATATCCGAATGCCAGTGCTGATTAATGTCTCTTTGCTTGCCAACATTACGCAATTCGATAATTTCGGGATAGTTTTCCATCCCAGCATAGGGATGTTTGACTAAATTCCCCCAGCGTTTGGCGAAGTCGATATGGTCGTTTTCAGTCAGATGCTGATCTGGCAATACAATGACCTTGTGATCAAGAAAATGCTGGTTGATCTCCAGCCACTGACTTTCCGTCACAGCCCGAACGTCTATCCCTTCAATTCGGGCTCCAAGTGGTGCGGCTATTCGCGTTACTTTCATCTAGTTCGTCCTCTTTGCTCGGTGTTGGCAATACGTAATCGTATGAAAAGTGTGTTCTCGGGTGATCGTGATCTGCTAAAATTTACGACGGTTGGTTTTAAGTTACGAACCGATAGCGTCGGTTTAAGAGTAGTAGATGCGACGTTTTTATTTTTTATTCGCTGCAATTGAAGTTTAATATCTGCAATTCAGAAGGAGCCTTAATAAGTATGTACGAAAGTTGGAAATCTTTAGGAGTGTTGCGAAACATGCTGCACCTCGTTGCTTTGCTTCTTATTCTTGTCTTGCCTTTTGCTGACCCTATGTGGCATCCGGAAACAGTGTATGAATTATTCATGGGGGCGATAATTCCCGCCACTGCGCCTATTGTGTTTGTCGTCATAATGTTCGATGTCTTGATGTCTAGTGTGATGAAATCAGGCTATGAGTCTGATGAGACCCTATACTTCGGCCGCGTCATCAGGTGGCATTTAGCGGTTGGTTTTACACTTTTGGCGATGTGGTTGTTTTCGTTTACAGACGCTTTGTTTCTGTAGTTGTCCCGACGGCACCCAACAAGCCGTTTAGTGTTGCATCGCCGAGATTGATAGATCGAGCAATCTTAAGCGCCTCAGCTTTTGTCATACCCTGATGTTTAATTAGGAACGCGGCCCAAATTTGGCTGGCTCTTTTTGCACTTCGGCAATGCAGCAGAATTTTACCCTCGTGTTCGTCATAGGCCGCGATAAATTCATTCAGCGCACTAGTCGAGTAGCCTTTTTTCCCGTTCAGAGGTATGTGAACGTAGTCCAGCCCGAGTGAATTGGCAAGCTCGGCCTCATCAAAGGGCACCTGTTCTTTATCTATCATCTCTGCTGTGGTTCTAAGGTTGACTACAGCTGTAACGTTTTGCTGTCTAAGTTGTCTGATAGCCGCTTCGCTAGGTTGACCCGCGATGTAGCTGTCGCCGCTCTTAAAATAGTACTTTTGGTATTCGATCGGGGGCAAAGCTTGCGGGCTACTATGTTGTGTCTCGGCAGCAGCAGCTGTTGTTAATAAAGCACAAATAGCAAACATACAGAAAACAAAATCTCTCATTGTGTAACGCTCGCAATGGTAATGGTGGGAGACATTTTAGTATGAAAAAGCACAGTGTTGCCAAGCCAAAAAATCGTTGTTAAATTGAATTTGCGATTATTAGCCCGGGAGACGCCAGCGATGGAGGTGCTTGATCACGAGCAGATTAAACAAGCGTTTTTACACGAAAAACGCCCCCCCATTGTGCCAAATTTGGCCAAAGTGGACTGGGGTGTGCTTGATTATTTTGGCTGGATTCATCCGGCAGGCCATCAGGGTTATATTGTTGTGCCACTTGCGAACGATGAAATACGCGGGCTAGTGCTCAGGCGCTCAATGGCGAGTGTGCGTAAACCGAGGTTTGAAATGTGTTCCTGGTGTAATCATGTTCACAACTCAAGTGGAACGGCCATGTTCAGCACGATCGTCAGAGGGTCAGATGAGAGAAAAACAGTGGGCAATCTCATGTGCAGAAATCTGGATTGCAGCCTGAGGATTCGAAATTTGAGCTCGGATCCGCCAAGTTATATGGGTGAGACAATAGATTTGGGCAACAAGGTTTCCAGGCTGCAAAACGCATTGTATCGATTTCTACATCGATCGAACTCACTATACGCGACCGAATCCTAAGGCCATTCCTGCATGTTAGTGTCTGGTTTTTATCTCTTTCAGAAACAAATCGATTCTTGACTGCCAGGCCTGGTCATAGGCTTCATTCCAGTCTGATTCCAGAGATTCGGCAATCACTTCCTTTAGCGCAGCGAGCAAATTACCGTACATTTCTGGCGTCACGCTGTAGGCAAGTCGGTGGTTTTTCACCTCGAAATTCAGATAGCTTTCTTCATCACGGAAGTCCGTATTCATCATCAGGCGGTAAACCTCGTCAAGCATGCGTCCTCTGACAATATCATCAATATGAGCCATTAACGCCTCTGAACCGGGACACCTCGCAAAATAATTTTTGTATACCGCGGGGGATATATCACCTGCTTTCTCAGCAACGATTTCAAATGATGCATAAACCAGATCTTCAGCCATCGGAACCTCTCTCTGTTGTGATTGCCAAGTATACGTTTGTCGGTAGCGGCTGCCTCATCAAATTTTGCGCGGAAATTGATCCCGCGCAAGGAAATTGGACAAAGTTTTCAGCAAAAAGCTCTCCAACTACGCGACTGTCATGGATTGCGCGGTTTCCAGATCTTTCTTCAAATGTTTTGAGGCAAAGAAATAGTTGATGAAAGACACGAAGTAGACACAGGTACATATCATTAAGGCAATGCGGAGCGATTCAACATCGGTCATACCCAAAGTGTTCTGGAACACGTCACTTAGTATTCCGACAGTCGTTGGCCCAAATACGAGGCCAATGATGTTGATGATAAAGAGTAGCAGGGCAGAGGCTGCTGCGCGCATCGCCAGCGGTGCTAGCGATTGCGTCATGCCGAAGGTCGGACCTGTGTACAAATTCGAAAGCAGTGCTGGCATCACGTAGAGCGCAAGCGCGATATACAAACTATCAAAAAGGTAAACTGCGATAGAGAAGGGCGCAGCGATGAGAAATCCGTATGCCGGAATCCACATGTAATACCGTACATCTTTTGCGCCGAAGCGATCAGCAAGGACACCACCGAAAAATGTGCCGATACCGCCTGCGATGCCAATGATCAATCCAAGCGCCGTGCCGACTTCACCTGTTGTCATTCCGTGAGTACGTATGAGAAAAGAAGGCATCCAAGCGATGGCACCATAGCCGACGAATGCCTGAGTCGCAGCACCCAGAGAAAGATGCCGAAACGATTTGAAGCTCCACATGGTCTTGAGCACAGTGGTAAAAGGAATCTGTTCAACAGTGGGTTTACGTCCCTCTGAATAACCGCGAGGAGGTTCTTTCACCGTTAATTTTAATAAAACTGCAAGCGCAATACCCGGAATGCCAACAACGAGAAATGCATTCCTCCAGCCAAAATATTGATCTATCCACCCGCCAGCGAGGTTGCCGAACAATATGCCCACAGGAATTCCCAGTGCATAAACTCCAAGTGCGCTGGCGCGAGCGTCGGTTGGAAAGTAGTCCGCGATCAGTGAATGTGACGGTGGACTGCCCCCCGCTTCGCCGACGCCAACACCAATTCGTGCAATCAATAACTGTACGAAGTTTGTCGCCTGGCCAGACAAAGCCGTCATGGCACTCCAAATCGCTAGGCAAACAGAAATGATGGTGACTCGAGAGTGTTTGTCTGCAAGCCGTGCAATGGGAATGCCCAGCGTTGCGTAAAATATACCGAACGCAACGCCGCTTAGTGCGCCAATTTGCGTGTCAGATAAATCGAGATCTGTCTTTATTGATTGCGCGAGAATGGCAAGAATCTGTCTGTCGACGAAATTAAATACATAGACCACCGTCAAAACGCCGAGCACATATCTGGTATACCCTTTGGTAAAAAGTGGTTGCTGAGTGGGTATCGTTTGTTTTGACTGCTCGGTCATGAGTTCTCCGTTGGGTTTTAATTTGCTGCACAGGTCGTCGCTGCAATGCTAGCTTGCAGCGATAGTCGTAGCTTCGTGCTGGGGCTGTTTTGGCGCGCTCTATTCAGGTGACAACCTTGATGAAGGTTGACTGGGGTTCTCGCTCGGAGATAAGTCTATTGACGGGTGCCTCGGTGTCTTCATAACCGATTGCCATGCCGCAAAATATGCCCAGCTCGGGCGGTGCCCCAACAAACTCTGCAACCGTTTGTGGTCGGGTAGCCCAAATTTCCTGAGCACAGGTTGCTAACCCGGCTTCGGTCGCCAACAACATAAACGTTTGTAGAAACATGCCAAGGTCAGACCATTGCGGCTTGCCCATTTGATGATCAACAAAGCAAAAGAATGCGCTGGGCGCGCCGAAAAATTGATAGTTCTCCATCAATCGTCTTATTCGTCCGCCGCGATCTTCTCTGGGAATGCCGAGGAGTGCGTACATGTCCTCGCCAACTTTGAAGCGTGAGCTTCGATAAGGTTCAGATAATGGTGCGGGATAAACATCGTAAGCAGGATCTTCCTGTTCGGTTCGGCTTTCAAGGAACGTTTGAAAACGATTAAAAGACTCATCGTTAATCAGGAAAATGCGCCAGGGTTGCAGGTTTCCGCCGGAAGGTGCGCGAGCCGCCTTTTCTAGCAGGGAAAGAATCAGGCTCGTTTCGACCGGCTGGTCAGTAAAGGCTCTGACCGATTTTCGGCTGGAGACCGCGTCACTTACATTCATCGATATTTTCCTGTGTATCACTGTTGGGTAATTTGTGAATTAAGTCACGATGACTCAACCGGGTCAATGCCCTAGCTCAGAACTAACGGGTGATGATGATTTTTCGTCTGATGATGTGTGCCGGTGCGTATTTTGTGAAACCATGCTTGATGAGAACGGTCGATTAACCCGTCTGAGAAAACCGCATATGGGGGGCTTATTCGTCTCGAGTTAAATGGCTCGGTTGGTTAGGATTGATGTCCTTGCTTGGTATCGTCGCGAAGAGCTCGCTGCGGCTAATCCGTTGTGCTGACCGCGCTAACTGTCCTCTCCGGTGTTGCATCCGGAAGCGCTTAGCCGCACCATGTGCAAGTTGACACGATCATTAACAACTCGAACTTACCCTCGTTCAATATATCTTGAAAGCAGCGAGTACACAGGAGAACAATATGAAGACTTCAATTTCCATCGGCAGTGCTTACTACAACGGCGAAGATTGGGATGATCTCGTTGAATATACCGTCGAGGCTGAAAAGGCTGGAGTAGATTCTGCGTGGTCCGCTGAAGCATGGGGTATGGATGCGATTGTTCCATTAGCTTTTATCGCCGCAAAAACAAAGAAGATTAAATTGGGTACGGGGATTATGCAGATTTCCTCTCGCGTCCCGTCGATGATTGCGATGACTGCTCAAAGTTTAGATACGGTCTCACATGGGCGCTTCCTTTTAGGCTTGGGCGTGAGTGGGCCTCAGGTAGTCGAAGGATTGCATGGCGCAAATTTTGCGCAACCTCTGAGCAGGCTGAAAGAGTGCATCGCGGTAATAAAAAAGGGGTTGAAAGGCGACCGGGTTGAGTACGATGGAAAACATTATCTGTTACCGAGACCGGGAGGTGAGGGTAAACCCATCCGCTTATCTCAACCGCCAAGACCCAACTTGCCACTATACCTCGCGACGCTCGGGCCGAAGTCTTTGGAGCTGACTGGAGAAGTTGCTAATGGTTGGTTAGGCACTTCTTTCATTCCCGAGCATGCAGACATTTTTCTTGAACCGATGGCGAAAGGAGCAGCAAAGAGCGGTCGCACACTGGCAGATATTGATATACAAATCGGTGCCAGTTTCGAGTTGGGTGATCATGTTGAGGAGATGATAGAAGCGAGGCGACCAGCCCTCGCGTTTACGCTTGGTGCGATGGGCTCGGCGCAGACAAACTTCTATAACGATGCATTTAAGCGTGCGGGTTATGAAGAGGCCGCCATTGAAGTGCAGAAGCTCTGGGTGGAAGGCAATAAACCTGAAGCGATAAAGCGCGTGCCTGATGAGATGGTACTCAAAACAAATCTCATCGGCACAAAGGAAATGATTCGCGAAAGGTTGAATGTGTATAAGAGTGTCGGAGTATCGACCCTCAGTCTGCGCACCGGCGGAAATTCATGGAAAGAAAAGCTCGACGCTTTGTGTGAGGCGGTTGATTTCGTGAAGGGAGAAGACTGATTGCTATCGTGAGGGGTGTTTAAGGTGTGGATTCGTGCTTCGACAGAATTTCAATTCGAAGTTAAATCGCCGACGCCGTTAATTTTTATGCTGCGACCGCGAAGCGGTGCTCAGCAATGGGTCGCCAGTGAGTCTTATACACTCACGCCGAATGTGCCTGTTGTCGAGGTTACGGATAAATACGGTAATCTTTGCCAGCGTATTGTGGCACCAACAGGTGACTTCGGCATTAGTACTGTGGCCTTGGTCGAGACGGCAGACGAATACGATCAAAACCGTGAGGCTCGTTTCATTGATATACCGAGACTGCCCGAGTCTGTACTTGAATACCTTCTCCCTAGTCGTTATTGCGAGTCAGATCGATTCGGAAAAATGACGCTGGACCTCGTAAAGCACGTTGAACCGGGGTATCAACAGGTTGAATGTGTCGTTAATTGGGTAAAGGAAAATATCAGGTTCAAACCACTGAGTAGCACCTATCCTGTCTCGGCAACAGAAGTGAATAAGCGACGCGAGGGTGTGTGCCGCGACCTGGCGCAGATATCAATGGCGATGTGCCGAAGTATCTGTATTCCAACCCGCTTGGTCGTCGGGTATTTGCATGGATTGGAACCGATGGATATTCATGCTTGGTTCGAAGCATATATCGGCGATCGTTGGTATGTGTTTGATCCAACACAAAACGACCTTAAAGGGGGGCGAATTGCCATTGCCTATGGTAGAGATGCTGCTGACGTTGCAATCTATAATCAATATGGTCCGCTTTTGTTACCAAAAAAAATGCTTGTCTCAGTGGAAGCTACCGAGGGCGTCTTTAGCTAAACCTTGCATCGCGTATGATGTCATGCACGTAGTGCAATTTTTCGATAACCGGACGAGACAGCACAAACGGGTACAGATCACGTTGGCCGCTGCTTCTGTTAATACTATTGAGAGCATAAGTGAGCGGTAACCATTTCTCTAGCAGTTCGTCGAAAGAGGTTGCCCAGTAGCTATCGATGGGGGAGAAGGATTGACCTGACTGGTTGTTTGCAATGATGACGCCGTGATCGGTTGCCGTCTCCAAAGAATCAACAATGTTTAGATAGTGCGCCCAAGTTTCAGCCCAATCCTCCCAAGAATGAGAGCTGGCGTAGGCTGTCACATGTTTTTCACGCCAGTCTGGGGTTGCACCAACTTGATAATAGTTAGCCATCGCTTTGTCGTAGTTTTCGCGCTCGTCTCCGAATAGTGCTCGGTATCCTTCTAGCTTGTCTGTCTCTGCAATTAAGTGCTCCCAGTAGTAATGACCACTTTCATGCCTAAAGTGACCCAGCACAGAACGGTAAACTTCGTTCATATTAAGTCTGCGTTTTTCCCTTTCGGCATCGTCAGCCTCCGCTAAATTTAGGGTGATTAGGCCTGCGGAGTGCCCTGTCATCACTCTTTGAGTTTCCTGAAAGTCATCTTTGAGATCTTTCAGGAAATCAAAGGCAAGTCCGTGTCTTTGATCTACGCCTTTGCCGACAACTGGCAAACCGAGTCTTAAAAGGCTGTAAAGTAGCCTACGTTTGCCCTGTTCAAGTTTAATCCAAAGGGGGATGTTCTCGCTGACAGAGAGGTCAGGAATGATGTTATTGAGCGTGCAGGATCGACAGTAGATATCGGAACTTGTGGCAGGAATCAGCCAGTTGCACGCGTGCCAATCGGTCGTGTTTTTACATTTTTTGAATGTGAGGCCTCTCGGGTGCCCGTCCACTGGTTGCCATAGCGCCTCCTCGTTCTTATCAAGCGTGGCAAGATTATGGTCTTCGGGTATGTACCCTAGGTCATGCTGACAACGAACGCAGGACAGATTCTCAAAAAAAGTGAGTTGGTCGCAGACCTGGCATTTAAAAGACTTCATTTGTGGGTTTGTACTTTGGACATCGAGCGTCATGGTAGCTGCAATGCTAGGTGTAAAACAAGAAAATCTGTGAGACTGATGGCGTGGAATAGGCTACTATTTTGACGCCAAACTGAAACCTGTAAAAAGACCTAAGTTGCTGTTTTTTAATCCTTTAAGCGGAAATGTTCTTCAACGTCGACATATGGTTTTTTACATTGATTTAACGCTGCAGGAATTCACGCACGTGCGACGCACCACACCCTTTGTAACTTGCTTGAATTAGCTTGTCAGCGCTACCCACATCTTTCACGCCGCAGATTGGCTGAGGCGGCTAGAGGTGATGTCGGGCACACAATCGTCAGCGACCACCTTGATGATAGGTTGGGATTGCTCGGAGGCTGTTGCCTCAGTCGGTGTGCTTCGCGAGCATGTCGATATCGATTTTATCTCAGATTCTTGGGACGCGGTGGCCTGGGTCGTTGGTCTTGGGCTAACTTGGGCTGCGAACAGATTATTTCTCTTGGCCCGCATTCCGAATAGAGAATAGTGTGAACTGACATGTAAGTTTTTCATCAGAATATCCAAGATAACAGCGTGTCTGACAACGTGATGACAATTGCAGCGATAAATGTGGTGCCCATGTCCTCAATCTCAAAATCCTCCAGGATCGCATCAGTCAAATAGAGAAGGAACGTATTAATAATAATTAAGAAGAAACCAACTGTGATGATGACGAAGGGTATGCTCAAAAATTTCAAAACAGTGCCCAGGGTCACGTTTATCAGGGAGTAAACAATGGCGACAATGATGGCCGTGCCATAGCCGCCAACCCTGATCCCCGGTAATGACTCCGCGAGAAGAAAAATCACACCGCCTAAAAAGAGTATGTGAAGTAGCAAGTCCATTTTTGTTCCTGTTTTTTAAAATTTTGTGTTTGTCACAATACAGGATACACGATCCGTGCCAAATCTTTAACTGATTGATTAATAACAATAATATTATCTTTCGAGATGTGGCTTTAGTCTTTTAGACCAACTTTCTGACTAAATTGACCATGAGTTGAGGTTGAGTGAAATACTGCGCGTGCGTTTCACTACAGCGATAACAATGGCACACTTAGTGTACTGTTGAGTGCACTGACGACCTGCTCTCTTCATCAGAACGTTCATTAGTATTTTAAAGGCACGCGCACATGCTCGATTTACATTACTGGCCTACCCCAAATGGCAAAAAAGTCACCATCCAACTTGAGGAATGCGGCATTCCCTATAATCTCATCCAGTGCAATATAGGAAAAGGCGACCAGTTTGCTGATGGTTTTCTGAATATTTGCCCTAATAACAGAATGCCAGCCTTAGTTGATCATGAACCAGAGGATGGCGGAGAGCCGATATCTGTTTTCGAGTCTGGTGCAATTATGCTTTATATTGCAGAAAAGACAGGCCAGTTTATGCCGTCAGATATCAGAGGTAGATATGAAGTGACACAGTGGCTCATCTGGCAGATGGCCAATCAAGGACCAAAGACGGGTGAATGCGGCCACTTCAGGAGGTTGGACGATAGCCAAGGTGATCAGTCGTATGCTGTGACCAGGTTCACAGATGAGGTAAACCGGTTCTATGGTGTGCTGAACAATCAACTATACAACCAACGATATATTTGCGGAGATGAGTACACCATCGCCGATATGATTTGCTACCCGTGGACTGTTAACTGGGCAGGTCAGGGTCAGGATATCAATGAGTTTAAATACTTTAAGCGCTGGTTTGATGAGCTTAGTGAGCGCCCGGGCGTGCAAAAAGGCATGGCAGTGGGAAGCGAATTTGCCAACGATTATTCCAAAATGTCTGAAGATGAATTGGTGGCTCTGCGCAATATGCTCTACAACCAGAGAGCCAGGCCAGCGCCCGACACAGGTGGTTTGTTAGGTTGAGTACTCGTTCCACATGGCTAGTGATTCCCTGCTTTAATGAAGTCGCAAGACTGAGTAGGCAGGGTATCAGCGAGTTGGTGGCAAATGATGACGTTGGTGTTGTTCTCGTCGATGATGGCTCCGACGACGGCACAAGAGAATTATTGTTCGATATCCAGCATTTGGGCTCGGGTGTTGACGTGCTTGTTCTACAGCAAAATGTCGGAAAGGCTGAAGCGGTGCGTCAGGGCATGGAGCATGCGCTGACGCTAGATGCAAAAATCGTTGGCTACCTTGATGCGGACTTTGCTACACCGGCCAAGGACATGTTAGCGCTGGTTCGTATGCTGGAAACCAGTCATGTAAAAGTTTGCCTTGGTTCCAGATGGCTTCATTTGGGAGCAAAAATAGATCGGACCTCATTCCGCCACTACGGCGGTCGCGTATTTGCCACGATAGCCTCCATGGTCCTAAGATTAAGTATCTACGACACACAATGTGGCGCGAAGGCGTTTCGTGTAAGTCATGCGTTAGTGAAATCACTATCTGAACCATTCCTCTCTCGTTGGGCCTTTGATGTGGAACTCATTGGCCGGTTGCTTAACGACGCCTCTGAAGATGCTAGGTACACGGAGCAGGATTTTATCGAGATTCCATTGCAGACTTGGCAAGACATCAGGGGGTCGAAGATTCGTTTTGTTGATATGGTGATTGCTACATTCGAGCTTTTGCTCATCAACAGTGCCCTAAAGCGATGGGCCCAACGAACATCGTCAACGTAAGCAAAGCCGGAGCGGTAAATGGTAGGCGTAAAACCATCGATTGATAAATTACTAGCCCTGATCGAGCAGAAGCAAGATGAACTGGTTTCGTTGACCCGGTCGCTCGTGCAAATTCCAACGATAAACCCGCCGGGAGACTATTACGCCGATTGTGTTGAGTTGCTGAATTCGAGGCTTTTGATGCGCGGGTTTGAAACCGAGATCATTCGCGCCGAAGGAACACCGGGAGATACAAAGCGCTATCCTCGTATGAATCTAATTGCGAGAAAAGAAGGGTCGAGGCCTGGCCCCTGCGTTCACTTTAATTCGCACATCGATGTCGTCCCACCCGGCCAGGGCTGGGACGACGATCCGTTTGCTGCGGTCGTGCGCGATGGGAAAATCTATGGTCGAGGTACGTGCGATATGAAAGGCGGGCTTGCGGCCTCTATTATCGCGGTTGAAGCGCTACTTGAGTGGATGCCTGATTTTCCCGGAGCGATAGAAATCTCTGGTACTGCTGACGAAGAGACTGGTGGCTACGGTGGTGTTGCTTATCTCGCGCAAAAAGGCTGGATGGCGGTGCCTCGAATCGATCATGTGATTATTCCCGAACCGCTAAACAAAGATAGAATTTGCCTTGGGCATCGGGGTGTTTGGTGGTCAGAGTTGGAAACCTTTGGTTCGGTTGCTCATGGCTCAATGCCGTTCCTTGGTGATAGCGCGATCCGGCACATGACAGCGGTACTGAATGAATTTGAAACAACGCTTTATCCTCTGCTGGAACAAAAAGTAACGGCGATGCCCGTTGTGCCTGATGGCGCAAAACAATCTACTTTGAACATCAATTCTGTTCATGGCGGATTGGCTGAGGGTTTCTCTGGACTGCCAGCCCCCATGGTCGCAGACTCGTGTCGCCTTGTATTAGATAGAAGGTTTTTGATCGAAGAGAAGCTCTCCGAGGTTAAGCAAGAGGTGCGAGAAATACTCGAGAAACTGACCCAGTCCAGGGACAACTTTTCATACGAGTTGAGGGACCTGTTTGAGGTGATTCCTTCGATGACTGACAGCAATGCAGCAGTCGTGCAATCGGTAGACCATGCGATCAGCCGGGTGTTCGGTCGAGCGCCGGAATACGTCGTATCTCCCGGGACTTATGATCAAAAGCATATCGATCGGATCGGCAAATTAAAAAATTGTATCGCGTACGGCCCGGGCATCCTCGATCTTGCGCATCAGGCAAATGAATACGTTGGCATCGAAGATATGGTCGAGTCGGCTAAGGTCATGGCGCTGGCAACCCATGAGCTATTGACGGGAGTACAGACAAGTTGAAATTACAGCACAAGAACGTTGTTGTTACTGGTGGTGCATCTGGATTTGGCGCCGGCATTGTCTCAAGGTTTCTCGATGAGGGCGCAAACGTAACAATCGTTGATTTTGACGAAACGGCGGCGATGGCCTACATCCAATCGCTTAAGTCTGACCGCGTGTTTTTTGAGTATGCAAATCTAGCTGAAGGAGAAAGCGTTAAAGACCTTTTTGGTCGTTTGCGTCGCCGCTGGAAGCAACTTGATATTCTTATTAACAATGCCGGTACAACGCACCTGCCGGCGCTCATGGAAGATGTGTCAGAAGAGGACTTCGATAAGGTGCTTGCTGTTAATGCGAAGAGTGTTTACTACACCAGTAAACATGCCGTGCCGTGGATGAAACAAAAAGCCACCGGGGCAATAATAAACATCGCTTCCACCGCAGCTTTGAGTCCGAGGCCAAAACTGACTTGGTATAACGCGTCTAAAGGCTGGTTGGTGACGGCAACAAAATCAATGGCAATTGAACTTGCTCCTGATGGCATCAGGGTCAATGCAATATGCCCTGTGGCGGGTGAGACGCCGCTGCTAACATCGTTTATGGGTGGCGATACGCCGGAAACCAGAGAAAAGTTTCTTACCTCGATTCCGCTAGGGCGGTTTTCAACCCCTGCAGACATCGCTGCCACAGCGCTTTATTTATCGAGCGATGAAGCAGCGATGATTACCGGTGTTGCCCTAGAAGTAGACGGTGGTCGATGTATCTGAGTTGCTCAAGCAGCAACGCGCATGACTAAAACATTGTTATTCGAATTCACGATGTTCCCACCAGGGGAAAAAATCTGGCATCTCGGTGCTGACCTTGCCGGGAAATGACGCTGGTCGTTTTTCAAGAAATGACGCAACACCTTCCTTTGCATCTGCGGACTTGCCCATTGCGTTGACGCCTCGGGAATCTAGATTGTGAGCGACCACAGGATGATCCGCGCCTAGCATTTTCCACATCATATTTCTGATCAGTGCGATAGAAAGAGAAGAAGTTTGGTCTGCAAATTCGAGCGCCAGTTTTCTTGCTGCGGGTAAGAGATCCTCAGGCTCATGGACACTCCTCAGTAAGCCCTTGTCTAGCGCCTCTTCTGCGCTGAAAACGCGTCCAGAGTAAGCCCACTCTAGCGCCTGACTAATACCAACCAGTCTAGGTAAAAACCAACTGGAGCACGCCTCTGGCACGATACCGCGCTTGGAGAAAACAAAGCCGTATTTAGCGGAAGTAGAAGCCAGTCTGATGTCCATTGCACATTGCATGGTAGCGCCGACGCCGACTGCAGGGCCATTACACGCTGATATGATTGGTTTCATGCAATCAAAAATGCGAAGGGTAAGAAGTCCTCCGCCATCCGCGATAGATTTTTTTTCTTCCCGTGTTGCTTCCACAGCGGCAGCGTCTGCATCAAAGGTGTTTGCGCCACTTGAAAGGTCTGCACCTGCACAGAAACCTCTGCCTGCGCCCGTCACGATAATGGCTTTGACGTTGTCATCGGCATCGGCTCGATCCAACGCGTCGATCATTTCGGTCATCATTTGCCCTGTAAATGCGTTTAGTTTGTCGGGTCTGTTCAATGTAAGAGTTAATATGCCCTCATCTACATCGTAAATTATTTGTTGGTAATCCATATTGTTACTCGCTGTTGTTTTAAAACCTATATGAAAAGATGTGCTTGGATAAGTTTGGTTGTCTCATTTCGAACAAGTTGCAATGTCGACCCTACTGTCCGAATCTTTTTGCACTTTGGAGATATGCTAGTTCCTGATCTGTGCTCGCTCGGCCGAGAGCCCTATTTCTGTGTGGGAAACGCCCGAAACGGGTGATAATTTGTTGGTGCCCGATAGCGTGTTCCAAAAAACTCTGTATTTGACGATGCCATTTCGGATCAGCTTCACTTTTTAGTATGCGAAATAGTTCGACCGATTGTTTTTGAAATGTCGCTGACTCAGCATGCTCGAATGGCATATATAGAAATGCCTGCTCTACTGGCTTCAGTAATTTATGTTGTCCGTTATCGATCAGTTGACGCGAGATAGCCAAAGCAGCGTCGTCGTTGGTAAACGCCCGTGCCTCGCCTCGATAAAGGTTTCTCGAAAACTGATCCAGTAAAATAACAAGTGCAAGACTTCCATAGGCACTTTCTTCCCATTCTGTTAACAAGCCTTGCTCGGCTGCCTGTAACAACTTGGCGAAATGACAGCGTATTGTTTCGTCTGCGTCGGGTGAACTCATAAACCATAGTTTGTTTTTAGATGCAGCAATACCAGCATCATCAGCCGCTGCTCCTATCCAGAAGTTCAATACGCGAACTATATCGCTCACCTACGGTGCCACTCTTTACCGGGCATGGGCTAACAGTTCTTCGTCGGTCAGTTCCAGATATTTCTTAAGATAGTGTACGCCGAAGTAGAAAGGCAAGGTGTCTGCGAGTGCGATCAGTAGCTTAAGCACGTAGTTACTACCCATCAACATAAATAGAGTGCCTGCTGTCATCGCGCCCGCGAGAAACTGAGCGCCAAATGTCACGGCGACGACCATAAAAGAATCGACACCCTGACTTACCACGGTGCTGCCATTGTTTCTTAACCACAAGTGTTTGCCGTTAGTGAGGTTCTTCCAGAAATGAAACATATAGACATCGCAATATTGTGCAGCAATATAAGCCATCATTGAAGCGGTTACCGCGCCCGTAGTTGTTGCATAGAGAAGAGAGTACATTTCTACCGATCCGCTAACAGTATCCCCGTTTGGCAAGCTGACGCTGCCCGCTAATGGTATGAGCTGCCATGGTGGCTGAAGTTCCGGGCTAACCGAAGGCATCATATTGCCTACCCACATGGTAATGACTATAAATACATTGAGTCCCAGTCCAACTGTGACGAGAAAGTTTGCTCGGGCACGGCCATAGAGTTCGCTGACTAAATCCGTGCACAAAAATGTAATCGGGTAGGGCAGCACACCAACCGCAACGGCCAAAGGGCCTATCTCAATAAATCGAGTGATACCTATCAGATTCAGCATCGTCATGGCGCTAAGAAATGTGCCAGCGAGAATCAGAAACACCCGTTCGCGTTTTTCATGCAACTCAGGCGAGATCATTCGATCAGCAACGGGTAGATCTGTATCTTGAAGAGATGTCATGTTTCTATTTTTCCTCAGGGCTTCAAAACTTACTCAGAATAAATTCAGCGCTATCGCTCGACTTGTCCAAGGTTTGCGTGAATCACAGCGCCATTGATAACGGGATTCTCTGCAGCAAACATGATGGTGTTAGCGATTTCCTCTGGCGTCACAAGACGGCCAAAAGTGCTGAGTGTCGAGAGACTTCCAATAATTTCTGCATCCCCTCCAACATGGGCTCGAAGCATTTCCGTGTCTGTAAACCCAGGACAAACGCATGCGGTATGTATACCCGTGTTTGCAAGATCCTGACAGGTGGAGCGCATCATGCCGATGAGCGCATGTTTGCTCACGACGTAGCTGTATGTGTTTGCGACAGCCTTTTCTGAAAGTGTGGAGCCAACATATATGATGCCAGAACCTGGTTTCATTTTGGGAATCAAGACTTGATTTAAAATATGTGGCGCCACGACATTTAATTCGAGCGTATGTCGAAAGTCGGCAGTATCCGTGTTGGCTGCTGAGTCGCTCCTAAGTTCTGCCGCATTGTGAACGAGGACGATTTCTTCATCGAGTTGAAGTTTCTCCACCAGCAGAGTGAACTTGTCGGCAGCATCAGATTCGGCAAGGTCAATATTGTGATTTTCGATGCCGGGATGAGCTGCATCCGACCGTGAGATATTGATAACACGGTAACTTTTCTCGGCTGCCATTTTTGCAACCTGAAAACCAATTCCCTTGCTGGCGCCGGTGATGATAAGTGTTTTCAATTTTTACTCCAATGAGCTGAGGCGCCCTGCCCAGGGCTGGATAATATCTTGATAGTGAGATCAACAATGCCGGCATCCGCCAGCTCCGGATGATTTAACACGCGGTTCAAGAAGTAGTGGGAAAGCTCTTCAACCGTGCTATTGGCAATAGGTAGAATCATAAGATCCCTTGGCAAAAAAGGTATCCTTTCGCCGTTGAAGACACCATATGTGTAATCGTTACCATGTTCGATTTCAAGATACGGTGATTCAGAAGGTAATATCATTTTTTCATCAACCTCGTCACAGACAGCCCGTAGCATGCGTTTCAAGATGGCATAGTCGAAAAGTAAGCCGTTGTTAGACACAGGGGCGGTAGCCTTGCACTCCAGTTGGTAATTATGGCCGTGCAGATCTTCGCGATCAGTTGCATTAAAGATCGTAAAATGTGCGATAGAGAAGTTAAACGCTTCTTTATTGAGTTCAATGGTACTAAGCCGCGGCGCTGAATTTGCCAAGGGTTTGTTTGCCGGTTCTTTCAATTGAGTTCCCAAATAGTTAGTGACATTAATATGTTACATGATGGTAACCCATTTGCGTCAATCAAGGGAGATAGTGCACACTCAGATGTGGTTGTTTTTAACACGGTTATTTAATGCCAGTAGAAATGAATCCAGATTTTGATTCGGAGGAAGATTAAGTGAGACTGACAAAGCTAAGTCGATCAGTGAAAGGGAAAATTGTTATTGTCACGGGTGCTGCCAGTGGTATGGGCAAAGCAACTGCAGAGTTATTTGCGGATGAGGGCGCTCAGGTTGCGGCAATCGATCTAACTGAAAGTGCGCTAAATGACGTCGTGGCAGGCATCAACGCGGCAGGTAATAGTGCAAAAGGATGGGTGCTCGACCTAGCGGATGCTGAGGCGATTAAGACTGTTTTTGATGACATCGCTGCGCATTTTGGCGGTATCGATATCCTGGTGAACAATGCGGGTATATCGCTTGGCACTGCGATCGACGCTGAAGACTATCCTGCGCTTTGGCATAAAAGTATTGCCGTGCTGCTAACCGCACATACCCTGACGATTCGCGCATCGCTGCCTTACTTGCGTCTGTCTGAACACCCACGAATAATCAATATCGCCTCAACAGAGGCGCTTGGCGCCACTAAATTCGGCAGCCCTTATACCGCCGCAAAATCAGGCGTGACGGGATTAACGCGGTCGCTTGCGGTCGAGTTGGGTGACGAAGCTATCACGGTCAACTGTGTCTGCCCAGGACCCATAAATACTGGCATGACCGCGGCAATTCCTGATGAAAATAAAGCGATATTTGCTCGCCGCCGAACGGCACTTAAACGCTACGCCGACCCGGAAGAGGTTGCCCACGCGACACTGAATTTTGCATTACCTGCCTCCCAGTATATGACAGGCGTGACCCTGCCAGTGGATGGTGGTTTAACGATACGTAATGCATAGCAGGAGCCAGTTTTTTTGTTGGTAGGCATTTGTTTTTGGTTTGCCGTGGCTCCGCGGGGCGCGCATAAACTGACTTGCTCATTCACGTGGCTGGTTTTCGCGTATTTACTTCTGTGAATCCCCCAAGGTTGCGTAAAGCTGCCGAGTAGCCAGAAAACAAAGCGACGAAAGCCGACGGGCTGAGTGCGCCTAACTGAAAACAATGATTGTATTCCCTTCGCAGGTGAGTAAACTTGCGCCGCTGTGCTGCTCCCCTGTTTACGCTTGTTATTAATGCATATTTCTCTCCCAGGTGCCCCCAATGTCCGATACAGAAGCTCCCGCGATCTCATTTGATGAATTAGGGCTTACGAGCGATGTGCTCGCGGCCGTTAATGAAGTGGGTTACGAGAACCCATCGCCCATTCAAGCTAAAACGATCCCCTATCTCATCAAGGGTATGGACCTACTGGGTCATGCACCGACAGGAACTGGAAAAACCGCGGCATTCGCGCTACCCCTGTTGTCTAGACTCGATGTGAAATCAAAGAACGTGCAAGTCATGGTACTCGCACCTACCAGAGAACTTGCAATTCAGGTTGCTGAAGCATTCCAGCGTTACGCCTCAAAAATCAGGGGGTTTCATGTGCTGCCCGTCTACGGCGGACAACCTTATCTGGGCCAAATCAAAGCGTTAAAGCGCGGTGTACAGGTTGTGGTAGGCACGCCGGGTAGGGTGATGGACCATATGCGTAAAGGTACGCTCAAGCTCGATAACCTGCAGGCTTTGGTGCTCGATGAGGCCGACGAAATGCTAAATATGGGCTTTCTTGAAGATGTTGAGTGGGTGTTGGAGCAAACACCGCAAGACAGACAAATCGCATTGTTCTCCGCGACAATGCCAAAGGAAATCAAGCGAATTGCTGACAAGCACCTGAATAACCCGCAGGAAATTAGGATCAAGACCAAAACGGCGACCGCCGATACGATTCGGCAGCGTTACTGGCAAGTCAGCAACATGCATAAACTTGATGCGCTTACACGCATACTTGAAGTCGAAACCTTTGATGCGATGCTGATGTTTGTCAGGACCAAAGTACAAACCGTTGAGCTTGCTGAGAAACTTGAAGCGCGCGGATACTCAGCTGCAGCACTTAATGGCGACATGATGCAGAAAACCCGAGAACAAATGGTTGATCGCCTAAAGAAGGGGTCCTTGGATATTCTTGTAGCGACAGACGTTGCGGCGAGAGGGCTAGATGTTGATCGGATTACCCACGTGGTCAACTACGACATTCCTTACGACACTGAAGCATATATACATCGGATAGGTCGGACCGGGCGTGCGGGTAGAAGCGGCGATGCGATCTTGTTTGTCTCGCCAAGAGAGCAACGCATGCTGAAGGCGATTGAGCGTGCGACGAAGAAACAAATCGAACCGCTTGAACTGCCAACAACCGAGATGGTCAACAACAAACGGATCGCGGATTTTAAACAAAGCATTAGCGATACCCTTGCGGGCGGTCGGTTAGAGTTCATGCAAGGTATTCTCGAGCAATTCGAACAAGAGCACGATGTGCCAGCGCTGGAAATAGCCGCGGCATTGGCAAAGATGTCGTTGGGAGATCGCTCGCTGTTGTTGGTTGAGAAAAAAGCACGCAAAGCGAAAGAACGTCATGTTGACGAAACAACTAGAAAGCCGCGTCGCGATGAGCGTCGGCAGGAACGTAGTTCGCGTCAATCCGGCGGCAAGGAAACAAATAGAGCAAACCGTAAAAAAGATCAGGGTCCTCCGGAGGGTATGGAAAGGTTCAGGGTTGCAGTCGGTCATGCGCATGATGTTCAACCGGGCAATATTGTCGGTGCTATAGCCAACGAAGCCGGACTTGATGCCGAGCACATAGGTCACATCAATATTCAGGAAGACCACAGTCTGGTCGATCTGCCGATGGGTATGCCAAAAGATATCTTCAGAGATCTTAAAAAGACTTGGGTTTGTGGTCGTAAACTTGACATTGTGCGCTTAAAAGAAGGCGCAGATGAAAAGCCGCCGAAGGCAAAACGATCTGCCAGTGCGAAGGGCAAAAAATCTGGCGCACAAGACAGAAAGCCGCGTAAAGCGAGGAAATCAAATAGTACCGATGATTAGCGCTCGACGCGTTGACGGGTAAACGTTATCCCGATTCAACCATGTGTAGGTGGGAGTGGAACACGCAGTCGCGAACCCAATGCGTGATAGGCAACTCATCTTTTAGGTCGCGATGCGGGCAAACATCGGCAACAGCAATCGCGTCTGCTTTTGTTCACATATCTGTTACGTACGCCAAGTCCCTGTCTGTTTGGGGACTTTTAACCTCAGTAATTAAAACTTCGGTAAGTGGGTATTTTCAGCCGTTTGTCTGTTTCGTGCTTCGTGTTCGCTTCTTGTAGAATTTCTTAATGTTGTGATTCGTATGATTGTCGAGAATGTGATCAAGTGTGCGACCAATTTTAGTCGATATACGAATACGCTCTATTTGTGGCCAAGTAGAACGCTCTCCTTCAGAAACAAGTTCTTCGATTTCTTTGGCCGACAATTGCGCGAGGAGTTTTTGTGGGTCGACGAAATTGAAACTTGGTGCGATGTTTATGTCGCCAGTATAGTCCTGCGCCATGACCGAGTAGAACATGCTCATTGCCTGTCCCGCACTTGGGATCTGACGAAGATATTTCCTACTGAATTGTTCGCTCGTCTTGAGCATTTCTCGCGTGGCGTGACGCATGACCGATTTTGTGCCACTCGGTAAAGGAACAAATTTGTCTGTGCTTAATAGTGCCAATGAAAGTGGGTTTGCTTGGCTCACGATGTAGTGGTTGACGGCGTAAAGCCTCGATAACCGTTTCGCCGGCAAGTCATCTGTCACGGCACCGTCAACCCAGCGCCTGTTAGGCAGGTAAGGTTGTGGTTCGCCGTAGACATTTTTAGCCATCAACATCACTGGAGGAAAAACGCCGGGGACGGCGCACGATGCCATCACTGCGCTTCTGATATAGACGTTGGGAGACGTCACCGCGTTCATCAGTCGAGAGGTCTGGTGCTCTTCGTGTGGTGCAATCGTGACACTGATCGAGCGACCTGTTTTTTCGTAAGCTTCCTGAAACGTCATGTCCGGTATAAACCTTTCCAGCATCAATTTAAGCTGATCGGGGTCGACCTGTGGACGAATCAATCCCCAAGGTTGTTGTCTGGGCTGTTCATCAAATGGTGACCGAAACAGGTCTGTTTCAAAAAGCGCTAGCAATTCTTCGGTGGTGTGTGTGCCAAGTAATGAAGCAAAAACCGATCCTGCACTGGAGCCTGAAATTACGTCCGGTAATAGATCCTGTTCGATGAGCGTTTTTCCTACACCGTGATGAAAATGACCTAGAGAGCCGGCACCGCTCATCATCAGCGCCGAGCGACCAAAGCACAGACGTGCGCGATGAAAGAAATCTATTTTGTCTTCTTGGTTAAGTTCCTCCGTTTCAGGCAGACCCTCTATGTGGTGTAGTGCGTCAACGACTTCATCGACATAATCGGTAATAAGCTTTTTCGTACCAATTTTTGCCTTCTCGTACATGGCTGCATTGCCGATACCACCCTGATTGCCGTGAATGCCCTCGTTTAAGGCGAATAGCAGTCCCACATCGTCACGATTTGCTCGTAGCTTTCTGAGTTCATCAACCCGGTACTGAATGTTGGCGTAGTCATACTCGTTGGAGGTGGGTTCGAGCTTCCATTTATCCATCCCCGTTGCTTCATCGTGAGCGAGAGCGGAAGCTTTCCACGCGTCATAGCTCGCCGCGCGACGTAGATCCCTGTCTAGCCGAGAGGGGCTGGTTCCGAGTGACAACATGTAAACTCCAATCGCAAAACGTACTATGTTGCAGTGCAGTATAGAGCCAATTAACTTTGTGGTCACTAATGAATTAACCGTTTTTCTCTCTAGCGACGAAGTTTTGGCTCTCCATTGGAGAAACAGCAGCTGATTCGATGCATCGGGCAGGTTTGGGACACCGTTTTACCTGTTGTGGCGCGCTTTCAAGGGTACCGGACTTTTTTGCGGGACCGCTGGACTGAATATCCGGTGGGTGTGGTTCGACGTCCTCGAATATTATGTAGCGGTGTTATTGTCGGGTGATCACCATGTCTGATTCGACCATATTATCCATATCGTATTCGATATAACTTTCCAGATCTCTCCTTGACCTCGTTTCATTTAACACTCTGAGAACTTGGCTAAGTATAGCCAGTGCCATGGAGTCAGAACTCATCGAACTTGACGCGTCCGCCTCCGTTATCGCCTGATCGATGAGTTCTTTCGCTCGGGTATTTTCTCCACTCACTTCGTCCACCTCATTATTTAAATGTGGCATGATGCCCGTGAACAAAACGTAACACCTTGCGCCAGATCAAAAGTGCTGGAACAAGCTGCGGACGCACCTCAACAGATCAGGGAAAAATTGTGGAAGTAACAAGAATTGGGGCTTACGGCATCCTCATGGATGAAAACCGGGTGCTGCTCTGCCGGCTCTCGAGCCAAGTGTCAGGGTTTGTCGGCAACTGGACTCTGCCGGGTGGCGGCATCGAGTTTGGTGAGCAGCCTGCAGACGCCATGGTCAGGGAAGTTGAAGAGGAGACCGGATTACATGTCATACCAAGAGACATTGTTGACGCGCATTCACTGCAGCGAGAGATTGGTGGGCGCAACATGCATTCGATACGCATTGTATATCGGGCGCAGGTGACCGGGGGACAATTGAGGTTTGAACAGGATGGCACAACAGATCGTTGTGAATGGTTTACTGAAGAGGAAGCACGCGCGTTGCCGCTGGTAGAACTTGGCAAAGAAGGCATCGAGTTGGCTTTTAGGTAACGTAGACCATCGGCAACCCAGGAGCAGGTGAAATGACCGAAGGCGTGTGGCGAGAAGCGACAACCGGATTCCAGTTTTCGCCGGAAAAGATCGTTGTAACGGAAGAGTTGCAGAAAGAGAAATTACGTCACTGTGGTCTCGATAGTGATGTATTGCATGGTCATGTAGATGCTTCTTTTTTTATCAGCATCGGTATTCACGTTGGGGTAAAACACGGCATTAGTGCTGAGGGCAATGTAAACATGCTAACGGGCCTGACTCAGTACCGCCCGGTGCGCCTTGGTGAGGTGCTCATTGCACATGGCATGATAACGGACGTGCAAGACGTGCCGAGGGGACAAGCGATAGAAACAGATGTTTGGTTTGAGGACGTAAATGGTAAGCGCGTTGTGAGCGCCCCAAGAAAGTCTCTAAGACCTGATCCTGAGAAAGCCGACCAGCGGGGCGCAGGTGAGCGGCCTGACCCGGTGATCAAAGATGTGAAACAGCTCGAAACCGTGGGCACCTATTCGCTGACCCCTGAGGCAGTAAAGGCGTATTCATCAGACGGCAATAGCATTCACTATGACATGGTCTCTGCCAACAAAGCCGGTTTTAGAGCACCCATCATAGGCGGGGGGATGGGTGTACATTATCTGGTCCATACGTTGTGGCAGCAGCGCTTGGCTGAAGCCTTTGATATGTCTATTTATTTTCGTCGACCTATATTCTGGGACGACACTTTTACCGTTGCAGTTTCTCCATGGAAAAGTGTCGGGCTAATACGGGAAGGTAAGGTGCTAACCGAAGCGCGTCTGACGCTTTCGAAATAGCCGTTTGCGAAAACCATCTCTGGTAAACTGAAAAATCGAAGCAACGAAGGAATCAGATACTATGCCTCAAGCGTTTGAAGGGATTCGCATTATCGACTTTTCTCAGGTTCTTGCTGCACCATTCGCAGTCATGCAGTTGGCATTGCTAGGTGCAGAGGTGATTAAGGTAGAGCAACCGGAGGGCGGCGATCAAACTCGAGGGCTGATGAATCTTGGCGAAGATCTTGGATTGTCACCCTCATTTTTGGGTATGAACTTGAATAAGCAAAGCCTGACGCTCAACCTTAAAGCACCGGAAGCGGTAGAGATTGTTAAGCAGTTGGTCGCTAATGCCGATGTCGTTGTGGAGAATTTCAAAGCAGGCACCATGGAGCGCATGGGACTTGGTTTCGATGTGCTAAAGGCAATCAAGCCTGACCTGATTTACTGTTCAGTCACAGGCTACGGGCAAAACGGACCTAAGGCCGGTGAGGCTGCCTATGACGGTGCCGTGCAAGCGGCTTCGGGCATGATGTCGCAAAATGGGCATGCTGAAACAGGTCCAACAAGAGCAGGTTATATGCCGGTAGATATGTCGACAGCCTTAAATACCGCTTTCTCTATATCAGCGAGTTTGCATAGAAAGGCGAAAACCGGTTTGGGCCAGCGCATCGATGTTGCAATGATGGACACTGCGATCGTGATGCAGGCCTCGCAGTATAGCAACTACCTTAACCAGGGTAGCCTTGTTGGTTTAAGAGGAAATTCATCCCCCACTCGACAACCGACAGCGAATGTATTCGCAACCAGCGACAGTTATATTCAAATTACCGCACTGAGACAGCCGCAGGTAGAAAAATTATTCGAAGCTATCGGAGAAGAAGAGAAATTGGCCCTGAAGACATTTGCAACGCCTGAATCTCGTATCGAAAACGGCGAGGTCGTGGGGGCGCTCGTTGCTGCTGCTATACAAAAACAAACAACGAGTCATTGGCTGGATAAGCTTGCAGCTTTGGGCATTCCAACTGCAGAAATTAGAGGTTTGCCGGAAGTGATGCAAGATTCTCAGTTCGAGCACAGAGAGGTGTTCGAGACGCTGTCACACCCGGCCGACCCGGAAAAGACCTTCACCGTTGTCAAAGCTGGTTACATGCTGGATCAAGATGGACCCTCAGTGAGGAAATCTCCGCCATTGTTGGGGCAGGATACGCAAGAAATACTTGAGTCGTTAGGCTACGACGCTGAACGGTTCGCAGAACTAAAGCAAAATGGAATCTGCTAGTCCTACCAGCTAAGTTGCACGCTAATGGTGATGCTCAGCACCATCAATTCCGTGGGTGTGGCCATGGGAGATTTCTCCGGGGGTCGCTTCTCGCACTTTTAAGATATCGATTTCGAAAGTGACGGTTTTTCCCGCCAGAGGGTGGTTGGTGTCGACGTCTACGTTAAATCGTCCAACTTTTGTGATGACCACATCCTGCGCGCCCTGCTTGGTATTTACTTTCACCGCCATGCCTGGCTTGTATTTCTTGTGTTTGGTAAGCAGGTGCTTGATCGGCACGCGTTGGCTGGCATTTTCTTTAACCAAACCATAGGCGCGCTCAGGTGGAAGAGTGACACTGAGCGTGTCGCCCATCTGTTTACCTGCTAACGCTTCTTCAACGCCAGCCATCATGTTTCGATGGCCGTGGAGGTATACCATTGGGTCCTCGGACGTACTTCTTTCGAGTTCGTTATTGTTGTCATCGTTAAGCACATAACTAAATGCCACAACTTTGTTTTTATCAATGATCATTTTTGAGTTTCTTCCCATGTTTTTTCAAGATGTGTCGTAGCTGCACTTTTACCCGAGCTTAATGCCTTTATCAGTAATCAGAAATTGTCGTTCTGGATTGTCTTGCGGCACCTGTTGATCACCGTTGGTATACATAAGAGAACCGTCGTGGCTGTACTGTAATATATAGGACTTCCGTTCCCCGGCGGTCTGATTTGATCCGGTTCGGTGAGGTGTTAAAGACGAAAATACAACAACATCGCCTGCTTCGGCTTCCACCGGCACGGCATCCACCATACCAGTCAAACACTGCCAACCTAAATCAGTCTGCCAATGCTCAAGTGTGCCGGTTTTATGTATGCCCGGCATAACCCAAGGGCAGCCATTTTCTATGGTCGCGTCAACCAGCGGCACCCAACAAGTAAGATAGTCTTGGGGGCTAACAAAGTTGTAGCCGTTGTCCTGATGCCAGGGAAATTCCTCCGGACAATAGGCCTTCTTGTAAACAGCCTGGTCCCAGTATAGACGCGAAGTTGGACCGAGTAGATCGAGACATAAACCAGCAAACACAGGGTGCATTGAAAATTTTCTTACCACATCGCTCTTCAGGACAGGATGAAGGGCGAATGTAATTTCATCCGCTCGGGCAATGTATTTTCGCTTGTCTTCAATGGTACGAAGAAACGCATTGGTTTTTGCCTCGAGCGGATCAATAGCCTCTGTGACCGCGGTCAGCAGTTCAGCCGGTAGTACATTTTTTAATAAGAAAAAGCCGTCTTCGTTCCACTGTTGTGCGTGCTGCTCGGAAATCAAATCAAAAGGAGCGTTGGCATTTTGCCAGGTAAAGCCCTTGTTCTGAGGATGTTTTTTCAGCGCCATCGGTTCGAATATCCCATGTCGAAATTGAAGTGTGAGCCGGTTTCTAAAAGCTTGAGTGAGATCCTAACAGATTTGCAGATTTCTTACGCACCGAAATGCAGCGCGTGCGCCTTGCAGTGTTGCGGAATATCGGGTCTTATGGGAAAGAGAGCACAGCCGTTACATGCACTTATTTACAGCAATCAATACGGTTATTTATAAACACAGACGAACTGAAAGGTGGGAATAAAGTGATTCATAAGTTGATGAAAAATTGGCATCTGCATTTGCAAGGAGAGTTTCCCGGAGGTTTGGACGAGCTGCTCGCGGACGACGTCGAGTTTCACTCACCAATTGTATTCACTCCTCAGAAGGGCAAAGCAATTACCAAGATGTATTTAGGTGCGGCGGGTAATACCTTCAGCGATAACGCTGATCCTTCCGAGAAAAAGCTACAGGATCTCGAGTCAAGCTCCTCTAAATTTAAATATGTCAAAGAGGTGCTTGCAGGAAATCACGCAGTGTTGGAATTTGAGGCCGAAGTCGATGGCAAATATGTCAACGGAGTAGACATTATTACCTGCAACGACGAAGGCAAAATTACTGAATTCAAAGTGATGGTGCGACCGCTTCAGGGTGTAAACGTCATGCACGAGCAGATGAAAGCCATGTTGGAGAAGATGCAGAAAAGATAATTCGCCTCTGCAATGTGCTCGTTTATATTATTTGCTGTGTTAGTCCCATAGGGGTGATGAGCTTTTCATCAGTCGGTCCATTTTTAACATTCGCGCAACCGGCTTATCCGTCATCAGTACAGAGTCGCGCCAGAGTATTTCCGTTTGTGGGCTGTCGGATAGTCCGACGATGCGGCCGCTGCCCTTGTATTCCGTTTCCGCGAAAACTGGACCGTTGATAAACTCAATCTCAATCGCGCCATACAAACCTACAAAGGGCTTTGCAACTTGGGAGATTAACGCAACCTCTGGCGTGTCAAAAGCTCTGACTATCTGAGTGACAGGAAGTACCCTGCTGCCGAATTCATCGGAAGTTTTGTAGCATGTCAAAGGTTCTGTAATGACGCTAAGCTGCGCGTCTAAAAATGGTGTTTCAACGAAACAGCGTTGATCCTCACACTGCGCGCCGACCTCTAGATGCTTCAATATGCGCAACTCCGAGACGGGTCGAATAGACTCGAGCTTTTTACGTAGCTCTGATTCTCCATCGTGACCACCGCACGAGGCGGTGCCGGACGCAACGATAGTACCGTCCTCTTTTTCCATCCAAACACTTGCTCGACGGATGGCGCCGACTTGCTCGGGCGCTGTTGCCAGACATCTGACGGGCTCTTGGTCGACTGTTGCGTTTCTGAAATACATTGAAAGGGTGCCCGTGTGCCAAAAATCGACACCGAACATTGCAAGCAGTAGGGGTGGAAATTGTTCCATATGTATCGCGCCGGCAACTGTGCCTCCTCTGAAGCCCAGATCAGTTGCTGTCGCGTCGTCGTGAATGCCGCCTTTTTGGTGCGCAGCGGTGTTTACCGGTCTGCGCCATTCCCCTGTCATTGCTGCCTGCATGCGGTGTACTCCTGTTTTTTTGCCCCTCAAGATTCAATCACTATCGGTTGGGCATGGCAACTATTGCGTATTTTCCGTTGTTGCGTGAACTAAGCTACAGTCAATACTATTTCGTTGCCTCGGCAGTGTTTCCAACCATCATCGCGATAAGTTGTTCAAGCCGCTCGGATGAGCCTGATCTATCAGCCTGATAAATGACATGGTCGTTTGGACCGGCATTTGGGTTGAGAATAATGCCCCATAGCGGATCGATTTGATTGGGTAGCATTGAGTATCTAACGTCGATGATGTGTAGTGGGTTGTCGGGGTCGATACCCAGATAATCGTTTGAGAACCAGTTAAACCTTTTAAGATCATCACTCTGTTGGGTTTTTGCTTTTAACCAGGGCAGGTCTCTGACTACATTGAGTTTTCTGATAGTGTCGCCCTCGAAGAGTTGCGGCTCGATGCCCATTCTATATCCATCTACATAAAATCGGTCCGGCGTCTCATAAACGACTTTCCATAGGAGCAAATTTCCAAAGCCAGGTTTTGCCTCTAATCTTGTGGGTGTGTGCCCGCGGCTTTGCGCGAGTTCCCAACCCTGCACTTCGGCGCGTTCCCGCTGCATGACTCCGATAAGCAAATAGCTGACGCCCCAAACCAAAGCGAATTTTGAAAAGATCGGGTTGGCTTTTCTGACACTCAAGATCACCAATACAATCAAGGGCACCGTAAATAGCGGGTCGACGACCGAGACGTTGTTCCACGCAATCCGCAAATCAGAGAAGGGCCACAGCAAGAGAGTGCCGTAGGTTGTGCATGCATCAAGCAGGGCGTGCGTTGAGTACCCGAGCAGACAGACCAAATACCCCTGCTTGAATGTCAGTGATTGTTTGTACAATCGATAAAAAAGCAGCGAGCAGATGAGTGCGCCGATTGGTACAAAAATAAGCGAGTGAGTGAATTGGCGATGGTACTCGAGAAACAGAATGGGATCCGTAGGAGATTGGATGAGAACATCGATATCCGGCGCCATCCCAGCGATGCAACCTAGCCATGCCACGGTTTTTAATTGTTTACTTTTTACGACGTGCTTGTTGCTCGCTATCGGCAGCGACGCACCCAGCACACCTTGGCTTATCGGATCCATAGATGTATCTTCTCGATGAATTGTTTTCGTTCAGTAAAAACTGGTGTCTGCTTGTTAAGGATTAGGTGGTTGTCGGTTGCTTAATTGCCAAATTTCCCAACAGGCCGAGTCCAAGCGCAGCCATTGAAACAGATACAACAGGTGTGAGGTAGTTAAAAAAGGCGTAGGGGAGATAATCAAGCACAGGCACGCCAAGCGTCGCGGCGTAAAAAGCACCGGCCGTGGTCCAAGGAATAAGTCCGGTAGTCACTGTCGAACCTTCCTCGACGCTCCGGGACAACAGACTTGAGTCAAGCTTCATTGCGTCGAACGAACCCCTGAACAACTGGCAGTTCAGAATGATGCTGATATATGCCTCACCCATTGCAATGTTGCCAACAAAGCCTGACGCAATGGTCAGCGCGATGAGCGATGTTGTGCGTTTAATCTGATTTATCATGCCGGAAAGTAACACCGCTAAAAATCCCCCGCCGAATAATACGCCGCCGAGGGCCAAAGCCATCAGCGAAAGTAGCAGCGTCCAGCTCATGCTTGTGATGCCCCCACGACCCAGCAAATTATCGATAGACTCAATACCAGTAGTACCCGGAGTGTTCGACCAGAGTGCATTGGCCACAGCGATAGAAGACGATTGTTGATACGCGATAGCAATGATCGTTGCGGTAACGATGCTTGCGGTCATGCTCACTTGAGGAGAATATCGCTTAAGGCTCATGACTAACATGACCAAAAGTGGTAACAAGGTGATCACAGGGTTGAGCTTGTAAGTTTGATCTAGCGCGTCTCTGATCTCAGCAATGTTGGCGCTTGGTAAACGATTGTCGGCGTAGGATGCGCCTATAACGAGTAAAATGACGGAGACAATCAGTAAGGTTGGAACTGTCGTGATTAACATCGTTCTAATGTGAGTATAGAGGTTCGTTTCTGCACTCATCGCGGCAAGATTCGTCGTATCCGAGACGGGAGACATTTTATCGCCAAATGTCGCGCCGGAGACGATCATGCCGGCTACAATGGGTAGTGGTATTTGCAGCGCCTCACCAATGCCGATGAACACAACACCTAGTGTGCCCACCGTACCCCACGAGGTGCCTGTAGCAACAGACATCAGGCAGCAAAGTATGAGCCCGCTGAAAAGGAAAAACGAAGGCTCGAGTATTCCTAAACCATAATAAATCAACATGGCAATGGTGCCACTCTGCATGAAACTTGCGATGACCATGCCGATAAGGATGAAGATATAAATTGCCGGTAACGCCCGGGTGATCGCTCGGCTCATCATGTCCTGAATATCTGCATAGCTGTATCGAAGCATCGCTGTGTTGGTGACAGCCCAGATCAGACAGGCAAAGATTATCGTGTGAAGACTGATGCCAAACACGAATAAGCCAAGCGAAATAAATCCGACAATTGGTAGAAAGCAAAACAATGCATGAAACAGACTCGGTTGCCTTGCGTCGGGAGATGTTCTGGCTTGAGTGTCGGGCGTTTGCAATGCTGCGGAGTCAGATTTGGGCATCAGGGTTGAGTCCTTAACGGGTTGAATGATGAGTCGCCAGCGGTTTCAACACAGGGTATCAATGGTAATTGACGACCGCAATTCATCTGCCTGGCCGTTTTTAATCTGCGAATTGTACCCGTCTGTCGGTAGAATTCCTGACTTCATTTGTTTTTGCCATTACGATAGAGGTGTGATCGCACGCTTAGGTCATACAGGCTGGCTGCAAATGCGTAAAAAGTCTATGAACTCACAAAGTGTCAAAGGTGTAACTATGATTCGATTTCTGATTGCGGCGGTATCAATTCTATCGTTTGGCGGGCTCCTGAGCGGGTGTGTGCAGGGTGCCGGTGGTGCCGGTGATTCGACCGCGAATATGGCATCGATAAGTGATGGCAAGTACAAACGTCCGTCAGACGCCGAAATCAAGTCAATGCTGACGCCCTTGCAATATGATGTTACCCAGCATGAAGGCACTGAGCGCCCCTACAGCAATGATTATTGGGAGCAAAAAGATGAGGGTATCTATGTTGATATTGTCAGCGGTGAGCCCTTATTTAGCTCTACGCACAAATATGACTCGAAGACAGGATGGCCGAGCTTCTACCGCGCGATCGATGATCGTTTCATAGTCGAGAAAAAAGACTATAAAATGATACTGCCTCGCACCGAGATTCGTAGCGCGATCGGTGATTCGCATCTGGGCCACGTGTTTAACGACGGTCCCAGACCTACTGGTTTGCGCTATTGCATGAACTCGGCGTCGTTAAGGTTTATTCCTCGGGCCGCATTAGCCGAAGAGGGCTATGGCGATTACGCCACGCTATTCAAGTAAACCGTGTCAAGCGGTTCGACGCAGATAGCGTGTCACTTTGACGAGATATCTGCCAATGCCTTTTCAAGGGCGTTGGCTATGAGGTCTATCTCCGTTTCACCGATAATGTACGGGGCACCGATACATAAAATATCTCTGTACTCTCCCGTGCCGCCTGGATAAAAAAACACGCCCGCTTCGATCGCCGCTGACATCATCCTACTGGTGATATCCTCGCTCTCTGCAAACGGTTCTAGGGTGTCCCGATTTTTGACTACTTCGATACCAATGAGCATGCCTTGTCCCCTGATCTCAGCAACCAGAGGATGCTGAGAAAACTGATCCTGAAGACGGTTGAGCAAAGCGGCGCCGGTCGACCTGCACTTTTCAAGTAGTGATTCCCGTCTTAGAATCTCCAGCACGCAAGTTGCTGCGGCACAGGATTGGGGTAATGCACCGAAAGTGTGGAACATGACCTGCAGACCGCTGGCACTTATTGAATCGGAGATCTCTTCTCTGCCATAAACACCGGCAATCGCGGCGTAACCACCGGCCATGCCCTTACCAGCAACCATCAAATCGGCTTCGATACCGAAGGTTTCGCAACCAAACTTATCGCCGGTGCGTCCGAAACCGGTCATAACCTCATCCATAATCAGCAGAATGCCATTATCTTTTAGAATTTTTTGTGCCTGTTCCCAATAGCCTGGCGGCGCCATGATTGCGCCGCCACTTGAGCCATTCATCGGTTCGGCTATGAGCGCAGCGATATTTTCAGGCCCGACCGATGCAATCGTCTGTTTCAAATCATCAATATAATAGTCTGTTGCATCCTCGTGGTATCGACCGAGTGGACACCTAAGTGGGTTCGGGGTTTTGATTTGGTGATATGTGTCGAGGATGGACTCAAGGCCTTTTTTGCGACTTGCATGACCGGAAATCGCGGCGGTGGTGATCGTTGTGCCATGGTAAGAAAGACTGCGCGACAATATCTTGTTGCGTTTCGGGTTACCTTGGCTAGCGTGATACTGAATTGCTATTTTAACGGCAGCCTCATTGGCCTCTGAGCCGCCTGAGGCTAGATGAATGCGATTGAGATGTGGGGGTAGCCAATGTTCTGTCAGTTCTTTGATTAAATTCTCTCGTTCGGGTGTGAGCCAGAGCGGAATGACAAAAGAGGCGTTAACCAGAGCATCTCTGACCGCATTGGCCACCTCCTGTCGGCCATGGCCAATGTTTGCAACGACGGCGCCACCGGCAGCATCGAGAATTTTTTTACCATCTTTGCGGTATAAATATGCGCCCTCTGCATGGGTGATTTCGATGGGAGTTTGGGCCGGTAAAAACGGCCATTTAACATTTTGCTCGGACATGCTTTGTTTTGCCTTCGTTTTTAAACCGGGATGAGATTTCGCGGAGCTTCAGCGGCTAGAAAGAATAATGCACTCAATTGCAATATTAGGAAACTGTAATCAAGGTTATATCAATTGTTGTGTCATGCACGTCCGGTGTATAGTTTTAAATCGCTTCGATAGAATGTAAGCAAATTTCAAATATTTTTAACGAATAGGAAACCAACCATGGATCATGATATTCCGGCTGACCTTCAGGCTTACTTGGCTGAACTTGATGAATTTATCGAGAACGAAATTATTCCGTTGGAACAAAAAGATGACAATATTCGCTTCTTTGATCACCGACGCGAGGACGCCAGAACTGATTGGGAACGTGGTGGATTGCCCAATGATGAGTGGGAGGCCTTGCTTGAAACAGCCAAAGCTACGGCTGACGCCGCGGGTCACTTCAGGTATGCATTGTCCTCTGAATACGGCGGCAAGAATGGTAACAACCTCGACATGGCGATTATTCGCGAGCACTTAGCAACGCGAGGGCTTGGTTTACATAACGATCTACAAAACGAACATTCTATCGTCGGTAATAGTGTAGGGCTGTTGTTGATGCTTAATTATGGCACGCCCGAACAACAAGCAGAGTGGGTACCTGAAATGCTTGAGCGAAAGCGGGGCTTTGCATTTGGTATCACTGAACCAGACCATGGGTCCGATGCAACGCATATGGAAACGACGGCGGTCCGTGATGGTGATGGATGGCGGATTAATGGTGCAAAAACATGGAATACCGGTATTCACAAAGCGCCTTATGACATGATCATGGCAAGAACCAGTGGCAAAGCCGGCGATGGCATGGGTATCACAGCGTTTTTGGTGCCTATGAATTCTGAAGGTCTTAAGATTGAGGAAATGCTCTGGACCTTCAATATGCCGACTGATCACGGCACGGTGTCGTTAAATGAAGTTTATGTGGATAACAATGCCATCTTTGGCGGCGAGGGACGCGGCTTGCAGGTCGTTCAGCATTTCTTTAATGAGAACAGAATCAGACAGGCAGCCTCGAGTCTTGGTGCCGCACAATTTTGTATCAACGAGTCGGTTAAATATGCTCAGGAGCGTAAGCCTTTTGGAAAGCCATTGGCTGTCAACCAAGGTGTACAGTTTCCTTTAGTCGAGCTCCAGTCGCAGGCGGAAATGCTACGGGCGCTGATTCACAAGACGGCATGGCAGATGGATAAATACGGCAATTTTGAAGTCTCCGATAAGGTATCTATGTGTAACTATATTGCTAACCGGTTGTGCTGTGACGCAGCTGACCGAGCAATGCAAACCCATGGCGGGCTAGGTTATTCCAGGCACAAGCCGTTCGAACATATATATCGCCATCACCGTCGATATAGAATCACCGAAGGCGCAGAAGAAATTCAAATGCGTCGGATCGCTGGATATATGTTTGGCTTCATGAATCAACAGAAACCCAAGGGTGTGACGGACGATTAGTATGCCGAACGCTGATGTTGATAAAAAAGATCTTGATCTGGCGATTGGCCAGGTTCTCGATCGGCATGTGGCTGCGTGCCGGAGGCTCATCGGTGTAGAAAGATTATCCGGCGGGGCAAGCCAGGAGACTTACCGAATCACAATCGAAACCGATGATGGAGAGCAACTACTGGCGATGCGAAGAGCCGCGGGTGGTGTCAAAGTTGAACCCGTGCCTGGCCATCCCGGGCTTGATGTTGAGGCCCTGTTGATGCAATGCGCGCACGCTGCCTCGGTGCCAGTACCAGAAGTCTATTATGTTCTTCAAGATGAAGACGGGTTGGGTGATGGTTTCATTATGTCTTGGCTGGAAGGTGAAGCGTTAGGCGCAAGAATCAACCGAGCGCCGCAGTATAGTGCTGTCAGAGAATCATTGGCGTATGAATGTGGTAAAAACCTAGCGCGCATCCATCAGATCGACGTCGTAGCGACTGGTCTTGATAAAAAGCTTGCTGAGATTTCCCCTAGGGAGTTTGTCGAGCAAACCTGGAACAGATATATCGAGTTCAATTCTCCGTGGCCGATGATTGACTACACCGCGCAATGGCTGCTAGAGAATGTGCCGACCGATGAAGGGTTCTGTCTGGTCCATAACGATTTTCGAAACGGCAATTTCATGATCAACGAGGAAGGCATCATTGCTGTGCTTGACTGGGAATTAGCCCATATTGGTGACCCAATGCGTGACTTGGGGTGGATCTGCGTAAATTCTTGGCGTTTTGGTAGTGCGGGACCTGTCGGTGGCTTTGGTGAATATGAAGATCTCTTTCGTGGTTATGAAGAAGTTACTGGTACCAGCATTGACAAGGATCGCGTCAAGTATTGGGAAGTTTTTGGATCTTTCTGGTGGGCCGTCGGGTGTCTTGGCATGGCGGAACATTACCGAACAGGACCTGACAAAACAGTTGAGCGGCCCGGTATCGGTCGTCGCTCCTCGGAGTGTCAAATCGACTGCGTGAACTTGCTGATACCAGGAGAGGTTCATGTAATTGCACCTGACTCCGGGTACGACAATCTTGATATGCCGCGAACTGACGAACTGATCAGCAGTGTAAGGGACTTTTTGCGAACAGAAGTCATGGCGGAAACGGCAGGTAGAACAAACTTTATGGCAAGGGTGGCCTCCAATTCACTTGATATTGTCCTGCGTGAACTCGAACTGGGCGCGCAGGCAAAACAACAGGAACTCGAAGGTCTTAGGTTGCTTTTGGGTGAACAGGATGACACGGTTGGCTTGGGAGCATTACGGTGGCAATTAACCCGTAAGCTTCGTAGTGGTGAACAGCCGTTGCAGGACGCGCAGTTGCAGCATCATTTAAGGCAAACGGTGACAAACCAGATCGCGATTGATCAGCCGAGATATTCAGGCTTGAAAACAGCCTTGGGCAACTAAGGTGAGTTAAAGGCAGCCGTCGGCGCAGACTGCTTGAAGGTGAGCCGCGAGTTCGGATACAGAATGAATCCCTAGTCCCGCAAGCCCGCCGACAACGGTGCCGTTAATCCTGATAAATTGGAGATCTTTACCAATCTGGATTTCAATTCGTTCCGATGTTGATGTCGGGTCCCAACTCTCAATAGTTTGGCTGATCAGATTAGCAACTTCATGGCCATAGCTGTCGAGCAGATAGCGGGCGCTGTCTTCGGCCCAACCGTTGATTTTTTCTGCCAGCTTATCGTCAGCAAGAATAGATCGACCAAATTTTTCGACGGCTTCCTGAATGGCTTTTTTAAGCTCTGCGTCGGGCGTCTCGCTTTGTTCGAGTAATGCCCTTTTGATGTCGCTCCACAGTGAACCGGTGAAATCGCGAACGGCGACCTGCTGCAACAGATCCTCTTTTATCGAAATCTCTTTTTCCTTGATGTCGTCAGAATATTTCAGATCTTCCATAAACTCATTGCTCATTTGAACGAGTCGAACACGCATTGGATGGAATATGTCGACTTGCATCTCGTAGAGCGCCTTGCTCGTAGATTTCATGATCTTTCGATAAACGGCTTTGTCGAGTGAGTTAGGGAACCACCACGGTGTTTCCTGTTGTATTTTTTCTCGCAGTTGATCATCTGAATCTTCCAGCACACCAAGTGCAATTTTTACGCCTGCGTCAAAAGCGGCCTGCTGCCTTCTGCCTGAAGTAAGAAAAGTAAGTACGTCGCCGATAAGCGGTGCGAATGATGTTTCGCGAATTTTGTTTTCGAGCTTGCGCTCGATCATCGCTTGAATATCCTTGTCGTTCATCACCCTGACTACGCCCGCAATACCATCAGTGATTTGTTCGGCAACAGCGCTTGAATTCGCTGGCTCGATAATCCATGCAGCAACGCGTCGACTCAGATCCATCGACCGAATTTTGCCCGTAATGACTTCCTCGGATAGAAAGTTTTGCTGCACGAATATGCCGAATTGATCGGCGATCGTGTTCTTCCTGTTTGGGATGATTGCCGTATGGGGTATTTTGAGGCCCATGGGGTAACGGAAAAGCGCGGTGACAGCAAACCAGTCAGCGAGTGCGCCCACCATGGCAGCCTCTGAGGTAGCCTGAATATAGGGCATGACTGCATGCAGATGCGAGAACACGCTGGAAACAATGTAAATTATTGTCACAAGCAGAAACAAGCCTGAGGCGAGGCGCTTCATCTTGTGTAGTTCGGCCTGTTTTTCCAATTCGAGTTCTGTAAAGTTTTCCAAAAACATAACGCGGTAGGACCATCGGAGAGGCAATGGGGATCAGCGTGTATTTTAGAGCAATCTGATGCGTTAATGTAGTCGACTTGGCGCGTCAATGGTTGCAACCATCGCAGTAGCTGTGGTCCCATTGGGACATTAAATTCTCAAGACGGAGTATTAGGTGGACGTATTTTCAATGCAGGGCAAGACAGTGCTTATCACGGGAGCGTCATCGGGTTTTGGTTCTCACTTTGCTGGCGTGCTCGCTGCAGCTGGAGCAAACGTCGTGCTCGGCGCGAGAAGAGTAGAAAAAATTGCCGATAGGGTGGCCGAAATTAGAGAAGAAGGGGGTGAGGCGTGTGGTTTTTCCCTTGACGTGCTTGACCGTCAGAGTTGCCTTTCATTTCTTGAACAGGCGCAAGCCAAGTACGGCAGCCTTGATGTCCTGGTAAACAACGCCGGCGTGGAATCTGGTGCAAAGACCTACTCAATGATCGATGAAGATGATTGGGATCATGTGCTCGATACCAATCTGAAGTCTGTTTGGCGCCTCTCAAAAATGTACACAGAAAAAGTGATAGCCAGTGGCAAGAAGGCAGGAAATATTGTCAATATCGCGTCCATTACCGCCTACAGAACCATCAAGGGGCAATTCCCTTACGCTGTTTCGAAAGCCGCCTTGGTGAAGGCCACCGAGATTATGGCGCTCGAGGGGGCTCGCTACGGCATTCGGGTGAATGCGCTGGCACCAGGTTACATCCTGACCGATGTCTCGCGGATCCTGCTCGAAGGCGACCGGTCTGACACATTTCGAAATCGCATCCCAATGCGTCGTTATGGTGAGTTCGAGGATCTCGACGGGCCGCTGCTGCTTCTTTGCTCAGATGCCTCGAGTTATATGACGGGTTCAACAACCGTCATCGACGGTGGGCATATTTGCGCAGAACTCTGAGTGTGGGTTGCCGTGGCTTATTGTTGTGTCTCGGGAGCGAAAAGAGCGCACGCAAAGGATTGCAACAGTCGCGCTCATGAATGATAATGATTCTCAACTAGACAAGTGCCATTTCCAACATGAACCTCGCTGAACTGAGTGAAAAAATGACCTGTCGCGTAGTAGATGCGGCGCAAACGAATAGCGAATTGCAAAGCAGACTCTATGCGCTTGGCTTGTATCCCGGTGTGAGAGTCGATGTGCTGCGCTTTGCGCCTGCCGGTGACCCGATGCAAGTGCGCGTCGGCGGCACTCTGCTCAGCATACGAAAAGCAGAAGCAAACCTCATTTCTGTAGAGACTATCTAAGTGTCTGATCTGACGATTGCGCTTGTCGGTAACCCTAATTGCGGTAAGACGACGTTGTTCAATGCGCTTACTGGTGCGCATCAGAAAGTCGGCAACTGGCCGGGTGTTACTGTTGAAAAAAAGACAGGGCGACTCTCCCTTGATGGTGAAACAGTAGAACTGGTTGACCTGCCCGGCATTTACTCTCTTGAGCAGGAATACCTTGGGTTGGATGAGTTGGTCGCGCGGGAGTTTTTGCAAAGCGACGCAGTTGATGTGGTGGTCAACATCATTGACGCAACCAACCTCGAACGAAATTTGGTTCTGACGCAACAAGTGCTGGAGCAATCCAGTAAGGTTGTTGTTGTTTTAAATATGACCGATGTCGCGAAGCAGCATGGTATTAGCATATCGGCTGAAACACTCTCCGAACGATTGGGTGTCGAAGTAATTCCCATTGTTGCATCTCGCGGGGATGGACTTGAGACGCTCAAAGGGGTCCTTGCAAATTCTCTCGTGAATGGACCGGCGGCGCATATTCAATCCGAGGCACCCACTGCTTTCGATGATCAAGATGCGAATGAAAAACTACTTAAGCGATATCATCGGGCGCGCACTCTCGTAGATGGTGTGGTGCTTATGACGCCAGTCGAGGACAACCTTACCGAGCGGTTGGACAGATGGGTGTTGAACAAATGGTTGGGTATACCATTTTTCCTCATGATGATGTATTTGATGTTTACTGTCGCCATTAACATGGGTGCTGTATTCATCGACTTTTTCGATATTTTGTTCGGTGCTGTTTTTGTCGACAGTGTTCGTTGGCTGCTTGAGCAGGCGTCTCTCCCCGAGTGGTTGATCGTACTGACCGCTGACGGTTTGGGCGGAGGTATTCAGCTGGTGGCAACATTTATTCCGGTGATCGGATTTTTGTTTTTATGCCTATCGGTGCTTGAGAGCTCTGGATACATGTCCCGGGCCGCTTTTGTGGTGGATCGTCTCATGAGTCAATTGGGATTGCCTGGCAGTGCATTTGTACCGCTGATTGTTGGATTCGGTTGCAATGTTCCCTCGGTGATGGCGACCCGAACCCTTGGTCGAGAAAGTGACAGGTTATTGACGATAGCGATGGCGCCTTTTATGTCCTGCGGCGCTCGGCTTACCGTTTACGCCTTGTTTGCTGCAGCTTTTTTTCCTGACAATGGCCAAAATATCGTTTTCCTCCTCTATCTCCTCGGTGTCTCAATGGCAGTGCTGACGGGTTTTATTTTTCGCAAGGAAATTTTTGCGGAGGAAGTGACGCCCTCGTTCCAAGAGATGCCTTCGTATCACCTGCCGGTATTAAAAAATATCCTGATCACCACGTGGTTCAGGTTGAAAGCCTTTGTGTTCAGAGCGGGAAAGACGATTGTGTTGGTCGTTGTGGGTTTGAGTTTTTTGAACTCAATCAGCACAGACGGGAGCTTCGGCAACAATGACACAGAGTCATCTCTACTTTCGGTGGTAGGCAAGAAAATTACCCCCGTTTTTTTGCCTATTGGGCTAACCGAAGACAATTGGCCGGCAACAGTTGGGCTTTTTACCGGTTTGTTCGCGAAAGAAGCGGTCGTGGGTACGCTTGATGCGCTGTATACCAATGACGTCGAGACAGACGCAGATGAAGTACCAGACCTCACGGGTGCAGTTGCTGAGGCCTTTGGGTCAATTAAGGCGAACGGTGCAGACTTGATTGGTGGGCTAGGAGATCCGCTCGGACTGTCGATTGGTGACGTTACTGACGCCGCTGCGGTTGCTGAAAACCAGGGTGTTAACCAGTCGACATTAACTAACATGTCAACTTTATTCGTTAGCTCATTTTCGGCATTTTGCTACTTGGTCTTTATACTGTTGTACGCGCCCTGTGTCGCTGTATTAGGGGCGGTAGCCAAGGAAGCTGGCATGCGCTGGACCTTACTGATTTTTTGTTGGACAACCGGTCTGGCCTATATTACCGCGACCTGTCTCTATCAGCTTGGCACGCTATCAGACCACCCGCGTTTCTCAATTCTCTGGCTACTTGGTTCGGCTGTGATCATGTTTGTCACTATCAAAAATTTGAAGCTGATTGGTAAAAAAGCGCTGCCCGACAATTTGATACCCGTCGTTGCAACTCAATAGCGTTGATCCGGTCAGCAGCGTAAATGTCTAGAATTTGTTGTCCGTACCACGTGGTGATTCTCCGCGAGTACAAGTTTCCAAAACCTGCCTTAATGCGCTATCTTCCGCCCAGTGTTAGTACGCAGGCGAAAAAAACCTGCTAAGTAGCGTCTCCATCTCCCAATAAGCGACTCGCCTGTAGTTTCGTATAATTTTTGTCCATCATCAGTTACTATTATCGGCCGAAGAATTTAAGGCCGTTCCTTTGCGTTTTTTTCAGGCGCAACCAATGCGTTTTGACCTTGAAGGTATTTGATCGACCGCAAGTCGACTATTACCGATATTGATACGGCAATCGATTCGAGTGCTTACTCGAGTGTAAGGAGTACAGAGAGATATGGATGGATATTAGAACCAGACTCGCGTTATCGCTTGTGTCCGTTGCCCTGCTTAGCATGGCGTTGCTCGGTGCATTTGCATATTACACTGCTGAGGGGTTGCTGCAGGAAATCACTGTGCGTCAGCTTGATGCGTTGGCCGAAGGCAAGAAAAGAGACCTTGAGAAGATTCAGGAAGGTTGGCAAGACCGCGTTGAATTAATGAAGCAACGCGTCATATCTTCCGCCGGACAAGACGATACTTTGCCAAATGATTTATCCCCCAACCTTGATCGTATTCTCGCCAGTGTCGATAACGTTAGCGCTCTGCGTGTACTGGATTCAACGGGGCAGTCAATCGGTAAAGCCGGTGAGTTTCCCGAGGGTTACGTATCTCCAAAGGCAATAAGCACTGATCCAGTAAAATATCTGGGCACTTTCTTCAGTGCTCGCACAGGTATACAGGTCATATATTCAGTCGACATGATGCTCGAATCTAGTGGGGCTGTGATGATGGAAGTCGTTGTTGATGGCACTTCATTGCAATCGGTGACGAATGATTACACGGGTCTCGGTGAGACGGGTGAATCAATGATTTTTAAAGTTGGAACAGATGGCCATATTCTCGTGCTGAATGAAGTAAGACATGCCGTTGATCAAAAACCGTCTGTACACATTCCTCATGCGGAAGCGCCGGTTTTCATGACTGAAACCCTTGCGCGAAGATCGGGCGTTTTTATTGAAGGAGCAGAAGATTATCGAGGCGTTGAGGTGTGGGTTGCGTCGAGGTTCGTTGAGAATTTAGCCTGGGGCATTATTGTAAAGGTTGATGCCGTAGAAGAAAGACAACGCTCGCTGCAGCTTCGCAGTGACATGATGGATATTGGCATCGCACTCTCTGCATTCGCCATTATTGGCGGTACGCTTTTGGGGTTGTACTTGGCGCGCCCGATTCACAATCTGGCCGAATTGGTCCAGCGAATCCGCCTCGGAGAAAGCGACTTGCGTGCTGAAGTAAATGGCGATGACGAAATTGCTTATCTCTCCGAGTCATTGAACGAACTGCTAGAGCATGTGCAGAAAAACGCACCGCTACCGCCCCCTTCATCGGAGCCGCGCGACTGACATGATGACGGAGACACTAGATTTTCTGAAGTTATTTGGTGGATTTGTCTACTTGCTAATGGGTGGTGATCTCTTGGTCAGAGGGGCACTTGGACTGGCGAGAGAGAGCAAAATACCTCCCATGATTGTTGGCCTGACAGTCGTTGCGATGGGTACTTCTGCACCCGAGCTAATGGTTTCGACCATGTCTGCGTTGTCTGGTTTTCCCGGCATTGCCGTGGGTAATGTCGTGGGTAGTAATGTCGCTAATGTGCTGCTGGTACTCGGGGTTCCCGTCTTAATTCACCCGATTGTTTGTGATCAGGAAGGTCTCGGAAAACAGGCGAGCTTGCTCGTTGGCGTGTCTGTGCTGTTCCTGCTGATGTGTGCTTTTGGTAGCATCACGTTTACAGGTGGTGTGCTTTTAGTTTCTCTTCTTGTCTGTTTCCTAATACTGGCAACGCGTGGCACTGCGCTATTGCCTATGGATGATGCAGAGGAAGAGCTTGAACGTGTGCTCGGTCTACCTAGCTATAAAAGTACGATTAGTCTTTTCATTGTGCTCGGTGCTGTCATGCTGCCCTTGGGCGCTGACTTGGTGGTAGATGGTGCCGCTGGTCTAGCAGCAGGGTGGGGCGTGTCAGAAGCTGTCATTGGTCTGAGTTTGATTGCGCTGGGAACATCTTTGCCCGAGTTGAGCACGACGGTGATTGCCGCACTCCACAAAAGCTCCGATGTCGCGATAGGCAACGTCATCGGCAGCAACATGTTTAATATTCTTGCCATTTTGGGTATCACAGCCCTTTTGACGGAAATTCCCGTCGACCCGATGTTCTTACGTTTTGACCTGTGGGTTATGTTCGCTTGCACGGTGATGTTGTGGATTTTTATATTGACCAAAACAACCATTCGCAAGCCAGCAGGTGTGCTGTTTCTCGCGGGTTATCTGGGTTACATGTACACGATTTATTGATTGTGAGCTGAAACAACGATGGATATTAGGGCTCGCCGTAGCCTTTTTCCCCATTCAGCGCGTATTGTCAGTTGTTGAAAAAGCCCTGAACCTCAGGGCTTTTTTGTTGGCTAAATGTCTTGAGTGATATGGGTAATATCGGCTCGTTAAAGCTGAAAGCTGATACCTAAATGGCCAGCCAAGCCGGGCGCACTGTAGCCGAAAACCTCTTCATATTGTTCGTCTAAAGTGTTCTCGAGCCGCGTAGTTAATTGAACAGCGTCGTTCAAATTGTAACGGTAAGAGAGCGATACGAGTGTGTAACTACCCAAGGTTACAACCTCCTGCGGCGTAGGAAAGGGTGGAAAGTAGTCGTCGAGTTGGCTGCCGTTGTAGCTAATGTTGAGGTTCAAATTCGACTTGCCAAAAATGTAGTTGGCATTAACCGATCCAGTATTCCCCGGACGTCTAATCTCGTCTCGTTGAACACCTGGTTGCGTCTCCTCTGTTGCGTCGAGCCAGGTATAGTTTGCCTGCAAATCGAGATTCTCAGATGCCCGCCACGTGAAAGAGGTTTCAAGCCCCTTACGGTATGACTTGCCCTGTCGGTTATCTGCGGTGAACAAGAATGTGGTTGAGTCAAACACAAAGCCGTTTATCTCATTCTCCAGCGTCGCGTCAAACCAAGACGCCGAAAGCTGAATGTTGTCTGTCAACTGCGAACGAAGGCCCAGTTCCCAACTCAAGGACTGTTCAGGCTTCAGGTTAGGGTTTCCCTGAAAGTTGGTAAAAAAGCCAAAGCGCTCACTGAAGGTCGGGTTGGTGTTGGCCTCGCCTATCGAGCCAAATAATGTCGCCGTATCGTTGGCGTGCCAGGCTGTAGTGATTCGCCAGCTGACCGCATCGTCAAAATCACTGTTGTTATCGAGCCGTGAGCTGGCAGAAAAATCGACCTTATCGCCGTTGTACCGGTATTCAGAGGCAAAGCTCGTTGTGTCGGTACTTTCGTCGCGATTCGGGTCACCGAATACTACAGCGCCTCGCTGGGTGAAGTCCTCTTCTTCAAATTCCGCAATGAGAGAAAATGTATGCTCGGACGAGAAGAAGTCGGTCTGTGCTCTGAACCCCGTTCTCACGCCGCTGGTAAGATCGTTGACCGGGCTGGATGTTTGATTCTCATTGTCTGTTTCTACACGAGAGGCGATAAATTTTTGAGAAATTTTACCGTCGAGTAGCGTTAACTTGAGGTTTGCTCCGAGGTAACTTTGCTCACTGTCGGTTTTTGAATCGGCATCGATCGGCAGACCGGTAATGACAAAATCGGTGGCATCAAACTCTGTTTCTGAAGTCGTCTGTCGATAATTTATGCCGGCTGAAATCGAATCACTGAAAAAAGTAGAGCCTGAAAGATGAAAGGTTGTGTTCTTATAACCATCGGATTCGTTTCCCTGTCTTGAAATATTTGTACCGTCTGTTTCCGTACCATGAAGTCCCAGTTTAATCAGGCTGCTGCCGCTGGCGTTTTCGAGGTTTAAACCCCAGCGATTGGTGCCGTACGATCCAAGTTCCAACTGTCCCTCGATATTGCGATTGTCCTGTTGGCTTCGGTCCGGGCGTTCGCTGCTTGTGATGATGTTAACCACGCCCGACATTGCGTGGGCGCCCCAGAGTGCGCTTTGTGGGCCCCGAATGATTTCGATTTGTTCAACGCCTTGAGTGGTCATGTGCGCAAAATTAAATTGCCCCCCCTGCGACAGGTCGTTCGCGTTTATACCGTCAATAAGAACCATGACGTGGTTCGCTTCTGCACCACGCACACGTAGCTGAGTAAGAGCACCTCTTGAACCTTGTTGGTTGACGGCGAAGCCGGGCACATTGCGCAAAAGTTCTGAAAGACTCGCGGCGTTCCTTCGATCGATTTCCTCTTTTGTAATGAGCGTAATAGCGCTAGCTGTATCTCGAATAGAGACAGGCGTGTGGGAGGCTGTAACTGTGACAGACTCAAGGCTGTCCACGAAGTAGTCTGTGTCTGTAGTTAAAGAAGTTTGTGCCCCGTAGCTTGAGGCGATCATGCCATGTAACGAAAGGTAAAAAATTGTTGGTGTGGTAATTCTTATTGGTAGTTTCATTTTTTCTCCGCACTCCACCCGAGTGTTATTATTTGAATGGCGTTGGGTGTTGGAGAAACAATAAAGACGTAGGCGTGCGCGCAGACGACGTTATGTCAACCACCGCCCGCCGCGATGTGTAGATCAATAAGTAGCGAGGCCGGTCTCCGGGCTTACGAGCGAAAAAAATTTCTGTGTACTTGCCTTCCCATACCCTAGGGTACAGTGGCAACTAAAGTACACTTGACTCGATCACCGTTGCGGGGGCAGCTTCAGACTTGGCAAAAGACGATTCGTGTAAACGAAGCGTTTGTCATACTGAATTCCCGTTTAATCCTCATTTGATTGAAACTGATGATAGTAAAACCAGTTCCCAAAAAATCGAGCGAGGACACCTTCTACGAAGAACAGATGATAGGTGGGCAATTGCTGCGGGTCAACGTAGAATTAAAAATAACGTTGATCAATCTGGAAAACGGGTGAGTGCCCGATAAATTTATGGCGAAACTGGTATTGATGTGGACGCTGTGTCTTTTTCTTTTTCCGCTGCTTTTCCTTCAGGGAATCTGGGTGCGACGAACGACGCTTAGTTTGCCCGAGGCAGCGCACCCGAATTACGGGACATTTGGCGACAAGGAATCCCCTGTTCATATACTCGGGCTCGGAGACTCAGTCATTGCAGGCGTTGGTGTTAGCAATCTTGACGAATCTTTAACTGCGCAAATCGCGCGCGCAATATCATGTAAAGTTGATCGAAGTGTTGTCTGGCAAGCTAAGGGTTGCAATGGCGACAAGGCGCGAGACCTGCTGGCGCGATATCAGACGGCGGATAGTAACGACTCTTCGAAACTTCAGTTTTCTGAGACAGGCGAGCTGGTAGAGCCAGTGTCACCTGATACCGCTAATGGCGTATGGCAGGGCGGAAGCGGTACGATTAAGCCTGACTACGTGGTGGTATCAATAGGTGTGAATGACGTGTCCGGACTTACGTCGTTGACGCGCTGGAATTTCGAGATTACGCAAGTGATAGCTGCGCTCAGAGAACAATTCAACGTCCCGATTATCTTTTTAGGTATACCACCGATGGCGCGTTTTCCGGCGCTCGTTCAGCCTCTGAAATTTGCCCTCGGCGTCAGGGCAGCTATGCTAGATAAAACAATACAGCGAGCGGCAGAACTGCTGCCTGACATTCACTGGATTGATTCACATCATCTATTTCAGCCAGAGCATATGGCGGCGGATGGGTATCACCCCTCGACAATCGGCTGCCAAGTTGTAGGAGAGGTTGTTGCAGAGGTCGTTGCAGAGGTTATGGTAACGCTCGAGAAAAACGTCAGATGACAAAACGGGTTGCTTGAATTTTTGAGAGGGTGAGGCAGAACAATGAGAATTGCGCTAGCTGGTATTAATCACGAGACAAACACCTACTGCAAGTCGCCCACGACGGCCGATGCGTTTTACCAGTATCGTGGCGAAAGAATGCTTAAGATGGCGGGGACAGAAACCAGCACCGGTGGGGCATTAGATAGGTGTAGCGAACTCGGGATCGAATCTGTACCAATATTGTTCGCGAGTACGCAGCCGTCGGGCACGATTGAGCAGTCAGCATATGATCAATTTAAGACCGAAATATTAGCGGGTATCAAGCGTGAGCAGGAGGACGTGACGGCAGGAGGTATCGATGGCGTTTTTCTCGATCTACATGGCGCCGGCGTTGTCCAAGGTTTGTCTGATCTAGAAGGTGACTTGACCCGTGCGATTCGGCAGCAGGTTGGAGAAGCCATGCCAATAACGGCAGCCTTTGATCTGCATGGGAATATTACACAGTCTATGGCTGACGCGTTGGACGGTATTTTTTCGTGCCATTTGTATCCACACACAGATATGCATCTGCGTGCGGCTGAAGCCATAGATTTAATCGTCGACATGATCGAAAATGATGTCAGACCAGTGACCTATGTTGAAACGATTCCCATGTTGGTACCTTTAACAACCACGATGGAGGGGGTTGGCCAAAATACATTGCGTAAAATGCTTGCTGCTGAAGCTGAATCTAATGTGATTGATGTTAGCTGGTTTCACGGTTTCCCCTATACGGATATTCCAGAGGTAGGCAGTCACATTGCAGTAACCACCCGAGGTAATCGAGAGCAGGCGGAGAAAATAGCTAAACAATTGGCAAGTCAGTTGTGGCAAACGAAGGAGCAGTTCCGACCGATAAGCCTGACAGCTGAAGAGGCACTAGCCGAAGCAATAGCCTGCAAGGTCCGACCAGTTGTGATTAATGAGGTTTCTGACAACTGCGGTGGTGGCGCTCCGGGAGACGGCACACATCTGTTACGCGCCATGATAGAGTTAGATATGCAAAATGCATGTTTCGGCTTTGTCGTTGACCCTGAAGTCGCTAGCTTAGCGCATGAGGCAGGCGTGGGTTCGACTGTAGCGGTCTCATTGGGCGCCAAGGAGGATGATTTTCATGGCACGCCTCTTGAAATTACCGCCTACGTGAAGGCATTGCACGATGGCCGCCTCACGATGTTAGCAATGGCCAAGGGTTTTGGGCTTAACCTCGGCAAGCTCGCGCGCTTGGTGGTGGGCGGTATTGATATTATTGTTGCCTCAAATCGATCTCAAACCTTCGATCAGGGACCGTTTTTAGCCGTGGGTATCGATGTGACTGCTTATGATGTTGTAGCACTGAAATCTTCGAATCATTTTAGGGCAGGCTTCAGTGAGTTGGCGGGTAAGATTGTGACAGCAGATACGCCAGGTCTGACCACACACCAAATTGCTCATTTTCCCAGACTTGCCGCAGGCAGGCCAGTTTGGCCACTTGATGAGGCTGCGACATATGCCTCAGACAATTAATTTTACAATACAACTGGAACACTAATAACAGGAGAGATAGATGCATACGGAAACAATTGAGTACCGAGACGGTGATACAGTGCTGGAGGCATATGTTGCCTGGGACGACAGTATCGAGGGGCCTCGACCGGGCATTCTTGTGGCTCACGATTGGACCGGGCGTCGTGATTTTGCGACGTCTAAAGCAGAGGAAGTTGCGAAGCAGGGATACGTCGGTTTCGCACTTGATATGTACGGCAAAGGTGTTTTTGGCGCCGATGGCGACGTTGAGAAGAACGCCGGGCTCATGGGGCCACTGGCGGAAGACCGAACGCTGTTAAGAGGACGCATGAATGCGGCGCTCACTGCGATCAGAGCCCTGTCTGTCGTCGATAGCGAAAAAGTGGCGGCAATGGGTTACTGCTTCGGCGGCATGTGTGTGTTGGAATTGGCCAGAAGCGGTGCCGATGCGCTGGGAGTCATTAGCATCCACGGTATTTTTTCGCCGGGTGGCGTTGCTAACGAAAAGGTGACATCGAAGGTGCTTTGTCTGCATGGCCATGACGACCCAATGGTGCCGCCAGAGCAAGTTGTCGCCTTCGAGGCTGAGATGAGTGAAGCGAATGCAGATTGGCAGGTGCATGCATATGGCGGTACCATGCACGCGTTCACAAATCCTGCGGCCAACGATCCAGGATTTGGCACGATGTACAACCCTGATGCGGACAGAAGAGCGACTCAATCAATTCAGAACTTTTTCGACGAATTGTTTAGTTAATTTTTACCAATTATCGATTGCCCTATGGTCAAAAAAACGTTCCTTACAGGCTGTGTCTTGCTAATACTGGTTCTGACGTACGGTTTTAATCAGCTCCGGTTGGCCCATCGCGATATCGATAGTATTTCTCCTGAATTACCCGGGCTGGCAGCAGTTCGGGCTTCAGGTCTTATCTCCGACTTGCCATCGAGTATTGCCTATTACAATACCGCGAGCCAGCGTGTGACTCGCAGCTCAGTGCTTGATGAAGATGACGACCCTGGCGGAACCGTTGAGCAGGGTGTTGGCTCAGAATCAAAGGTAACTCAGATGGTGGATATGTCGTTCCCTGCGTTTGTTCTGACATGGGCAGATGGGCGGCAATTTGTCATTGATACCGGCTTCACTGAATCCGAAGCAAGAGATTTTGGTCGCCGTTCAGCTTTAGCAGGCGCAGGGCCGATTGAATTTCATGGGCTAGTCGCTGATCAGCTAAATCTGACGCAGGTCAAGGGTGTCGGTTTTTCTCATCTCCACGGTGACCATGTGACCGGCATACAAGCATTTTGTCGTGGTAATGCTGATTTCACTCTTGTGCAAACGATGCAGCAGTACAGTTGGCATAGTTATTTGACTCGAGGCGGCGCTGAGTTGTTGAATGAGCTAGATTGCGGCATTCAATTACTGTTAGACGACACACGGTTGCTTAAGGAGATAAAAGGTTTCCCCGGTTTATATATCATTCATGCCGGAGGTCACACGCTAGGCAGTCAGATTTTTGTGGTCCATATTGAAGAGGGTCCATACACAAAAACATACATCCTAGCAGGCGACATGGCTAATCACTTTGATGGTATCAAATATAATGTCAGTAAACCGCATGCTTACAGTCGCTGGTTGGTGCCAGAGAATCTTGATCAGCTTTATAAAGTTCGAGGTTGGCTTAGTTCGATGAACCAGGAACCGGACATTTCGGTACTTATTTCTCACGACAAAAGCCAGCTTGTTGGGAGTGGGATACCGGTACATCAGCTATCCGGTCTTTCCCAAGGTCTATAGCTGAGGCCTGAGAAGGTCTCGAGGTTGTGAGCGATAAATCGCTGGTTGAAAATTACTGTCGCTAATCATCAACCGTGTATCAGCAAAAGAAGATGAGCCTATGTCAGGAAAAACAGCGAGCTTAGACGCGCAGCAAATTAAGGCGAATGCGCGAGAAATCGCCGAAGAAATCCGTGATCGAGACCTTTCGCTTGAATTCGACAGGCTTAGAAAACTTCCCGAGGATATTGTCAGGAAGCTGCGAGCGGGCGGTCTCTTCAGAATGAACATGCCCCGATCCTGGGGTGGGCCTGAGATGAATCCCATGGATCAGGTCGAAGTCATCGAAACGCTGAGTTGGGGCGATGCTTCGGTTGGTTGGTGCTCGTTTATCTGGTGTGATTCCGGCATCTATTCGGGGTATCTCGACGATAAAGTTGCGCGAGAGTTGTATCCTAATTTGGATATGGCGCAGTCGGGTTGGGTTTACCCCGGTGGACGTGGGGTAAGAGTCGATGGCGGTTACAAACTGACGGGTCGTTGGATCTTCGGTTCAGGTTCGAATCATTGTGAGCGACTCGCCGCTGGTTTTGCGGTTGCCGAAACTAGTGCGCCGCAGGTGGAGCCAGGTAGCCCGCCAGAGTGGCGGGTTGCGATCGCGCGCCCTGAGCAATTCACGCTTCACGATACTTGGCACACAATGGGCCTCAAGGGCACCGGGAGTACCGATTATGAGACGGTCGATCTTTTTGTGCCTGAAGAGCATACGTTTGCATTTACGGATGAGCCAAAGCGTGCGGGCTCTATCTGGAAACAGCCGAATCACCTGCTTCGCAAGATGAGTGGTGTGCCGCTTGGTGTGGCAAGAGATGCAATCGACAGGGCGAAACAAATACTTGTTAGCAAGACAGACCGTCTGACAGGACTGGCCTACAAGGATTCGCCCATTAACCAGCAGGTGATTGCTTTGGCCGAGGGAAAACTGGGTGCTGCTCGCGCTTATGTCATGGAGTCCCTAAGTACTCAGTGGGAAAAACTGGAATCTGACCTACCGTTAACCGAACTTGAACGCGCTGCTGTGATGATCTCTCGTCAGCAGGCTTTTCAAGCGGGACGGGATATTACGCGAATGATGTTTGATCTGGTTGGAGGTGAAGCTGTGTACACGCGCAACCGGTTCGAGAGATTAGTGAGAGATATGGAGACAGCCTGCCAACACATCGTTGCTCAAGAAAAAACGCTTCAGGCGCCTGGCGGTTTGCTGCTAGGCGCTGAAAGTGGTCCACAGGTGATGCTCTAGTATTGATGAAGCGGGACAAATTAGAATGTTGAAAGTGCAAGTTCCTTATCTGTAATAAATTCAAGCAATGCTGCTTGACCTCTTTGCGTTGCTTCTATGCCTCGCTTGATTGCCGGAAGAATTTCACTTGGATCAGTGACCCTTTCACCGTAACCCCCGAACGCCTGCGCCATGTCTGCGTAGTTTCCAGAGATGTCTGTTGCACGATATTTCTCAGTCGATACCTGCATTATTGGTAGCTCGATTGCCATAGAAAAGTTGTTGAAAAGGATAGAGAGAATTGGCAGTCGCTCTCTTACTGCTGTTTCAAAGTCCATGCCGGTAAAGCCAATAGCCGCGTCACCCCATACGTTGATGCAAAGTGCCTCGGGGCGCGCAAGCTTTGCGCCCATCGCTAGGCCAAGGCCATAACCAAGCTGGGTAGTCTTTCCCCAGCCAATGTAACTAAGTGGTGTCGTACTTTCCCAGAATGGCATGATCTGGTCTCTAGGACTGCCTGCGTCGTGGGTGATAACGGTGTTGTCTTTGTCTACCGTGTGGAGCAAGTCCCAGATGACTCTGTATGGACTGATAGGCGCATCATTATTCGTTAGTTTCGGCATCCACTCAGATAGCCAAGCTGCCTTAGTCTCCTTGATTCGCGCTGGTACTGTCTCTTTGCGCGTTTCAGCGGTTGTCTTTGGTAGCTGATCCATTTCCGCGATAAGCCCTTGCAGTGTTAGTTTCGCGTCACCTACCAGCGCGTGCTGAACGGGGACATCTTTGTTCAAATCCATCGGATCAAGCGTCGCATGGATAATGGTTTTCCCTTTTGGCATTTGCACGCCGAAGGCCGTTAGGGCGAAGCTGCACCCTATCCCGAGGATGACATCTGAATCTCGCAAAAACTCATGTACGTTGCGGGGCATTGATCTGCCTCCGGAACCTAACGAAAGAGGGTGGTTCTCCGGGAACGCACTTTTACCCTCAATACTGGTTGTTACTGGGATTTGCCACGATTCAGCGAGCGCTTTTAATTCAGGCCAAGCTTCAGCATAGTGCACCCCCTGACCCGCGTAGATGACTGGGTTTTCGGCAGAGGCCAGTACTTTGGCTACTCGCTTAATATCAGCAGGGTCCGGTGCGCTGCGGGTTGCAAAACTAGGAACATACGTGAAGTCGTCAGAAACTTCTTCGCCGAAAACGTCCAGGGGGATCTCGATCATTACTGGTCCGCCCCGACCATTGCGTAACTGTGAAAAAGCCCTGCGCATTACCTCGGGAACTGTGCGGCCCATAGTGATAGGTTCCGCCCATTTGGTGATGTGCTGCATGTTCAACGTAGAATTAAAATTAGGAAAGTAGTTAGCGATTCTTCGCTGGTAACCCGCTGGCATTACGAGTATTGGCACTGATTCGCTGTAAGCCTGCGCAACGCCACCAAATGCATTCTCCGCACCGGGGCCATGTTGCATCACAAATACACCTATGTCATTGCCCGAGCTCAACCGACTTACGGCATCGGCCATGTGCAGCCCGACGCGTTCCTGCCGCACGATAATTGTTCGGATGTCGGCTTCTGCAGCTGCTTCGATGATCGGATTAACCGGATAGCCGATGATATATTTAATATTTTCGCGCTTGAGTATTTCTGCGATAGCATTTACGACTTTCATAGGGTTTCTCTCAAAAATTATCTTTAAGTGCGCGAGTCTTTGCGAAGACATCAACCAAATCCGCGCCGGCCATGCCAACGGTTGATTGAAGATCGGCACTCATGGGTCGAAGGAAAGGGTTAGTGGCTTTTTCAACGCCGAGCATTGAAGGCACCGTGGGCCTGTTTTCGGCACGGAGTGCATTTATTTCATTTACGCGCGCCTGAAGTTGCGCGTTTTGTGGTTCGACTGAAATGGCGAAACGAGCATTTGCCTGAGTATATTCATGCGCGCAATAGACGGTTGTGTCATCGGGTAGAGCGAGGAGCTTTTGTAGACTTTCCCACATTTGTGCTGGCGTACCCTCAAATAATCGACCGCACCCCAATGCAAATAAAGCGTCACCGCTGAAAAGCACCGCGTCCTGTTCGAAGTAGAAGGCGATGTGTCCCTGTGTATGTCCAGAAACGTCAAATACGCTGGCAGTATGATCGCCGAAATCGTAACTGCCTCCGTCCGCAACCTCGACGTCGATACCAGGTATTCTCTCTGCGTCGCTTTTCGATCCAACGATGGTGCATTGCCATTGTTCTTTGAGCTCGAGATTACCACCGGCATGATCGTAGTGGTGATGCGTATTCATGATATGGGTGAGAGACCAGCCTTTAGCCGCCAAGGCTTTATTGATTGGCGCAACTTCGGGCGTGTCGATCGTTGCTGTCAGATTGTTCGCGCTATCGTGAACAAGATAACCGTAGTTGTCGCTTAAACAGGGAAACTGATAGATCTCAAGTGTTGATGAAATTGCCATTTTGTACTCTCGAGTGGTTGAATAGAAACCATAGCGAGTCACAAACCAGACATCAAGGGTGTCCGAGGGTTGGACGACTGTTGAAACCCGTTTATGTAAGTCGAACGTTAACACGGACAGGAATATGTGATGGAAAGATCCTATGCCGCAGACAGCAGGAAAAAAGCAGGTCTTGACCGTCGGATCGAAGCCTCTGCGGGCTGTCTCCAGTGCTATAGGTGCTCGTTCACCAGGCCAGACCTCCGTGAGCCATGCCGTTGTGACTGAACCAAGCGACGATAGACTGATGAGGTCCTTTTGTAGGGGCAATCAGCGAGCGTTTGACGAATTGTACGCCCGATACAAACAACCACTGCACAATTATATGCAGCGGAATTGTCGAGTTGAGCATATTGCCGGTGAGCTTTATCAGGATGTATGGCTTAGGGTCATTAGCTCCGCCAAAAACTATACAAAAAAAGGCAAATTCAGAGCTTGGATCTTTACACTCGCCCATAACCGTTTGGTCGACTACTACCGTAAAGCCGAACATCAGTACGCGAAAGATCCGGAGACGGAAAATTTAACGGGACAAAGCAATCCCGAGCAAGCGGTGATAAGTGATGAAACACGACGCACCCTCGATGAGATGGTTCGCACATTGCCTTTCGAGCAACAACAGGCGTTTTATCTGAGAGAAGAAAGTGGATTCAGTATCAGGGAGATCGCTGAAATTCAGGGGATTTCAAAGGAGGCCGCGAAAAGTCGCCTGCGTTATGCCTATGCAAAACTTCGACTGGTAATTTCGGAAACTGAGCTTGTAGACCAGAACAAAATTAAAATAGCTAAAGAGCAAAACAATGAAACCTGAGCCAAAATTATTTTGGGAATCGGAAGATGACCAGCTGCACAGGGAGTTTGCTGATGTCAGCGAGATCTGGCGTGAGAGAAAATCGGAACTGCCTGAGGTACCGTCTGCGCTCGATAGAAAGATCCGCAATCATGTCGGTTTGAGCATTGAGACGGAAATAGTGAATAGCTGGGTGTTAGGCGCAGTGCCCAAGCTGGCGCTCGCGGCGCTTTTACTGTTCGGTATTGGCATTATGTTTGTGCTTGGTACCGAATAGTCTATCAGGCCTTTGTCGCTGAGGGCTCTTTATTGCTTTTATTGCTCCCGCTGAGGGCTCTTTATTGCTCCCGCTGAGGGCTCCCAACACCTATGTCCATTGTGCCCCGGGGTAAGCGGATGCGGTGTATGTTTCGTCCATAATTTGCGTCGTCCGGGGGTCAACCTCCAGTCGATGGTCAAGTAGGTTTTCCTTTTCAAAGGAAAACCAACCGCGAATCCTGTTGCCCTTAAGTACATGAGGTAGCCATATCTCGTCATCCTGCCACATGCGATCAAAGGGTATTTGAGAAATGGGAGTCCATAGTGGAACCGCTTCGTCGGTTTCGGTTGGTTCTCCTTGATAATCTGTTGCAGTGTAGACGTATGCATGAATGCGAGGCATATCCTCGGCGTGAAAATAAAGCTCGCCCATGTATTGGACGTTTTTTGATTCAATACAAAGTTCTTCTCGGGTTTCTCTAATTGCGCAAGCCATGGGTTTTTCACCTGGTTCAATATGGCCGCCCGGTCCATTTACTTTGCCTGCTCCTAGGCCACGTTTTTTGTGAATCAGCAAAACCTTGTTGCCGCTGATGACAAACATGAGGGTAGCAGCCACTTCCGGTTGCCATCGCTTCCAGTCGATTTGCTGGATTTTCATGATTTTTGCTATTCCTTTGCGGTTGAATATTTAACAGGCGCTATCAATATTTCAGGCCTACAGATCCTTGCAGGGTGTCATTATTACATTCATTCGCGTTTCCCTAAACCATCGTGGCATTTGTGCGGTTGCGTTAATACGACAGTCTCAACGAACGACGTCATGTCCATTGACCTGGAGGCGAAAATCATTAAATTAGTCACCGTGCTCACGGCACGTAACCCTGAACTTGAAATGGAAAAGATATGTCTACGTTTAACGAAGAAGATAACCAAACGATTCGTACCCTCGGTTGGACGATGGTCGGTTTTGTCGCGCTCACTGTTTTTCTGATTGTGCTTGCAGGCGCAATGGTTAGCTAAAGTGCACACCTCAAGGTAGCGCGCTGGTATTCGTCTTCTTTCCCATGCTTCCGATAGCTACTTGATTTGTTCCTTGCTTTTGACACTTTAAATATTGCGGTTCTGGTTGAGCGGACGCGGCTGTGGGTCGATTTTAGAAAAGCCGAAGCTAGTGGACAAACCCTACCCGAACTCGGGGTCTGTGTTCATCACTGGTTGTGATGGACGGCGCTTTTGAAAGGCGGCAGGTTGCATTCGCGGGCAAGACGCACTCACCAGTATCAATATCAAATTGATAGCCATGCCACGGGCACGTTAGCTTGTTGTCGACGATCTCAGAATCAAGCGGGCCGAGTATGTGTGGACAAATGACTGAGTGTGCTTTTAGCTGACCGTCGACCGCAATAATGCGATATCGGCCGCTTTTGAGTTCGACATGCAACGGAAGACGCTGCATGACCTCGTCTTGGAATCCCAGATCAATTTCTAATGGAAAGCGTTTCGCTTGGTTATCCAACTGCGCCTGCCTTTCCATCATCATCGCCTCATCTTCATCCCAAAGCGTAGTGTAGAGGTCACGAAAAAAATCCCCCACGGAAGCGATGTTGTCCGCTGTGACGTCAGGCACGAGAAAGCGAACCTCTATATCAGTTTGCTCAGCTGCTGATCTCACAACGGTCCAGATTTCCGAAACCTGATCGAGGCCTCGATAACTGCGAGCAACGTAGCGATCATTTGGTAGGTCGTAACATAGCTCAACATGTGAATGGTGATCCTGAGCTGACCAGATTCGCCAACCCCAGTCGCCGGCATCATCTAATTCAGCATACAAAAAGCTGGTGTTATGTAGATGCGGTAAATGTTCCCAGTCCATGACGTTTTCCCAAACACGCTCCTGACTGGCTTTAATTCGTCGTTGATAAGTGGCAACCTCAACTAAATTAAGATTGTTGGGATTCTCGATTGTGGCTTGGGATTGTTTTGCGGTCATGGTCTACGTCAGGCTGGATCATTGTAGGGGAGTGTGCACCGAACCGTCTCGATCTGGCAAGCCCCATCAGTCTATACTCGGGACGGTCGCAGTTTAGTAGCGGGCGAGCTAGGGGTAGAATATCTTAGATCATTTTCAGGACGATCAGCCTCGGTGATGACTGATCGCTGACTAATTTCTTGTGGAAGCTGTTTTGGATAGAACTTACTTCACAAAATTCAAAGACGCTGACCTTCGGCAGCAACTGAAAAATTATGGCTTTACAGTCATGATTTGTTTTGTCATTGCTGTTGTTCTTTGGTTGCAGGAAGGCAATTCATTTTCCGACAAGCTCACCTTTTCACTGCTTATTGGGTTTTGTGTACATAGCATATCGATCTTATTGCTTGCCCGGTTTGGTGTGGAACGAATTGTCATTGTTTTCTTCGTTTCGATACCGGTGGGTGTTCTGCTCGGCTTGTCGCTGGGCGGTTTGGCGAATGGTATTCCTCTCTCCGGGATAGTTGAGGACCCTTCTGATACATTGGTAAGTATGGCAATCGCTTTTATTGCCTCTTATGTGTTCATGTCGTACTACATATTGACTGACACGCGGGAAAAATTACGCCAGGAAGAAATGCGTAGCCTGCAGAACGAAAAAGCCATGATCGAGACTCAGTTGCGGTTGCTTCAGTCTCAGATAGAGCCTCACTTTCTTTTCAATACGCTTTCGCATGTCGTGAGTTTGATGTCAGTAGATACACCCCGCGCGGAAGAAATGCTGCGGGCACTTACCCAATTTTTGCGGGCGACGCTAAAACGGAGCAGGGACGAAAGCAGTCATTTGTCAGACGAAGTTAAGTTGCTGGAAGATTATCTGTCGATATTGAAAATACGCATGGGCGACAGACTCGAATATGGGATCGACGTGCAAGTCGACGCTGATCGAATAAAGTTGCCGGCATTATTAATCCAGCCGTTAGTAGAAAACGCTATCGTCCATGGACTTGATCCAAAGGAAGCAGGAGGAAAGGTTCAAGTCACTTTTAGCCGTGATGAAATGGATCTGGTGGTGACCGTCTCGGACACCGGCGATGGATTAGGTGATGAGCCTGCAGTGGGGCAGGGTATCGGTATTGGCAACGTAAAAGAACGGTTAAGTATACTTTACGGTCCCGAAGTCAGCTTTGAGCTGACAGACTCGGTCCCCCACGGGTTGACCGTGACTATCAGGATCCCGTTCAAGGAAGTTGAGAAATGACTGACTCACCCACTGCGATCGTTGCTGACGACGAGGTGAATCTCGCTGATTATCTGTGCCAGTTACTTCAAAATCTATGGCCCGAACTCGACGTGGTCGCAACCGCTGTTAATGGCAAGGAAGCGGCTGAATTGATCGAGGATTTGGAACCCGATTTTGCGTTTTTAGATATCAAGATGCCCGTCATTTCAGGTCTGGAAGTCGCTGCTGACATCACCGGTAAAACGAAGGTTGTTTTCGTAACTGCGTACGATGAATTTGCGATCGAAGCGTTTGAGTCTGCTGCGATCGATTATTTACTCAAACCCGTCGATTCAGTGCGGCTCATGAAAACGCTTGAGCGGCTGAAAGCAGAGAAATCTGTTTTACAGGATCGGGCCAAGTTGTCGCGCTTGGCTGAGCAGGTAGATGCCGGGCTGACTGTTTCTGCTAATGGGGATAAAAACTCGGAGTACCTGAGTTGGATTAGAGCAGGACTTCAAGGTGAAACGAGAATAATAGCTGTTGGAGATGTGCTGTGCTTCAAAGCGGACCATAAATACACCTCTATTTACACGGATAGCGGCGAGCATTTAATTCGAAAGTCTATCAAGGATCTGGCCAAGGAGCTTGACCCACAAACTTTCTGGCAAATCCACCGCAGTACTATTGTAAATATCAATAATATCGAGGTCGCCCGGAAGGACTTTCGCGGCAGATACACAGTATTTCTCAGGGGGTTAAAAGCGGGACTGAAAGTGAGTGACCCCTACAGTCACTTGTTTCGTCAAATGTAGTCATTAAGCACGTTGTTAATATTCGGGCGGGCGTATTTTCTGGGGTTGATCCCATATCACCCTCAATAAACCCTAAATAAACTGGTAGCGGCACTACCATCTCATGTTGAAGACAGTCTGCTGGTATCTGAAATAACCGGTATTGGCCTTCGGTGCGGCTAGATTACACGGTTTTATCGCTCTCGGCGGTAAATTCAAATAGGAGCTAAGCCAACGGAATACTCTTGATGTCTGGAAAAAAGGCGGTTCAAAGGCATCTGCAAACTATTGACGCAAAACTGGGCGGTCCCTTTAGAAATTATTGACACATATCAAAAATAGTTCGAATCAAAGCTTGAATCGTTTCAGATCGTCCCAAGATATTGAACAATGCGGCCTCAAAACACTCTAAATCTTAGTGGAAAAGCAAGCAGTGCATGTTGCTTTTGAGGGCTTTGCATACATAAGGAGTATGTAGATGACAACTATGACTATAAACAATCAATTACCCGCCTTGAGCTCTGGTAGCCTTAGTGCCTATCTGGATTCTGTTCAGCAAATACCCTTGTTGACCGCGGAAGAAGAGGTTGATTTGTTCCTGCGTTTTCAGGAACACGATGATGTGGAGGCGGCAAGAAAAATCGTGTTGTCTCATCTGCGTTATGTGGCATACGTTGCGCGCAGTTACATGGGTTATGGGTTGCCGCTCGAGGATATTATTCAGCAGGGCAATGTCGGGCTGATGAAGTCTGTCAAAAAGTTTAGCCTTGATCATAAAGTTCGCCTGGTTTCTTTCGCTGTTCACTGGATCAAGGCTGAAATACACGAATTCATTTTGAAAAACTGGAAAATAGTTAAAATCGCGACGACCAAGGCGCAGCGCAAATTGTTCTTTAATCTGCGAAAGGCCAAAAAGCGGTTGGGGTGGTTGAAAGGAGACGAAGTCGTTCGTGTTGCTGAGGATTTGGGTGTTAAGCCTGAAGAAGTTGTAGAAATGGAAAACCGTCTTAGTCGCGTCGATGAAACCTTTGACCGTCCAGACGACAACGATGACGACGTAGTGGCGAGCCCTGTGGTGTATCTGAGCAATGGGAATACCGAAGACCCGGCTTGGGTGACTGAATCCGAGGAAATTGCCGACCAGAGAGCGTTAGGCTTAACAAAAGCGCTGTTGGCACTCGACGAGAGATCTCGCGACATTGTCCAAAGTCGGTGGTTAGCAAATGAAAAGGCAGGTTTGCGTGAGCTTGCCGAAGTCTACGGCGTGTCGATGGAGCGAATCAGGCAAATCGAAGCGAAGGCCTTCGAAAAGATGCAACCCTATCTTGAAGCGTCGTAGCGTCTGCTATTCAAGCCTTAAATATTCCGGACGCGTCATAGATAGTTCTGCAGCGGCCAATCCCTGAGGCGACTAATGTCTCAAACAGTCAGCACTTCCGCTGGCCTCAACATCCTGTGTATTTCCTAGCCGTGAGCGCGGCAAAAAAGCATCAGCGACGGTCCTTTGAAGTCTGAGTTAACTTTGATATGGTCAGACGCGTATAGGCCTATCCGTGCATTTGGGCAACGCACATAAATTGAATACGAGGGAGAAAACTATGTCAGAAGCGCTGATCACAACAGACGCGAGTACGCTGGACTATCCGGCTCTGGTTGCTGACTTGAACCGCCTACTTAGGCTACGAGCAACGCCTATTGGTATGAAAATGTTTAAGACACGTGAAGAGATGGAGTCGATACCCAGAATCCGACGTCCCAAGGATATTCACACCACGGACCAAATTGTTGGGCAAGCTTGTCGAAACGGGTGGACCGTGGGGATAACGATGGATGACCTTGTCGGTGATCAGTGTGGCACTGTACTTGGCTTGCACCCGCGGGATGAAAAGTGGCTTTCGGGAGACAAGATGCATGGCGTGTGGTTCGGATCACTCGAAGATTCGGCCGCTCATCAAAATGCGATGGATGTGCCGGATTACGGTACCTATGAAGCGATGGTCGTAAGCCCTCTGACCTCAGGCAGACTTAATCCGCCGGATATCTGTCTGATCTACGCAACCCCTGCACAAATGATCCTGTTCATTAACGGCTTGCAATGGTTAGGGTATAAGAAAATGGACTGGAGCTGTGTTGGCGAATCATCCTGCGCGGATTCATGGGGGCGTGCATTGAAAACTGGCGAGCCTAGCCTATCAATTCCCTGTTTCGCAGAGCGACGTTACGGGGGTGTTATGGAAGACGAGTTGTTGATGGCAATTCCACCATCATTTTTGCCGAAGGTTATCGCCGGTATGGATGCTCTGTCGAAGAATGGTTTGAGATACCCAATAGCGCCGTATGGCGTGACAAACGACGTGAGGGCAGGTATGGGGGCGAGTTACTAAACCCGCCGTGGCAATCCGTTGCTGTTTAAGGTGTTTTGTAAATTCAGCGGTTAAGCAGTGACTTGTTTAACCGTTGGATCAAGCGCTGACCAAGCCTGAATACCGAGATGGTTATTCCGTTTGCTGATATTCAGCACGATATGCCGCTGATGGTGTGTTCCACCAATGTTTAGATTAATGTCGAGCGCAGCGTTCATACTGTGCATGCCAGTTTGGATCGCATAAAGTGAATTGACGGTTATGTGGCCTGAGGGTAGGTCCAGTTCGCTGCCGTCTTTGCTGCAGTCTAGTTTGTCTTTGCCGATCGCAAAGTGCGGGTAGTTGATAAGCTCAGCACACGCGGCATGGTTACCCTCGTTGGCGCGGTTGATGAAATCATGTATTAATGCAAAACAGCGTGTTTCCATCTCAGTGGTGATGCCATTATCCATGTCATCGCTCACATAGTCTGAGCTAAATCTGGATTGTATGCCCCATTGTCCCTGTTGGTAAGTAACGATGTACACAATGGGCGTTGATAGCAGTTTTTCTCCCGTTGTCGTGTAGCGAGACCATTGACCTGCAACGTGTACTTTTTTGCTCGAAAAGTGAAGGGCATGTTTGTAGTCCCACTCGCTGTGATCCCAGCCGGTTGCAATAACGCGGTCAAAATTAAATGCCTCTACATAATGCTGCATTGATTCAAACACTGTAATTTGTCCTGCGTGTGCAGGGCGAACATGCGGAAAATGAAGAGAGTCGGCCCAGGCCATAATATCCCTGCTGTTGAACGTGCTGAGAAACCTGTCAACGGCCTGTAGCCCAGCTGTCTCAAGATCGCTAATTTCAAGGTCTTTGCTCATAATAGAACCCGTATGCGGTATTTTTAATTGCTAAATAAGTTAATGGCTGTCTCATCCGTTTGGTGGATGTCAACCCAGCATTAGCGGCACTAACTACCTAGCTGTTGTGGCGCGGTCGTGGGCGTTAAAGCTAAAACCAATTTAGCCGCTGCGTTATTGCTCACGCTGAAAGTGATGCAATTTATTATCACACTTCTTGTGAGTTAAGCCTCTGAGATTTATCCAGCGTGTGCGTTTAAATTGATTTTTCTCGTCCTTCCCAATAAGGTGCCCGGACAAGCCGGCGCTGTATTTTGCCGGTGGGAAGTCTTGGCAAGTCATCCGTAAAGTCAATGGTCTTGGGGCATTTGAAGCTCGGGAGGCGCGCCTTTGCAAACTCCCGCAGTTCCTCAGCAAGTTGATCAGAGGGTTCAATACCCGCGTTTAACTGAACCACGGATTTGACTTCTTCACCCCACTCTTCATTCGGCACGCCGATACTACATACATCGTGCACCGCTGGATGTTGCATTACCTCGTTGTCTACGTCTTGCGGGTAGATATTGACGCCGCCCGAAATGATTAGCTCTGCTGTTCTACCTGTGAGAAATAAGTAACCATCTTCATCAAAGTAGCCCATATCGCCAAGAGTAAAGTAATCACCACGATAGGAAGAATCGGTTTTCGAGTCGTCTTTGTAATACACAAATCTGCCTTGATCCGGTGCGCGCATGTAAATTGTGCCGGTTTCACCGGCTTCAACTTGATGCCCCTCGTCATCCAAAATTTTGTTGTCGAATTCTGGGCCGGGTTTACCAACGGTGCCCGGTTTGGTGAGCCACTCCTCAGAGCCAACAATAAAGCCGCCGCCACCTTCGGTGGCCGCATAGTATTCGATTAGCACGGGTCCAAACCATTCAATCATTTTATGCTTGACGTGCACGGGGCATGGCGCCGCACCGTGAATGATCTGTTTGACACTACTGATGTCATATTTGTCTCGTGTTGCGTCAGGCAACGAAAGCATTCGGTGGAACATGGTGGCTACCATGTGGCAGTGTGTGACTTTGTAGTTGTCTATGAGTTCTAGCGTTTGTTCTGGGTCCCACCGATCCATCATCACGACGGTAGCGCCTGAAACAATTGGCGTCAGTACATCGATCAGTAATGGTGCCGCGTGATAGGCCGGTCCCGTGCAAAGGTCTACCGAGTGATCGTCATTAAACCCGACCTCTGAGTAGTCAGGTAACAGGACCGGTCTTTGTTTTCTATAAACACCCTTCGGGTGACCTGTTGTACCTGACGTGTACAACATCGTGCCACCATGAACGGGGTTCTGGATGTTTTCATGATCGCACAGGGCGAGTTCGGTATCGTAAACTTGGTAGCCATCAATCTCTCCTCCAATCGCAAGGTGCTGTTCAATTCGCGGGGCCGCAGCGGCAAGTGAGTCGAGTTTGTCAGCATACTGGTGTTCGGCAATGAATATTTTCGCGTCACTATTGTCGACAATGTAGCCGATCTCCTCGCCGGTAAGGTGCCAGTTTATAGGTGTTACCCGGGTGCCGGTGCGAAACGCCGCCATCATTACCTCTATAAACTCGACCCTATTGCTTGATAATAGCGCGATGCCATCATCGGGCTTGAGATTCGCCTTCCTAATATAGTTAGCAAGTCTGTTTGCTTTGTCGTTGAGGTCTCGCCAAGTATGTTTTCCAAAACGATCAATCACGGCAAGTGCGTCTGGTTTTACGGCAGCGTGTGAGGCTAGGGCCATGCCTGTCGCTGCGGCTTCAGTTGGGTCAATACTAGAATAGTCCAGAGCATTTTGGGTCATGTTTTTTCCTGGCTGTTTGGAACAGGGAATCGCAATGTTTTGCGCTAAGTGGGTAATATATCGACTGTTCCGTACCGACTACAATCGTTTTTTAATTGCTGATGGAGATTTAGATATCATCAGCATCTCCCTCATTGCGATTGGTCAGTGGATAAGCAAAATCAATGTTGTCAGATGCCGCTAACGTTAGCCTTGCAAGAGGCGATCCAAGCGCTCTCAATATTTTTGTCTTCATACGCAAGGCCAGTTGAGACTCTGGCAATAGCTTTTTGGTGCGGGATAGAGGCAAGCTTGCCTTAACCAAATATATTTAATCTTCGTAGAGATAAGCCAAAATGACTGTTTTCTCCGGAACGGGTCCAATTCGCTGCCGGTGCACAGGACAAAATATCTCTTGTGATTGGCTCAACATCTATAACACCATGATAGTGACTGACCGGTATCATCACGGCCTCGAAAAGGCGTTCGGTATTTCTGGGCAGCCGAGCTAATGTTGCTTTTGTCTTCGATGCTTAAATTTCTTCGGCGCTGAACAACAATGCTTGTCTAATTGAGTCCGCTGCCTTTTATCGACCCGCAGTGAAGTGCTTGCTCTATGCGCTGAAATTCAACTAAGCTTTTCAAATAACCACGCAGGACTGAAGCAAAACGGAATTGACAGGAAAAAGATGGGAGGCATGACACGCCTAAGTTTTGTTGGGTCGTTTAGCTTGCCAAGCGAATGAATGATATTCTGCTTTTTCTGAGGTAACGCGGGAATAAAAAGCCAAGGTCATAAGCGTTCCTTGACGTGAATGTTTCTTTCGTTCGAAGATTCATGTTTTAAAATCGGTAAAACTTAAACAGCGTATATTCTGCGGGTAAATCGCACTAATTCCCCACAATTAATATTTATTCGATTTTTAGGCCGTATTTGCCAATAAATATATAAAAGTGGGTATATTGTGCTCAATTTTGGATTAAATGGAGATTTTTAGATGAAGAGTAACTTGCTTTGGCCCTTTATGCGATGGCCGAATGGGTATGAAGCCGAAATTGAAACAGCGGGAGATAAAGCGGATTGTGTTTTTGTTGAATCTCCCGATCTGGTTACGGATGAGCAGTGGTCCTGTTGCGATGGCATTATCAGTACCGCCGACCCGGTATCAGGGGATGATTTCGAAAAGATTGGCTCAACGCGTATTCTTGTTACGCCTAAAGTCGGTTTTGACAATATAGATCTAGCTGCTTGGGGAGCCAGAGGTATACCCGTTTGTAACGTGCCTGATTACGGCACACAAGACGTCGCTGACCATGCGATGGGGCTCTTGTTAGGGCTCATGAAGGGCATCAATCGCTATGATAACCGTCTTCGACAAGAGCCACGAACCAACTGGAAACCGATGGATCATCCGTTGGCTTTGCGTCTGTCTGAAGCGAAAATAGGGGTGGTTGGTCTGGGTCGTATCGGCACCGCAATGACTCTGCGTTGCAAGGCTTTCGGCATGGACGTCAGCTTTTATGATCCCTACAAAAGTAACGGCTCGGATCTGGCGCTCGGTATTAAAAGAGTCGACAGTCTCGAAGCACTGTTTGCTGATTCGGATATTGTCACCATTCATGTACCACTGTCGGGCGAAACGCAGAATTTAGTGAATGCTGAAGTTCTTAGCCATGCCAAGAAAGGTCTTGTGCTGATTAATGCTGCCAGGGGTGAAGTTGTTGATGCTGATGCGTTGTTTGAGTCGCTTAAATCAGGACAAATCGGTGGTGCTGGTCTGGACGTATTGCCGGAGGAGCCGTCGAATATGTCGCATCCGCTCATTGCTGCCTGGCATGCAGAAGAAGACTGGATTGTCGATCGAGTATTGATAACGCCACATTCTGCCTTTTACACGCCACAAAGCCTCTTCGACATGCGTACTAAAGGAATTACAGTTGCCTTAAAGTATTTGCAGACCGGAAGACTTGAGAATTGTGTGAATCAGGAGTTCATAGTAAACCAACGCTAGGACGGAGAGGGCTGGGTGAGGGTGCCATGCGTGAGATAGTTGTCGCGTGTTAGTGGCTGTCCAAAAACTGAGCGAGTGCATTTTCCATGTTTACCTGATTGCCGGTTTTTAACCGCCACCAAAGAATTTCAAGTAAACGATACAAGCGCTGGTAACACCTCACCGAATCGATGTCCGCTGCGCCCTGATAGAAATTGAGAAACATTTCCGTCTGTTGGTTTGTCAGTCCTTGGGTGACAGCGAACACTGCAATTTCAAATGCTGGCGGCGTGACGTTCGCATATTCCCAATCCAGAAAAATTACCTCCTTTGCTGTCACAAGGATGTTGCCAGGATTGAGATCATTATGGCAAATACGGTAAGACTCGCCGGTGGGTAAGCTTTTTCTAACAGATGCTTCGCAACGGTTGAGTCGTTCGGTTCGGACTATTTGCTTGTTCTCAAGGTACGCTGAGAGGTGAACTGACGGATCGAGTTTTGAGAACGCGGGCGTCGACAAGTCGTGCACCCGATTGAGTTGGCGAGCAATTTTTGGCAAAAGCTCGCGATGTTTATCGAGATCGAATTGCTCTCCTTGATGAAAAGTTGTCACTATAAACTCGGGCCGCCAATAAACTAACGATGGAACAATGCTGTCAAGATTTGAGTGTTCCAGTACCCATCGCTCCGCGTCCCGGTTTAAACCTGGTAATATTTTTTGCGTATTAAGGCGGATGACGAAAAAATTCTCTCCTGAGGCGACGAGAAAGCTAGAGTTGCTCGCACCGCCCAGCTGTCTGTTCAGTTTGGGTCGTTCCGACAATTCCCGGGGCCAGTGGACCCAGCTATCAACGGCGCTTCTTAGCTGTTCGCGGATTGTGTGGCTAGTTTTTTTGACCATGAGCGCCATCCAAAACCGATGATAATAATGTAAACAACAAAAAGAAGGGCGGTGAAATAGAGCTCACGATCTAGATATAGATAGATAGATACCGCATCAATCACGAGCCAATATGCCCAGTTCTCATAAATCTTTTTTGTCACCATGTACGTTGTTAATACGCTGGCCCAGGTCGTAAAAGAATCGAGGAAAGGCAGGGAAGCGTTCGTGTTCACCGAAAGCAAATAGCCCGAGACGCTGCTGATGAAGATCACGGCAACAATTGAGAACAGATGAGTTCTAAAGGACCAGCGTGAGATTGTAAGCGCTTGAGTGCCTGTCTTGTCGTCGCCTCGCCATTGGTACCAACCATAAACCGCCATCAGCAGATAGTAAACTTGCAGTCCGGACTCCATGTACAGGGTCACGTCCCAAAATATAATCAGAAAGATGCCAGTGGAGGCCAATGCAGCATACCAGCAACGGATGTCCTCGCGCACAGCTAAAATCAAGTAAATGATTGCAAAAAGCACAGCGAAAATTTCAGGTACGGAAGACTGCAGGAATTGGTTAATAATTTCCTGTGCTGTTGCTGAAGCTGTTTCCCAAAAAGAGGATGCCGGCGTCATCAGCTGTCCGCTAATCCTCTTAAGTCGTCCATGAGGAATTTAATGACGAAAACACCTTTGCCCCATGTTTCCCAACTATATCGGATCTCTTTTTTTAGGATGTCCATGATTTTATCGTAGTCGCCGAAAAGCTGAGTGCTTAAATCATTCCTCGTAACGCTAATCTGTGGGTATTGACTAATGCGGTCAATAAACTCCGCGATTGCCGGTATGTAATCTTCCTTTAAAGGGTAGAGACTAATATCGACTGAGGCTTGTATTGATTTTGTCATTGTAATTACCCTTTAGAGTCGATAGTCACCCGTGATTCCGATCATCCTTGGCTCCCCGAACTGAACAAAGGGGCGGGTCGTGTACCCATCTCGGGGGTCATTACCGAAGCTGCCGAAACCGCGAATGGTATAGTCCCTATTAGTCAGGTTGCGGCCCCACAACCTCACTTGCCATTGTGCTTGTTTGTAAGCAATGCTGGCATTGACGAGGTTCATCTTATCGCTTTTTTCGTTATGCCGATCCGAAAAAAAGAAATCATCGCGTCCCTCTAGTGACAGACTTGTGCGCCAGTTTTGCCATGCTGTGTCGAAGCCAAGATGATAGGTGTACGAAGGTGCGTGCGCTTGGTCCCGATTGCTAAGGTCCTCGCCATTTTCGTTTATATATCGATCAAAAGTTGCATCTAGAACGCCTAGGTTAGCAAACAGATTGACGGATTCTGTCACCTGCCAATTTGTTTCGAACTCGAGTCCTTGATTGGTGCCCTCCGCCGCATTACCGTAATAGTCAATAAATTCTGTGCTGCCGTTCTCCCTTAGCCTGACAAGAGAACTTTTCACCTGCTGGTCTCTTCTGTCATCCATGAAGATGGCCGTACGGATTTGTAATGTATCTTGCAGGAGACTGGCTTTGACACCCGCTTCGATCTCCCAGAGATACTCCGAGTCAAATTCCCTCAGGTCAGCGTCTAGAGATCCGTCCGTATTGAACCCGCCGGCTTTGTACCCGCGGGATAGACTGATATAGCCCATCGTATTTCCATCGAATAGATATTTGAGGGCCAATCTGCCGCCCCACATGTTCTCTGTCGGATCAAAATTAAGGTTTTCAGAATCGCGATAATCAGCAGACCGACGCTCTAGTCGTAATCCTGTCGAAAGCTCTAGGGAATCGCTGAGTTGGCTATCGAGTTGAAAGAACAAAGCGCTGTTAGCGGCGTCGTTGCTGCTGGAAAAGTCGCTAGCTTGGAATGTGTATTTACGCTGCAGGTCGACGTTGGTGGTTAATGTGTACAGGCCAACGATCCAGTTTGTCTCTATGCCAAGCAGCATGGTCGGCGCTTGAGATATGACGCGAAGTTCAAGACTGTTTGTATCCCTGTCTCTCACATACTGGTCAAACGAGGTGTAGCCAAAAGGGTGGAAGCCCGTAAAAGTCCAATCTTCGTCGTAGCTGTATTCAGTATCGCTTCGCCCCAGCGCCGCAATCAGCTGAATCTCAACGCTTTCCAATAGCCATCGGCTATCAAGCGATAAAGCGGTCGATTGCTGAAGGTCGCGCCCCGGCTGATCAGACAAAGTCGTTCTGGTGTTGTCCAGTGTGAAAGCATCGTAACCATTGTCAATGTCGACCCTTGAGAGCGATGCGTCGATCTGCCAATTTGAACGAGGCTGGATTCTTAACTTTCCCCTGATGATTGATTCATTTCTCTCGTTTGTATCGTCAGTGTCGAGGTGCGCATTGGTGTAGAAACCGTCACTGTTGTGTTTCTGTAGTGCCAACCTGAAAGCAACACTGTCTGAAATCGGACCCGTTGTAGTGAGCCCTATGGATTGATGCCCGTATTGCCCAAATTCAGCCGACACGGCTGTGTCAAAACTATTTGCAGGCGCATTTGTCCGGATATTCAGTAATCCAGCCAGAGCATTCGCACCGTATCGTGTGCCCTGAGGGCCTCTGAGTACCTCGACTTGCTGAACATCAAATAACGATGCTACTGATGCGGCACCACTAAAATCTACGTTATCGATCATCACGCCGACAGAAGTGTTTAACGGTTGTATAAATTGACTGCGCTCACCGATGCCTCTTATCTGAAAAAAACGGGCTCGGTTGGTGCCGCCGGCGAAGTTGAAGTTTGGAATGGCTGGAATGAGCGCCTCGAAGTGCTGTGCTGCTCGGCTGGCTATTTTCTCTTCACCCAGTACGGTAATGCTTGCAGCGCTGCGTTGATTTGTTTGATCCCTGAAATCAGCGGTGACAATTACCTCTTCAAGTGTAGAATTCTCAACGTTGGCACTTGCGGCAACAAGCAGGTTTGTGTGAATTAAAGCGAATATGGCCAGTGCCGAAGTGGCAAGACCGATGGTGTTGGTGTTTTTTATTAAAGTATTTAACATTTTGAGTCTCTTGAAAGTGAGTAAGAGACCCGGAGTTCAGACGGGATAAGACAATATGGGTCCTTTTCCTACGCCGGTTCTAGCCGGATCAGGTTCTAGGGTTCTCCACTTCGTGGAATCTCAGACCATTGTGCAGTTGGCACACAATGCCTCCCCTAAGGAACGGCAATATTATCTACTACAAAGCTCAAAAAGTCATCAATACTTCACAAAGCTAGACCTTGGGTTGATCTTTTAGCTTGGGCGCTGCTTATTTCAATTTAGGCTCGATGCCAACGATTTTTTTTGTAAAAAGGGTCAATAGAAAGTTTTCTGAGCACCGCAATGCCGCGCCGTGAGCTAAACATATACGCCAAAAAACGTGCTTCATGTTGATTGCATCACAGAGGTGCACATTTGATAGGTCACTATCCTGGGAAGGTAGAGAATAGTGAGCGAAGAACAGCGTGCGTAACGATAGTCTAATGTAGACAAGTTTAGCTTTATGTAACAACCATCTGGCTCTCGCGTATTGCTTTGCAGTGCATGCGGCATGCAGTGCAGAGCGCGGGAATAGCGTCAACTTAAAGCTCGTCGTAGTCAATCGGGACATGCCTGTCCACAAACCGATTGCTTTCCGGCATCGGATATTTCAAACCTGTTGCGCAATTAAAAAGAACCACCTCTTCACCTTTTGAGATACGCCCTGACTCGATTTCTTGCGCTAAAGCGGCCGCCGTCGCGGCGCCTTCTGGGCACAGTAAAATGCCATCGGATTTGGCTATTTGTGCCTGCATCGTCAAGATGGCCTCATCACTCACGGCTGTTGCAAAGCCATTGCTCTCTCGAACCGCATCTAGAATCAAGAAGTCGCCTACCGCGGCTGGTACCCTTATGCCGGCCGCCTGAGTGTGAGCATCCTGCCACAACTCAGCGTGGCGACTTCCCTCGTTATAGGCCTTGACGATCGGGGCGCAACCGTTCGCCTGAACAGCAACCATTCTGGGTCTTCTTGAGTCAATCCAGCCTATTTTTTCTAGCTCGTCAAAGGCTTTCCACATGCCGATCAGTCCGGTGCCACCGCCGGTTGGATACAAAATTACATCGGGTAGCTGCCAGTTGAGCTGCTCGGCGAGTTCAATCCCCATCGTTTTCTTGCCTTCGATTCGATAAGGTTCCTTGAGCGTTGATACATCAAACCATCCTCGTTCAGCCTGACCCTCGCCGACAATTTTTCCACAATCATTAATCAGCCCATTTACTGTATAGGTGTTGGCTCCCTGAAATGCGATCTCACGAATATTTATCTGAGGTGTGTCATCGGGGCAGAATACGTGACTCTCGATACCGGCTTGACTGCAGTAAGCTGCTAGCGCAGCTCCAGCATTCCCGTTGGTTGGCATCGCCATTTTTGTGATGCCAAGTTCCTTCGCCATGGATACAGCTAAAGCAATGCCTCTTGCCTTGAACGACCCTGTCGGTAGCCGTCCTTCATCTTTAATTAAAATCGACCGCATTCCTAACATTGATTGAAGACGTGTCGCTGGTAGAAGCGGTGTCATCACTTCTCCTAGGCGCGTAATGTTTTTCAGGTCGCGTATGGGAAGGAGTTCTCTATATCGCCAGAATTCTGGCAGCCTTCCCTGTAGCGCGGTCTTTGGGAAAAAATTTTTAACCGCATCAAGATCATACCTCACCAGTAACGGCTTGCCTGTTTCAGAAAGGTTATGAATTTTATCGGCAGCATAAGCTTTTCCCGTTTCGCTGCACTCTAGGTGGGTGACGAAGGTTTGTGTATTCATAGACTGGTTTAACATGAACGGGCTCTCAGATTCTTGGCTGCTAGTTTGAGGCTGTTAGTCTGTCAGACTAACGATTGGCGCAACGCGCGGTAGTCATCAACTATGACAAAAATGCCGGAAAAAAAATAGAGATGGATCGCTGGCGTGCTCGCGCAACACTTGTCGTAGCGTGTGTGCGAAGGCCATGCCTTTAAATATTTACATCTTCTCAATAGCGTCGTCGTTGACATACGGTGCGGCTGATTCTTCAGAATGTTGTCCCAAACTGACAGCAGGGTGATAGGGTTGTAACTAATAAATGTGCGACATCGTCGGTGTTAATTATATGCAGCTACAGCGCGGGGTGTTGGAAGCACAGATTTACTTGAGGTTATCGGGTGAGGTTGGCAGACTGATCGTTTGTGATCCGAAGGCAGTCATACATGAGTGAACTATTTCTTTCAGAAGGTGAGGTGTTACAACTAGATCCTTGGTCTATTCCAATTGATGAGATTGATGTATCGCAACCCAACCTTTTTAAGACGAACACCCACTTTGCCTTCTTCGAGCGGCTGCGTAGGGATGCCCCCGTTCACTATTGTAAAGACAGCGTCTTTGGTCCCTTCTGGAGCATTACTCGATTTGAAGACATTATGTCGGTTGACAAAGATCATCATAATTTTTCTTCCGTCGGGGGCGTATCCCTCGGCGATCGTCCCGGTGATTTCAACACACCTAATTTCATCTCGTTAGATCCGCCAGAGCATGACGATCAACGAATGGCCGTTACTGGGGTTGTCGCGCCAACCAATCTGGCACAACTCGAGTCGGTCATCCGTGAGCGTGCAGCAAAAATTCTCGACGACCTGCCAGTGGGTGAAACCTTTGACTGGGTTGACAAGGTTTCAATTGAGCTCACAACTCAGATGCTTGCGGCTATTTTTGATTTCCCATTTGAGCACCGACGTAAATTGACTTACTGGTCGGATCTGGCGACCTCGACCGTCGCCACCGGGGGGTCGATGCCTGAAGCGTCTCGTCGTGAAGGTTTGCTTGAGTGTCTTGAGTTTTTTACCCAATTGAAGCGGGAACGAGCGAACCGAGATCCCGCCGAACATAATGATTTGGTCACCATGATGGCGCATAGTCCAGCAACTAAAAACATGGATCCGATGGAGTATTTGGGAAATCTTATATTGCTGATCGTGGGCGGCAACGATACGACGAGGAATTCAATCTCAGGAGGTTTGGTGGCTTTGAACCAATTCCCTGAGGAGTATGACAAACTGCGAGCTAATCCTGCCCTTATCCGAAATATGGTACCTGAAATTATCCGTTGGCAAACACCGCTTTCCTATATGAGGCGTCGTTGCGTGAACGACACGGTGGTCAATGGTCAGACGATCAAAGCGGGTGACAAGGTGGCGATGTGGTATTGCTCTGGCAATCGCGATGAAAGGGTCATCGACAATCCGGACGCGTTTATCATAGACAGAAAACAACCGCGGCATCATTTGGCATTTGGATTTGGTATCCATCGTTGCATGGGTAACCGGTTAGCTGAAATGCAATTGCGCATCATTTGGGAAGAGATTTTGATGAGATTTTCGCGGGTTGAAGTCGTTGCTGAGCCGGTTAGAGTTGCCAGCAATTTTGTGAAAGGTTACGAAGAATTATCGGTTGTCGTTCATCCCGTGTAGATGTCACGTTTCAGGTAAGGGGAATGGTGGCTTTTGTTCTCGTTATGCTAATGAATACAGTAAGGGCGGCAAGAGTTAAGAGCATAGCCAAAACAAAGGCCGCGCCTGGGAAGTAGTGGTCGGTTTGGGACTCAGTAAAATAGGCAAATACCTGAGTCATCATGAGAGGACTAATGATTGATGTAAGACTCATCGTGCTCGACAACCCGCCTTGTAATTCTCCCTGCTGGTTCGCGTCAACCTGTGCCGAGGCAATTCCCTGCATAGCAGGCCCCCCCAACGCACCTAGGGCGCCTGGTATCATGGCTGCATACATCATCCAGGGTGCGGCTGCGGTGCCGTATCCCAGGAAAGCAATCGCGGTAAAGCTCATACCAATAATCCCTGCCCAGCGAAGTCCGGTGCGGGGGATCACCCAACGTATGAGAAACCCCTGAACCAAAGCCATGCAGATACCGATAAACATGAGCGACAGCCCAATGTCTCTGGGCGTCCAGGCAAACTTCTCGATCGTAAAGAAACTCCAAGTCGCAGGTAATACGTGGTGCCCGATGTTATAGAGAAATGAGACGATAATGATGCCGATTACCAGCGGGAACTTTTTGAGTTGTAGCACCGTCCCGACCGGGTTTGAACGCTTTAGCTCGAACGGTCGCTGATTCTCTGACGTGAGCGACTCTTGCAGGACAAGAAATCCAAAAACTAGGTTGAACAGCGAGATAACACCAGCGGCAAGAAAAGGTACCCTCGATCCGTATTCTCCAAGAAACCCACCGATGACCGGGCCGAACACAAAGCCAAGACCAAAAGCCGCTCCAATGAGCCCAAAATTTTGCGCTCGCTTATCCTCAGGTGTTACGTCTGCGATGTAAGCATTGCAGGTGCTCATAGTCGAGGCGCCAACACCTGAGATGATGCGACCGATAAACAGTACCAGTAGTGATTCCGCGAAGCCCATCAAGATGTAGTTAATTGCCATAACCAACAATGAAAATAGTAGAACTGGTCTGCGGCCGAATCGATCGGAGACATTGCCGATGATAGGCGAACAAAAAAACTGCATCACAGCATAAACAAACATCAGCCAGCCACCATAACGAGCAGAGTTGCCGAGGCTTTCCCCGCTAATCTCCATTAGTAGATCGGGCAATACGGGCATGATGATCCCGAACCCGATGGAATCCATCAGGGCCGTCAGAAAAATAAAGATCAGGGCAAATTTGTTCATCAAGATCGGCGCTTAAAGTTGGCGTTTAAACATCGCTAGCATTCGCTCCCAATGTCGTTCTGAGGCATCTTTGTGATAAAGCTCTCGTTGAGGGAATACAAATCCATGATGGGTGTCCGGGTACCACTCGATACGATAGTTAATGCCAGTTTTTGCTAAAAAGGTGTCAAGAGACTCGATCATTTCTACGGGTGCCCAATCATCGGTTTCGGCACATCCTATATAAAGTTCTCCGGTGATGTTTTCTGCAAATAAGTGAGGAGAGTCGGCTTCCTCCGTAATCAGGCGGATACCGTGAAACGATGCGGCGGCTTTGATACGTTCCGGGTGCTTACCCGCTGCGTAGAAAGCGAAGGGCCCACTCATGCAATAGCCAACAACACCGACATTGCCATCAGAGGCATCTTTATCATCTGCGGCATAATTCAAAAGTTGTTCGCAGTCGCCCAGTACTAATTCATTGGATAAGGCATTCATATACCCAAACATGATTTCCCGACTTTCGGGCGATCCGTCGCTGGTGAAATCTGCGACATCTCTATAATACATATTGGGCAGCATGACGTAGTAGCCCGACGATCCAATGCGTCTGGCCATATCATGGAGTTCCTCTCTTTTGCCGGGTGCATCCATCAGAAAAAGAATCACAGGGTGAGGTCCATCTTCTTCCGGGCAGGTGATAAAGGTATTCATCTCGCCATGCTCGGTCGAAATGTTAACGTGTTGATCTTTCATTGTTCCCTCTTATTCGCGTGTTGGCTAAAACCTGATGTCAACATGACCTTCGGCGCACTGTCAATTTAAGTTTGCGCTCGAGATTGACCACAACGCATGAAGTCGGTGGCAAAATCGCGTAGCATGCGAATCTTTTAAAGTTAAGAGAACGGCTATGGCTAGCACAACAACAATCGGTAAGTTAACAATCGATACTGGTTTGCATTCACTGGTGGAAACGCGCATGACGCCCGGTACAGGACTTGAGCCGGAGCAGATTTGGGCTGGTTTTGAGGATATCCTCCAACAGATGATGCCCCGAAATGAGGCGCTTCTAGCTCGACGTGATGAGCTCCAGAGTTTGCTTGACCAGTGGCACAGAGACCATGCCGTGGAAAAGCATGATCCAGTGGCTTACAAAACCTTTTTGCAGGAGATTGGTTATCTGCTAGACGAGCCCGAAGATTTTATTATTGAAACCAGTAATGTAGATGATGAAATCGCCTTAATGGCTGGCCCACAGTTGGTTGTGCCTGTTGATAATGCACGTTTTGCGCTGAATGCGGCCAACGCTCGCTGGGGTAGTCTTTACGATGCTTTATATGGCACTGATGTCATATCCGAGCAAGGCGGTGCCGAGAAAGGCGCTGGTGGATATAATCCGGTTCGTGGAAATCGAGTCGTTGCCTATGCGAGCGATTTTCTTGATCAACATTTGCCACTGACCGAAGGTAGCCATGGTGAGGTTGCGTCTTATCGTGTTGTCGATGGCGTGCTCAAAATTGTTCTTGAGTCAGGTATTGAGTCCAGTTTACAAAATCCAGATCAGTTTGCTGGGTACGCTGGGTCCGCGGAGAGACCCGATGGTATCTTGATGCTGAATAATGGCCTGCATCTAGAAATACAAATCGATCCCAATGATTCGATTGGCAAGGATCACCCCGCCGGTGTCAAAGACATTTTGATGGAGTCTGCTGTTTCAACGATTCAGGATTGCGAGGATTCAGTTGCAGCAGTTGACGCAGAGGATAAGACGCAGGTTTATGCGAACTGGCTCGGTTTAATGAAAGGAGATTTGGCTGAAGAGTTTAACAAAGGTGGGGCTGTTGTGCGCCGAGAGCTAAATGCCGACAGAAATTATTGTGATACCAATGGAAACCCAATGGTGTTGCACGGTAGAAGTCTTTTACTGGTCCGTAATGTCGGACATCTGATGAAAACAGATGCGGTATTATTTGAAGGGAAAGAGATTCCGGAAGGGATCCTTGATGCGATGATGACCAGCCTGGCGGCGATGCACGACCTTAGGGGTACTGGCAAAATTGGCAACTCAAGAAAGGGGAGTGTCTATATCGTTAAGCCCAAAATGCATGGTCCGGAAGAAGTCGCATTTACCGTTGACCTATTCGCGATGGTAGAAGATGTACTGGGTATCGCGCCAAACACCTTAAAAGTCGGCATTATGGACGAAGAACGTCGTACAACGATTAATTTAAGGGCTTGTATCGCGGCTGCCAAGAAGAGAATTATTTTTATCAACACAGGTTTTCTTGACCGAACGGGCGATGAAATTCATACCAGCATGGAAGCTGGCGCAATGGTGAGAAAAAGCCTGATGAAACAACAGGCATGGATTGGCGCTTACGAAGACTGGAATGTTGACGTTGGACTCGCGGCGGGATTGCAGGGACGTGCCCAGATTGGTAAGGGCATGTGGGCCAAGCCCGATGAAATGGCTGAGATGATGGACGTCAAAGTAGGACATCCAGAGTCAGGGGCAACAACGGCTTGGGTACCATCGCCAACGGCCGCAACGCTACATGCGATGCATTATCATAAAGTCAGTGTTGCCAGCCAGCAGAATAAATTGAAGGACAGATCCGCTGCTGATCTTGGTGCCTTGCTCACGATACCATTGCTTGAGGGTACTAATCTGTCACCTGACGATGTGCAGCTTGAGCTAGACAACAATGTTCAGGGGATTCTCGGATATGTCGTGAGATGGATCGATCAGGGTGTCGGTTGCTCCAAAGTGCCGGACATAGACGGCGTCGGCTTGATGGAAGATCGTGCAACCTTAAGAATATCCAGCCAGCACATCGCAAATTGGTTGCACCACAATATTTGCTCTTCAGAGCAGGTAACAGCAACGATGAAGCGAATGGCTGTGATTGTCGATGGACAAAATGCATC
>CBFHOH010000015.1:102362-118815 GCA_965657335.1 Candidatus Azotimanducaceae bacterium
CCACAATATTTGCTCTTCAGAGCAGGTAACAGCAACGATGAAGCGAATGGCTGTGATTGTCGATGGACAAAATGCATCAGATGCGGCTTACACGAATATGTCGCCTGATTTCGATAACAGTGTGGCTTTTCAAGCCGCATGTGATCTTATTTTTAAGGGGATGGAACAACCAAGCGGTTACACCGAGCCTTTACTTCATGCTCGAAGGCGAGAGGCAAAGGCCCGTCAGGAAAATAACCCTACATAACGCGTTGTTTTTCAAGCAGTTTTTGACCACATTTGGTGTGTTTTCTCGAGAGGAGTTCTGGTACTTTATTTTTTGCATAGGTCTGCTGGAGTAGCTGTAAACAGCTATGTCGGAAAATAATAATAGAATCCTGATCATTGAAGATGAAGCATTAGTCGCGCGTGAACTTAAGTCTCGGCTGACGAAAATGGGTTGTGAGGTCGTCGGCATTGCCTACGGACGGGAAGCCGTTGAACTTGCGAGAGAGACCGAGCCTGATTTGCTGCTGACAGATATTCATCTTAAAGATGGTGAAGACGGCATTGAGATGGCGCAAGAAATACAGGGGGAGCGAGATGTCCCTGTGGTCTTTCTTACTGCGTATTCCGACGAAGAAACCGTTTCCAGAGCGAAAGCGCTCGCGCCATATGGATACATTATCAAGCCGGTGGAAAATCGTGAGCTAAAGATTGCCATCGATATCGCGTTATACAAATTTAAAATCGAAAAAGAACTCAGGGAAACCCAGCAGCTGCTACAAAATGCGCTGACGTGTATCGGCAACGCCTTGGTTTTTGTTGATGAACAAGGCCAAATCACTCATCTAAACGCCGATGCCGAGCTGCTGCTGTCTGCTACTCGTTCAGCACTTTTGGGAAGAAGTTGGCCAAGCATACTCTCTCTTAAGCAAGGCTCCTCCGTGCACTCCAAGATCGAAAGTGCGTTGAAATCCAATGAGGTGAGCAAATTAGCGCCTTTCATCCTAAGTAACTCATCGGGGTTGCCGAGGCTCGTGGATGGCCTCGCGGGGCCCATGAACCCGGGTGGCGTGTTAATTTTGAGAGAGTTGTCAGAGATCTCGGACCCTTTGGAGACTCTGCCAGAAGCTGGCCAATTGCCTTCTGAGCTTGCCCCCGACCAGTTAAGTCCGCGCGAGTCCTCGATGTGTCAGTTGCTGATATCGGTTGATACTGAATCATCTGATCCGCGCGAGAGTTTTCAAGATGATCGCATTGTCGAGGAAGTGCTGGGTGCGCTCAACCAAAGACTGCGATCAACAGACCTCGTCAGTAATTACCTTGGCACCCAAATCTCCGTGAGCATGCCGTACACGTCAACCGAAGCGGGCAAAAACATCGCTCAGGCGATCCTTAGAAACCTGCAAGACAGGCTGTTTCTAAATCACGAAGTGAAATTTTCCATCGGTCTTGCTCACAGCACGCCTGGCGATCAGCAACCATTTGAGCTTTTTAGGCGTGCCTCTTGGGCGCTGAGTGTTGCTCAGGAATCTGGCGGAGGGCGTGTAATTGTATGGTCCGATGGTTCAGAAAAAAGTGTGTCGGGTGTGCCCGGGGAAGGTCACGCGCTTCGAGAGTACAGCAACCTAGTTCTGCTCTGGAATGTCATGAGTGTGGTCATGAAAGCCTCGTCGCTGGAGGATATGAGCGTACGCTTGTGTGAACATTTACTCCAATCTTACGAGCTCAGCAGGGCGGCAGTATTGGGTGTCACTGAAACTGTTTCGGTGCTGGGTGGCGTGCTGAAAGATCGAATGATTGCGGATACTGCCGACATGGGTTGGTCAAAAAGAGAAGTGCGCCGGATCAGGGAGGCGATTAATCAGGGCAAATTTGTCCATTTTGAAAAATCCTATCTATTTCCTATCTCTGAGGCTAAGGGTGTTTTCGTAGAGAGCAGTAAACCTTTGACCAAGGCCGATACAGAGTTTATGGGAGGGTTGGTGAGTTACTTCTCAGGTGCATCGGCTCGGTTTGACTTGGCACCGGCTGAAGACTCGCCAGCGTTGATCGAAAGCGCGATGATTTACTCGTCGCCACGCATGCGCAGTGTACTTGAGAGTTGCGAGCTGGTAGCACCAACTGACGCAACGGTGCTTATTGTGGGTGAGTCTGGGACGGGCAAGGGAATGCTTGCGCGTCACATCCACGAAAAATCATCCCGAGCAGACAAGCCATTTATCATCGTTGATTGTGGTGCGGTTGTGGGTAGCCTAATCGAAAGTGAATTATTTGGGCACGAGAAGGGTGCCTTTACTGGGGCAGATAAAAAATTCACCGGAAAGTTAAAGGAAGCCGATGGCGGCACAATTCTGTTGGATGAAATAGGTGAGCTTCCGCTTGACGTGCAAGTCAAGCTACTTCGTTTTGTGCAGGAAAGAGAGGTAGTCGCTGTAGGTTCAACGCATTATGAATCGGTCGACACACGAGTGATTGCCGCTACCAATAAAGATCTGAAAGCGCTTGTCAGTGAAGGCGCATTTCGAGAAGACCTGTTTTATCGTCTGAATGTTTTCGCGATTGAGACAGCGCCACTTCGTGAAAGGCGCGAGGACGTGATGGAGCTAGCCCACCATTACATGAAGATATATGCGCGGCGCTATGAAAAAGTGCTCTATGGTTTTTCTGCCGAAGCAGAACAGGCGTTAATCGAATACTCTTGGCCAGGCAACATAAGAGAGCTCACTAACGTCGTAAATCGAGGGGTGATACTGTGCAAGGATTCACAATTAACCAGTATTCATCTTGGTTTGTTTCCTAGTAGCGATGACGAAGGGTCAAATGTCAGAGCGCATCCTATTAAGTCAGTGGCGAGCTCTCCAACAATCGCGTCACTGGTAGATATCTGTCTGAGTGAAAAAGGTGCGCTGCCACCGTTAGGGCAGTGGCTTGAAGAGGATTTGATTTTGATGAGTCTTCAGGAACATCATAACGTGCTCAATCGTGCAGCTGATTCTCTCGGCGTGCCAGAATCCACGCTGAGGCGCAAGGTCGCCAGGGTTCGTCAGCTACATGGAGACGGAGGCCCGCCCCGTCCATCAAGCTGGTCAGAAGTGAATCACGTCGTGCGTGATTTGTTTAAGACTGCGGCGAGTCAGCAAACTCCGGTGCTGGATTACGTCACCAATGTTCTCCTCAATGAGCTTGAGAGCAGGGAGATGACGAAACGAGAAGCAGCTAACCTAATGGGTGTTTCTTTGCCCACATACAGGCGATTAACCTCAAAGTCGCCATAATTTGCCTGAGTATGAAAAATATGGCGTAAAAATTTGACGAATAAGCGTCAATTATTCTCGCCATAATTTTCTTTTTCAGCTCGCCATAATTTCTGCTGGGTAATAATTGTCGGTAAAACAACAGTTTACCGTAGGTGAAAACATGGCATGAGACCTGCATTACCCCTGTCTGCAGATAATAGCTGCTTGATCTGCGTTAACGACATTCCAAACAAATGTTGGCCTCTTATGTCGGAGGTCAGTGTGTTTTGTTAAACATCGGAGATTTTTTTGATTCTTTGTGGTGGTCGTCATCGTAAAAAAAAGACTGAAGACAATCTGGGACAAACACCGGAGCTGCTTCAATAAATTACCGCCCCCTGAGGAGAAACGAATGTCGAGCTTTAAAGGTTTCATGTTCGCAATTTGTTGTACTTTCGCTGCAAACACTGCCGCGATTGAATCTGTTTTAGAAAAATCTGTTGTAGAAAAATCTTCTGTTGCTAGCCGTCTGGTGCTCAGCTTCTGGAATCAAAACAGTCAAGAACCGGGGCCCCGTGTTGGGCAAGCCGGCGTTGTGTCGTCCATGGCTCTGGCGAGCCCCCCCTCGAATAAAGCGTTATATGGCAAATCTGAGGCACGTTCAATAGGTCCGCTTGAAAATACCACAGAGGTGGCCAGATTCCTCTGGGAAGAGAAGCCCGCCGACGGCGATAGCTACCTCGAGCAATTTCAGCTTGCAAGTTTTCTCTGGGAAACAGGCAGAACACCCATGGACCCTGAGTTCAATTATGTGCAGGATCAACACTATCTCAATGACATTGCACCAGAGTATCGTGCAAATCCAAAAAAAGAATTCAGCAAAAAAAGCTCACTTTATGGGTATGGTCAACAGACCGACCAGTCGACCGAATACCTGCAGATCGCCAGTTTGGGGCATGCATCACTTGCGTCCAAAGAGCAAACTAATTTCGCAGCAGTAAAAGAGTTCATATTGGTCAGCAAAGACCTCTCTATACTTAAAACCCGTTTAGAGATGATGGATGCGCCCATCATCGAAGAGTTTGGAATAATTAATGCCGTTGGTGTGAGACTCACCACGAAGCAAGTCGCTGCACTGCAATCGGATAAAAACGTGACAGCAATCTCGGCTAATCAACGGGTTGAGACTGCCGCAATCAGGTATTCGGCGAAAGGTGCGAGTGAATTGGGACTTTCGGGCAAGCGCGTGAGTTGGTCAGTCTATAATCTGGGACGAAAGCCTCTCAATCTTCGCTCGCTGGAGGCAAGCTGGCCTGCCGAGAATGGCAAGCTAATGAAAGTGCTGGTAAATGGGCAGCGCTTATTTCAAGGGGCAATCGAAAGCGACGCAGATCTTCAGTTAAATGCGAGGTTCGCTGGCAGAAACAAGCATTCGAAAAAAACACGCAAAGTGAATAAAAGAAAAGAGAACATAAAAGGCAAGCATCTGGATTCTTCCTCGGAAAAAGGGGCTGGGCAGGAAAGCGTGATTACGCTTGTATTTAGCGAGAAAGCAGTTGATCTGCCTGACGATTATCATCTTGCTGCCAACTTCTTCGAGGGTCTGACCGTTGATTATGCCCATAACTCCTCGCTGCCTTTTCAAGGTAAACGACGTGATACATTTTTCCCAACCCTCATCGACGCCGACATGCTTCATGTTGAGGGCGTGACGGGTGATGGCGTGGGTGTTGCGATTATTGATACAGGTGCATGGGCGAATCGATCAACGATGAAAGACACGAAGCGACAGGATCGAGTTTTGGCTTATTACGATGCAATCGAAAACAGAACTTCGCTGCCGATGGAAGACCCAAACGGTCATGGCTCTCATATTGCAAGCGTTGTTGCCAGTTCCCGCAAGACACTTGATCTGGAAGGCAATGTCCCCGGAAGCTATCACGGCATTGCACCGGACGCAGACCTTGTCATTGTGAAAGCCTTCGATGAAGAGGGCCGCGGAACGTACATGAATGTTATTCGCGCGATAGCTTATGTTATTGCACACAAGGAGAAGCACAACATCCGGGTACTGAACCTATCTTTTGGGGGTACGCCGATGTCCCACTATTGGCAGGACCCGATGAATCTCGCAGTAATGGCTGCTTGGCGCGCGGGAATTGTCGTTGTGGTCTCTTCCGGAAATAATGGTCCTGAGCCGATGACGATAGGGACGCCGGGGAATGTGCCTTATGTTGTCACCGTAGGTGCGATGACTGACCATTACACACCAGAACAACTGGGCGATGATTATCTCGCGACATTTTCCTCCGCTGGACCCACGCTGGAGGGTTTTGTTAAGCCGGAAATTACAGCGCCCGGTGGTCACATAATGGGTCAGATGCGACGTAACACCTACATCGCAAACGAGCACCCACAGTTTCATGACGGTTACAGCTACTTCTTAATGTCTGGAACGTCGCAGGCATCTGCGGTTGCGAGTGGTGTAGCCGCATTAATGCTTCAGGAAGATCCCAGTCTGACTCCGGATGATATTAAGTGTCGATTGATGTCCTCAGCGAAGGCAGCGACCAATCCAGATGGCACGTTAGCATACAGCCTGTTTCAACAGGGAGCCGGTTTGATTAATGCCTGGGATGCGGTCAATAGCGATGCCCGCGGATGCGTTAATCAGGGATTGAATCTTGATGAAGACTTGGCAGGTATTACGCATTTTGGTGGTCCTGCCAATGCCGATAGTGATGGCAATATAGTGATGAGCAGCACAGATGGCTTTATTTGGAATCTAAGTGATACCAACGTTGATGGTTACATCTGGAATCTCGGTAATGTATCGAACCTTGGTTACATCTGGAACCTTGGTTATATCTGGAATTTAAGCGAGCTTGAAGAGAACGGTTACATCTGGAACCTCAGTGATTTCGAAAGCAATGGTTATATCTGGAACTTGGCGGAGCTCGAATCCAAGGGATATATCTGGAATTTAGCAAGTGCCGAGAATGCCGGTGCACCGGAAAATACAGGTGCGGCCGCCAGTGAGGGTTTCATTTGGAACCTCGCTGATTCAGACGCTGAGAATGATGGTTACATCTGGAACCTCAACGAAGCGGAAAACAATGGTTACATTTGGAATCTCGGCAATATCGAAGGGGCCAAGTTTATCTGGAATCTGGCTTTTAATGAGAGCAATGGCTATATCTGGAACCTAGGATATATTTGGAATCTGAATGGTGTAGAGAACTCAGGCTATATCTGGAATTTGGGAGATGCTCAAAATGCTGGTTATATCTGGAATCTGAATAATGCTGAGAGTCAGGCTTATATCTGGAATCTAAGCGATGCTGAGAGTCAGGCCTATATTTGGAATCTAAGTGCTGCGCAGAGTGCCGGTTACATCTGGAATCTAAACACTGCCGAGAATAATGGCTATATTTGGAATCTGAATAATACACAGAACAACGGTTTTATCTGGAATCTCAGTGACTCCAGTAATGATGGTCCTGCTAGTGCGGCCTACATTTGGAATTTAACCGCGATGGGTGTGAACAAATGGGTCGATCAGGAATAGCGATTGTTGCTCCTGCTACAAAAAATCATTTTCGCAAGAAGGTTTAAGTATTAATGGTTGTAGTGAACTGATGAAGTTGTTTTGCTTAAGATGTTTTTACCCTGTGATGCTAGCGATGTTGCATTTAAGCAACGTTGGCATTGCGGTGGCTGAGACATCTATCAAGGCCGCATCGGTTGAAGTGGGTAACCAGCGCATGCGTCTTGCTGATCAGCGACATGTGATCTTTGACCGACTGGGAACCGAAGACGGCCTGTCTCAGGCAGTTGTGACCTCTGTTGTTCAGGGAGCGTCTGGCTTTATTTGGATTGGTACTGCAGAAGGGCTCAACCGTTATGACGGATATAGTTTCGAGACTTTCTACCACACCGATGAAGCACCACGATCTCTGTCTCACGATCACGTATGGGACTTGTTAGTTGACTCTAACGGCACGCTTTGGATAGGTACCGATGCCGGACTGAATAAGTTCAACGACATTACGGGTGACTTTGATTTTATCGATGTCGATGCAGGTTTGGGTGCCATTCACAGCGCTGTACACAGTCTCTACGAAGACTCCAAGGGTCAAATTTGGATCGGCACTGGCTCAGGTTTGGTTCTGATGGATGCACGAGGTCATTTAACGCATTTTCATCACAGCGGCCTTGACGGTACCTCTATCGGGCGAGGCAGTATTAGAACAGTACTTGAAGACAGCAAGGGCAGGCTTTGGGTTGGTACCGAATATGACGGTGTGAATTTGCTTGATCCTGAAACTGGTCAGTTCATACGATACGGTCATGATCCCGGTAATGACAAGTCGATTGGTGATGATTACGTTCGCTTTATTTTAGAAGCAGATGACGGAAAGTTATGGCTAGCGACTTTTGATGGCGGTATTTCGATCTTTGATCCAGAGACCGAACAGGCGAGCCGGCTCACTGGCACCTCGTCAAATCGGGTGCGGACATTGATGAAAGACGATAACGGGGATATTTGGGCTGGCACGAACGGTGGGCTCAATCTTTGGCGACCTCAAACGGAAACATTTGATGTGTTTAGTCAAGATCCGACCGATGTTCACAGCATGAGTGACAATAAAGTCATCGAGATATATCAGGATGCTGGCGGTGTTATTTGGGTTGGCACTTTTAATGGGTTGAGTAAGTGGAATGCACAAACGGAAATATTCCCTCATATACGTCAGAGTTCAGTAGGCAAAATTAGTCTGACCAGCAACTCCATTACTTCCTTTGCTGAAACTGCGAATAAAGATGTTTGGATTGGCACCTTCGGAGGTTTAAATCGCTGGAACAGTAGACGCGGCCAGTTTGATGATCTCTCCGGTATTTCGGTCGATTTGAACGACGGTTTAGTCATGTCTTTGTTAGAAAAAGATGGGGTTTTGTGGGTTGGTACCATGGCTGGTGGCGTTAACTTGGTGAAAGACAACAGGGTGATTGGTCGGTTCGAACACGATGAAAAAGATCCGAGCTCGATTAGCTCCAACGCCATCAGCAGGATTTATCAGGATAGCAAAAATCGTTTGTGGTTTACGACCTACGGTGGTGGCGTGAATCTGTACCAAGGAGACGGCAAATTTAAAAGGTATCCAGTAAAGGATAATCCGAAGGGTGCTTTTCGTGACAAAAGGACGCTGGACATTGTTGAGGGGCCAGATGGGCGGTTCTGGGTCGCAACCGATGGCGGCGGCTTGCTTGTTCTCGACGCTGAAACCGGTGACACGAAAGCGTTCGTACACAAACCGGACGATCCCTCGAGTCTCAGCAGCGACAATGTGATTTCGATTTTGTATGCCAATGGTGTCATGTGGGTTGGCACCCGCGACCGGGGTCTGAATGTGTACGATTCTGAGACACATGGGTTTAAACGGATAAGTAAAGCGGACGGATTGTCTAGCGGTACCGTGTACGGAATGCTGGAAGATGACGCGGGCAGAATATGGACCAGCGGGGGTAAAGGAATGTCGGTGCTTGATCCCCAGACTGGAGAGTTTGTCATCTATGATTCCACTCATGGATTACAAAGCGATGACTTTAATAGCGGTGCATATCTTAAATTGTCAGATGGCACGTTCCTGTTTGGCGGGTCTAACGGATTTAATGCGTTTGACCCTGATGAGATCAGAGGCAATACCTATGTGCCGCCTATTAGGCTGACGCGATTCTCAAAATTCAATCAAGAACAACGCTTGGAGCAACCTGTTTACAAAACCGAAATCGTCAACCTAGCACATAACGATTCTGTTATTGGCTTTGAGTTTTCTGCGCTTGATTACACTGCGCCGAAGAAAAATAGATATCGTTATATGCTTGAGGGGTTTGACAGAGATTGGGTCGAAGCGAATGATTCAAGGCAAGTAACCTACACTAATCTTGACTCAGGTGATTATGTGTTTCGAGTTGTCGGGTCCAATAACGATAATGTTTGGAATGAAGAGGGTGCAACACTAAAGATTGTGGTAAGTCCTCCGTTATGGGCTACTTGGTGGGCATACTTAGTTTATGCGCTGTTATGTCTCGTATGCTTCAATCAGGTTCAAAAAGCGAATGAGGCAAGATTGCGTAGGGAGGCCGAAAAGCGCTACAGCGAAAGACTGCAGCTGTATATTGAGTCTCTGGAAGAAGCGACTGACTGTGTCTTAATCGCCGACGCGAATAAGAACTTGATGTACGCGAATAACGCGATATCACCAATCCTCGGTTTCAATCCGGCACAGGCAATTGGTCGCTCGATTTTTGCCCTGCTGTTCTCCGATCAGGCGGATGCTAGCATCGCCCGGCAAGGGCTGAAATCAGAAGGTCGCTGGCACGGGGAAGTTACCTCCTCCAGAGGCATGGAGACCATCACCACCGAGGTTACTATTGCCGCTGTCCACGATGAAAGCGATAGGGCATCTGCATACGTAAGCATCACGCGAGATATTACCAGCAGAAAACAAACTGAGTCAGAGCTTGAAAATCACCGCCGTAACCTTGAGTTTTTGGTTGCCGAAAGAACAAAAGCGTTAGAGCGTGAAATTGCCGAGAACAAGGCATTCCAGGTTGAGTTGGCAGACTCCCTCAAAGAAAAAGAACTGCTGTTGAAGGAAGTTCATCATCGAGTTAAGAACAACATGCAGGTGATCTCTAGCCTACTTAATATACAGGCCGAGACGAATGGCAACGAGTTGTTTGCCAGTCTGCTAGGGGAGAGTCAACAGCGTATCAAGTCAATGTCGCTCATCCATGAAAACCTTTACCAGTCCGACAATCTTCTGGAAATTGACTTTAAAGACTATATTAATATGTTGGCGAATAGCCTGTGCCGATTCTACTCTGTTCCCGGCGTTAGTATATCGTTAGATATAAATGTGGATAACGTTGCTCTGGATATTGAAACAGCGGTGCCATGCGGTCTGATAATAAATGAATTAATCTCCAATTCGCTTAAACATGCTTTTAAGGGAAGGGAAGGTCGTGGCACGATTTTTGTAAATTTTAGGTTTGTAGATTGCAGGTATGTGCTTGAGATTGGTGACGACGGCATCGGTTTGCCGGAAGCGTTTGAACTTTCCGATTCTTCATCGATGGGTATGGAAATTATTTCTATTTTGACCCAACAACTGGATGGCAAAATTCAGGTCGAAGGAAAAGAGGGGGCACTCTTCGAAATTTCTTTCCCAAGGAAAGATAAATATGTCAGCTAATTCAATATTAGTCGTAGAAGATGAAGTTTTGGTTGCCCGCGACATAAAAGCACGTTTGGTTCGTATGGGCTACGATGTTTTAGACACTGCATCGAGAGGCGTTGAGGCAATTGAGAAAGCACTGAGGCTAAAGCCTAACTTGGTGTTGATGGATATCAATCTGAAAGACGAAATGGACGGCGTCGAAGCGGCGATAAAAATTCGCGAACTTTACGATGTCCCTGTCATATTTTGTACGGCCTACTCTAATGAAGATACGCTTGAAAGGGCGAAGATCTCTGAACCTTACGGCTATGTTCTGAAGCCGTTTGATAACCGTGAACTCGAAATCAACATAGAAATAGCGCTGTATAAACATCGAGTTGAGAAGGACCTACAGGATACCCGCAAACGCCTTGATGCAACACTCACTAACGTAAGTGATGGCGTCATCGCCGCCGATTTGTCTGGGCAAATTTTTGTCATTAACCCAGTAGCCGAAAAAATTACGGGTTGGAATCGTCTGAGAGCCAAATATGCAAACTTGAGCCAAGTGATGAACGTCAAGCCTTTTGATTCAGGGCAATCTGGGTTTAATTTCACTCGGCTAATTGGCGAAGGGCTCACGCAAAAAGTCAGTGGAGTAAGGCAGTACATGCAGCGGACTGATGGTGAGCTTCTTCCTATAGAACTTAGTGTTAGCGCACTGGCTAACGATGCCTCAGACCTGATCGTTGTAACTTTCAGAGATATAAGTCAGCAGTTAGATTACGAAGAAAAAATCAGAGTTAATGCCTTCTATGATGATCTGACGGGGTTGCCTAACCGCGCGTTGTTTATTGATCGCCTTGATAGTTCAATTAATCGACGAAAACGAGGAACGCTTGGTGATTTTGCCGTTGCTTTTATAGACCTTGATGGGTTTGGCGCAATTAATGAGGGCTTGGGACACGAAGAAGGTGACAAGGTGCTGGCTGCGATGAGTGCCCGACTGGCAGATACTGTGCGGCCAGATGACACGGTATCCCGATTTAGTGGCGACATATTTGCTATTTTGTTAGACCCGGTAGATTCTGCTGCTGGTGCCATACAGGCGTGTAATCGTATTCAAGAAGGGATTGAAAAACCGGTAGAGCTTGGTGCGACAAAAGTGGATCTTACCGCGAGCATCGGAATCTCTTTATATCAGGGCGCCTATCGAAATCCAGAAGAAATGATCCGGGATGCTGACACAGCGCTTCATCGAGCAAAGCTTGAATCCAAGGGCTCTTATGTCGTGTTTGACAATGAGATGTACAAAAGCGCACTGCGTTTTATCGAACGAAAGAGTGGCATGCAGCAGGCTTTGAGCAATAATCACTTCGAGGTCTATTATCAGCCAATTATGGATCTAAAAACCGAGCGATTGGCAAGTATGGAAGCGTTGGTGCGTTGGCCTCATCCAGTTGAGGGAATGATCTCACCATCAGAGTTTATTCCCATTGCAGAGAAAACGGGCCTGATATTACCTTTGGGCGAATGGGTTTTGCGGTCTGTTTGTCAGCAGATACGACGATGGGAGTTGCAAGGGTTTCACGAGTTCAGGGTTGCAGTCAACTTGTCGGCGCGCCAGTTCGAAAATGATATTTCAGGAATAGTGGGTGGGATATTAGCTGAAACAGGTATTTCTGCTTCCTCGCTCGCGCTAGAAATCACCGAAGGCATAGCGATGAAAAACGTTGATCACAATATACAGATGCTTGAAGAGCTGCGAGATTTGGGCTTGATGATTAGCATTGATGACTTTGGTACCGGCTATTCCTCGCTAGCATATCTAAAACGCTTTCCGCTAAACACGCTGAAAATTGATCGATCTTTCATTAAGGAAATTGACACCAACTCTGATGATAGAGAAATTACTCGGGCGATCATTGCCATGGGTCAAAATCTGAAATTGAAAGTCCTAGCTGAAGGTGCAGAGACAATAGAGCAGGTGAACATTTTGCGAGAGAGTGGCTGTGATTATATTCAAGGTTATTTTTATAGTCAGCCTTTGCCAGCGGAAAAAATGCTGCCATTTTTCGTACGAAACGCGCGAAAGTCTGATGTCGCGTTTCAGCAGTGGTCCCCTGCTGACGAGCTGGTGGACATACGTCGGTTGTTCAGTGTTCAGAAAACGAACGAGGGTTCTAGGTTTCCAAACTGACAGTCAGATTGACCCGCAAAGAAAGGAAAATAGGCACTGTGTTTATGTTGAGCTCTTTTTGGCGGGTTGTATTTGAAAAGCCGTGTTTTATCGACTTTGCAGGGCGCCACCGATCGGCACCCTGCAATTTTCATTTTTTAACATCTCAACCTAAGGAAGTAAGGCGCCGCCCTCAACATCGATTGTTGTGCCTGTTATGTACGCATTTGTTAACGTAAGCAGCACCGCGCTAGCAACCTCTTCAGACTGTCCCGGACGTTTAAGGGGAATATGTTGCGTGCCCTTGGCAAGTATTTCTTCTTTTTTGTCTCCTAGATTATCGAACATGCCAGTTGAGATTGTGCCAGGCGCAACAACGTTTACTCGGCGGGGCGCCATTTCAACGGCCAGTGCTCGACTCAGTCCCTCAACAGCATTACCTACACAGGACACCGCAGACATGCCCGGGTTGCATTTTCTAGCTGGGAAACCGCCTAGAAGGGTGATGGAACCGTCATCTGTCATGTAAGGCGATGATTTGCGGATCACGTTACAGTAACCCCAGAATTTGTTGAAGGCCTCACGAAACTGCTCGTCCGTTTGTTCGATAAAAGGTGCCATGGTTCTGTTAGCGCCGGTTGCTGCAGCAACAACGTGGTGAATAATCCCTATCGACTCAAAGAGTGTTGTCAGAGCGTCGAGGTTGTGAATGTCAAGGGTAGAAAAATTGATGCCCGGGTTGCCCTCAGCGGCGGCGGCAGCTCTTTCTTCTGAGCGTCCTACGGCCCAAACCTTTGCGCCTTGAGCTTTCGCCATAACAGCAGTCGCGAGTCCAATACCCGATGTCCCACCTATCACTACTACATTCCTATCGACTAGGCTCACCATTTCTTTCTCCATTTGATTAAGTATATTTCACGATGATCAGTGTACTCCGCTGTTTGGTACCACGGTAGACCTATGCTACATTCACGCGCTTAATATAAGCAACATGAAAGCGTGCGTGTGAGTTGGCGCGTCCATCTTTCCATGGTGTTGCCACTTACAAAGGAGATATGTCAGAAGTGACTACTGTTGTTGAACGACCTGCTTGGTTTCAGAAAGCGCTTGATGCAAAAAGGCAAGACGGTGTGGTCGAGGTCGCGGGTTGTAATATTCACTTTGCGACTTGGGGTGAGATAGGCAAGCCGGGAATTATACTGATCCACGGTAGCAATGCGCACCTTGAGTGGTGGCGATTCGTTGCTCCTTTCCTCAGTGATCAATTTCGAGTAGCCGCAATAGATCTGTCAGGTAATGGCGATTCCGAGTGGCGTGAGGAGTATTCTGGGAAGTTATTTGCTGAAGAGGTGATGGCGGTCTGCGAAGCAGCAGCGCTGGGAGAAAAGCCGTTTGTTGTTGCCCACAGTTTTGGCGGATTTGTAGGGCTAGAAGCTGGGCATTATTTTGGCAAGTCGCTTGGCGGGATCATATTTGCTGACTTCACTGTTGAGCCTCCTGAAAAGTACGTGGAATGGGGAAAACAAAAGGAAGAGCGGGGCGGTGAACCGATTCGGCCGACTCGCGTTTACGAAGAGAAAGCGACAGCGTTAGGTCGTTTTAGGATGGTGCCCGAGCAGCCTTGTCAGCATCCCTACGTGATTGAATATCTTGGAACACAGTCACTTCGCGAGGTCGATGGGGGTTGGACTTGGAAATTTGACCCAGCGCTATTTGACCATTTGACGATGGGCACGGATCAGAGAGACAAATTTGTTGGCATTGCTTGCCCGACGGCTGTGATTCTAGGTGAATTCAGCACGGATGAAGGGGCGCTAAGCGCACCGTATCTTGAGGAGATATCAGGCGGATTGCTGCCAATGTTTGTGATTCCCGGCACCTACCATCATTTTATGTTTGACGAACCAATGGCGACGGTAACGGCGATCAAAGGAATATTGCTGAACTGGCGGCGTGAGGCCAACCAAAACGAACTGAATGCCCGTTTTGGCGCATTTAATGGTGTCTAAGTTCTAGCTTGATTACTTTTCAATCACGGGCGAATTTGATCTGTTACGACCGCATGTTGCGTAAGTGAACAGAAAATGACAATTGCTCCGAAAAAGTGACACGCCGCTAGCCTGACTATTGCTACATGCAACTATCCAACTTCCTACTCTTAACGCCAAAAATATCTCTCTATCCGCATTTACCCTATCGCGTAGTCTTTTGCCGCACAGACGCGTTTACCGCATGTCAGGGTTATGTTGCTGGATTAGGTGCCTTACGGCGGCTCGGTTGTAGAAATTCTATACGCTATTGATTTGCTGTCGAATATATTGACACTTTGATAGGATGAAGGGGCCTGATACTCGGCCAATGACTTGCTAAGGTGATGAATGAGTTTTGAATTAGACTCGAGCACAAAAAACAAACAAAGCGTGCCCGAAACAGCCCTCCCAGGAGAAGAAGTAGGTGCCGCTTCGCACCCGGAATACTACGTTGATAACCCGGAATTATTGCTTCAGGGTACCTATACGCAGATTGGCTTCGATCTTGTTATTACAGGCCCGAGTGGCGAGCAGCTTGTTATTGGCGATTATTTTGCTTTTCAGCCGCCTCCTAATCTTATGTTTGCGCCCGGTATTGGGATGTCTCCCGCCATGGTTGAAGGCCTGCTCGTGCAAGTTCAACAGGAATATCAGGTGGCAGGGCCTGCGCCAGAGGATGCTCCGAAAGAAATAATTGGGACAGTCTCGCTTAAGGTCGGGAGGGTATTCAGAGAAAACAAAGATACCGGAGAAAAAGAAGCGCTGAGTAAAGGGGATGACCTCTATAAAGGGGATATTCTAAGTGTTGAAGGGCGCGGCGGTCTTTACGCAAAAATGACTGATGGCACTAGATTCAATTTAGGGGCGAACAGTCGAGCTGTCCTGAAAGACTATGCTTTCAATCCACAAGCAGAAACTGGATCGTTTTCCGCTCACGTCCTTCAGGGCGGCTTTAAATATAAAAGCGGTTTGATCGGAGAGTTCTCAGCTAAACGTGGGGGTATTGATAATCACGCAACTATTTCTACACCCTCTGCGGTGATTGGTATTCGTGGTAGTGAACTGGAAGGAAATTATGACCCGGTTTCTCTTCAAACAACCGTCATCCATCGATCAGGCCTTCTAACGATTACCGACATAAACGGTAACAACCCGGAAGTACTGGCTGTCTCGGGTAACGCAGCGACAATCGTGCTCGGTGGTAATCCACAATTTGTTGAGCAAGCGTCACCACAACAGCAATCAGTGATACAAGAGGCACTACCTCCAGCGTCGCCGGATGATGATGCAGCAGATGATGCCTCAGAGGAGGAAGGCGAAGAGGCGCTGGAAGGCGAGGGAGATGAGTCGGCCGAAAATGATGGAGCGGAGAGTGAAGGTGAAGAAGACTCGCCAGACGATGCTGAGGAGCAAGCGGTAGAAGAGGCTCAGGACGAAGAAGCTGGGGAAGAAGAGGCTCAAGAAGAGGACGCTCAGGACGAAGAGGCTCAGGAGGAAGACGCTCAGGAAGAGGAAACACAAGAAGAGGAAACACAAGAAGAGGAAACACAAGAAGAGGAAACACAAGAAGAAGGGGCTCAGGAAGAAGAGGCACAGGACGCCGAGATTCAAGAAGCAGAGGTTCAGGAAGGCGAAGGTGAGCCAGCCGCTGAAGAGACTCAGGAAGGAGAGGCTCAAGAAGGGGATGGTCCAGAGGACGCTGGTCCCGAAGATACAGGTCCGGAGGATGCTGGTCCGGAAGATACGGGTCCAGAGGACGCTGGTCCCGAAGATACAGGTCCGGAAGATACGGGTCCGGAA
>CBFHOH010000016.1:0-1761 GCA_965657335.1 Candidatus Azotimanducaceae bacterium
TAATGACTGTGGTGAGCCTGTACCTGAGTACAAGCATCGCGTGACAGCTAACTGGGCTCGTGACAATATCACTGCACAGCTGCTGTGGAGATATATTGGCGAAACTTCAGATGATGATGAAGGTACTGTCTACTTTGTTGAAACACTTGACGGCGAAAACTACTTTGATGCGGCTGTATCCTATGCATTCAATGACAATTTCGCAGTGAACGTTGGTGTCGATAACTTGCTAGACACTGCACCACCAATTCTTGGTGACAACCAGGAGCAGGCAAATACATACCCTGCAACATATGACGTCTTCGGACGTACGTGGTATGTGAAAGGTTCCGTTACTTTCTAAGTACTTCTTGAGTACTTGCTAAGTAAGCCGAACTGGCTTGTGGCAAAATCAAAGGGCGATAAGTTTACTTGTCGCCCTTTTTTTTGCCGGCCCGGTACCCTAGTTTTTATTTGCGCGCGCCTTTGTACTGGTTTTTCACACAGCCTTGGTCAAAAACAGTTACTATCGACAAATGACACAACAAAACAAAAATTGGTCAGAATACTGGCGGAACGAGGGTATAGAAGGAGAAGTCTTCGTCAACAAACAGGGCGGCAAACACCCCTTTTTGGCCGAATACTGGCAAAAACTTTTTCTTATACAAAAACCTGATGCCAGTGTGATCGATATCGCAGCAGGTGCAGGTTCAATATTTTCTCATCTGCCAACAGATCATCAATTTAAATTACATGCAGCAGATATTTCTGCACCTGCCCTTGAGCTTCTCAAACAGCGAATACCTGCGACCACTGTTCACGTTTGCCCTGCGACCGAATTACCGTTAGCAGACAATAGTTTTGACTTTGTTGTTAGCCAGTTTGGTGTTGAATATGCCGGCATGGACGCTTTTGAGGAGGCTGCCCGACTTGTTAAACCAGGGGGACAACTTGCATTGTTATGCCATTATCAGAACGGTTATATCGACAGTAAAAATCAACAGATGTTAGAGGCAGCTAAAATTGCGAGATACAGCAATTTTATTCCGGATGCCGTCGCACTGATTGTGCTCGCTTTCGATAAGTCCCGCACATCCTCAATGTCAGACGCACTCACTGAGCAAAATAATTTTGCCGCGTCGCAACGCACACTTGAGCAAGCCATCAAGCACTGCCCAGAAGGAGTACACGCTCACCTCTACTTCGGCTTCAAACAACTGTATGAGAGGCGCAGCGCCTATGACCTGAATGATGTCACGGGCTGGTTGGAAGAAATGTCAGCCGATATCGACAGAAATATCATGAGATTGACCGAAATGTGTCATGCAGCTTCGTCAAAATTCGAAATTGAAAGGATCGCCCAGACACTTAACGAGCACGGCTTTATTGGCATTGAACATGAGCCGGTCGTCCTGCCAGAACATAAACTACCCGTTGCGTGGGCGATCAACGCATTCAAGGTCTGATGCCCGACACCATGCGAGGCGAGGTAACATCACTAAATGGCAAACCAAGCTTTACTTAACTCAGCACTAGCCGCGCACAAATCTGGCAACCATGCTCAGGCCGAGCAGCTCTATCTTGAGGTTATCAATGACCCTGGCAGTGTTGCCCTGATCGGCACGGCAAAGCAATTACTTGGCTCTCTTTACTCCAACCTCGGTCACTATCCGCAGGCAGAGGCGTGCATGCTTGCATCTTTAACGCTTAAGCCGGAACAACCTCATGTACGAAACAACCTTGGGGTTTGCTACAAGCGCCAAGGAAAATTCCAACCGGCTA
>CBFHOH010000016.1:1861-18714 GCA_965657335.1 Candidatus Azotimanducaceae bacterium
CGCTGAGATATGCCAAATAGCCCTGGGCGTCTTTCCCGCAGACCGCGGGCTAACCCAGCAATTAGCAATGTCACATCAGGGGTTAAAGCAGTACGCGAAAGCATTGAAGCTGCTTAGAGCTCTGCACGATCAGGCACCTGAGGACCCTTTGGTCAGGCACAATCTGGCAGTCACACTGCGACTGGATAACAATCCCACGGAGGCGCTTGAAATCTTTGAAGGGCTCATCACAGAAGCCAAGGAGCCGAGTTACGAACTCCTCCAAAACAAAGGCAATGCACACACAGACCTCGGCCAGCTCTCGGAAGCAAGCGAATGCTTCAGAAAGGTGATCGCGCTGCATCCAAATTACGTACCTGCACACGAAAATCTTACATCAATTCTCTGGAATCTTGGTCAGCAGCCGGATTATGTTAATTCCTATCAAGCAATCATCGAATCAGGCGAGTCCGATGCGCCCTTGCAGCAAGCGTATGTTGAGGCGCTGTTAACCGCCGAGGAACCGGATCGTGCATTGGCGTTTCTGGCCGACACAAACTCCGTTCTCAACCCAGATGATCAACGTGTTGCCGATTTTATTGCGCGTTGTCACTTTGCTCGAAACGACACGGAGACTGCGATCAAATTCCACAAACGGGCCTGTCCAACCGACGAAACAGCTGTTCCTTACTGGATCGATTATGCCCTTACGCTCATTGTTGCTGGTGACATTGAACAGGCGTCTGATATTTTGGAACGATTATCCGTGAGAGCGCCTGCTGACCAGATGGTGCTCGCACATCTCTCCCTTTGTTGGCGTTTGCTTGACGATCCGAGAGCGCATCAACTTAACAACTTTGATCTTGTGGGCGAGTATGAACTGCCGACGCCCCCGGGCTTCTCATCCCTCGCCGAATTTAATGTGGCACTCAATGAATGTTTGACTCAATACCACACTAGCCAACACCACCCTCTGGAACAGACGCTGCGACAAGGCACGCAGACGCAGGGCAATTTGTTCGCCAGGCAAAATAGGCTACTTGAGCTGCTCCAGAACAGTTTCCGCGGCGTCATCACCCGACACATCAAAAAAATGCGGGATATACCTCCCCCATATCCTGAATTCTCGGCCGAGCGAGACTTTGACTTTTCTGCTTCTTGGTCCGTTCGTTTGAGAAACCAGGGATTTCATACCCAGCATATTCACCCCATGGGCTGGTTCAGTTCAGCCTACTATGTCGACTTGCCGCCGGAACTTGTGTCTAGCGCCGATGATGCTCAGCCCAATGATCAGGGTGGCTGGATCAAGTTTGGCGAACCCAATCTCAAGTGCACACCGCCACTGCAAGCACAACATGTTGTTAAACCGAAGGTGGGCAAACTGGTCTTATTCCCCTCTTATATGTGGCATGGCACTATTCCTTTTGAATCAGCACAAACAAGGACAACCGTCGTATTTGATGTCGCGCCCGTTGGCCGCTGATCATATTTCAGCCAGTATAATCGTTACATTTGGCTTTCGTGCTTTGGCACACGACGGTCGAAACAACATGTTATAATTACTCTTCTTTTTTACCATCGGATCCAGTTTATGCGGCGTTTATGTTTTCCCTTCCTGACAGTATTATTGTTGATCACTCAACCGTCAGATAGCCTCGCCCAAATTGCAGCCAGCTCAGCTAATTTCGACACCCAGACGATCACGCTGGCGCTCACCCAGGAGCCGCCGCAGCTCAATAGCATGAAAGCGACCGACCAGGTTAGCGCACTGATATTAGGTCATGTAATGGAGGGTTTACTGAGCTACGACCGTCGCGGAAAAATTATTCCAGGGGTCGCGGAAAAATGGGAAATTAATGCTGCTGGCGCAACATTTTGGCTACGTAAAGATGCCAAGTGGAGTGATGGTAAAGCTGTCACTGCCGACGACTTTTTGTTCGCGTGGCAAACCGCACTAAAACCTGAAACAGCATCCGAATACAGCTTTATATTGTATTCAATAAAGAACGCTGAAAAGATTAACAAAGGCGAGAAACCTGCCGAGTCGCTCGCCGTGACAGTCGTTGACGACCATACCCTGACAGTAGAATTTGAAACTCCCATCGGCTATTTTGACAAGCTTGTCGCCTTCACTACTTTTTTCCCTACTCGCCGTGATTTTTTTGAGGCTCGAGGCGATAGTTATGGCGCCGATGCAAAAGACCTACTCTACAACGGTCCTTTTAAACTAACCGATTGGGTTCACAGCGCATCGTTGAAGATGGTGAAAAATGAGCATTATTGGGACAGGGATAATATCCACTTAAATGCAATCAACGCTGACTACATTACTGAAGACTCACGGGCTCGGTTAAACCTTTATATCGATGGCAAAATCGTCCATACCAGACTCGATGGAGAGACGTACAAGGATGCCCTGACCCAGCGGCAAAGAATACGCAGCTTTACCACTGGATCGGTATTCTATCTTGAATACAATTTCCGCGAAGGCAGAGTCACGACAAATCAAAATTTACGAAAGGCAATTCAACATGTGTTTGACCCAGAGGAATTCGTCAACAAGGTATTAGCGACTCCAGGAAACCTCCCCGGCCGAAGCCTGTTTCCTGTCTGGCTCGGCGGCGTCGAGGATAAATTTCGGCGTGAATACAAAGCTCCCGAGCCTAAAATAGATCTAGCTCTTGCGAAAAAACATTTGGAAAAAGCGAAGACAGAATTGGGTTTAAAAGAAATTCCGCCACTTGTATTACTCGTTGGGAATTCACCCACATCAGCAAAACAAGCAGAATATCTACAGGGAGTGTTGAAGGAAAAACTTAACATTGATGTCAAAATAGATATACAGACCTTTAAACAACGACTAGCTAAAATGACATCCGGCGATTTTGACATGGTCGCCGCAGGCTGGGGTCCAGACTTTGATGACATCATGACCTTTGGCGATTTGTTTGCATCGTGGAACCTCAATAACAGAGGCAGATACAATAACCCCGAATACGACAGGCTCGTTAGAATAGGTATGACCAGCGCTGATGCGAAAACAAGAATGGATGCCATGGGTGAATTACAAAAAATCCTGATTGAAGATGCCGTCATCATTCCCCAGTATGAGCAAGGTGTTATCTACCTCATGCATCCAAAGGTCAAAGGTGTTGTGCGCAGGGTAGTAGGTGCAGACCCTGACTTCCGACGCGCAAGGGTAGTGAAGTAATAAGCAAATGCTGGCATATACACTAAAAAGATTATTGGCGGGCGTTGTTACCGTCTGGTTCATTGCAACGGCAACTTTTATCGCAATGCACTCTGTACCGGGCGATCCTCTGATGAACGACAAAGCGGTCACCGCCGAAATTAGAGCAAACCTCGAAAAAAAATATGGCCTTGATAAGTCAGCCCCCGAGCAGTACGTCATTTTTATGAGCAACATGTTGAGAGGAGACTTTGGCATTTCCTTTACTCAGCAGAACCGAAAAGTAAACGACATTATTCGAGACCATTTCCCTGTTTCCGCTACGCTCGGATTGTTAGCCGTCTTTTTTGCCGCCGTCGGTGGCATCATATGGGGTGCACTCACCGCTATCTACCGCAACCGCCTGCCCGATATCATTATCATGTTTCTCGTTATCCTTGGTATTTCTGTGCCCAGTTTTGTATTTGCTGCACTCGGACAGTTAAGCCTGGTAAAAATCAACCAGCTGCTTGGTAGCTCTGTCATTCCAGTGGCAGGATGGGGTACTTTCGGACATATGCTAGTGCCTTCGCTCGTTCTAGGCCTTGGCACCATGGCTTTGCTGACCCGTCTTATGCGCTCATCGATGCTCGAAGTTGTCAATGAGGACTATATAAAGACAGCCAAAGCCAAAGGGCTATCTCCGATAAGAATTTTTTTCAAACACCAATTAAGAAACGCTATTTTGCCGGTTTTAACAGTCCTTGGTCCCCAGATCGCAGCGATTACAACAGGCGGGTTCGTCGTGGAACTTGTTTTTGCCATTCCCGGACTTGGTCGCTATTTTGTACAAGCCGTACAGCAACTCGACTACACGGTCATCATGGGAACAACGGTTTTTTACGGCGCATTTCTAGTTTTTATGGTGATTTTGGTTGATATCATTTACGGCTTTGTCGATCCAAGGGTACGCCTTCAGTAGGTACCTGGAGAAGACTAAGGCAAAGCACTATCAAGCGCTAATTTGAGCAATAAAGAGACATGACTAACTCAACACTTCTGAACCCCCAGTTGCATGATATCGAGAATCTGGATTTCTCACCTTCGGCCGCAAAACAAAGTGCTGAACAAATCTCTCGACCTTCTTTGTCCTACTGGCAGGATGCCTGGATTCGACTGAAGAAAAATACTCGAGCACTTGTTTCGCTCTATATTGTCGTAGGTCTTACATTATTCACGCTGGTTGGCCCGATCGTCTGGCAAGTTGATCCGGCGCTGCAAGATCTAAACCAATTGTCGCAGGCGCCCTCTTTGCCGAAGCAAGCAGTTTTTATTGAAGAGCACACCCGCTGGCAAGGCATTGTTCTTCAGGACTTCCCTGCCGAACCTGCTGAGTTTCTCGATGTGCTGCCCGCGCCTGCTAATCTCCGCACCGCTGAGGAGGCAACCACGCAAGCCGTGCGAATTGCTTGGGATCCAGTTGTTGGTGCCGGGGGATATGCCGTTTATAGAAACCAACACCTACCGGAAAGCATCAACGATCTCGGTTTACCACTTGGTACAAAGTTCGCAGGTAATGAAGTGAGTTACGAGGATCGGCTTAACGTAGAGGGCAGAGATTACTATTACTCCATTGTATCAACAGACGGATATGATGAGTCTGATAGCTACATTACTTTAAAAGTAACGCCCAAAATAGCAATTACAAAATCTGAAGCCTTATCCCGAGGGCTTATTACCGAAATATCAAACGTTAAAAACGGCGACATCATTAGCCTTGAGTTTCATCCGTTCGGTACCGACTATCTCGGCCGCGATATGCTGGCAAGGCTTATGGAAGGGGCAAGGGTTTCTCTCTTCATCGGCATCGTTGCCCCATTTCTCTATGTTATGTTCGGCATTTTTTACGGCGGTTTCGCCGGTTACTTCGGCGGCAATCTCGACGCGATTCTTATGCGATTTGCTGACTTTGTCGTGGCACTGCCCTTTCTCCTGTTTATGATTCTATTTAAGATTGCTTTCGGTATTGGTCCGGGTGAAAGCGGCATCTTGCCGATGCTTATCGCATTGGTGTTACTCGGTTGGCCCGCGACAGCCAGACTTGTTCGAGGACAAGTTTTGCAAATCAGAACACAGGGTTATATCGAAGCAGCCAGACTGTTAGGTGCAAAAGACCATTACCTTATCATTCGTCATATCATTCCTAACACCATGGGAGTGATTTTAGTGACGCTTACTTTCGCCGTGCCGGCTGCTATCTTTACAGAGGCGTTTTTATCATTTATTGGCATGGGTGTTGCGCCTCCCACACCTTCTTGGGGTTCAATGTGTAATGAAGGCGTTAAAACCATGCTGAGCCACCCTCATGAGTTATTTTTTCCCGCGCTGTTTATCAGCACCACAGTGCTTGCATTCAACTTGCTTGGCGACGGATTAACCGAGGCGCTCGATTCGCGCATGCGGTCGAGGGAATAGTGATGACCGATTCGATACTCGAGGTTACAGATCTCAGCGTGGAATTCGCGACTTACGGCGGCAGAGTAAAAGCTGTACGAGGTGTCAGCTTCGACGTTAAAGCCGGCGAAACACTCGCTATTGTTGGCGAGTCAGGCTGTGGAAAATCAGTCACAGTGCAATCATTAATGGGTATCATTCCGATGCCACCGGGAGAAATTACCGGCGGCGCCGCGAAACTCAACGGCAAAGATATTTTAGGTTTAACACCCAAACAAGCGAATGAATTTCGAGGCGTCAAAATAGGAATGATTTTTCAAGATCCTATGACTTCGCTAAATCCTACAATGACAATCGGGGATCAAATCGCTGAAACGTTGATGGTACATCGCGGCATGGGTAAACAGGATGCATTTAATCGGGCGGTAGAGTTACTCGACAAAACAAAGATCTCTGAGGCGGCAAAACGCGCAAAACAATACCCCTTTGAATTCTCCGGCGGCATGCTACAGCGAGCGATGATCGCACAAAGCCTTGCCTGCAATCCCTCATTATTGATCGCAGATGAACCAACGACAGCGCTAGATGTCACTATTCAGGCTCAGATACTCGAGCTGATGTCTGAACTGCAGCGCACCGAAAACATGTCAATTATTCTCATCACCCACGATCTCGCTGTTGTCGCCCGCATGGCTGACAGGGTAGCTGTCATGTATGCCGGTCAGATCGTCGAGTCCGGTACCGTCGATGAGATTTTTTACGCGTCGGCCCATCCCTACACACTGGGTCTCCGGGCTGCCATGCCATCGAACAAGACGACCCGCGAGAAAAAGTTAACACCTATTCTCGGCAGTCCTCCAGACCTGTTTCATCCTCCTGCCGGTTGCGGCTATTTCGCTCGCTGTCCCTATGCCATGGGTTCTTGCGAAACATTACTACCCCCCGAGTGTCTACTCTCGACCGATTCAGAACACCAATCGCGGTGTTGGCTGCAACACCCGGATGCGCCCGAGGTTCAGGCATTGTTTCAACCCGGACGTCATCAAGAGGAAGACCCTGATGCTGGTTAAAACAGAAAACCTGAAGAAACACTTTCAAATTGGCCGCGGTCAAAACTTACATGCCGTCGATGGGCTTTCTATCGAGATTGCAGAAAACGAGATCCTCGGACTCGTTGGAGAAAGTGGCTCAGGGAAATCAACTTTTGGAAAGACACTGATCGGGTTGCATCCAACCACTTCCGGCAAAGCCTATTACAAGGGAGAGGAGTTACCACAAAAGTTTACTGCCGCGGACCACTTGAAATATTCTCGAGAACTTCAAATGATCTTCCAAGATCCTTATTCTTCTTTGAATCCGAGAATGACCGTATTGGATATTGTTGGAGAAGGTATTTCAATTCAGGGGCAACACACGCCGCATCAGGTCAAGGAGCTCGTAGCAGAGTGGTTGACAAAAGTTGGGCTCAACGCGGATCACATGTCTCGCTACCCACACGAGTTTTCTGGCGGCCAAAGGCAGCGAATAGGCATCGCCAGAGCAATGATTATAGAACCCAGGTTTGTCGTCTGTGACGAACCTATTTCAGCCCTCGATGTCTCTGTTCAGGCCCAAGTCATAAATCTGCTTGATGAACTAAAAAACTCGATGGGCCTTACAATGCTTTTTATCGCCCACGATCTTTCGATGGTTAGGTATGTATCGGACAGAATGGCGGTGATGTATTTAGGCACACTGGTGGAAATGGGGCCCTCGGATAAAGTTTTCTTCGAACCACAGCATCCTTATACAAAACTGCTTATCGAATCGAATCCCGAACCCGACCCCAGACTCGAAAGAGCGCGTGGCTTCGTGCCAATACAGGGTGAAATTACATCACCCGTCAATGTCGGCGCGGGGTGCAGATTCGCGGACAGATGTCCTCGCGTGTCGGAGCAATGCCTGCGCGAGACACCGCCTATCACTCAGATAGCCAGTGACCACGTTGTCAGCTGTCATTTGTTTAACTAAGCAAAGTTCAAGCGATCAGCAGCAGCTTTCGAGAAAACCGGCGCACTTTTCCGCCATCCGGGTCACGGAAACTTCATCGGTATATTGAGAGAGTTGAGCGATCGGCACCCAAGCAAGATCGTGCGACTCTTCACTGATAACGTACTGATCGTCTCTACCGCACTGGATAAGAAAGCGACAATCGTAATGAAAATGTTCAGGCTCATTCCTACGGGCGGGAATCCGATGAATATCGATATCCAGCATGGCCGTTGAGGGCAAATGTAATTCTTTCAGTCCCGATTCTTCTCGAGCCTCTTTCAGCGCTACTTCAGCTACGTCAGACATGCCATCCGCGTGGCCGCCGGGTTGCAGCCATTTGTTCAGCTTCTTGTGGTGGGTAAGCAGCGTTCGTGAAGCCGACTCATCGATGATCCAGGCTGACCCTGTAACATGGCCGACTAACAATTCACGCGAAAAACAATCCGGATTTTCTTTGACGAAGCGCTCGAGTTGAGCCGCTATTTCTACCTCCAGCGGGAAACGAAGCCGATAGTCAGCGATAAGATCGAGCAGTTTGTTACGGTGGCTCACAACAACCTCAGTTTCCAGCGGCTTTTGGTGCGGATGCTAAGCAATGTCAACGAGCTTCGGTGGCGGCAGATTAGTGTTTGATTGTTCATCAAACAAATCGACCAGTTGACCTGTCATCGCGTCGCCCAGTTGATCTGCATCGGTGATCGTTACTGCGCGCCGATAATGATGCGTGACATCGTGACCGATACCGATAGCAACCAGTTCGACCGGAGACTGATTTTCAATTTTGTCGATGGCATACTTTAAGTGTTGCTCGAGATAGTTGCTGGAATTCACTAGCAGCGTGCTGTTATCTACCGGCAGGCCATCAGAAATCACCATGAGAATCCGTCGGTCTTCGGGACGACCAACAATTCTGTTGTGCGCCCAAAGTAGCGCTTCACCATCAATATTTTCTTTCAGCAGCTCTTCTCTCATCATCAACCCGAGGTTCCGTCTGGCTCTGCGCCAGGGCATATCCGCCGACTTATAAATGATGTGCCTGAGATCATTTAGGCGCCCGGGTTGTGCCGGTTTACCTTGCTGAAGCCACATTTCTCTGGACTGACCACCACGCCACGCGCGCGTAGTGAAACCAAGAATCTCGACCTTTACAGAACAGCGTTCAAGGGTTCGACCAAGAATGTCAGCACACATCGCTGCAATCGTAATAGATTTACCGCGCATGGAGCCTGAACTATCGATTAATAGTGAGACGACAGTATCCTTGAACTTCATATCCTTTTCTTGCTTGAAGGCAAGAGGATGAAAGGGGTCCATAATGATATTGGTCAATCTCGAGGTATCAAGCGCGCCCTCTTCCAAATCGAACTCCCAGGTTCTATTTTGCTGGGCCATCAACTTTCGTTGAAGTCTATTCGCCAACTTGCTGATAACAATTTGAGAATTCTGTAAATGTTTGTCAAGCACGCCCCGAAGACGCTCAAGCTCGACGGGATCACATAGTTCGTCGGCAAAAACAACTTCATCAAAAGCATCGGAATAGAATTTGTATTCACTTTCTTTGGGACGTAGCCAGTTTTGTTCGGCGAGCGTGTCTGGCGGTGCACCGGCTTCGTCTTGCTCACCCTCGCCTTCAGCCATATCCATCGCATCGACATCTACCGGTACTTCGCCCTCAATGGCATCCGATAGATCTGCATCAGCGCTCATTTCCTGATCAGAACTTTCGCTTCCTGTTTCAGATTCGATTTCTTCTGCTTCTGCGTCCTGCTCTTCGGAATCAGCATCACTATTCTCGTCGCCCCACTGATCGGACAAACCAAGGTCATAAATCATCTTGTGAGTCAGCTTTGCAAACTCTTCTTGGTCGTACATTGCACCACCAAGCGCCTCGACCTGATCACCGACCTGACTGTCGATATGATCGCGCCACAAATTTAGAATATCAGTCGCAGGCTTTGGTAAATCACCGATAAGCTTTTCCCGAATGTAAAATCCTACCGCTTCGCCAAGGGGAGAGTCCTCCTGCCTGACGACAGTATCGAACCCTTTATCGATGCAAAGCTGCCCTAACTCCGCCGTCAGGTTGTCCTGAACACCTCGCATCAGGTAAGAGCCTATCGCTGCGACTCTGGCATCTTCAACACAATCGAATACCTCCTGAGATATACCTGCCTCTGGGCGGTTTCTTGTGTGTTCGGCCTCATCGTGAAAGCGAGCATTCAGCGCAAACTTATCAGAGGTACCACGCAGTGCCGCAAGCTCGGCATCTGTCAGTCCTTTGTCTTTGTCTGGCAAAGGGATACGCGCTCGATTGCCCTGAATATAGGCCTTGCCGCGCCCAAAGCTTACCGATAACTCTTCGTTACCGGATATCGCTTTCATCGTCGCCGTGACAGCCTGTTTAAAGACCTCTGTCTGATCATCTAGCTGGGACATTTTAGTTACGCTAAAACCACATTAGAGCTTGATTCGGGCAGTTCTTCGCCCATGCAACGCTGATAGTACTCAGCAACGATGGGCCGCTCTGTCTCGTCACACTTGTTGAGAAAAGTCAGGCGGAAAGCAAACCCGTAGTCGTTAAAGATGCGTGCATTTTCCGCCCACATAATGACCGTTCGAGGAGACATCACAATCGAGATATCACCATTGATAAAGCCCTGACGAGACAACTCAGCGATAGAGACCATATGCGAAACAGTCTTGCGATCAATATCGGGTAGCTTGGAGCAGACTATGTCCGTCTCTTTTTCATGACTGAGATAATTCAGCGTTGTAACAATATTCCATCGGTCCATCTGGCCCTGGTTAATCTGTTGGGTACCGTGATATAAGCCGGTGGGATCACCTAAACCAATCGTATTGGTGGTTGCAAACATTCTGAAGAACTTGTGCGGTTCAATCACCTTACTCTGGTCGAGCAACGTCAACTTGCCTTCAACCTCGAGAACCCGTTGTATAACAAACATCACATCAGGTCGACCGGCGTCGTACTCGTCAAATACCAGTGCACAGGCATGCTGAAGCGCCCAAGGCAACAAGCCTTCTTTAAATTCGGTGATCTGCTGGCCATCTTTCAACACAATGGCATCTTTACCTACCAGATCAATACGGCTGACGTGGCTATCAAGGTTAATCCGAATACAAGGCCAGTTAAGACGCGCAGCAACCTGCTCCACGTGCGTCGATTTTCCTGTACCATGAAATCCCTGAATCATCACGCGACGGTTATGAGCAAATCCTGCGAGAATTGCCAACGTTGTTTCATGGTTAAACAGATAGCTCTCATCAATGGGTGGTACATGATCGCCGCGTTGCGAAAACGCGGGCACTTTCAAATCAATATCCAAACCAAAAACTTCACGCACATCTATTTGCGTATCTGGTATTCCGTCCCCTAACAGGGCTTTACCTTGTTCCGTCATTACGACCACTACCTTATATTGCTGAACACTATTGTTAATTTCCCGGCCATCGAAACTTGCTTATCGCGTGTCGCCAAGCTTTTCACAAAGCGCTGGGACCCTAAAAAGTCACACGAGACAGCTTTGATAACAATTAGCAGTCTGGGTGGGACACATGACCTGATATTTCAGGTCCGCGTTGCCGATAACCGATGGGGTTGATATTAGCGAAGACGAGAGAATAGCGAGAAAACTGGTAAAATACCATCAGCAAACCACGTTCCGGACCGGTAGCTGATCCCCATGACCACCTGCCGTCAACAACGTAACATCAGGCCGCTAACTTGTTGCCAGACAAGCGCAACACCAGCTTCGTGTATTCATCCCACGGACTACCTTCGCCGATACCTTTTGTTAACTTGTCGATGTGGGATAAATGCTGAATCATCCCTTCAAATTCGTCAACGCTATGCGCACCGACGCAACGACTCACCAACCTCGTGCGCTTGTGTATGACCCGCTCCGAGCGCATCGCGGCATCGATGCTCTGACCGTTTGCCTTCGCGGTACCCAGTTTGATTAGAATTCTGATTTCCCGAGCTAACATGCGGTTAATACTGAGCTTATCGGCATTTTCCAGCCGCATGTTTTGCAAAATTTTAAGCGCTCGCCGACTATTTTGGCTTAAGCTTGCATCGATGAGACCAAAAACATCATACCGAGAATTATCTGCTACCCCTGCCAAAATATCCGGAACATCGACATTGCCATCAACGCAACTTAGTTTCAGCCGCTGAATATCCTGAACCGCCGCCAGCAAATTGCCCTCTATACGCGAGGCTAGCGCATTGACCGCTTCCCTCGTCGCATTCAACCCGGCATCCCTGAACCGCTGACCTAGCCAAGCTGGAAGTTCCTTAGGCTCTAATGGCCAAATCTGAACAAAAGCGCTGCGTGCTTCCAATACTTTAAACCACTTAGTTGCCTGAGTTCGCCTGTCTATTTTGGGCAGCACAAGCAACATGCACGTATCTTCGGGTGTGTGCTCTGCAAACTGCTTTAAAGCTGCACCACCCTTGTCACCCGGCTTGCCGCTCGGCAGGCGAATTTCGAGTATTTTTTGTTCCGCAAAAAGACTCATGCTGTTCGCGCTGAACAACACCTGCTCCCAATCAAAGTTAGCCTCCGCATGGAAAAGATCTCGCTGACTAAACCCCATCTTTTTTAACTGGTTGCGAATGAGATCACAGGACTCCTGCACCAACAGCGGCTCATCACCGCTGACAATATAAATCGACGATCTTCCCTGCTTAAGTTGTGCAGCAAGTTTGTTCGGATAAACCTTCATCGACCTCAGCCTATTGGTTGTGGCGCTTGCGTTGCCTTGATTCTTGCGTTTATTCGTTGCAACAACTGACCGATCACGTCGCGCCGCATTTCTTCATTTAGCAACGATTCTTCCTCGTTGCTACCGACCAGACTAGAACTATCGAAGGTATAGATTCGTTCAGTGCGAAGACGGGTCGGTGCGATTAATACATCCCCACTTCTCGTCAGTACTTCGAAGCCAACTTCCAACGTCAATTCATATTCAGCGACGTTTATTTGCCCCGTTGTTGATACAGGTCTACGTGTGAACCTTTCGCGATCGAGTCGGATATTCACCTGCGCTTTACCATTGCTTGTAAATTCGACACCAGACTGCGACAGCGAATCAATTAATTCTCGAGCCAGAGCACCGCTACTATCGACAGCATTCAGATAAACAGATTCAAGTAACGAAGTTGTTTGTCCTGTACCACGAAGCTGAAAACCACAACTCGATATACTCGAAGTCATCAACGCTAACAGAAGCACGACACTTGCAGTCGATCGCTTATGGCTCGCTATATTGATCCACCAATTCAAAAGAAAGTGAGTTCGATTGCTACTATCGCCGAGTATGATCATTAAGATACAACAAAGTTGATGAGCTTGTTTTTTACATAAATGATTTTCCGAACAGTCTTGCCATCGAGAAACCGGCTTACATTATCATCCTGCTTAGCCATTTGCTCAACACTCTCTTGAGCCGCGTCAACAGGAAACTCAAATTTACCACGTAGCTTACCGTTGACTTGCACAATAAGCTCAACACTGGTTTTTTCTAGTGCACCTTCGTCAACGCTCATCCAAACTGCCGATTCAAGCGCCGTTCCAGTTAAATTAGCCCATAATTGATGACAAATATGAGGCGTTATTGGCGCCATCATCAACAAGGCAGCTGACAATGCCTCTTGCACGACGGCACGCCCTTGGTCGCTGTTGTCCTCAAACTTTGCGACGTGGTTCATCAACGACATCACCGTGGAGACCACAGTATTAAAATTAAGTCGCCGCCCATAGTCATCATCAGCTTTCATCAATGATTCGTGTACAACCCTGCGCAAAGCTCTCTGTCCGACATCCAGACTCGTCACGTCAAGCGGTTGGGTTGCTCCCAGCGCCACGTGCTGCTCAACGCCCTGCCAAAGCTTCGTTCTTAACCAACGCCCAGCAGATTCAACCCCGTGTTCTGACCACTCAAAAGACTGCTCGGGAGGCGCAGCAAACATCATCGCCATGCGCACAGCGTCTGCGCCGTACTTGTCCAACAGCTTCTGCGGATCGCCTGCATCGCCTGCTGACTTTGACATTTTCGCGCCATCTTTCAGGACCATACCAAGCGACAACAGTCTCTTGAAAGGCTCGTCTCCATTGACCAAACCTTCGTCCCGCATCACCTTGTGAAAAAATCGGGCATAGAGCAAGTGGAGAATTGCATGCTCTTCACCACCAACATAGTGATCAACTTGCCCCCAATATTTGGCTCTTTCATCCAGCATACCGTCTTTGAAAACCACTACTGGCAAAGCGCGAGTAATACCAAGAGGACTCCATAAACGTGTCAAACGTATCTGTTTCCCGTTCGGCATCCCCTCCACAACGAGGGCAAGGCACCTGAGACCAATCTGGCATTTTTTTGATCGGAGACCCGACGCCTTCGAATGCTACATCCGTCGGCAGCACCACAGGTAATTGCTCTTCGGGCACAGGCACGGAGCCACAGGCATCACAGTTAATAATCGGAATGGGGCAGCCCCAGTATCGCTGGCGGGAAACGCCCCAGTCTCTGAGGCGATAATTAACCTGCTTTTCACCTAGCCCCTTTTCAACCAGTGTTGCAGCAACAGCCTCAAAAGTATCAGTGAAATTTTTACCCGAAAATTCGCCAGAATTGACTGACACACCGTTTTTAGTCAGATAGGCTTCCTGCTCAATGTCGCAAGTCTCTTTCGAGCCTTCTGCCGGCGCGACAACTTGTATAATTGGCAAATCGTACTTTTTAGCAAACTCCCAGTCTCTCTGATCGTGCGCCGGCACAGACATCACGGCGCCAGAGCCATATTCCATCAGCACAAAATTCGCCACCCATATCGGCACGCTTTCACCGGTGAGAGGATGCGTTGCCACCAACCCGGTGTCCATCCCCAGTTTTTCAAGTTTCGCCATATCCGCTTCAGCAACTTTTACTCTGTTGCACTCGGCAAGAAAGGCCTGCAGCTCTGGCTTTCCGTTTGCTGTTGCAGTCTCAGCAGCGGCAAGCGCAACCGGGTGTTGGGCGGCAACAGCGAGATAGGTTGCACCCATCAACGTGTCGGGTCGAGTTGAATAAACGTCAAGTTTTTCGACCGGTAACTGCTGCGAAGCAGGCACTGGAAATGATATCTCAACGCCTTCCGAGCGCCCGATCCAATTGCGCTGCATGGTTTTTATTTTTTCAGGCCAACCATCGAGCCCATCGAGGTCATTCAATAATTCTTCAGCATAATCAGTGATCTTCACAAACCACTGAGCCAGTTCACGTCGCTCGACTAGCGCATCAGAGCGCCACCCTCTGCCATCAATTACCTGCTCATTTGCAAGCACCGTCTGATCAACCGGGTCCCAGTTCACCCACGCTGCTTTTTTGTATACGAGGCCTCTTTCGAACATCTTTGTAAAGAACCATTGCTCCCAGCGGTAATACTCCGGGTCGCATGTCGCCAACTCGCGACTCCAGTCATAGGCATAACCCAGATTCTTCAACTGGTTTTTCATGTGTTCAATGTTTTGCATCGTCCACTGTTGGGGCGGCACATTATTTTTGATCGCAGCATTTTCTGCCGGCAATCCAAAAGCATCCCATCCCATCGGCTGCATAACATTTTTACCCTGCAGTCTTTGGTAGCGACCGATGACGTCACCCAACGTATAATTTCGCACATGTCCCATGTGTAATTGCCCACTGGGATACGGAAACATAGAAAGGCAATAAAACTTATCTTTTTCGCTATTTTCGATCGCCTGGTAAATACCAGAGTCATCCCATTCTTTTTGGACAAGGGATTCAGCTTGACGGGGATCATAGCTTCCGCTCTTGGTGGTTTCTTGATCCGAAGTTTGATTGCCCGGTGATTGTTCTGTCATTTGTGAGTTCTTGTCCGAAAATTCGATTAGGTTGGTTAGTAGCGCCGACCCGCATCATTCGTCCGCCATAAAAATCAAACGTTACCGAACAATTGGGTTATCGCTTGCAGCCTTTATATCTGTTATGAAATCTGACTTGGCTGCAGTTTTCTAAAAAAGAACGAATTCTACCTGATAGCGCCAAGTGATACATTCAATTATGGGTGGTTTGGCACACGATAGTCGTGGTTATGTCGCAACAATCATCAAGTAGCGCATGCAAATCGGATGTTTTCGTCAAGATTACAACACTGTAAGCACTTACCTTGATACGACAGGCCTACTTGATCAAAAACGCACGCGGCTTTGGTCGTGTCCTGCTTCAGCGTTAGGGGGCATCTTTTCGGCATTAGACAGAGGCTTTACGCCCCGTAAAAGCAAGGCACAAAATAACAAACAGCGCGGCGCCAAGCGTTGGCGTATTTCCCCACCTCGCGTAAGGTGTCATGCCTCTCATCACCTGAACCTGGCCTCTTAAAACGCCGGGTTCGAACTGAGGTAGCGCATTCTGAACCCTGCCCTTGTGATCTATAATCGCAGTAATGCCGTTGTTGGTAGCCCGCACCATGTACTTGCCATTTTCTACCGCTCGCATTCTGGCCATCTGAAAATGCTGCCATGGCCCAATCGAGTCGCCAAACCACGTATCGTTGCTGATGGTAATCAGCATATCCGGGTCAGCAACGGTGCGCCTCACAAGATCGCCGAAAACAACCTCGTAACAAATCGATAACGAGAGCGTGAGATCGCCCGCCGTCAGCGGCAACTGCTTTTCCGGTCCGGGCTGATTATGAGACATCGGCAAGTCGAAGAAAGCAATCAAACCTCTAAGCTGGTTTTCCAGAGGCACATATTCTCCAAAGGGCACAAGGTGCCGTTTGATATAACGCCCACTGCCCTGACCAATCGACACAGCGGCGTTTTGGAACCCGCCATTTGCGTCTCTATCCGGAATCCCAAGTACAAGTGTTGAGCCGCTATCTTCGGCCATCTTGTCTAATCTATCGAGTTGACCAAACGCATTTTGACGAAAAAGTGTGATCGACGCCTCGGGCCAAACGATTAACTCTCTCCCCCACTCTGATTTGCTCAAACCGGTGTAGGTGTCAAGAATCGGCGTGACCATTCGACGGGTCCATTTTGTTTTCTGGTCAATGTTTCCCTGCACCGCACTGACGGTGACATTTCTTCCTTCGTCAGTATGCTCGTATCCGCCCAGTATAAAACCCGCAACCCAAACAACCGCCACAATAACCAGCCCCGTTATAGCGGAGTCTGGTTGGCCTTTATGT
>CBFHOH010000016.1:18723-47706 GCA_965657335.1 Candidatus Azotimanducaceae bacterium
CCCAGTATAAAACCCGCAACCCAAACAACCGCCACAATAACCAGCCCCGTTATAGCGGAGTCTGGTTGGCCTTTATGTCTTGTCGCTTGCTGATAAAACATTGCCGCTGTCATTAATGCAAACGCACTCAAACCGTACACCCCTAACACCGGTGCAAAACCGACAAGCGGCGTATCGATATGAGCATAACCAAGCAGCAACCACGGAAAACCGCTGAGCAACCAACTCATCACCCATTCTCTGAGCACCCAGATAGCAGGAAATGCCAACAATAGACCATAGGGAATAATTCGAAAAAAACGCAGATAGATATAGCCCTGAGCAGCAAACAACAAGGATATCGATAGTGCAAACAGCAACACGAGGAAAGACGCCAAGAGCACAGAGGCGCCCCCATGCACATGAATACTGACAAAAAACCAGGAAACACCGCTGGTGTAAAGGCCAACTCCAAACAAATAATACCTTAACACGCCTGTTAGTCGCTGAACTGACTGAGTTACAGCGAGCAGCAAAACAGGACTCACAACCGCCAGCGGCCAAAGATCGAATGGAGAAAAACTAAAGGTGCAAATTATACCGGCGAGCAAAGCAACAAGGTGTCCAGGCCAACCATCACCTGTAAAAAATGAGATCGTTAATTGCCTGCTGCGCGTGTCAGACACAACAGTCAGGTCACGCTGGAGGAATCAAGTGAAGCAGGCGTATTCTTCGATTGTCTGCGTTTAACACCTTGAACTTAAAACCATCTATCGTAACTTCCTCGTCTCGCTCTGGCAGGTGACCAAAATGCTGAGTAACAATACCGCCGATGGTATCGTAAGCCTCTTCGCTAAAATTCGCCTTAAAGAAATCGTTAAATTCATCAATCGGCGTCAACGCCTTCACCGTGTAGTCTCCTTCGGCGTGGGGCTTGATAAAGTCTTCATCGCCCAGATCGTACTCGTCTTCGATGTCTCCAACAATTTGCTCCAACACATCTTCGATGGTGACAATACCACTCACCCCACCGTACTCATCATAAACAACTGCGAGGTGGTTGTGTGTTGCTCTGAACTCCTGCAACAAAATATTCAAACGTTTACTCTCAGGGATTGCCGTGCATGGTCGCAGCAGATCTTTAAGATTGAATTTTGTCTTTTTGCCTTTCAGCGCTAGCGGCAACAGATCCTTCGCAAGCAAAATACCAATAACATCGTCCGGGCTTTCCCCGATGACGGGAAAGCGCGAGTGGCCGGACTCAATCACGACTTGCAACAGTTCCTCGGTCGACATATCCATTCGAACAACCGCTACTTGTGAACGCGGAATGATAATCTCCCGCGCTTGCATCTCGGCTACGACCAACGCGCCCTCTATAATGCTCAGCGCTTCTGCATCAAGCAGCTGGCGTTGCTCGGCAGCACGCAATGTTTCGATCAGTTCACTGCGCGAGCTTGGCTCACCCGTGAGTGCCATGCTCAGTCGCTCTAACCAGCCTCTGTCGCTACTCGATCCTTCCTCTGCCATGATAATTCTTCCTAGCTCTGATTCAGAGCACTACGCTCGCGACCCTTCGGGTGCTCAATCTTGTCGATAAGGATCATCAACCCCTATCCCTCTGAGTATAACGATCTCAGTTCGTTCCATCTCTTCTGCTTGCTTATCTTCAAGGTGATCATAACCAAGCAAGTGCAGCATGCCGTGCACGATCAAATGCGCAAAGTGCGCCCGCGGTGCTTTCGCCTGAGACGTCGCCTCAAAGAGAACAACCGGCGCGCAAATGACAATATCGCCTAATAGGGTAGTGCCCACATCCAGCCCAATTGACTGAGGAAAAGCAAGTACATTAGTCGTTTTATCTATGTCGCGATAATCCCGATTTAAACCCTGAATTTCCGCTTCTGACACAATCCGCACACACACTTCAGTTGGCGAAGGACTCTCATTAAGTTTCCTCAAGACCTCAGAAGACCAGAGATGAATATCTGAATTCTTCGGCATCCACGGCTCGACTTCGACAGCCCATTGAACTTCAACCTGATGCTGTAGTTCATTACCGGTGTCATCTTCTGGTGCCTTTTCAGTCATCAGCGTCTCAGCCATTCTCGCTACGATCGTACGCTTCAACAATTCTCTGAACCAGCGGATGTCTGACGACATCTCTGGAACTGAAATGCGTAAAGGATATCCCTTTTATGTCCTTGAGAACCGCCAACACGTGGCGCAGCCCAGACATTGTTTTGTTTGGCAAATCTATCTGTGTGATGTCACCCGTTACAACCACGGTGGAACCAAAACCAACGCGGGTTAAAAACATCTTCATTTGCTCGACGGTGGTATTCTGGCTTTCGTCCAGAATGATGTAGGAATCGTTCAGCGTGCGTCCTCTCATATAAGCTAGCGGCGCAACTTCAATGACATTTTTTTCGATTAGCTTTTCGACCCGCTCGAAACCAAGCATTTCGTAGAGCGCGTCGTAAAGCGGTCGGAGGTAGGGATCTATTTTCTGGCTGAGATCACCAGGCAAGAACCCTAGTTTTTCTCCTGCTTCGACCGCAGGCCGAACCAGTAAGATTCTTCTGACTTGCTCCGACTCTAACGCCTCTACAGCACAGGCAACAGCCAAGTAGGTTTTGCCGGTACCCGCCGGTCCGACGCCGAAATTAATGTCATTCGATCGAATAGCACGAATATATCCGATCTGATTTCGTCCTCTAGGCTTAATGCTTTTCTTGCGAGTAGCGATAATAAAGTCATTACCATCAACTTCGGCATCCGACAGCGCTTCTACGCCGGATTCCTGCAGGAACAAATGAACGTTGTCCGAGGTCAGATTGACCCCACTCGTCACTTCATTCGCAAGCTGACCAAGCAATTCGCCCGCGGCGACGACAAGTTCATCTTTTCCGATAAACTCGAAGTCATTGCCACGACTGTTAATCGTGATGCCTAGCCGGGTTTCTATCTGGCGCAGGTGTGTATCGAATGGACCACAGAGGTTCGCAAGCTGTTGACTATCAAGGGGCTCCAGAGTGATCTGGTGCGGCGCAGTATTTGTATCCAATTTCATTTTATGGTGGTTACGGCTAGTTAGAATATACCCTCACGCGCGTGAGGAAAAGTGCAGATTGAGCAATATCTGGCTCAAACTTGGACCCCGCGGAGGGAGTTAGGTAGGGCTTCAATGATCTCTACGGTAACAAATTGACCGATAAGAGACCGATTGTCCTGCTTGAAGTTCACGACCCGGTTGTTTTCCGTTCGTGCCTGCAGTTCGCCAGGGTCTCTTTTGGAAGGCCCCATCACCAGCACACGCTGCTTGGAACCGACCATATTGCGACTAATCTGAAGTGACTGCTGGTTAATACGTTGCTGTAATAAAGCCAGCCGCTCTTTTTTAACCGCCATGGGCGTGTCATCCGGCAATTCGGCGGCTGGCGTACCTGGTCTCGCACTAAAAACGAAACTGAACGATTGATCGAACCCGATTTCAGCGATGAGATCCATCGTATTTTCAAAGTCTTTGTCGGTTTCGCCGGGAAATCCGATGATGAAATCAGAAGACATACTCAAATCTGGCCGAATTTTTCTTAAACGTCGAATCTTCGACTTGTATTCCAGCACTGTGTGCCCGCGCTTCATCTTGGCAAGAATCCTATCCGAGCCACTTTGGACCGGCAAATGAAGATGACTGACCAACTCTGGTACTTCTGCGTAGACTTCAATCAAGCTGTCACTAAACTCGACAGGGTGAGACGTCGTGTACCTGATGCGATCAATACCCTCGATTTCTGCAACCAAAGTGATCAGATACGCCAGATCAGCCACAGTCCCATCGCCAATGTCACCGCGATAAGCATTGACATTTTGACCCAACAAGTTGACCTCTCGAACACCTTTTGCTGCGAGAGAGAGGATTTCCTGTAAAACGTCTTTTAGGGGCCGGCTGACCTCTTCGCCCCGTGTATAGGGAACAACGCAAAAAGAGCAATATTTGCTGCACCCCTCCATGATGGAGACAAACGCCGAGGGACCATCCACCGAGGCCTCGGGCAAACAGTCAAATTTTTCTATCTCAGGAAAGCTGATATCGATGACGGCCGAATCGGTCTTCCCGGCTCCGTCAATCAATTCTGGTAAGCGGTGCAGGGTTTGTGGGCCGAAAATCAGATCCACATAAGGGGCTCTCTTGCTAATGGCTTCCCCTTCCTGACTGGCAACACATCCACCAATGCCAATCTTCAGATCCGGCTTAACTGCTTTAATTTTGCGCCAGCGTCCAAGCTGATGGAACACTTTCTCCTGCGCTTTTTCCCTGATAGAACAGGTATTCAGCAATAGCAGATCAGCTTCACTTTCCTGATCCGTCAATTCGTAACCGTGGGATTCTTTGAGTAAATCCAGCATGCGAGCAGAATCATACTCATTCATCTGGCATCCGTGGGTTTTGATAAAAACTTTGTTGGTCGTCATGCTCAATTCGTTTTTGAGAGTGTTTTCCGTTTTTCAGACCCGGGTGTTGTGCTATCCCGAGCGAAAAGGCTCCGCATTATAGACACTCATTTCGCCAGATAGAACCGCTATTCTGCCAGCAGTCTTCATTTTTACCCTTGATTTTTCGATCATCGCCCTCATTTATGTCAAATCGAGACAAACGAGCCATACACGCGCCTGTTGCGCCCCTGAATTCATCAAAAGCGTCTAAAACTTATGACCAACACACCCATTTTTAAAGTCATCTTCTTCAATCAAGGAGAGATATTCGAGGTATATGCGCGCCAAATCTACCAAAGCGATCTGTATGGTTTCATCGAGATTGAGGAAATGGTTTTTGGTGAGCGCTCGCAACTCGTGGTTGATCCGAGCGAGGAGAAACTGAAATCCGAGTTCGAGGGCGTAAACCGCAGCTACATTCCGATGCACTCGATTGTCAGGATCGATGAGGTAGCGAAAGAGGGCGTCGGCAAAATCACCGAGCCAAAATCTGGCAACGTCGCGCCGTTCCCAGTGTCTGCGTTCACACCAAAGCCAAAAGATTAGGCTGCGGTTATTCGGTCGGTACACGCAGTTCATTAGCGACGACTCGATCGTCTTTGTTTACTCCGCTAGCCGTTCGTTATTCACCAATCTTAGGGCCGCAATCAGCGACCCTCATACATCCTCGATCACGCTAAAGAGCCGTTCTTCTCTGCTTGATTAGGTGGTAATTGAAGGATCTTCATCGGCGGTGCCTTTCCTATCATTTCTGATAACGACTGATCGAAGCCGGGGAGTTTAAGTTCCGGCGCTAATTCAAACAACGGATTAAGTACAAACGCACGTTCATGGGCTCTTGGGTGAGGAACCGTTAAACGGGGGGTTGAAATCACTTGATTACCGTAGCAAATAATATCTAGGTCAATCACGCGTGCCGTATGGAAGCCATGGTCGGCGGGACGGCCCATCGCCACTTCAATTTGCTGTAGACGATCTAATAATGCCAATGCCGACAGCTTCGTCTTTAATTCGATCACCCCGTTAACAAAATCTCCGGCGTCACTGTCCATTTCGGTCGCTTCGCTGAGCCAAAGGGAGGAGCAACGCATGGTGGCGCCACCAATGTATTCGAGCTCGCTAGTCATCTGCCTTACATGATCGATCCTGTTTCCCAAATTTGAGCCAAAAGCAATGTAGACAAGCACCATCTCGTTTTCTCTATTTTTCACAATGGTATTGACCCCTCCCTTTCAATTTTCCAAACACAATTTGACCCATTCCGACCCAGCGCCACCATTGATCAGTCCCAATTCTCATTCAGTGCTTGGTAGTTTACACTCTGCCACATCTAATTAACTTAAGTCACAGGAAGGATCAGCTATGAAAGCCGCTGTATTGAGAGAACACAATAAACCGCTTGTCATCGAAGATGTTCAGGTTTCCAAACCAGGTCCCAGAGAGGTACTGGTTAGAACCGTCGCTGCAGGCGTGTGCCACAGCGACGTGCACTTTATGGATGGTTCCTATCCCTACATGCTTCCCACGATTCTCGGCCACGAGAGCGCTGGCATCGTCGAAGAAGTTGGCTCGGCGGTTACTTACGTCAAAAAAGGTGATCACGTAATCACTTGCCTATCCGCATTCTGCGGCCACTGCGATAAGTGCCTAACCGGTCATTTATCTTTGTGTAGCAGCCCCGATGTTTCCCGCAAAGAAGAGGAAGAAAGTCGTCTTATTCAAGACTCGAAACCGATACATCAGTTTTTAAACCTCTCGTCATTTGCGGAAATGATGCTGATTCACGAACACGCATTGGTAAAAGTCAGAGAAGACATGCCATTCGATCGCGCCGCACTGATTGGCTGTTCAACAACAACTGGCGTAGGTGCGGTCTTTCACACTGCGGGAGTCGAACCAGGTTCCAAAGTGGCAGTTATCGGTTGCGGTGGCGTCGGCCTTGCAGCAATCAATGGCGCAGCCATCGCCGGTGCAGCAGAAATCATCGCTGTTGATATGGTTGACTCGAAATTGGAACTTGCAAAAGCGCTCGGAGCAACGCACACAATCAACGCCGGGTCCTGCGATGCCGTCGGCGAAGTGCAAGAGCTCACCAAAGGTGGGTGTGATTACACCTTCGAGGCTATCGGCTTGAAAGCAACGGCGGAACAAGCTTTTAAAATGCTTGGTGCTGGCGGAACCGCCACGGTCATTGGAATGATTCCAGTCGGCACGATGATCGAACTCCACGGCGCTGAATTGCTATCAGAAAAGAAAATTCAGGGTTCGAATATGGGCTCTAATCGTTTCAGGGTTGATATGCCCCGGTTCGTCGATTTCTATCTTTCTGGCAAGTTACACTTAGATCAAATGATCTCGAAACACATCAAACTAGAAGATGTAAACGACGCGCTTGAGGCCCTTAAAACAGGCCAAGAAGCACGCCACGTCATTATGTTTGACCAGTAAAAAGCGCTGGAATAAAGAGACCTCAGCGCCCGCGAAACTCGGGCGGGCGCTTTTCAAAAAAGGCACTGATACCTTCCCTACGGTCATCGGTTGAAGCTGTTAGCAAGTTTTGGTCGGTATCCATGTGCATGATCGCATCATCGAGTGCGCTGCTCACAGCGTTGATACTTTGCTTAATCATTTGCACCGCGATCGGCGGCTGACTCGCGTAACGCCTTGCTAGCGTCATGCTGGCTTCCTCTAGGTCTTCTGGCTCAGCCAACTGATCGAGGAACCCCCATTCTAGTAATGTTTTAGCGTTCTCATTATCACCCAACATGATCATTCGCTTTGCTCTCGCGGGACCGATGAGCCGCACACACAGCGGTAGCGCGCGCCACATTAGGTTAATGCCAAGATTCACTTCGGGGTAGCCGCAATAACTATCCGTCGACCCAATCCTGAAGTCACACGCTGTTGGAATACAAGCGCCCCCGCCAAGTGCCGCGCCGTGTATTGCAGCAATTGTGACTTGATTAATTTCACAAATCGCCCGAATCATTCGCGCACCAAGGCCGGCCTCTCGGCGCGCCAACAGCAGAGATCGATCCGGGTCAGCTGCCTTTTCTTTCAGGTCAGCACCCGCACTAAAATGTTTTCCATTACCCGCGAAGATCACCACTCTTGTATACTCGTCATCAAGGAAAGATCGCGACACGGCCTCGATCTCTTTCATGATCGTGCCATTGAGTGCATTCATGACTTCCGGACGATTTAGTTTGACCACAGCAATTTGATCAAATCGCACTAATTCAATACAAGCATATTCCATTGGACAACCTCCATTGCTCTACTTCAAAGCAAGATAGTCTCTCATCTCTTTTGTTAACTGCGTAAATCTGTATTGGTCAACCGCGTAACTCCACCTGTCGGTGAGCCCATCACGATCAACGAGCAACCAATAACTTCCGTTAATCTCAGCACATCGCAGCAAAATCACTGACCCAGAGGTCAATTCAAATCGCGCAGTCGCTGCGCTATCCCACGAGTGATGGTCAGCTCGTCTGACTTCCAGCATCCTCAAGTTAACCAGCGCGCGCATGGCAGAGTCGGGCGTGCTGTCATAGGCCAATTTTGCGTCTCGTGGCATGTTTTCGATCACAGCAGATTCGGTTTCATCTGATCCTGACACCACCACTTTCTCCCCTAAAGGGGAAGTAAACGTGACACGCTTAATCTCGGCACGATCAACATTCAGAAAAACCGGCGGCACCCATGCAAGCACATCAACGGGTAATTCAAGCTGTTCAGACACCAACCATACCTGGTTTTCATTCGGCAACCTGATGTAAGTCCCTTGTCCTGACTGTGACAAATCTCCAATCAAAACCCGCGTCACCTTCGACATCATGTTAACAGAAAGCAATACCGGGCCAGCAGCATCTGACTGATCGACAGCTAACCCGAGACCAAGCTTTTGTAGCTTTTCCGGCCTGTTCGTCTTCTTCTCAAGATAGTTCGCCGCCAGAACAAAGCGAATCAACCGCGCCATCGCCAACGGGTCGACGGGATAACCTTTGAGCTGTTCATGATGATCAATTTGCCAAACAGAATTGGTGCGAACCATCGCAACCCGCGCATCACCCCGGCTAATTTCTATCGCAGTGATCGATGACTCAGTCGCGTCGAGGTCAAACAATCTGCGTTCAGCTGCGATCTCGTTCTTCGCTTCTTGCGACATGAGCGTTATGGCGACGAGCATAATCATGCATCCGAAGATCAAGGCAGTATATTTTTGCACCACCTGCCTCGTCATTTACGCAAAACCTTCATGCAGCCGTTACCCTACGGATGTGCCGCACCCCATAGATACTGAGCACCAACAACAATGGCAGTAGTATAATATTCGCAAATTTAAGCATCGCACCTAACCCATCGATATCTTTATCCAGTTGATGACGCACATCTCTTAACTGTTTTCTGATCCGAAGCTTTTTGTCCTGAAACTGCGTTATGGCTAGCTCCTGCTCCGCAGACAGCGCGAGCAAACCCTGGTCGTTTTGACCGGACTCAATTTCATTAAGCTCTGCCTCGGTTTCTTCAAGCTCTTTCTGTAGCATATCCGCACTTTCCTGATACTTAGACTGAGCGGTCAACCTTAACGACTCCACTACGGTGAAAGGGCGCGTAAATCGACCCCGGCTGCGGATACTGATTAGCTCTGAACCACCTACCAAGTTGTCCACGCTGTTAAGCACAAAGTCTCCATTGTTAGCCCAAGGACTTGCTATTGTTTGACCAAAAAAATTCTGAACCTGAACCCAGAGTCTGTCCGTTAGAATATCGGTATCCGCAACCACAATGACATTGAGGCTATCCGTACTCGCTAGCACAGAGGGTTGCTTTTTAGTTTCACCAAGTGCCTCGACCTGACCTTTCAGTGCATCTTTAAGTTCTGATTCAGGATCGTTTCCCGTTTCGACCCCGTCGGGAAACGCTGTTTCTGCCCTACCGCTTATTCTTGCAGCGAGTATGTAGCGCTCACCGGTCGGCGTGAATTTTTTGAGTAGACGTTCCGGATCTGCTAATGCTCGAAATTCAGTACTCGCCATAGGCATAGAATAATCACTTGACTGTATGAGGACATCTATTCTGCTCTTGGTCCCCTCGACCTTGTCGAGTATACCGGTAGTCGTGAGATTGATAGATTCCAAGTTTACCAACGAGACATCATCCGCACTGAAGTTATCAGCACCTAGACCAAGAATCCCAAGGTGTCTCACTGGGCGTCCGTTGACCCCTCCGACATTTAAAGCTGCCGCACTATCCGCCAGTACGGTATTCGTCCGAAGCTGCAAACCCCAGTTAGACAGGAGCGGAAAGTCAGAAACGGGCTCGGTCGACGGCAGAGGCTGCATCGATCCAGGAGGTGGGCGTTCCATTTCCGCAAGCGGATCAACAAACAAAAAGATGCTGCCCCCTGCCATCGCAAATTGGTCAATTGCGTATAGTGTGGCGTCAGAAAGCGACTTTGGATGGATAATTACCAGCAACTGCAAGTCTTCAGGTAATTCCGTCGCATCCAGCGCAACATCAATGACGTCATATTGCTGCGAAAGCTGATCAATAACGACCCATGCCGGCGTCGTTTCAAACGAACTCATATCGATATCGCCCTGAGTCTTCAACGAGGACAACAGGCCAACCTTTGGTTTTGCTGACGAATTCAACTGCTGAATAATTCGACTGATATCGTACTCAAGAAATTCTTCTTTGTCTGGCTGAAAGAAAGCAATGACCTGATGATCATCTACCGAATTGGTGCCAACAAGACCAAAGTAGAGCGCATCTCCCGCATTGTTTACGGGCACACTCTGCAAGTCGAACTGGGCAGCCAGATCTTCCTCGTCTGAAAATGGCTCAGGATCGATAATTTGAAGCTCGATCCTGTCACCCGCATGCGCTTGATATTCTTCAAGCAACTCCTGCACCCGCCGCGCATAAGCTCTTAGCGCTGTGAGGTCTTTGCTTGCTCCCTGGGAAAAGAAAAACCGAAGTTTTATCGGCTCATCAATTTTGCTGATCAGCTTTTTTGTGCCGCTCGTCAGGGTGTACAAATTATTTTCAGTCAAATCAATGCGCGCACCGGAGAACAGCATGTTGTTCAGCATCGTGAACACAAAAAACGTGGCAAACAGTAATGCCAACAAATAAGCTGAAGAAAAACCTCTTGCCAAACCTCTGCTCGACATTTTAACGCCTGCGCTTGTACCAAAATTTGACACGATTACCTCGACTGCCTTGCTTTAATGACAACAACTGTGGCTGCTAACCAAACAACTTGAACAGAGCAAAAATAGAGCACGTCACGCAAACTGATGATGCCCCGCGAAATAGAATTGAAATGGGTTAAGAAGCTCAGGTTGGCAACTGAATCAACCAGTAATAAAGGCACCCATGCTTTGATCGAATTGAGCACCAATGGATATCCTGCAAGCACAAACAGCAAGCAGACAACACCGCACAAGATAAAAGCGATAACCTGGCTTTTACTCAACGCAGACATACAAGAGCCGATGGCCAGAAAACTGCCGGCCATCAACCAACTGCCGAGATAGCTACTAAAAATGACTCCGTTATCTGGGTCGCCAAGATAATTAACTGTCAGCCATAGTGGAAAAGTCATCACCAGTGAAACACCAGCAAAGACCCACGCTGCTAGGAACTTGCCCAAGACTGCTTCTATGATTGTCACGGGCATCGTCAACAACAGCTCGATGGAACCAGATTTCAATTCCTCAGCCCACAAACGCATCGATAGCGCAGGCACAAGAAAAAGATATAGCCAGGGGTGAAAATTAAAAAACGGTAACAGGTCAGCTTGTCCCCTTTCATAGAAATTCCCTAGATAAAAAGTAAACACACCGGAAAGCACCAAAAATATCAGAATAAACACGTAGGCAAGATGCGTTGAAAAGTAGCTACCAAGTTCTCTTTTCATGACAATTTTTATTGCGTTCAAGCGGACACCTCCGCTAATTTTGTTATCGACCTGAAGACTTCATCAAGACGCCCCTTTTCCGACACCACCTCGGCGGCAATACCCGTTTCGTCCAACAACTTTGTCACGCGAAGTAACAATGCTTGATCGGACTCGCCTTGAAACAAGGTCATGCTAAAAGCGGCCTCATCAACGACTGGCATAGGCCCCGCTACCAACGCCTCGGTTGCTGTTCTTATTTTTGCAAAATCTGATTCACAACTGCAGGTCAAGGTCACTGCGCCGTGGTACTTTGATTTGGTTTCCAGCGCTGAGGGCTCACAATCTTCCAGCACCTTTCCATCGGCAATAATTACCGCTCGCGAGCATACGGCGGTGACCTCTTCCAAAATATGCGTCGACACTATAATAATTTTGTCCTTTGACAAGCTCCTTATCAGCTCTCGCACCTGATGCTTTTGGTTCGGGTCCAGACCGTCAGTAGGCTCATCAAGAATAAGAATATTAGGATCATGAATAATCGCCTGGGCAAGTCCCACTCGGCGTTTAAACCCCTTGGACAACGTCTCGATTCGCCGGTCGAGCACACTCGACAGCGACATGGCATCAACAACATGATCAAGCCGCGCTACAATCTCGCTTCCCACATAGCCTCTCAATTCAGCCACAAAAGTCAGGAACCCTCGAGTGGTCATTTCCTCGTACGCCGGCGCTCCTTCAGGTAGGTAGCCGATAAGCTTCTTAACACTGACCGGGTCGTGCACTACATTTAGCCCGTTCACCTTCACTGTACCGGAGGTCGGCTTGAGGTAACCGGTAAGAATTTTCATCGTTGTAGACTTGCCTGCGCCATTGGGACCCAGAAATCCTAGGACTTCACCCGGCACGATCTTCAGAGAGAGATGATCAACAGCTATCAGCGAACCAAATTTTTTTACCAAATGGTTAACTTCTATCATGCTGCGTGCTTACTGTGGTTTATATGCATTTCATGCATTGTCAAAGTCTTTACCGCCCCAGAGTCTGTAGTCTTGTTAGCGCAAAATTATCTCGTCTTGTTCCGTTCGAATCAAATCCCTATTAGTCATGTAACCCAGACCAAGCTCGCGCTTGATCCCTTCTGAAACCTGAACAAGAGAACCTTTTACAATTGGACAATCAGCGAGTAAATTGGCCCTAAATTTTTGGGGGAAAGAAATCTGTGGCGCGTGCCGATCTCCCACGGCCACACTGTTGGGGAAACCGGTCAAAGACTGCATTTGCGGCTTGACCGGCGCTCAAAGTCAGCCAAGAAGGGGCTAGACCAGTATGTTTCCGGGCGAAGCCGAGATTTAAGCTAGTCTGGTTATGTACTTGAGCATGGGGAACGGTGTCGCTGCAGATTTCACTTCAATTCAGCACGAGATAACGCCATAACGATGAGAACCTCGAAACAACATAGACCAAAATTATCGAAAGAAGATGCGCTGACATTTTTGCTGACATACATTGTCGTCGAGCAAAACTGTCCGTTCGAAATGAATCAGCGAAATCTATTTGAGCTTACTCAGTTAGCCACCGAGGCTGCCGCGCTGATCGAACAAGAGGACGAGATCATTCCGCACGAAGTTATCGAACAAATAGCCCTTAAATTCGATCCATCCTGATTTTCTACCATTTTTCTCGGACGTTAATAAACGATGAATACTGAACTACCTAGTGCGACTGATTCTCCGATCGACCCTAGACGCGACAAGCCTTCTGCACTCATTTTCGATCTTGACGGGACGCTGCTAGACACCGAGCCACTTTATACGATCGCCTCCCAACGCGTACTTGACCCATATGATCAATTTTTTTCGCCCGAACTGAAAAAGCAATGTATCGGGCGTGATTCTCGTCAAAGCGCGCAGATCACTATCGATCACGCGAGCTTGCCCTTGAGTGTCGATGAGTATCTCGCCCAGAGGGAAACCCACCTACTGAGTCTGTTTGAGGATCCACCCGAGATACCGTTTGCCGAGCACTTTCTCTCTTCAGCTTATCAGATGGGTATCCCACTGGGTCTGGCAACCAGCTCTCATCAACACCTTTGTTCGTTGAAACTTGGCCGGAAAGCTTGGGCTAGCCAATTTGAAAAAATTATCTGCGGAGATCATCCGTCACTGCAGAAAGGTAAACCGGAACCCGACATATTTTTGCTGTGCGCGTCGGAAATTAATGTGGACCCAAGGCGGTGTATTGCCTTTGAAGATTCTCCCGCGGGTATCCAGGCTGCGACAAGCGCAGGGATGAAAGTTATCGCGATTAATAGCCCCTACGTTGACGCGGCGGATCTTGCAGATGCTGAGCTAATCATCAACGGCTACGATGAGCTAGCTACGTTGCTCGAAACGTGGGGGTCGTAGAAAAACAATCGGCTTCAACCTAACGCGGCACTCGGGGCTTATCCGCTCAGGGCTGTTGATCCGCTCAGGGCTGCTAACCCGCTCAGGGCTGTTGATCCGCTCAGGGCTGTTTATCTCGCGAATTGTTGTCGATCGATGTGTTGGTGAGTCGGTTCCAGAACTCCATGTTCTGCTCGAGCGCTTTTCTCATGAGGCCCATCGGATCCGCAGGAGAAAAATCCTGCATTCGTTGACGATAGTTCTGCTCATGTTCAAGAAACGTTTTGATGCTTTGCTCGATATACTTACTAACAACATTTTGCATCGGCGCGCCATAAAATCGAATAAGCTGCTCCAGCACACGGTTAGTTAATATCGGCTCGTGACCTTCACTTTCCTGCTCAGTAATAATTTGAAGCAACACGGATCGCGTTAGGTCTTTCTCTGTTTTAGAATCCAGCACCCGAATCACTTCACCTCTGAGTACCAGTTTTCGAATATCCTCAACTGTGACGTATTTACTTTCTTGGATATCATAAAGTCTTCGATTAGGGTATTTTTTGAACTCTCTCATAGATTTCTACCTGACTGTCTCTGATTCTCGTGAGGATTCTACCCCGTTTGATAAAGCTGAATTGCTTTTGCCTAGCTTGCACCTTTCGAATTTCTGCCAATCATCCTGAGGCTGCGCCAACCTGTCCGCAATGATGTAGTAGATTGCCGCGTTAAATCCCATACCGCAGTGCGCGCCTAACACCTCGATGTTGTCCGTTTCGAAATCCTCAAAGGCCTCGCGGCAAACGCGCCAGTTCACCACGCCGTCACCCTTGCTGTAAATTGCAGTAAGAGGTACTGGTGGCGTTTTGTGAGGATCCATCTCGAATATTGCTTCTCGCATCTCTTCTATCGAGCGCCCAGATTGAATTTCGAACAGGCTTCGGACGAGCGGGTTTGCTGCCGTACCATTTACCACTCCAAAAGGACTGCCAAGTGTGATCACCTGCCTTACTTTGTCGGGATAAAGACGTGCAAGTTCTCGTGCATACACGCCTCCTAAGCTTTGACCAATCAGTGTGATTTTATCACCGCACACCTCAGCAGCTTCCAGAAAACGGTCGACCAAAATATGATGGATAATTTCAAATCGACCGCTGTTTCTGCCCAGTTCCCAGCCGATCGGATCATAGCCGAGTTGCTTCAAATATCGCCTCAAAAAAGCAGTTGATTGATCACTGGCCATGAACCCTGGTAGCACCATCACCGGGTGACCGTCGCCTCTAGGCATGCTCGCGAGCAACGGCATGCTTAGACACAGGGCTCCCATGTCGATCAACGTCCTAGGAAATTCAGTCAGTGCATTCAACAATGAGGGAGGGCGAGCCTTTAACCTCTCATTGCTGGACAATTTTTCAGGCAGATCAAGATTTTCGTACACACGGTCTCCAGCTGTCGCATGTTGCAGTGAACAATTCGAGTTTGTCCAAGAACCACAGAAGAATCAACGCTTTTAGTGTTTTCAGTGAAAAGTTCCCGACCTCACCCTGACAAAATCAGCAATATATTGCATTGCACAAATATATATTGACACCATGCAAGCCATAACTATAATGCCGCGAAACTTCGCACCACTTTGCTATACCCCCGTTATTTGACGCACCAAGCTGGGACACTAAATCAAGCAATTTACATCGGAACCATATGATGTAAGCACTTACTATTAGTAAGAGGCCGAAAATAGATAAGTTTTGAAGTTGGCACGCCGTTTGCGAACCATCATTGAAAGCTTAATAGATACGTTAAGTACGCTCATAGCTACGGATAAGCACATGAATCGATATCGTGAACCTAGCCGATTTGATTTTGGACAAATGAAAAGGAAACATTCAACATGGAACAAATAGGCGCGTTAGATGCCAATTTCTTATACACAGAAACAGAGTCAGCTCACAATCACATTGCATCGATACAGATACTTGAGCTTCCTGCAGGCCAAACAGCCGAGGAATTTATTCAGGGTTTGAAGAGCGTCTTTTTAGCACGGCGCCATCTCGTGCCCTACCTGACCCGGAAGCTTCGGTTTATGCCGATGAATATGGATCACCCATTCTGGGTCGAGGACAAGCAGTTTGATATCGATAATCACATCTATGAGGTAACCCTTGAGTCCGCAGCGACCCAGGAAGAGAGTTTCACTAAACTCGAGGCAAAAATTGCCGAACTTCACGCTGTGCCGATGGATCGAAGCAAACCTTTGTGGTCCCTTCAAGTCATTACGGGGTTAGCCGATGGCAAAATTGCCTATTACAACCAGACACATCACGTGTGCATCGATGGCGTTTCAGGTCAATTAGCGCTCGCAATGCTGATGGATCCAACTGCCGAGGTGCGTCAGTTTGAGCCAGAAACGGTTGTTGAAACCAGCAACAGCACGCGATCTGAATATGTAGAAATGTTCAGCAAATCTGCTCAGAATCTCACTTCATTTCAGGCCGACGCCCAAAATCGCCTGCTTGGTGAAATAGAATCTTCCGTTCGTTTGGGTCAACGCACCATTGATCCTTCAAAGCAACTTGGCGCACTGGTTGAGGGAGCACCGGCTACTCGCTTCAACAAATCAATTGGCGCTAGCAGAAGTTATAGTGCCGGCCAGCTTTCGCTCGCAGACGTTAAGCGTATTGGCAAGGCCTTGGATTGCAAAGTCAACGATGTGTTCATGAGCGTTGTTGCTGGAGGATTACGGACTTACCTTGAGCGCAAGGGGGAACTGCCAGACAAATCACTTATCGCAGGTTGCCCAGTGTCGCTGCGCCAACCAGGGGACGAATCGTTGTGCAACCAAGTCACGATGATGAAGGTGAATCTTGCCACGCATCTCGCAGACCCGAGCCTAAGATTACTTGCCATTCGCGACTCCGCATTGACAGCGAAAGCCGTCACGGCTGACCTTTCATACGGGCTTACCACAAACATTTCTGTTGCCGGTTTACCGGCGTTGACGATCGCTGCAGCCGACATCGCTGAGCGCACTAAAGCGGCCGACTATCTGCCGCCGGCGATCAACGTTTTGGTATCTAATGTACCGGGCCCGAGGCAAAAGCTTTACTCCAATGGCGCTGAAATGTTGACCCATTACCCTGTATCGATACCAGCACACGGCAACGGCGTTAATATCACTGTTCAGAGCTATGTCGACGAACTTTACTTCGCCATTACCGCCTGCGAAAAAGCGCTGCCTGATGCTAATCAACTACGAGAGGATATTTATGCCGTCTTCAAACAGTTGAAAGCGTTGCTTATACCCGAACAAGCCATGACAGCGAACGTTTCAGAACTGACCCGAAAGCACACGGTCGGTCACACAAAAGCGGTTAATGAAACAGCCAAAATGCCTGGTCGAGACCCCAAGGACGCGCCAATGGTAGAAAAAGTCGCATAATTTACAGCTTGGGGGTTGAAATTGTTGCATTGCACCATATAATGATGCGGTGCAACAAAATTCTGCTGATCTACACGCACTTATGCGATATCAGCGTCACCCAGTAAATACGGTATGTGTCGCCCCTTCACCAAAGAGGCCTGACATATTTTAGAAAAGGAGTTTTAGGATGAACGTTATCGAGAGACAAGCCGAGCTGACAAAATCACTTTACAGCATCAATTCCGCTGCCCTGAAGGAATTCACTACACAGCAGCGGTACCAATGTTGAAAAATACATTGAAACAAACAAGAGCTTTGGTGAAAAGCTACCACAGGTTAAAGACATCTCCGGTTTCATGACACTACAACGCGAGTACGGGGAAACACTGTGGGCCAACGCTAAATCTGCGTTTGAGATACAGAACGAGCTTGTCAAAGCAACCTTCGAAGAAACACGCGACGCCTTTAAAGTGGCGATGACCGCCGATCAGGTTGTTGTCGAAGAAGCCCCTGTGCCGGCCAAGAAAGCTAAAGCAAAGGCCAAGCCTAAGGCGAAGAAGACAGCCGAACAAACCACGGAAGCGTAATCAGTTGTTTGAAATGAGCCCCGGCCCTGTGATTACGTCACATTCTGGGCGCCCATTCTCCCTGCCGAGCAAATTAGGCAGCGGCATAAACACAAAACACTAGAAAAAAGTTGATTTTGTTGCACCGCAATATATAATGCTGCAACGCAACAATGGAAGCCGACAGCAAAACCATTCTTTCGGCGAGCGAACAGATTCAACAAGCGCGTGTTAACACGCCAAATTACAGGAAATTAAAATGAACATTTTACAGAAGCAAGCAGATTTCGGTCGTACCCTCTTTGAAATCAACCAGAACGCGATGCAGGAATCTTTCCGCACACAACAAGCAAATTGGCAGAAGTACTTCGAACTCAACAGCGACTTTGGCCAGCGTCTTCCTGAAGTCAAAGACGTTACGACATTCGTTGAATTGCAAAGAGAATACGGTTCAACTCTCTGGGCCAACACCAAAGAAGCAACTCAGGTTCAGACCGACATTGTTAAGTCTGCTATTACAGAAACTGGCGAAGCTGTACGCAAAGTGTTCAGCAACGACAGCGAGTAGTACGAAAGCTAGAGATCCGCAAGCGAGCACGGTTTAGTGGCTTCAGCGCCACGTCCACGAGCTTTAAGCAAAGTCCAATATATTCCCTCATATTGGCATTTTGAAGGGTGATTATTCACCCTTCTTTCTTTTCTGCCCCAGAATAGTGGACAATCACACTCTTAATTTATCCACACAGTGAGCGACCATGAAGATTACCGTAGACGTTGATTTAACACCCGAGGAACTCAGAAGCTTTCTCGGCCTTCCTAACGTTGAAAAACTCCAGCAGGAGATGGTGAAGAATGCTCAGAAATATCTGAAAGACGCAGGGTCAAGTCAGTACAGCGAATTAATCGCGGGCGCCATGCAGCCCATGATGGCTTATCAATCCTGGGTGCAAAAAATGATGACAGGACAATCCGGTTCCGCCAAGAAAGGAGACGAAGAAACTTGAGTAATCAGTCAGCCAAGGGAACCGTTCTTGTCACCGGCGCCTCTTCGGGTATTGGTGCCGCTTTGGCTCGCACATTTGCATCACATGGATTTTCTCTCGTGCTCACAGCTCGCCGAGAGAACCTGCTGCAGGAATTAAGTGACGAGCTATCTTCAGAAACAGATGTTAGCTATATCGTGAGTGACCTCGCCAGCACCGAGGGGGTCAGCGCCTTAATTGATCAGCTTACGAATCGCGATATTTCCGTTGACGTGTTGATCAACAACGCGGGCATTGCCTACAGCGAAAATTTTGATCTGATCGACGACACTAAGATTCAACAACTCATTTCCCTCAATATTACCGCGCTATCTACCCTGACTCATCATTTTGTGAAGGAAATGAAAAGACGAGGCGCAGGTCGCATTTTGAACGTTGCCTCCGTTGCCGCATTTCAGCCCGTGCCATCCATGTCGATTTACGCCGCAAGCAAAGCTTTTGTGCTTTCGCTCACAGAATCATTGTCGGAAGAGCTGCGGGACACTGGTGTCAGTGTGACAGCCTTGTGCCCAGGGTTGACCAACACAGATATGGTGCAGGACCTGGCAGCATCAAACGTTCCTCCTTTCATGATGTCCAAAGTGGAGGACGTCGCAAGAGAAGGATACGAAGCACTGATGGCAAGAGAGGTCATTCGTATTCCCGGCGTCGCAAATCAGGCCGCGGTCACTTGGGCCAAGCATCAACCTCGATGGCTTGTACGCGGCATCGGGGGACTAGTATCCCGATTTGGCCCGGGGCGCAGCTAGCCCTTGTAGGCCGTTCGGCTATCTTGACCCTTGGCCGTCATCAACTTTTATGAACGTGCCGGTTACCATTTCAGACGCTGGCGAAACCAAATAAATTAATGTGCTATCCATTTGCGACGGCAAGCCGATCCTTTTCCGTGGGAAAGTCTGACTAAAATCTCCCATCCGCTCGAGCATGCCATCTAACATCTCGGAGGAGAACGCGCCGGGCGCGATGCAATTCACGTTTATATTGTACCTAGCCCATTCGACCGCCAGCGCTTCGGTCATTCGAACTATCCCAGCTTTGGTTATGGAATAAAGCGCCGCACCGTTACCAGAGTAATTAAAAGCCCCCACTGACGAAATGTTTACCATTTTGCCGCCTTTACCAGCATCAATCAGCCGCCTAGCCACTTCGCAACTCATAATGTATGGGCCACGCAAGTTCGTATCAAACACCGAGTCAATTAAATCAAGCGACATTTTGTGGGCCCGCTGAGCATCAGGAATACCTGCGTTGTTCACCAAAATTGTGACTGTGCCAAGCGCCTTCTCCGCCGATTCCACTGCAGAAACGATACTATCGGCGTCGGTCATATCCAACGTCACGGGGAATGCTTCACCACCTTGCTGATTAATCTGGTCTGCAAGTTCTTTTAATCGGTCTTCGCGACGCCCTGTTACTGCCACCTTAGCGCCACTGAGTGCCAAAACCTCGGCAAATCGCTTGCCCAAACCTGATGTAGCCCCAGTAACGAGTGCCACTTCTCCCGTGAGATCTGTCGATAAATTTGGTGCTTGTATATCTGTCATTTTAACTTCCGCTTGTTTAGTTAATCATTTCTGTCTGTTTTCTGTGTCTTTAACCAAGGCTTCGCCGAAATAACATCCTGCCCCTCCGGAAACCATCCTTGTTTTTCAAGAAGCATCACCCTGTTGATCGTCGGGGGTATCCGAGGCTCGTTTCAGCTCTTTCAAATGATTGGAGAAACGCGTGAGTAGTTCGTAAGGCTGGCAGCCAACAACGCTCAGCCCCGCACTTACAAACGTTGGCACTCCTGTCACACCGTACTGATGGGCCCGGGACCAATCCTCATCCACACGCGGACTAAATGCACGAGTAACAAGCGCCTCTCTTGCCTCGTTTGCATCAAGACTTGTCTCTGCGACTAACGAGACGAGCACCTCTGGATCACTGATATTTTTATTATCAACAAAATAAGCGCGATAAAGCTGCTGGTGCAACTCATTGCCATTAGTTTTCGTATCCGCCCAACTACCCAACTCTTGAGCCAATCGACTATTGTATGTTTTGTTTCTCTCCCCGTAGGCTAGGCCTTGCTCAGCCATTAAACCTACCATCTGTTTCTTAAAACCCTCCAACTGCGCCTCGCGCCCTCGGAACAAATCAGTGAGTAGCTGACCTTCAACCGGCGTCTCTGGGTGCAACGGAAAGTATGCCCACTTAATTTTGACGTTCTGTTCCTCTCTGAGCTTGTCAATACTAACTGTACTGAGATAGCACCAAGGTCAAACAAAGTCGGTAAATATTTCTATTTCAATATCCGGCTCGATCATTCGATTTCCTCCGATGGTTAATTGCAGGTCGCTATCTCAACAGGCGACCCTATTGCCGCTAGAAATATCGTATTGAAGAGCAACGCATCTATACCGTCAAAAACGCGCGCTTAATACAGGCGCTTTTACGCCTCAGAGACGGTTTAATTCTCACTGCTGCTTGCCTTCATCATACATGTAGCCACTGACGAAGTGCACCATGATGGCGCTGATCTATGCGCCTGTCGATATCCTGAATGCACAGGATGCGTGTGACGAAACCATTTCGCGACTGGATGAACCGTGTATCAACGCCGCGCTTGCGTTAGATGCACTCATAACCCTAAGTACTATCAGGATATTTTTGCAGACAAAGCGGAAAATCAGGTTTGTCCGAGGCAAATTTTTTTTAATGATCAAGCGGGCCGCGAGCAAGACAGCAGCACCCTCAGCTATTCTATATTGACCGTGCGCGAACGAAAAACTAATCTACTTATCCCTTTTCGCAAAGAAACCGATCACGATACTTTTGAAATCTTGGATACATGCGGTTTAAACTTCACATCCTCCGGAACAAATTGGCGTGAATCGTTATCTCGGATAAAGTGTAACAAAGCACTTCGGGCACTACGTTGAGTACACAATACGAAGACGTTCTGTGATTTATTGCGGAAATAGCAGTCTATTTTAAACATTGGCATTAGAAGGTAATCAATGATTCAAATTGCATACAGAGAGTTTTTAGGAAATAGCCCTGGCTGGTTCAAGATGGCAATCTTGGTTTTCCTCGCCTTATGCTTCCCTCTCAAGTTGGCCCTGGGCACCACCATTTTAGGTTGGTTGTTCCTCGCCATGTTCATTCTTACCTTGGCCATGGCACTAAAGTGTTACCCACTACAGAGTGGCGGCCTCTTAGGACTTGCTATCTTGGCGTTGGGGTTAACCTCACCTGAAACGGTTTGGCATGAGATACAGGCTAACCTTGGCGTGCTCGCATTGCTTATCTTTATGGTGAGTTTCATTTACTTCATGAAACCCCTGCTGACGTTTGTGTTCGCAAAGCTCATTATGAACGTGCGCAGTAAGTGGGTGCTGTCACTCATGTTTTCAATCATGGCCGCGTTCCTTTCCGCATTCCTCGATGCGCTGACGGTTACAGCGGTGCTCATTACTGTATTCGTCGCGCTTTACGGTGTGTACGAAAAGATTCATTCGGCAACAAACACAGATTTCGACCAAGATGGTATCGCCGATAAAGAGGAATTGAGCGGTGATGTACTCGAAGACTTTCGAGCATTCATTCGCAGCCTGGTGATGCACGGTGCGATCGGCACCGCACTTGGAGGTGTCACCACAATGGTAGGCGAACCCCAAAATCTATTGATCGCCGACAAAATGGATTGGAACTTCGTTCAGTTCGCCATGGAAATGTCACATGTCACAATCCCTGCAGTGATCGCCGGATTTATCACCTGCGTTGTTCTGGAGTTGACGGGTGTGCTGGGCTACGGTGGCAAATTGGACCCAAAGGTCCGCGCGATATTGAAAGGATATATACAAGAAGAAGACGATAAGCGAAAACCTCGAGAAGTTTATGCTCTCATCGTGCAATGCATCTGCGGCATTCTCTTGGTGATTGGTCTCGCATTGCACATTATGGAAGTTGGTCTGATCGGCTTGTGTTTACTGGTTGCTGTCACCGCGCTAACAGGCATCAACGAAGAGCATCAAATCGGTCGAGCATTTGAAGAGTCACTACCGTTTGTTTCACTGCTGTGTATCTTCTTCGTCGTTGTCGGAATGATTCACGACCTACATCTGTTCAGTCCCGTGATCCAATGGGTGCTTGCTCTGCCCATTGAGGATCAACCGCGCGCATTCTTCCTCGCTAATGGACTGCTGTCAGCCATCTCTGATAACGTTTTCGTCGCTACAGTCTATATCAACGAAGTAAAAGCGGCTTTTGATGCCGGTGATATTACCAGAGCGCATTTCGATAGCCTTGCAGTCAGCATTAATACAGGTACAAATCTTCCCTCGGTTGCTACGCCAAATGGTCAGGCGGCATTTCTCTTTCTCTTGACATCAGCGCTCGCACCACTGATTCGACTGGGGTACATCCGGATGGTGATCATGGCGCTGCCCTACACCATTGTGCTTACGATCGTTGGTTTCTTGTTTCAGTAGCCAGCGAAAGGAAAAAGGTCAGGACACGGCGTTCTAGAGATTATGACAGGTGACTATCTCTGCGGGCGCGCGTGTGCCGCGCCCCTAAATATCGTGTTCATCAGCAATACATTTAAGCCGTCAAAATGCCCTCTTAGCGCGGGGTCTTGCGTGAAACTCACTACCATTCCGCGCCCCGTGGGTTGGTGAATCAGAAATGGCTTATAAGCCAACTGTTGACGATTTTCATCATAAAGATAACCGCTGGCGAGGAGTTCATCAGCGCCCTTGAACCACGCGACATTTTTCCCCGCGTTAAGCTTGATAGGGACAAAAATATCTTGCCCAGCCACCAGACTTACAACACTGTGATGAACGCCAGCCGTAAGCCAGTGCTCTTGGTCAACCTCGATATTCGCGAGCACACCAGACACGTAGTCGGGGCGGCTTCTATCGCTCTTCATCGCAACGAGCAAATCTTGTCCAGAATCAATTAATGTACCCGTTGCGTAACCGGCCTCTTTCCCTTCTTTCCTGTTTGAGGTTCCATCTCTTACAGCATCTTCTAGCTTTGTTTCTAATAGACCCGCATCTGCAGCGTAACGCGTTGCGCCACCCAGCGTGATAAGAACACCACCCCGCTCTACCCAATGCGATAAATTCTCCGCTCCGGACTTACCGAGCGTGGATTCATAATTACCCGAGGGTAAAATAAGTACGTGATAATGAGACAGGTCTGCAGTTTTAAGATGCCGAGACCTAATAGCAGTCACGGGATAACCCATCTGTTGCTCAATAACAAACCGGGTATTACCTGCGCTTAAAGAATTCGTCGGTGAATCCCAGGCCATCGCCACGCTGGGCGCCTTCAACCGAACGGTATTCTCGCTACCAAAACTCGGCCCCGCTATGACCCATGACGAGTCAGTCGAGAACACATTTGCACCAGAGGCATTCGCTAGCGCCTGTATCTTTTCGGCAATGCCGGTTTCGTTATTTGCAACCTCGACAATCAGCGAGCCAGCAGGATACTTTGTGCCATTTTTTAGAGTGAATGTTTCATCCGCGCTCTTTAGGCTCACACCTGAACGCAGCGCTCCGGTAAGAAAGCGACCTGCCGCCATATCACCCCATGGCACGATGTACGCAACGACCTTTGCTCCATCGACAGCATCCCCCTCAAGCTCGCTAACATTTCCACCGAGTGTCTCAGATCCGTTCACAGCTTGCTGCTTTACATTCACAACCTTACCGCAGGTTTCAACATCTAGGTTGAACATCAGCGGTAGTGACCATGCCGTGACATCATAAATTTCGTTACTCAGTTTTCTCGCTCTGAGACGTTCTTGTTCTTTAATGAACGCATCGCCCATATTAACCTGCCGAGTCAGGACTGTTTTTGCGTAACGTCCACGAGATTGTGCCGTGTCGATGATGTACGCCCCACTCTGATATTGATTCTTACACGCCCTAAAAGCTGTAGTCGCGCGATGAACCTTTACCTTATTGCGCGCTAACAGCGTGACGAGCTTGTGATTGCCTGCGCGATCTCTGATGTTCGGCAAGATAAAAAACCTTTCAGCTTTGTCTTTCTTACCTAACTCAACCGCATCAAGTTGATATGCTCTGAAATCCTTCAGCAATTTCTCGCGACTGTCAGATACACTTTCCGCTGTTGATAAAGAAGCAACAAAGTGGCGCTGCACCGGGTCGATATACTGTTTCAACACACCATCACTGCGCCTGTAGCGCTCGCCACGCGTCGAGGCCACTTCATAGGTAGAGGCTGCAGCACCATAAAACACAGGCCAACTGTCACCGTAACCCGGGTAAAAGGCATCAAAAATCTCTCTGGTAAAGTAGTCATAACCAAATCGATCAAAGTGTCGACTCAAATTTTCACCGACCGATGTAATATTCTTAATCTGAGTTTCGGTCATATGTGGATTATATGGCTTGGCCGGCGGAGCAAAATAATAGCTTGAGTCTCCACCCATTTCGTGAAAATCGATGACAACCAAAGGCAGGTATTTGTTCATCACCTCGATTCGCCCGCGGGTTTCCGGCTGGGTTTGCGCTAACCAGTCTCGATTCATGTCAAACAAGTAATGATTGGTCCTGCCGCCGGGCCAGGGCTCGTTATGTTCTGCACTCAAGCGGTCTGGACTGTGTTCTATTCCTACCGTCGAATAATAGTAGCTGATAAACCGATTGCGCCCATCGGGGTTTTGCAATGGGTCGATAAATACAACCGTGTTGCTCAACACCTTGCGACTTATCGGCTCATCAATTGCGGCTAGCAAATGATAAGCTGTAAACATCGCAGCATCGGCACTACTTGCCTCGTTTCCATGCACACCGTAACCCAACCAAACGGTTGCAGGTAACGCTGCAATCTGACCGTCTGCATCGTCAAATTCTGGCTCAGCTAATTGCTGCATGCCCGACGCCAACGCGTCTAAGTTAGCAATTGATTTTGCGTTTCCAATGGCAGCATAGATCAGCTTTCTCCCTTCCCATGTGAGGCCATACTCGAACGTTTTTATTCTTTCCGGAGCTGCCGCCTCGAGCGCTTCAAAGTAGCGCAGCATATCGGCGTGACTGGTAATTTTCTCACCCACGTTGTATCCGAGCACCTCATTGAATGTCGGTATCTGTTCGTCATAGACCGTATTTGGCCACAAAGCGCTGGGACCTGCGGCAACACTAGCAGTGTGTGCACCAAGGAAAAACAGAGTGACAAAGTAAAACAAGCGCAAAGCGCCAGCACATGAAAGTCTAAAAATCGCTAATCTCATTTTTCTCCCTTGTTCCTTACGACTCAGTAACACGTATTCATCTTTATTCAGCATGGCGGCACCTACATCCTGTTTCAGGCAATGACGTTTGCCAAATCAGCGTCGCCTTGCATTATTTGATTTGCGAACATTGACAGGTGTGCTGCCTAACAAACGCTTACAGGCGCGAGTGAAATTCCCGGGATTCTCGTAACCGAGCTTGGCTGCAATATCTTTTATCGGGTATCCACTCCGACTCAACATATCCAACATATGATCACGCATCAATGCATCTCTTATCTCTCGCACAGAGGTACCATTAATTCCCAGCCGTCTAATCAAGGTTCTAGGAGACATGCGCAGGTATTTTGCCAGATCTTCGGTATTAGGTATTGGTGTTGTCGGTTGAACTTCAGTCAGTCGTTTAATCAACGAAGAACTCATCAAACTGGTGACATAAGCAAAATCAGGATTTTGCTGCACCTCTCGCAATTCTTCTTCGCACTGAACGCGCGTGGTCAGATGAAGGTTCTTATCTCTCAACAGGGATACTTGTCTACCAAGCTCGGCCGGTATAATAACCGAGAGCTTAGCGCCTTCGAAAGCAAAAGTACCCGGCAATTCAGCATGATACAGTGCAGTATCTTGCGGCGCCGGATAAGGAAAACACCAACGCACGTCAAGATCACTTCTACCAGCAGCAGTGATCAGAAAGTTACTGACGACAACAGATAGGTTTTCGGTCATCGCTTTCAAATGTTTGCGCATTGTGCCGGTATGAAGAAACTCCGCCACCATGTCCGGTTCGTGCGATGTAAACTCCGCATTTATAGAGCAACTACGCGTGGCAATATATTTGCACAGCATTTCCAAACCTTCACCGATAGTACTAGCGCTCAAGGCACACACACCGAGCGCTCCATGGGCGGTGATACCGAGTTTTTTACCAAGATGAAACCCCCAGTTAACGTCAGTTGTCCACGACTCATAGGCATCCACCACCTGACTGAAGTCATCAAAAGCCATGTCTTGGTTGGCAATTAATTCCATCTGTGTGATATTTAAATGCTCAAGCAGGTTTTGCCCGGATTGCCTAGCATCCTCGATCAGATTGAGCGCATAGGCGGTAGGTGTTCGATTTAGCATGATCTACGACTCGGTTCAGTTTTTGCCAAGTGTCATTTGTCTGTCAAATTAGCTATTTCAGCACATTTTCTACCCTTTTTGTCACTTAATGACAAAAGCCTGTCATCAATTGGTATGGGCATTGAGGACGATTCCTTTTATCCTGTGAGTCTAACTAACTTTAGGCATCCTTATTTTACGATGCGAGTCTCCACTCGATCGTTTTCGGACAAGCAATGAATAATTTTCAGTGCAGCAACTGGACTATTTGCCTTTGCGGCAAAATTGAGCGGCTGGGCTACCGATAGACGGAGAAAACCATGAGCGAAGCAATTAGTACAACAGATTTCCCTGACGCATACACAATGCCCCTCGAAGACATCAATGTGAGTGACCCGATGCTTTTCAAGCACAACGCTTTCTGGCCTTACTTTGAGCGGATGCGTAATGAAGATCCAGTGCACTACTGCAAAGAAAGTCAATTCGGCCCCTATTGGTCAATCACAAAGTTCGATGACATCATGGAAGTTGAAAAAAACCATGAAGTGTTTTCATCCGAGGTGGGTGGCATCACTATCTTTGAACGCATGGCTGACTTCAAAACATCAAGCTTCATTCAGATGGACCCTCCTAAACACGATATTCAGCGTAAAACCGTGACAGGCGTTGTCGCACCGACCAATCTGTCACTCTTGCAGCCCATTATCCGCGAGCGGGCGGCGAAGATTCTGGACGAACTGCCAATCGGTGAAACATTTAACTGGGTGGATCGCGTTTCTATAGAGCTCACAACTCAGATGCTAGCTACGCTGTTTGATTTTCCGTTTGAGGATCGCAGAAAATTGACCTATTGGTCAGACTGCGCAACAAGCTCCGAGGCAAACGGCGGCACAACACCGGAAGCAGTACGCAGAGAAGCACTGCTCGAGTGCCTTGAGGTGTTCACCGGTCTGTGGAACGAGCGCATCAACAAAGCCCCTGGCAACGATCTCATTTCGATGCTGGCGCACAGCAAAGACACTCAAAACATGGACCCGATGGAGTATTTAGGCAATCTGATACTGCTCATCGTCGGTGGCAACGACACAACTAGAAACTCAATCTCCGGCGGCGTTTATTTCCTCAACCAAAATCCAAAAGAATATGACAAGCTGCGAGGCAATCTTGATCTGATCCCCGGCATGGTATCGGAGGTGATCCGCTACCAAACGCCTCTCGCGCATATGCGCAGAACGGCAACACAGGATTATGTTTTACGAGGCAAGCATATTAAGAAGGGTGATAAAGTCATCATGTGGTACGTGTCCGCCAACAGAGATGAAGATGTCATCCCTAACGCAAATGATTTCCTCATCGACAGAGATCGCTCAAGGCATCACATGTCCTTTGGCTTTGGTCTGCATAGATGCATGGGTAACAGACTTGCCGAAATGCAGTTGAAGACAGTTTGGGAAGAAATAATGAAGCGGTTCAAATATGTAGAAGTTGTAGGGGAGCCAGAACGAGTACAATCGCCGTTCGTCAAAGGCTACGAGACATTACCCGTGAAATTACACGCTTGGTAAACCCGTGACGTTGTTTCTCTGAAACAACAGCCCTAAAAGAGCAGCACACTGTGCTGCTTTTTTTTGCGTGATAGGTCGTGCAACAAAATATAATGCTTCATGCACTCTGCGTCAGTAGAATGCACTCTTAGGTACGAAAGCAAATCCTTCGGGACCGAAAAAATGAAAAAGCCCGCAAATAAATACCTCTTTGTTTTTTTGGGTCTTGCACTATGTTTGGCGCTAATTGCCTCTCTGCGACAAACAATCGATTCGAGCACGGGTG
>CBFHOH010000016.1:47746-103156 GCA_965657335.1 Candidatus Azotimanducaceae bacterium
TCCACGTTCTGAACAAACGACAGCAAAACCACCATCAATAAAAGTAGCGACTTACAACATCGCTCGAGGTAAGGGTACTGATGGCGTTCGGGACATCCTCAGAACAGCAAGTGCTCTTCATCACTTTGACATCATTGGGCTTAATGAGGTCGGCGGATATCCTTTCACCAACCAAGCTGAACAACTAGGCAATGAACTGGGGCTCGCTTGGCTGTTTGCGCCGAATCAAAAACGTTGGTTCTACGACTATTTCGGCAACGGGGTGCTCAGCAACCTTCAGGTATCAGGTTGGAAGAGCAGAATGTTACCTCACGACGTTAAAAAAAGTAGAGCTTTCCGGAATTATGTCGTTACCCACTTCAATTGGCAGGGAAAAGTACTGACAGTGATCACGACACATTTGGGCCGCGGCGACCTTGTTGACGTTCAACTCAATCAAGTGATGAAGGAATTCCAGCAATATCCGTATGCGATCCTGATGGGTGATTTTAACCTTAAGCCCGACGATCCGATCTGGGTAGAACAGACAGACCAACAAGCCTATACGGAGGCCGACTCATCCATGTCCGCCGCAAATAAAATATTGATAGGCCACAGCGAGAGAGTTGATTATATTTTTCTGCGTGGACTAAAGGTATTGGATTCAGGGCATCAACCCCGGGGAATATCTGATCACCCTCTGATTTGGGCAAATGTGACCCTCATCCCAGATCACGATGCCAGCCACACAGCTGAAAAAAACCGAAAACCGCTATCGCCTTAAATCAGTCATATACGGTCAACCCGATACCCTATTTCTGCTCGACAGCAACAGGTTTGAAATCAAGATCATGAAAATCAAAACTGAAATCTGTTTCCGGTGATACCGCCTGCATTTTTACCGCAGAAATGCTGCCGTCAAAATCTCGCTCAAATCTCACATAAGCATCGGCTTCCAAAGTTCTATCAAACCATTTCACTACGAATACGTTGCCACCCAGATATTCCAGCTGGCCTGTTAATATCGGCGACATTACCGAACGTAGCACCAGCTTATCCTGTTCCCGTACGATATCGATTTGCCCGAACCAAGGGTCGAGATAGATACCTGCAATTTCATTAACTAACGACTCTTCAGGTGCCTCATAAACGAGCACGGGGTCAGGTGACGCTGCCGCGTTATAAGCTTGCTGGCTTTTTATCAGCTCTGCTGTCCAGTCTACTTTCTGGTTTGTCATGTATGCACGCACCAGACTATACATCAAAGCTTTGCGCGCCATACTGGAAGATCCATTAGTCAGCACCACAACACCTAGGTCCAGCTCAGGCACAAGCGTCATATACGATCGAAACCCCGCTAGAGAGCCCGTGTGCGATAGCTGCTTATAACCGTACACATCCGAAATTCGCCAACCTAACCCGTAACTACTGAAATGGGTATTGCCCCATTCACGCTCGAAGCTGCCAACCCGTCGCTGTATATGTGAATGCCACATTTGCTCCGCTTGTTGCTCGCTATACAGACGTTTGTTTGGAGAGACTTCTCCTCTTTTAAGCAGAACTTTCATCCAGCTAGTCATGTCAGCAGCAGAGCATCGTACTGCACCCGCTGCAGCCATATTGCTCACCGCATCATTAATTCGGCTTCTCTCAATCACTACAAGCTGATCATTTACTCGCCCGTGGGGCGCCGCCAAATTTTTACGAGCCGAGTCGCTCATTGTGCCTGCAAAACAGTGCTGCAGCTGCAGTGGTTGCATGATTTTTTGATCAACGAATTCACGCCACTGCATACCAGTCAGCCGTGGAATAAGTTCACCAGCGACGATATAAAGTAGGTTGTCGTATGCGTATTCCGACCTGAACTGCTTAACCAAATCAAAATGGCGCAGACCATAAATGATATCAGCGCGGGTGAATTCGTTAGGCTCAGGCCAGAGCATCAAGTCTCCAGCACCAACATTCAACCCACTACGATGAGTCAGCAGGTCCAGCACGTTGAGCTCAGAGGATACCCACGCATCAGAAAGGCGAAACTCCGGAATAATGTCGTTCACCTTGGTGTGCCAACTCAACTTGCCCTCGTCAACAAGGATCGCCAATGCTGCTGTGGTAAACGCTTTTGAGTTTGAGGCAACCTTGAACACCGTATCCTTGTTCACCTTTGCCGTCTCACCGAGCTCCCTGAGACCATACCCTTTGAGATGCACCAGCTGATCTCGGCGAACAATACCCACAGCAATACCAGGCACGTCGAATTTGGACATGGTGCCTTCAACAAGCTGATCTATCTCTCGACTTGTCAGCGGTTCTGCATAGGTATGATTTATCAGCAGCAAATGTATCAGCACAAATGCTAAGAGCTGGCGCAAAATCAGCATAATTTTTCCATGGCTAGTTGATTTACAAAACAAACAGGCCGGCAACTATGTAAGCAATAAAGGTCAACGCGCCGGTGAAAAGGGCGTAAGGCAATTGCGTACGAACGTGTTCGAGCAGATCACATCCTGATGCCAGAGCAGATACGGCTGAAGTATCTGATATTGGAGAGCAATGATCACCAAATACGCCACCGCCTAAAATAGCAGCGAGAATAAACTCAGGCGGTAATCCAAGCGTTTGGATTAACGGCACGCCGAGAGGAATCAGAATGGCAAATGTACCCCAAGAGGTGCCCGTCGAGAAAGACATCAAGGCGCCCGCGACAAAAAGCATCGGCGCTATCAGAATGACCGGCAGAAATTCACCTACTAGACCGGCGACAAAAGGACCGGTGCCAAGCTCATTCAGACTCGAGCCCAGTGCCAGCGAAAAAAGCAGGATAGTCACGAGAGGCAGCAGCTCACTCATACCGCCAACACCGATCTTTACCAATTCAGTATGACCATGATTACCTTGAATCAGCATCATAATGTATGCGACCAACGATGCTGTTGCGGTCGCATACAATACAGATTTCGACCCGCTGCCCTGAGCAAGCTCGCCATTTCCTGTCCAAAACATAAAGGCAATCATGCCAAAAATAAGCACAGCCATAGGAACGAGTAAATATCGCGCCTTTGTACCCTTGGCTTCAAGCATTGGCTGATCGTCGGCTGTGACCTTATCTTCACTGGTGCGAAGCGGACCATAGACCTTTCCGGTCCATGCTGTGTAGAAAACCAGCAACAAAGTAAAAATCGCATAGAAGTTGAAAGGTACAGAACCCCAGAGAACCACGGCAGAGGCACTGGAAAGCTCATAGTTATTCAATAGCGCAAGAATAAACGCACCCCAACCGTTAAGCAGAATAAGAATACACACTGGCGCAGAAGTACTATCAATGATGTAAGCTAACCTGGCCCGGCCTAAGTTAAATTTGTCAAACAACCCGCGCGAGAGAATACCTGCGGTCAAAATACTCAAATTGCTCTCAACAAATACCGCACCGCCAACTGCACTGGTGAGTAGCGTTGTTCGCCTAGCCGAGCTTGCAACACCTCTGTTGACTAGCAAATCAACAAGCGCAGAAACGCCGCCGGAAGTTCGAACGAACGCAAGTAATGCACCTATCATCAGGCTGAATATCAGTAACCGCGCATTTCCGCCATCCGTAAAAACCCCAACAATTCGCTCAAGACTGTTAAGCCACGCTGGGCCAATAGCATCAAGCCCGGAACTTAATAGTAAAAATTCCGCAAGGAAAATACCGGCAAAAAGCGCAGAGATAACTTCTTTCTTCCACACCACAACCAATATAGCCAGCAGCGGAGGCAGAATCGAAACCCATTCCATAAGCAATCACTCTGTGGAGAATTATCCTAGCGTATCATTTATTTCGCGATAATCGATAACTCAGGAGACTATGATCTAACCGCCGTCTCTAGCAAGCGAAGCGTTCCGGCATCAACATCAAGCTCCGCTTCAACGCCAAGCGGGACAACGGTCATATCTTCAACATGGCCAATCATCAGACCACGTATGACAGGCACCCCAAGCGGCACACACCTTTGCTCAATGACTTCTTCAACACTAAACGTGTTAAGTGCATAGTCAGTGTCAGTGAACTTCCCTATCGCTATGCCTGCCACTTGCTGCAATTTCCCTGCGAGCCAAAGGTGGGTCAACAACCCGTCGATACGATAAGGAGATTCACCAACGTCTTCCAGCACGAGGATTGCATCCTTAAAATTCGGTTCAAACGGTGTGCCAATCAACTTCGTCAGCAGGCTTAGATTGCCGCCGACCAACTTTCCTCGCGCCGTACCAGGTACAAATCTCGTTAATCGATTTTCTTCCTCGACCCAACCTTCTTTAGACTCAAATGGTGGAGGCGCGGCAATAATTGTCGACGATTGAGGCAACATGAGCACTTTCTTAAATTCGGCGAGGGTGTAATCGGTAAAGTTTTGTTTGGCTATAGGGCCATGAAAACCAACCAACCCCGTTTTGGTTACCAACGCATTAAGAATTGCAGTGATGTCGCTGTACCCCATAAATACCTTGGGGTTTCTCGCTATTAACTCATAATCAAGGTAAGGAAGAATCCTCGGAGAACCCCAACCCCCGCGCACACAGAATATACCGTCAACCTGCTCGTCCGCGAACATCCGATTAACGTCCTCCGCTCGCTCCTGATCTGTCCCGGCAAGATATTCGTTGCGCTTGTACAGATGTTTGCCTTCCTTCACCTTAAAACCAAGCGATCGAATGACATCAATGGCGAACCGAATGCCTTCGTTCTCCGGCGCATTACTCGCAGGTGTAACAAGCCCAATCGTCATTCCCTTACGCAATCTGCGAGGTTTCACTAAAGCGGGGAAAGAGGCCCCGGTTTGCGCTATTTCTGTCGTTGGGGGCTGAGCGCGGCTCGATGCGGCATGGGAACCTGCAGCAACAGCCAGCGAACCCGCCATGCTCGTTAGCATCGTTCTTCTTTTCATATGTTTTGTCCTGGAGCGAGATATCTTCAGACCACGACCCATCATCCAAGATGACCATATCTATTGCAATTAAAGAGGTGAACAACACGACCTTGTTTTAAAGATCGCGTTATTACAACAACTTACTCAGGCACTCGCAGGAGACTGCGTTCACAGCAGCAACACCGCGCAAAAGCAACGACTCAGTCGTCTGCTACGAGCACTAGCGTACCCGTAGTGGACAGTGCTCCACCCGTTCCGTTGACGATACAGGTTTTCGCACTGGTCTGTTTGCCAACATCCCCATGTATGCCATCCTCTGCGGTTCCAGACAGCTGACGATACGCCTCGATCAACAAAGGCATACCGTACATACCACTATGATTGAATGACAAGCCGCCACCGTTAGTGTTAATTGGCAACCTGCCACCGGGCGCTGCATGGCCGTCTTTCCAGAGCGTATGGCCTTCGCCGGGCGCTGCAAGCCCTAACATTTCTGCGGTAATGGCTGCCGTAATCGTAAACGAATCATAAATCATCGCCAGTTCCATTTCTCCGGGACCCATACCCGCCATCGTGTAGGCCGCTTCAGCTGATCGAGAAGCAGATGTCGCCGTAAAATCTTCCATTTCAAGCATGTTCGCATGCCCCATACTTTCGCCAGCACCCGCTAGCCATACTGGCTTGGTATTAAGGCCAGCAGCTACTTTTGGGCTCGCAATCAAGACGGCACCACCATGGTCGGCAACCATGCAACAGTGCAATATCGTTAGCGGCCATGCGATCAACCTTGACTCTTCAACCTGCGCTACAGAGATCGGACCACCAAACGGATGTTTTTCTTTTGAGTACATCGCCGCCCTGGGATTCAAGGTTGCCCAGTCACGGGTGACCTTAGCGATATGTGCATAGTCCTCAGTCGTTGTGCCGTAACGATGCATGTGTCGCACCATTGCATGAGCGTAATTCGAAGGCGCGCTACCCAACCCATAAGCCATGCTCATTTCTGCTGCTGGAGATGCTACACCAGCACCCCGACCATAATTTCCCGTTCCTCGGCCGCCAATCTTTCTCGCGGAAAAGCCGTTTTCGCCGTGTGTCACGAGCGCGATGTCAATAATGCCGGAATGAATTGCCGCCATCGCATGATGTACATGCATTTCAAATGAACAGCCGCCAACCGCGGTCGTGTCGATGTACTTGGGCTTGATACCGAGATGCTCACATAACTCTGATGACCAGCCAGTGGAGAAAACACCTTCGATTCTCGATATGGGCACCCCTGTCTGATCACTCAGATTTTTGATCGCTTCGATGTGCAACTGAAGCGACGTTTTAGGCTCCTCAAGAAAACCAATTTCGTTTGCTTCCGCGGCACCAACGATGGCCGCTGATTTATATAATTGTCCTGGCATTATTTACTCCTCAATCACCCGCCAGAACGGGATGTAGGTATCCTCGTTGGCCTGTTCAAATTCAATTTTCACTCTGGCACCAATTTTAATGTCTTCAGGTTTTTCCGGATCGACCCCCCGCAATACAGTCAACATTCGATCACCTTCATTCAAGTCAATGTAGGCTGTAACGTAGGGCGCTTCTGGCTCCCAAGGACCAAACACCAGATGTTGCACGGCGTAAGTATGAATCTTGCCTTCGCCACTAGCCTCAACCCATTCAAGATTCGTTGAATGACAATGGGGACATATAAATCGCGGATACCAGTGAACGCGGTTGCAATCCTGGCATCTGGGCAACATTAATTTGCCTTCTTTTGCGCCCTCCCAGAACGGAACGGTGTGGGTTCCCCGAGTGGGAATCGGTTTGTTGTAGGTCATTAGGTTTCCCCGAGTAAAAATAGAAACGATAGAAAAGTGCTGTAGCACTAAAGAGAACACAAAAAGAACGTCTAACGCAAGAAAGTCAGTTGCCGGTTGACCAGAGCGATATTCGACCATTAATTCACAGAATACCTACGCTGCAGCTAATCAGCCCTCAAATAGACAACCACACCGGCATTGGCCATCACGACGGGATCACCGTCGTTGTCGCCGGGAATCTCAAGGCCGCCTTGTTTAACATTTACAGTGACCGTGCCATAAGGCAGCGCTTTAGCAATTACCGCAGTGTCAACCTGTTCGGGTTCGGGAACGCCGATTAACAATTCAATTTCCATATCGCCCGGATGCTTTCCGAGAGCTTTAAAGAAATTGAGACTGCTGTGATGAATCGCATCAAAGACTGCTCGCTCTGCTGCTTTTGTGTAGTTAGCGCCATGCACATCGACTCCCATACCCATTTCAGTTACATACCTATCTCGCGCCATTGTCACCCCAGCTTCGTTAAATAATGATTAAGCGCCGGATTGTGACAGTGCATGGCCTCGTATGACAAGACACCCATGCGTCGCAAGCGTACTGGTGCGTGACTGAACATTATTCGATGGCACTCATTCACCGCGTCCTGTGATATCGTCGTGAAAGTCCCGACCGAGAAGCAGCATGCCAAAGAAAAAAACGATTTGTCCGCTAGATTGTCCTGACGCCTGCGGCATTGTCGCCACAATGGAAAATGACGTCATCACGCGCCTTGACGGCGACCCGGACCACCCTTTCACCGCTGGCTTCCTGTGTAAAAAAGTCAGAACCTACCATGAAAGAGTGCAGTCAACAGAGCGAGTACTATTTCCTCAAAAACGCGTCGGTAAAAAGGGAGAGGGGAAGTTCCAACGCATTTCTTGGGACGAGGCTTGGACGATACTCGTTGACCGGCTAACCGACATCAAGGAACGGCATGGCAGCGAAGCATTACTGCCTTACTCTTACGCTGGAAATATGGGCAAGGTGAATTTTTTTGCCGGCCACCCGTTCTTCCATCGCTATGGTGCGTGTCAGCTGAACCGAACTATCTGTTCGGTTGCTGCAAAAACCGGGTGGAATCTCCACTACGGCAGTCACCCGCAAAGCCCACCCGAAAAAGCAATTGACTCGGATCTGATCATTGCTTGGGGCATCAACGCCAAGGTAACGAACATCCACTTCATGCCAATGATTGTGAAAGCACGGAGACGCGGCGCACGCTTCATTGTCATCGATCCGTATGAAAATGTGACCGCCGAAGCGGCAGACCAACACTATCGTGTAAAACCCGGGGGCGACGCGGCGCTTGCACTTGGCATATTGAAACACCTGACCAAGCGCCAACGCATTGACAACAATTTTATTGAAAAATACTCCGAGGGTTTTGCAGACCTTGCGGCCTATCTAGCAGGCACAAGTCTAAACACCTTTGCAACCGCATCAGGGCTCACCACTGAATCCATGATTGGCTTAGCCGACTTGATTGCTGACAACCCAAAAACATTTATTCGGGTGGGTGTTGGCCTCTCACGCAATACGCAAGGCGCGATGGCAACTCGCGCGATTGCCTGCCTTAGCGCAGCTGTCGGGCTGTTCGACGGTAAGCACGGCGCCGGCGCGCTATTATCTAGCACGTCGTTTTCTCTTGATTCGCGCGTGTTCGGGTTTACATCACTCATCAAAAAACCCGCTCGAACTATCAATATGGTCAAACTCGGAGAGGCTCTCACCGAGGTTTCACCGCCGGTCAAAGGGCTATTCGTCTATTCCAGCAACCCCTTGAGCGTCGCCCCTGACTCTAGCAAGGTGCGTCAGGGGCTTGAGCGGGAGGACCTTTTTACCGTTGTTCACGAACAATTTCAGACTGGCACGACAAAGTACGCTGACCTACTGCTGCCCGCATCAACATCTTTTGAAAACGATGATATTTATATCGGCTATGGGCATTACTACATGGGTAGAACCGAACCCGTTTTTGAACCCAAAGGCGAGTCAATGAGCAATTTCGAGCTATTTCAGACACTGGCATTGAGGATGGGCTACACCGACCCGGTTTTCCATCAGGACGTCGAAAGTAGAATTCAGAGCTATCTACCGGCCATATCCGGACTCGCTGACTCTTTCATTAAGCATGGACTGCCAGCCGGAGAGGCGATTCGCTCAGATCATTATGACCTCGGTGGCAATTTTACGCAGTTCAAGGACAAACTTTTCAAATTTACCTTACCAGACAATGACACCGCCGAGGCTTCACACCCAAGACTTATCGAGTGCCACGAATTGGACGACCCTATCTTATCCAACAAATATCCCTTTGCGCTCATCACGCCGCCTAACGCGGAACTTCTCAACTCAACCTTCGGTGAGCGCTATCCAAACAAACTGGGCAAGGTCTTAATTCATCACGAGGACGCGGTCGCCGCCAATATTAACGACAGCGACCAAGTTGAAATTTTCAACGATCGAGGTTTTAACAGACGCGTTGCCGAGGTCACCGACAAAACCCAACCCGGATTGCTAGTCGCAGAGGGCATATACTGGCAATCCAGCGCTTCGCAGCAGACTGGCGTCAACGACCTCACATCCCAGGCGATCACAGATGCTGGTGAAGGTGGCACTTTTCATGAGAGTCGAGTGGCGATCCGAAAGGCATGAAGCCAACACCCACGATCGAAAAATCAGGTGATGACATCTGGTTTGTCTCTACCGGTATATTGACGAATACCCGCTAGTTCGTCCGCTGCGCGCATTAGCGCAGCGAGCGCAAGCTGAGGGTCCTGCGCAAGAAACTCGGGGTCAGATTCATAGGCATCAAAATAGACCCGCAAGGTCGCGCCTTGAGTGCCTGTACCAGATAGCCTAATAACAATTCGGCCACCGTTGGTAAAAAATATTCTGATACCCTGCGCTTTCGATTCGCTTTGATCAATGGAATCTGTGTACTGAAAATCATCAGCAAACTCAACTTCCAATGCTCCCGCTTTTTGACCTGCCAACTGCGGTAAAGAGGCCCGCAGTGCTGTAATCATCTGCTGGGCTTCGGCACTACCAACCCCTTCATAGTCGTGACGCGTGAAATAGTCACGACCGTAACGCGCCCAATGGTCGCGTACAATGTCACTTAACGGTTGCTTCTTTTCTGCGAGCAAATTTAGCCAGAATAGAACGGCCCAAAGTCCGTCTTTTTCCCGAACATGATTTGAACCTGTACCAAAACTTTCTTCGCCGCAAAGCGTAATTTTATCTGCATCTAATAGATTGCCAAAAAATTTCCAGCCAGTCGGCGTCTCGAAGCAATCAATACCAAGCGCCGCTGCCACCCTGTCCGCCGCCCGACTCGTCGGCATCGACCGGGCGATGCCGGCTATCCCTTTTGCATAACCAGGAATCACGTGTGCATTCGCCGCCAATATCGCAAGGCTGTCACAAGGATTCAGATAAAATTCGCGGCCGTAAACCATATTCCGGTCCCCGTCACCATCCGAGGCAGCACCAAAATGCAGCGCATTGTCGCCGCTAAGTCGCGCAACCATTTCGTGCGCGTGAACGAGATTCGGGTCCGGATGCCCACCACCAAAGTCCGTTAAAGGCCGCCCGTTAATCACCGTACCGCGGGGTGCGCCTAATCTTTGCTCAAGAATTTCCACCGCATAGGGTCCAGTTACGGCATGCATGGCGTCGAAACACATCTGGAAATCATCGCTGCGCAACATTTCAGCGATTAGATCAAAATCAAAAATAGTCGCCATTAAATCGGCGTAATCTGCTACTGGATCGATAACTTCTATCGTGGTCTCGCCTATCTGAAAACTACTTAGCTGATTGACCGGCAGCGCTTCACATTCAAACAACCGATATTGGTCCATCGTGGTCGTTTGTTTGTAAATCATATCGGTCAACTGTTCCGTCGCTGGCCCTCCATTTTCGCTATTGAACTTGATACCGAAATCACCCGCTGGGCCGCCAGGATTATGACTGGCAGACAACACGATACCGCCATCAGCACCGTATTTTCGAATGACACAAGATACAGCCGGGGTCGAGAGTATGCCGTTCTGGCCGATGAGCAATCGCGAAAAACCATTCGCCACCGACATTCGGATGATGACCTGAATCGCCTCGAGATTAAAAAAACGGCCATCGCCGCCGATAACCAGCGTCTTGCCTTCACAGGGTGAAATCGCGTTGAAAATCGCCTGAACAAAGTTCTCGAGATACCCAGGCTTTTGAAACTCGGCAACGCTTTTGCGCAACCCAGAAGTTCCGGGCTTCTGACCCTCAAAAGGCGTCGTTGCTATCGTGACATATGACATCATTGCCCTCCCTGGGCGCAAACTGAATAGGATGAGCGAGGATAGGAGAAAGCGTTTCGGCAATCAAATGATTGATGTTTGCTCAAAAAAGCAACGATTCGATAGCGATCAAGCATGGTTGCATGCACCAACCTTGATAAGCATTCGCAACCTGTTACTACAACTATGATAAATTCTTCAGATCGATTCATTGTATACTGAGCAAGCCGCCTCAATTGGAGAAAAAATGACACCTGCCTCGGCACATCCAGACTATACAAGCCTTCGCAGTAACGTTAGCGCGCTGGGCAGCCTGTTAGGCGACATCATCTCGAAAGCTGAGGGTCCTGAGTTCCTCGCACTGATTGAAGACATTAGAGTTCTATCCCGCTCTGCCCGAGGCGGGGACGAAGCATCGACCGAAAAATTGCTTGAACTGCTTCGCACCTTGACGAACGAACAGCTTGTGCCTGTGGCGCGGGCTTTCAGCCAATTTCTAAATCTCGCTAACATTGCAGATCAACACCACACGGTGTCACGAGAGATGGATCAACTGTTTTCCGCTTCTGACACCCTGGCGGACAGTTTTAAGGAATTGAAAACAGAGGGTGTGAGCACGCATGAATTACTGAAAACAGTACTCGAACTTAAAATCGAATTGGTACTTACTGCACATCCAACGGAGATTATGCGTCGCACCCTGATTCACAAACACAGCGAGATTAACCAGTGCCTCAACCAACTTGAGTTATCTGGTTTAACGGGACGAGAACAACAACAACTTGAAGCCAGACTAAGAGATCTAATTACACAGATTTGGTTCGGCGATGACTTTCGCACAAGTCGCCCGACACCCGCCGATGAGGCAAAGTGGGGATATGCTGTCGTAGAAGATTCGTTGTGGGAAGCAGTGCCCGAATTCCTGCGTAGACTTGACCTTGCATTATTCGACGCCTGCGGACAGCACCTGCCAGAGAATTTCGCCCCGGTGCAATTTGTCTCCTGGATGGGCGGCGACAGAGATGGCAACCCCAACGTGACCGCAACGGTCACAGAAGAGGTATTACGCTTGAGTCGCTGGCAAGCGACCGACCTTTATTTCAAAGATTTGAGCAAACTGGCAGAAGAGCTATCGATGACGGTGTGCAACAGCGAGTTGAGAGAGATCGCCGCGGATGCCCACGAACCCTATCGCGCAGTGCTTCGATCACTGAGGGACAAAATGCAAGTAACCCGCGAAGCTATCGAGCGCGAACTCGATGGAGAATCCATTGAGGGATACGACATTTTTCATGACATTGAGGAATTGCTCGCGCCGCTAAAAGTTTGTCATCGTTCGCTTCACGAGTGTGGCATGGTGCCTGTTGCAGATGGCGCACTGCTTGACTTGCTGCGCAAAGCACGTTGTTTCGGCTTACATCTGGTTCGAGTCGATGTTCGCCAGGATAGCGCACGACATACCGAGGTGTTATCAGAGCTTACGCAATTTCTTGAACTCGGTGATTATGCTGAGTGGACTGAGCAAGCGCGCCGTAAATTTCTCTTAACCGAGTTATCAAATCGTCGCCCGCTCATACCGAGGGATTGGCAACCGTCAGCAAATGTTGAAGAAGTGCTGGCGACTTGCGCGGTGGTCGCCTCACAACCGCAGGAAGCGCTCGGCGCATATGTTATCTCGATGGCACGCCAAGCTTCCGATATCCTTGCGGTGCAATTGCTTCTCCGCGAGTCCGGCTGTACCTCGCGCCTACCGGTCTCTCCACTTTTTGAGACATTGGACGATCTATCGCGCGCACGGGAAGTCATATCAACGCTACTGGACACACCTTGGTACAAACAAACAATTTCCGGTCAGTTAATGGTCATGATTGGGTATTCCGATTCCGCAAAAGACGCTGGCGTCTTAGCTGCATCATGGGCGCAGTATACAGCTCAGGAATCACTACTAACGGTATGCGAGCAACATGACGTTGAATTAACACTTTTTCACGGCCGCGGCGGCAGTATCGGGCGAGGAGGCGCGCCCGCGCACGCCGCATTATTGTCACAACCGCCGGGGTCTCTGCGTAACGGATTGAGGGTCACTGAACAGGGGGAAATGATCCGGGCAAAATTAGGCTGGACCTCTCTCGCCGTCAAAACGCTCGCCCTTTACACTACGGCAATTTGCCGGGCTAACCTGATGACGCCACCGGAACCGAAAAAGGAGTGGCGAGCGCTAATGGAGCAAATGTCCGAAGACTCGTGCGCAGCATATCGCGCGATTGTCCGTGAAGAGCAGGATTTTGTGTCCTACTTTCGCCATGCAACCCCCGAGCAGGAGCTAACAAAACTTCCCCTGGGATCGCGCCCGGCGCGCCGAAACACAGGTGGCGGCATCGAAAGCTTGCGTGCTATTCCTTGGATATTTGCATGGTCCCAAAATCGCTTAATGGTGCCCGCATGGCTCGGCGCAGGCGCCGCATTGAAGATCGCGTTAGATGCAGGTGGCGGCGACACCCTTCGCACCATGTATCACGAATGGCCCTTTTTTACGGCGCGGATATCAATGCTTGAAATGGTTTACGCAAAAGCAGACAGCGGACTTTCTATTTTTTATGATGCCTGCCTTGTTCCCGAAGAATGGCGGCACATCGGTGAAACGCTACGGGCACAACTGTCAGACGATTGTGCTACAGTGCTGAGCGTCTCAGGACGGGATCAGCTGATGGACGACGAACCCTGGATGAAGCAATCTTTACAACTTCGGGACATTTATACCGATCCGCTAAATTATCTTCAGGCCGAACTGCTAAAACGGAACCGTCAATACAGCGAACCATTTCTAGAGCAAGCAATAATGGTGACCGTTGCGGGTATTTCTGCAGGTATGCGAAACACGGGCTAAAACTTCGAATCGGCTTTTCCGTATTTCGGCCAACGACAATGTAGACATCGACTACATTGATCGCTAGAATGGCGACCTTTTCGGGTTAACCACCTGCCTCTATCAACTGATCAACCCATTGATCCACAACAAATCCCAAAGGTTACGTAAATGAGTGAAGCTCAATCAAATTCGGAAGAAACGCGCCCAGCCAACGCAATGGGCACCGACTCTCACGGTGAAATACCACCAGCAAGCGAAGTCGCGATTGAGGACATCATTCCCGTTGACGCTAACATGTGGCGCGCCCACCGCTGGCAGGAATACTTCGAGCGACTTCGGGCCGAAGACCCAGTACATTTCAACGAAACTGAAATTGAAGGTCGTTTCTGGTCCTTGACCCGATACGAGCACATTAAAAAAGTTGATTCAGACTGGCAGAACTTCAGCTCAGCCCATGGGATTGTGCTTGGTCCACAAATAGACACCGAGTTGCAGGAAGGTGAACTGGACATACAGACTTTTATTGCGCAAGACCCACCGGTTCATGATGTACAACGTAAAACTGTTACCGGTGCTGTTGCGCCCAGCAATCTCGTGAATATGGAACCACTCATTCGCGAGCGCACCTGCAAAGTGCTGGATTCATTGCCAGAGGGTGAAACCTTCGATTGGGTAGACACCGTCTCAATAGAACTGACAACATTAATGTTGGCGACATTGTTTGACTTTCCCATCGAGGACAGAAGAAAGCTTACTTTTTGGTCTGATATTACGTTCGCCATCCCAGAACCGGGCGGCATTATCGAATCAGAAGAGCAGAGGCGAGAGGAATTTCTTGGATGCCTAACCTATTTCTCAAAACTATGGGAAGACCGACTAAAGAATCCAGGTAACGATTTGATTTCCATGCTTGCACATGGAGAAGACACAAAAGATTTATCGCCAATGAACTATCTGGGCAATTTACTTCTGCTAATCGTCGGCGGTAATGACACAACCAGAAACAGCATGTCCGGCAGTGTTTACGCACTCAATAAGTTTCCAGAGCAGTACGACAAACTCACAGCAAACCCTGACTTAGTGCCCAAGATGGTAGCGGAGCTAATTCGCTGGCAGACCCCCCTCGCCTACATGCGAAGAACTGCCAACTTTGATTGCGAAATCGGAGACAAACAAATCAAGCAGGGCGACCAAATACTAATGTGGTACGCGTCAGGTAATCGGGACAGTTCAGTTTTCGAGAACGCCGACGACTTCGATATCGAGAGACCTAACGCCAGACAACATCTTTCGTTTGGTTTTGGCATTCATCGATGCATGGGAAATCGACTCGCAGAACTGCAACTACGTATCCTGTGGGAAGAAATCCTCGCCCGCTTTGAAAAGATAGAACTGGTTGATGAACCCGATCGCACCTACTCTTCATTCGTCAATGGTTATACTCACATGCCTGTCAGGGTAACAAGAAAAAAATAATGAGTGTTGTCTCTCAACGCGGCTATCACCATGGAGACCTTCGTCAGGCACTGCTGGATCGTGCGGCGGAGGTTATACAGAGTCGAGGAATCGAAGCGTTAACGCTGCGCGGCCTCGCACGCGACCTAAATGTTTCTCACGGCGCGCCCAATCGCCACTTTAGCTGTAAAGCAGATTTACTGACAGCCATTGCGACAGAGGGCTATGCCAAACTGATGCGAGCAACACTATCGGCAGCAAATAACGTGGGTGACGATCCATGGATACGACTTAATGCAATGGGGCAAGGCTTTGTTCACTGGGCTTTGAACAACACCGCACAATTTAATACGACCATGCATCCCGATCTTTCCCTGTATGAGAGCGCGGAACTCAAACAGGCAACTGAGGCGTTCAGACTCACTATCAAAGAAGCAGTCGCGGCCACTCAGCAACTAGGGAATCACCAGGGAGAGGACATTGAAACATTGAATCTGTTTACCATCTCGGTACCCATGGGAGCGGCGATGTTGCTCACCCAGAAAGACGGACTCACTAACTTTGCCAAACGAGAAAAGCTGGTCGCAGACTTGATTGAACTCGTTGTACCCATCAGAGACAGAGCCAAGTGATCCGGACTTACGTGGGCATATCGATCGGGGTTGCCTCGTAAAAGTTAAGCTCTCTATTAGTCGCATCCAGACGACCCAGCGCAGCCTGAAAAGTTGCCATGTGAGGCGTTTTAAAATGAGCGACCAGCGCTTCCGCCGTGCGCCACTTTTCAGTGACCCGCAATTTATTTGGATCGTTTAGCTCTACGGAAAAAGTATAATCCTCGCATCCCTCTTCTGCCCGCGAAGCGACTTCCATTTCAGCAATCGCATCTTTTACCGACGCAATATTAGCTGCACTTGATTCTATAACGACATTTACGACAATCATGCTTCAACCTCTTTACAATCATATTTTTTAATTTTCGACGGAAACAATACCAGCCTGAGCACTAGAATGCAGCTAGCCTGTCGGTTTACAGCCATCGAGCCGACCACACTACAATCGGCCGCAGGTAACCACAGCCCAGTAACACCTCCTTTAGACCAACAACAATACCAAGCCGCACCAAAGCCAATATCCAAAGTGAATCCCGTACTCGCCACGTCAAGTCCGAGCAAATCAAACGATCAATCAAGTCTGCCAGCAAACAGCCTGTTAAAGTCATCATCGCTAATCAATTATTCATCTCTAAAGGAGTTAGGCGGACACATTTATATCGGTTATGTCTCTTGATCTATCACCGAGTTTTCATATAGGTTGCGTAGTTCAAGTAACAATGAGGGATGCAAGATGGATGCGAGTGATTTCGACAAGCTAATAGCAGAACGACGAAGTATCCGAGGATACAAAGACAAGCCGGTTCCAAGAGAATTGATCGCGGAGGTTATTGCGATCGCTAAAGGGGCTCCATCGTCAATGAATACACAACCCTGGTTCTTCCACGTAGTAACCGGCGAGCCGCTCGATAGGATTCGCGAGGGCAACACTCAAAAAATGATGTCTGGCGCCAATGTTGATCGAGAGATCAAAATGAATCACGGTTATGAGGGTGAGTATCGTCGCAGACAGGTCGACATTGCGAAGCAACTATTCGCCGAGATGGGTATCGCTCGCGAAGACGCGGAAAAACGCCAAGACTGGGTCATGCGCGGTTTTCGTCAATTTGATGCGCCTGTATCAATCGTCGTGACCTGCGAAAAATCCATGGAACACGACACGATTTGCCACTTTGATTTAGGCGCTGCAGTACATGGACTGGTGCTCACCGCGTGGACTCGGGGCTTGGGCACCGTGATCAATGGCCAAGGCATCATGCAATCGTCAGTCGTACGGGAGCATGCAAAAATCCCTGACGACCAAACGATCATGACCTGTGTTGCAATGGGTTGGCCTGATTTTGACTTCCCTGCCAACACTGTAAAATCCGTTCGCGAAGACAACGAAAATTTTGTTACTTACACCGGGTTCGAATAACGCGCGAGTACTGGCAACAATCTGCGGGCTCAGCTTTCCATCTACTGGCAAGTTGTCGCCCGCGGTCCTGTCGGCGTTCAAATCACCAAGATCTGAGCAGGCCGATATACGATGCTGACTGAAGCTCGCAAACCTCTTGGTTTTGTTGAATTCATTTCCATCATGGCTTTGATGATCGCGCTGACCGCGCTATCAATCGATGCGATGTTACCTGCGCTGACTGAGATTGGACTCGATCTTGGTGTCAGCAATGCGAATGATACACAGCTCGTCATCAGTGTGATTTTCCTGGGCACAGCCATGGGTCAATTAGTTTGTGGCCCACTATCAGACAGCTATGGCAGAAAACCTCTGGTATTTTTTGGTATCACCATATTCATCATTGGCAGCCTGCTATGCATCTTCTCCACTGAATTCAGCTGGATGCTCTGGGGCCGGTTGTTGCAGGGCATAGGGCTTGGCGCGCCTCGCGTTATTTCAACAGCGATCATTCGCGATCTCTATCAAGGCAGGGAGATGGCCAGAGTCATGTCCTATGTCATGACCATATTCATTCTCGTACCGGTGCTGGCGCCTGCACTCGGCCAGCTCATCCTATTTGTTGCCAGCTGGCGCATGATCTTCACGATGCTGCTTATCATGGGACTGCTGATTTTATTCTGGTTTATGATTCGTCAGCCAGAGACCCTACCGCGCAAACAGAGAGCACGATTTTCAGCGCAGCAACTTAAGCGCTCACTCAATCAGGTTTTGCGCAACCCCATCACACTTGGTTACACCATTACCGCAGGATTTGTCTCGGGTCCCTTCGTGGCATTCCTCAGTTCAATACAGCAAATCCTGCAGCAACAGTATGGCTTGGGCACACTGTTTCCACTGTTCTTTGCCGGGCTTTCTATTGCCGTAGGGAGTGCATCGCTTTTAAATGCACGCCTGGTCATGCGAATTGGCATGCGCTCAATGGCACGGCGAGCACTCATCACGCTGTGCGCTGTCGCGGCCACCTATGGAATGGTTGCGCTTAACAGCGATGGTCACCCCCCTCTTTGGTCGTTTATGTTTTTTCTTGCGACCGCACTGTTTTGCACAGGCATTCTGTTCGGAAACCTGAACGCGCTGGCGATGGAACCGCTGGGAAAAATCGCCGGCATTGGTGCAGCAATCACCGCCTCGTTTGCGACTTTTATCTCCGTACCAATAGGCATGTTTATCGGACTATCGTACAACGGCACCGTCTTACCTCTGATTGCGGGATTCGGCATCTGCAGTCTGACCGCTATTATTATCCAACATCTAACGGAAACGCGGAGAAGCATCAGTATCACAGCGCGCTGACGCACTTTGGCTTCAAACGTGATGAGATGGCAAGGGATACCAGATTCATCGATTCTTCATTGCGCACATGATTCCGAAACGCTTACACTAACCAACTTTTTGAGGTGACCAACCCTATGGGCGAGTTCCATACTGAACGCGCGAAGCGAACATTGCTGTTCTCACTCGTTTCCGTGGGGATGGGCTTTACAGTCTTATTTCCTATTCTTGCACCGCTTGGCCGTGAAATGGGTTTGTCGGAAATCCAGATCACAACAATCATCAGCGCGTCCGGTCTGGTCGTATTTCTCACCAGCCCTGTTTGGGGAAGACGCAGCGATGCTTGGGGACGCAAACGCGTGCTGCTGTGTGGTCTTTTCGGATTTTCAGCGGGGACTTTCCTATTCAACTCGGTGCTTTATCTCGGGCTCGCAGGCATCCTGAGCGGCACGCTTCTGTTCATCGCGCTGATTATCGCCCGTGTGACGCACGCATCTGTAATGTCAGCTTCCATGCCCGCCGCCAACGCCTACATGGCAGACATCACTGACACGGCAAACCGCACAAAAGGCATGGGTGCAGCCGGTGCAGCCAACAATATAGGCACAATCCTAGGTCCGGCGGTCGCCGGCTTAGCGGTCATCTCGCTGTTGACACCACTCTGGGTTATGGCGGCCATCGCATTTCTTAACGGTTTGTTCGTCTGGCGTTTTTTACAAGAGCCGCCACGACACAAGACGCCCGCTTCTCGCGAACGTCTTAAATACACAGACCCCCGAATTCTGCCGTTTATTATCATTGGTATCGCTATGTTCACAGGTATGGGACTCGTGCAGCAGACCATGGGGTTTCGTTTTCAGGATGCGCTTGGACTCAGCGCATCAGAAACAGCGCAGAACTTCGGCTTTGCCATGATGTTGTCGGGAGCGGCCTCGTTGTTTTCGCAGGCAGTTATCGTGCAACGTTTTAATCTCGCGCCCTTCACCTTGCTGCGTTTTGCAATTCCTCTTTTGGTCGTCGCCTTCGCGATGATGGCGCTATTAGAAACTCAGGTTTGGTTGACGATTGCGATGATGATTCAGGGGCTTGGCATGGGCCTAGCTTCACCCGGTTTTACCGCCGGTGCTTCGCTCGCGGTATCACCCGAGGAACAGGGTGCCGTCGCTGGTGTCGCTGGTTCCTGCGGGCCACTGGGTTTCACTCTCGGTCCGTTTATCGGTGGCGCGCTCTACACGCTCGAGCCTACAGCGCCTTACTTCTTCGCGGCAGGTCTCTTTCTAGTACTTTTTTTGTTTATGAATCAACTGGGCAAGCGGGTGACGAGCCATTCGACTTAACTCATCATCTCGCCGGGTCGACACTGTCGACCTTTTACCCAAAGTTGCGCCAGCGCTGCTAACAAGACAAACCATCATCAATTTTCGAGATCCGACTTACTTTTTGCCCGCCACGTTATTCGCTGACATGTTTTCTGGCTTCGACCTTTGTGCCTTTGGCGTTACTACAGCGGTATTAGCTTGAGCCGTTCGCAGACACTTGCTAACCTGCGATGGTCTAAAATCAAGGAGTAGTCTCCATGTCTCTTATCCTCTACGGCGTACCTTTTTCACAACCTGTCAGAGCTGTTATGTGGTTGTTATTCCTCAAAAAAGCACCATTTGAGATGGTCCTTATCAACCCGGGATCGAAGGGAGAGACAGGTAGTCGGAACCCGGCTTTTTTAGCGAAAAATCCGAGCGGCACGATCCCTTGCATAGAGGAAACGGAAACTGGATTCACCCTTGGCGAAGCACATGCCATCATGACCTACCTCGCGCGCACACGCGGCTGGACCGATGTCTACCCGGAGCACGAACACACTCGGGCAAAAATTGATGCCTATCTGCACTATCATCATAGAAACATCCGCGAGGCCTCAGTCGGGCTTGTGGCACCCAAGATAAGAAAAGATCTGAATATTCCAGAGGCTATTCAGGCAGGCGCACGCAGAAATCTAACCGCTGCACTGAAAACACTTGAGAGTGGATCGCTTTCGAATAATCGTTTTCTTGTTGGCGACACTGTCACCCTAGCTGATCTCGCCGCTTATGTGGAAATAGGACAACTGCAACCGCAATTTACCAATGTATTTGACCTATCGGCTTTTCCTCATGTATCGCGCTGGCTCAAAGACATGAGCGAAGTCGACGGACACGATGATGTGCATGCAGTACTCGCTGAATTGGGCGATATATCGGTTGAGGCACCAACGATGGATACAATCAAAAACGCCAACAAGATGGCACTGTCGGCGTTGAAACGGCGCTTGGCGAATTAGGACTTTTTCACCGACTGCCAACTCGCTTCCGCCAATATGGCCGCGACTTCTCCCGGAGAGCGTGTGCTTCTGCCTGAGAGCCACAACCGAGAACATTCAAGCGTCGGCCCGCAAATTAGCGGCATGTATAAACCCGTTGGCAGTGCCTGCAATTCACCGGACGTCACATGGGGTGCAAACCAATCGTAGGTTGATTGACCAAACGCGCGGTCTTTCTCCTTGAGTTCCAGCCTGGCACTCTCTGAAAGCTTGATTTCCCTCGATAGCAGAAATGCGGCCAACTGGGGTTGATCCGTCACCCACTCGCAGCAGAAGGTCACCATCGCCTTGATACCGGTGTTTGCGGTGTTTCGCGGCAATAACGCTGAAAGCAACCCGGCGTTAAAATGATCGACGCCTTCAACAAATAGTGCCTCGGCAATGCCTTCTTTGCTACCAAAGTGATGATAGAGGCTACCTACGGAGCAATCCGCGTCCTGAAGAATGTCACCGACATTGGTTTGTTCGATGCCTACATCGGAGAAATGCGCCAGTGAGACTTCCATTACCCGGGACTTCAACGCGCTTGTCTGGTTTTTACGAGTCTGGCTTTTGCCAGAATGATGCTTGTGGAACGTAGTAGTAGAAGTCATGTTTCCGTGACAGATGTCCGCGTCGCTGTTTGACCTATTAAAGCATTATTCTAGAATTTTGTTCTAGTAATAATTTCTATTTTTGCTATATTGCCCATCTCGAACACCTATTTGGACACCTTAATGGATATTAAACTCAGTAAAGAAGATCTCGAATTCGAAGCGGAAGTCAGAGGTTTTCTGAAGGAAAATGCCTACACTGGCGGCGATGCCGAGGCATGGCGAATGAATTGGTTTGAGAAAGCCAGAGAGAAGGGCAACTGGGACGTACCCAAATGGCCAGAGAAGTTTGGCGGGCCTGGCTGGACACCGAATCAGCACTTCGTCTGGCAGAAAGAAACAGCACGCGCCGGCACCCCATGGGATATGCCTTTTGGTCTCAGCATGTTGGCGCCGGTATTAATGGCACACGGGTCAGAGGAACAACAACAGCGCTTCCTTCCGGATATTCGCGCCCGCAAAGTGAACTGGTGTCAGGGTTATTCTGAGCCGGGCGCAGGTTCTGACCTCGCCAGCCTGAAAACCAAAGCCGAGCTATCAGAAGACGGCACTCACTACGTCGTCAATGGCACTAAAATCTGGACCACCATGGCACATATCGCCGACTGGATTTTTTGTCTCACCCGCACATCAGATGCAGGCATTAAGCAAGAAGGCATTACCTTCCTATTATTTCCCATGAAGCAAGACGGCGTAGAAATAAAGCCCATCATCACGCTCGGCGGATCACACACGGTTAACACCGTATTTTTTACTGACGTGAAAGTGCCTGTTGAAAATCGCGTTGGCGAGGAAGGCAAAGGCTGGGCCTATGCCAAGGGATTACTAGAGCACGAGCGCACCGGTATTGCAGGTATCTCTAACTCAATCGTTGCCCTCGAGGGTTTGAAGGGCAAAGCTCGCAGCGTCAAACGGGGCAATGGCAGCCTGATGGACGTGCCAAGCTTCCGCGCCAAGATCGCGGAGCTCGAGGTCGACCTCATGGCCGTTGAATACACAGAGCTGCGTAGCCTAGCTACTGCCAGCGCCGGCACAGCACCGGGTCCAGAATCTTCGATCCTCAAGCTAAAAGGCACTGATATCCAGCAAAGAATTCAAAAGCTGACCATGGAAGCAGGCGGACAGTTCTCTGCAGCTTGGGGCGGCACCAATGCCGGACCAGATTTCGCCCGCGCAGGTATGGGCGGATATATGTCCAGTCGGGTCTACACCATCTACGGTGGCGCAAGCGAAGTTCAAAAAGACATTGTCACCAAAAAAGTGCTTGGCATTAAGTCACCAAAAAAATAGGAAATCTGAAATGAATTTTGATTTAAGTGAAGAACAACAACTCGTTTCGGACTCAATAGAACGGTTTGTCCAAGAAAACTATCACCTTGAGAACAGAGTGGCGATCGTCAAGCAGGCGCCCGGATACAGCGAAGATTATTGGAAAACAATGTCGGAACTCGGCTGGCTGGGGTTGCCATTTAGTGAAGATGACGGCGGTTTCGGCGGCAATCAGATCGACACCATGGTACTGATGGAGCAGTTCGGTAAGGGTCTCGTATTAGAGCCGTATCTTGCCAGCATTATTCTTGGCGGCGGCGCAATAAAGCGCGCTGGCAGCGAAGAACAACGCCGAGCCTGGCTCGAGAGTGTGATCGATGGATCAAAACAGCTCGCGTTGGCCTACGCTGAACCAGAATCGGGTTACGAGCCTCACAATGTTGCCCTTGCAGGCACCAGCACTGACGATGGCTACACCCTGACCGGCACTAAATGTATGGTACTGCATGGCGGCACCGCGAGCGCATTTGTCGTGTCTTTCCGAACCAGTGGCGGCACGGTTGATCAGTCAGGAATCACACTGGCCCTCGTTCCAGCAGACAGAGAAGGCCTTTCTGTTCAGGCTTTTCCAACTGTTGACGGTCTTCAGTCGTCTGAATTGACCTTCGATAAAGTCGCTATCACCGCAGCGGACATTATTGGCGATGTTGATGACGGTTTTGACACACTCAACGCGACAATCAATGACGGCATTTTGGCTGTTGCTGCAGAAGCCGTTGGCGCCATGGAAGTGCTCTATAAAGACACCGTTGCCTACACTCAGGACAGAGAGCAGTTTGACCACCCGCTGTCTGACTTCCAAGTGCTGCAGCATCGCATGGTGGAAATGTTCATGGAATACGAGCAATGCAAATCATTACTGTTTCGCGCCACCATGGAAGTCGCGGCCGACGGCGAAGACGCGCAGCGCTGCGTACACGCGCTCAAACATTTAATTGGCAAGGCGTCATTCTTTGTCGGTGAAAATGCGGTGCAGACACACGGGGGAATGGGTGTCACAGAGGAATTGCGCGTCGGTCATTACTTTAAGCGGTTGCTTGTCATTGAGGCACAGTTCGGCAACACCGACTACCACCTCGACCAGTTCGCTGCCTGATCCAGACCGCCTAAGCCGAGAGGCTTAGCGTTCCGCATGAAAGCTTGTTCCACAACCAAAACTTTGGTTGTGGAACATCTTTGTCTCGTTACAAATTTGCGCGGGATTGAAATCTTCACAACTGCACTCAGTCACGCCGATCAGTTACTCATCTTGTGCACGATCAATCGCCACAAAGTGACCAACAGCCTAACGCCTGCCTTAATCCCCGTGGAGGCCAGGCAGACGTTCGCCCAGCAATTCGGGCAAATCCATCAGCGCATTAATTCTTGCTGTCGCACCAGTAAAATCCTGATGCTCAGTGAATTCATTCTTAACAATCACGCACCGAATGCCAGCGGCGATAGCCGAGCCAAGTCCTCGCGCAGAATCTTCGATAATTAACGCATTTTCCGGCGCGATGGCATAACGCTCAATCGCCGCCAAGTAGGGATCAGGCGCAGGCTTTGTTTGTGCGTAATCTCCCAATGCCAAGACGAAGTCAAAATACGATGTGATATTTCGCGATTCGTGGATTAAGTCAAAGTGCTCGCGCCGAGAGGTTGTCACAATTGCCATCGGATACTTTCCGCTGAGACACGCTAAAGTGTTTTCAACGCCAGGAATCTGAATATCCTGAGACAAGAGGAAACTTGCATACCGGCGATTCCTTCGCTCACGAAACGCTTCGCGCTCATCAACCGATAGTTGCGATGAATATGCCGACTGGCCAGTGACCATATGATCCATGTATTGATCCAGCGTCAAACTGATATCCATCAACGCCAGCTCTTCCTGCGTCGCCTTGAAGTACCAGTATTCACTATCGACGAGCACGCCATCATGGTCAAAAAGCAGATGGGTAACGTTACTAAAATCCGTCATTATTTTTTCCAAATTGTCACAATCGGATAAACATCTCTCGGCTAACTTATGAAGATCAGATGCAACGGGTCTGATTGCTTCACTAGCTGAAATTTGCCTTCACCCGAATCAAAGATTCGCAGTGGAATCATGCATTGCTTAACATAGTATTTTTTTACGATAATACCAACTCAAGATACACCTGAGAGCCTGACTCATGCCTACAGCATCAACAGAAGTGCGCGAATTTCAAATAGACATACCTGAAGGTGAGATTGTCGATCTCAAAAACCGACTGACAAACACCCGATGGCCCGATGCTGAGACGCCGGATGACTGGTCACAGGGCTTGCCTCTGGCGTACCACCAGGCGGTTTGCAATTACTGGGCGACTGAATACGACTGGTATCAAACTCAGGACAAGCTCAATCGCTTTTCGCAATTCAAATCAGCCTTTGATGGTATGGACATTCACTTCATTCACGTTAGAAGCAAGGAAGCCAACGCACGCCCACTTATCATTACGCATGGCTGGCCTGGGTCCATCGTAGAATTCCACAAGGTAATTGAACCCCTTACCGATCCGGTGGCACATGGCGGCCAGCCGGCAGATGCTTTTCATGTGGTTTGTCCCTCGTTACCTGGTTTTGGATTCTCGGACAAACCCACAAACACGGGTTGGGGGGTCATAAAAATAGCAGAAGTGTGGAATCAGTTAATGCTTCGCCTCGGCTATGATAGCTACTTCGCGCAAGGTGGGGATTGGGGCTCGGCGGTCACAACGATGATTGGCTTACAGAACCTCGGTAACTGCAAAGGCATTCACGTCAACATGCCAAGCGCGCCACCAACAAAAGCCGCGTTAAGTGATCCCGACGATAAGGATAAAAAGGCGTTAGCTGCTGGACAATTTTATCAGCAATGGGACTCGGGTTATTCCAAGCAACAGGCGACGAGACCTCAGACCCTAGGATACGGTCTGAGTGATTCGCCATCAGGCCAGGCAGGTTGGGTACTTGAAAAATTCTTCGCCTGGACCGACTGCGACGGACATCCTGAAAATGTGCTTTCACGGGACGAGTTGCTGGATAACATCATGCTTTACTGGCTACCCAACAACGGCGCCTCATCCGCACGCCTGTATTGGGAGAGCTTCGCAAAAAGCTTCGGCAATGAAGGCGCCAATGGTGTCCAGTTACCCACCGGTTGCAGTATATTTCCGAAAGAAATTGTTGCGACTCCTCGACCCTGGGCGGAACAACGCTACAAGAACATTCAGTACTGGAATGAATTAGACAGAGGCGGACATTTCGCTGCGTTTGAACAACCCGCGCTTTTCGTTGAGGAAATGCGAAAGTGCTTTTCAACGCTCACCTAATTTTACTACCACGTACTGAACACTAGAATGATCGTTATTCACCCTGTCAGTGCTACTAGGTTGTCTGCGGAGACCGAGTATCTATGATCATCTCCTACAATAAGCTCGTTATCACAATGGCTTTGTTCGCGTGCGCCCTGAATGGGTTCGCAGACTCGTCACTCACTGCGTCAGGTAAAAGTCTGTCAATGATCATGGCCGACCCAGACTGGATTGGGAACCCGGCCCAATCTCCTCGATTTACTGATGACGGCAAATCAGTCATTTACCGTCAGAAGCGGATGGGTGTTCAATTTAATGACTACTTTCAAGTTGACCTTCATGCCAGTGACGCGGAAAAACCTAAAATTGCCGCATCACAATTTGACGAGCAGATAGAAGACCGTCGTGAACACCTTGCCATCATCAACAGTGACGGCAACCTGTTTCTGGTTAACTTTGAAACAAATGAACGCACCACGCTCACTCAATCTGCCGCAAGTGACTCGTCTGCCCGGTTCATGACTAGCAACAGGAAAGTCCTCTTTAGTCGCGAAGGTCAGCAATACTCAGTTGACACAAAAACAGGACTGGTCACGCAGCTGACCAATATCAGAATTGGAGCAGCCCCGACAAAGAAGCCTGACTACAGCTTTTTAAGAAATCAGCAACTGATCACAACCCGCAACGAAACACAGCGTCGTAAAGAGGCGCAACGCGCGCTAGAGCAGCAAAGAGCTAGAAACAGTGAAATGGGCCACCTGCAGCCTGTCTATCTTGGTGACAAACAGAGACTGATCTCGAACGTTACTTCAACCGATGGCGAGTACAGCATTGTTGTCACTACCAAGACCAATGACGACGGCAAATTCAGGGAAAAGATGCCCAACTATGTGACTGACTCGGGCTATACGGAATTGGTTTCAGTGAGAGCCAAAGTAGGCGAACAGACACCGAGTGGACACACACTGGCATTGGTCAAACTGGCAACTGGAGAGATAACACCGCTAGATTTATCCAGTCTTAGCGGCATTAAAAATGATCCTCTCAAAAAGCTCAGAGCTTCCGCTGTTGACTGGCACGTCGCACGCGGTGCTGATCGCGTAAAAATGGCAAAAAAACTCCAAGCCGAGCCAATACGCTCAATCAGAGCCGAGGGAATCAAGTGGAATAACGCGGGTACTGTTGCGGCTATTCAACTCCACAGCATTGATAACAAGGATCGATGGCTGATCACCATTGACCCGCGAAAGCCCAAAGTCACATTGCAACATCGACTAACGGATGAACGATGGATCAACTACGCTTACAATGACTTTGGATGGATGCCAGACAACCAGCGCTTGTGGTTCTTATCTGAACAAACCGGCTATTCACACCTCTATCTAAAGAAGCTCGACAAACGCCGCGCCCAGCCAGTAACACGCGGAGACTATATTGTTGAATCTCCGGCGCTCTCGGTTACCGGCGACTATTTTACAGTCATCGCTAATCCCGAGAACGCCGGCCGCTATGAAATCTACCGCGTCAGCACCGAAGCAGAGATGACGAAAATATCAAGCCTGTCAGCAGACCCGCAGTATCGCGTTGGCGGCAAACCTTTTATTACTTCTCCTGATGAGACTGGTTTGCTTTATCGACATTCGGCACCGAACAAACCTCCCGAATGGTATCTACAGGCGAACCGACCGAACGCTGCATCCAGGCAAGCCACCAAAACAACTAGCCTTATGTTTTCAGAACAATCTTGGCAGCGGCCAGAGTTTGTTGACATCCCCTCGACAAATTTTGATGGCACATTGCGAGCCCGCATTTACTCACCAGAAACAGCCAAGGAGACACTGCCCATTGTTGTCTTTGTTCATGGCGCGGGTTACCTGCAAAACGCCCACACCGGCTGGTCTGATTACTTTCGTGAGTACATGTTCAATAATTTACTTGCGGAGCAAGGGTATCTGGTGCTCGACCTCGATTATCGCGGATCCCGCGGATACGGCCGTGATTTTCGTACAGCAATTTATCGTTCGATGGGGCATCCAGAACTTGAAGATTTGTTAGATGGTATCGACTGGCTAGTCGCTAACAGACGGGGCGATCCTGACCGTGTGGGTGTCTACGGCGGCTCCTACGGTGGTTTTATGGCACTGATGGCCATGTTTCGCGCACCGGACAAAATTTCCGCAGCAGCAGCGCTTCGACCCGTAACAGACTGGGCACACTACAATCACGGCTACACATCAAACATTCTGAATACACCACTCGTTGACCCGTCCGCTTACACGTTAAGCTCTCCGATATACTATGCTGAAGCGTTCCCCAATAAGCCACTCTTGATTGCACACGGCATGCAAGACAGCAATGTCCACGTGCAGGACTCTATCAAGTTACAGCAACGTCTTATCGAACTTGAGAAGGAAAATTTCGAGCTCGCGCTGTACCCTATTGATTCGCACGGATTCAAATATCCTTCATCTTGGCTAGATGAATATCGCAGAATTTTCAAACTTTTTGAGGACCACGTGCGTTAGCAACGCCGTACTCGTAAAGACATGAAGCAGAAACACGCAAAATGACTACGAACCAATGAACAACAGATAGACGGTTTTTGACGTGACGGTTGTTGGAGAAAAAATAAATCTATGAGCAAATTAATTCACGAACGGCTTTTGCATGTTCGAGCAGAATTCGCAGCTGACAACGTCGATGCCTACATTGTGCCAAGAGCTGACGAATTTCTTGGAGAATATGTCCCCCTGCAAAATGAACGGCTTGCGTGGATCAGTGGATTTACCGGGTCGGCAGGTATGGTGGTTGTGCTGAAAACAAGCGCAGCCATCTTTGTCGACGGGCGTTACACCATTCAGGTTCGTCAACAAGTATCCTCAAACCAGTACGAATTTCATCATCTGATTGACGAACCACCCATGAAGTGGCTTTCAGAAAATCTAGCGCCCGGTTCTCGGGTTGGCTTCGACAGTCGAATGCACACCTATGCGTGGTATGAAGAGAGCAGCAAGTTGTTAGCGAAGCAGGAAATAGCGTTAATCGAACTATCACCTAATCCGATCGATAAACACTGGCAAGATCGACCCGAGCCCAGCCAAAACCTCGCACTGCTACTATCGGAGACGTTTACAGGCGAATCAAGCGCGAGCAAACGTCAACGCATTGGTGAAGCAATTGGCAATTTAGATGCGGATATCGCCCTTCTTACCCAGTTAGATTCGATTGCTTGGTTGCTCAACATACGCGGCACAGACGTTCCCCGGCTACCCGTGCTGCTGTCGTTTGCCACAATCGATAAAGAGGGGAAAGTGATGCTTTACACTGACATTCGTAAGCTGCCGAATGATTTCAGCTCGCACGTTGGCGATGGCGTGACTATTCAAAATTTTGAAGGCCTACAAAGCGCTCTCGAGACAATGGGAAATAACGGTGTCAAAGTGCTAGCAGATCCTCTAACGGCTAATGCATGGTGTCAGCTTCGTTGTCTTGAGGCAGGCGCGGAACTGGTGTCTGGTATAGATCCCGTCTTGATACCCAAATCACAAAAAAATCAGGCCGAGCTTAATGGCATGAAAAACTGTCACATAAGAGATGGCGCCGCACTATCACGCTTTCTTCATTGGATAGAGCGCGAAGTTGAGGCAGACAGGCTTTACGATGAAGCAGAACTATCTGACAAACTTGAGTCTTTTCGGATGGCGCTACCCGACATTCAGGATTTATCTTTTGACACGATTTCAGCAGCGGGCGCTAATGGCGCATTGTGCCACTACAACCATCTCAACGGTGACCCAGCAAAACTGGAAGTGAACAACCTCTATCTTGTTGACTCTGGCGGACACTATCTTGATGGTACAACCGACGTCACCCGAACTGTCACTATTGGTGAACCCAGCGCAGAACACCGCAAAATGTTTACGCTGGTTTTAAAAGGCCACATTGCGCTCGCGACAGCCATCTTTCCTGTTGGTACGGGCGGCATGCAACTTGATGTACTCGCCCGACAATTTCTCTGGGGCGAAGGTTTTGACTATGACCATGGCACGGGCCACGGCGTTGGCAATTTCCTCAGCGTGCACGAGGGTCCCCAGAGCATCGCAAAGGCCGGATCAAAACAACCTTTGCTTCCCGGCATGGTGCTATCTAATGAACCCGGCTATTACAAAGAGGACTGCTACGGTATCCGATGCGAAAACCTGATGACGGTCGTAGCAAAAGACAACGGCATGTTGGGTTTTGAAATGCTCACCTTTGCCCCATTCGACAGACGCTTGATTGATACTGACATAATGACAGCAAGTGAAACCGCATGGCTAGACAGTTATCACAACGACGTCCGGGAAAAGCTTTCTGGCGAACTGAGCGGCGCGGACCTGGCGTGGCTTCAACTGGCTACGCAGACCGTTAACTCGCACGCCACACAGGCTTGAGAAAAGCACAACGTCGCACACGCGCGGGCATCACAAGTGGCACCAATGTCTGTTGCTAGATGACATAGGCATCACCGGATGCGCGTACAGTAATTTCCGAAATCGATACGCCCCAAGGCTGGTTAATGGCGTAAATAATCTGGTCAGCCAAATAGGCTGGCTCAAGCGCCCAATACTGAATATTATTACTGTCAAGCTCTTCAGTAGACAAAGCGCCTTCTGCCGCGGCCGCAAATTTACCCATATAAGCGGGTGCATTCATACCCAAAATGCCGCTTACCGCTTCTGGGTTTACCACGCCGGTTCCCAGCGCCGTAGCTGGTACGCCTGTGGGTTTAACCGTTGTTACCTTAATTTTACCCAAAGATTCCTGACGCAGGGATTCCGAGAGAAAAGCAACAGCCGCCTTGGTCGCTCCGTAAACGCCACCACCAACCACCGGATGGTTTCCGTAGATTGAAGAGATGTTAATTATATGACCACGACCCTGCTTTATCATGGTGTCATGGGTTGCTGCGATACCGTTTAACACCCCTTTAAAATTAATATCTATACAACGGTCCCAGGCATCATGCGCAGACTCATGGTCCTTAAAGAATGCCAGTGGCATCACACCAGCGTTATTGATCATGACGTCCACTCGACCAAATGTTTCCACCGCGTGGTTAACCAACGCCTGCATTTCCGACCTGACAGTGACGTCTACTTTCAAGCCCGAGATATTTGCCCCTTGCGCTTTTAGCGGCTCAATTATTTCCATCAACGCGGCCTCGTTGATGTCTCCGGCCACAACAGTGGCGCCCATTGCTGTTGCCTTTTCACTGAGGAGCTTGCCAAAGCCACTTGCAGCACCGGTGACAACAACCACTTTTTCTTCGATATAACTGTTCATATTACTTTCCTGTTAACTTTCTTCTTCTGGCGAACACCAGGACAACTTGCCGTTTTGTAGTAGTTCTGCTGACGAGTGATACAACGCCTTGGATACATAGGGACGAATTTCTTTGGCACGGCGACGACAAAGATCGGCTTTTATTTGTCGAGCCCGCAACACGCTATCATCTGACGTACCGGCATTGGCAATCAGATCAATAACATGTAGCGCCAGCTGAACATGACCTTCATCTCGGAGCTGTTCGGCCCGTTTAATGACCGCATCCGTATCCGTTATCGCCGATAGCACTGCATCGCCAGCGTCCTTGATACTTTCAGGATGAAGGGAAGTCGGGTTTCTGTCCCACCAGCCGTTCTCCTCGCGATAGATATCCCGTACGATGTACTCAGGCGCGCCATAACGTGCTTTCATGTATTCCAACTGTTGCAGATCTTCCGGAAAATTAATGTCTTCTAAAATTTCTCGTTCACTCATGCCACGGTTCATTCTGCTGACGACTTCGCGTCGAAACCATCGCAGGCGTTCAGCTGTATTTGTTAAGCGCTTGTGGACTTCTGCCCGATCATCGATCGTCGGCCCAAATTCCTGAACTAAGATCTTCGCACCCAACGAGGCCATTAGTTCGCAAGATTCCGCCCAGCGGATGGTAAAACGCTGCGTTCGCAACGGCGTGCCGATGTTCGGAATAGTCGTGCCGGGGAACGCAGCACCGGCATAAAGCACGTTATCATCCGGCAGCCACATCGCAATACAATCATCGGTTTCGGATGGCACCCATAATAACTCAACCCGTCGCCCCTTGAGCGGCAGCATCATTCTCGAGGTAAATGTCATGTCTGGGTCGCGTATCGTGAACTTAAGCTTCGCACCGGGAAACTGCATCGCTGCCAGTTTCTGCTGCAGCCCCTTGGTTTCCCGATAACGAATATAGCGTTCCCGACAATTTTCATGGGCCACCAAAACAGGCGCAGCCTCACCTCGAGACTCATTATGTTTTATCCAGTCATCGACACCGTCGTTGTAACCAAGGTGGCCGTGTGAATAACAGATCATTTGCACAGGCTTGTCAGTTACCGATCTTAACGCTTGGATCATTTTTGCTGTGCCACCACGACCCGGCCCCGCGTCCATCAGCACAACACCGTCATTGCCTTCCACCGCCAGCGCATTACCCTGAGCGGGCAGGATGTGAATACCCGGTAAAACTTCCCGAAAGCCCTCGGCTCCCTCAAGAATATTTTTTGCTTTTTCTGTCTTGTCCTCGTTCACTGGGTGTCTACTCCTAATTTTTTCACGCTTAACCATATCATGATTGCACACTAAGTCACGTGGCTGGTGGAGTGCCGCTCGGCGCTCGATCATGTATACTATTGATGCAGTCCACAGCCTAACGGATACCCGCATGGACATCCCTGTATTTACGAGCAGTGCCGCCACAGAAGAGATGCTTTCAGCCCTTGATCAGGCAGGCTGCATGGTTGTCACGGGGCTCTTAAGTGAACAAGCAAGAACATCGATCAGCACAGAATTAGCGCCTCATATGGCGAATGCCAGCGTGATAGAAGATGATGACCCCGAAGCGTTCTACCCCGGGAAAACGCGCCGCACCACAGCGCTACTGACGCGTTCAAATACGGTCGCAGAGCAACTTGTACCGCACGCCATGGCCACAGATGTTTGCGATAGATTTCTGTTACCCAACGGTGAGTTCGGATATCAACTACACGTGACCGCGGCGCTAGAAGTAGGTCCCGGCGCCAGAGAGCAGGAACTTCACCGCGAGGAAGATTCTTTCCAATTTTTTCCCTTGCCAAGACCCAATTTGATCGTTGCAAGTATGTGGGCTATCTCTGACTTCAGAGCGGAAAATGGTGCCACACTGATTGTGCCTGGGAGTCATCAATGGCCGGCCGAACGCGTACCGGAGGCCCATGAAATCATCGCAGCGGAAATGCCCGCAGGATCGGTTCTATTCTGGTTAGGAGGGCTGCTACATGGCGCTGGTGCAAACACCTCGCAAGATTGGCGTTACGGTGTCATATTGACCTATTCACTCGGATGGCTGCGGCAGGAGGAAAACCAATACTTGGACGTGCCAGCCCAGCAAATTGCCAAACTATCGCCAAAAGTAAAAAAGATCGCCGGGTTTGAGATGTACCGCGCGCTTGGACTTTATGATCCTTCCATCGGCGCTTGAAGGATACGCGTGTTACCTACCGATTTTATTCACTACAGAATTTACACGCTCAGTAACATAAGCCCTTCTCCTTCGATCTGCTACAGGCTTTTTTAGAAACCATTAATGCTACAGATGAAACACCATGGACATGAATTTCCCCCCAGATACTGACGCGTTTCGTGCACAGGTACGCGCTTTCTTTGCAAACGACTACCCTAAGGACTTGCTCGCAAAAGCAGCAAGTGGCGAACCGCTCAACAAGGCAGACTACCAACAGTCTGAACAAGCCCTTGCCGACAAAGGATGGCTCTGCGTGAACTGGCCGGAGGGCGCAGGCGGGCCAGGTTGGGACGTTACCAAAAAATTTATTTACGATGAGGAACTCGAGCTCGCGGGCGCTATTAGCCCTGTGCCCATGGGTGTCATTTACGTTGGTCCTGTGATCGTCGCTTTTGGTAATGACGAGCAAAAAAGCCGATGGCTGCCAGGCATTCAGCAAAGCACGACTTTTTGGGCGCAGGGGTATTCAGAGCCCGGCTCCGGGTCAGACCTGGCGTCACTGCAGTGTCAGGCTCAGCGCGATGGTGATGATTACATTGTCAATGGCACAAAGATCTGGACCAGCTTGGCCCAACATGCCGACTGGATTTTCGCACTGGTAAGGACCAGCCATGAGGACGTCAAACAACAGGGCATCACTTTTCTTTGTGCTCCCATGAATAGCCCGGGTGTCGAGGTTCATCCAATCATTACGATTGATGGTCGTCACTCCCTCAATCGCGTGACATTCGATAACGTCCGCGTGCCGGTGCGCAATCGGATAGGAGAAGAAGGCCAAGGCTGGCATTACGCAAATTACTTGCTGGGAAACGAGAGAACATCTTACGCACATGTCGCCGGCAAACGCATGCAGATGGCTGCCATTGAACAGTTCATGACAAGCGTTGACGCGCTAGAACATCAGACACAGTTTAATGAGCTCTCAGTGAGGCTAGACACCCTAGATATCACGGTGCTTCGCGTGCTGGCAACTGTGGCAAATGGCGAATCTCCGGGAAACGAATCTTCGATTCTGAAAATTATGGCTACTGAACTTGCCCAAGATATTACAGAACTGGGAATGGTGATCAGGCAATACGCCGGCATTGCAAGTTTTGGCGTTCAAATGCCCGACAGGGCAGCGGCCAAAGCGATGGTTGAGTATTTGGGTACAAGGTCCCAATCAATCTATGGTGGCTCAAACGAAATCCAGAAGAACATCATCGCGAAAAGAGTACTCGGCTTATAGTTTGCCGAAACCTTATTCCCGCGAGAGCCAACGCGACTTTTGAAACTTCGAGGAAGACCGATGACTGAGACACCATTATCACCACAAACTTGGGCAACGGGTGGCTGCCACTGTGGCACAGTGCGGTTTAAAGTATGGATAGAAAGCTTGGAAGTCATTGAATGCAATTGTTCTATGTGCCTAAAGAAAGGCTTCATAAACATTATTTCAAAACCCGAACATTTCGAACTTACCCAAGGCGAAGAAAACCTTGCAACCTATCAATTCAATACCATGGTCGCAGAACACAGGTTTTGCAAAACCTGCGGCATTCATACCCATACTCGACCGCGATCGCACCCTGATGCATACGACGTCAATGCGCGCTGCCTCGACGCCAGCATGACAACACTGAACATCACCCCTTTTGATGGCCAGAATTGGGAAGCTAACGTCAAGTCAATTCAGTAGTCAGCTGTTATTCTGTCGCCAGTTACCGTGAAAGCCGACCGGAATACGATGCTCTAATTGCGCTGTAGCGACAGGGCCCGCCTCTACATCATTCGCATCCAGAATGCTGAGCGCACTGCGTTCCGTGGTCAAATCCGTCACCACTGACAATAGATATCCATCACCCTCTTCCGACTCTTCAGTGCGCGGCACAAAAATCGGTTCAGAAGTAAAAGTGGTTTTGCGATCACCAAATGAATATTTTTTTGTCTTACCGGTCACGTGATCGATGTGGCCGATGCAGTTATACATGGGCCCTTCGTCAGCGTCGGGAGACGCATAGTAGCCGTGTCGATATTCTCGGGTCGCATAGCGCGGGTCGACCACAGGAAACTCTGATCTATTTTCGTCAATTTGCACGGTGCTAAAAGTTGGTGAAGTCTGGCTCATATCAATCGTCCAACGATTAAGTACTGCTTCCGAGTCTTCAGTCTCTTTTCCGTCAGCCGTTGGAAATAGTGGCGCGTGGTCAAACTGGCAGCCATCTACCGTTATCTTGCCATCGCTGTCGAAGCCATTCATGAAGTGGAAAACAAAGAAGGGATCACACTCGACCCACTGAATATTTTCAGCAGAACCACCCACACGCGGCAGAATACCAATCGATGCACCCTTTTCCGGTTGCCAGGCAAACGGCGGTTGACCCTGCATGGCGCGGTCCATACTGCCCGTTAGCGGGAAGATCGGAAACAGAATGTAATTTTCGGTGACGACAAAGTCATGCACCATCGCGGCATAAGGCGTTTGTATAATGTAAGACTCTGTCAGCACACCCTCCTTGTTAACCTTGTGAACCGCCACGTCTGGTTCGAACGGTCCCGTGGCCATATAGGCAAAAAACACTAACTCACCACTCACAGGGTCAAGTTTAGGGTGTGCTGTCATCGCGGTATTAAGTTTTCCCCGATAATCGTGAGAACCAATTGACTCCAGCGTTATCGGGTCAACTTCGAAAGGCCGGTGACCTTCTTCCAGAATAAGCAATTTCCCCGCATGCCAAATACACGCGGTATTGGCCAGACCTTCTTTGTCATTAAGCAAAAATTCGAGATATCCTTCTTCACAATTGAACGGATTCATTGGGTCCACCAATGCACGTCCCTTATCCGCTTCCAGTTTAAACTTTGCGGTCTTTATCCACTGATTTCGATAACCGACAGCACCATTCTCAACATGAAAAGCATGTGTCATACCATCGCCAGCAAACAAGTGATATTCCCCTCGCGGTGTGAACTGGACATTAGGGCCATTTCGGTAAAAAGAGCCGCTCAAACAATCAGGCACCTCTCCCGCCAGTGGCAAATCATCAAACGCATATTCGTGTCTGATCGGCGCAAAAGCACCCTGTAAAAACGGGTTGTCGGGTAACTCAAGTTTCGTCGCGGCAGTCATTATGTTCCCTCGCTTGTGAATGTTGACAATGTAAACACTAACAAATAGATCGAATGTTTACAAAGGAAACATAAAAAAGATAAACTCAAGATATGGAACTTAGCGATAAAAAGAGCCCGGAAAAGAAGCGCAGCTACCATCACGGAGACCTGCGCACAGCGCTCATTGAATCAGCGCTCGATATCATTGCTGAACTGGGCCCCAGGAAGCTCACCATACGGGAAGTCGCCTTTAGAGCTGGGGTCTCCCACGCTGCACCTTATCGCCACTTTAAAGACAAGAACGAGCTCATCAACGCGGTTGTCGCACGTGGTTTTGAGTTACTGCAAGAGACCATGGCCCAGGAACTCAGCAGCGCTGGGGATGACGCGTTAGCGGCTTTCGCGGCAAGCGGCCGCGCTTATCTGGCGTTCGGCCTGAACTATCCTGGATACTACGGTGTCATGTTCAGTGGTGATCTTCTGGACCCGGATGGCAGTCAAACACTTCAGCACACCAGTCATGCGGCATTCGAACAGATGAAGGCAACGCTAATAGATTGTCAAAAGCTTGGCATTCTTCCAAAAGCTGACCCATCGTTGCAGGCTGTTTGGATTGTTTCGACCGTACATGGCTACATCTCTTTGGTAAATGAAAACCGACTCAATGCACTGGTGGGTAACAACCATTCAATGAGCGAAGTGCAGGACTACATCGTCTCCGCCATATTTCAGGGGTTAGGGGGAAGCACTCCCGACGTCTTACCGAAAAAATAGCAGCTCAAAGCCCTCAATGCTTTATTGCAGTTTTTCAATCCGTACAGGCACGCCGTTTAGCGCAGCGCTCGCACTAACAACATCAATGCGACTGCTCGGTACAAGCCGATTGTAATTCGGTCCCTTTTGATTTCGCGCCTGACGCATGTTGTCGTCCTCACTAAAACCATGAGGCAGACTGACCACACCTGAGGCGATATCGTGACTAATCAATACTGAAGCTTGGAGCGTTTGGTCATTACCGCATATGACAACTTCATCGCCATCGCTAAGGTTTAATTGCAAAGCGTCATGATGATTCACCTCCAACGCACAGTGGTTTTTCGCACCAGTGAGCATCGGAATATTACGCAACCAAGAATTATTTGATTGTGACCGACGTCGCCCAATGAGCTTAAAGCCGTCGGTTGTTAACTGACTTTTTAGGCGCGAAAAGTCGGCGATAATAGGTTCTGGCGCAAAATCAATCTTATGGTTTTGGTGCCCAACAACATCGGCTAATCTGGCCGCTTCAGGCAATCCCAGATCAATGCCGTTTGGATGCGTTTCAACTTTTTTTAAAGTCAGTTTTGCACCCTCCGCCGAGCCAAAATGATCACCCCAGCGTCCGGCTCGAATCCCCAAGTCCAACAAACGTTCTACCCCTTCATCTGGCTCGATCATCGCCATCAGTTCTTGCACATCACGATTAAAAAGCGGACTGTTTTCATCAGCGCAATAACTCGAAACCAACCCTGCCAGCAAGTCATCTTCAAAGGCTTTTAACTGTTCGGTCGAAGCGACGGCCTGGTGGTTGACCATGTAGGCGATATGCAAACACTGGTGCCACTCGGACGGCTGCTCGCGCTTGAGGATAGCAGGCGAATATCTCGCGGCATTGCGATAACCCATAGACCCTAGAAAACTATCGTAATGACTGTCCTCAAACGGCGAGGTGCCGGGTAATATCACGTCAGCATACTTACTGGTTTCGTTGTGATAGATGTCAACACATAGCAGAAAGTCCAGCGCTCCTAGCGCAGCTTCGATGCCGTCACTGTCTGGGTGACTGACCGCAGGGTTTCCGGCAAAAGCAACCATGGCTTTTATTTGACCGGACCCTGGCGTGAGAATTTCTTCTGCCATAGCCGCTGCTGGCATTTGACCTAGCACCTCTGGGTAACCCGAAACACGGGTCTGAAAGCGATTGTAGTCAACACCGTGCTTTCGCCCGCCCGGCATCGCATGAGGCTGATCTGGAAACATGGCGCCACCCGTCATGTCCAGCGAGCCGATGACGGCATTTAACACCTCAATCAAAAAACTCGTCATGGTGCCAAAAGCCTGCAAAGTCGTGCCCACTCTGCCGTACACTACCGGGCGCTGCGCACGCCGCAGCGCCTGCGCCATCAAAAGAATCTGATCGAGGCTAATACCGCACTGCGCTGCACATTTTTCTGAGTCAAAGTCATCGAGGTGCCGGCTTAAAATCTCCCAGCCTGTGCTTAAGTAGCCTGCTTGTTGACCATCCACTTTTAGCTCATTGATCAGCGCTATCAACAGCCAGGCGTCGGTGCCGGGTTGGATAGGATAGTGTTGGTCCGCCAAACGCGCAGTCTCTGTTCGCCTAGGGTCGATGGTGACAAGTTGACCACCTCGCTTTTGCAACGCACGCAGTCGATCTCGGAACTTCGGCACCATCCACAAACTGCCGTTCGACACGATCGGGTTGGCACCCAACATTAACAAATAGTCGCAGCGCTCAATGTCCGGCACGGGCACAGCACTGCTATTGCCGAACATAAATTCACAAGCCAGCTGCTTGGGCAACTGATCAACACTACCCGCACTAAAAACCGGTGAGCCACCCAGCATGGCAGCAAACACACCGAGCCCCTGCGACAGGCCAAAGTTGTGAGCAGTAGGATTACCCGCATAGATCGCTACACTCGATTTCCCGAAGGCATCGATCGTTGCAGCAAGTTTTGTGTTAATTGTATCGAGGGCCTCTTGCCAACTGGCGGGTTGTAGCTCGCCGTTCTTTCTTACCAGCGGATGACGAAGTCGATCTGAATCATCATGTAATTGGGCAAGGGACAATCCCTTGGCGCAAACATGTCCCTCAGAAAACACATCATCGCTATTTTTTTCAATCGCGATGACATGGTTATTTTCAACTGATACCTTTAACCCGCAGCCAGCCTCACAAATGGGGCAGATACGATGCTTTGTCTGTGTCATTTTTTTGCCCTGAAACCTTTCGCCAACGTCACGGGGCAAGGTATTTTCGGATATTTGAAACTAATGCTGTGCAAGCTCCTCGTCTGTCCAACCAACCATTTTCAACTGCGCTGTATTTAAGTTTGGCACAGACGGAAGCGTATACTTTTCCTTGATACCCGGCGCAGAAACCTCCGGAAATTTATCCGCGTTGACCCAGACATCACTCCAATTGGTCGTCGAAGTGAGTTTTGACACCGCCGCCTTTCGACGCGAAATAACCTCTTCATTAGATTTCGCTCGCGGCATCATACAGATAAGGCTGATTGCTCGAATGAGGGCATTTTCATCTGGTGCCACGGCGTCCGCGTTCGTCGGCGGACTACTGCAATGAATCGTACGAGAATCCCAGAGCAGCAAGTCGCCCGCTTCCATATGGCACGTAATCGGATTCGAATCAGCAAGCAGCGGATCGTTATTGGGAAAACGGAAGTGATCGATTTGTGCAGGAATTCTCGCCAAGCGCTCTGTATATCGCTCGGATATTTTGTCATGCATCAGATGACTGCCGGGAATAACCACGTTGCCGCCAGTGTTTGGTGTTGTCGGCAAAAGATTAACGAGCCCCTGCACGCACTGCTTCCCTGGCCTACCGAGAGGATGCTGATCTATATGCAACCATGAGCCTCCAAGCCCAGTTTTCCATTCCGGATTGAAACTCCATGGTCGCCATAAGCTAACACCATCAAAGCTGACAAGCAGATCTTCGGTATCCCAAACCGCCGCAAAAGACTTGCTAACGTTCGGTACATCTCGGATATACCATTGCGCTTCACAATGACCAATGCCGTGACTGGGTAAGATGCCGCCATGCACAGCAGTAGGCCAACGATCGTTATCCCAGGTATTTGGGTCGTTTCGATTTATTCCGGTTTCTAGTGCTTCAAGATAGTCCCACAGTTTAGCAACTGCTGTAGCAGCCTCGTCATTCGTCAACGCGTTAGCAATGACGACATAACCATGCTCATCAAGATAATCGATGCTTTCTTTTGAACCCGGTTGGAATCTAGGCACATGCTTGTAAGCTATTGGCAGATCGCTATTTTCTGGCATTATCGGATACTCAGGGTAATTACGAATACCCGAGTATAAGTACAAGCACTAACTAATTTCCAGATCCGAGGCGTAATACACGCGCTTCAGGGAGCGATGCAACGTGTCGAGGTGGCACGTTAATGCGACATAACGAACAAGACGCGACGGCAAAACCGCACAAAAGTAAAAAAAATTACAGCAGCGGCGCTTAGTAGATACGCATCATCGAGACGCTCCAGGCGTTCAAGGTAAACCGCGCGAGGCACCGCTCAAGTACTTTAGCCAGCGTAAAAGGTCACCAATGATTCAGTGTCATCTCCTGATATGACCCACTCATCTATCACGATGAGGACGTCGTAAAAGTGGCATGAATTCGCTCAATGTTACAACCGTAGACGCCCGCGAGGCAGAGAAGTTTAATCGTCAAGCCGAGCAGTGGTGGGACCCCGCAGGCCCCATGTGGCCTTTGCATCGGCTGAACGAACTACGCGCACCCTTTGTGATTGAGCAAGTGCTGAGTCACACAAGACAAGACAACCTCAGCGGGCTTCGCATACTCGACATCGGATGTGGCGCTGGGCTGCTTTCAGAGCAGATGGCGAGGCGCGGGGCGCACGTCACTGGTGTCGATATTGCCGAAAAGAACATCAAGATGGCCAAACAACATGCCGCAGCCGAAGGTTTAGTCATCGACTACCGGCACGGCGCCATTGAGGACCTCGACCCCAGTCGCAGCGTTCGATGTCGTGCTGAACATGGAGGTTGTGGAGCACGTTGCTAACTTACCCCTGTTCATGGCACAGGCCTGCGCACTCACTGAAAGCGGTGGCCTAATGTTTGTGGCCACCATCAATCGTACTTGGTATTCCTGGTTGACCACGATACTGGGTGCGGAGTACGTCCTACGATGGCTTCCACGCGGAACACACGAATGGCATCGTTATGTGACCCCTGAGGAAACTACGCACAGCCTCAAACGTGGCGGTTTTGATGTTCGTTCGCTGACCGGCGTAGGTATGAACCCGTTGAAGCGCTTTCTTTACACCACCGACAACCTGCGCGCCAACTACATGATGGTCGCTGAGAAAAACTGATGGCAGCGTCCACTCATGACTTTTCTCGCTGGCTCGAGGGTGAACTTAGATCAGACCACGCAGGTGAAACCGGCGCTGTTTGGATTTATAAGGGCGTGCTTGCGGCACGGCCTGACGCGCAACTTCGACAATTCTGCGAAAGACACCTGAAAACCGAGGAAAACCACCTTGCGCAGATGAGTGCCCTGTTGCCTCGTGATGCGCACAGCGCGCTACTGCCACTGTGGCGCTTAGCCGGATTCTTGACCGGATTTATCCCAGCCTGTTTTGGGCAAAAGGCGGTTTACCAAACGATCGAGGCGGTAGAGGCTTTCGTTCAAACACACTACCAACAGCAGATAGTCCATCCCGACCTGATCGCGGCACCTGACATCAGGGCAACGCTTGAGGCTTGTTTGACTGATGAAATATCTCACAAGGATGAAGCTGCGAGTCTTGCCGGGACCGAGCGCAGCGCGCTGGCCCGCCTCTGGTGTTGGCTCGTGGGCGCCGGATCAAAGCATGCTGTAGCACTTGCGCGGCTTTTATAGTCGCCATCACCGCTGGCGTTCACGGACCTCCTCATGCTGCCAGTGTATTACCGATACCTCGGTAAAAATTTACGCTAGCAGCACTTTCTCGCGCACTAAAATATCATCACGCATTGCAATCTTCAGGCATCGGTCGCACTGGAATCACAATTAAGCAAAAAGCAACGAAATCGACGTGCTCATCCACAGCAAGCGGCCCGATGTGACACTGCTTTAATCGCCCGCCGGGTGATCCGCATCGGCGCCTGCCACGTACTAATACCCTGCAATATTAAGGACGAAATACCATGACCGCACTCTACATCGCATTGTTCATCACCCTCGTTTTGACCTTCGCTTTTGTACAGGCGGCTTCGCAAAGCCGAACCAAGGCGACAACACAGTCGCGCAACTGTTTGCGTTCGATCAGCGAGGATGAAGAGTTTTAATTACGTCTGTGAGATATCACTTCGTACGTCCTACACACCATCAACACTCTAGGATTAGACGACCATGTTTAACTTCAGGAAATCACGCAAGACAACGATAGACGCCCAAACCAGCGCGTCCCGACCAAGACGATCCATTACAGGCTCGCTTCAGATCATCGGCATCGTCGTCGTCGTTGGCACCGCGATTTTTATCTCGCAGGCTCCGGAAGCTGAACCAATTGCTGCCAAACCCAAGACAGCACGCACACCGACACTCCAAACCGTCAACCTGATACAACCAGAAGCCGCTGCGAACTCGGTAAAGGTTGAGGCTACTGGCACTATTGCGGTACGCAACTACGTCGCGCTTACGCCCCAGGTAACTGGTCGTATAGCCACACTCTCACATGCCATGCGCGCCGGTGGTGACTTCCAAGCAAATGAGCCGTTGCTGACGCTCGAGGCCGTAGACTTCGAGCTTGCACTGATGCAAGCACGAGCAGATGTGGACGCGGCAAAAGCTGTGCTCCTGCTAGAACAAGCCCAAAGCGACGCAGCACGCGCAAACTACGCATTACTGCACCCAACAAAATCGGTGCCTGCACTGGTCGCAAAACTTCCCCAAATCGACCAGGCGAAGGCTCAACTCGCTAGCACCGAGGCACGCCTTGCGAAAGCTGAGGTGGAGTTGGCAAGAACGACCTTCTCGTTGCCTTTTTCCGGACGGATCGTCTCCAGCTCTGCCGAGGTCGGTCAAGTCGTCAGTAAAGGCCAATCCATTGGCAAGGCTTTCTCTCTTAAAGCAATCGAGATTGCAGTACCCATCAGCACAGCAGAGCTTCGCCGACTCACACCGATCGCAGACGGTTCAGCGATCGCTAGCGTCGACGGCGTGCAGCATCAGCTCCGTGTCGATAGAGTGTCTGCTGAGCTCGACAAAAAAACCCGATTTGCCACGCTCTACCTGCAGGCAGCTCGCGACGCTAAGCTCACACCTGGCGCTTTTGTTCAAGTTCAACTTACCAGCCCAACCTTGGCAGATACCTTCACGTTACCGGAACGCGCACAGCAGGATGCTTCCACCGTTTGGTATGCGAAAGATGGCGAATTGCACCGCCAGCCCATCACCGTCCGCGGTCGCACCGACTCAGGCCTTGTTACCGATGCTTTTCAGTACGGCGACGGCATTGTTATCGGCGCAGTACCAGGCGCACGTCAGGGGCTTGAGGTACAGTACGAGTCGTTGAACCAACAGGTTGCTGACGCTTCCGCCCAATTAGCCCCGACTAAACTACTCGCCGCTGATTGGGGTGCCCACGAATGAACGACACTGCGCGCAGCGGTCTTATACGATATTTCGCACAAAACCCAGTTGCCGCAAACCTCATAATGTTTGTTCTGATGGCTGGCGGCTTGCTTTCAGTCTTGAACTTGACGGCACAGGTCTTCCCCACCATTGACGCAGGGCAGATTAGCATCTCCGTCGCTTATCCCGGCGCAACACCCTCCGAGGTAGAAGAATCGATCACGCGACGGGTCGAAGAGGCCGTGCTGGGGATCGAAGGGGTCGACCGCGTGACGTCGCGCGCCTCGGAGAACGTCGGCTCAATAACGGTTTCCCTCAAAGATTTCGTCGATGCAACGGAAGTAAGAAACGACGTTGAATCAGCCATCGACCAGATCTCCGCCTTCCCTCCCGAAGAAGCGGAGCAGCCCAACATCGTCGCCGCACAGACCATGAGCGACGTGATCACCATTGTCGTTTCCTCGGAACTACCCGAACTCGAGCTGAGAAAGCGAACAGAGGCGTTAGAGGCATCACTACTCGCTTTGCCTTCGATTACCATGACGCAGTTGCTTGGTGCACGAGATTACGAGATTTCTATAGAAGTCAGTGAGAGCTCACTGCGTCAGTTCGACCTATCCATGAGCGATGTTGCCTCGGCGATACGACGCTCTTCCGTCAACCTGTCTTCTGGAGAGCTGAAAACCAGCGCAGGCGATCTGTTACTTCGCACCAACAAAAAGCGGCTTAGCGGCGTCGAGTTCGAAGATATTGTCATCAGAGCGAATGCCGATGGCAGCGTACTTCGTTTGAGCCAAATCGCCAATATTCAAGACGGTTTCGTCGACGTTGATCTTATCAACCAGTTCAACGGTCGCAACGCTTTGCTCGTGAAAGTGCTCAAGTCTGAAGCTGAGGATGCACTCGCGATCGGCACAGAGGTCAAACAGTTCATTGCCGACTACGACGGCGGCAGCGACGTAGACATCGCCATTTGGGACGACCAAGTCAGTGTGCTCGAGGAGCGCGTGAGCTTATTAGTGCGAAACGCAGTTCTGGGCTTCGCTCTCGTCTTTCTTTTTCTCGTCATCATGCTCGATTTGCGTTTAGCCCTGTGGGTTGCGATGGGTGTACCGATCTCGTTCCTCGGCGCTTTTCTATTTTTTGACCCGTTTGGCGTCAATATCAACATGATGTCGCTGTTTGCTTTATTGATCGTGCTCGGCATTGTGGTTGACGATGCCGTCGTTGTGGGCGAGAACATTATATCTGAGCAAGAAAAGCATGAGTCAGCCATCGACGGCGCGATCGCTGGCGTTAAAGGCGTCATGGGCCCTGTTACCGTCGGTGTATTAACGACCATGGCCGCGTTCGCGCCATTGCTCTTCGTCACAGGAACATTTGGTCAAATCATGGGCGTCGTCCCGATTGTCGTGATTGCGGTTCTGGCGATCTCGCTATTGGAAGTGTTCTTTATCCTACCTGCCCACCTTTCACATGGTGGATCGTGGAGCCGCTGGCCTTTGGACAGCATGCAGGCCTTTGTCGGCGCCTCTGTCGCAAACTTTCGCGACAACAGACTCACACCCGCGATTCGACTCGCCGTGCGCTACCGCTACATGACGATCGCTGGCGGCTTACTGCTGCTGGTACTCGCTGGCGGCTTGATGGCAACCGGCGCTGTACGCTTCATTTTCTTTCCCTCGCTCGAGTCTAATGTGATCAGAGCGACCGTCGAATTTCCTGTTGGCACGCCGTTCAGCAGCACACGCGACGCGACCGAGCGGATGGTCGCGGCAGCGGAGACAGTGAATAACAACGTCGGCGGCACGAGTTTCCAGTCCGTGAGCGTCACCATTGGCGGTAGATCTCGAACTGGCGGCGGGCCCGGCAGCAGCGGTTCCATGACAGTAGCAAGCCATCTCTCCTCGATCCAGATACAGCTGAACAGTGAGCCCCTGCGGTCATTGTCGGCTAGTGAATTAGAAAAGATGTGGCGGGATGAAGTTGGTGAAGTGCCAGGCGTCGAGCGCTTGTCCTTCGTCTCGAGCTTTTTCTCCGGTGGCGCTAATGTCGAATTCGAGCTTTCACACGCTGATGAAGCCACGTTACTAGGCGCTGTCGAGTGGTTGAAGGGAGCTTACAGCGAGACACCCGCAATGTATCAGGTGCAGGACTCAGACAGCGCCGGCAAACGCCAGTACGATATTGAGTTGACCCCGGCCGGCATTGCTGCGGGCCTGTCGCCCGAAGATGTCGCACGTCAGATCCGATCACGCGTCTTTGGTCAAGAAGTTCAGCGCATTCAGCGCGGCCGAAACGAATTGAAGGTAATGGTACGGTACCCGGAGTCTGAACGTAACAGTACGTCCGACTTCTTTAATGCGCGTATTCGCCTCTCGGACGGGTCAGAAATGCCCTTATCTACCGTTGCTCGCGTCGTCGAAACGAGAAGTCTTGCCGCTATCAACAGAATTGATGGCAGAAGGATTGTCAGCGTCTCCGGCAAGGTTGATACGCTGATCACAACACCCGGCGAGGTAACGTCAGCCCTTAAGCGTAAGGTATTACCTGAGCTTAAAGCAGCGTTTCCCGGACTTGCTGTCACAGAAGCCGGGTTTGGACGAGAGCAATCTGAAGATCTTGCTTCTCTCGGTCGCATGACGTTAATCGCGATAATGATCATCTTCGCTCTGATCGCTTCGCAGCTTAGAAGCTACGGACAACCGCTTATCATTCTCGCTGGCATTCCCTTCGGCGCTGCTGGCGCCGTTGTTGGCCACTATCTGCTTGGCTTCGACCTGTCGTTTATTTCGATCTTTGGCATGGTTGCGCTCAGCGGTGTTGTTGTAAACGACTCCCTTGTACTTATTGATCGTTACAATAAAGTCCGAGATACCGGTGTTGCGCCCGGTGAAGCTATCGTGCAGGCAGCCAACCGGCGTTTCCGCGCAATCTTTCTTACAACAGCCACAACAGCATTAGGGCTCACTCCCATGCTGTTCGAGACGAGCACCCAAGCGCAATTTCTCGTACCGATGGCAGTCAGTCTAGCCACAGGCATTGTTTTCGCGAGTTTCATTATCTTGTTCGTTATCCCAGCGCTCGTCATGGTGCGTGAAGATTTAAGACGAACTGAGCAGCCATCGGCCATACCGGCGCACGGCTGACCACTGTCGGTCCGGCCCCGCCGGACCTTCCTCACCTTGTATCATTAACAAGCACCCTTTCATCTGCACCTAATAGCACACGCTTTCGGCGCAACCCTGTTAAGTTGCGAGCCTTGTTAACGACCGTGTGCAATCCCTCATGCGCCTGACACATTCGCTTGCATTGGGCGCAAGCAGCACCGCTGACATCCTTAACCGATATCTGGCCTACCATGGGTACGCGCCAGAGCGCGTCAAGCTGGGCCTGACACAATATCTCAAGCTTACTAACAGTATTGATCTCAGATCGACAACGAACAAAAGGAAAAGCTCTTTAAGGGCAATGCTTGCCACAGATCACGCGCGTTTTGGCTCAGATCAACGCAGTGTGCGATAGCGGCTTACGAGCACTGCACGGTGTCGCATACGGCTTCGGACAAAGGGAGGTGGTGGTGACGCGATAACAACCATCCGAACAGCGTTGCTTACTAACCCTGCCAAGTCACTCAGATGATTTTACGTAGTTGATTAATCAGACAAAAAAAAGGCACGAGCATTGCGCAAGTGCCTGGAACAAAGACGGTGCAGAGCACCCTCGCTACATTTACTTCAAAAATTCAGCTCGCATACTCTTATCTTCTTTAAACTGTCCGCCGAGTGCCGTTGTCTGTGTTGATGAACTCGTGTCCATTACACCGCGCGATTTCACGCAGTAGTGCGTAGCATCAATTGTCACTGCGACGTCTTCTGTCTCGAGCAGCGTCTGCAATGCAACCAGTATTTGCTGTGTTAATCGCTCTTGTACCTGCGGACGCTGGGCGAAAAAGCGCACGATCCGATTAATCTTAGACAAACCGATGATCTTGTTTGTCGGTATATAAGCCACTCTTGACGCGCCGTCTATCGTCACGAAATGATGCTCACAGGTGCTAATGACACTAATGTTGTCGACCTTTACCATCTCCTCGACGCCCATCTTGTTGTCGATCACGGTGATTTTCGGGAAGTTGCTGTAGTCCAAACCTCCGAACAACTCGTCGACGTACATCTTTGCAATTCGATGTGGTGTTTCGGTGAGACTGTCGTCCTGTAAATCTAAACCTAGTGTCGTCACAATGTCCTTCATCGATTCCTTGATCTGGCTATACTTTTCATCCCGCGTTAGCCCGTTCTCGATCATTGGCGTTTCCAAACCTTGTTCGACTAGTGCCGCCTTGACCAGCTTTGCCTCTGAGGAACAATCGCCAGGCAGTAGATAAGCACTCCTTCCAAAACTTTCCGCAATAACACTCATAATCCTTCCTTATTTCTCTTTGTATTTTATGAACTGGTATATCTGTTACGCCACTAATCAGGAAAAAGATCATAATAATTATTGATAATTCAATCGGTACCCAAACGGCAGGGGCGCGGTTTTACGATAGGGAATAGATCTGCGCAGAGAAGCGTTTGCTGAAGAGGTGCGGTTATTTACAGGTCGTTAGATGACGCGACAACGAACGCTATCTCACGCAAAGAGACGGGGAATTTAGGCTTACAACACACGGCAAAACGTTGTTACACCGAAGAACATACACCGCGCACATTTACTCAAGGGACGAATATTACCGACCCACCACCCAACGGAGCGCCGCTACGCAGCAAACACTCACCGCCCCTGTCGAGAACAGCCAAACGAGAACTATCTGGCATTGCGACTGTGACTTGTCGTTAGCGCTCGCAGAAAGTTTCTTCCCCAAATCTTTCCAACATCCTCTTCAGAGTAACCTCGCTGCAATAAGCCAACGGTCACATTAAGGGCGTCGCTTGACTCGTCAAAGGCCTTCATGCCGCCTCCATGATTAAAGTCAGTACCGATGCCAACATGATCAACGCCCACTCGATTAACAAGGTAATCGATATGATTGATGAGACTTGCCATTTTACCTGACCCTAACAATCGGCTGATCTTATCGGTGAAAGCCAATTGCTCATCTGGATCTTTGATCTCCCAGTAAAGCTCAAAGGGGTAAAGATAAGTTTCTGGCAGTTTTGCATCCGCTCTCGCTGCCCGAATCGCTTCTATCAAGTTACCGTCTGCCGTGTCATAAAGGTAGCCTCGAAAAGGCGTCACATGCACCACGCCACCACTTTCACCAATTAGATCGATTTCTTCATCAGACAAGTTTCGACTAACATCACAGAGCGCTCTGACATTCGAGTGGCTGGCAATAACAGGAGCGCTACTAATGTCTAGCGCTTGTAATGTTGCGTTTTTCGACAACTGGCTAACATCTAACAGGCCACCTAAGCTGTTGACCCGCCTGACGGCCTCTCGACCCAGCACAGACAATCCACCATGCTCTTCTGTAGCCTCGTGCTTTCCAGTCGCTGCGAGAAAGTTTGGCCTGGATGAATCTGCACAATCATTATGACCAATATGGGTCAGTGCAAAGACACGACAACCGGCCTCATAAAACTCGTTGAGACCATCAAGATCTTTGCCAATGATCTGCGTATTCTGGAATCCTAAGATAAGTGAACGCTTCCCTTTGAGCTTTGCCGCCTCAACCTCTTCCGCAGATCGCGAAAGCACGAGATTGTTGGCAGCATCTGCAACCAGCTCTTGCACGGCGATAAGCTTACGATCAGCTCGGCGTCTTGCTTTTTGATATCCGGAAATATCCCGCGGTAACGGACCCGAAGCAACGGCCATCACCACGACATCCACATCACCCGCTGCCATTTTATCCGGCGCCACCTTCGAACGACCGTCGGTACCGACGTAGGGCGATTCACGTCCCGGCATCTCAATATCGGCATGCGCATCAATGACAATTGATTTAGCATGAATTCGTTTTGCTCTGGCGCTTTCTTGAGCAGTAGGAAGTGTCTCGGCTGTCGGCATAATAATCTCTCGTTTGTAGCTAGATACTAGCTCTTATCTGTTGAGCAACAATCACACCGCCAAACAGGCTGGCAGCCTTACTGAAACACACTATTAAACAGCAAGGCTTATTCGTGATCCGTTCGCACTTGCAGCATCACAGCACCGTCTATGTCTTCTATCAGCGAAAATTCGATGGGGCGACAACAGACCTGACAGTCCTCCACATACTCTGTGCCCGCTTCACTAGGATCGATCAAAACACTTATCGATTCGCCACAATATGGGCATTGAATATCTTGCTCTGCAAGCTCAGCCATTAAACTATCCCATCAGACTGATGGCGCCATTGACTGCCATCGCAGCAACGACGATCGAACTTAAAAGAAACAGGCCGAACCTTGGTAACACTGGATTAACAGTTGATTGGACAATGCTATGTATTACTCGAAGAACAACATAGCCCCACGCGAGATATAGATTCAATCCCTCACCTAAGCCCGCGATCGCCAGCACAATCGCACAGGCATAAAATATCGTGGGCTGTTCCAGCAGATGATTATAATTATCCGCTTTCCACTGAATTTCTTTCGGCAATTGTGCGGCAAGCTGATCAGACCGCTGACCGGCTTCCGGTCCCAGATTAGCAGCGGCGATGGCTGGTAAACGGGTCACGAGCATCCAGATCATTTGTACTAGCGTCCAGATGACAAGGCACAATATTGGTAACAGTATCGGTGAAGATGAAAGCAACAGCGTCATGGTATTCCCCTTTGTTTTTTTGCATGGCGTAAATTAGCTCTACTTACGCTCTGAGCATTCCGGATTTACCGCTAAAGTGCAAGAGACGCGCGTGGAACTTTAATAGGAGAACTGGTAGATGCATTTTTCGCATTGTGTCGCAACTTAGCGACCGTTAGACCAACTATTGGCGTCAGCTAGGAAGGCGAATTCTTCGCGCTTGAGGCGCTAAACAAGTGGGGAGGACACCAAGCATAGGTTTCATTTAACACTCGATCCAGCGAGGGACCGTGCGCTTAATGCGCAGAGCCTAATGCTTAGTGCTTAGTGCTTAGTGCTTTCTAAGAGGCTAGGGCTAGTGGCGCCGCCTGATGCAAACGTTTTTCGAATTGGTAGGGGTAATCGTTTGGGCCAAGATCGGTCAGCTGTTCGAACCCCCATCTCTGAAAATAAGAAATAGAGACCCGCTCGGCTCTCATTACCACTGTGTTGAGCTGGTTGGCCGCTGCCCAGTCAAAGCCCATTTGCATGAGCTGCTTGCCAATGCCATGTCCCTGAATAATTGGTAGTACGAACAAACCGTGCAGCAACCCCCGCGACGGCGCGTAGTCAAGATCGAGTGCCGATACCCCGAGAATTTCTGTTCCACGCACACATACGAACAAATCAAGGTGATCGAAGTCCACCTCATCGTACTGCATCAAAGGCACCGCTAAGCGCTTCAAGCGCTTGGGCAAGGCCCAATTCATGACGGACATCTCGATCAGCCTATTAATGGCGCCGAGGTCTGAGGTTTTTGCTTGTCGATATATTGCTGATAATTTATACATGACGCTTTTACGTCATCAACGACACTTCGGATTCAATTCAAGCTAGCGTTCTACAATTCACTGAAAAGCGGCAGGGACAAATAGCACTAGGCTGCATTACAACTCTCTATTGGCGTCTCCGGGCAATCCTGGATTGACCTAGTATCAAAGCCTTCAGAGATCAACGCAAAAAAATGACCACTGGCGTGGTTCGCCCGCATACTCATCGCACACAAAGACCAGCCCCCTCTGCATCCTCTCGCGTCAACCAAGACATTCGACTGCATGCGCTAATTAAAAATCTCACGCTGCGCTCTGCGCATAAAAATCAATCCAATGAGCGCATTAAACAGGATGAAAAAATTGTGCTGCACCAAGCCGAATGCTGACATTTCAGCAGGATAATCTGGGAAAAGTATTACCCACATAGACACGGCAACCGCTCTGAATGGACCAGGTATCGATGCACCGAAAAAGATGACTGGCAAAATTCCCAGCATCTGGAGATACGAGTATTCAATACCAAAAAGAGATAATGCCTCTGCATAGACGAAAACAGCCGCAAGCAGCGCAGGCGATCGCAAGATAAGTATCAAAGCATATTGACCTAGCCTGGCTTCACGGAAGGCAAATAAAATGTCTCGGTCGCGCAGATGAACGTTGGGCAAAATTTTGCCTTTGAAATACAGAAATGCCACCGCAAACATCGATACGATTCCCATGCCAACCCACGGCAGCGCTTGAAATACCTGAGGGAGTGAGTCCCATTGCAGCGCATACCCGATGTTGGCCCAGGCACAGAGGTATACAAGCTCACACACCATGATAAAAAGCATACTGGAACCCAACTTCCACCCGGGGACACCCTCGCGTCTGTTGAGATATAGTGCCATTGCACCCTTGCCAACCTGCTCATTGAGGATTGAAAGAATGTAAGTGCTCGCCCGGACAGGCAGGATGTCTCGATAAGCAACCGGCGCGTTAAACCAGTTGATGACTCGCCAGACAATCAATGAATCGATGAGAAAGAAAAATAGCGAGTAAGGAATCATCAGCGCGAGCCAAGCCCACCAATTTACACTTGCAAAAGCGCGGGAAAGAAAAGCAACCACCGTCATTTCTTGTGCAGCAGCAGGTCCCGCTATTCTTGTATACAGAAAAGCAAAACACGCGATGGTAATCACCCAAGGGATCGCCTTCCTAAAAAAGCTCGGTTCGTTGGCCGGTTTAACTGCCATCTCTTCAATTTTGGTCAAACCTTTGTCCTTTTGAATTTTCACGACGCTGAATGGTAGCATCTCTCGCCTCGCTGTCGACAGTGGTAATGATCGCTGTCGTTGTCCAGCCCGCAAACTTCTCAAAATCTGCTGAACTTCTGCAAAGCGCAGGTAATCCAGAAATCGTGATTAATGCCAACAACGCGACTATGACGGCCAAAACGCCGATGCAGCCTAATTCAGGCTTGCAGCTTTGCATGACTTAAAAATTGATTGGCTTTAAGCCGATGCTCCCGAGATTCAACGCTTATTCGATCCCCGTCTGAGTATTGAAGGAAACAATCACTATTTTTGGTCGAACAACATCAAAAAAAAGTCGTTTTTTGAGCAACTTTGGTACCATTTTTGTTTCGAAAGTCTATAATTCGCCGCTACCACACTGAACTCGACCTTTCTGCCGAATTGCCGGCCAAAGACGGTCATTCCCCTCGTTTAGGTGGCCAAAAACATTCACTGCGCTTTAAAGTGCACCTTGATGAAACCTGACTTAATAGGAGAGTCCAAGTTGAGATCAAAACCCAATACTGTGGTAAGCAAAGTTGCGGCAACGATTGCGCTGCTGATGGCGATAACATTCCTCACAACAGCCCAGGCACAGATCACTACCGCGATCCGTGGCGTTGTTGTTAACCAGCAAGATCAAGCCGTTACCGATGCGAGTGTAAAGATTACGCATACCGCCTCTGGCACCGTTTCGCTTGCGACATCGAACGAAAATGGTGTGTTCTCTGCCCGTGGTTTGCGCGTTGGCGGCCCATACACTGTAGAGATCACCGGCAGTGGGTTCTCGGCCGTGCAGATCGACGACTTATATTTAGCGCTAGATCGAACTCTGAATCTTCCTGTGACGGTACAGGCCGAAGCGGCAATCGAGGAGGTTCGGGTCACCGCGACGCGCCAGTCGGTTGGGTACAAGAATCAAGGTTTGGGCACTGACTTAGGCATTGAGGCGTTAGAGGAAGTTGCTTCGATTGATCGAGACATCACCGATGCGGCCGCACAAAACCCGTTTGCGATTGTCAACGTTCAATCAGGTGGCGCAAAAGAGTTAACGATTGCGGGTGCAAATAACCGCTTTAACTCCCTGACTGTTGACGGCGTCGCGCTCAACGACCGATTCGGTTTGAACGCTAACGGCTATCCAACGCAACGCTCGCCCATTTCTTATGATGCCATCGAATCGCTCTCGATACAGACTGCACCCTTCGACGTGGAATACAACGGTTTTACTGGCGGAACAATTAACGCCGTCACTAAGTCGGGTACTAACGAATTTTTCGGTTCGCTAGCGTACTACTCAACAGATGACTCGCTGGTTGGTGATAAGAACAAAGAGCGAGACTTTAACTTTACATTTGAGGAAGAAACGCTCGTCGCCACTTTGGGCGGTCCAATTATTCAGGATAAGTTGTTCTTTTTCGTTGCTTACGACAAGTACGAGGAAATTGCACCACTGAGCAACGGTCCAGTTGGATCCGGTGCATTGAACATTCGAGAAGGCATTACGCTTGACGATGTTGCAGAGGTTGGGCAGATCGTCTCCGATGTCTGGGGTTTTGACATTGGCGGTTTTAGCAAGGAGCCTGCAGAGGACGAAAAAATTCTTGCAAACATTGACTGGAACATCAGCGATGCTCACAGAGCGAAGTTCACCTATATCAGCACCGAGGGAAACACAATCCGCGAGCAGAATGGTAATAACTTCTTAGCATCGGATAACCGCCTCGGGGCTTCTTCAGCCTGGTACGATCGTTCAGAGAAAGTAGAGACATTTACCGGCCACCTATTTAGTGACTGGACGTCAAATTTTTCTACTCAATTGAAAATTGCAAGCACTGAACAAGCCACCGGCCAAAACTCACTTAACGGCGCTGAATTTCCCTCATTTGCGGTATTCCTCCGAGAGCTAGATGGTGACGAGAACTACTTAGTGATTGGTCCAGACCGTTTCCGACATGGCAACTCTCTGAATCAGGACTTCTTCCAAGTGAAAGCGATGGCAGAATATGCAACCGGAGATCACCTGATCAAATTTGGCTTTGAGCGTGAAGAAGTGGACGTAAACAACTTGTTCGCTCAGAACTCTGAGGGCTCATACGTTTTCGACAGCGTTGATGATCTGCAAAACGCGACAGCGTCCGGTTTGCTTTATAACAATGCGGTGACTAACAACGAAAACGACCTGCGTGCGATCTGGGGTTACGAGTACAACTCCTTTTACATTCAGGATACGTGGGATATCTCAAGCGACCT
>CBFHOH010000016.1:103225-109088 GCA_965657335.1 Candidatus Azotimanducaceae bacterium
CGTTGACCGATATGGCTATTCAAATGCCAAAGACATCGACGGCCTTGACGTTGTGTTGCCTAGAATGTCATTCCAATGGAATGCTAGCGATGCAATCACTGTTCGCGGCGGCATCGGTAAATTCTCAGGTGGCTCACCCGGTGTATGGATTTCAAACAGCTACTCCAACGACGGCGTAATTTCTGATAGCTCTAATGCCTTCGGCGTTGTCAACGTGCCAACTACGCCTGATGCGGCCACAGGTCAGTACATTCCTGCCGACGTGCTTAACAGTCTAGCCTCGGAAGAACCCGATGGTTCTGTCAACGCCTTGGCAGACTCGTTTGAGATTCCAACAACACTTAAGGTGAGCATCGGTGCTGCGTACCTGACTGAAAGCGACTGGTTATTTTCAGCCGATCTTTTGTACAACGATTTAGAAAATGCGCCTTTCTGGTTTGACCAGCGATGCGCTGTACAAGCAGCAACAGCACCCGATGGTCGACCTATCTATGATTGTGGTGGCGGCAACCCAGAAGCCATCGTGATCGATTCTACAGATCAGGGCAGCGGACTGTTGTATGCATTCTCTGTCACTAAAGATTGGGAGACAGCATACGGCGCGATTGATATGTTCGCGAGCGTCACATTGTCCGACGTTGAAGACATCGGATACGGTACGTCTTCTACCGCAACCTCAAATTACTCTGACTTTGCTGCATACGATCGCCAGAGCCCCCGCTCTGGAGTTTCAAACTTCGAGACTGAAACGGCCATTAAGTTTCGGTTGAATTGGTCTAAAGAGTTGTTCGGTGGTTACGAAACAAAAGTGTCTCTGTTCGCAACAGGCCGTACTGGCCAGCCCTATAGCTACACCTTTAACGAAAACAATGCTTGTGTGTTTGACGTAGGCGGTGGTCGCTGTGCTCGAGAGAGCCGAAATGATGATGCCGGTCACCTGCTTTACGTCCCATCAGGGCCAAGTGATCCGCTATTCGCACCCACGTCATTTGGTGGTGATGCTGCAGACCAGCAAGCATTTTTTGACTACATCGATAGTTCAGAATTGGCTCAGTACGCTGGCGGTATCGCGAAGCGCAACGGCGACACATCTAGATGGTCGACGCTCGTTGACTTGCGAATCAAGCAGGAGTTGCCAGGATTCTTGCCAGACCATAGAGCGATGTTGTTCTTCGATATCGAGAACCTAGGCAACTTGCTCAATTCCGATTGGGGTACAGTTGAGCGGACCCGCTACGAATACGAGCGTGACGTAGTGTCTGCCAGCATCGTGGACGGTCAGTACGAGTACTTCCGATTGAACAGCGACAATAGCATTAAGAATCTTGAAATTCTGAACAGATCGGTTTGGCAGGTCCAGCTCGGTATTAAGTATGATTTCTAGATTTTAGGCACTGCGCGAAAGCACAGTGGTCTCGTCAAAAAAGGGAGCTCAGGCTCCCTTTTTTTTGCACGAAACATTAACAAACCATCAAGAATCATCGCGCGCTCAATCTTAGATTATTCCTGTAGTAGTAAAAGCGCTGATGTTTTATCAGGAGACGCTCATTCGATTTCAGCTGTCGTAACCCAAGCTTTTTAAATTCGAACGGTGTTGCTCCTCACTCAGGGAATATCGTGTCAAACAAAGTAATCCCAGTGGCACTAGGATGGTAGACATCACAATCTTGATGATTACAAGTTCGTGAACAGCCACTTCTTTTAACTCAATGGTGTCGGCATCATCGAAACCTGCCCACTGAATCATCAAACCAGCAAACAATACGCCCACGCTGCCAACCAGCTTGGTAATAAGATTACGACCCACCAAGACAAGTCCGTCCGACCTCAAACCGGTCATTGCCTGATGCTCCTCTACGACGTCAGCAAACATCGAGACGATGAGAATCACAAAAAAAGTCCAAATCGCGCCGTTTACAAAGCCGTGAAAGGCCCAAAGCCACCACAATGGACTTAACACCCCGCCTCCCGCCTCAGGGACAAGCTGAAACCCAAAGTAGTAATCTATTGCCATCAGGCCTATGAGCAACGGGTTAAAAATGAAACCCAAGGCGCCCGATATCAGCACAAGTTTTCTCTTATTTCTTCCTTTAGCAATTTTCCAAGTTGCGAGCGCTGAAAGCGCACCTCCGCCAAGAGAAATCGGACCAGCCCAAAACAGGTCACGAGGATCGAGTTTAAATAAGAAATTGTTTAGGTAAACTGCATCGCCACTCTGCAATCCGCCATTCACGCTAAAAAACAGGAACGCGAGCAGTAGGGTCATCCAGTTTCGATTTGTCACCAACGTCTTAATTTCCGTTAGCAACATTGGAAAAGAAAAGACTTCTCCCTTGCCACTGGCGTCCTGTTTCAAAAAGTGTCGTTCGACCGCACTAAGTTTCACCGTGCCAAGATAGGCCGACCAGCCTAATAATAAACTCACCCAAAGCGCGGCCCATGGATACACTTCTGCGTGGTCCCAACTCGGCATCAGAAACATTACCGGCCCCAAACATAGCCCAATGCCGAAAATCTCAAAGACTCGATCGGTCGCAATTAACTGATTCCTTTTTGAGTAGTCTTTGTAAAGCTCAACACCCAAGGCAAATCTTGGCACAGCAAAAACTGTCTGAAACACTCGAAACAGCACCACTAAAATTGTGAGTTGCGCGAAAAGAATCCATTGCTCGTCTCCTAGGTGGAGTACAAAAAGCGCAAGGGAACAAAAACTCATTGGTAAAATTCCGGCAGCCATAAAAGGGATTCGACGACCGTGCTCCCCATTATGCCTATCCGACCAATACGCAATAACGGGGTCTGAAATTGCGTCAAATACCACAGAGATAAATAGTGCTAGCCCTGCCAATGCCGCAGACAACCCAAGAACTTGGTTATAGTAGTAAAGCAAGAACATGCTGAGGAAGTCATTGACGCCTGCCAGCCCGGCGCCGGGTACGCCCCACCAATACATCTTTTTTTCAGTACTAGCGGTAATGAGCCCTGCTGTAAACTTTGAAACCTTCGGGCCAATTTCTCCATCCAGGACGTCTAAGTTTTCTTTCGATTTTCTTTCTAAGAAACTATTAAGCATCGCTGAGTTCTCGAATCAGGGAATCGAACGGTAATGTTAACTGAAAATCGAGGTTTTTCGAGACAATCGTCATTCCGAAGCTGGTTTTCCTGCCTGACATTGGGCGTGATCATCCTCTGACTAGCGATCAAGCATTGTTTACAAATAGACCAATGCTGTACTAAATTAATCATGGATCTGACTGACACGACAGATTGTGAATAGCAAAAACATCTACGACGCTGACTTTTGACTGAGCATTGATGACGTGTTTTCGATACAAAAACAAAGCGAAACCTATAAATGAAGAGGCAAGCATTTTTGTATTCGAAAGCTTAATGTCGCTTCGCTCCAATCCTTATAAGGAATCATCATGACTTACGAAGCCAAACAGGTTGTTACTACCGTCGATGAGATCAGAGCGCTGATCGGCGAGGTTTACTACACTCAGGACACCAAATGCATCGATCACATTGATGTTCACTGCAAAGCATGGATCGAGCGTTCTCCGTTTCTTGTCATTTCGACAATGAGTAATAAAGGCGCTATTGATGTCGCGCCCAAGGGTGATCCGCTGGGTTCTTGGCTGGTATTAGATGAAAAGACCATCGCTATCCCGGACCGACCAGGTAATAACCGCGCCGACACCTTTGTGAACATTCTTGAGAATCCTCGTGCCGGCTTAATGTTTATGATCCCTAATCGACGAGAAATAGTTCGCGTCAGTGGCGCCGCCAGCATCTGTAAAGACCCCGACCTTCTGGCTCGCATGGAAGTAGGCGGCAAAACCCCGCTGCTAGCCATCCTCGTTCATGTCGAAGAAGCCATGTTCCATTGCGGCAAGGCGATTGTGCGTTCAAAGTTATGGGAGCCGACCGCATGGGCGTCTGTTGAAGGCTTACCCACTTATGGGGAAGCCCTCGTCGACCACGGTAAATTATCAATAGCGGTAGACGAGCTCAATGAGGGATTGCAAGAGCACGAGCGAACGACACTGTACTAAAGCAGTTATGGATTTGGCTTTCACAGCAATATATGACCGGCGTGATTTGCGCTACCCTGCCCGCAACAACATCACGCTGCGGGTACCAACTCGTCGGCTGCTGGGGTCAGTCCTCAGGCCAATAAAAAGCCTCACTCGTGTAAACCCGAGGTGAACCGCAAGACATGACCGCTTGGCGGGCTTGCACCTCCTCGCTGAACTCACCCGACCTGTAAAGGTTCATAGACGTGCCCCATGCGGCGAAACTGCGAAAGCGTCGCGCGTAGATATATTTGCCTTCCAAACCACTAGGAATGCCGAGGCCACTGTGCCACAAGAAGGTAGAGCCCAGAGCGCCCTTATCTGCCATAGCCTTGCTTATCGTACGTAGCTCCGCACTTATAGTTTGCATGTCTGCGTCGCCTACCGGCGAGCAGGTGCTTAGCATCATCACATTGGTATCGTCAGCACTCATTTCACGGAGATGAATCATTTCAGTAGCCATCATCATCCGCTGTAAGTTGGTGCGAACGTGGGCGAATACTGCTTCCGTCTCACCCCCTATCTTAAGGTAATCTGCATGCGCCTTAGCGAAATCGGTTGGTGATGGCGCGGCGCCTAGCCAAATTGCATCAAACTCAGGCGCAATACCCGTGGCTGACCGGTCGACGAATAACGGCGTAAGTACCGACGCGTAATAAGTTCCCCCGGTTTTTTCAATCGTAGACGCAAACGATTCACGCAACGCCATAAAGTCAGAAATATCCTTGCCCTCTTTCAGCGCGAAAGGAATTATATCTAATACGGCCCGCCCCGGCGGGGCTGACTCGCGGGCTAATGCGCTCGCGGCGATCAAAAGGCTAACGATAACAGTAAATAAATATTTCATAAGAATCTCCTAAATTGTTCGCGCGCGCGTTACCGGGATGACCGCGCACTGCGCGACCATCAATTCACGGCGCTAGTGGCCGCTAGTTTTCTTGCATACTCAGCACTTTACTTGACCATACGGAAGGCAATCTGCAACTTGCATACCGCCGATTGTAGTCTGTAATGCGCGCTTGCCGCTGAGACCTAGCCGCCACACTTGCCGTGTAGGCTTGCATATCAGGATAGATGTTGGCATGCCTGAACACATTCCTGCCATCCTCGCCACCGGCGCGAGGCAGCATGACCCCCCAGTAAAGGTTAGTTGCAGAATCATCGCGCCGGTCAATGCCGCGCTGATGCACCGCGCGCAGATCGTCTCCGCTAACACCGTCACGAATAGCACAGCGCGTAAAAGTCACAATCCGATCTGTGTCGTTTTCTAACGCCGACGTGTCTTGGTACTTTGTTACCAGATGCTGAATACGAGGGGCGCACGAAGCTATTTCACCCCATTGCTGAGCAAACGCTTTACCTTTTTCCGTGCCCGTCCAATCTGCCCACATACGTCCGCCGTGGGCATAGTCGGTGACCGTCAATTCGATAAAATCCAAGCTCGATTCACTCAGCGGCGTGCGGGTTATCAAAGGACTAAGTATTTCGTTAAACAGGCTGATGTCTCTGCTCTTTGCCCATTTGAGCCAACGCTTTTGAAAATCTATCACGTCGGCAGCGGTGTGATCCTCGTTGAGCTTACAAAGATTCATTGTGACCATTTGTCCCGTCGTGCTTTCGCCGTGATGATCCGCGTTGGCTGTATTGAACCCACCAATGGCCAAAATTAGTAACAGAAATGAAATGTGTTTCATTGTGTGATCCCTATGCAAATTGTCCTGTTACTAAACGCTACGCGTCAGAAAAAGGGGAGACAACGATAGTTCGATATTGGTTAGCCCGGCACG
>CBFHOH010000017.1:0-108731 GCA_965657335.1 Candidatus Azotimanducaceae bacterium
TGATGTCGTTGTACTTAGTAACAGACCAAAATCCAGAGATGCCTTTTTCCGCGGGTGACCACATCACCGGTGCGTTTTCACGCATTTTGTCGTAAAGCGCGAAAGGATGTCCGTTCGTCCAAGCTGCGGGATCCCAGAAGCGGTAGTCCAAGTATGATGGGTAAATGGCCTCGTTAGCCGGTTTTTCCTGACCTGTATCGATGAGGATTTCGTCGCTGATGAGTTTCAAGGTGATCTCCCTAGTTACTGACTTGTTTGTTTTGATGGACGACAGCATACATGATATCCACATTTTTTCGCCCGCATATCGTTGACCAAATCGTTCTTAGTCTGTTGCTGTCTACTTCGCGTTGCTGTGATCATCGGCGTCGTTCATCGAAAATTGAATTTGCCGACCTAATTGATATGCTGTGAGGTTCTATAGGTAGAAAAACGAAAGGATTAAGCCATGTCCAGCAAACACAACACCTTCTGCAGAGTGTGCGAGCCCTCCTGCGCATTGATAGCCGAGGTGGAAAATGACGAAATCATTTCACTTCTTCCTGATCGCGATCACCCAGTGACTAAAGGATTCGCCTGCCACAAGGGTTTGGCTACACTCGAAATTCATCAGGATCCTGATCGCAACAATTACCCGATGAAAAAAGTGGGCAATAGTTTTGAACGCGTGAGCTGGGATGAGGCAGCTGCTGGTATTGCAGAAGGATTGGCAAGCGTCAGGGAAAAGTACGGCGCTAATTCAATTGCATCTTACACAGGCAATCCGTTGGCTTTTAATTCAATGGCAGGTCCGGCGATCGGGTCTTTCTTAATTAAAAATGAAATCCGAAGAAACTTCAGTTCAGGTACTCAAGATTGCACCAACAAGTTTGCGGGTAGCGAAGCAATGTTCGGCTCCAGCACTATCCATCCTATCCCGGACATTGAAAACACCGACTTCCTGTTGATTTTTGGCTCGAACCCGAGAATCTCGCATATGAGTTTTCTGTCGATTGCAGATCCAATGAAAGCGTTAAGAGAGGCGAACAAAAGGGGCGCAAAAATAAAATTTGTTGACCCGCGCGTCAATGAGTCAGTCAAGGGGATCGGCGAGGTTGTTCAAGTGAAGGCTGACACGGATGTTTATTTAATGGCTGCGTTACTGCATGAGCTTGATGCAACGGGTAGGTTTAATGCGGAAATTATTCACCAGCATGGTGAACGCATTGATGAGTTAAGGGCGTTTATTGCCAACTATTCGCCCGATAGGGTCGCGAGTGTGGTGGGCATTTCCGCTGAAGATATAAGACAGCTGGCAGAAGATTTTGCCGATGCGGACCGAGCGGCGGTATACATGTCTACCGGGGTTAATATGGGCCGGCAAGGAACAATCGCATACTGGTTGTTGTTTATGTTGAGCTTTGTCACCGGCAATCTTGACAAGCCCGGCGGCAATATTTACTCCCAAGGTTTTTATCCAGCAGCGAAAGCCGGCAAAGCGCGTAACGATAATCCATTCTTCGAATCGGCTTTCGGCGAGATGAGAAAAATCAGGGGCTCACTGCCGGGTAATTTGATGGCTGATATGATTCTGGCTGAAGAGGATCCAGTGAAGGCCTTGGTGGTGATCTCTGGTAATCCGATACTATCTATGGGTGGCGGCGAGAAAATGCAAAAGGCATTCGAGCAGCTGGAGTTCATCTTCGTGATTGATATCTACCCTAATGCAACAGCAGCCTATGCTGATTATGTGTTGCCAGCGACCGATATGTACGAGCGCAAGGATATAAACATCTGCGGTCTGGGTCTGCAGCAACAGCCTTTCGTTCAGTACACCGATTTTATTGTGCCACCGAAAGCTGAACGAAAGCCTGAATGGTGGATTCTCGCGCGTCTCGAGCAGGCTCAAGGTTTCGGAGAAAATGCAGAAGACGCCAGCGTTCAATTCGATGTGCCGCCGCCGCTCGGCCGGCTCGACCATATGTTGCGACAAAGCGATTTGAGCGCTTCGAAACTGGAAGACATGCCTCACCAGACAGCCGTTTTGCCTTCACCCAAAGCCGGACGCTTTTATCAGGACTGGATACAGACCGAGAGTGGCAGGGTGAATTGCTGCCCAGAGATTTTTGCCGAAGCTTTGGGTTTGAGCGAAGAGATTTTTCTCGCGCTTGAAGTCGAAACTGACTCGCAGCTCAAAATGATCTCTCGGCGAACCAACTATATGATAAATAGCTGGTTCCATAATGTGCGTTCGTTAAAACGTCAAAAGCAGTTGGCGAATCCACTATATATGCATCCTGAAGATGCTAGAGCACGTAATGTGGGTGATGGCTCTGAAGTAAAAATTAAAAACGATAATGGTGAGGTCATGTCGAGTGTTGTGCTTGACGATTCACTCAAGCCGGGCACCGTGGCGATGACCCACGGCTGGGGGCATCAAAACACGGGAATGAGCGTTGCGCGCAAATATGCTGGGGTTAATACCAACGCGCTGTTGCCCACAGGTCCCGGCAGCTACGAAAAACTCAGCAACCAGGCATTCATGACGGGTATACCGGTAGATGTTGAAGCATGCGGATAGGTCTAATCGCTGACACCCATATGCCAGGGTCGATTGAGGCACTGTGGCCTCAGGCATATGACGCGTTTCGGGAGACAGATGTCATTCTTCACGCTGGTGACCTTCACACATTGGATGTTGTAGACGAACTGAACCAACTCGCACCGACTTATGTCGCCCGAGGCAATGGCGATCACGGCATTGTCGATGAACGACTGCGCGACTGTTGGGTGCTCGAGTTGGGCGGCTTAACGATAGGCATGATTCACAAATTTCCGTCGCCAGCGCGAAAGCCTGTCGACTTTATTGAAGGCTACGTGACGCGGCATTTTGGCGAGGTAAAACCGGATGTGCTGGTTTACGGTCATACGCACCTTGAGGGTTTGCATCGGGTGGGAGAAATGGTTTGCGTAAATCCTGGGTCCCCGACGCTGCCAAAAAACCAGTCAATCCGACATGGCACTATTGGCATACTCGACATTTCTTCAACTAACAGCACTGTGTCGATTCTACAGATAACCGATGATGGTGTCGTGGCGCACGATAGCGTGCAACCGCACTCGTTCTAGATATTGCTAGCGGTGGTCGACGTTTTTTTAAGGGCCAGCGCAGAAATAGCGATTAGCAGTGAGATACTGCTGAGCAGGTATAACCCCGCGCTGAATCCTCCGGACATGTCATAAAGTATTCCAAGACTCAGTGGCCCGATGACGCCACCCACCTCCGCAGCAGTAAAAAAGATGCCACTCGCGACGCCAGCGTATTTTTCTCCCACAGCGGGTAACTCTAAGAGCGTAAGAATAAGCACAGTCATGAGGCTGGATCGAGCAACCCCTTGCATGATAAGGCCGGTTATCCGAGGCAGGTCTGCTGAGAATTGCAATAATATGCTGGCGCCTGCTGCGCAAAGTGTAAGAGCAATCAAAATGTGATATCGGCGTTCCGGTGTTGCAAGCCTTGGTATAAGTAATGAGCCCGCAATGCCTACTACCGTTGGTATCGCTGCCCAGTACCCTGAATCCACCTCGGAAAGCCCACCTTCCTCGAGTAGCGCGGGTAACCAGTTCATTAAGCCATGATTGAACATGAAGACACCGACGCCCATTAGCAAAACCAAGATGACCGACGGTTGGCGAAGTAAATTCATAATGATTTGTGTTTGCTTGAGTGGCGTCGAAGCCGTCTCGAGAGCGGCTTGATCAACATCTTCCGGTGATTTGGGCATAGGGTTGTAGGTCGTGATTAGCCACCAAAGGATGCTCACGCCGGCGGCGAGACCGGCCCAGAGAAACATAACAGCTCGCCATGAGTCATCAAAAAATGGCACCAGTACGCTGTGAGTTAACGTCAAGGAAACGACGCCGCCGATTGATGGGCCCGTCATATAAATACCCATAGCAAGCCCGCGTGACTGACCGTCAAAGTGTTGTGTCACTACCTTTGGCGCACCGGTAGAGATGATAGGACCTCCGACGCCGAACAGCATGACAGCGATCATCAGCATGACATAGCTATCTGCGAAACCCCGGGCTAAGGCTGAGGCAGCAATAATCAACCCGCCAAGTGTGAGCGCAGAACGGATACCAATTTTGTCTAATAAAATGCCGCAGGGAATAGCCGAAACGATAAACATGAGCTGCCAAGCACCCATGACACTACCCATCGCTGAGTGACTGATGTCGAGATCTGATTCGATCAGACCAACTAGGGGAGCAAGGCTAGTAACAATTAAGCCAAAGGAACAATACATTGCCCAAACGCCAGCTAACAGAATCCACCGATACCAGTGAGGGGAGGTGGACATGTATTTTTCCTTGATTCAGGTTAGCCGTGAATGGGTTATGCGGTTGTCGTTTTCATTTGTTCAACAGCACATCAGATCGCACCTTTGCAACGACCTGCAGTGGCCCCGCGACAACGCGTGGGTCAATGCTGGTTTTTCCAAACGGACAAATGGTGCTGCCCAAGAATATAAATACACCGCATTAAGCAAGGCGACATAATCTGTAAAAATGCGCGTCGCATCAAGCTCTTTTCATCTAGGTCTCGCATTGCGCCGTCCAAAGCCAAACAACAAAGTGGCGAGCTGAGAAATATCCCACCGAATGCTGCGAACGCTATGGGCAATCGCTGGACAACCTGAAAATGAGATGGTGGCCGGCATCAGAAACCTTGTAATGAGAAATACCGGACTCAGATGATTATCTGTTAATACAAATCAGTGATGATGGTGTGGAGGTTGAACGGACATCGATGGCGTCGGTGGTTGGTGTGGGTGGCGCAAACAGACTCGGTGGCTGAGGGCTTGGTCTCGGGCTGTTTCAGGTTTTTGCTCAAATACGCGATGTAATTCTGCCCATCACAAGATGACCCGGAGTTGGCCGAGTTCACTGGTTTTGCCTCTTTGCTGTAAACGGGCGTTTTGTTCGGTTTACTTGCACTTGCGGCACCCTTGTGGCAATTTTGCCGACTGACTTAATAATCACCAAATTACGCAAAAGAGGTTCACTTGCTACTTGATCTCCACACGCATTCCATAAAATCAGACGACGGGCGCGCCAAAGTAGAAAACTACTGCCAGTGGATAAAAGCAAAAGAATTGCCGCTTGATGGTTTCGTATTGACTGAGCACAGACAATTCGATGATGAGTCAGACTATTCAGCCTTAGCGGATAAATTTGGGCTTTGTATACTGAAAGCTAGCGAAGTCGAAACAGAATATGGACACGTGTTGGTTTATGGCGTGACGCCTGAACTTCAGAAAGCTTTCGACTTTACCAGTACCCATCTCGAGTTGGCGGTTGTTTTGAGGGAGAGCAAGAAGCATGGTGCGGTGGCAGTTCCATGTCATCCGGGTCGACCAAAAGTTGGCATGTTTGCTCACACCGATGAGTTGGGTGTGCCCGAAGGCGTAGAAATCGTCGAGATCCACAACGGCGGAAGCCGTGATCAGGAAGATCAGATTGCAATTGATAACGCCGCTGCACTAAATTACCGTGGCATCGCGGGTAGTGACTCGCACATTGTTAGCCATATTGGTCGATGTGCAACGAAATTCAGCCGCAATATCGATTCGATCGGCGACCTGATCGAGGCGTTAAAAGCCGGCGATTTCGAAGCTGTTAATCTGAAAACGGCGATTTAGATCCGGAAAAACGGTTAAGTCTTACGATGCTCTGCAAAACCAGCGTTTAAATTGGCGCGCTGTCGAGCACGCATAAAAGAGAATTAATGCAAACGAGCATATTATTTGAATGCTCGCGAGTTAGTAAACGTATTTACATTTGATAGAGAGAACTAGACGTGACTGATAATGTCGAACAAAAAGACATCGAGGATCTGCGCGAAAAATTTCTGAATCGGGATTTCGACGAAAAAGAATTTGAGATAAGCGCAGAAAAGACAATCACTTATGCTCGGTTGTGCGGTGAAACCGCAGATCGATTTTTGGACGAGAATCATCCTGATTTTCAGGCTTCTTCTACCTTCGTTGCCAGTCTGAGTGGTCGGCGTGTTCTGCCTGAGGATTTTCCTAAAATGGGGTTGGGGATGGATGCTGGCAAAGGTGTCGAGTGTCTTCAACCTGTGCGTCCCGGAAAGAAACTTATCGGTCGAACGCACGTTCACGACATCTACACCAAAACAGGTCGCTCAGGCCGCATGGTTTTTGCGGTATCCAGAATTGAGTTCTACGACGAAGATGGTAATCATCTGGCTAACTCGGACAGCCGGGTTGTGATGAGGGAGAAAAGCAAATGAGTATAGCAACGTTATCCGATGTCGAATTCGGCGTTGAGCTACCGACCTTTGAGCCCGATACATCACTCGCAACAGTCGGCACTTTTGCTGAATTGGTTGGCTGGGGTGGTGCGCGTTTCAGTGACCATGAAGCCGCACGAAAAGAAGGGCTCGCTGGAGCAATGGTGCCAGGTATATTGAGCCAAGGTTATTTGGTTGCGATGATTCATCAATGGGCGCCACCTGCCGAAATCAAGAAGATTGATACTGTTTTTCGCGCGCCGGTTATCGCAGACGAGCCTCACGCAATCAATGGCGTGGTAACGGATATCGATGAAGACGAAGGTCTTGTAGAAGTCGACATTACCGTCACTAACGAAAAAGGTGAAACGCGAGTTTTCGGTACAGCTTCAGTCAAATTGCCCGTGTAGAAATACTCGCCAAAATGCAGACGATCCGCCTGTTTTGTGGCTCGTCTGCTCAGTCGACCGTGACAAACAAGGGTATCGACAGCGAGTCGTGTTCTTCCCATTCAAGCGTTACCTTTTGACCAATCGTCACCGCTTGTTTGGATTCGTTCACGCCAACGATGTTTGAAAGTATCCGCGGACCTTCGTCCATATCTATCCAGGCAACAACGTAGGGCACCTGATTCCTAAAAAAAGGGTGATAGCTCTGACGTACGATGCTGAATGAGTACACTGTTCCATTCCCACTTGACTGTTTCCACTCAAGTTCACCATCGGTACAACCAGTGCAGTGGCTTCGGGGATAGAAGATGACGGTATGGCAGGCTTTGCATTGCTGATATTTGAATGCCTTTTCTCGCGTTGCGGCCCAAAAAGCTTCGGTGTCATGCACTTTTGTAGAAGGTAGTGGTCGTTTTGCTTCGCTCATGTTTAGTCTCTCCCCAAAATGATGGTACCTGCGGTGTGTCGACTGCCAAGCATTCCGCCATTTCCGTGTGCGACGGCAAGTTGCGCGTTGTCTACCTGAGCATTGGACTCACCGCGTAATTGGCGCGCGGCCTCGATCAATAAAAATATGCCTCGCATGCCGGGATGATTTGAAGACAGGCCGCCACCGTCAGTGTTGAGGGCGGGCCCATCTGCGGGTCGATCGAACCTGAGTTTTCCTCCCTCAGCCCACGGTCCCCCCTCGCCTTTGTTGCAAAACCCGAGGTCCTCCAGCAACGTCAATACAGTAATACTAAATGAATCGTAAATCATGGCGATATCAATTTCGGAAGGAGTCACACCCGCATCTGCGAATGCGATCGGTGCAGACTGAACGGCAGCGCTCGTCGTAAGATCACCGCCAATTTCCGGATATTTTGTTGCCTCACCAGAACCCAATATCCAAACCGGTGCGTTCCTGCAATTTTTCGCCACCTCTGCAGAAGCGATAACGACCGCGCCCCCACCATCGGAAATCATGCAGCATTCAAGCAAGTGAAGCGGGTCTGCGATCATACGTGAATTAACAACGTCCTCAATGGTCGTTTCACGAATATCGAGAAACTCAAGATCTTCCATGGCCTGCACGGCATCAGGATTACGCATCGCGTGGTAGCGTGTGGCCGTCGATATTTCTGCCAACTGCTCGCTTGTGGTGCCGTATTCAAACATATGCCGTTGGGCAACCATAGCGTAATTCGAAATAAGAGTGGCGCCCGCGAAGGTCTCCATCACGTCTGCGGGATGGTGGTTCCCGCCACCCTGTCCGCCGACACCAATCGCTCGAGCATTGCTGTGTGCTGTTGAGCCATACGTCAACAGGGCAACCTTAACTTTGCCTGCGGCAATATCGCGCTTTGCGTGCGCAGCGTGAAACTCATACGAGCTGCCACCAACCGCAGTCGTATCGATCACGTTCGGTTTTAATCCAAAATATTCTGCGATGTTGAGTCCGCTCATGGCGCCACCGCCGTCACCTGCATCGTAAAGACCATCAACATCAGCCCAGCTCAACCCGGCATCTTCCAGTGCCTTTGCTGCGCACGCCGCCTTGATTTGTAACGGACTCATCAGTCCGCCGACATCTCTCAGTGGATATTCGTGAATACCGACAATCGCCGCAATTCGCTCCTGACTCATTAACTCATCTCCTTTGCTCGGAATTCGAGGAGAGACATTACTATTACTGGAGCGTTTTGTCTTGCTGCAGCGCTATTTGAAATACTCAGGTTTTCGCATCGCTGAAAGGCGTCCGCGTTCAAAATGGTTTTCGCTTTTTCGTCTTGGCTGTGGCAGATTACTGAAAAAGATGGAGCAAAAATTTGAAAATTATATGTATGACGGGTGGGTTGGCATCGGGGAAAACCACCGCGAGTGAATTTCTTCAATCCCGTGGTGCCTCAATAATTGACGCTGATAAGCTGGGGCACCGGGCATACGATCCAGGCACTCAGGCTTATCTTCAGGTTATTGAAACATTTGGAGAGGACGTCGTTGGCGACGATCAACAGATAGATCGCCGGGCGTTAGGCGGTAAAGTGTTTGGAAAACCCGAACAACTGACAAAGCTGACGGATATTGTATGGCCAGAAATCAGAAGACTGGCGGAACTGGAAATTGCCGATTGCGCAGCGATCAACCCCGACGGTGTTGTTGTGCTCGAAGCCGCAGTGTTGTTTGAAGCCGGTTGGGAAGATATAGGTGAAGAAGTCTGGGTGCTGGTTGTTGATAGAGAGATTGCGATCGTGCGTTCTATGGCACGAGACAATGCAGAACGCGCAGCGGTTGAAAGCCGACTCGACGCTCAGCTGAGTAACGATGAAAGGATCTCACGAGCGACGAGCGTTATCTATAATAACGGTGACCAGTCATCGATGATTGAGCAACTGGAAGCAGAATGGCGTCGGATATCCGGCGCGTGAGTTTCTGGTCAGGTACAGCGCGTTCGTTTACAATGCGCCGTCTTATTCAGGCGTAAGATACACCGCCCTGTTCAATCCATTGCAGTGAGTTTTCGCCCGTGGAAATAAATCCTCTAGTTTTACGCATCAAAGACCTCGAAGAGAGAACAGAAGTTCTCAGGGGGTACCTTTGACTATGAGAATCGCAAGGAAAAGCTCGCAGAAGTAGAACTTGAACTTGCTGATGCCGGTGTCTGGGAAAAGCCAGAGTACGCTCAAAAGCTCGGCCAGGAACGATCATCGCTAGAGGCAGTGGTTCATACAATAAATCGACTCGATGAAGGTATCGCAGATGCAACCGATCTGCTAGATCTTGCAAAAGAAGAAGACGACGATTCGCTGGTTGCTGAAATAGAATCAGACCTCGAGGGTCTCGACCAGCATCTTGAGAAACTGGAATTCAGGCGTATGTTTTCCGGCGAGATGGATCCCAATAATGCCTTTGTCGATATTCAATCAGGTTCCGGAGGCACGGAGGCTCAGGACTGGGCTGATATGCTCTTGCGCATGTACCTGCGTTGGGGTGAAGCAAAAGGTTTCAAAACCGAGGTTGTAGAGATTTCTGACGGGGATGTTGCGGGTATAAAAGGCGCTACGGTTCATTTTCAGGGCGAATACGCCTTTGGTTGGTTGCGTACGGAAACGGGTGTTCATCGCCTGGTTAGAAAGTCCCCCTTTGACTCAGGCAGTCGTAGACACACTTCTTTTGCCTCAGTTTTCGCCTCACCGGAGCTTGATGATGATATTGAGATAGACCTTGATATGTCCGAAGTTCGGGTCGACACTTATCGCGCCAGCGGAGCGGGCGGACAACACGTGAACAAAACTGATTCGGCGATTCGGTTGACGCATATTCCCACTGGCGTTGTCGTTCAATGCCAAAACCAGCGGTCTCAGCACAAAAATAAAGATCAGGCGCTCAAGCAGCTGAAAGCGAAGCTCTACGAGCTAGAAGATCAGAAGCGACGATCGGAGATGGATGAGGTAGAGGCAAACAAGTCTGACATCAGCTGGGGCAGCCAAATTCGCTCTTACGTGCTGGATTCTGCGAGAATCAAAGACCTGAGAACAAATGTAGAAACATCCAATACGCAGGCCGTGCTAGACGGGGATCTCGATCAATTTATCGAGGCAAGTTTAAAGCAAGGGCTTTAGGCGTAATGCGATCACTAACAACTGGTAACTGAAGAGAAGCAAATGACCGACGAAAATCAGGTTCTGGAAGAGGGCGACATTGTTGCTCAGCGTAAAGCAAAACTGGCCACCCTCAGGCAGCAGGGTAATGCCTTTCCGAATGATTTTCGACGCAAACACACCGCTATCGAGTTGCACGATCAGCACGGAGAAAATACCAAAGAAGGATTGGCTGAAGAAAAGTTTGAAACTGTCATCGCGGGTCGAATCATGCTGCGAAGGGCAATGGGTAAAGCCAGCTTTGTGACGTTGCAAGATAGAACAGGCAAAATTCAAGCCTACATTCGTCAAAACGATGTAGGTGATGAAGTTTATGCAGACTTTAATAGCTGGGACATCGGCGATATTGTTGGAATATCCGGCTACATGATGAAAACCAATAAAGGTGAGCTGTCGGTGCACGCGACGGCGCTGAGACTCTTGACAAAATCGTTGCGCCCGCTGCCTGAAAAGCATGCTGGTCTCACTGATACGGAAACGAGGTATCGTCAACGCTACCTTGATCTGATGGTGAACGACGAGACGCGCGAGGTCTTTCAAAAACGGACAAAGATCGTTAGCACAATTCGTGACTATTTTAACGCGCACGAGTTCATGGAAGTCGAAACGCCAATGATGCAATCGACACCGGGCGGCGCGACCGCGGCGCCTTTCATCACGCATTACAACGCGCTTGATACCGATATGTTTTTGCGTGTAGCGCCCGAGTTGAATTTAAAACGGCTCGTGGTGGGTGGTTTCGAGCGGGTTTTTGAGATTAACAGAAACTTTCGAAATGAAGGTATGTCGACCAAACATAGTCCTGAATTTACCATGCTGGAGTTTTATTGGGCCTACGCTGACTTTAATGATTTGATGGATTTGACTGAAGAGCTGTTTCGAAAAACAGCGATCGCTGCTAACGGCTCAGCGTCTTTTAAATACCAAAATACTGAAATAGATTTCGGGGCAGCGTTTGGCAGAATGACGATGGCAGAAGCTGTGCTGGCATACAATCCGTCTATCTCGCCGGAACAATTAACGGACATGGCCTCGGCAAAAGCGCTTGCCAAAAAAGTGGGGGTTGAAGCAGATGACAATTGGGGACTGGGTAAGCTAGTAATGGAAATATTCGAGGCGACTGTCGAAGATAAAATAACTCAGCCGCTGTTTATCACCCAACACCCAACGGAGGTTTCACCTCTGGCCCGACGTAATGACGACGATCCGGACATTACCGACCGGTTTGAGTTGTTTTGCATGGGGCAGGAAATAGCTAACGGCTTTTCCGAGCTGAACGATGCAGAAGATCAAGCGGAGCGTTTTCGAATGCAGGTGGCGGCAAAAGATGCGGGGGATGATGAAGCGATGCACTATGACGCTGATTATGTCACGGCGCTGGAATATGGTTTGCCTCCAACTGCCGGAGAAGGAATAGGTATCGATCGGTTGGTGATGCTTTTGACCGATTCTGCTTCAATTCGCGACGTTGTGTTATTCCCTCATATGCGCCCAAGGAAATAGGAAGTAGCGCGCGCAAACAGGCGCCGATAAATCTATGTGAAAAGTGTGTAAAGCTTGTAGCCGCCAAGCGACAGGGTGACCAAAACAGCAAGTATTGCGAGTATATTTTCTAGCGGCCTGTTTTTGTGCTGACCCATGATAGCCTCATTGTTCATTACCCAAAGAAGCGAGATCGCGATAAAAGGCAGTATTAGGCCGTTTGCAGCTTGGGCGAAGAGTATCGCAGCCAACGGCTTTGCGCCGGAGTAAGCGACCAAAGTCCCGGCTAATAATACAACGAGCCAACAGAGGCGAAACTTGAGCGAGTCAAGTCTGGTACTCCATCCCATTGCTCCCGTGACGGCATAGGCGGCAGCCAGAGGCGCTGTGATAGCACTGGTGAGTCCCGCCGCCATAAGCCCGCAGGCAAAAAAGTATTTTGCATTTGCGCCAAGCAAGGGTTCAAGTTGTTCTCCGATGGTTGCCGGGTTGATCGCAACCTGGGTGTTAAAAAAAGCCGACATGGCTGTGCTCATGATAGCAAGCGTCACGAGGCCACCAAGGCCGATTGATAAACCCGTATCCCATTTTGCTTCGCGCATGGCCCGGTCAATATCCGCATCTGACCATTTCTCCGCCGCTGACTTTGCGTGCAGGAAAAGATTATAGGGCACAACGGTGGTACCAATGAGGGCGATGGCCATGAGTGAACTCGAGGAGGAAAGGTCAGAGGGCAGCAATCCACTGATCAGTGTTTGAATATTTGGCGGATACACGATGATCGAGGCGATAAAAACTGCACTCATCGCCAAAACAAGCGTAATCAGTGCTTTTTCAATCAGTTGGTATTGCGCCGATATCAATAGAAAGAACGCAACCAGCGCGATGAAAAGTGCAAGCGTAGTCGTTGGGAAATCGAGCACCATCGAGGCTGCAACCGCAGCACCCAGAATATTGCCCCCTTGATAGGCAGCGTTGCCGATGCCGATGGCCGACACAATGAGCGTAATGGCGATAAATTTGGCCGCAGGATTCGAGATGCTGGCACGAATGGCCTCTGCAATCCCTGACTTTGACGCGATCCCCAGTTTGGCAGACATGTTTTGCAATAAAATAGTGGTGAGCACAGAAAAAACCAGCGCCCAGAGAAGTGCGAAACCAAAATTTGCCCCCGCTAGGCTGGCTGTAGTTACCGTGCCCGGACCGACGAAAGCCGCGGTAACGATCAACCCAGGTCCAAATTTGTTGCCGTTAGATTTCAATGGTGGCGTACCGTATCATTTCGGTGACCTGATCCGAGATGATTTTTAGTCTTTCCGCATCATGCCGCTCAATTCGCGGTGTGTGAATGTGTCCTATCGGTATGAGGGGTTCGTACTGATGTGCGAGGCGAACGCTGCGGTATGAAATCTCGTTTGAAAGATAACCGCCACCGCTGCCCTGAACGGCAGTGGCGTTTTTTAGCTCATCCAGCGTGCGTGCCTCGATTTTCCCATCAAGAGTGGTGACTGTGCGATTGTCGTTGATGAGATAGGGGTATGGCATCTTGCCCTGTCGTTCGCCAATACCTTGTTTCGCGTCGATCATTACTTGCTGCATGGCGCGGTAGGGCAGGCTGAATTCGATAAACTCCGGCCCCTCTATGGCCGCGCCGTTCAATAGAGGTATCTTAGGTTCTGTGTCGTTGCCGCCTGAGTCGACGTTAAGATTGTCCGGCGAACGACTACTTCTCCTCCTGCCTGGAAAATGCTCAAGGTCAAAATCGGTGCGCCCCATTGAAACGGTCACAATCATGTCGACTTGACCGGTTTTCAGCAGTGGCTCGATAAGTTTTTCGACTTCGCCTGCATCAAAGTCTTCAAATCTGACGGGAAAAACGACGGTTTGTATCTCTGCGCTTGTTTGCTTGCGGGTTAAGATCTGACCGTCAAGTTTTAATGCAACAATCCCGGACGGGTTACTTTGATCAATGTGCTTGTCGAGTAGAAATGGGTCAAAACCTGTGACCAGAATTTTTTTTGCCGGGCCATCGGTGAATGCGATACTTTCTCTTCCTCGAGAGCTGTTTTCCAGCGTTTCAATTAAACTGATTCTTTGAGAAGAGTTTAATGTTACTGCAAATTGATTTGCGCGCAGGTAGGCGGTGAGTGACAGCCTTGACCAATATAGACTTCTGTCGTCGAAGATTTCTTCCTCTGCAACGGTGCGCTTGGCAGCCTCCCAAAGATTTTTCCCCGCTAGGTTGGTTATTTGACGCATGGCGTCGTAATTGCCGGCCTGATCAATAGCAGATTTTGTGTGTTTCACAATGTCCGAGTAACGATTAATCACCTCGGGGTGAAGTTCTCGTAGCTTGCTGATCCGGGCTTCTTCGACGGTCAGCGGCAGACTATTAAAACTGGTTTCTGGCATCGCAAGGGCAGTCGCTGAAGTACCAATCATGAGAGCGAGATAAAACAGTTGGGTAACAACGAATGGATACCTGGGCATCGGTGCTGCCTCGAAAAATTGATTGCTGGTTCATTGTCGGTGTGGTGTTGGTGCAAAGCAGCAGATTATACTGTGGTCTCGGTTCAGACTCATCATAAACAGGTTGTGCAGACACGATGAATGGTCAAGATACATTAAATACAAAAGAAGGCCAACTTGCGGCAAGCTGGCAGCGACGTCTGTCCGCAGAGTTCGATAAACCTTACATGCAGTCGTTGAAAGCATTTCTGTTGTCTGAAAAGCGCAAGGGCAAGGTGATTTTCCCAAAGGGTCACCAATATTTTAATGCGCTGAACGCGACAGCCTTTGAAGCAGTGAAGGTGGTGATATTGGGTCAGGATCCTTATCACGGTGATGGCCAGGCGCACGGCCTTTGTTTTTCTGTCAATGCTGACGTCAGAATTCCACCATCGCTGCAAAATATTTACAAGGAAATCCAGTCGGATCTTGGCTTACCCGCAGACAAATTTGCAATCGGTTGCCTTGATCATTGGGCGAGCCAAGGCGTGTTGTTACTTAACAGTGTGTTAACGGTTGAAAGATCGAACGCTGCATCTCATCAGGGCCAAGGTTGGGAAATCTTCACAGACAAGATAATCGAAGTGCTTTCTGCCGAGACAGAGCATTGTGTTTTTATGTTGTGGGGAAGCTATGCGCAGAAAAAGGGTGCGGTGATCGATCGCTCGAAACATCTTGTACTGACTGCTCCTCATCCCTCCCCGTTGTCTGCTCATCGGGGGTTCATGGGGTGTGAACATTTTTCTCAATGCAATCAGTACTTAGAACAAAAGGGCGAAGCAGCGATCGATTGGTCGGTGAGTAATTGATGACTAATATTAATCAGTAGGCGGATAGCGCAAGGCAGAAAACGTGACTGCGAGGTTTCTATGGTCGGCAAATAATCACCCAAGCGCTATTGGGGTACACGCCAGCATTGAAGTCTTTTATTAAAGTGAGCGACAGCCTCAATGCCGAAGCTGTTTGACTTTGACACGATCGCCGTTTGTTAGCTGTAAATTAGCTTCCAACGGCGAGTGATCCTCATCCGGTTGATCTTCACCCTCTGGTTGGTTGGTCATCTGGATCTGAACGACGGCCAAAAAGTCGGTCGATGACGATGCCACAATCATGCCCGTGTTGCGGCCCTGTGCATCAAGGAGAGGCGAACCCGTCGCTTGTCGAGAAGTTGTGCTTCCGGAATGTAGCCTTCGTTTAACCGCGCCGCGGTACTGCATCCGCGCGACGATTTCTTGGCCAAGGTAACAACCTTTTTCAAAGTTGATCGCGCCGATCTTATCGTAGTCAAACATCTGGGGGATGAATTCCTCGGATGTTTCAGTGGTCACCCAAGCGAGCCCCTGTTTGATTTCAGCTTGATGCCATAGGTCTGTATCGGCATTTGGAATTGGTGAGTTTTGCTCTGACCTGGCATCGAGCCAGAGCTCGCAACGCTGAATTTGTGCGTCGGCTTCCACGCTGCCATTGGCACTTTTGCTTGGGGACTCAACGCAGACGATCGGTCCCAACGTTGTCGTTAACCACTGATTTTCATCAGTGGGGCAGGGGCTTATCGTGTTAATTGACTCAGCTGCGTCGCTTTGTTCGGTAATTTGCCCGTAGCAACTGTAGACATCTGACAGGTCAGAAAGTGAGGCCTTCGAGAATACAATATATTTTTTCAAAAACTCAATCATTGGCGCTACCAGGGATCGATCCATTCGCATCAACAAACCATCATCGGTCGAGATAACGCGATAGCTGGCGAGCATTCTGCCTTTTAAATTACAGGTTGCGCCGATAGCAGAGTGAGTGCTGCTCAAATTATTGAGCTCACAGGTGGTGTAGCCCTGAAAAAACTTTTGGGCATCTTTACCTGAGATGCCTAAAAATCCGTATTCAGGCAGATGTATTACATGATTCATTGAAAACGCCTACATTCAGTGAGGGCAATATCACTTAGTCTTTAGTTGTTGGATAAGTTTACTATTTGTTTTGGTGAAGCGTTATATTTTTACGTTCCGAACGTATAATAGATGAAATTCGCGGTATCGCGAAGACAACGCAATAATCAGGTTTAAAAATAAGGGCCAAAAGCATGGACAAGACTGGAGAATTAAACAGATTGAGATGGCGCAGTCGACGTGGCCTGTTGGAGCTTGATTTGCTTCTGCTGCCTTTTTTCGATGAGATGTTTCATGAACTGGAGCCGGATCAGCAGCAAACCTTTGTTGATATGTTGGAAGAAGATGATCCCGATCTTTTAATGTGGTTCAGCAGAAAAGCGGTACCCGAAAATAAGCAAATGGCCGCGCTGGTTGAGTTCATCCTTAAACGCGTGCAGCCCTAAGAGGCCCGAATCTAAGAGAAAACTAGAAAGGAATGCAAAGCCCACTAAACACCGGTAGATTGTCTATCCAGCTGCATGGCTCTCGGTTTTACTGCGCGCTTTTGGCAACGCTATATCTGATCGTCGCCTACATCGTGTTTTGGTTAAAGCTCGAATTCTGGTTAACGCTCTTTGTTATCCTGGCCTTTTCAATCAGTTTGTTCGATGAAATACGCACGCACGGGCTCCGAGTCTCAAAAAACGCGATCGCGGCTTTTGAGTGTCAGCACGGTATGTGGTCGGTAAGGTATCAGAACAAAACCGTCCGTCGTTTTGCGCGCGTTGAAAGTGCGGTTGTACTGAGTTGGCTGGTTGTTCTGAATTTCCGCACTGGCATGACGGATAAGATCTCTATACCGGTATTCGCCGGCAGCTTGCCATCAAAGGATTTTCGTCACCTACGCGCTTATCTTAACTTGAAGATGGACTACTTGGATAAGGTTTAACCGAAAGTCGGAGGCACCAATATTGTATCAACTGGGTCTGCTAACGCCTCTGGATAATCAAGTGTGTAGTGCAGGCCACGGCTTTCTTTACGTCGAATCGCTGACTGAATAATCAGGTCGGCGATCGTGATCAGATTTCTAAGTTCCAGTAAGTCGTTTGAAACTTTGTAGTTGCTGTAGTACTCGGCAACCTCCTGATGTAGCAGGCGAACGCGTCTCCGTGCTCGCTGCAATCGCTTGTCTGTTCTTACGATGCCTACGTAGTCCCACATGAAGCGTCTCAATTCATCCCAGTTGTGCGAGATGATGACGTCTTCATCGGAATTGGTGACTTGAGATTCGTCCCAAGTGGGGACTAAAAGGTCATCCTGTATTCGGGGGCGGGCTTGATTAATCTGCTCTGCGGCTGCCATAGCGAAAACCATGCACTCCAGCAGCGAGTTGCTAGCCATACGATTAGCGCCGTGAAGACCGGTGAAACTGGATTCTCCGATAGCATAGAGGTTTGGAATATCTGTCTGCCCCGAGATGCTTGTCACGATGCCGCCGCAGGAGTAGTGAGCAGCGGGCACGATGGGTATGGGCTCTCGTGTGATGTCGATACCTAGCTCGAGGCAGCGGGTATAAATTGTCGGAAAGTGCTCTTTAATAAATAATTCGCCCTTGTGGCGAATATCCAAATAAATGCAGTCACAACCAAGGCGTTTCATTTCATGATCGATGGCGCGCGCAACAATATCCCTCGGCGCAAGTTCCTTCCGGCTGTCAAATTTATGCATGAACTCGGAGCCGTCAGGGAGAATGAGTTTTGCCCCTTCGCCTCTTAGTGCCTCGGATATTAAAAAAGACCGTGCCTCGGGGTGGTAAAGGCAGGTTGGGTGAAATTGGTTGAATTCCATATTTCCGATACGGCAACCTGCTCGCCACGCCATTGCGATGCCATCGCCCGAGGCTGTATCTGGGTTACTCGTGTATAGATACACTTTACTCGCGCCGCCCGTTGCAATAACCACAATGCTCGCCCTGAACAGCTCAACTTCTTGTGTTTTAGTATTCAGCACGTAGGCACCAACGGTATCTGTACCTGGATGACCTAACCTGTCGCGAGTAATCAGATCGACGGCTGAAAAACCCTCAAAGACATCAATATTGCCTCTTTCGGAGACCTGTTCTTGCAGGGTTGTCGCTATTTCCTTACCTGTGGCGTCTGCAGCATGGATGACTCGACGATGACTGTGGCCACCCTCTCGGGTCAAGTGAAATTCCTCATGACCGTCTGCATCGGTCTGAGTGTCAAATTTAACACCCAGGTCAACTAGCCAGGATATGACTCTAGCGCTGTTTTCGACGGTGTATCTCACCACATCAGGATGACAGAGCCCGCCGCCGGCGTTCAGCGTATCCTCGATATGCGATTCGACGCTGTCGTATTCGTCCAACACCGCAGCAACACCGCCCTGAGCGTAGTACGTAGATCCCTCTGTGATGTGATCCTTGGATAACATCGCGATGCTGAGGCTAGGGTTTAGATGAAGCGCGAGGGTCATACCAGCCGCGCCGCTGCCGATAATCAGTACGTCATGTTGATGGGATTTACTACTCAAAGTCCAAGTCTCAGGGGCTGTGGTGATGTTGGATACGCGATGTTGTGACCAAATTTAGATGCAGAGGCTAGCATACCGGAAGGTTGGATACTGGTATGATTCGGCAACTTGTATGAAAAATAACAAAAATGTTTCTATATCCTTACTGCAAAACCGAACTTATCAAAATAATCGCTGTCTATTTAGGCATGAAGCAGTCCGGCAAACGTCCAATGCCACAATCTACGCATTGTTCGTTGCAGCGTATTGTGCGTTATTCCTTCTTCCGTTTTAAACGATAACGGGAGTGGAAGTGGGTCCGCAGAAAGAAACAGATAGGCAGCTAGTTGAACGTGTTCAGCGTGGAGATAAGACAGCCTTTGATATTTTAGTGTTGAAGTACCAGCACAAAATAGTCGGGTTGGTCAGTCGATACCTGCGAAATCAGGATGAGGTGCAGGATGTCACCCAAGAGGCATTCATCAAAGCATACCGGGCGTTACCCAGGTTTCGCGGCGACAGCGCCTTTTATACTTGGCTTTACAGAATAGCGATCAATACCGCCAAGAATCACCTGGTTTCACGGTCCAGACGGCCGCCAGATACAGACATAGATATAGACGAGGGCGAATTTCAGGACAGCTCTGGCATTTTGAGTGATATTCAAACTCCTGAAAACCAAATGGTGAGTGATCAGCTGGAAGCGGTGGTTTACAAGGCGATAGATGATTTACCAGAAGAATTGAAAGTTGCTGTAACTTTGAGGGAGTTTGAAGGTCTTAGTTACGAAGAGATTGCTGATATTATGGAATGTCCGGTTGGTACCGTAAGGTCACGGATATTCAGAGCTAGAGAATCGATAGAAAAGAAAATAGATGCCATTGGCGGGTCGAGATAAAGCTAGCCTTACAGCATCCAACAGACGGCGATACGAAAGGGTGTCCTTCGAGCCGGAAAAATTTGCGTAAATTGAGAAATTAATTTTGACAGACAACAAAAAAGAGTCACTTTCAGCATTGATTGATGGCGAAGCGAGTGAAATTGAAGTTCACAAGTTACTCCGCCATGTTAAGTCAATACAGGGGGAGGCGGGAGCCGTGTCACCCGAGGCTGAAGATTTGCATCAGAGCTGGGCGAGATATCAAGAAATTCGCACGGTAATTGGACCTGTAGGTTCAAAGACGGGTGAAAACACTCAAATGGTTGCGAGCGAACATTTGGCGCTCAGGTTGCGAATCAGTGAGGCGATAGAAGCTGAAGATACACACCAACTAGAAGGTGTTTCGTCCTTGGCAGGGAGCGGGTCAAACTCCCGAACGGTGATGGCTAAATACAAGGCACCCGCAGCTGGTTTGGCAATCGCGGCCTCTCTGGTCGTCGCGATATTCGTCGGTTTCTCACCGCTAAAGCAAGCAACAGAAGGCCAAGATGCGATTGCAACGATAGATGCACCTGCAGACCAGACGCCTGTTTCAGTGCAAACTGTGTCAACCAACAGAGCAATCGTAGAAGCTGAAAAAAATGCAATTCCAAGAGGGCCCGCTGAGTTGAACGCGCTGGAACAACAATTATTGTCCAGCGGAGAAGACGGAATGCTGGTTGATGATTCAGAACTTAAAGAACTTAACGAAGAGCAAAGACGACAAATGCGGGCATATTTGCAATTGCATGATCGTATGACAAGAACAAATCCTAATCGCCGCACTGTCAACTTTAAAGGTACCAAAGAATAGATGGTTGAATGTTGATGTTCAGGTTTTTTCAACAACTTGGTTTTACAGCCGTACTCGTTGCCAGTGCTTCAGCAGCCTATGCAGACGCTGCGTTAAAACTTAAAGCCGATGATCCTGCATCCTGGCTAAGGAAAATGGATCGGGCGTTATCAGAAGAGAATTACGAGGGTACCTTTACTTATTCTCGAGATGCACAGTTCAGTACAGTAGAAATCGTTCATCGCTACAGTGAGGGACAGGAATTAAGTCGCCTTTATTATCTTAATGGCGAACAGAAAGAGATTCTGACGGTTGATGACGAGTCGACCTGCCAGCACATTGATTCTGAGCATGTGCTTTTTGATCATGAATTCACGCCTAAACCTTTTAGCAAAGCTTTCAGTCGTAGTTTGGCGAGTTCGCCCCAGTTTTATCGATTTAAAATGCTCGGTCGGGAACGATTTGTCGGCAGACCAACGGTGGTGATCGGCGTTAGCCCCACATACAACGACCGGGTGGGCTACAAGCTTTGGCTTGACGAGGCGACCGGGTTATTGCTGCAGTCCCATCTCGTTCACAGAGGGCGTCCACTTGAAGTGTTTCGTTTTGCCCGGGTGACAATCGGCGAGCAAATTGCTGACGCGAAACTGGCGAGTACGATGCAGGGCGAAATCGTCACCCATCCTTTAGCGCAGCCAACGCTCGAGGTCGCAAAAGAGGAGAGGTTTACAAAACCGGCGTGGAAAGCATCCTGGCTGCCAAGCGGTTTCCAACAGGTGATTCGACCGGCTCGGGACAGAGTTTCTTACTCAGACGGTGTGGCGGCAATTTCAATTATTGTCGAACGTGCTGCGATGTCTGCAGATGGTCAAATGGTTGTGGCGCGTCAAGGCGGAACTGTATTGATCTCAAGGCGATTGAAAGGGTCTAACAAGCAGGTCACCGTAGTAGGTGAAGTGCCTGTAGAAACCGCGAAAAAGATAGCGGAATCTGTCGAACCCGTTATATATTGAGCTGTAGTATTTTGCATGATTTACCGCGTGTTTTGAGTTTCCCATGAGTCTGACCTACCCCGCTATCGTCACTGAGACTTCTTCCCGAACGTTAAGTTTGAGCGTCGAGCGATCTGCCTGCGGTGCTTGCAGTTCAGGCTGTAAGGCGTCGATGAAACTTAACTTACCTCCCGATATTGTTGAATCATCGTCTGAGCTTACCGCTGGAGCCGCGATGGAAGTAAGGATGTCTTTGCGGGAGCAGCTTGATTTGTTGCTAAATTCGTTGATGTTGCCAATGGCTGGATTTGTACTGGGCAGTTGTTTGGCAGCATGGATAGATCCCTCTGACCCAGTCGTTGTGATTGGCGCTGTGGTTGGATTTGTTGCCGGTGTATTTGCCTGCAAACGTGCCAGCTACAGTGCACTAAGTGTTAAACCCGTTTAAGCGTTTCCCTGAGAAGGTTTTTTAAGATGATGAAGAGAATGTTCAATAAGTGGCTAGTAATATTTTGTGGCCTGATTTTAAACGGCAGCGTGCAGGCGAAACTGCCGGAGTTTGTTGATCTAGTAAAAGAGGCATCGCCAGCTGTTGTCAATATTACCGTGACAAAGTCTGCCCCCGACAATCAGTTCCACCAGTACGGCGATGAGCAGATGCCTGAGTTTTTCCGCCGATATTTTGGTGATCAGCCTCGCAGGTTTAATCAACCTCGGCGTAATACGCCGACACCTGCAGCAGGGTCGGGGTTTATCATTTCTCAGGATGGATACATTCTCACCAATAATCATGTGGTTGAAAATGCAGATGAAATTATTGTCGCGCTCAGCGATCGACGGGAGCGTGAGGCAACCCTTGTCGGCGCTGACAAATTTTCGGATCTTGCGCTGTTAAAAATCGAAGCATCCGATCTGCCCACAGTCGAATTTGGCAATTCCGATGAACTCGAGGTCGGTGAATGGGTCGTCGCGATTGGCTCTCCTTTTGGGTTCGAGCACTCAGTGACAGCTGGGATCGTCAGCGCAAAAGGCAGAAGCCTGCCAGGAGACACCGGCTCAAATTATGTACCTTTCATCCAGACCGACGTTGCCATTAATCCTGGAAATTCCGGTGGACCGCTGTTTAACCTGAGCGGAAAGGTGGTTGGCATCAACTCCCAGATATTCACGCGTTCCGGTGGATTCATGGGGTTGTCTTTCTCTATTCCGGTTAGCGTGGCCATGAATGTTGTAAAACAGATCAGAGAAAAGGGCACAGTGTCCCGCGGATGGTTGGGTGTTCAGATACAGAGAGTTGATAGGGACCTGGCCGAGTCATTCAAGCTCGACAGAGCTGCAGGTGCACTTATCACCCAAGTTTTCGATGGGAGTCCTGCGGAAAAAGGTGGGCTAAAGGAAGGTGACATCATCTTGGAATTCGCGGGTAAGGCGATCGACCTTTCCTCTGAATTGCCGCACGTGGTGGGAATGACTGATGTTGATGCGCTCGCGGACGTCGTTATCGTTAGAGATGGTGATCAACAGACGTTGAGCATCAAGATTGGTGAGCTCGAACAAAGTGCTGTGTTTCAGAGTGCGCCGACGCCGCGTGGAAACAAAATAGGTGTAGAAGTTCAGAACCTAGATGAAGCGATGGCGGAAAAGCTCGGCGCATCCAAAGGCGTTGTGGTATCTCAGGTTTTTGATGGTGCGGGCCAAGAGGCAGGCCTGAAGGCCGGTGACGTGATTACCACATGGGACAGTAACTGGATAAATTCGGTTGAACAATTTGAGACTTTTGTCGCAAATATGCGGCCTAACGTGGCGATACCTATCCGTGTGGTCAGAGATGGCTCGCCGCAGTTTATGGTCGTTAAAGTCACGGAATAGCACTGACTAGCTCCGTGGCTAGTAAATCATTGCGAATGGCGCGCGAAGCGCTATTCCTATAGACTTCACCGCTTTGCAAAATAGGGCGGCCCTCAGGGCGCGCAGTGTACATTGTCTGACTCGCAGCACATTCGAAATTTTTCAATTATTGCCCATATTGACCATGGCAAATCGACGCTGGCCGATCGATTCATCCAGTTATGTGGTGGTCTTTCTCAGCGTGAAATGGAGAACCAAGTCCTCGACTCGATGGATATTGAGCGTGAGCGCGGCATTACCATTAAGGCCCAAAGTGTCACGCTGAACTACGATGCCGCGGATGGCCAGAGGTACCAGTTAAACTTTATTGACACGCCGGGTCATGTTGACTTTAGTTATGAGGTGTCTCGATCTCTAGCTGCCTGCGAAGGCGCGTTACTTGTTGTTGATGCTGCTCAAGGTGTGGAAGCACAATCCGTTGCCAATTGTTACACAGCGGTAGAACAGGGATTGGAAGTTTTACCTGTCTTGAACAAGATCGACTTGCCCCAGGCTGATCCGGATACCGTGTGTCAGGAAATCGAAGAGATCATTGGTATTGACGCGACCGGCGCTGTTGAAGTCAGTGCGAAGACCGGCCTTGGCGTTAACGACGTACTTGAAGCCATTATTGAGGTTATTCCACCACCGGAAGACACCCGAGCAAAAGAACCTCAAGCACTCATTATCGATTCGTGGTTTGACAATTATCTTGGCGTTGTGTCGCTGATCAGAGTGACGCAGGGCCAGTTCGAAAAGAAAGATCGAATCGTGCTTAAATCGATTGGTAAGATTCACCAAGTTGATTCCATCGGTATTTTCACACCAAGGCGAACTGAAACCGGACTGTTGCAGGCAGGAGAAGTTGGCTTTCTCGTTGCAGGAATCAAGGATGTCAAAGGTGCGCCGGTAGGCGACACGATCACGTTAGCGAGCACGCCCGAAGTGCCAGCGCTGCCAGGTTTTGAAAAGGTGAAACCTCAGGTGTTCGCCGGTATGTTCACAGTGAGCGCTGATGACTTTGAGAGTTTTCGGGACGCGCTGGAAAAGCTAACGCTCAACGACGCCTCTCTAGTCTATGAGCCGGAAAGTTCTGACGCACTCGGAAACGGTTTCCGTTGCGGTTTTCTTGGCATGCTGCACATGGAGATCATTCAAGAGCGCTTGGAGCGTGAATATGATCTTGACCTAATTACCTCGGCGCCTACGGTGGTCTACGAGGTGATGACACGCAACGGCGATGTTTTTCAAGTCGATAACCCCTCGCAGCTCCCCGACCCCTCGATTGTGCAAGAGATGCGCGAACCGATTGTTACCGCTAATATTCTTGTACCCTCGGAGCACCTAGGCAGTGTCATTACACTCTGTGTTGAGCGCAGGGGCGTTCAAAAAGACATGCAGTTCGTTGGTAAGCAGGTGTCTGTTACGTATGATCTGCCGATGAATGAGGTGGTGCTGGATTTCTTTGATAAACTCAAATCCGTGACAAGGGGCTATGCTTCTCTCGATTATAGTTTTGACAGATTTGAAGGATCAGATCTTGTGAAGCTAGATGTTTTGATAAACGGCGATAAGGTCGATGCGCTTGCTGTTATCGTTCACCGAGACGATTCAAGAGGCAAGGGTTTTGCCTTGACCAAGAAGATGAAAGAGTTGATTCCTCGACAGATGTTCGACGTGGCGATACAGGCGGCGATAGGCGGTCAGATTATTGCCAGGCAAACCGTCAAGGCGCTGAGAAAAAATGTGACGGCAAAATGTTATGGTGGCGATATTACTCGTAAGAAAAAGCTGCTGGAGAAACAAAAAGCCGGTAAGAAAAGAATGAAGCAGGTAGGCAGTGTTGAAATTCCCCAAGAAGCTTTTCTCGCTGTGCTTAAGGTGGATAGATGAGTTTTAACTTTCCTCTTATTTTATCGTTAGCAACCATCATCACGGGTGTGATTTGGCTGCTCGATAGAATATTTTTACGTCCCAAAAGGCTTGTGGCCATAGAGGCTGTGCGGCTTGAGCTCGGTGATGACCATCCAGAATTAGAGGCAACTGCCGAGCCACTTGGTAGGGAGCCGCTTGTTGTCGAATATTCAATATCGTTTTTTCCTGTTCTGGCTATTGTGCTCGTCCTTAGATCATTTTTGTTCGAGCCGTTTCAAATTCCTACGGGGTCAATGATACCAACCCTACTAGTCGGTGATTTTATTGTCGTAAATAAATATGCATACGGGCTGCGACTGCCGGTGTTGGGAACCAAAATATTAGACGTAGATTCGCCTAAGAACGGCGAGGTGATGGTTTTCATACCACCACACAAGGATGACTACTATATCAAGCGGGTGATTGGCATTCCCGGGGATAAGATTCGCTATGCTGATAAAACGCTTTACATTAATGACGTGGCGCAAGCTCAGAAGTTTATTGCACAAATACCACCTAATCGCCCGCAGTATCTCGTGTTCGAAGAGGCAATGGGCGACGGGAAACACCTGATCCACAAAAATATACACCGCGGCGCAGCACCTGAAGAGTGGGTCGTGCCAGAAGGAAAATATTTTATGATGGGCGATAACCGCGATTTAAGTAGTGACAGTCGGTATTGGGGCTACGCAGCTGAGGAGGATATCGTCGGAAAGGCGGTAGGGGTGTGGATGCATAAGGATCCAGGATTGTCCTTGCCGACGTTCTCCAACAATCGTTGGATAAAATAAATCCGGGCCGTCCAAATGAGGATCAAACGATGACTTTATCAAAGCAATTTGACCCCCAGCGACAACGACTCAAGCCATTGCCAGCGCGGCAGAAGGGGTTGAGCTTTTTAGGATGGTTGCTAACGATAATGGTGCTTGGCTCAGTCATTACAGTGGGTATGCAACTGATTCCTCTCTATCTCGACCACGACAAGATGTCTGGTGTACTCGATAGCATGGCGGAGGAGAGTGGTATGGCCAATAAGCGTCAATATGAACTAGAAGACACGATCAAAAAGCGCTTTAAGGTGAACAACATCCGCGATTTCAATCACAAAGACAACCTCAAGATAAAAAGAGACAAGTCTGGTGTCAAAATCATTCTTGATTACGAAGTACGGGTTCCGCTTGTCAAAAATATCGACTTGATCGCCCGCTTCGATAAGTCAGTTTCACTTAAAAACTAGTGAATCCACTCAAGCATCTTGAGCGCCGCCTGGGATATAGCTTTGATGATCAAAGTCTGCTGACTCGTGCATTAACCCATCGAAGCCAAGGTGCACGTAACTACGAACGCTTGGAGTTCCTCGGTGATGCACTGCTCGGCGTCGTTATCGCCGAAATACTATTCAAAAAGTTTGAAACAGCAAACGAAGGTCAGCTGAGTCGGCTTCGATCGAGAATTGTGCGGAAGGAAACGCTTGCCACCGTTGCGCGCACGTTGAATCTTGGTGATCATTTAATATTGGGTCAAGGGGAACTGAAGAGCGGTGGCTTTAATCGAGATTCAATCCTCTCTGATGTGCTTGAGGCGATTATCGGTGGCATGTATCTTGAGGTCGGACACGACGTTGTAGCTGAGCGGATCACGCATTGGTTTGCTGATGAACTAGCAGCGTTGTCCCTATCTCAGACTCAAAAAGATCCGAAAACAAGATTGCAGGAATATCTTCAGGCTAAGGCGCTGGCGCCGCCTGAGTACAAGGTGATCAACGTCGAAGGCAAGTCTCACGATCAGATATTCACTGTGCAATGTTGTGGCTCTGAACTGGCGGCTGATTTGATCGGCAAAGGTACAAGTAGGAAAATAGCGGAACAAAATGCGGCAACTGCAGCCCTGAAAATGCTGCAACAAGACTGACATAACATTGCACTCGATAGAACGAGCATGGTGAACGGGCATGACCATCAACAAAGATTCCTCTAAAACGCGCTGTGGCTATGTCGCAATTGTCGGTCGACCGAATGTAGGTAAGTCCACATTGCTCAATCACATACTCACGCAGAAAGTAAGTATCACTTCCAGTAAGCCACAGACGACGCGCCATCAGTTGCTCGGAATCAAGACAGAGCCCAACGTGCAAATACTTTACGTTGACACGCCGGGCATACACACCGAAGAAAAGAAGGCGATAAACCGGTACATGAACCGAAATGCGAAGAGCGTGTTACGTGATGTTGATGTGGTTGTCTTTGTTACTGATAGAACCGAATGGAGTAAAGACGATAAGTTGGTTGCGGAGCTTGTAAAAGCGAGTCCGGGGCGGTTGATCATCGCGATTAACAAGGTTGACTTGCTAAAGGATAAAACGCGGTTGTTGCCGCATTTGCAGAAGCTACAGGAAATTTTTCCAAGCACAGACTTGGTGCCTATTTCAGCAGAATCAGGCGACAATACCGAGCGACTAGAACAGCTGATTGCTGATTACTTACCCGAAAGCCCTTTCTATTTTGATGAAGATCAGGTGACTGATCGAACTGAACGTTTCATGGTATCGGAAATAATCCGTGAAAAGATGATGCGGCAGCTGGGAGAGGAATTGCCGTACGCGTTAACCATACAAATTGAACAATTTAAAGACGAGGGAAAGCTTGTTCGCATCGAGGCTGTCGTATTTGTTGAAAGGGAAGGCCAGAAAATCATTCTGATTGGCAAGGGTGGAAGCCGATTAAAACGAATCGGCACCGATGCCCGGAAAGACATTGAGAAGTTGTTGGAACGTAAAGTCATGCTAAATATCTGGGCGAAGGTGAAGTCTGGCTGGTCTGACAGTGACAGAGCAATAAAAAGTTTGGGATACGATGATGTCTAGTGAGGCTAGTGGCGCCGACAGCAAGGAGTTGTCTGCCGCTTATGTGCTTCATACTCGAAAATATCGCGATACAAGCCTTATTGCTGAGCTCTATACGCAGGCGCAAGGACGAGTCGCAGTTGTTGCAAAAGGCGCCAGGAGCAAGCGTGGCGCTAAGCAGGCTAATTGGCAGCCCTTTACGCCCCTACTTATCTCCTATACTGGTAAGGGAGATCTTAAGACCGTGACGGGCATTGAGTTTTCGAGCAGTGGTTTTAGGTTAGCTGGCGAAAACTTGATCATGGGGCTCTATGTCAATGAGCTAATGGTCCGATTGCTAGCGAAAAACGATCCGCTTGAAAATCTGTTTGCTGCTTACCAAGGCATTTTGAAAGATCTCATGGCCGACGTGGCTGCGCAGGCTTCATTGAGAAAGTTCGAGCTGTTTTTGTTAGACGCGATGGGTTACGGCCTTAATTTTACTGAAACCTCCATGGGCGTGGTGATAGAGCCCGACATGCGTTATGAGTTTCGTGCCGGCGACGGGTTTAGCCCAGTGGTCGAAATTTGGCGCAACCAGCAATCAGAAGAGCACACCAAAGCGGCTGAATATGATGATGTCGTAAGTTTTCGCGGCGAAACACTTCTTGCTATACACGAGCGGGACTTCGCTGAATCTGAAGCCTTACGTTGTGCTAAAGTGATTCTACGAACGACCTTCAACTATTTGTTAGGCGGCAAGCCGCTGAAAAGCAGGGAGTTATTTGTTAGATGATTTCTATCAATTGGGCACCAAATGATTAAAGGCGTTGGTACTGATCTCGTTAGAACGACACGTATCGCGAGTAGTCTAGAGAAATTCGGTGAACGTTTTGCGGAAAAAATTCTGGCTACGGGGGAGATGGCGGACTTTAAATCCTCAAAAGACAAGGCGAAGTTTCTTTCTAAACGATTTGCCGCTAAAGAGGCCGTGGCCAAAGCGCTAGGCACGGGCATGGGAGCAGGGGTTCACTTCAAATTAATTGAAGTGACTCACAAGGCATCTGGTGCGCCGGCGGTTTTGCTGCACGGTGCTGCTCAGCAGAGAGCCACGAAGCTGGGCGTGACGCATACCCATCTTTCAATTTCCGACGAAGAGGGTTTGGCTCAGGCATTCTCCGTGCTCGAGGGAGAGTCAATCGCGTAGCTAACATTTTTCGTTCCGTCAACCCGGTTGAAGAAAGGGTTGCGGTGACTCAGATGCCACTCAATGAGCCTCCGTGCATCGCGATTGACGACTAACATCATGCCGTTAATATCTTTATCTTGTTCTATTTTGTTACCTTCCTCCGCCTCGCGTACAACCTTATTTTGAAGCAATACGTGCATTTTGCTAATCGAATCTTCGAATTTAGGTGCGCCACAACAGCAACAAGCCCCTTTAATTCGGTGCGCTACCAAGCCCATCGCTGGATAGTCCTGATCCTCAAAGTGATTGTTTAACTGTTTAAGGTCAACCGGAAGTGACTCGATCATCATCGCAAGCATCTCTGTCGCTAGCGCTGGTCGGTGGTCTGCCCTGATCAATGATAATTCGATGTCCACGATACCAAGTGCGTCGGCCTGAGGGTTGCTTAGCGCCGGTTTTTTAGCGTCGTTCGTCCTAGTCGGTTTCGGTTTATAACCAACGTACTGAATTAATAACTGCTCGATAATTGCCCGGTTTATGGGTTTTTTATGCAGATCGTTAATGCCGCATCGTAGCGACTCTGATGTATCGTTAGGGGAAAGGTCTGCGGAAAACGCAATGATCGGCACGTTGGGGTGTGTTGAATTTCTAAGAGCGATAGATGCCTCAAACCCATTCATATCTGGCATGTGTAGATCCATGAATACCAGATCAATATGTTCTCCGAACAGCGTAATTGCTTCGACGCCATGAGTCGCTGATGTCGTACGAATACCAAGCGACTCGAGATGAGTCACAACCAGTCGAAGATTTTGTGGGTTGTCGTCGACAACCATGACATTGACGGTTTTTGCCTCAACACGCGTGGAATGTTGTCTCACGAGGTCTAGTTCAAAAAGTAATTCGTCGTGTTTTATTGGATATTGCAGCGGTTTGCCGTTCATGTTTCCCGAAGGTTGGCTGTAGTTGAACAGAAAGACGATGCCGGACGCTGACCATTGGTCTATTTGTCTTTGTGAAGGCACTTGATGTTCTGCGTCGATAAAAAAGCAGTCCGCATTTTCTTCCTCAACCTCTATCTTTATACCTAGATCCCCAAGCCTGCCAGCAATTGCGATTTGTCTAGTGCTATTGCGACTGATGACTTTGGCACGCAGATTTGATAACTCGATATGCTTCAGAGGACCTGATAAGCGAAGTGGAATCTCGAGGGTGGACTGATTTATCTGGGCACCGGTGATTTTAAGCAGTGTCGTTAGTTGGTCGCTTATCTCGAGACCGTTTTGCATTGCTGGGGCTGTTGTCGAATCGCTTTTGATTTCAAAACTGGGACACTGTCTTATCGAAATACCGTTTGACGTGTTGTTGATATCAAAGGTCAGCAGACGCGTAGCGGAATTAAACGATTCGTCATCAAGCGCCATATGCGCAACCCGATGAAGGATAAAGTTATATATGAGTGATTTAACGGCCGCCTTGTTAGCTGATCTATAGTGTTTTTTTGTGTCCTTGTATCGATATAAGATATCCACGCTGGGCCGGATCAATGCCCTGGTTGCAAAACAGATAGCTTGGTCGACAAGCGCCCGAATCTCGAAGGGTTCATCGGGAACGGAATGCCTCTTTGATTGATAGACATTACTGGATTCAAGGTGAAAAAAAGCAAGCTCGTTGTTAGCATCTTGCAACTCTCTCAAGGCTTTGTTGACCGCGATTTCCTGAAAAGTAAGCAAGTTGGCATAACCGCGAATTGCCCTAAGCGGCCCATGCGTGAGTTGCTGAAAACTCTGAAGGACAAGTATAGGGGCGCCCGTATCAGTCTCTAGACTGGGCTTGCCATAAATTGGTGCAAACTGCTTCAGGTCACCGCCGTGATTTTCAATCATGTGCAAGTGGCCAGCTGGGGAGCGAATAAACGGGTGATCTAAACTGACGTAGCGGATTACGTAAGCATGATCTTGCGGTTGCTATTCCTGCCATCGCCCTAGTTTCCGAATAATGTTATGACAAGGGGTAATTAACTTAGACTATCCTGATATTATATGAATCCCGCATGATCTCCTATTATTGACGAATCACATGCATTTGCGAAGTTTGAACCCTATGAATGACACAAATTATCCGACTATTGACGCTTTTGTTGGAAACACGCCCTTGGTGAGATTGCAGCGCATGGGCGGCGACACGACAAACACAATTTTGTTAAAGCTTGAGGGTAATAATCCCGCAGGCTCAGTTAAAGATAGACCAGCACTCAGCATGATTACCCGAGCAGAACTTAAAGGCGAAATATCGCCAGGGGATACGCTGATTGAGGCTACCAGCGGTAACACGGGTATTGCGCTCGCGATGGTTGCAGCGATCAAGGGGTATAAAATGGTGCTTATTATGCCTTCTCATATGAGTAGTGAAAGAAAATCAGCAATGACGGCGTATGGCGCCAGATTGATTGAGGTGACTCAGGAAGACGGCATGGAAGGTGCGCGTGATCTCGCCGTGAAAATGGAGCGGGAAGGCAAAGGAAAGGTACTTGACCAGTTTTCTAACCCGGATAATCCGATTGCGCATTACGAAGGCACAGGGCCGGAACTGATGAAGCAGACTCATGGCAACATTACGCACTTTGTCAGTTCAATGGGGACCACCGGCACAATTATGGGGGTGTCGCGTTACTTTCGAGAAGCAAAACCGGAGGTCGAAATTGTCGGCTTGCAGCCGGTAGAGGGTTCGGCAATTCCGGGTATTAGAAGATGGCCTGAGGCATACTTGCCGAGTATTTTCGATAAAACCATTGTTGATCGGGTTATTGAAATGGAACAGACCGTGGCGGAAGCGACGATGCGAAGATTAGCTGCCGAAGAGGGTGTTTTTTGCGGTGTGTCGTCCGGAGGGTCAGTGGCCGGTGCGCTTCAGCTAAGCAAAGAGGTTGAAAACGCCACCATCGTCGCGATTATTTGCGACCGTGGTGATCGCTATCTTTCAACGGGTGTATTTACGCCATCTGAATGATTGCCAGAAACGTCAGGCGTCGTACTTGATGATTTTGCGCCCCGACCAATATAGAAAATGCTTGTTGAGTATCCGATGGCGAAAAGAATTAAAAATTTTGATCCGGTAGAAATTGAAACCTTGGGGTTACACACCGAAGGCTACGGCACGACCTTGGACGAAAAAGTGGTAGTGCTGGGCGCTCTCTCGGAAGAAACCGTTATTGCTGAGCCCTATGCAAAGAAACGTCGTAAGCACATCTATAAGACGATTAACGTAGTCAGATCAAACGCGGATAGAGTCGAGCCAGAATGTGCGGCGGCGGATAAATGTGGTGGTTGTAGTTTGCAACATTTTGATCCGGTTGCGCAGATCGGCTTTAAGCATAAACATCTCGTTAGTTTGCTGGATGAAACGATGCCCAATGGTTGGTTGCAACCGCTGGAGGGCCCGGTTAGCGCTTATCGAAGCAAGGCGAGGCTGGGTGTCAAGTTCGTAGAAAAAAAAGGTAAAGTACTGGTCGGGTTTAGGGAAAAAATGAAACCCTATATTGCTGAAATAACGTCATGTGGTGTGCTTAGAGCTTCTGTTGGTGAAAGAATTGATGCTTTAGCAAAACTCGTTGAACAACTCTCTGTATGTCGTTCGCTGCCTCAAATTGAGGTGGCGGTTGGCGATACTGAAACTGCGTTGGTGTTCCGTCATTTAGAAGCGTTAGTCGATGATGACCTAGCGCTTTTTAAGCGTTTTGGCGCTGAGCATTCTGTTTCTATTTATCTTCAGCCCGGCAATGAGCAGTCAGTTCACAAAGTATTTCCCGCCGATGGTCATGAAAGATTGAGTTATTCGTTACCTGAGTTTGACCTCGTGTTTGATTTTCATCCGATGGATTTCATTCAGATAAACCAGACCATTAATCGTCGAATGATCGGACTTGCCATAGAGCTACTTGCGCTTCAACCTGAAGATAACGTGTTCGATGCATTCTGTGGAATCGGTAATTTCAGTTTGCCTTTGGCCACGATTGCACGGTCAGTGATCGGTATTGAAGCCTCGGTGTCCAGCGTTCAACGCGCGGGAGAAAATGCAGACCGAAATGGCATAAAGAATACGACTTTTATAGCCGCCGACCTGTTCGCTGAAAGCCCTGATATACCTGGCTTACAGAGCGTCAATAAAGTGCTGCTAGACCCGCCTAGGAGTGGCGCAGAAGAGGTATGTAAAAAGCTTGCAAGCCACAAGGTTGAAAGGTTAGTGTACGTTTCCTGCAACCCGGTGACCCTTGCGAGGGATGCGAAAATACTGATTGAAAGTGGGTACTGCCTTGAGAAAGCAGGCGTTATTGATATGTTTCCTCACACTAATCACGTGGAATCTATTGCATGTTTTTCTTACGATGGTCAGGCAGTTAATCCCAGCGAGTGAGGCGTACAAGCAAATTAGAAAGCTATGCCAGGAGCAATGCGCGAAATTAAGTGCATTTCATTTACGATGACAAGTCTTAGCTAACTCGAGTGAGTCCGGAAAAGCAAAAAAGCAATTATGGTAAAAGTTCGAGAAGAACAGCCACTCGATATTGATGGTCGTATCGATATTGAACTTTGGTTGTGTAAGCTAAATGAAAGTTATCCATCACTGAATCTTGCTAGGGTGCGAGAAGTCTGTGACTTGTCCGAGCAGGCGGAAGCTAAAGCAATATCCACTAACACCGTCTGGAAAGCAGGTCGAAGCAGTTATCGCACTGGACTTGAAATGGCGGATATCCTCACAGATCTTCGAGTCGATGAAGACGGAATTGTTGCCGCGATTATCTACCGCGCAGTGCGTGAAAATCAGATCACGCTTAATCACGTAAAAAAACAGTTCGGAGAAGGTGTCGGCACACTTGTCGAAGGTGTGCTGAGAATGGCTGCGATCAGCAATATACAGTTTTCTAAATCCGAGGTCTTGGGTGAACAGAAAGACCAGCTTGAACAGGCTAAACGCCTTCTGATTTCTATTGTTGATGACGTTAGAGTCGCGCTGATTAAATTAGCTGAACGAACCTGTGCGATCAGATCGATTGGAAGCGCTGAGCCGGGGAAAAGAATTAAATTGGCGCGAGAGGTTTTTGAAATCTACTCACCGCTTGCGCATCGATTGGGGATTGGCCACCTGAAATGGGAACTGGAAGATATGTCCTTCCGGTACCTTGAGCCACTTGCATACAAAAGAATTGCTACCCTTTTGGACGAAAAACGTAGGGATAGACAAGACTACATTGAGCAAGTGATCGAGACGCTGAAAACGAAGCTGAAAGAAGTGCATGTAGAAGCACAGATAGAAGGTCGTGCTAAACACATCTACAGTATCTGGCGAAAAATGCACAACAAAGGTATTTCTTTTTCACAGGTATACGACGTTCGCGCTGTGCGTGTGCTCGTGCCGGACATCAACGACTGTTATCGCGCACTCGGAATTGTTCACGGGCGTTGGCGTAATTTACCCTATGAATTCGACGACTATATAGCCACACCAAAAGAAAACGGCTACCGCAGCCTACACACTGCAGTAATAGGACCGGAAGGAAATGCACTCGAGGTGCAGATTCGAACGTTTGAGATGCATGAAGAAGCCGAATATGGCGTTTGTTCTCATTGGCAGTACAAATCAAAAGAAAGCGATCCTGAACCTGAGGCTTATCAGCAGAAAATTGATTGGCTGCGAACTTTGCTCGATTGGGAAGAAGAGTTTGGTGAAGCGGCGGATATTTCGCCGGATCTACTCTCGGAAGTTAGCCTTGACCGCATTTATTTATTTACGAGAGAAGGTCATGTTATCGACATGATGCCAAAGGCGACGCCCGTTGATTTTGCCTATCGCGTTCATACAGAAGTCGGCCACAAATGTCGTGGTGCGAAGGTTAACGGTAAGGTTGTGCCACTTAATACAAGGTTGAAATCTGGTGACCAGGTTGAAGTGATTGTTGGTGACAAACCCGAACCTCGAAGAGAGTGGCTGCATGAACATCTAGGCTATGTCGCTACTAGTCGTGCGAGAGCGAAAATTCAATCGTGGTTCGGTCAAAGGACAAAGCGAAAGAACGCCTCTGAAGGTAAAAAGCTGCTGGTTGATGAACTCCGACATCTAGGTTTCGAAAATGCCGACTTGAATGCGCTCGTCAAATCGTTAGGGTACAAGAAGCCAAATGATCTGTATGCGGAAATCGGTGTCGGTGACGTAAGCGTGCTTAATATTGTCGAGAAAGCGGTTACGTTGGTCGAGCTTGATCAGAGAGATAAACAACTCAGCCTCTTGCCAGGGGAAGCCAAACCGCTCGATGAGACTCGATCGTTGATCACGGGTCTCGGTGATCTGGATCACGAAATTTCAAAATGTTGTAAAGCGGTGCCCGGTGATTCAATCGTTGGAGTGATCAACGATGCCAATAAGGTCTATGTTCACCGCCAAGACTGTCTAAAAGCGTTGCAAGAAAATTTGTCGGGCAGAATTATCAGGCTTGATTGGCGGCACGACACTGCTGTAACTTTTCCTGTGAATATAGAAATCAATTCCTACGATCGACCCGGCTTGTTGCATGATGTTACCGGCGTGTTGATGTTGGAGCGGACAAACGTGTCCTCAATGAGCAGTGAAAAGCGAGATAAGCGAGTGGTGGTTGCGATGGAAATCGAGGTAACCAGTATCAATGGTTTACTTCAGACGCTGGAAAAAATTGAGCGACTATCGAACGTGATTTCTGCTCAGAGAGTGCACTCTGAATAAATGTGTTGGTTTATATTCACGGATTTATCGGTTTCTACTAGTGCCGAAATATCGCGGGTTGTTCTGTGGTGTTGATTCGCCGGTGACTGTTTGCCAATTGTAGATTTTTATTTTTCTAAACTTACTAAAGTCGGGAGATTCTGACGTGAAGATGATTCTATTGGGCGCACCGGGTGTGGGCAAAGGTACACAAGCAAAATTGTTGATGGATAGATACGGGATACCCCAGATATCTACAGGCGATATGCTGAGGGAAGCGATAAAAGCAGGTTCACCCCTAGGCGAGAAGGTAAAAGCTGTACTTGAATCAGGCGCGTTGGTCACTGATGAAATCATTATCGATCTAGTGAAGGATCGTATTACGCAACCGGATTGTGAAAAGGGTTTCCTGTTTGATGGTTTTCCGCGAACGATTCCACAAGCGCAGGCGTTAGTAGATGAAAACATTGCTATCGACAGCGTTATTGAAATTAAAGTCCCAGAAGAAGAGATTGTTAAACGCTTGAGCGGACGCAGAGTTCATCCAGGTTCGGGGCGAATTTATCACGTGTTGTTTGATCCGCCCAAAGTTGAAGGTAAAGATGATGAAACTGGAGAAGCACTCATTCAACGCGACGACGATACGGAAGAAACGATTAACGAACGCCTGAAAGTCTATGTGGAACAAACAGAACCACTAGTGCTGTTTTATCAGCAGTTATCCGACGAGAAAGGTTCGTCGCTTACTTACGACGCAATCGATGGCTTAGGTTCAAGTGAAGAAATTTCTGACAAAATTTTTGCGATTTTAAACAGTCAAACGAACGCGTAAAGTTGCGTTTTCGGCTAGATAGAGCGGATTTGTTAGTTTTTTTTTAAGATAATCAGGTAAAACGTTGAAAAAGATACGTTTTTTTTAAAAAAATTTTGCAATTTGTTTTTTTTTGTCTAAACTTCTCTTCGTTGATGCAACTGTATACAAGGTTTCTTAAATTGTGTTGTAAAAAAACACACTGCCGGGGAGAAGTATTACAGATGCTAGGCAAAGAAAGTGGTTCTGTTCTAACGAAAAATTGTTCTTCAACAGTAAGACAGGAGTGTACAAAGTGGTTGCTAAAAAGAAAAAGGTAGCGGCGAAAAAGAAACCTGCTGCTAAAAAGAAAGTAGTAAAGAAAAAAGTAGTGGCTAAGAAAAAAGTTGCTGCCAAGAAAAAAGTAGCTGCTAAGAAAAAGCCTGCTGCCAAGAAAAAGGTAGCTGCCAAGAAAAAGCCTGCAGCTAAGAAGAAACCAGCCGCCAAGAAAAAGGTAGCTGCTAAGAAGAAGCCTGCTGCTAAGAAAAAGGCAGCTGCTAAGAAAAAGCCTGCTGCTAAGAAAAAAGTAGCAGCTAAGAAAAAGCCTGCTGCCAAGAAAAAGCCAGCGGCTAAGAAAAAAGTAGCGGCAAAGAAAAAGCCTGCTGCTAAGAAAAAGGTAGCTGCCAAGAAAAAGCCAGCTGCTAAGAAAAAAGCAGCTAAGAAGAAGTAAGCTGCTTTAAGAAAAAGCCCTCTTTATGAGGGCTTTTTTCGTTTATATAGAGGCTTGCTTCTGTAAGTGGCAATGGTATTCGTGAAGTTTAACCAATACCGGAATACACTTTCTCATTGGAAGTAAACCATCGACCTCGCGATTATATCGCAGGTATGAAAAACCATACGTCGATGGTATCTGCGGTCCCTCGCTTTTTATTAGTGCCTCAAGTGAACTCACTCGGTTCATTCAGATTACGAAACTCCGAAACTGAATCGTCAAAATCTTCGGTGATGTAGGCTATCGACTCGAGCCACCCCAGCACCGATCTATTGTTACCCGCGAGTCTGTCAGCTATCGTGCCGATAATCGAGGTTCTAACTAATAGAACTAGAGGCTGCACCCTGCCTTGATTCGATACAGCAACCGCGGGCTTGTCATCGATAGCCGCGAGTAATCTCTCAACTGTGTCCATCGGTATATGTGGCATGTCGCAAGGAACGATAAAGCAAAGCTCGGTATCTATTTTGGTGTGTGCACTCAAAATACCGGCGAGTGGTCCCTGATAATCATTGTCGGCGTCGGAGGTTAAGCGAGTGCCGAAAGATTCATATTCATTTTTATTTTGGTTGATGTTAATAACGAGCTGATCAACCTGAGGTTTTACCCTATCGATCATATGTTGGATGAGTTGTTTTCCCTGATAGGGAACTAAACCTTTGTCTTTGTTACCAAGCCTTGACCCTTTGCCACCGCAAAGTATCAAGCCTGTTGTCCTCGGTTTTAATTTATCCATTATCTGTTCGAGTTCATCGTTGATAAGATACTGTCATAGTTAAGACGATAAATCAGCATTAGGATAAGAAACAAAGTGGATCTCGAAGCCAGTATTTCTGAGGTATTTAGCAAAGATGGGTTATTGCATCGCGAAGTACCGGATTATGTTGAGAGGTACCAGCAAGTAGAGATGGCGACCGCGATAGCTTCGGCGATTGAACAAAAAACTAATGCGCTTATTGAGGCAGGCACTGGAACCGGAAAAACATTCGCTTACCTTGTACCAATACTCTTGCGACAACAAAATGCGATTGTATCAACTGGTACAAAAGCGCTTCAGGACCAGCTTTTTTACCAGGACTTACCAACCATTCGCGCGTTGCTTGGATTGTCCTGCAAGGTTAGCTTGCTAAAAGGTCGAAGTAACTACCTTTGTCCGGAACGGCTGGCGAAAAATATCAAGATAATGTCTGCGGTCGTCGAGTCAAGTTTACTTTCAAGACTTGTGCGGGTTCGAGAATGGTCTCAATTGAGTCGTACCGGTGACCTTAATGAGTTAAGCGATCAAGACATGGAGTCGGTGGGTGGTTTGATCACCAGTACCACGGATAATTGTCTGGGAGGCGAGTGTCCAAGCATCGGGGTATGTCCCTTGTACCGAGCCAGAGAGAAAGCGACTCATGCAGATATCGTCATCGTAAACCATCACTTGTTAATGGCCGATTTAGCGATGAAAGAGGAGTCCATTTCCTCTTTATTACCTGCTGCCGATGTGATCGTTGTTGATGAGGCGCACCAAATTTCTTCAGTCGCCCGTCATTTCTTTGGTGAGACTGTTACCAGCGGTCAACTAATGGAGCTGTCGAGAGACATAAGACGAGAACTGCAGTTGCTGGGAAACGATAATCCCGAGTTGCGCAGATCAACGTTAAGCTACGAAGAATCTGTGGCAGGGCTATTTCGGGTTTTTAGTCTTGAGGAAGGTGCAGATCTTGAAAAGTTACTGACGATGGTCGAGGTTCAGGATGCTATTGAGGAAATGGATCTGGCGTTCTCGACTTTGGCGGAGTTGTTAGAAAGCAGCGCCATCAGAAGCAAGGTGCTGCAACAATGTTATCAGCGTTGTTTGAGGTTAATGGATCGATTTGCAGTGGTCACTGAAGGTGTAGAGACAGATAGCATGTATGCGCATTGGATCGAGCTTCAAGAGAAGTCGTTTACGCTAAGGCTATCGCCCGTTGCCATTGCTGACTCTTTGTCCGCCTACTTTCAGGACCCGAACAAGAGCTGGATATTTACCTCAGCAACCCTTTCAGTTGCCGAAAAATTCGATCACGTGAGAAATGCACTAGGTCTTGAAGATGATCCTGAGTATCGTTTTGAAAGCCCTTTTGATTTTTCTGAGCAGGTACGGGGTTTGATTCCTCATGACATACCGGTGCCAGGGTCGATTGATCACACCGCGGCATTGATGGCGTTTTGTTTGCCTATTTTGAAAGCCAATCAGGGCAGAAGTTTTATACTTTTTACGAGCTACAAAGCGTTACATGCTGCTCAGGCGATTATTGCTGAGTCGGCAGGTGTGAACTATTTGGTGCAGGGCGCGATGTCACGTCAACAGCTCTTAGATAAGTTCAGAGTGATACCGCGTTGTGTCCTGCTCGCAACGCAGGGCTTTTGGGAGGGTATCGATGTAAAAGGTACCGACCTCAGGTGTGTTGTTATCGACAAGCTTCCTTTTATGAACCCCTCGGATCCCCTACACGTCGCTCAAATGCGTCTTGCAGCAGCGAATGGGGAAAATGGGTTCAGCTCAGTCTCAATTCCCGACGCTGCGATCGCATTGAAACAGGGTTTTGGACGACTCATTCGCCAAGAGAGTGATAAAGGATTGTTTATATTAGGTGATAACAGAGTGCTCACAAAAAGCTATGGTGGAAAATTTCTCAAGAGTTTGCCAGACATGCCTTGGCTCGGGTCACAACAGGAGGCAATTACCTATATGGAATCACTTGACTAAATTCCCCACCCAATCTATTTCATTGCCTCATGTTTGCTAACGGATGATTTGTGTTTTTTATTGGTTATGCGGCCAGACAAGAAATCAAGTAGAATCAAAGGTATCCACTGATTGGTCAGACACATGAATATACTCGCTATTGATACTTCGACCACGGCTTGCGTGTTGGGTATCAAAACACACGGTGTTGAGATAACACGCTTCGAGCAAATCGATAGAAGTCATAGTTTAGAGTTGCTGCCCCGTATTGTGGCCATTCTTGCAGATGCAAATCTCGATAAGAATGATATTGATCTAATTGTGTTTGGCAGAGGGCCAGGTTCTTTTACCGGGCTCAGGATTGCTGTGGGCGTGACTCAAGGGCTGGCTTATGGTTTGGATATACCTGTGGTGGGTGTTTCAACGCTGGCCTGCATCGCCCAAGGAAGGTCTCGTAAGAGTTTAAATGGCACCGCAACGCACGTTATGGTTGCGCAAATCGCCAGACAGGAAGAGTTGTTTTATGGCGCTTACGATGTGAGTGGTGGTGTTGCAAAGCTTGTGCAGTCAGAGGCAGTATACTTGGCTAATGAAGTGCCTGCTTTACCAGACGGGCCATGGGTTGGCGTCGGCTCTGGCTGGGCGTTCGCTGACAAGATCAATGCGTCTTCTGGCGCAGGTGTCTCTGATGTTTTGCTTGAAGCTTGGCCTGAAGCGCAGGATTTACTCATGCTGGGGGAAGAAGCTTTTAAGTCTGGTGCAGCGGTTTCAGCAGCGCAGGCGCTACCGGAGTATCTAAGAGAGCAGGTGGCGACACCCGCCAAACCTAAGGCGCTAAAAGTATGACGCTCGGGCACAAAGAGGCTTTGATAGTAACGCAAGCGATCGATCAAACACGCTTGTCAGTGCGACGTGAGCGCCGTTACCCAAGCCGCGTCAAAATGTGTTGCGCTGATATACGTTGACCCGGTGTCTACAATCTCAGTGAGACGACAAGGGACGAGAAGATACTCAATGAACGTAGCAGCGACGAACCATACAATGGACCATACAATGGACCATACAATGGACCATGGAATGCATTTCGTTAACCCCACAAATTGTCAAGCTGTCCAAGTTGTAGCGCAACTTCGGGCTGATTTTTCGCGAGAGACCCTGGTGAATAGATACTGATGCCTCGTTATCATTTTTCTAGAGATACACAAGGATATTTCCTAAAAGATTGTATGGGTAATCAACGCCCATTAAGGATCGATTTCTCCTCACCGAGTCTTCGCAGACGCGCAGCGCAAACCGGTAAAAGCGAGTTGTTGTTAAAAGCGATTGGTGCACGAAAAAATTTACGGGTATTGGATTGCACCGCTGGCTTGGGCGTAGATGCCTATTTGATGGCGGCATACGGTTGCGCTGTCATGATGTTAGAACAGTCCCCAGTGCTCGGTTTGATGTTGCAAGGAGCCCTTGCCGACGCGAGCTTCGACCCCGATGCTGGATCCATTGCCAGGCGTATGCAATTGCGACAGGTAAATGCAGTGGATTTTCTGGGCAGCCAGTGTTTTGAGCCAAGGGATGATGGTGGCGATCCGGTCCAAGCGTTTGATGTGATATATATCGACCCAATGTTTCCACCAAGGTCGAAGTCTGCTGAGGTGAAAGGTCAGATGCAGATACTACAAAAATTTGTCGGAAAAACGGATAACGTGAAATTGCTACTTGGTAAGGCATTGGCAACAGGTACTAAGCGGGTAGTTATTAAGCGTCCGCTTAGAGGCGGGGATATTGATGGATACAGCCCAAGCTATCAGCAAAAAGCGAAAGCCAGCCGGTTCGATGTTTATCTCCAGTGAGTGCCTAGGCGAGCGCTTGGGTTTCCGGAATACTTTTCGCCGCCAGCTGAATAACATCGTATCGCAGGTCGCTATCTAGCGTTAAGCCGGTCAGTGCTTTGATCACGGCAAGTTTTTCAGATGCGATGACCCAGCCTTCAGCAGCACTTATGACTTCCTCTTTTTCCATGCTTTTGATGAAGGTCGTGAAAAGCGACTTGTCAAAAAATTCAGGTGAGTTGATGCCATAGAAAGCTGACAATTGATGTCCGATTTCCGATGCGCGAATCTCAAGGTCTGTGACCTTTTGCTCGCTATGTTGCTCCAGCAATGTCACCAGTATGTAATATCTTTCCAGCGTAGGTTCAATGATTTCAGCAAGAGACGTCAGCCTTGCATAGCTATCTGAAGTCGGAGCGGGCGCTGACGCTAACCGCGCGCCACCATTCATTTGATCAAATTCAATCACCCCGATGGCGCCAAATATTTCAACGATTTGTTCAATGGTTGTGCGGAGTTCTGTTTGCTGGAAGGGTAAGAAAAATTCGGATTTAAGGAAAGGGTAGAGTCCGAAGCAAGCCTCAAGAAGGTCGTCCGTGGTCATACTGCCCGAGTGTTTAATCCATCTAGCAATCATGCTTGGTAATGCATACACGTGAATCGTGTTGTTTCGATAGTAAGCTAGCAGAATCGCGGCAGAGGCAGAGGCAGATAATATGTCGCCAAAATTCTGTGTTGTACGAGTAATATCGGCGATACTTTCGGCCTGGTTAATGATGCTGTTTGCATCAAGGTCGACGATAGAATACTCACCCGCCGCATTCATCTCGCTGGCGATACTCAACAAGTCATCAACCATGCTCTGCAACCGCGCTTCCGTCATGGATTGACGGGGCGTCGTGAGCAGCGCTGTGGCAACAAGGTTTACCGCATTTATTGATGCTGCGGCATTCAAACCGGTAACTATCTCATTACCCAACTTGATACAGGCATCAGAAACTGCAGCTTGGCTATGATCTGAATTTTCTTTCCAGCCCGGCAGGGCTTGATTAAGAAAGCGTTCGAGAAAAACCGGTTCACCGAAGTTAACCGCAACTTTGCCAAAATTGTTCTTAAGTGTGCCAAGAACGCCGGCGATATCCCAGACTGATTCTTCCTTTTTACTTTTGCCTGCTAATTCTCCGCGGTAAGTGTTGCCCTCCAGGATGCGTTCGTAGCCGAAGTATACCGGCATGAAACAAATAGGTTTGCTGGCGTCACGTATATAGCTGTTCACTGTCATGCTCAGCATGCCGATTTTGGGTGCTAAAGTTCGGCCTGTCCTGCTTCTGCCGCCCTCAACGAAGTACTCTACAGAATAACCGCGGACAAACATCTGGTGCAGATACTCATCGAACACAGCTTTGTAAACCGGGTCGCCCTTGAAACTACGTCGCATAAAAAAAGCGCCTGCACGCCGAAGCAGCGGACCAACCAGCGGTAGGTTAAGGTTTTTACCTGCCGCAATATGTGGGGGCGTCAGGCCATTGTGATAAAGCACATACGACAGTAAAAGATAATCGATGTGACTCCGGTGGCACGGAACGTAGACAATCTCGTGCGTTCTAGCAAGCTCTTTGACTCGGTTTATGTTGTGCAAATCAATGCCGTTATAGAGTTTGTTCCAGAACCAAGTAAGAAGCACGTGAAAGAAGCGAATCACACGGTAGGACTGGTGTGAAACAATCTCGTTGGCATCTCTCAGCGCTTTTTTTTCTAATTCGTTGGCGGGTTTATTTGCATCTGCTGCGGCCGTTTGTATGCTTTGTTGTACGCCGTCATCTGACATAATCGCGTTGATGAGTGTTCGCCTGTGCGAGAGGTCAGGCCCGAGGATCGCGAGTTTTTGATGGTTAAAATGCACCCTCAATAATCGAAGCAATCTGCGTATCTGTTTTTCCCGGTTCGGTTCGTCTTCTATAATGTCTGTTAGCACGACTGGATCGCTGAACTGAACCAGTATGTGACCAGGATGAATCATCATTGCTAACAACTTTTTGAAGCGGCTGGTAACGGTCCAGTTATCTGATAAAAACAAACTCGAAAGTGACTTCTCACGGTTTGGTTGGTGTCCCCAGAAGAGCGAGACTGGTACGATTTTTATGGGTCCCTGCTGGGATTCACTGTCGGTTCCTGTCGCTTTGACATTTTCACTCTGATGCTCGAATAGTCGTGCCATTCTCGCAGACTGTCTTCGTTGCGATTTACGTCCCCATGCGCCGTCAGAACGTCCCAAGAAGAAAAATGAGCGTGCCTCAAGATTCCCGTTAAGCGTGTCAGAAGGCCGAGGCAGACCATGATCCGAACAGGCCTGATCAACAACCATAAGATCAGCAATTGACCTAAAGGGCATGACGTAACAAATTCGGTCATTGGGTTGTATGTTGAGGAAGTCTTTATCACAACCGAGGATGGTCGGCCTGATCCAAGAAAAAAGAAGCCTCTTCGTAAAACGAAATTGCAGCGATCGCAATCGGTTTAGAATCGAAGGTCGCTGCATGGTTTTGTTCTAGCGTCTGCCGTCAAAAAGGTTCGATAGAGAACTGCCAGGTTCGGTGCCCTCAATCTCTACTTCCCAGACACCGGAGTACTTTCGTGCAGTGACCTCTTTTACTTTTTCTACCGTGTCCAGAACGGTGGGCCGTAAAAATATCATGAGGTTCTTTTTTTCAGTACCGGTCGAAGTGCTTTTGAAAAAACGACCAAGCACTGGAATGTCGCCCAGAATAGGCACCTTACTTTCAGTACCAGTGGTATTGTTACGAATGAGACCGCCCAAGATGATGATCTCGTTGTTATCGGCAAGCACAGTGGTGTCGATGGTGCTAGTCGAGGTGATGAGGTCGGCTGAGCCCGCTGAGCCGATGTTCTGATTCTCGACAACCTCAGATACCTCTTGAGAGATCTCCAGCCTGATCAGACTCCCGTCGTGTACGTGTGGGGTAACGTCTAGCGTGAGACCGACTTCTTGACGCTGAATAGTGGTAAATGGATTGGTGGTGCCGTTGCTGCCCGTAGTTGTTGAACCCGTTCTGAAAGGCACGTTCTGACCAACGAAGATTTTCGCTTCTTCGTTATCCATCGTCGTGATGCTGGGCGTTGAGAGCAAGTCAACATCATTGTTCGTTGCGAGTGCACTGATCAACAGCGCAAAGTTGCTACCCGTTTCACTGAGCTTGCCCGCGCCCACAACATTTGAATCAATGCTTGGTAGCGTGGTCGCGCCGCCTGCAGCTGCAGTGGCGATAGATGTGACGAGGTTGGAAAGGTTGGTGTTAGTGGTCGATATGAGGGGCACGTTAGAACCGGCGTCGACGACTGAAAACTCGGTACCAAGTTTGCGATTAAACGTGGTCGTAACTTCCACGATAACAGCCTCAATTAACACCTGGAGCCTTCTGACATCCAGTTTTGCAATAATATCTTTAAGTTCAGCCATGGTCGTCGGATCGGCTTTGATGACAAGTGCGTTAAGCGCTTCGTCTGCCTGTATACTGGTCGCAATATCTTGGCCGGGCTTGTCTCCTTTGCGATTTTGGCTGATGAGTTCTTTCAAAATTGTAGCAAGCTCTGCTGCATCCGAGTGGGCTAGTCTCACGACCTGAATAGTGCCTGCTCGGTTAGCCGGCGTGTCCAGTTGCTCAATGAGAGCGACAACTCTCCTAATGCTGCCAGGATCGCCTTTGATCACGATGGAATTCGTACGTTCGCTCGCAACAAGCGTAATCTTGTTGGGGCCTTTCGCACTTTTACCAATTTGCTCGGGTGCGAGCTGTTCAAGTAATGCGACCATGTCTTCAACCCAGGCTTCTTTGAGCTGCACAATTTCTGTCGTTGAACTCTCTGCAACATCAATCCTGTTTACGATTTCCGCCAGTCTTGCGATATTGCTGGCGTGATCACTAATAATCAGCGCATTCGGTGATGTCAGGCCCGCGATGTGCCCGTACTGAGGGATAAGAGGCCGAAGAATTTTTACCAACTCAGTAGATGCGGTGTTGCGTACTGAAATGACTTGGGTGACCAGTTCTTCACTTGAGAGGTTTTCGGCAAAATCGCCCGGGTTGCCGCTTTGTTTTGCGAGCACTTGTTGCACGATGCGTATAACGTTGCCAGAGGGTACAGCAGCGTAGCCGTGAACCCGCAGCACGCTAAGAAACAATTCATAGGTTGTGTCACGATCCATCTTGGTATTAGAGACCACGGTGACATTACCCTTCACTCTAGGGTCGATAATAAAACTCTTCCCCGTGATGGCTGAGATTTGGGTGACGACTTCACGAATGTCAGCATTCTTGAGGTTCAAAGTGCCTGAGTAGGATTCAGCGTGCGTGCTCATTGAAATTGCGAGCCCGGCGACAACTAGGCAGCTGAGAGCTGCTCGTCTGAACATCAACAAAGACATCAAGATGGTACGACTAACTAAGTTCATATGTTTTGAGAAGCCTTTATTATAGGGATGCCATTATTGAGTAGGGACGGTGACAAAGAATCGTCTATCATTTCGCTGAACTTCAACTCTTACTCGAGAGGAATTCATCGCCTGATTAATCAGTGATTGATCGTTCATGACGTTTCCGACCGGTTGTCCATTGACGGACAATATGACATCACCTGACTGTAAGCCGGCTTGCGCCAGCGCCTGTTGTGAAGCTTCGCTGCCAATTCGATACCCCTTGCTAGAGCCGCTTTGTACAGCGCTGACACCCAATTCAGTGAGCAGTCCGGTCGGATCTTTTGAAATTCTCTCTTGTAAGCCGGAAACATACTCGCGAATCTTCGAGGTAGGCTGATTGCGCGGATTGGACCGCGCACTTTGCTTACGCTCGGCTATTCGCTGTCTAACCTGTTGAAGTCTTGTCGTTGCGCCGTTATTACCCGAATTTTGATTGACAGTTGAAGCGCTGCTGTTGGAACTGCCGGCAAACTGCTGGCGAATTTTGCTATCGGAAAACAGCAGCTTCTCTAGCTTTGAACCGCGACGAATTAAAATATGGTCAGCGAAAACGGAGTCAAGGATAGCGTTTCCAGGAAGACGATCACCGATGCGAAAAAGTTCGCCGCTTTTATTGCGTTCGGCAACAATTGCCGTGGAATTTTTAGCAACGTCGGACTTAAAAACACCCTGTAACTCGAGATTAAGCTTGGTCTCGGGTGCGTCTTGCGCAACCGGTGCAGTTTTTATTTCCTCTGTTCCAAATAGGTTCAATGCTGCAACATCGATGCTTTTTGTCGCTTTCTGACGAGGCGTATTCTTGAGGGAATCGGTTTTGGCCTCGCCAATGCCGCTAGAGCCCTGACCGCTTGTGTTTTCGAGGAAAAAAAGCACGGTATTTGCAACTGACAGGCTGATCAAGACAACGATAACGACGCTCACAAGCGTCGCAAGCGTGCGATTGTAGCGCTCAAACATGTTGATGAATAAATCCAAGAAAAACCCCTGATTTTTGCTGTGTTTACCTTAGCAGGTAAAAGGTCCCGCGTGAAATATTCAACCTCTTCCCCTAAACAACTGTTCCTCAAGTTGTAGCACTGTTTCGTCTAGATTAGATCCCGTAGGCCAAGGTACTTTTGCCAGATCAAACAGCCGTGCCTTGACGCTTATTTCTGCCCACCCATCTGGTTTCAGTCGAATATTAATCAGGTTAGCTTCTTGGTACACCACGTTTAGCAGCAGTATTTCACCGTCAAAGCTTAAGGCACCATCTAGTGCAGGAAGTTCAAATATCTGACCGGGTGCGTACCCCGGCTGTCCGGATGAATGGGGAGCATAGTGTACCTTGCCGCCGCTCCAATGTAGATTGCCATTGATGCCGGTCAGCCAGCGTCGATTCGCGGATAAGTCGATATCCTGCAATTCCAGTTCGCCGGTAAACGTGAGTCCAAGATTCTCGCTTTCCTGATTGACGTAACTGCTGCCGATTTTGCCCTGCATACCTTCTATCAGGGTCGTTTCCTGGCTCAGGTCCAAATGGGTTGATAGCGCGTGTGCTTCACCGGTAAGTTCGATGTCTGCGGAAATACGGGCAGTGATGAGTGGTGTTGCAGCGAGGCGCCAGCTCAACGTCGAATCAGGAAAACCGCGATATTTAAGCAGCGCATTGCCTCGCCAAATCGTGTCCGACAGCTTGACCAGCTGCATTTCGGGAATCACTTTGCCTAATTCAGCTTCAACTGTGCTGTACAGCAAGCTTGCAGGTGCAAATGCAATGATAAAGCCCAGAAATGCGATTATCCCGGCGCCGACGTACATGAAGATGCGTTTCATATCAGATTACTCGATGCCCTAATTTGCAGGACTCAGTCTGCTAACCAATTAACGATTGATTCGCCGTCCGGGGTGATTCGCAACCAACCCTGTTCATCATTACCATCCCAGGATCCAGTACTACAGCGCGTTTCCAGCTGAAAATGGTTGTGTGCTTCAAGGGCGAAGTCGCGATCTGTTAACCATTCAGTGTCGTTGGGCGTTATCCAAACAGAAGTAAATTTGCCCTTAACTGCATCCGGTACGATGGTACAAACCATAGAAGTGCGACGCGCGGCCGTATCGTCGACACGTTTATTCACCAGCTGCAATACAGTGCTTTTGCTTTTTTCCTCAATGTGACTGACTTCCAACCTGGCGTTTAGCCACTCAATTAGCGGGGGAAGTTCAACCCGTTGGATATAGATCTCGATATCGGGATATCTGTCGTACGGGAAATCGTTTTGTTCGTTCACGCTAATGATCTCGTTATTGCCGCAGGAGTCTTGTCATGATGTCGCTGTACAGTCTTGATAAGGTGAACAAATCTTCAATTTCTACGCACTCGTTGATCTTGTGAATAGTTGCGTTCTTGGGACCAAGTTCGACAACCTGTGTCCCCGTAGGCGCAATAAAGCGGCCGTCTGATGTGCCGCCAGACGTCGAAAGCTCAGTCTCGATATTGCAGCATGCCCTGATCGAGTGTTGTGCGGCGGGAATAAGTTCTCCGCCCTCTGTTAAGAAGGGGTCGCCGGAGAGAGACCACTCAATTTTGTAGTCGAGTCCGTGTTGTTTAAGTATTTTTTCGGTCCTAGTCTTCAGACTCTTAGCGGTTGACTCGGTAGAGAATCTAAAATTGAATTGAAGATCCATTTCGCCGGGAATCACATTACTGACCCCTGTGCCGGCATTAATATTGGATATTTGCATGGTTGTAGGCGGGAAAAATTCGTTGCCGTCGTCCCAACGAATCGCAACCAGCTCTGCCAGCGCAGCGACGCTGTTGTGAATTGGGTTCTTTGCTTTGGTGGGATATGCGACATGCCCCTGAATGCCCATAACTTTCAGTTTTGCGTTCAGCGAACCTCTTCTGCCGGTGCGAATAACATCGCCAAGCGTCGCGCTGCTCGAAGGCTCGCCTACGAGGCACCAATCAATTTTGGTGCCGCGTGATTGTAATAATTCCATCACCTTACGAGTGCCGTTGATCGCTTTGTCTTCCTCATCGCTCGTAATAAGAAAACCGATACTCCCGGCAGGTTCAGGTGTCTCCGATAAAAAGCTTTTAGTCGCGGTTAACATGGCGGCGAGCGACCCTTTCATATCTGCTGCGCCGCGACCATGCAACACACCGTCGACTACATTCCCCGAAAATGGCTCGTGATGCCATGAATCAACAGGGCCGGTGGGCACAACGTCGGTATGCCCAGCAAAAGCAAAAAGTGGAGAGGCAGGATTTGTCCCTTTGCGGACGGCCCACAAATTGTCGACGTCCTCGAACCGAAGATGTTCAATTTCAAATCCTAAATCCGAAAGATAATCAGCCATCAGCTTTTGGCAGCCGGCGTCTAAAGGCGAAATGGATTCAGCCCGGATGAGCTGAACGGCCAAATCTAGGGTCTCGGCATCTAAAGCTGTGTTTTGTTTAGATAGGCTGCCAACGTTCAAATTAGTTGTGGTCATGGAGCGCGTCGTTCAGCGTGATTGCTTTCTGGTTGGTGCGACACTCGATTGCACCAGTTTGTGAATGTCGTATAAACAACATATCGGATTGCCCGGCGAGCTCTCGTGCTTTTACGAGTCTGATGAAATTTTTGTTTTCGTCGAAGACCTGTACCAGAGTGCCTGCGGTGATGTAAGTGCCAGCCTCGATTGTGCAGCGATCGCCGAGCGGTATGCCAGCTCCGGCGTTTGCGCCAATCAGACAGTCCTTACCAATTGTTAGTACCATTTCCCCGCCACCAGACAGCGTTCCCATGGTGCTCGCGCCGCCGCCAAGATCGCTACCCTCGCGCATGAGTACGCCCTGAGACAGGCGGCCTTCAATCATATTGGGTCCGATTGAACCTGCGTTAAAATTGACAAAACCCTCATGCATCACCGTTGTGCCTTCGCCCAGATATGCCCCTAATCTAACTCTCGCGGTATGCGCGATACGTACACCCGTGGGCATTACATAGTTTGTGAGTTTCGGAAACTTGTCTATTGACGCCACTTCAAGGTGTCGGCCCTCGATGCGTGCCGCCAGCATTGCGTCTCCCAATTCATTCGGGTCGATCGCGCCTTCACTTGTCCAGGCGACGTTCGGTAATTTGGCAAAAATGCCCGCCAGGTTCTGCTCGTTTGGTTTGGCATATCGGTAAGAAAGTAAATGCAATTTCAGATAGGCTTCAGGCGTGGATGAGATTTCACTGTCGGTCGCCATCATCATCAGAACCGTGGGTTGGCTTGATTTTGCCAGTTTTTTGATCAGTGTTGACTGATCGTCATCGCTGATTGCCTCCGCTAGCGACGTCAGCATTGCGGCGTCGAGGTCGATTGCTTGATTGCCACTCTGATAGCCAGTGACAGATTTAATGCTGTCGACCAAGTGTTGCGATGGTTGATGGACGGGCGATGGGTAAAAAACTTCCAGCCATTCTGATTGCTTGTTTTTGGTGCCTATGCCAAAAGCGAGGCTAGTAAATTGTGACGATGTCATGAAAAAACCTTGAATATGAGTCAGGAGATGGCCACAGCGAGAGCAGCCCAATTAGGTATTATCTCGATTTTTGGGGCTGGAAAATAGTGGCAGGCCCAATAATATCCTGATTTCTACCTTGTCGCTGGCTAATTTATGCTGTGAACTTTGCCTGCGTCGCGACCAACATAAGAATCTTTTTGCACAAAACTATCGAGTTCGCTTTCTATTCTGCTAACAAGAGCGTCTGCGAGTTTTTCATCTTGCACCGGTTTTCCCTGTTGATAAGTGATGTAGAAAAGATCCTCGACTCGCTCGCCCAATGTCGTGATTTTGGCGCTTTGCAGCTCAATGCCAAGGTCCAGAAATATTTGCGCGATGATAGAGAGCAGGCCGGGCCTGTCAGGAGAAACAACCTCCAGTACGGAGTAATCTTGGTTAGCCTCGTTCGTCAAAGTGACATCGGGTCGAAAACTAAACTGTTTGTGACGGCGTGAGGCTCTTCGGGATGATTTTTTCTTAAACTGGCTATGGTCGATCAAATATTTCTTAAGCACGCGCTCTATTTCGCTGACCCGCTGAGTGTTTTCTGTCACCGGTGTGCCGTTTGATTCCAGTACCGCAAAACTGTCAAAAACTGAGCCATTGGAGGCGTTCGCGATTCTCGCATCGACGACATTCAGTCCGAGTTTTTCGAAGGCTGAAACGGATGCCGCAAAAGGCGAAATGCTCTCATCGCCGTAGACAAAGATATGTGTCGCTCCATCGGTGACTCGCGAAAAGGAGTCATTTCTGATCATCACCAATGGACCTGTCGCCAGATCGTGCTCCACGATGCCCATCGTGTGCCAGACAATGTCGGCAACGGATTCGCGGATAAAGTAATCTTGGTCGATCTTGGCCCAAAGTTTTTCTACTTCGTGTTTTGAAATGTCATGTTCTTCCAACCGCTCGATCGCATGTGACCGAACCTCCTTTGCAAACTCTGCGCGGCTAGTCGAGGCTTCCATGCCATGTCGGAGCATACGTTTCGTAGAGACATATAACTGTCGCATCAAGCTCGCTCGCCAGCTGTTCCAGAGGGTAGGGTTAGTGGCATTAATGTCTGCGACAGTGAGCGCGTAAAGGTAGTCCAGGCGTACCTGGTTCTGTACGAGCTCTGCAAACTCGTGAATGACCTCCGGGTCAGTGGTGTCTTTTCGCTGCGCGGTGCTGGACATGGTTAGGTGGTGTTCAACTAACCAGCAGACAAGGCTTGTATCCCAGTCTCCCAGTCCATGTCGCGAGCAGAATTTTTTGGCAACGTCGATGCCAAGCTCGGAATGGTCGCCGCCTTGACCCTTTGCGATATCGTGAAATAGGCCGGCAATGTAGAGTAATTCGACCTTGGGTAAGCGGGGGTGAATATGCGCCGCGATCGGAAATTTTTGCTCCTGGTTTTTGTATCTGAACCTGCGCATGTTGCGAACAACTTGCAAGGTGTGTGCATCGACGGTGTAGACATGAAACAGGTCGAACTGCATTTGGCCGATAATTCGGCCAAATTCCGGTAGATAGGCGCTTAATATTCCATACTGCGCCATTCGACTAAGCTGGGTGAACAAGTGCTCTGTGGATCTTAGTAGCGAGAGAAACATGGCGGTGTTTGTCGGATCGTTTCGGAAATCCTCATCAATGTATTGCAGGCTGTTCCTGATTTGGCGGATTGTCGAAGCGCGGACACCCTCAATCGAGGCATCGTTTCCCATGATGACAAATAGCTCCAGAAGCGCCGACGGCGTCTTCTTGAAAACGTTGGACCCGGTAGTTTCGATGTAATTGTCGCAGGTTTGAAAGCGCTCGTTGATGGTCACTATGCGTTGTTGGTCATTTGACCGGAGGATGACTTCCTCGAAGGATTGTAAAAGTAGGTCATTGGTAGCCCGCACCTGCATCGCTAGGCGATAATAAACCTGCATAAACTGCTCTACGGCAAGTTGGTCGCTATCCTCAAAGCCGAAAATTCCTGCTAGCGTGCGTTGGTGCTCAAACAACAATCTGTTGTCGTCTCTGCCAGTAATGATGTGCAGACCACAGCGAATTTTCCAAAGCAGGCTCAAACTTTCGGAGAGTTGTTTGCCCTCATTACGCGTCAAAATCTTTTGTTTGACCAGATCGCTGAATTTTTCGACGTCGAAATGGCGGTTTGCAACCCACATGATGGTTTGGATGTCGCGGAGGCCGCCGGGAGACACCTTTACATCGGGTTCCAAACTGTATTCAGTGTATTCCGACTTGCGGTGTCTTTCGTTTTGCTCAGCGACCTTTGCTTGGAAAAACTTTTTCGCTGGCCAGATTTTCTTAATGCTGATGCGCTCTCGCATTTTTTCCTGCAAGCTTTCGTCACCGCAAAGTGTTCGAGCTTCCAGCATCGCAGTAACAATGGTGACATCAAGCTCTGCCTGAACACGACATTCGCGAATGGAGCGTACGCTATGGCCGACCTCCAAACCAATGTCCCATAGCAATGCGAGGAACTGTTGAATATTGTCTGCATTTTCTGAGTAATTGTCGCGCTCTAGCAAAATAAGCAAGTCGATATCTGAGCAAGGTAGTAGCTCGTTTCTACCAAACCCGCCAACTGCCAGCAGAGCAATTCTGGCCGGTCTCCATCGGGTATTACGTTCCTTCCACTCGAACTGCTGCCAGGCAAGCTTGAGAATGCCCGAGACCAGTGTGCTTCGTTCGAGAATCAGCGATTCAGCCGGTGCACCCTCATAAAAACCCTTTTCTATCGAAGCCTTGTTGGCCTCGAGCACCTGTTTGAAAACAGGTGTTTTTGCCTTGCACGATTTAAGGTCCTCGGTAAGTTGGGCAAGCAGTTGAGCAACCGGTGTGACCTGATTGATTTTAGACGCCATAGTTGATCTGAGTATTCTCTGGTTTGGTTGTGATCTAGGTTACCCGTTCGATGGTGTCGTCACTGCGATAAGTGAAAATTTCATAACCAGTATCCGTCACAAGTATCGTATGTTCCCACTGCGCGGTAAGTTTGTGATCCTTGGTGACCACGGTCCAATCGTCGGGTAAAAGTTTTACGGCGGCTTTACCAACATTGATCATCGGCTCTATTGTGAACGTCATGCCGGCTTTCAGTTCTGCGCCGGTACCCCGTTTGCCATAGTGCAGGACCTGTGGCTCATCGTGGAAAATTTTACCGATGCCATGTCCGCAATATTCCTTTACCACTGAATATCGATTCTTTTCAGCGTAAGTTTGTATTACATGGCCGATATCGCCAAGTCGAGCACCAGGCTTTACCTGGCGAATGCCTCTATACATGCATTCTTGTGCGGCAGCGGTCAGGCGTTCAGCGAGCACGCTACCCTTGCCGACGATAAAAGTTTTACTGGTATCGCCATGAAACTCATCTTTGATCAGCGTGACGTCGATATTAACGATATCGCCATTCTTCAGGACTTTTTCGTCGTTGGGAATCCCGTGACAAACGACGTGATTGACCGAGGTACAAATTGATTTTGGGAACCCTCGATAGTTGAGCGGTGCGGGAATCGCTTTCTGAACGTCTATTGTGTAATTGTGGCAGATCCGATCAAGTTCGCCAGTCGTGACACCAGGTTTTATGTATTCCTCGATCATTTCAAGCTGCTCGGCGGCCATTGCGCCAACAGTTCTCATTTTTTCGATTTCTTCGGGGGTCTTTATGTTAATGGTCATAGGGTGATTTTCTCTCGGACATCCTTTGATTCAGTGCTGGTGCGGCAAGCAGCAGGTTGTACTTCGCTAGCGTAGACAAAAGCTCTTTTTACAAGCTGACAGGGCTTTATACAACAAGCCGATGGTGCTTTAAAAAACAGGCTAATGGGACGCTAGAATTCGTGGTTGGTGCTGGCGGCGGACTATATCAGAATGTGGAGGTGAAATAATGGCCAAATCACTGAAAAAGTTGGATTAATTCCCTCGCTATGGTATAAAGCGCGCCGACTCCGGGAACGAGTCGAAACAAACTAAAAATTCTCACACACACCGTCACATAGTTCGGGTGCTCTTAATCTGCGATGGGAAGTCCGGAAAAAGAGTTGGATTATGGGGTATGTGGAGGCTTAACCCAAACTCACAACAGAGGTAATTATGGCTAGCGTATCTATGAGCGCACTGCTAGAAGCAGGTGCGCATTTTGGTCACCAGACCAGGTATTGGAATCCAAAGATGAAGGAATTCATTTTCGGAGCCAGGAACAACATTCACATTATCAATCTCGAGCAAACGGTCCCTGCGCTTAACGAAGCACTGGGTTACATTGGCTCAACGGCGTCGAAACGCAACAAAGTTCTGTTTGTTGGCACAAAGCGTAGCGCTGGCAAGGTTGTCCGCGAACAGGCGAGCCGCTGTGGCATGCCTTACGTCGACAAGCGTTGGTTGGGTGGCATGCTCACCAACTACAAGACAATCCGACAGTCTATCCGTCGGCTCCGCGATCTCGAAAGTCAAAAGAAAGATGGCACTTTCGAGAAGCTTACTAAAAAAGAGGCGCTGTCCCGCCAGCGAGATCTCGATAAGCTCGAGAACAGTCTCGGTGGTATTAAAGATATGGGTGGTCTCCCCGATATCATATTCGTCATTGATGTTGATCATGAACGAATCGCCATTACCGAAGCCAATAAGCTCGGTATTCCCGTGGTTGGCATTGTTGATACAAACAGCAATCCAGCAGGCGTCGATTACGTCATTCCTGGCAATGATGATGCCATTCGTTCAATCCGATTGTTTGTTGAAGCGGTTGCTGATGCTGTGATCGAAGGAAAGAGCGAGTTCGAAGGCCCCGGTGCTGCAAACGAGTTTGTCGAAGTAACAGCAACCGAAGAAGCCTCGGCTGAAGAAGCTGCATCAAGCGATTCAGCGCCAGAAGCGGCAACTGAAGAAGCTGCGTCGGAAGAAGCGCCAAAGGCTGAGTAACTCTCGCTTATTGAATGTCTCAGATTTGTAGTCCCCTCTCGCGTCAAAGCGCAGAGGGGGTTAACAAGTTTGGGACAATGTGGCGTTTGCCTGTGATGGTGCGGGCAAAACTTTTTCAAAAACAAATTCTTGTTGGTGGTTACGGGGCACGCCAGTATTTTTCTGAGCAAAAACACCCAAACCGGCAATATAATCAGATATAGAGAATCGAATAGGAGAAATCACGATGGCTGCGATTACAGCTGCAATGGTTAAAGACCTTAGAGAGCGTACCGGTCTCGGTATGATGGATTGCAAAAAAGCGTTGGTTGAGGCTGAAGGTGATGCTGAACTAGCGATAGAGAACCTTCGAAAGTCAAGCGGTATGAAAGCGGCCAAAAAAGCGGGTCGAACTGCTGCTGACGGGAAAATTAGCCTTAAAGTTGAAGGTGACATTGGTGTCGTAGTAGAGGTCAACTGTGAAACCGATTTTGCAGCGAAAGACAGTAACTTCTTGGGCTTTGTTTCAGCAGTAACTGATGCGGCATTCGCGAGCAAGTCCTCTGACGTGCAGGCGCTGCTCGATAACGGCTTTGAGAAGACACGTGAAGAGCTGGTTCAAAAAATCGGCGAAAATGTCTCCATCAGAAGAATAGAGGTCGTGGAAGGCGCGGTAACGCCCTATTTGCACACAACCGGTAAAATAGGCGTGCTCGTCGTGCTCGATGGCGGCAACGAGGATCTCGGTAAAGACGTAGCGATGCATATCGCCGCTGCTGATCCCCAGCCACAGTACGTAAACACATCTGATGTACCTGAGGCAGTCATCGCTGCTGAAAAAGACATCTACGTTGCTCAAGCGGCAGAGAGCGGTAAACCACCAGAAATTATTGAGAAAATGGTGGGTGGCCGTGTTAAGAAATTCCTTTCCGAAATCAGTTTGGTCGAACAGCCCTTCGTCAAGGACCCCGATACTAGAATCGGTGGGCTATTAAAGAAAGAAGGCGCTTCTGTCGTGAAATTTGTCCGATTTCAGGTCGGAGAAGGTATTGAAGTGGAAGAAGTTGATTTCGCCGCCGAAGTGGCAAGTCAATTAGGTCAGTAAGCATTTCTTAAAGGAATTACCCTATAATAAAATCAGGTATCACACAGGGATAACAATATGGCAACCAAACACTCTTCACCCTACCAGCGAATATTACTGAAACTGAGTGGTGAAGCACTGGGTGTTGATGGGGTTGGAATTGATCCTAAGGTGCTAGATCGTATGGCGCTGGAAATTGGTCAGTTAGTTGGTATTGGGATTCAGGTGGGGCTTGTTATAGGTGGCGGTAATCTGTTTCGTGGCGCTGAACTCAGTGCTGCGGGACTCGACCGGGTAACCGGCGATCACATGGGCATGTTGGCTACGGTGATGAACGCACTCGCCATGCGCGATGCATTGGAACGCGCAAACATTCACACCGTTGTGATGTCCTCGATTCCAATGAGCGGTGTCGTCGAGCATTATGATCGGCGACGAGCGATCAGAAACCTTGAAGGTGGCGACGTGGTTTTATTTTCCGCAGGCACCGGCAACCCATTTTTTACGACAGATTCTGCTGCATGTCTCCGTGCCATCGAAATTAATGCAGACCTTGTGCTAAAAGCTACCAAGGTTGATGGCGTATATACCGCAGATCCGATGGTAGATAAGACCGCAACAAAGTATGATCGACTAAGCTACGACGAGGTCCTCGAGCGCCAGTTAGGTGTGATGGATTTGACCGCGATTTGCTTGGTTCGTGACCACGATATGCCGGTCAGAGTGTTTGCTATGGAGCAAAGCGGCGCATTGCGAAACGTAATCATGGGCCAAGAAGAGGGCACCCTGATCACATCGAAAGATCTTGTCGAATAGAATAATCATACTCAGCCTATTAAAAGTTTAGAGGTGTTTCCCCGTGTTAGATGACGTGAAAAGTGATGCAGACGAACGGATGTCCAAATCTTTAGTGGCGCTCGATGCTGCTTTTGCTCGCATTCGGACTGGTCGCGCCCACCCAAAATTGTTGGATGGGATCAATGTTGATTATTATGGTACGCCGACGCCACTGAATCAGGTGGCTAACATCACAGTGGAAGATGCGAGAACGCTTGCCGTTTCACCGTGGGAAAAGCCGATGATTCCAGTTGTTGAGAAAGCGATACTGAAATCAGACCTAGGATTAAATCCAGCTACCTCAGGCGACAAAATTCGGCTTCCTATGCCGCCGTTGACAGAGCAAAACCGTCGGGACCTGACGAAAGTTGCGAAGGCTGAGGCTGAAAATGCACGAATTTCGATTCGAAACATCAGACGTGATGCCAACGCTTATCTAAAAGAACTGCTGAAAGAAAAAGAGATAACAGAAGACGAAGAACGAAAAGGCGAGGAGATGATTCAGAAACTCACTGATCAGAAGATCAAAGATGTTGATGGGTCTCTGGACGCTAAAGAAACCGATTTGATGGAAATGTAATTCGTCTCTTCTGCCGCCCAAATTTTAATGGCACGCAAAGATCAATATGCTTAAACAAAGAATAATTACAGCTCTGATCCTCGCGCCGATAGCGATAGGCTGTGTATTCTTCCTGCCGCTGCTGCAGTTTTCGGCCTTCCTTATGATCGTGTTGTCATTGGCCGCATGGGAGTGGGCAAACCTCGCAGGTTATGATGGCGCACATCGGGTAATTTATGCGGTGATGTCGCTCATGTTTTATGGTGCAGCAACGCTGGTCGACCCGATGTTTATTCTCGTTCCCGGTTTGCTCTGGTGGTTTTTCGCGTTTTTTCTGGTTGTAAATTATCCCTCGCTGTCACACATATGGTCCAGCAAAGTTGCCAGGTCGATTATTGGGATCTTCATGTTGGTACCCGGCTACGTTGGGCTGGTTGAGCTGAAACAAGCCGCAGATAGCGAATTTCTTATACTCCTGCTCTTCTTCCTCATTTGGGGTGCTGACATCGGCGCCTATTTCAGTGGTCGGGCGTTTGGCAAAAAGAAACTGGCACCACAAGTCAGTCCGGGAAAATCATGGGCCGGTGTATACGGGGGTGCCATATTTGCGACGGCGCTCGCGATTGCGATGTGCCTGTGGTTAGGCAAACCAGATTTTATGAGTGCCAAAGGTGTTGTTTTTGTCTTTGCCTGTGTGGCGATTGTTATGGTCTCGGTGCTTGGTGATTTGGTTGAAAGTATGTTCAAGCGTCATCGCGGCATTAAAGATTCGAGTGCGCTGTTGCCGGGTCACGGGGGCATTCTTGACCGAATTGACAGTTTGCTATCTGCTGCGCCAACTTTCGCACTGTTTATCCTCGCGTACGGTTGGTCCTAGATGGCTGATTTGAGACGAAAGGTGACGATTCTCGGTGCGACTGGGAGCATTGGTGTCAGCACGCTGGATGTGATTAGTCGAAATGAATCCGCGTTTAATGTTTTTGCACTAACTGCGAACAGCAACGTTGAAAAAATGCTCGAGCAGTGCCTCGCAACTCAACCACGTTTTGCTGTGATGCGAAATGATGAGTCAGCAGCGCAGTTGCGGCAATTGCTGAAACTTAGCGAAGCATCTGCAACAGAGGTGCTCTCTGGTGAAGCGGGTTTGAATCATGTCGCGAGTCACGCGGATGTCGATGATGTCGTGGCAGCGATCGTCGGTGGTGCAGGATTGAAGCCCACGATGGCAGCTGTTGAAGCTGGAAAGAAAATTCTGTTGGCAAACAAGGAGTCGCTGGTCATGAGTGGCCGGTTGTTCATGGAAGCTGTTGCAAAGCATGATGCAACGCTGTTGCCTGTCGATAGTGAGCACAATGCGATATTCCAGTGTCTTGCCAACGGCGCAAGTGCCCACGCCTGTGGTGTTCGAAAAATCATGCTTACTGGCTCCGGTGGGCCTTTTTTGCGTCGCACTGTTGAAAGTTTTGTCGATGTGACGCCTGCGGAAGCGTGTGCTCACCCGAATTGGAGTATGGGACAGAAGATTTCTGTTGATTCGGCAACTATGATGAATAAGGGGTTGGAGCTTATCGAGGCAAAGTGGCTTTTTGATGTGTCTCCTGACCAAATTGAATTCGTGGTCCACCCACAGAGCGTTGTGCATTCCATGGTCGAATACGACGATGGCGCCGTCGTTGCTCAATTGGGTCAGCCGGATATGAGAACACCGATAGCGCATACACTTGCATGGCCCGAACGTATAGATTCCGGTGTGCCTGCGCTAGATTTTATGGCGATGAGTAAACTGGAGTTCGAAGCGGCAGATTTAGAAAGGTTTCCCTGTCTTTCATTAGCCAGGCGGGCGGCGGAAGGTCCCCAAAGTGACTCTATTGCCCTCAACGCCGCAAATGAAATTGCCGTTCAAGCCTTTTTAGATGAACTTATTGGCTTTGCTGATATCCCAATAGTGAACAAAACTGTGCTCGATGATACTGCGGATGCTGAACCCGCAACTATTGACGAAGTACTTATTATTGATGCTAGTGCTAGGAAGTCTGCGTTGCGATTGATCGAACAAATAGAGTGTGACCGAGCAGGACCAAAGAGGAGACAGGATGCTTGAAGTCGTTCAAAGCGTTGCAGCGCTGATCCTAACACTATCAATTTTGGTGACATTTCACGAGTTCGGCCACTACTGGGTGGCGCGTTTGTGCAAAGTTCACGTACTTCGTTTTAGCGTTGGATTCGGTAAGCCAATTTACATGAAAAGGGGACCCGCACCCGCCGATGTTCCCTTGCCCGACGGTGAGGCGATTCAGACTCGAAGTAACGAAAAACTCGAGGGTACGGAATTTGCCGTGGCGGCAATTCCCCTCGGTGGATACGTCAAAATGCTGGATGAGCGCGAGGGTTTTGTTCCCGACGATCAAAAACACTTGGCGTTTAACCGAAAGCCTGTTTGGCAACGTATCGCCATCGTCGCGGCAGGTCCCATGGCAAACTTCCTGTTGGCTATCGTGGCCTATTGGTTGTTGTTTGCAACCGGCATCAGCGGCATAGCCCCGATCCTCGGTGATATGTCGGATGAATCGATGGCCTCAAAAGCTGGTCTTGTTTCGGGGCAGGAAATAATCGCTGTCGACGGCGAACAAACCAGATCTTGGGCCGATGTGAATCTCGAGTTGTTTAATCGGCTGGGTGACACCGGCGATATCATTATTACTGTGCTCGAACCGGGCACGACCGGGTTGTCAACTAGCCCAAATGTCAGCTCCGCCGGAGTTAACTATCGCATTCCAGTAAATAACTGGTTGCGTGGTGAAGAAGAGCCCAGACCAGCGTCTAACCTTGGTTTGCGTTTACAGTACCCTGTTACTCCTGCAGTTCTTGGTTTGTTGCTTGACAACAAACCGGCGATTCGTGCCGGTCTGCGAGTCGATGATCGAATTACGGCGATCGATGGATTAGAGATTGAAGACTGGGCGCACTGGGTTGAAATAGTGCAGGCAAGTCCCGGTAAGACCCTTGACATGACAGTGGCCAGAACACTGGCGAATAACGAATTACAAACGCTCAATATTTTGGTGACACCCGAGAGACGCGAACTCGACGGTAGAGTAACGGGTTACGTTGGTGCAGGTGTTGCATCAGTCGAATTTCCGCCCGAAATGCAGCGAGTTGTGTCCTACTCGCTTTTCTCTGCACTCGCGCCAGCGATCAATGAAACCTGGACCTTGACCACGTTTACGCTTAAGTCTATTGGCAAGATGATCACCGGCGATATCTCGACGAAAAACCTGAGTGGGCCGATCACCATTGCCACAGTGGCAAAAGATACTGCCAAATCCGGGCTTGAACAGTTTGTACGATTTCTTGCGTTGTTGAGTGTCAGTTTGGGTGTACTAAATCTTTTGCCGATTCCGGTACTTGATGGCGGCCACTTGCTTTACTATCTGGTTGAACTAGTGACACGCAGACCCGTGCCCGAGAAAGTGCAGATGTGGGGATTGCAAATGGGCGTGTTTTTCATCGTGGGCATCATGATGCTCGCTTTTTATAATGATCTAATGAGGCTCTGGTGAGTCTGATGGTGCCTAGCTGGCTTATGTGTATGATTCGACGCTTCTTACTTTGTTTTGCACTGGTGTTCTCCACTGCACTTGTTTCAACACCGGCAATCGCCTTCACTATCTCCGATATCAGGGTTGAGGGATTACAGCGCGTGTCCGCGGGCACGGTCTTCTCTGCCTTAACGTTTGGCGTAGGGGATGATGTCGACTCAACCGGTATTCGAGCGCTTATTGCAGACCTGTTCAAGACAGGGTCTTTTGACGATGTTCAGGTAGGTCGTGACGGCACGGTATTAGTAATCATTGTCAAGGAACGTCCCTCTATTGAATCGATAGAACTCGAAGGAAACAAAGCGATAAAAAGTGAAGCGTTACTAGAAGGGTTGAGCAACTCGGGGTTGTCAGAGGGCCAAATCTTCGAAAAGGTGACACTGGAGCACATACGAACCGATCTCGAACGGCAATATGTTTCACAGGGTCGATATGGTGCGAAGATCGTCGCGGACGTTGAAGAATTGCCGCGGAATCGGGTTGCACTAAAAATCAACGTGACAGAAGGAAGTGTTTCCGGAATCCAGCATATTAATATTGTCGGCAACAAAGTTTTTGATAATGAAACGCTATTGGAAGCGCTTGAGTTAAAACTGCCGTCATTACTTTCTTTTTATACCAAGGACGACAAGTATTCGAGGGAGAAGTTAACGGGCGATCTAGAAACCTTAGAGTCTTTTTACCTTGATAGCGGTTATCTCAACTTTACGGTTGATTCCACTCAGGTGTCTATTTCCCCCAACAAAGAAGATATCTATATCACGATTAACGTGACCGAAGGCGAACGTTTCTCGGTCACAGAGGTTGATGTTGCCGGTGAATTACATGACGTGCCAGAGGCCGGCATCCGTGGCCTGTTACTGGTAAGAGAAGGTCAGGTTTTCTCCAGACAGTTGATGACTGTTTCTGAGGAACGTATAGAAACTGCGCTGGGTAATGCGGGCTACACGTTTGCTAGCGCTACCGGGCAACCCGTTGTCAATGAGGCGGGCGACGGCGTTATCGTCAAGTTTTTTGTAGACGCAGGTAACCGTGCCTATGTGCGTCGAATCAACTTCCGAGGCAACACCATTACTCAGGATCAGGTGCTACGGCGTGAGATGCGTCAGCTCGAAAGTGGCTGGGCTTCAACCTCGGCGATCGAGCACTCAAAGGTACGACTCGAGCGCCTAGGCTTTTTCCAAGAGGTTAACGTCGAGACGCCAGCGGTCGCTGGGTCGGATGACCAAATCGATGTTGACTACACGGTAGAAGAACAGCCAACGGGCTCAGTGTCTGCAACATTGGGTTATGCCCAGATTACCGGCATTATCCTTGGCGCAAGCTATCAACAAAATAATGTGTTCGGTACGGGTAACAGTGTGAACGTGGGTGTGAATCACAGCCGCTTCCAGACCTCATATAATTTTTCATTTTTTGATCCGTATTACACCGTGGATGGAGTGAGTCGCGGTTACTCTTTCTTCTACAGAAGCAGTGACTATGACGAGCGTAATATAGCCAGATTCTCTACAGACTCGTTTGGTGGCAGTGTTAATTTTGGGTATCCCATCAGCGAAATAGCCAGGGTAGGCATGAGTGTTGGCTACGAAAATACGAACATCAAAGAAGGTGTTGTGCCAGCTCAGGAGATTTCAGATTTTCTTGATCGCGAAGGTAATAAATTCAATTTGATTACGCTTTCGGCTTCTTATCAGATGTCTGCTCTTAACCGAGGACTGCTACCAACGGGCGGCCGGTCACAATCGCTCTCCTTTGAAATGTCAGTGCCCGGCAGTGAGCTTGAGTTCTTTCGCATTAACTACAACGGGCAGATATTCTTTCCTTTGACGCGCGCTCTGACGCTGAGACTTAAAACCGAGCTGGGATATGGCGACTCCTATGGCGGTACGGAAACTTATCCGTTTTACAAAAACTTTTATTCCGGCGGGTTTGGCTCGGTTAGAGGCTATGAAACGAACACATTGGGTCCAAGATCAACGCCAGCACCCAACGATACTTTTCGTCGAATTGACCCCATTGGTGGCAACTTGCTAATCGAAGGTACGGCCGAGGTGTTGTTTCCACTCCCCTTCATTGAAGATCAAAGGCAGATTAAATCAGTATTTTTCGTTGATGCGGGTAATGTTTTCAATACGAACTGCGCCCGGGTGAGCGAAGTATGCTACGACCTCGATAACGGTGAATTACGTTACTCTGCGGGTATAGCGGTGACATGGATCACCGGTTTTGCGCCGATTAGTTTCAGTTTGTCGACCCCATTTAATAAAAAGCCAGGCGATGAGGCCGAAGTTTTCCAATTTGAACTCGGCAAAACATTCTAGTTTAAAACCGACAGCGTTGTGGCAACCGAAATAGCGGACTCTCTTGATAATCTTTGCCGTTCGATTGTCGAACTTTTCGAGTAATAAAGGTTCAAATAGCTGTCTGAACGATAATTATTGGAATGTTGGATTAAGCGAGACATATTAGCGTCAGATGGGGAAATATGTCATTGAATCGCTGCTGTGGATATGTAAACATCCGCCCCTCTGAATCGGCGGCTCGGATTGACCGGGTAGTAAGCGTAGTTTTCAACAATGAAACACGGGTTGGACACTCATCGCCGGAGAAAATGACAAAAAAACATAATATTGAGCACCTGAGGAGAATTTCTGTGCAGATCAAACAACGCATTCTGGCGATTTTAACAGCGCTAACGTTTCTGGGCGCAGCACCTGCAGCCCTTGCTGAAGTAAAATTGGCTGTGGTTGACGTACAATCAGCCATTTTGAACTCTGAAAGCGCCAAGAAAATATCAGCACAAATCTCTGGCGAATTCACTAGAGAACAAGATTCAATCAAAAAGCTTCAAACAGACGCAGCAGTTTTGCTCGAGAGAATGCAGAAAGACGGCGAAGTCATGAGCGACGCGGAAAAGCGTAAGGTTCAACAACAAATTGAATCCATTAATAACGACTTTGTCTATGAACGTCAGAAGCTTCAGCGAGCAATTGAAGAACGCCAAAAAGAACTGTTCGCGGGTATTGACCAACGCGTGCAGACTGCAATCAACGAGCTTGTTCTAAGCGATGACTACGACATCATTCTGCCCCGTCAGGCGGCACTCTACGTAGGTGATTTGTATGACATCACGCGTAAGGTAACTGAAAAGCTCAACATGATTGACGCGAAGCAGTAACAGAACTGAAAGAGAACGCAGTCGAGTTTTCTTAAAACCCTGCTCTCTTCGAGTGGGGGTAGTGCCTCGAAAGACGGAGATAGGATATCAATCTAAAGGAAATAGCCCAGAGGCTAGACCTTGAAATCGTAGGCGATGGTTCAATCGAGATTAGCGGCATTGCTAGTCTGGCTGATGCATCGTCCTTCGAGCTGACTTTTCTATTTAACTCCAGTTACAAAAAATATCTCGATAGAACATCAGCTGGTGCTGTGGTGCTCAGACGCGAAGATGCTGCTGGCTGCCAGATGCCGGTGATCATTTCTCCACAACCCAGATTAACCTGGAGTCGCGTTGCGGCGCTGTTTGATCCTGTTCCTGAGCCCGATGGCAAGGTGCATGATTCCGCGGTGATACATCCCGATGCGTCACTCGAGGACGGGGTTAGCGTGGGTGCAAATGCAGTTATCGAGGGTGGTGTTGCGATTGGTGCTGGTAGTGCCATCGGTGCTGGGTGCGTCATTGGTCAACGAGCGAAAATAGGCGCGGGTTGTCGATTAAATTCCAATGTTACTTTGTACCATGACGTATACCTTGGCGATCGAGTTATCGTCCACGCTGGTGCAATAATAGGTGCTGATGGTTTTGGTTTTGAATTCGATTCAGGTACGGGCAAACTGGTCAAAATTCCGCAGATCTATGGTGTTAAGATTGGCAATGATGTTGAAATTGGCGCAGGTACGACCATCGACCGTGGCGCACTAAATGACACGTTGATCGGTAATGGTGTCAAGCTTGATAATCAGGTTCAGATTGGCCACGGTACTGAGATTGGCGCGAATACCGCGATTTCGGGTTGCACAGCGATAGCGGGAAGCACCAAGATTGGCACTTATTGTCTGATTGGTGGCGCTGTCGGTATTATTGACAACATTGAAATAGCAGACCAAGTTGAGATAACAGCAAAATCTTTAGTCAGCCAGTCAATAAAAGAAAAAGGACGTTATTCGTCTGGTACGGGGCTGATGGTAAGTCGTGATTGGAAACGTAGTATTGTGGCTTTTAAAAAGCTTGACGAGTTAGTTAAACGGGTACGAGGGTTAGAGGCAAAATGGAAGTAACAGATATATGGAATTTATTACCGCATCGCTATCCGTTCCTGCTAGTTGATCGTGTGCTTGAATTCGAGGCGGATAAACGCATCGTGGCTATCAAAAATGTCACGATCAATGAGCCGCAGTTTACCGGCCATTTTCCTAATACCCCGGTTTTTCCTGGCGTGATGATCGTAGAAGCTCTGGCGCAGGTATCTGGAATTCTTGCATTCAAAAGTCGAAACAGAACGTTGGACGACGGTTATATTTACTACCTTGCAGGTACCGATAAAACTAAATTTAAACACTCCGTTGTTCCGGGAGATCAACTCAGACTAGAAGTTGAGATTGTGAATTTGCGAAATCACTGGCTTAAGGCATCAGGTAAAGCCTACGTTGGTGACAAACTTGCTTGCTCAACGCTTCTGACATGCGCGGAACAAAAAGTCTCCTAAGTGAAGAAGGTCTGATTGTTGCGCTGGTCGCTGGTGAACTTTCCGGCGACAATCTTGGCGCCCCCCTCATTCTTGCCATAAAAAAGTGCTACCCAAAAGCAAGGTTCGTTGGCATCGGTGGTCCGCGGATGATAGCCGCGGGGCTTGAAAGCTGGACTGATATCGAAGAACTGTCCGTTAACGGCTTTGTTGATCCGATCAGGCGACTACCTTCATTACTGCGCATTCTACTCAATACCCGAGATCAAATTACGCAGGTCGCTCCGGATTGTTTCATCGGTATCGATTTCAACTTTTTCAATGGTTTACTGGAGGGCATGGTAAAGAAACGCGGTGTTAAGACCGTTCACTATGTTTCACCCTCTGTTTGGGCTTGGCGCAACGGGCGCATCAAGAGCCTGAAGCGCAATCTCGATTTAATGTTGACGCTCTATCCTTTTGAAACGCAGATTTACCGGGATAACGGGATTAATGTTGAATTTGTAGGTCACCCGAAAGCAGATGAAATACCCGAGGTGCAGTATTCCGATGCCAAAGTTGAGGCCCGGGAAAAGCTCGATTTGCGCTTTGAAGCATCGACGCCGGCCGCCCCTGTCATCGCAATGTTGCCGGGTAGTAGAGGAAGTGAGGTCAAACTTTCTACGCCGGATTTCCTCGCGGCTGCAAAAATAATCGCTGAGCGTAAGCCTGGATCCTGTTTTGTGTTTCCCGCGGCTAATCAGAAAAGGCATGATCAGATAGCTGAGCTTATCAAGCAACATGCGCCGCAACTTCGCATAAAACTTGTGCTAGGCGAGTCACAAAAGGCGATGCTAGCAGCAGATGTTGTATTGGTGAACTCAGGTACCGCAACACTGGAGGCGATGTTGTTAAAACGTCCAATGGTCATGTCATACAGATTAGGGTCGCTGACTTACGCTGTCGTCTCGCGGATTGTTTCGATCGAACACTTCGCCTTACCCAATATTCTGGCGAACGAAAAAATAGTGCCTGAGTACCTGCAATCGGACTCAACACCAGAGGCGCTGGCTGAAGCTTTGCTGGAACTGCTGAAAGATGATGCGCATGTAGAGTTGATGAAGCGGTTCGCACATATACATGCAGATCTTAGACGTGGTTCTGGTGAGGTCGCCGCAACCGCCGTATTAGCGCTGTGCGAAAAGCAGGTAGATTGAATGTACTGGCGTGAGTTCTGTGCCGGTGTGGATGAAGTGGGGCGGGGACCGTTGGCAGGCGCTGTTGTTGCTGCAGCGGTAGTACTTGACACTTTTCACACCATTCCGGGGCTTCGCGACTCAAAGGCTTTATCCGAGAAGAAAAGAGAAATTCTCGATCTTGAGATCAAAGAGAAAGCGCAAAGTTTTTGTATTGCTCGCGCAGAGGTCGAAGAAATCGATGAGATAAATATTCTACAAGCGAGTTTGCTAGCGATGCAGAGGGCCGTTGCTGGTCTCGATGGCAAGGTGGATTTTGTTGTGGTGGATGGTAACAGAACGCCTAAGTTTGCCTGTCCCTCGGAGTGGTTAATCAAGGGAGATTCAAAGTTCGACGCGATTAAGGCTGCCTCGATAATTGCAAAAGTTGCGCGCGACCGTGAAATGATTGAAATGGATGCGCGATATCCCGGCTATGGCCTCGCTAAACACAAAGGTTATCCAACGCCACAGCACCTTGAAGCGTTGAAAAAGCAGGGGCCAAGCCCTATCCACAGAATGTCTTTCGGTCCTTGTAAAGAAGCGCTATTGCACAATAGGCTTGGCTAGGTTCTGAGATATCAATCCATAGATCAAAAGAATTTACGTGACATCTGATTTTCTATAAATCGGTTCATGCTGCTTGTAAGGAATCGCCGAAATCGATGTGATCGACGTCCTGTCAGTCTGACACCGGGTCGTTTACACTGGCCACATCGCAACACAAGTCATAGGATAGTTTGGAAAAAGTATGAGTGATCAGAAAGAATTTGATGTGGTCTTCCTTGGAGCAACTGGCTTCACCGGTCAATTAGTCGTTGAATATGTCTATAAGCGTTATGGTTTGACCGACGACCTCAAATGGGCAATAGCCGGACGTAATCAGAGCAAAATGGAAGGGGTCGCAAAAAGTGTCGCGGGCGATGACGCAGATGCGATACCGCTCATTGTGACCGATAGTAATAGCGAGAGTTCGGTGACTGATCTTGTACAGAGAACCCGCGTCGTATGCACGACTGTTGGTCCCTATGCAATGTACGGTAACGAGCTCGTGAAAGCCTGCGCGATCAATGGCACCCACTATTGTGATTTAACCGGTGAAGTTCAATGGATGCGTCGGATGATCGATCTTTATGAAACGACGGCACAAAGCACTGGGGCTAAAATTGTTCACACCTGCGGATTCGACAGCATACCTTCTGACTTGGGTGTGCATTTTGCTCAATTAGAGATGAAAAAGTGTCATGGCACCTACGGCAGGGAAGTCAAATGTCGCATCGGAGAAACGAAAGGCGGTATGAGCGGTGGAACGGTTGCCAGCATGATGAATATGATGGAAGAGATGAAAATTGATCCTTCGTTGCGAGGTCTTTTGGCTGATCCATATTCGCTTAACCCCGTGAATACGCCACCGGGCGTTGATAAACAGGACCAAATGAGTGCGAGTTACGATCGTGACTTCCGACAGTGGACAGCTCCATTTGTGATGGCGGCGATAAATACTAGAGTTGTTAGAAGAAGTAACGCGTTGATGGATTTTGCTTACGGGTCTGATTTTAAATACACCGAGTCAATGGCGGTGGGTGATGGTCCCGCAGGTTACCTAAAAGCGATGGTTGTTTCAGGCTTGTCAGTTTTGATGGGACTGGTTTCTGCATTTGATCCAACAAGGGCATTAGCAAAACCAATGCTTCCAGCACCTGGAGAAGGACCTAGCGCGGAAACGATTGAGACTGGTTTTTTTAATATTGAATTGCTGGCAAAAGGTGTCAACAAAGATGGTCAAGACGCGAGTGTTAAGGTTAAGGTAACCGGAGACAAGGATCCTGGCTACGGCGCCACGAGTAAAATGTTGGCGGAAAGCGCAATCTGTCTTGCGCAAGATGAGCTTAAGACCGAAGGCGGTGTTTGGACGCCCGCTACGGCCATGGGCGAAGTGCTGATCAAACGATTGCAGGAAAATGCAGGTATGACATTTGAATGTATGGCTGTTGAGCCCGTGATCGACAATGACTCTCAATAAAACGATAACTGGAATTCTCCATGGGTTTAGAAAATATCGTCATCAGTGGTTCGGGGCTATGGACGCCTGAACATAGAATTACAAATGAAGAGTTGGTGGAAAGTTATAACGCTTTTGCCGAAAAATATAATGCTGAAAATGCCCTTCAGATTGAAGCGGGTGATTTGGAAGCAAAACCATCCTCTACCGCGGAGTTTATTGAGAAAGCCTCGGGCATCAAATCCCGATATGTGTATGTGAAAGAGGGGATTCTGGATCCTGACCGAATGTCTCCAATAATACCTGTCAGGCAAGAAAGCGAGTTATCTGATCAGGCCGAAATAGCAACGATAGCTGCACGTGAGGCGATGGCAGCAGCAAATAAGTCTGCGGCCGATATCGATGTGGTCATTGTTTCCTGCGCGTATACTCAAAGATATTACCCAGCGATCGCGATAGAGGTGCAAGCGGCTTTGGGTATCGAAGGCTTTGGTTTTGATATGCTCGTTGCGTGCTCCGCGGCAACATTTGCGCTGCAAAGGGCCTGCGAAATGGTCGCTGCAGGAACTGCTCGGAGCGTGCTGGTAATCAACCCCGAGCTTACCTCACCACAAAACAACTTTCGCGACCGCGATAGCCATTTTATCTTCGGAGATGTCGCGACAGCGACAATTATTGAGCACGCGGATACCTGCACCTCTGAACACAGCTATGATGTTTTGGGCATGAAGGCAGCGACTATTTTTTCAAACAATATTCGCTCCAACCTCGGTTACATGATAAACGCTAACGATTCAGATCCCTTTAATGAATACAACTATTTCCATCAGGAAGGGAGAAAGGTATTCAAAGAAGTTTGTCCCATGGCCGCCGACCATATGACTAAAAATATCGCTGATGCAGGCGTAGAGTTTTCAGATATTAAGAGGTGGTGGTTACACCAAGCAAACATCAACATGAACACCTTGATCGCGAAAAAGCTCTTAGGCCGACAGCCTGACGGCAATGAAGCTCCGATTGTTTTGGACCAATATGCCAATACAGCATCGGCTGGTTCGCTTATTGCTTTCAATCTCAATCACAAGGACCTGCAACGAGGTGACCATGGGCTTATTTGCTCTTTCGGTGCAGGCTACTCGATTGGCAGTCTGGTGCTGCGAAAAAGGTAAATAACCCATCAGGTGTATTAACAGCCGGGGTGAGACTATGTCATCGAAGATGCTGTGGCGTGCCGTCGTGATGGCGCCTCCAATCAAACTGCCGAAAGCTTTTCATCATCCTGAAAATAGAGAGAATCTTGTTATTGATAAATTCATGATCTAAGTCAACTCAACAATCAGAATGTTGTCATTGAGTAATTTGATGCTTGCGAGGAGTTTTTGCGGTCTCTAGAGTACCGGTAACTGTTGCTCGATCTAGCTCATTTAAGTTCCAGGCATTATCGAAGAACAAAACATTAGGAATTCACTTCGACGGGTTATTGGAGTTTCATATGAACGTGTATTTAATATTAGATCTCGAGATTCATGATATTTCAATTTTCTCGGAATATATTCGCAAAATTCCCGAAATAATTGAAAGACATCAGGGTCGATACATCGTTCAGGGAGTCGAAGCCACCGTTATTGAAGGCGATTGGGATCCTGCTCGCATTGTTGTTATTGAGTTTCCTAGCCGAGATAACGCAGAAGCATTTCTCAGTGATGCTGATGCGCTGGCGTTGTTTGACGTTAGACAAAAATCTACCACCAGCAAATTACTGTTAGTAGATGGTTGTCTGGCCTGAAATGGTGTCTTAGCGATCGAAAAGAGAACATGAAACGCCAGTAACACCCGGCTTCGTTTGGAATATACTGCCGGCCAGCGGTTGTTGCACGAGTTCTGCGGAAGAAAGCTCTTGAGCTGCCGTCGTGATAAACAATGTGTCTAGGTTTTTTCCGCCAAAAGAACAGCTGGTAACATTTGCAACAGGCACGTCAATTTTGCTCAAATATTTACCTGTTGAATCGAACTTTGAAATACCCCAGCCGCCATATTCACAAACCCAGAGGTTTCCCTGAGCGTCTACTGTCATGCCGTCCGGGTGGCCATGTTCAGAGCCGAGCTCAATGAACACCTGTTTGTCCGTGATGCCAGCTTCAGATAGCCTGAAGCTATAAATTCTCTTCAGTACTGAGTCTGTGTGGTAGAGAATCTCGCCGTTTGTTGAAAAGGTTGGGCCATTTGTGATGTGGTAACCCGTATCTTCTGTCGACACCTTAAGGTTTCCATCGATTCTATAGAGTGATCCTGTGACGTTTGTTTGGCTGTCGTCCATTGAGCCTGCCCAAAGGTTTCCATAAGGATCGACTTTCGCATCATTGAATCTGTTGCCAGGGATGGTGCCCTCGATGTCAACAAACAGTTTCAGGTCTGAGTCAAAGTCGGCCAGCAGAGCAACGCCGTCGCGTGTTGTAACGACGAACTCTCCGTTGCGTGTCGGCGCGATACTTGTGAGTTGCTGGGGGAAATGCCTCTCTCTGTGTTCGCCCGTGTCAGGATTAATTTGATGCAGTTTGCAGGCCTTGATGTCGACCCAGTAGAGGCGGTCGTTGCACCATAGTGGCCCTTCAGCGAGTTCTTGGTTTGCCTGATAAATGAGTTCCACTTACTGATCCTGAAGCCAATGACGAAAACGCAGATTATGCTAATGTGGCTTAAAAAGAAACTCAACGTTGAGCAGGTATTAAGGGTTCAAGTCTTGTAGACAGTTGGACTAGCCTGCTCAATGCGCATTGTATAAAGGTGGGATTCTGGATCTCCCAAATAACGATCGTCACTCAATTTGAAATTCTGTTTCAATAGCATTCGAATGGAGGCGACATTTTTGGGGTCAACGGTTGCTCTAAGTTCTTCATGTTTTAATTGGTCTCGAGCGTAAATGACCAATCCCGCTAGCAGTTCACTGCCAAAGCCTTTGCCCCACCTTGATTGAGCGAGTCCGTAGATGATTTCTTCTTCCTGATCTTTTGGTCTTGAAAAACCTGCCCAACCAATCAGTCGGCCCGTGCTTTTTTCTGTAACGGCCCCCGTGCCATACCCGAAGACATCAACATTTAACCGCGACCGGGTAATCCAGAGCTCGGTAAGTTCCCGCGAAAGTGGTTTGCCATCCCCAACGTAACGGCTGCCTTCTTCCTCGGAAGATATTTCAGCTAAGCTGTCAAGATCGTCAATTTCAAATTTACGAAAAATCATGCGGGGAGTGGTGAAAAAGATTGGGTCCACGGATGTTTACCTTGATGATAGAAAGCAGGATGCACTAAATGATATCGCATCTTATGTGCGCAGTAGATCTCTGTCTTATGCGATAGATTTAGGATACCGTGTAGGCGATTGAAATATGTGGTTCTAGGTAACAGTTTGAAAGTTCATCGCGTATCGGTACATGGTGGTCACAGCGGCCAATTCTGCAATCATGCAGAGGACTCACTTGAAGATATAGTGCTCGCATATATCGACGCCGGTTTCTCGTGGTTTGGCGTCACAGAACATATGCCTGCTGTCTCCGAGGGGTTTGTTTACCCTGACGAAAAAGATGCTGGATTGAATGCCAAAAGCTTACAAAGCCGATTTCAAGACTACTTTACTGAAAGCCGAAAGCTGAAAGAAAAATATCGTCATCAGGTAGAGATACTGGTTGGGTTTGAAATCGAGTCTTGTACCGGATCCGCAGAATTTGTGGCGCAAACAATCGACCGCTACAAGCCTGACTACCTCGTAGGCTCTGTTCACCATGTGAGTGACATGATGATCGATTTCTCCGGCGAGGAATATGAAAAAGCAGTGCAGTATCATGGTGGTTACGAAGCACTTTACTGTGCCTATTTTGATCAACAGTTTGAAATGATTGAAAAATTCGCCCCCTCGGTTGTTGGCCACTTTGATTTGGTTAGAATTTATGACGCAAATTATGCCGATACGCTGAGAATACCTTCAGTATCGGCTCGCGTGACAAGAAACTTGCAAGCGATTCAATCTTTGGACTTGATCATCGATTACAATTTGGCAGGCTTCGATAAAATAGGGTCGGAACCCTACCCGACGCAATCGATATTACGTGAGGCTGTCGAGTTGGGGATAGCTATAGTTCCGGGTGATGACTCCCACGGAGTAAAAATGGTTGGCAGGCATTTTGACAAGGGATTACAACAGCTAGTTGATGCCGGTGTGACGACTGATTTTCCAAAGCCACGATTGATCAAATTGGGAGCTGGTTAGCAGTGGTTGAAGAATATAGAAATAATGGTTACCTGTTATGTGAAAAATTCTTTTCTGCTGAGGAAGTACAAGAACTTCAAGCCGTGTTGGTAAGTTTTCACGAAGCATGGTCAGCAGAGAACAAGGATTTTTATCAATCACGGGCGGTGAACAGCGCTTATTTGACCGGTACGAAATACTTATCCGAAGCGCAGCGAATGAAATTGTTCCGCTTTATTTGTAATGAGCGACTTCAGTTGCTTGCTTCAGCGCTGATGCCTGAAGGCCGGGCTTTCATGAACACGCAGCTCTTTTTTAACCCCGTAAATCAGGAGCAGAAAAATTATTGGCACAGAGACATTCAATACAACGGGATGAGTCTTGAAGATCAGCAAGAGATGATTCAGCGAATAAACGTGATTCATTTTCGCATACCCGTGCGGGATGAACCCGGTATGGAATTGATTCCCGGGAGCCATGTAGCCTGGGACACCAACGATGAGCTTGATGTTCGATTGGCGAAAAATGGCCGCGCTGTGTCAGATGACCTGAGCGCAGGGGTAAAAGTGCCACTCAAAGCGGGAGACCTGCTGGTATTTTCTGCGAATATGATACATCGAGGGTTGTACGGCGGTGATAGGCTCTCGTTTGATATTTTGCTTTGCGATCAGGATCCGGAGTTGCTGTCATTTGCTTCTGCAGACTGTTTACCCAACGACAATCAGATAGCAAAATTGACACATGCAGAATTGTTTTCTGCCACTCGCAAGTATGTTGAAGCGGCCTCGTCGGAATAGATAACGCCATATCCAGTAAGATTGAATTAAGCTTTATGCGAGATGCAAAGCATTAAATTGTGAATAACCTCATGGCCAGTAGAAAGACTTCCATCACAACCAGAGAGACGATCAAAAGACAGCTTACCGCGAATAGCGGTGCCTGTTCGCTCATGGAGGTTTCGATGAACTGGATGGATTCACTTTATGATCATGATCGATATATGCTGCGACATCCTAGCGATTCAGCACAGCATATGGTGAGGGAGTCTCTTTGGTACGCGCTTGGGTTGGTGCTCGAGTCACTGCAATCAGGCGAACGAGATGACCGCATCACGAGGGTAGAAAAAATAGTCTGCAACGTACTTGCCTGCCAGTACGACACGCCGGGTGATATTTGGCATGGCACATTTAAACGCGCACCGCAGGAAGCTGATCCGCCTAATGACGCAATGATTTGGCAACACTACGATCCAAATTGGCGGCAATTTATTGGAACAATTTTGGTGCTATTGCTGCGCTTGGAAGGCGATTTGGCACTTACGAAGCAGGTGCCAGCGATCAAAGCGGCACTGATTAAATGTATAGAGGGTGAACCCATAAACAGGGTTCCGCCCAGCTATACCAACATTGCGCTAATGAAAGCTTGGCTTGAAATAGAGGCTGGCGATCTGGTTGATGCCAATACTCGAACGCGCGGCCTTGCGTACGCGCATGAAATTAAACGAATGTTCGGTAAACAAAACGCTTTCGCTGAATATAATTCGCCGACATATTACGGAATCAACTTTTTTGCCCTCGGTCTCTGGCAGAACTTCTCACAGGACCTTGCTGAGATGGGAAGAGAAATAAATACGCATCTGTGGGCGGACGTGGCGCGTTTCTATCATGCGGGTATGAAAAACTTATGTGGCCCATGGTCGAGGTCCTACGGAATGGACATGCAAAGCTATGTTTCGGCTTTGAGTCTATGGATTTGGGCCGCCACTGATAGGCGCATTGCGCCATTTCCTCAATCAACCAGAGATCTGGCCCACGCCCACGATTTTTGTCTGGGTCCTATCGCTGCATTTTCGGCCGTTGATATCGACCCGGTAGTAAAAGAAAACCTGACTAGGTTTGGCGTTTCACAAAGCGTCAGCCAGCAGATTTCCGTTGAACCTATGCGTAAAGCGGATGCTTATCTGTCGAAAAATCTCATGATAGGTCTCGAATCTTCAAACAGGAGTTTCCGCGGGACCGATCAGTACCACCCACTAACGATACATTGGCTCAATGCGACTCATACTGTCTGTTGGTGTCGCTTAAGGTTTAAGGGAAGTACAGTGGGTCGCGTCGATAAAAATAAACTGACGCTGAAATTTACCCCCGACCCTCAGGTGTCTACTGCAATTTTGGAGTTTAGCGATTGTATTCGCCTAGACGCGTTGACGGTCAGCTGTAACGGTCTGACGATGATGCTTGAAACCGGTTGTCAGCTAAAGGCCGAAGCAAATAAGCTTACCATCGTATTTCCAGATGCTGATCATGAAAACGATACTTCGATCTTTTGTATTGTAGACGACGAAAAATCGGTTATATCTTAACCATCCCACCGTCAACCATCAGTGATTGACCCGTAATATTCATTGAGTCCTGCGACACCAAGAATACGACAGCGTTGCCTATGTCCTCGACAGTTTGTTCCCTTCTTAGCGGGGTGCGATCAAAGATTTCCGGGTATTGGCCCTTCGCGATACCCTCAAACCATTCTCGCGGATTCATGCCGCTGTATTCCGGCATGTTCTGTACCGCGTTTTGCGCGCCGCTTTTCCAAGCATCTGTATAAATAATACCGGGACACACCGCGTTCACATTGATGTTAAACGGTCCTAACATCTCTGCCTGAGTTTGCGTATAGCTGATGAGCGCGGCTTTCATCGCGCCGTAGGCTGGATGGACGAAAGAATGTAGGGCTTTGTCCGACATTGAGGTCCGTCCAGCGATAGATGAGATATGGATCACTTTCCCCGTCTTTCTCTGTTTCATGTGTGGGATCACAGCCTCTGTCATCAAGACAACAGGTTTAAGGTTTTGTCCGTATAAGCCGTCCCAAACCGATGCGCTTAAACCCAGTTCATGCTCAGGCGGCTTCTCTGAATGTTTTGGGCCAGCGCCGACGTTGTTGACTAGAATATCAATTTGGCCAAATTCATTGATTGCAAGATCCCTTAAATCGGTCATTTTTTGGGGGTCTGTAATGTCGCCGCTGAGACTCGTTACCTCTGCGCCTAATTTTCGAATCTGCTCGACAGTATTTGCAAGCGTCTCATCAGAATAGGAGTTGACGACAAGGCGGGCACCTTCGGCGGCGAGCGCCAATGCAATGCCTTTCCCAATGCCGCGCCCAGCAGCTGTGACAATCGCTACTTGATCTTTCAATTTCATAAATTGTACCTTCTAAAAAAATTAGTTATTTCTGCTCGTTAATCTCAGCGCCTAGCCGCCGCATTTAAGCAGTTATGACCGGACGTTAACGAGATCGCGCATAGCGACATGAACGTGATTTTCTTAATTCATCTCGATGCCGCCGGATACCGATAACGCGATGCCGGTAACGTTTTTTGCTGTCGCAAGATATACCGCGGCCTCGCCCATATCCTCAACGGATTGCGGACGCCCTAGGGGAATCTGCTGGGAGACGTTTGTTTCGAACGTTTGTGTCTTCTCCTCAGTGTCCGTGGTGTTCATTGGCATGAGATGTTCCAGCCACATAGCGGTGCCTACGATTCCAGGACAAATCGCGTTGACTCTGATGCCCATCGGCGCCAGCTCAAAAGCTAAAGACTGGGTGATACCAACAGCCGCAAATTTGGAACCACAATAGGCTGACATATTGGCATGGCCTTTTTTGCCTGCGATTGATGCTGTGTTCACGATGGCAGCATCGCCCGATTTACCCAGTGCCGGTATTGCCGCTTTCGTCATCAGAAAAATTCCCTTGGTGTTGACGGCGAATACACGATCCCAATCTGCCTCAGAGAAATCGATGACAGGACCTGATTGAACAACGCCCGCATTGTTAATCAATATGTCGAGCTGTCCAAACCGATCAATCGTTGCTTTCACGGCACTTTCGCAGCTGGCTTGATCGGTGACATCGAGGCCACAACTCGCGACCTCGCCCAATTCGCCTGCGCTGTCCATGGCCTTGTCCATATCATCTTTATTCGATAACCCGTAATTCCATTCGCCCTCTGATTCTAGTCCAAGGTCTGCGATCATGACCTTGCAACCAACCCTGGCAAACGCCTTTACGATGCCGAGCCCGATACCACGGGCTCCACCAGTGACCAAAACTACTCGACTATCCATTATGTATTTTCCTAATGCCTGGTAACGATGGCGGTTGCCGACGTTTTCTCTGCGTATAATCATAACGGGATAAAGAGTAAGTACCAATCCGGCAGGTATAGATAAATAAGTACACATTGCAGACGCTCGGAGGATTGATCTCAGCGGGTGAGTAGAAGGTAACACGCGCATCGACACAGGTTGGTGCGATGTCCGACACTGTCTTACGAGGTTATCGCAACGCGCCGAAAAGTATTTACGTATACTTTGGTGTCCCAGTGTGGGGTATGAATAAAAGCGATCCGCTGGCAGGGTGGCATCGCTTGATTAAAAACGCGACGGCGCGAATACATAGTGCTATGTCATAGATTTTTGAGGACGATAATGCAAACAATAATATTAGGTCGCACGGGGCTCGAAGTGAGCGTTGCCGGGCTGGGTTGTGGGGGGCACAGCAGGTTAGGGATGGCGCATGGTAAATCCGAATCACATGCTTCGAGGATTGTCTCCCATGCTATTGAGCTGGGAATCAATTTTATAGATACAGCGAGAGCTTACAGAACTGAGGTTGCTGTGGGGAATGCAATAAAAGGCAAACGAGATAAAGTTGTGATATCAACCAAGTCTACCGCCGCACGTGGTGACCAACTAATGCGTGCCGCTGACCTAATAGCTTCCATTGAATTAAGTCTTGAGCGGTTGAAAACCGATTATATTGACGTGTTTAACCTGCACGGCGTTACGGTCGATCAATACGCGCACTGTATTGACGAGTTGCTGCCGGTTTTACTGGCGCAAAAGCAGAAAGGTAAAATCCGGTTTCTTGGTATCACAGAACAATTTGTCAGTGATCCTTCGCATGAAATGTTGCAAGTCGCCCTGCCTGATGATCATTTTGATGTGGCGATGGTGGGATTTAATATGTTGAATCCTAGTGCCCGGAATTTGGTCTTCCCGTTAACGCTAAAAAATAATGTTGCCACTCAGATCATGTTCGCGGTACGCCGCGCGCTCAGCCAACCTGATGCGCTGTGTGAGATAGTTGAAAAGTTAATCGACTCAGGTGAGCTGCAAGAGAGTCTTGTTGACGCTAAAAATCCGCTCAATTTTCTGGAGGCGCATCCTGAAATTAACTCTATTGTTCAGGCCGCTTATCGGTTTTGTCGCCATGAGCCTGGCGCTAATGTCATTCTTACGGGGACGGGCAGTGAAGAGCACCTCACTGAAAACGTTAACTCAATTCTTGCGGAAGCATTGCCGAAGGCCGTTCAGACAAGACTGCAAGATGTGTTCGGGATGGTCGATTCGGTGTCAGGAAATTAGTCGAAGCATTTCCGGGTGGCTCATCGGCAGACAATAAGGATTGTTGAGCGCTACCTACGAGGCTCCTCTAAAAATATGAAGCACGCTCAGTGTGCGTTTTCTGCTCATTGAGCGCTACTGTGGAATGATCTCTCGTAGAGAGAGTAGTTCAGATGGCGCTGACGTTTATAGCCTGAGGGCCTTTCTGTCCATCTTCTACGTCAAATTCCACTTCTTGCCCATCGGTAAGCGTCTTGAAGCCGTCACCGGTGATCGCTCTAAAGTGTACAAAAACGTCATTACCATCTTCTCGTTCGATGAAGCCGAAGCCTTTTTTCTCATCAAACCATTTTACGCGGCCTGTTTGTTCTGCCATTTAACTATTCCTCAGGAATAAGTGTTTTGTTCTCGACGGCGATATACGCTAAGTCGACAAGGTGCTGAAAGATGCAGGAGATAAGTACGAAGACAAGACGAAAAAAACATCGAAATTGCACATGCATAAATAACTGCTGTAACCTCTAACAGCACGCGAAGCATATATCATCTCCGATTAAAGTAAAATCCCCAAGCGACGTAGTGTCTATAACCTAATATGACGGGGTTGCAGGGAAAAACAGGTGTTTGAAAGATAGTCTGTGTTAGACGGTAACTTGGCGCTAGAACGACCCAAGGCCCATAGACAACACTTGTTGGTATTCGTGTCAGCAAAAAGCGGGCTTGGGTCTTGGGCGAAAATATAGCTCGTGGAATAGGCCAACATATTATGTTCGTTGTGATAGCGTGTTGTATTTTTTGCTGAGACGCTCACGACTGAACAAGTCGTATGAAGCTGCCTAATGCGGGTACTTACCTGCCTTGAATAAAAATAACGGCCGCGTTTTGGCGCAGAAATACGCGTCTTAATGTTTAAGAAACGGTGAGATAGATATATGAATTATCGACAGATAGAAAATGTCACAGTGATGGTTAATGACTATGACGAAGCGATTTCCTACTATCGAGAAAAACTGGGTTTCACCCTGGTAGAGGATACGCCTATCGGTGGGGTGAAAAGATTTGTGCGTATGTCGCCAAACGACAAAGGCCCATGTATTTTACTGGCAATACCGGATAACTCGCAGCAAATTAGGTTTGTCGGCAATCAGACGGGCGATCGTGTGTTCCTGTTTTTGCACACAGACGATTTTTGGCTCGACTACGAAAAGTTGCAAGCACACGGCGTCGAGTTGACCGAAGAGCCTCGTCATGAAGTATACGGTACCGTTGTTGTTTTTCGCGATTTGTACGGAAACCTGTGGGACCTCGTTCAACCGGCGACAGTAGCGTCAAAAAACAAACAGATTGAGGCGCCACTGTTACCCGACCTGGTATTAATGTCGGGAAAATATGCTGTTCATCGGTTGGCGGCTGGTTGCTCTGTGCCAGGAGAAGCCTTTTCGGGCGATTTCTTTGCTGTGACGGGAACAGCTGAAGAGTTATCCATAGTCTGCTCTGAAAATATTATTATTGATAGTGATGAATCAGAACCAGATTGGATGGGTATCAAGGTTTTAGGTCCGCTCGAATTTTCAATGACCGGTGTGCTGGCAAGTTTGAGTCGAATCCTAGCTGATGCCAAAATAAGTATCTTTGCGATTTCTACGTTTGATACGGATTATTTGTTGGTAAAGTCTAACAATATTGATAAGGCGGTAAGCGAGCTTGTCAGAGCCGGTTACGAATTTAGGTCCTGAATTCTTCTCTGGATTCATGCGATAACATAGTCTCAAGGGTGCGCGAGATGGAAAAAATTGAATGGCAGGACTTTCAGAAAGTAGAGCTTCGTGTGGGTACGGTGCTCGAGGTAGAGGACTTCCCCGAGGCACGAAACCCTGCCTATAGGTTAAAGATAGATTTTGGCGATGAAATCGGGGTTAAAAAGTCGAGCGCACAAATAACCGCTATTTACGAAAAAAACGATTTGCTTGGAAAGCAGGTGATGGCGGTCGTTAATTTTCCAGCGAAGCAAATTGGACCGATGATGTCTGAATGTCTTGTTACCGGGTTCCACGATGCCGCAGGCGCGGTCGTGCTCGTCAGTCCGGATTTTGCGGTGCCGAATGGGGCAAAGCTCCTGTAACCTGTTGATTTTCCTACTCTGGGATCGTGAAATTTACCATTGGTTCCTTCAGCACTTTAGGCTGACTGCTCCTTGGTTTACTATAGCTAAAAGCGCGGCGCATCAGCGCTCAACATTCGCCCCCAAAATTGCAAAGTCAAAGCCAGCCAATGCCACCAAAATTCATCCACTTACGCCTCCATACCGAGTTTTCACTCAGTGATGGCACTGTGCGCGTGAAGCCCCTTATGGCGGCACTAGCCGAGCAAGGTAGTCCGGCGGTTGCGGTGACAGACATTAATAACTTGTTTGCCTTGGTCAAATTTTACAAGGCTGCGACAGCTGCTGGAATTAAGCCGATTATTGGTACGGACGTCTGGGTCGAGGCAGATAACGCACAGGACGACCCGAGTCCATTGGTGTTGCTTGCGCGTGACGAGAAGGGATATCGAAATCTTTCGGAATTACTGTCGCGGGCTTATCTTGAAGGTCAACGACTGGGCAAAGCACTCCTCAAAAAAGCTTGGATTAGTGAGCAAAGCGAAGGGTTGATTGCCCTATCAGCGGGTGCGTCAGGAGATGTCGGTAAAGCCATTCTCGCAAACAAACGTGCCGAAGCTGTGCATCGGGTCAAAGACTGGATGTCGATGTTTCCGGATGCGTATTATCTGGAATTACAGCGAACCGGTCGCAACGACGAAGAGACCTACATTCATGCGGCCGTCGATATCGCTGCGGAACTCGAATGTCCTGTTGTGGCTACAAATGACGTGAGATTCATTAACGCCGAAGAGTACGAGGCACACGAAGTTAGAGTCTGTATCCATGACGGTAGAACACTGGACGACCCGCGTAGGGAGAGGCGTTATAGCGAACAGCAGTATCTTCGCTCACCGGATGAAATGTGTGAGCTGTTTGCTGACATCCCGGAAGCGATAGAGAACACGATAGAAATTGCGAGGAGATGTTCGGTCGATGTTGATTTGGGTAACTACTATCTACCCGAGTTTCCGATTCCAGAAGGTTACACAACCGAAGAATTTTTCTGCGAAGTTTCCGAGCAGGGGCTGAATAGGCGCCTTGAAAAAATCTTTGACACCAATGCGCCGGAATTTGCCGAGCAAAGAAAACCTTACGATGAAAGACTCGCCTTTGAGCTGGGGATCATCAACAACATGGGTTTTCCTGGCTATTTTCTTATCGTGATGGAGTTCATCCAGTGGTCAAAAGAAAACGACATTCCGGTCGGACCCGGTCGGGGTTCCGGTGCCGGTTCGCTCGTTGCTTATGCGCTGTTGATTACCGATGTTGATCCACTGGAATACGATCTGTTGTTTGAACGGTTTTTGAATCCTGAGCGCGTGTCGTTGCCTGATTTTGACATTGACTTTTGCATGGATGGACGTGACAAGGTGATTCAGCATGTCGCCGATCAGTATGGCCGTAATGCGGTATCACAGATTATTACTTTCGGTACCATGGCCGCAAAAGCCGTTGTCCGAGATGTCGCCAGAGTGCAGGGTAAACCGTATGGTTTGGCTGATAAGTTGTCGAAACTGATTCCCTTTGATCCGGGCATGACGCTGGAAAAGGCGCAGGAGGAAGAGCCGCTGCTAAGGGAGTTTTTGCAGGAAAGTGAAGAGGCCCAGGAAATCATGGAGATGGCCCTTAAACTCGAAGGTCTGACTCGGAATGTGGGTAAGCATGCGGGTGGGGTTGTTATTGCGCCAACTAAAATAAGTGATTTCTCGCCCATTTACTGTGATGAAACCGGTGGAAATTTCATGACCCAGTTCGACAAGGATGACGTCGAACAAGCAGGGCTGGTCAAGTTTGACTTCTTGGGTCTGCGTACGCTGACTGTTATTGATAATGCGTTAAAGAGTGTAAATGCGCACCGCGAAACTGAAAGTAAACCGGCGGTTGATATAGAAGCCATTTCTCTCGAAGAACCAGCGATTTACGAAAATTTCAAGAAAGCTAAAACCACGGCCGTGTTCCAGCTCGAATCCCGTGGCATGAAAGATTTGATGAAGAAGGTTAAACCCAGTCGTTTTGGTGACATTGTGGCCCTGGTTGCACTCTTTCGGCCCGGTCCGATGCAGTTGGCAGACGACTTCATTCGTCGGAAACATGGCATCGATGAAGTCGATTATCTGCATCCTAGTCTGAAGCACGTGCTTGAAGGCACATACGGTGTGATGCTTTATCAGGAGCAGGTCATGCAGATAGCCCAGGTACTCGCCGGGTATTCTCTGGCCGATGCGGATTTGTTGCGTCGAGCAATGGGCAAGAAGAAACCAGAGGAAATGGCCAAGCAAAGGGCTGTATTTCTCCAGGGTGCGATGGAGAACGACGTACCCGAGGCTCAGGCGGGGCATATTTTTGATTTGATGGAGATGTTTGCGGGGTACGGGTTCAATAAACCCCATTCCGTCGCCTATGCCAAAGTGGCGTACCAGACTGCATGGCTTAAACATCATTATCCAGCAGACTTTATGGCTGCAGTGTTGTCTGCTGATATGCAGACAACTGAGAAGGTCGTCATCAACGTGGAAGAATGTCGTGAAATGAAGATCACGCTATCACCACCAGATGTCAATGAGGGTGAGTTCAGGTTCGTCGCAAAAGGTAACAGCGACATCATCTATGGTCTGGGCGCGATCAAGGGGCTGGGTGAAGGACCTATCGAAGCCATTGTCGCGGGACGCCAAGATGGCCCATACACTGATATGTATGACTTCTGTCATCGGGTAGATGCGAGAAAAGTTAATAAACGTGCCGTAGAAGCGCTCATCGGTAGCGGCGCACTCGATAACCTGATTGATGAACGTCAAGTGCCCGATGATGTCAATCCAATAGATTTTAAACGCGCGCTTTTGCTGGCAAATCAACATGATGCGGTAAAGACAGCAGAACAGAAATCCCGCAACGAGGATAGCGGTCTGACCGATCTGTTCGGTGAAGATATCATGTCTTCGAGTAACGAATCGGGTTGTCCCTATAACTACATCGAGGGTTTGCGCTGCGTTTCATTTAAAGATCGCTTAAACCGTGAAAAAGATACCCTCGGGCTCTACCTAACAGGCCATCCGATTGATTTGTACAAGAAAGAGCTTCGGTATTTCGCCAAGACTCGAATTGTCGATCTACGCGCCAGCAAAGATATCCAGACCGTTGCCGGATTGATTGTCGGACTGCGTACCATGAAAAGTAAAAGAGGTGAAACACTGGCTTTTGTGACCTTAGATGACCGCAGCGGGCGGTTGGAGGTCTCGGTATTTGCAGACTTGTTTGAGGCGAACCACACCAAGCTGCAAAAAGATCAGCTTGTCGTGATGAAGGGTAGCCTAAGTGCGGATGATTTCAGTGGTGGCTTGAAAATGCGGGCGGCCGAAGTGATGGATTTGCTTGAAGCGCGGGAGCGCACAATTAAGTGCGTGCGGTTAAGTCTGGATGAAGCAAGGCTCGATACAGGATTCTCGGAAGAGCTTGCCGGTTTGCTCCAGCCATTTAAAGGGGAGGGCTGCAGAGTATCGATTGAGTATCAACGAAATGATGCTGTCGCCGAAGTCTCTCTTGGCGATGCTTGGCGAGTGTCCCCTGATGATCAACTGATTCAGAATCTCAGGGATCGATACGGTGCCGATCAGGTGCAATTTGATTACTAGTCGCTTTTGCGAGTGGAACGCAAATGCTGTGGTCACCCCGGAACGATACCGTGTCTGAGGCAATCTTTTCGCCGCGTCTGCGTGAATTGCTCGAATCTAATAATATTGAACGCGTTATTGTAGGCTACAGCGGTGGCGTGGATTCTCACGTACTTTTACATGAGCTTGTGCAAGTTGTTGCCGATATCGAGCGGCGAGGCTTAGCCAAAAACCAACGCGTTGTCGCCTTTCACATCAATCATGGTTTTAGTCCAAATGCCGATGTCTGGCAAAAACATTGTGAAAAGGTTTGTGATGCACTGGGTGTTGAGTTCATTGCCGAATCACCACAGATTCCTGAAAATGGTAACAAGGAGGAAAACGCCAGAATAGCTAGGTACAAATCATGGGAAGAGTATGTTCAGCAGGGCGACCTTCTGCTACTTGCCCATCATATAGATGATCAGATCGAAACCGCTTTGTTCTATTTGCTCAGAGGCAGTAGTCCATTTGGTATTCAGGCGATTCCTCCAGAGCGCCCGCTGGGTGATGCGGTTCTTTTGCGCCCTCTCATCAATACCACGAAAGACGAGATTCTCGTCTATGCAAACGACAACAGTCTTCGCTGGATCGAAGACGAGAGCAATCAGGATGTCGTCTTCGATCGAAATTTCCTCCGTAACGACATCATTCCAAAGCTGAAAAGTCGTTGGCCAAAACTGCCTCAGGCCGTGAATTACGCCCTCGAACGGGATAGAGAAGGTCGAGCGTTGATAAATAACATCGCTGAGAGCGATTTTGAGTCAGTGATCGATGTGGAAGGCGGGTTGTCAGTTGATCGACTGCGAGCATTTGCTCCTGCGCGACAGCGAAACATCATCCGATACTGGGTAACTCAACTTCAAATACCATTGCCTTCGTCAAGCTTGCTGCAAAAGCAGTTACCGCAGCTCTTAGTCGCGCAGGATAGCAAGGCGACGGGTCCCGGCTGGAAAAAATATGCCTTTGTTCGCTATAACGGCTACTTGTACGTTTTGAGGGATCTGCCGGTTTTTGATGCCAGCCGTGTTTTTGCGAGCGATGCAGATGAGAGTAAAATACCCAGTCAATCGACGTTTGATTTAAATGGCGGTCAATTGACGACAGAGCTTTTTCAGAATGACGAACACTGTTGGCAGAAGCATGCTAACGGTAAAAATGAGGGGTTAAGGTTGCGGTTGCCTGCTGTTGGCAAGCTGAGTGTAAAGTTTCGCCGTGGTGGTGAATCAATAAAATTATCGAAAACCAGGACGCTTAAAAATGTATTCCAAGAACAGGGTACGCCGCCTTGGCTGCGGGATCGGATTCCTCTTGTCTTTTGCGATGACGAATTGGTTGCTGTAGCGGGTCTGCCCGGATGGCGCATAGAGCCGATTGTCGCAAAAGACTGGCGCGCAAAATTAGACGAAAAAGGTCTGTACTTCCGCTTCTATTGTCAAGATAAACTCACTATTAAGCCTGTTAACCCTAACCTTTTGAAATAAAGGCACATCCGGGCCTAATTTACATTGAGAGGGAAGGGGAGGAGTGGTACTCTACAACCCCATCTTGGTCGCGCATAGAAATCATTCTGGCGACTGCAATTCCTCGTGATGGGAGTCAAATGTCTCGATTTATTTTTGTTACTGGTGGGGTTGTTTCCTCTTTAGGAAAAGGTCTTGCCGCCGCCTCGCTGGGCGCGATTCTTGAAGCCCGTGGGCTTAAAGTCACCATGCTGAAACTTGATCCCTATATCAATGTTGACCCCGGCACGATGAGTCCGCTGCAGCATGGAGAGGTTTTTGTTACCGCGGATGGTACTGAGACCGACCTCGACCTAGGGCACTATGAGCGGTTCATCAGTACGCGGATGAGTCGTAAAAACAATTTCACTACTGGCCAAGTTTATGCTGACGTGATTGCTCGCGAACGTCGTGGCGACTATCTGGGTGCAACGGTTCAGGTGATTCCCCACATTACCGATGAAATAAAAAGACGAGTATATGATGGTGCAAAAGATAGCGATATCGCCATTATTGAAATAGGCGGCACTGTCGGAGATATCGAGTCTCAACCTTTTCTAGAAGCGGCTAGACAAATTCGGTTTGAGCTTGGTTCCGAAAGGGCTATTTTAATGCACCTCACTTTGGTGCCATTCATCGCAACTGCCGGCGAAACCAAGACCAAACCTACTCAGCATTCAGTCAAAGAACTTAGGTCAATCGGGTTGCAGCCAAATATACTGATTGTTCGTTCTGATCATGAAATTGACAGTTCATCACGCGATAAGATTGCCCTGTTTACCAATGTTGATCGCAAAGCTGTCATTCCCTTGCTAGATGCCAAGAGTATCTATCAAATTCCGGAAATGCTGCACGATATGAAGCTGGATGACATCGTTGTTTCGCAACTTGAGATCTCTTGTCCACCCGCTGATCTCACCAGCTGGCGGGAAGTCGTAGAAGCGCAGGCAACGCCTAAACACACGATTAAATTGGCGATGGTTGGCAAATACATGGCTTTGCTTGACGCCTATAAATCGTTAAATGAAGCTATCACACACGCCGGCATCAAGACCCACACAAAGGTAGAGGTCGACTTTATTGAGGCTCAGGACTTGGTCGATCATGGTACTCAACAGCTGGAGAATGCGGATGCCATTCTTGTCCCTGGAGGATTCGGTGACAGAGGTTTTGAGGGTAAAGTGCTTGCGGCAAAGTATGCCCGTGAAAATAAAGTGCCCTACCTAGGTATTTGTTACGGACTCCACGCTGCAATCGTCGATATTGCGAGGAACCTGGCTGGTCTAGAAAATGCCAATACAACGGAAAACAACCCTAAGACGCCCCACCCCGTGATCGGTCTTATTATGGAATGGATGAATGAGGACGGTGATGTGGAAACTCGCGACGCGGACTCTGACCTTGGCGGTACCATGCGTATGGGTGAGCAGACATGTAGACTCGCAAAAAATTCGACAACAAGTGGCGTCTACGGTGAAGACTCTATCAACGAGCGTCATCGCCATAGATACGAGGTGAATGATCACTATGTCTCTGTGCTTGAAGAGGCGGGCATGCTCGTAGCTGGGCGCTCGATGGATGACTCTTTGGTCGAGGTGATAGAAGTCAAAGATCACCCATGGTTCGTTGCGACTCAGTTCCACCCTGAATTTACATCAACGCCACGTCGTGGCCACCCATTGTTCAGCAGCTTTATTGAAGCCGCTTTGGAGAATCAAAAAGCCTGATGAATTTATGTGACTTTCAAGTAACTGATACATCGCCATTCTTCTTGATCGCAGGCACCTGCGTTGTTGAAAGTGAACAGATGGCCATGGACACAGCAGCGAGCCTCAAGGAAACCTGCGACGAGCTAGGTATTTTCCTGATTTATAAATCTTCCTTTGACAAGGCTAATCGTTCTTCGCATGAAAGTTATCGAGGGCCTGGCATAGAGGTCGGCCTGAAGATTCTGGATAAGGTGAAACACGATCTTGGATTGCCCGTGTTAACCGACGTGCATGAGGATACCCCGCTAGATGAGGTTGCTGATGTTGTATCGGTGCTTCAGACCCCGGCATTTCTATGCAGGCAGACCGGGTTTATTCAAAAGGTCGCCGCGACTGGCTTGCCAGTGAATATTAAAAAAGGCCAGTTTTTAGCCCCATGGGATATGCAGCACGTAGTGGCAAAGGCGATGGCAACCGGCAATGAAAATATTATGGTTTGTGAGCGAGGCGTTAGCTTCGGATACAACAATCTTGTCTCGGACATGCGCTCTCTTGCCGTGATGAAAGAAACAGGATGCCCCGTTGTATATGACGCTACCCACTCGGTTCAGCTACCTGGTGGCCAGGGTGCAAGTTCTGGTGGTCAGAGAGAAATGGTGCCAGTTTTGGCTCGTGCTGCGGTCGCAGCAGGTATTCATGGGTTGTTTATGGAGACGCACCCTGATCCGGATAAAGCGCTGAGTGACGGGCCCAACTCGTGGAAGCTGGATCAGATGAAGACTTTACTGTCGCTACTCTTACAAATAGACGGGGTAGTGAAGGCCTCGAAGGTAAATACCTATTTGAATTAGCCCTGGCAGCCTAAATGCTATTCAAGTGAATGTCGGTACAATGGTGTTAATGAGCAACAACGAACGGCGGTGGAACCGCCTTCTGAAAAAAGTGAGTTTAATTTAATGACTGAAATAGTAGACATCCGGGCAATTGAAATTCTTGATTCCCGTGGTAATCCCACCATCGAGGCGAGTGTAGAGTTGGAAACGGGCGTAAAAGCCTCTGCATGCGTTCCCTCTGGAGCTTCTACCGGATCAAGGGAAGCATTGGAATTACGAGATAAGGATCCGTCACGATTCCTAGGTAAAGGTGTGCTCAAGGCGGTTGAGAACGTGAATACGTTGATCAGAGAGCCGCTGTTAGGACTCGATGTCGAAAACCAGGAAGATATCGATCGCCGTATGCTCGAACTCGATGGCACAGAGAACAAGGAAAAACTGGGTGCTAATGCAATTTTGGCCGTCAGTTTGGCGGTTGCGAAAGCCGGGGCTCAGGCAAAAGGCATGGCATTGTATGAGTACCTTGCAGAATTAGATGGTAGTGCCGGTCGCTATAGCATGCCGGTGCCGATGATGAATATCCTCAACGGCGGCGAACATGCCGATAACAACGTAGATATACAGGAGTTTATGATTCTTCCCGTTGGTGCCAGCAGCTTCTCCGAGGCGTTGCGGTATGGTGCGGAGATTTTTCATACGCTGAAAGCCGTGCTGCAGGAACGTGGCCTTAGTACCGCGGTTGGTGATGAGGGGGGCTTTGCGCCTGATTTGCCGAGTAACGAATCTGCGCTCGAAGTCATTATGGAATCGATCACTCGCGCTGGATATACCCCCGGAGACGATATATGTCTTGGGCTTGATTGTGCCGCATCTGAATTTTATAAAGACGGTAAGTATGTGTTTGCGAGTGAAAACAGAAGCTTTGACGCTGCTGGTTTTACGGACTATCTGGCAGACTTGGCGGATAGGTACCCGATCATTTCAATCGAAGACGGCATGGATGAAAGCGACTGGGATGGATGGGCGATACTGACAGCAAAGATAGGCGACAAGGTTCAACTTGTCGGTGATGACCTGTTTGTTACCAACTCAAAAATTCTTGCTCGTGGCATTGAAGCGGGCGTTGCAAATTCTATTTTGATAAAAGTTAACCAGATTGGCACCTTAACGGAAACGTTGGAAGCTATTCGGATGGCGAGAGCCGCCGGTTACTCCTCAGTTATATCGCACCGCAGTGGTGAGACAGAGGACACAACGATTGCTGACCTCGCTGTTGCAACCGCGGCCGGTCAAATCAAAACGGGATCGCTATGTCGGTCCGACCGCGTTGCAAAATACAATCAGCTTCTTAGAATCGAAGATGCCTCTCATGCGCTGTACAAGGGTATCGCGGAGTTTAAATGATCGCTAGAAAGGTTCTCATATTTGCATTGTTAGTTGTCTTAGTGGGACTACAATCCCGTCTATGGATGGGTGAGGGTAGTTTTGCCCACGTAAACACGCTGCAAGCAAAGGTGTCTCGAAAGGCAGCTGAGAACGGTGTCAAGATGCAGCGTAACAAGATACTGCGGGCTGAGATTATCGAGCTCAAGCGTGGGCTCGAATCAATAGAAGAAAAAGCACGAAGTGAGTTTGGCCTGATTAAGGATGGAGAAACTTTCTTCCTGTTAGTTGAAGATGGCCAGGGTTGATTTGGCGTCCGCAAAAGCACAGTCAATTGATTCCGCCAGGTTTGACGTTGTTATTCCTGCTGCGGGCAAGGGTCTTAGATTAGGCGGCGATGTTCCTAAACAGTATTTGTCGCTCAACGGTCAACCTCTACTTTCACATACATTGCAGCGCGTATTTGCGCTGAATCCTCAGCGGGTCATTCTTGTGGTAAGCAAAGATGATGAGCTTTGGCGAGAAGTGCCTGAAGTTGCGAGTTGTGAGGTTATACAAGGAGGCGCGACAAGAGCTGAGTCTGTCTTGAACGGCGTTGTGGCAATAGATAAAGCCGCCGATGCTGAAAAGACAGAGTGGGTGCTCGTTCACGATGCCGCGAGACCCTGTCTTAGAAAAAGAGATGTCGATCGGTTGACGCTAGCTGTTGGCGATCACGCCGTAGGAGGCATTCTTGGCGCAGGGATTGTTGAAACGGTCAAACACGCGAGAGATGCAGTCATTCTTGATACTTATGACAGAGAACAACTCTGGCTAGCACAAACGCCGCAGTTGTTTCGACGTAAGTTGCTGAGGATGGCATTAGCTGACGCATTATCCTCGGCAACCGTTGCCAGCCGCCCAGCGCTCGACGCGCGTTCTAAAACAATTACAGACGAATCCTCTGCGTTAGAGAGGAAAGGCTTCGAACCTCTGTTGGTAGAGGGAAGCAAGGACAACATCAAAGTGACGAATGCGGCGGACCTTGCGCTTGCAGGGTTTTATTTGCAACAACAGCAGGCAGAAGCTGAACAGGAAGAGGTGAGCCGTTGAGAATTGGCAGTGGCTTTGACGCTCATAGATTTGCAGATGTCTCGCGTGCAGGATCTATCCCAAGCACAGAAATAAGCATTAAATTAGGCGGTGTCTCTGTGCCAAGTGAGAAAGCCATTCTGGCTCACTCAGACGGAGATGTGATTTTACATGCGCTTTGCGATGCAATATTGGGAGCGCTGGCGCTTGGAGATATCGGTAGACATTTTCCCGACACAGACGATGCTTTTAAGGATGTCGATAGCCGGGTACTGCTGCGTTCATGTGTTGAAATGATAGACCAGAAAAATATGACCGTGATCAACGTCGACATTACGCTGGTCGCTGAGGCGCCACGGGTAGCGAAATATGTCGACGCAATGTGTGCAGTAATTGCTGAGGACTTGGGTACCTCGAGAGACCGAGTGAATGTTAAGGCAACAACAACAGAAAAAATGGGATTCATCGGTCGCAAAGAAGGGATCGCCGCCCAAGCCGTAATATTATTGGGCTCACATGATTAATGATCGCTCTTTGTCATTTCCCGGGTTGCTCGAGGCGCCTGTTGTAGCTGCTGGTTTCAAACTAAAGCCCTCTGATTTTCAAGTTGTTGAAGAACTCGGATTTAATCCAGAGGGCGGTGGTGAACATATCTATTTGCGAATACGAAAAACGGGTGCCAACACGGCATGGGTCGCAAATCAGTTGGCAGAGTTTGTCGGTGTCAGGGCGCTGGATGTAAATTTTTCGGGCCGTAAAGACAGACACGCAGTGACTGAGCAATGGTTTAGTTGTTGGAAGCCGGGAAAGACGATGCCGGATTTCGAATCTTTTTGCCAGCAACGCGATGGTGTCGAGGTGTTGGATGTTCAACGCTATAACAAGAAGTTACGCAGAGGGACTCATCAGGCGAACAAGTTCACCATTCGGTTGAGAAACCTTCAAAGCGACGCTTATATTAACCCATCGTCCGCGGACTTGAAAAAAATCAAGGCGGAACTTGAACGGCGCCTCGTGCGATTAGAGAGTAATGGTTTTGCCAACTATTTTGGCGAGCAGCGCTTCGGCAACGAAGGTCAAAACCTGCAAATGGCAGACAAATTGTTTAGTGGTGAGAAAGTACCTAGGGCGCAACGCGACATGTATCTATCAGCCTCGCGGAGTTACATGTTTAACTGGATGTTAGGCGAGATGATTGAAAGAGGCGACTATGACGCCGCGTTAGAGGATGATGCGTGTGAATTGAATGAGTCAAATCAGTTCATCGGACGCGATGGAGTCGAAAGAAACGTATCTCGAGGTTGGCTTTATGGCAAATCTAGGGTTAGCGCCGCGACGGAAGTGATGCAGGCGTACGAGCGTGTTTTTCCAGCATGGTGTGCAGGTTTAACAAAGGTTGGCATGAAGGCGCAATTGAGAGATCTTCGTGTTTTACCTCGCGAGTTGGAATGGCATTTTGAAGGTCCTGACCTGGCACTTTCTTTCATTTTGCCGACGGGTAGTTTTGCAACAGAATTTCTTAAAGAGTTGGTAATCTATGGAGAATAATAAAGCGCAAGATATTCGCGGCGTGGGTATGACTTCCCAGCGTACGCGAAACCGACTTGTGCAAAGGTTGCGTGAGCAGGGCATAGAAAGCGAAGTTATTTTGGATGTGATCAATTCAACGCCGAGGCACCTGTTCATTGACGAAGCGCTGGCGCATAGAGCTTATGAAGATAATTCATTGCCTATCGGTTTTAACCAGACGATTTCCCAACCTTTTGTTGTTGCCAGAATGACTGAATCGTTACTCGCGGGCGGCAAGCTCGACAGGGTGCTCGAGATTGGCACCGGTTCGGGTTACCAGACGGCGATACTGTCCCAATTGGTCTCGAAGGTTTACACGGTGGAACGCATTAGCGGTTTGCTTGAAAAGGCCCGTTCTACGCTTCGCACGATAGGCGCCAGAAATGTTCACTTTAAGCATGATGATGGCAATATTGGTTGGGTTGACCGTGGTCCGTTTGATGGCATTATCGTTACAGCATCGCCAAGCCACATTCCGCAAGAATTGTTGGAGCAGTTAGCTGTTGGTGGCAGGTTGCTTATTCCAGTGGGTGCGGGAAATAAACAAAAGTTACTGCTCGTAACGAATACCGAAACAGGTATTGAGCAGGAAGTGCTTGAAGCTGTCACCTTTGTGCCGCTTCTGAGTGGTAAGAGCTGAACATTAGCTTGATTTGCTTCAGATTGTGCATGCTTGGAGTTTGAAATTGCAGCAAAGCCGCAATCATTGGAAAAGAGATAAACAAACGTAAGTGAGAAAGAAGTGAGTGAGAATATTCCTACGGCGACTAAGCGATCACAGGACGGTAGCAGCACTGCTGGTTATTTTAAGACGGCCTTAATTGGATTGCTGATGGGCGCGGCGGAGGTCGTACCGGGCGTCTCTGGTGGCACCATCGCTTTTATCACGGGCATTTATGAGCGTTTGCTCAACGCGATCAAACAATTCACACCTGTATTGCTGCTTCGCCTCAAGAAGGAGGGGTTCGTTGCAGTATGGCATGCAGTTGACGCTAATTTCTTACTCACGCTCTTTGGCGGTATGGGAGTGTCTATTCTTCTGTTTGCTCGCGGCATCAGTTACCTGATGGTCGAGCAACCTATTTTCTTATGGTCCTTTTTCTTTGGGCTTGTCGTTGCCTCGACATGGATTGTTATGCGACAAATATCCCGGTTTGGTTTTGATCTGGTTGTTTTCACCGCAGTGGGCACCAGCGTGGGTATTTTAGTGACGACAGTCATTCCACTTGAGCTATCGCCAACGGCTTGGTTCCTGTTTGTGGGGGGCGCGATAGCGGTGTGCGCGTGGATACTGCCCGGGCTCTCAGGGAGCTTCATTTTGCTGATACTGGGTTTGTATGGTGCAGTGATTGATGCCATAAAGAACTTTGAGTTGGATTTACTATTGGCGCTGGGATTGGGATGTTTTATCGGCCTTATTAGCTTTGCCCAAGTGCTATCGAAGCTCTTCAGGGACCGCAAAGACGAAACGCTGGCTGTGCTGACGGGTTTTATGCTCGGTTCATTGGCTAAGCTATGGCCATGGAAGGAGACGATTAGTTACCAGATGAAGTCTGACGGTAGTAAGTTTCCATTGATTCAGGAACCTATTTGGCCGCAGAGCTACATCCAGATTACCGGCCAGGAACCCAATATTATCGGGGCATTATGCATTGCCATTGGCGGTATTTTGATTGTTTTGGGTCTCGATTGGGCGTCTCGGCGGTTTGAGGCAGATAGTTCTTCAATATAAAATTAACGGTTAACGGGGTTAAGCGAACTTAGCTTGTGTTCCTCACCGTTTGCCCCTTTAAGCTGGAAAAGTATCTCAAGCGGGTCAAAATGGTGACAAAGCCAAGCAAGGTTTAGCAATAAGAACCACTAATCGATGTCGAAAAGATAACAACGAGAAGGGTCGAGATTGGACGCTTGTCATCATTTTACAAATTAGCCGCTATGCAAATGAGTCAAAAAGTAATCGTTTTGTCCCTTGCACTCCTCGGATTAATCGCCTGTGAGAGTGGTGGCATCTATGTGCCTGTTATCGGGTCGGGAGAGTCCGGCGGTAACTCGAGAGGGTATTACACGGTTCAAAGTGGCGACACCCTGTATTCGATTGCATTTCGTTATGGTCTGGATTACAAGAGGTTAGCTAGGTCTAACAATATTTCTGCGCCTTACACAATTTTTGTAAATCAACGCATTCGACTCAAAGGCGCTGCGCCTAAGCGCAGCTCATCTCGTCAAAAGACAGTGGCGAAATCAGTATCGAAAAAAGCAAAGAAACAGACAACGCAAAAAGCTCAACAGTCAAAATTAAATTGGCAGTGGCCTATTCCGGGTGAAGTGATATTGGCATTTTCGACGACGGGAAAGGTGAACAAAGGCGTTGATATTCGCGGCAGTCTAGGGGAGTCCGTAGCTGCAGCCGCCGACGGCGTTGTTGTATACGCCGGCGGTGGTCTAAGGGGATACGGCAAGCTCGTGATCGTCAAACATAACGACCATTTCCTGAGTGCTTACGGTCACAACCGTGCGATCCTTGTTAAGGAAGGCGAAAGGGTTAAAGGTGGACAAGTTGTTGCAGAAATTGGTTCGAGTGGTTTAGATCAGGAGATGCTTCATTTCGAAATACGACGCGATGGCAAGCCTGAGGATCCTTTACGGTATCTACCATCTCGGGGTAAGTCTGACTAACGATAAAGATAGCGCTAGCACTGCGCGATACGAGCAGTCGTGCTGCAAGTGGCCTGTTTTGCTGGGCGGTGTTTCGCAACGACTGGCGATATGACAAAAAATGAAGTAATAAAAAAGGCCGCGTAATGTTTCTACGCAGCCCTTTTAAGCCAGAAAAGTGCCTGATGTTCTTTTTGCCAAGCGTGTACAAAACGTCCTGCACAAAAGCTTGGCCGAACAGACTATCTTTCTAGATGTTCCATCTTACCTTTGACGTCGGCCCAATCTTCGGCGTCAGGCAGGGGATCTTTTTTCTCGGTAATGTTTTCCCAAACCTCGGCCAATTCAGCATTGAGCGCAAGAAAGTCCTGCTCTGTCTCGGGCAGCTCGTCTTCCGAGAATATCGCATCGACAGGGCATTCAGGTTCACACAAGGCGCAATCGATACACTCGTCGGGGTGGATGACGAGGAAGTTTGGTCCCTCATAAAAACAGTCTACAGGACATACCTCTACGCAGTCCGTGTGTTTGCATTTGATACACGCGTCACTTACCACAAATGTCATCGATGGTTCCTTTTAGGTTAGAGTCTGAAATGTTGAAAAGGGGCATTCTATCAGCTTTTGACCCGCGCACAATATACCTTGGCGAGCAATCCATTGTTGTTAAAGCTTTGGCTTTGGGTTTTTACAGCTTACTCGGGCTCCAGCTTATCTTTTAGCTCGTAGATGAGGTTTAGCGCAGCCCTCGGGGTGAGAGTGTCCACCTCAATTTCTCTGAGATGATCTTCAACGGCAGAAGATACCGGCTCAGGTAATGTAGCTTGTGGCATCGGTGAAAGAAACAGGTCAGATTGCGTCGGAGATGATCTGATTTCTGCATCCTCTAGCTCGCTAAGTTTTTTACGCGCTCTGTCTATGACGGCTTTAGGTACCCCCGCGAGTTTTGCGACCTGTAAACCGTAGCTCTGGCTGGCAGGTCCTTTATTTACAGCGTACATAAAGATAATGCGATCGCCATACTCTTTAGCGGACAGGTGAATGTTCTCGGTCGCTGGCAGGAATGTACTGAGCGTCGTTAATTCAAAGTAGTGGGTTGCAAATAGTGTTAATGCCTTCGATTTTTCAGCAATGTATTCGGCGCATGCCCATGCCAATGAAAGCCCGTCAAAGGTCGAGGTGCCGCGTCCGATCTCATCGAGCAGCACCAGGCTGTGATCCGTCGCATTGTTAAGAATCATGGCGGTTTCAGTCATCTCCACCATAAAAGTGGATCTGCCACTCGCTAGGTCATCCGATGAGCCAATACGGGTAAAGATGCGATCTATCGATCCTATTTCTGCCGCCTCGGCAGGCACGAAGCTGCCAATATGGGCCAGTAACACGATGAGTGCAGTTTGACGCATGAACGTTGATTTTCCGCCCATGTTAGGCCCGGTAATAATCATTAATCTTTGCTGTGGGTTAAGCAATGCATCGTTAGCAACAAACGGATCAGTTAGCATGTTTTCTACCACCGGGTGTCGCCCGCCGGTAATTTTAATCATCGCTTTTTCGTTCAATGTTGGCCGACAAAGCGAAAGTGTTAGAGACCGCTCTGCGAGGCAGGCGATGACGTCAAGCTCTGAAATTGCTGTCGCGGTTTCCTGCAGTCGCGGTAATTGCTCACCAAGGGCATCAAGCAGCTGTTCGTACAACAGTTTTTCTCTTGCGAGTGCACGACTCTTGCTACTCAGCGCTTTGTCTTCGAATTCCTTAAGTTCCGGCGTAATAAAACGTTCGGCGTTTTTGAGTGTCTGGCGTCTCACATAACTAGTAGGCGCTTGGTCAGACTGACTTCTACTAATTTCGATATAATAACCGTGTACGCGGTTGTATCCGACTTTGAGCGTGGATAATCCCGTAACTTCTTTTTCCCGAGTTTCCAGCTGGATGAGATATTCTGCCGCGTTTTCACTAATTCCTCTCAGCTCATCTAATTCGCTGTCGTAGCCCTCGGCGATGACGCCGCCTTCTCTGATAACGACCGGAGGGTTTTCGATAATGGCCGAAGCCAGCTTCAGTGACAGTTCGGGGAAGGGCTTGCAGCCCTCATTTAGCGAGATCAACAGTGGTGCAGGATAATCCTGCAAAGTGACATCGAGATCAGGCAAAGCTGCAAATGCATCTCTCAGTCTGGCCAGATCTCTTGGTCTTGCGCTCCGCAGAGCAACACGTGTCGTGATTCTTTCGATGTCTCCAATTTTCTTCAGATGTCCCTGCAGCACTTCGTAGCGGTAGCTGTCGGCGAGAAATTCGATTGCATCAAGGCGGGCATCAAGTACTTGCCTAGTTCGAATCGGGCGGTTGATCCAGCGCTTGAGCAATCGGCTGCCCATCGCGGTTGACGTTTTGTCTACGATTTCAAACAAGGTATTGGAGTCACCGCCAGAGATATTGGTATCAAGTTCCAAATTGCGTCTCGAGGCTGCGTCTATCTGAACCATATCCTCGCGGCTCAACGGCGTGAGACCTTGAATGTGGGGCAAGGGGGAAAGTTGGGTTTCCTGAACGTAACCCAACAGACAACCCGCTGCTGAGATTGCGGTAGTTAACCCATCACAACCGAATCCGGTGAGATCCCGAGTGCCAAATTGTTTCGTGAGCAGTGTTTGTGCCGCGTCGTAGTCAAATTCCCAAGCGGGACGGCGACGAACGCCTACTCTGTTCTCAGTGATTGTCGGATACTTTTGATCTTCGCAGAGTATAAGCTCTGCTGGGTTAATACGGTGTATCTCGCTGATGAGTGCTTCTTCAGTGTCTGGTTCGATGACTTCAAATCTGCCGCTGGAAAGTTCAAGGCATGCAAGTCCGTAGCTGTTTTCTCCGGCAAAGATCGCAGCAATAGCGTTATCGCTACTTGCATCAAGCAATGATTCTTCAGTGAGTGTGCCGGGTGTGATGATGCGTACGACCTTTCGTTCGACGGGCCCTTTGGCTGTTGCCGGATCGCCGATCTGCTCACAAATGGCAACGGAGACACCTTGCTTGACCAAGCGAGCGAGGTAGCCGTCTGCGGCGTGGAAGGGTACTCCGCACATGGGAATGGGTTGCCCGCCGGAGGTGCCTCTTGCCGTTAGCGTAATATCCAGCAGGTCCGCGGCTTTTTTCGCGTCATCAAAAAATAGTTCGTAGAAGTCGCCCATACGGTAAAACAGCAACTCATCGGCATGCTTCGCCTTGATGCTCATGAATTGTTTCATCATCGGCGTTTGTTGGTTAGCAGCAGTCACTGACAATTTCTGGCTCTCTGTTTTTCTTGATTATTTTTGTGTGATTCTACGTCAAGACAGGGCTGGGCGGGGCATGATCCGACAATTAGGGGAATTATTTTTACCGGCTAGCAAAAAGAAAATGAAAAAAAGGTGGAACACTGGTTTTATATACAGTATAAATGCGTTTAGTAACAAGCGTCTAAATTTAACATGTTTAGACCTCACAACCCGATCAGGTTAGTCCGTGTTGTAATCTAAGATTGGCCCGGAAATAAGACTGACAACAGATAGCTCACTGAGAAAAAGGTAAAAGCCATGGCAGATATCGAAACACAAGCACCCTCAAAGAAACCATCCGGCGCAGAAGCGACAAAGATGGATCCTCAAAAAGAAAAAGCGTTGACGGCGGCCCTATCTCAAATTGAACGTCAGTTTGGTAAGGGCACAATGATGCGCCTTGGTGATACGCCCAATGTGAAAATCCCAGCGATCTCGACGGGGTCACTTGGACTTGATGTGGCGCTGGGCATCGGCGGTCTGCCGAAGGGGCGAATTGTTGAGATCTATGGCCCAGAATCATCGGGTAAGACAACGTTGACGCTGCAGGTCATCGCAGAGGCACAAAAAGCTGGCGGCACTTGCGCGTTTATTGACGCAGAGCACGCGTTAGACCCTCTGTATGCTGAAGCGCTCGGTGTAAATATCGAAGACCTGCTCGTTTCACAGCCTGATACAGGTGAACAAGCGCTTGAAATCTGTGACATGGTTGTTCGTTCAGGTGCGGTTGACGTTGTCATTGTTGACTCCGTTGCTGCTTTGACGCCAAAGGCAGAAATCGAAGGCGAAATGGGGGATCACCACGTTGGGCTTCAGGCACGACTGATGAGTCAGGCGCTTAGAAAAATGACGGGTAACATTAAAAATTCAAATACCCTAGTCGTCTTCATTAATCAGATTCGTATGAAAATTGGTGTCATGTTTGGTAGTCCGGAAACGACGACGGGTGGTAACGCCCTCAAGTTCTACTCTTCTGTCCGGCTGGATATTCGACGCATTGGTGCTATCAAAGAAGGTGACGAGATCATCGGTAACGAAACTCGAGTCAAGGTTATTAAGAACAAGGTAGCACCGCCTTTCAAACAGACGGAATTCCAAATTGTATACGGCCGAGGTATCAACCGCCTCGGTGAGGTGATCGATTTGGGTGTGCAAATTGGCATCGTTGATAAAGCAGGGGCCTGGTACAGCTACAAAGATGACCGTATCGGCCAAGGCAAAAAGAATGCTGCGCAATTCTTAGCAGACAATCCTGAAATGGCGGCTGAAATTGAACAAAGAGTAAGGGAAAAACTCTTAGCGCCGGTGGGTGGCGAAGAGGAAGTAGCTGAAGACAATGTCACACCAATCAGCGGATCCTGATGCCGAAAGGGTTGAGCTTAAGCCAACAGATATCCGACGCGCAGCAATGGATTTGCTCGCGCGTCGTGAACACTCCCGCCTAGAGCTGTTAAACAAGCTCCAAATCAGATTTAGCAAGCGCTTTAACGGCAACGTTGATGAAGTCTTCATTAACGCCATTCAGCACCAGATTGATCGGTTAACCGATGAAGGGCTACAGAGCGACTTCCGCCTTGCGGGTTCTGTTATCCGCTCAAGATCAAATAGGGGACATGGCCCCATAAAAATAGGTGGCGAACTCCGGCAAAAAGGTCTCAACGATGCTTTGATTGCAGACGCGTTTCTCGAAGAAAATATCGACTGGTTCGATAAAGTCAAAGAAGTCTCGTGGCGTAAATTCGGCCGCGATTTACCGGCGGATTCTGCTGAAAAAGCGAAACGGGGCCGATTTCTTCAACAGCGTGGTTTTTCTTGGGACCAAATACAATCAATATAGCGTTAAAAGCCCTGTTTACTATTTTGTATTAAGCTTATTTTCTGTATCTTATCCCGTCTCGAAATCAACGAAGAAGATCGCAATGGATACTCGCGAGCTACGTAAAGCATATTTGGACTATTTTGCCGGCAAGGGCCACACCGTGGTCGATAGTGCTGCATTGGTGCCGGATAATGACCCGACGCTGCTGTTCACAAATTCCGGTATGGTTCAGTTTAAGGAAGCACTCGCTTTCAGGGAGAATCGGGGCTACACGAAAGCAGCGAGTTGCCAGCGTTGTGTTCGCGCCGGCGGTAAACATAACGATCTCGATAATGTCGGTTACACAGCAAGACACCATACCTTTTTTGAAATGCTTGGCAATTTCAGCTTCGGGGACTACTTCAAGAAGGAAGCTATCGAGTTTGCTTGGGAGTTTTTGACAGAAGTTATCAAGCTGCCGAAAGAAAGACTCTGGGTAACGGTGCATACCAGTGATGATGAAGCTGAAGACATTTGGGTCAATCACATTGGCTTCGACCCGGAACGCGTCACACGTCTGGGAGACGATGATAATTTTTGGACCATGGGCGACACTGGCCCCTGTGGACCTAGCTCCGAAATATTTTGGGACCACGGTGCAGATGTGCCGGGGGGGCCGCCGGGAAGCCCGGATGGCGACTTGGATCGATATATTGAAATCTGGAATTTGGTGTTTACGCAATTTGATCGGTCAGCTGACGGGACACTTACGCCACTGCCAAAGCCATGTGTTGACACCGGTATGGGCCTTGAGCGCCTTGCAGCGATTTTGCAGGACGTGCACAACAACTACGATATTGATGTTTTTAAAACGCTAATCAAACGAGCAGCAGATCTGCTGAATCAAACAGACGTGGACGACCCCTCGTTGAAAGTCATTGCTGACCACATTCGCACGAGTACATTCCTGATCGCGGATGGTGTGCTTCCCTCTAACGAAGGACGCGGATATGTGATGCGAAGAATTATCCGTCGTGCGTTGCGGCACGGGCATAAATTGCAATCTAGCGGGCCTTTTTTCCACAAGATGGTCTCGACAATGGTCGAGACAATGGGTGATGCATACCCGCTCATAGCCAAAGCGCAGGCGCAAATTGAAAGAGTGCTGCTTAAAGAAGAAGAGCAATTTGATGTGACGCTCGACCAAGGTATGAAAATACTGAACGAGGCTATCGTTAAACTTGATGGCAAGGATATACCGGGCGAGGTCGTGTTTAAGCTTTACGATACTTACGGGTTTCCAACGGATTTGACGGCAGATATCGCTCGAGAACGCGATCTCTCGCTTGATATGGCGGGTTTTGAAGTCGAAATGGAAGCTCAAAGGCAGCGCGCGCGGGCAGCCAGCAAATTTGGCAGCGTTGATGTTGATCAGTATCAGCTAACGGAAGTCACAGCCTTTACTGGTTATGAGGATCTTTTGGCCGACGCGACCATTATCGCCCTATTTGTCAATGACAGTCCCGCTGACAATATTTCAGAGGGGCAGGAAGGGGTGCTGGTGATGAATTCGACGCCTTTCTATGCAGAGTCAGGTGGGCAAGTGGGAGATACCGGTCGTATCTACGGGAACGGTGTTACGTTTGACGTGTCTGATACGGTGAAGGCCGGAGATGCCTTCCTGCACAAAGGCAAATTAATTGAGGGTGAGTTACAAGTTGGCCAGACGTTAACAGCCGATGTCGATAAGTCGCCCAGAGACGCAACGCGGCTTAATCATTCTGCAACGCATTTGCTACACGCTGCGCTGCGAACTGTGCTGGGCGATCATGTTAATCAGAGAGGTTCGCTCGTGGATGCGGAGAGGCTCAGATTTGATTTTTCACATTTTGAACCAGTGACAGCAGATGAGCAGCGACAAATTGAGCGTCTTGTTAACGACGAAATTAGGTCAAATACTGAGGTGATGACTGAGGTTATGCCATTGGAACAGGCGCGTGAAAAAGGTGCGATGGCCCTGTTTGGTGAAAAATATTCCGAGGAAGTCAGAGTCTTAACAATGGGTGGTGGCTTCTCCGTTGAACTTTGTGGCGGCACGCATGCCAAACGAACCGGTGACATTGGCATATTCAGGCTGACGAGTGAACAGGGAATCGCGTCTGGGGTCAGGCGGATCGAAGGTGTCACGGGGGCTAATGCGCTCGGCACTATCGAAGAACTTGAGGATTCGCTTGCTGAATCAGCCGCCGTTTTGCGGGCCGATAAAAGTAATTTCAGCGATAAAATTCGACAACTGGTAGAGCAAAACAAGAAGCTTGAAAAAGAGGTTAGCCAGCTCAACATGAAACTTGCCAGTGGTGCAGGTAACGATCTGGCAGAATCAGCCGTTGAGGTAAATGGTATTAAGCTTATCGTGAACAGGATTGATGGCGGCGACCCAAAGACACTGCCTGATGTCATGGACCGGCTCAAAAACAAAATACAATCCGGAATAGTTGTGCTTGCTGCGGTAAATGATAATAAGATAACGCTGATCGCAGGTGTGACACAGGACCTCACTGAGACGGTTCAGGCTGGCGCTCTTGTTAATCACGTGGCGAGTCAAGTGGGCGGAAAAGGTGGCGGTAGGCCTGATATGGCACGTGCCGGCGGCAATGATGTCGAAGCTTTGTCAGGCGCACTGGATTCGATCCCCGAGTATATTCTAGATAAGAGTTCCTCCTAAAAACCTATGAAAGAAACGGGGTATCGGGGTGAAGAATACAAAACGTCACTCTAATAAAACTGTTTAGATGGGTTAGAATAGCCGTGCCTGGGCCTCAGGCACGAATGTTGTCCGTTTGATAGAAAGAATTTATGGCTCTAATTGTTCAAAAATTTGGGGGTACATCGGTAGCAAATATCGAGTACCTAAATAACGTTGCGGACCGAATTCTCATGGCGCGAGAAAATGGCCACCAGGTCGTGGTTGTCGTTTCTGCGATGGGCAAGGAAACTGACCGTTTGGTTGAGCTTGCAAAAGAAGCGGTGACAAGTTCGAGTGCTAGTCGCGAGTTGCTTAGACGCGAAACAGATGTGCTTCTTTCCACCGGTGAGCAGGTGACGATAGCCCTCTTATCAATGATCTTGATCAATCGTGGAGAAAAAGCGCGATCCTATACGGGCAGTCAAATACGGATACTTACTGACTCGTCGCATACCCGAGCAAGAATTCAAGAAGTCCAAGTTGAAAAGATATTGCAGGACCTGAAGCAAGGCTCAATTGTTGTCGTGGCAGGTTTTCAAGGCGCAGATGCGGAAGGAAATATTACGACAATCGGTCGAGGAGGCTCGGATACCTCGGCCGTAGCGCTTGCCGCAGCGTTGGAGGCAGCAGAATGCCAGATACATACTGATGTCGATGGTGTCTATACGACTGATCCCCGTATGGTTGAGCGGGCGCGTTGCTTGCCGAGACTGACCTTCGAGGAGATGCTTGAATTGGCAAGCCTAGGATCTGGTGTGCTCGCAACCAGAGCAGTTGAGTTTGCCAGTAAATTCAATGTGCCGATAAGAGTGCTCTCGAGTTTCAATGCCGAGGCACCGGGAACGCTCATCACAAGTGAGTCGTGTCAAGATGAAGCGTTATCACAACAAGGCGATCCAAATAGTAAGGACGTAGAAACTATGGAACAACCACTGATCTCAGGCATTGCATTCTCGAAAGACGAAGCGAAACTAACCGTACTTGGCGTTCGTGATGTGCCGGGTATTGCTTCCAAAATCTTGGGTCCAATTAGTGATGCGAACATTGAAGTCGATATGATTGTGCAAAATGTTGCAGCAGATATGAGCACTGACTTCACTTGCACTGTGTCTCGTAGCGATTACGAGCAAGCGATGGAAATACTGAGTGGTGTTTCAAGAGAGATCGGGGCGCGGGAAGTCACCGGCGATGACAAGATTGTGAAGTTATCGATTGTCGGAGTCGGTATGCGGTCTCACGCCGGTGTAGCGACTCAAATGTTTCGTGCACTGTCTGACGAGTCCATCAACATTCAAATGATATCGACATCAGAAATAAAAATTTCGGTAGTGATCGAGGAAAAATACTTGGAATTGGCTGTTCGCACCCTGCACTCAGCCTTTCACCTCGAAGCGGATCAGTAAAAAGAAGTCTTTGGTCGTTTTTGCCTGAAAATTCCCTGATTTCCTTGAATACCAACGTTGTTTTGTTGTTTTCAGCCCGAATTGCAGGTTGTTGATGCGATATGTGTACGCCATCCGGTCTGATGGCGTGCGCGATATGAGTTTTTGGTGTTTAAGCGCGTTTAACCTTTGAACTATCTAGCTAGACTCCTTTAGAATAGAACCCGTACTTACAAAAAAATACAAAAAAATAACAAAACCATTACAAAATGGTAAACAGACCAAAAGGTCAGTATTTCTAAGGGCTGCAATTAAAGACGCGGTATTGAAGCACGGAATTTTCCGGGAGAAACATATGCTTATTCTGACGCGACGCGTTGGCGAGACTTTGATGATTGGTGACGATGTCAAAGTTACTGTGCTAGAAGTCAAAGGAAATCAAGTCAGAATCGGTGTTGATGCTCCCCGCGAAGTGGCGGTGCATCGCGAAGAAATTTATGACCGCATTCAGTGTCATGACGGCGCTAAAAAGGGCGGCAGCGTCAGTGAGGCATGAATTATCCCGCCTCGATAGTCTGGCTCTTTGCTTGCGTCACAGTGCGTAAAAGATTCAGATATCCACGCTGAAACTTAACATCATCATAAAACCCTTTCTTCAACAAAATGTCGTGAAACGTCGGCAGTTGATAGATGGGTGCTGAAGCGAGTAAATGATGCTCCAGATGGTAATTTACCCCATGCGGAGCTATCAAGAGATTCTCGAGTCGATTGACGTAGAGGGTACGTGTGTTTTTGCGCGGGTCGGGGTCAAATAAGTCTGGCACCGCCGCGTGCTCAGCAATTTGTCGAATTCTTACTACAAGCATATGCGTTGTCATAAACGCAATGACCCAAATAGCGTACAACCATGCATGGCCGCTCAGCGCCAAAATGCCAAAAAGTAGCAAATTAACCCCAAGGCTTCGAAGAACGTATTGTCGAACGTCGCGTTTGTGCAGCGCCAGTTTCCTTATTAGACGACCGATAGATCTTAACCTGCGCCAGCCAATCTGACCGGTGAGGTCACGTGTAATCTTTCGCCTTAATGCGTGACGATTTATCGGGTAAGCACGATAATTCACGAGGTCTGGGTCCTTTTCGGTGCCTGCGTGCTTGTGATGGTCCAAGTGTCCTCTCATGTAGGTGGTTTTTTCCGAGAACACCCAATAGCCAGCGAGCCAATTAGCTGCAAAATCGTTCAACCTTGCGGAACTAAACAGGGTTCTGTGACCTGCCTCGTGCACAATGACGCCGAGACCAAGCTGGCGACTACCGATGATTACAATCGCGAGGATAATTGTTAGAGGGTTAGGGTATGCGCCAGCAATGGAAAATGCGCCGCCAATCAGCAACCAATCGGTTGCAACCATTCTTGCCGCAAGAAAATTATCCTTGCGGGTCACCTGGGCAAACTCTTGCTCAGTCAATAGTTTTTTTATGTTCATAGCGCTATCTGATTTATCCTGATAAATGTCATAAGTTTTATTTCTGTGCTTAGCCTGTGCTTAGCTGCGCAGTTGGCAGCGTGACAGGCTGGTCGTCGACTCGGTCTCGCCAAATCTCACGTCCGACCCCGTCGTATTCGAGCATAAGGTTCCAAAGACTTCGCCTGTGCTCGCCGGACTGGATCTCTTCCGGCATAAGAGGGTCAAGCGCAAGCACTTGAATAGCCATGCCACCAAGATAGAAGCTCTCTTTTTGTGCCGCATCTCTAGGGATAGCGTGCAATCGATCGAGGCTCTCAGTAAGCCGGGTGATTGCGTCAACATATTTTTTTTGTGTTGCGTCGCCGCTAATGCGTTCGAGCACGGCCTTTTCCCGCGTAACAGACAAGCAGGCATCAGTTGCGATGATACAATCCGAAGTTGCACCAAGGTTCTTCAACAACACCAGAAGTGCGTTTGTCGACCTCGCAAGATTGTCTGGCCTGACCCAGAGCTGATTATTCAAATAACAAAAACCGCAGGCATTCAGCGCCCAGGTATCCGAATTACCTTCCGCTAAAACCCAGTTGCCAGACCAGTCGCGCCGCCGTGCATCTCCAAGGCGCCACTCTTCGACAAAGTCGTTCAGATGATCTGTTGCGTTCGTTAATCTGTAATAGCCGCGCTTAAAGTTTTCAATAGTCCCTTTGGCCGCGAGTCTGGACAGGGACACACGCATTAGATTTTCACTAAAACTGAACATTGCGCCGGTACGCATAATCTTGCGTGCAGATGCGCCCCGGGAGGGATAAGTTCTTAATAAATCGTGAATTATGTTCGCCGGTTTCATTTGTTACAAAAAATCTAAAATTTGCTATTTTTTGTAATATTACCTTGATAAAGTTTTTTTTCAATATGAAGCAATAAAGAAGTATTCGAAGTTGACGGGATACTCTCGCATCATGATAATACGCCTTCTTCGCGCGCTGGTAGCTCAGCTGGATAGAGCGCTTGGCTACGAACCAGGAGGTCGGGGGTTCGACTCCCTCCCAGCGCGCCATTTATTTTCCCAAAATAAATGGTGGAAGATTCTTACGTTTCGCTTCGCGAGACGATTTTACGGAGAGGTGGCCGAGAGGCCGAAGGCGCTCCCCTGCTAAGGGAGTATGGGTTAAAAGCTCATCGAGGGTTCGAATCCCTCCCTCTCCGCCAACCCTCTCAATTCGTTATACATCAAGGATTTAGCGTATCGGTGAGAGCCGATGTATACACTTATTGTTTTACAATAACACAATAAAACAGCATTGCATGCCCTTGTGATGTCACTCTCATACCACAGAGGCCAGCTCGCCTCCCTCGGTTTAGGTACGCAGAATCAGCAACTTATGAGTATCCGGCCCCGGATGGCAACTCTGCGAGCTAGTGCTAGGCATCTGTTGCAGGGTTAAGTCTGTCTAATGCAAGCAGAAGCTAATAGCAGCCATGTCTGCAATCTCTGTAAGACATTCGCCATTTGTCTGTGCGAAATCACCTCTTTGATACATATCTCCCTGCCATTTTATACCTCAAAAACGTCGAGCGAATTTACACAACTCAAAAATTTTGTTGGTTAACAAATAACCACTCCGCGTGGTTGCTGGCTTTCAGGCGAGTGGCCCGTTTCTTGCATTTTGCAATGAGTACCCGCATTTTGCTACTGCGAATTCCGCAATGTGCAACTGACCAACGCATCACTTTAAGGACAACAACCCAATCATGGATATTAGAAAACTGGCATACGCCGCTGCCCTCACTTCCTGCTTTGCAATGCCATCAGCTCATGCAGGCACAATTATCGGTGGTAGCTCAATGCTAGATGCC
>CBFHOH010000018.1:0-2007 GCA_965657335.1 Candidatus Azotimanducaceae bacterium
AGTATGTCTGGCATTTCGATCAGTTGGGCCCGTTCACCGTCGGGCGAGTGAACGGTTATTCCCCCTGTAATGAGTGTGGCAACGCAGATGTTACCCTCTGCATCGACAGCCAGTGAGTCAAACATGTGGTAGTCAGGTATTTGAGCCAGCATGCGCCTGGCACCGTCGATCACGCCGGGTTCGGAGATATCGAAACTCCAGAGTCTGCCCGTTGGCGTTTCAGCAACATAGAGCTGGTCTTCAGCGGGTGATAGGCCAATACCATTTGGGGCTTCCATAGGGAAGATGACTTCCCTGATGTGTTGACCGTCGATGGTGGCATAGTAGACGCCAGTGCGGTCTTTGTCTCTAGGGCGATTCTTACCATGATCGGTAAACCAAAACCCGCCTTGACGATCAAACACGATATCGTTCGGACCTCGCAAAGGATTGCCGTTGCATTCGGTGTAGAGCACGTTGACCTCGCCACTCGAAAGGTCGACTCGCTCGATTCTTCCGCCGCTATAATCGTTTGGCTGGTCTCCCGGAAAGACCAGGCTGTTTCGCTCATGCCACTCAAAACCACCGTTATTACAGATATAGCAGGCACCGTCTGGCCCTATAGCTGCACCATTGGGTCCGCCTCCAGGTGTTGCTATGACCTCGATGCTACCTTCCGGGGATACGCGGCTGACAGTGCCTCGCTGGATTTCAACCACAATAATACTGCCGTCGGGCATAGCGATTGGGCCTTCGGGAAACTGCAAGCCAGTGGCGATTTCTGTTATTTGGTGCATGTCTTTTTCTTCCGGTTATTCTGGGTATGGTATCAACGATACGGTCAACGTTATCTGCGTAATACTATATAGTCGAACAGTGATTCAGGAAAGAGGGTGCAACCTGAATTAGAACCGGCGGTGCCCACCATAGAATACAGAAACCTCTGTGCATGATGTTGCCTGCTGACCAGCGTGACACCACATTGGGCTAAAACTAAGGCGAACAGCGAGGTAAACATCATCAAAAATTTTTCGGAACGGCAAGTCATGCTTGTGGTTGGCGCGAGTGGCATTGTTGGCCGAGCAGCGCTCGAGCTCTTTGACCAACTGCCCGGTTGGGGGGCTATCGGTATATCTCGTCGTGTGCCTGACCTTCCTGATGTTGAACATATCGCTCTGGACCTTACCAATGCAGAAGCGTGCGCGCGTGTGGCGGCAGAGTTGCATCAGGTTACTCACGTGATTTATGCCGCTTTGTTTGAGAAGCCAGGTTTGCTGGCGGGTTGGACAGAGCCTGATCAAATGCAAACAAACCTACAAATGTTGAAAAACATCATGGTGCCCTTGCAGCGTTCAGCACTGGGATTGCAGCATGTCAGCTTGTTACAGGGCACCAAGGCCTATGGCGCGCACGTCGGACGGATGCGTGTCCCGGGTAAAGAACAGGCACCACGAGTTGAACATCCGAATTTCTATTGGCTGCAGGAAGATTGGTTAAAGGCGCAGCGCGCGCAGGCTTCTTGGCATTTCACTATCTGGCGACCACCTTTGATCATTGGTCACGCTATTGGTGCACCGATGAATGTGCTTAGTGTGATTGGTATCTACGGCGCTTTGGCCGCCGCCTCGAAAAACGCGGGTACCGATGGGTTTGGTTGGCCCGGTGGGGTCTGTGGACCCATCGACGCGGTTGATGCACGATTGCTTGCTCGCGCTTTTGCCTGGGCCGTCAAAGCAGGTCAACCCGAGGCTGTTGGCAATGACAATTGTGGCGCCGTGAGCCAGGCTGCTGTGGACCAGACGTTCAATGTGACCAATGGCGATGTGTTTTTACCAAGTGGGATTTGGCCGCGGTTGGCCGAGTGTTTTGGATTAAAGACCGGCGCAGATAACCCGCAACGTCTGCAAGATTCATTACCACCGCAAGCTGCACGATGGGATCAATTGGTAGCAACACACGAATTGCAAGCGCCGGCTCTTGACAGGTTTGTCGGAGATTCGTTGATTTATACCGATGTTTTTTTTAATG
>CBFHOH010000018.1:2104-6053 GCA_965657335.1 Candidatus Azotimanducaceae bacterium
CTGTACGGCTGCGATCGTTGGTTTCTTCACGTCCCGCCAGCGAAGTGAGTTTTCAATATAGAGATGCCATGACCGATTCAATCTACCCATAGTGCCATCCCCAAAGGGCTTGGTTGCTGCGTCTTCCTTCTCTTCCGGGGTGCCCAAGTCATGACCGGCAGAAAAATGTTCGCCGCGACCTGCGAGAATGATCACCTTTATTTCGTTGTCATAGTCAAGTTGTCGAAATGCATCTGTCATTTCATCAAGAAGCAATCTGGATTGCGCGTTGCGATACCTCGGACGGCTAAGCCAGATTGTGGCGATGCGATTCTTCCGTTCGACTTCAATATGTTTAAACGCCATCTTTGTCTCCTTTGAATTTGAGTAAGGTCAATCTTTCCACTACCTCATGACTCCCGTGATGCCAGCCTCAAAAAGCTAGTCGATGATCTCGTCTTTTAACTTCATTTCTGAGCCCACCACAATGCTCAAATATCGATCAAGTTTAGCTGAAGTCTAGGATTCTAATTCGCTGTGCCGAAATAAGTAAGGAAAACCTGCATGTTGGTGGCCGCCAAGGTCAGGGCGTTCGCGTTGATGCCGCTAAGCAGAAAACTGCCATGTGCTTGTCTGTAAGAGGAGTAACCGGGAACGATGCCGTTAAACTGCCGAGACGCGTTTTACTTATTCAAGAATTTTGTGGCTGCAGATAGACAGTAGCGAAGCAATAGGTTTTCAGGGAGCTGCTTCGATGCGCACAGATAGTTAACGTTGTCATGACAGCAGTGATAGCGATTAACAAAAAGATTTGCGCAAGCACTAAATTTAGCCTCGAAACCCTGCTAGGCTGTAAAGCTGAAAGAGATAAGCTCGATAAGATGAATGCTTAAAACACGGATGGAAAAAATTTATGCCTGAGGATGTAAAACTGGTTGCGCTAGATATAGACGGGACGTTGCTTGCGCCGGGCGTGCCACATAACGCGGTTCCGGATGATACCGTTGTGGGAGCCGTAAAAGCACTTCAGGATCGTGGCATAGTTGTTATGTTAGCAACGGGGCGGATGTATCCTGGTACAGCGCCGATCGCAAATCACCTAGGCATAAAAGAACCGGCTATCTGTCAGCAAGGCGCCTCCATTCACCACGCTGATGGTGAATTGCGTTATGCGTACTCAATCGATCAAGACATCGCTGCAGAGCTTTATGACTTTGCTACTAGCCATGGTTATAGTTTGGCTTGGTTTGATCATGAGCGCTACCTGGTTACCAGCATGTCACCTGCGGCGGAATTTTTTGCTGCAGTATCCGGCGTAAAAATTGAGGTAAATGCAAGACCTCACGAATCTGGTGTCAAGGCAACGGGTATCGATATCGTGAGTGATGAAAAAACCTCCAGCGATGTACATCGGCTGTTGGAAGCTCGATATGGTAGCAGGGTCGCACTGTTGGATTTCAACACGGTAACAGCGATTCACGAGCCCCGCGCGAGCAAAGGCAATGCCCTTGCTTTGATTGCAGAGGATCTTGGCGTTGATCGTTCACAGGTGCTTGCTATCGGTGATGGCATAAACGATGTATCGATGCTCTCGTGGGCTGGCCATAGTGGAACGCCTGCCCATGGCGACTCGTATGCAAAAGACTCTGCCAAGGAGATTCTCAAAGGTGAGGGCGTCAGCGGTGTGGTCGCGCGTCTGCTTTCAGTTTTATGAAGTTAGCTCCATTTCTTGGCACGCCGCCATGTCCTTCAAGAAAGCATGATAGTGCCGTACGGTATATGCCCATGAACTGGATATATGAAGCATGAGAATGCAACTTGAGCACCCCGAGAAACAATCCTCTATCCGGCGCCTGTGTATTCACTTTTTTCAGGAGCATGCAAGCGCTGCGTTAAAGATCACGTCCGACTAAGCCACACTCTTAGAGAGACAATAATCACGAAACACAAGACTGGCTGACTACTATGAACGCTAAGTATGCACCTGCTCGGCTCTACTTCCTCTCCAGTGTCAATATCAGGGGCCAATGATCGGACGCGCCCTCTTTCGATTCAGGTCGATAACGGGCTGGTTTTCCATCTTGCGTTCTTTGCGAGTCCAATGCATTTGCCAATTGAACAGATCCCGGTCGAATTCTCCAGGAAGCAGCTGGTCCCTTAGTACCAGCAACAAGTATCATATCGAGAAAGGACCAATTGTCTTCTGGTGCGTAATAGTAAGTACCAGGGCACGCCTGACAAGTATCATGAGCCACCTCCCATTCAGTGCGAACATGCTTGTCGAGTAGCTTCTCTCTGTCATCCTCTGTACTGGTAGTATTAAAATCGCCGGCGGCGAAAACCAGTGCTTGATCTGCAAGGCCAGCGCGCAGTGTCCGCAAGTGCTGATAAGCCGCAATGCGCATTTCAGTGGGATGAAAGGGTGCGGGGAAGTGAACACTGTAGCCTGTCAGGTGAGAACCATCCGGCATTTCGAACTTGGCTTCAAGTACGCCTCGAGTATCTTTTGCGCGTTCACTGTGTGTTTTCGTCACAAGCGGATGCAACACAGGATCATCGACCAACGGTAGCTTGCTCAAAAAAGCCACATCGATACCTCGATTATCTTTACCTTCAATCAAGATTGACTTCTTGTAGCCTAAACCGGACAAGTACCTTAACCTTAACTGCTCAAGAATATTCTCGTTTTCAACTTCCTGCAGCGCAATGACATCTGGCCCTTGACCATCATTAACCTGTTTAATCACGCTTGAAAGTGTCTTTAACTTATCGGTGATTGCGTCGTCACTCCAGTCCAGCTCCGAGCATTCTTTACGCCAAAATCGATTCTTAATCTTGGCGCATGCCGCTTGATGTGCTTTACCCTGTTTGTCGGCAATAGGAAGATAAGCTTTGTCATCCTTGCCCGGGTCATCGAGGTTGTCAAACAAGTTTTGCACGTTCAATGTCATCAACGTAACGTTGGGCAAGGATTCATTCTTGCTCGCTACGGGCTGGATTAGCGTGTCAGAATGACAGGCACTCATCGCCAAGGTCATGATAGCTAGCGCAATATTTCTCATCTTAAGCATCTGGTACCTTTTCAGTTTAGATCGCATTAAAGGATAGGTTAATCTGGCTTATGGTTCGATAAGCTCGGCGTTTTCGATTTGGTAGATCAATCCAGTTGTCGTGTTTTCGATCAATCTAAAAGTGCCACGAAGCAAAACAGGATCCCACGAAGCTAAAATACCCTTCTCAGAAAAAACTTCAACTACACCGGCAGCGCCACCGGGTATATGAAAGAAACAGTGCGGCGGACTGGAGGTCATCAGAAAGTGCCTCTGCTCCACATCAGCATTCAACGGCATCATAAAACCCCAGATAGTGACGACCTCACCGTTATGAGATTGAACGGCATCTGGAAAGTTTACCTGAAATTTTTCTTGCTCAAAGCCAAGTTTCGCCTGCATTAAATCAGTCCAATTGAGGTCGACATCAAAAGCGGGCTTTGTTGCGAAGTCCTTTACCCGGAGGCTAATAATATTGAGATATATGCGGGTGGTGTTTTTGCCAAACGAAACGGTAATCTCATCCAACCCTTTTGTGCCTGCTATCACGCCGAACTCAACAATGCCGCTCTCGTCTGTGCTCGTCAGTGAAGTGGATTGACCGGGTGGTATAAGCATGCTGCTACCCTGCATGTTAAACTTGGGTACCAAACCGATAACCGGGCGACCGGTCTTGGTATCTGCAGAGAGTGCAAGATTCAGTTGATCGCCTTCGATGACATCAATGACCTCTCGACCTTTATCGTCTGTGTAACTAAAACCCGAAAGAATTTCGAAGCGGTATAGCGCTTGATCATCAGCCGCGCTGGGAATGTCCTGTTTTTCTATCGCGTGTGAATGTATTGGAAAAAACAGTGGCACCATCAACGCCAACACAACACCTAGTGAAAATTTACATCGCATAATTTTTCCTTAATGGG
>CBFHOH010000018.1:6152-96473 GCA_965657335.1 Candidatus Azotimanducaceae bacterium
TTGGAAAAAACAGTGGCACCATCAACGCCAACACAACACCTAGTGAAAATTTACATCGCATAATTTTTCCTTAATGGGTCGAGAGCGTCCGAGCGACGTTAGTTTGATAAGCCTGCCATGCAGGTAGCATCGCTGTAACAGATCCCAACAAAAGTAATCCTGCTATCAGCAAATATTCGGTAGGTACCCACGCCCAACCACTCAAAGAGATGCCTTGAGCTTGCCCCAACCACCAGCTAAGTATCTCGACACCACCATGAGCAAACGTAAGCCCAGCGGTAACGCCTCCGGCAGTCAGCAAAAAACCTTCCAAAAAAAGCAAATAGAACAAATCTAATCTCGTCGCGCCAAGGCATCGCATAACAGCTAAATCGCGGCGCCTCGCGCTGAGTGAGGAATATAATGCAGCGAAAATCGACAATCCTGCACCTAGCACGAGAATGCCAGCGAAGGCGTTTACCCAGTTGAGACCAACTCCAACGATCTTGAGCAAGCGAGTAATTTCATAGGCTGGTGATGCCGCCTGTAAATCCGCTTCTGCGTTCACCTCTCTGGGTAGCGTTAACGCACCTAGCGGAGATGATAGCTGGACAAGCAATAACGTGATTTCTTCTCCGTGCGATGAAGCGAGTTGTCGATCGGCCTCAGCCTCATCGTGTCTTTGATCGACTGTTCCATGATCGGGACCTTTTTTATCGTGATGGTCATGGCGCGCTTTGTTCTGACGATGATTGACTTCGTGATTTTCTGTGTGTGTTTTTCGATGATCATTGTCATTGTCATTGTCATTGTCATTGTCATTGTCACGGTCAGCGTTATGATCCGGATTTCCATTTTCCGAAGCATGCATCAACCAGACACTTTGTGTGGAGGTCAGTATCAAGCTGTCAGCGACCGAACCTGTTGGCGCAAGAGCGCCTGTAATGCGATAACGCGCGTGTTCGTGAGCCTGTTGATTAATTACCGCGACATCACCGATAAGACCATGTGAACCTGAAAAACTATCGCCGACTTTTAAGCTTGTGGATTGTGCGACTTCGTATCCTATCACCGCGTCAAACGGCTGGCGCCAAAGTGTTCCTTCAGAAAAATTCAGATTGTAGAGCGACAAGTATTCTGGTGTCGTACCAACAATGCGAAATCCTCGATAACTATCTCCAAGAGATAGCGGAATTGCCGACGCAACCATCGGGTGGCCAAGCCAACGATCAACTTCAGTTGAGGCGATATTACCCGGAGGAACATCGGCGTGATAAACACCCGCGAGCACTAATTGTAAGGGGCTTCCTTCGGCCCCAATCACTAAGTCTATTCCGGCTGCATTTTTGGTCAAGGCAGAGGACAGTTGGGCGGTCACAATGAGTAGTACAGCAATAATTGCTGTGCCTAATGCCAACATTAAAATATTGACTGCTGAGGTAAGTTTTGACGCCGTTAGATTCGCTAACGCTAATTGAAACAAACTCATTGATCGCTCCCAAGATTAAAAACTCGGTCGACTTGGTCCCGAACTCTCTGATCGTGAGTGACGATGGCAAGTGCTGACCCCGCGGTTTGCGTCATAGTTCGCAGTATTGCCATTGCTTCTTGGGCGTTTTTATCGTCTAACGCGGACGTGGGTTCGTCGGCCATCACGAGGGATGGTCGATGAGCTAAAGATCGTGCTATGGCGACTCTCTGCGCCTGCCCTTGGCTAAGTTGGTACGGCTTGCTATTTAACAACTCGCCGACACCTAATTGCTCGAGCAGTTGAATCGCATAGGGTTTGTCGACGCTAACCCGCGAGAGACTTTGAGCCAGCGTAAGGTTATCAATTACACTCAGCGATGGGATCAAATACAGCCGCTGAAAAACGATGCCTATAGACTGTCCGCGTAAACGATCAGTTTGTGTTTCCGTGAGTTGAGATAGATCAATACCATTGACCTGAATAGAGCCACGGGTGGGCTTTAGCAAGCCTGCTATCAGATGGATAAACGTAGTTTTGCCGCAACCGGATGGCCCGATTAAACCGACACACTCGCCTCGGGCAACCAAAAAAGTATCGATATCAAGCAGTGGTTGATCGTATTGGAACGCGAGGTTTCTTACTTGAAGAACGGGCGGGTCATTAGCATTCATTTACTTCAGAAGTTTCATACTTTGTATTTTAAATCGCGCACGATACGAGAGTTTGCTGTTTGTTAGTCAGCCAAACTATCATGAAGTCCACTTTGTGTTTGTCGCTTTACAGGACCAAATCATTCGCCGGTATCAAGCCCTATGATCTGTGCTGGCGTCATCTGCAAAGCGGCAGCAACCTGATTAAAAAATGAGATTTCGAAAACACTCGTTTGCCCGTCAGATCGAATCACATCAGAGAGCGCCTGAATAACGCTAATTCTATCTTTTACACTTAGCTTCTTCGCTGACGCGCTCAAATACCGCTCAAGTGGCGCTTTTTCAAAAAGCGCTGATTGCGCGGCGACGCGTACATCCGCGGCAGAAAAATCCTCGCCTGTTCGAGACTTGAGTACTTCTTGGACGCGCTCGACTTCAACATTTTTGACATTCGTATCTGCTGATGTCGCACGCGCCAAAGTCATAAACAGAACCTCTTTATTGAGTAGCGCAATCTCTTGTGGTGACGTCTCTGTGCCGCTAAAAATCTTACGAACGCTATCTAAATTAAAAATTGGCACCACGAACTCCATTACTTTTCAGTGAAATTAAAAAATAGTACTTAGGCATCAAGGCAAAACACGACTCGAATCTCGCCAGTATCAACAACGGGAGGAGAGCGGTGAACCAAACCGACACCTTGGTTTGTTGGATCGCCTCTCATGATGCCAACCCAGAAAGGCTCGAAACGTTGCGGATTACCGAATCGGATAATGTCTTCATTAGCCTGGCCGGTGTGTTGCGCCACTCTGTCTAGCTGCGCTTCACTGAGCCACTGTGTTCCGGGACCTTGGTAAGTACACATTAAGCGCATTTTTAAGCGATCAAGATGAAACCGACGGCAATCGTCTTCACCCGTTGTGAACAAGCGAAACACTAGCTCACTCGTGCCTACGATAGAGGCAAACACTCGGGATAAATAAGATAAATCTTGCCTTAGATTGACATACTGACCTTGATTTAAGCCATGTAACTGAAGGGTTTCGGCTATTCTCTGATCAAAATGTTCTACTGGGATTCGACGTTTACGATCATTTAAACTGCCCGCGGAGAGTGACGATACCTCTTCTGCTATCGCGGTCTGAAACGGTCGGCGCCATAAACCTAAGTCTACATTCGGCGCTTGAACTTGAGCAAGCGCACTAACATCATCGCCTATATAGTGGCGATTTTCGGTGTTGATCTCTAATGCTCGATTTATGTTTTGCATATCACTATTTTGGGGGAACACCAATTAATGTTTTTCTATTAACTCTGACTCGTAACTAACAAAGTCAGCAAGGCGTCGTAAATATACTGTTAACTCTGGAGATGGCACTTCGCCAGCAATTTGATCTTGTAACTCAAGAGCGAGTGCGCTGACGATAAGATGAGTTGGAATCCATTGTTTTTGAAGTGTTTGAACGCCCTTTGCAATAAGATCCCGAGCTTGGGCAAGATCGCTAGCATCCACTTCGGCGATTAACGTTTCGATGTTATTTAACTCCCTTGAGCTTTGAGCATTACTCATGAGCCAATCGCCGTTTTAAACAAGGCGACGTAGTCATTGATAGAACACTGTCGAGGGTTGGTAAAAGTACAGACGTCTCTTGCGGCATGTTCAGCAAGGTGCGGTATCTGTTCCTCCGTAACTCCCATTTCAGCTAAATTATTGGGTAAACCCAGCGCGTCGTTCAATTGCCGAATGTGCTCCGCAGGGTCAGCGTCGTGACTAAGACCCATTGCCCGATTAAGGCGGTCGTATTTGTTGCCTACATGACCCCGATTAAAATCAAGGATGGTGGGTAATATCACAGCGTTTAGCGTACCGTGATGAAGTCTTAAACCTTGATCCGCGCCACAAGCATGGCTCATGGAATGCACAGCGCCTAGCCCTTTGCTGAAAGCCATGGCTCCTTCTGTTGCCGCCATCATCATCTCCCAGCGAGCAACACGATCGCTGCCATCCTTATAGGCTCTCAATAAGTTGCCATTTTTGACTGCGCGCTCAATTCCGTCGCACCCTACTGCTTCTGCTGGGGGATTAATTGCTGGCGAAAGCAGTGCTTCGATGCAATGCGTTACAGCGTCCATTCCCGTTGCTGCGGTCAGCGTTGGTGGTAAGCCGTGCGTTAGTTCAGGATCGCATATGGCGGTTAAAGGCACTAAATTTCGACTGGCCAGAATAAGTTTTTCGCCATTATTCATGATGATGACAGCGCCATTCGATACCTCGCTTCCGGTACCTGAAGTGGTAGGTATAGCGACAAGAGGAGCAATTACCCCAATTTTTTGTGCGCCGCCCAGACCTGCAGTAAAGTTTATAAGCTCTCCTTCATGAGTCACTGCAAGCGCTACGGCTTTGGCCAAATCCATAGAGGACCCACCACCAAAAGCAACAACACCATCGCAGCCATGCTCGATGTACTGCATCTTAGCTGCTTCAACCGCCCACTGTGTTGGGTTCTCCGGCGTATCGTCAAAAATAGAAAGCGCAATATCGTTGCTAAGCGTAGCAGCGACATTACGCACTAGACCTAGCTTTACTAGACCCTTGTCGGTACAGAGCAATGGACGTTGGATGCCATGCATCGCGAGTACGCCGGCAAGCTGAGCCACCGCGCCGTTCTCAAACAGGGTGTTGTTCACAAATGTTAGCGTCGCCATACGGGTACCTGAAGTGATGGTTTATAATTCATTGGTTAAAACCCTATCATGCTATGTTACAACGTATCAATAATCAAGCTTGCTACCCCATAAAAAGATTTAGGCTCGTTGTCGATAAACCTATGACGAGAAGAAGTACTTTAAAGTTCGCTTAAGTTCCGTTTTGCATTCAGCGCGCCGCACGAGGTGACACGTGATAGCTGGGTAATTATTCGTTGATCATGCGTTTAAACGTTGCATACAAAAAACGCATGCTGGTCGGTGTTCGATCGTTAGGGTGCCAGCGCATGGCAAGACGGCGTTTGCTCGACTTGTCGTCACAAGCAGGCTGGGATTGGCTATTCTAATGAATCGATCGTCGAACTCGCATGCTCGATAAAACGCTCGACGTCGCCTTCAAGCAAAAACCTCGCCTCAACGACCGGTTTAATGCGCTGGCGAAGCTGTTCAAGGTAATCCGATTTTGTGCCGTACCGTTGCTCAAAAGCATCATGATCAATAGGGGCAAAACCTCCGTAGAGAAAACAGAACCCCTCGCCAGTGTTTCGACCGAGATAGCGGCCCATTGGCATCGCTAGTTGCGGTAATCTGATGCCACCAACCGCATTACCGTCGGGGCCAAAAGTAAGCGCAAGTGATTCAATATCAGTGAAGGCGAGTAATTCGCTTGGCGGTGGCGGTGTGCCATCAATCCAGTGACTCAAAATACTCAGCATCGCAGCCTGGACAAAATCGATCGGCAAGGGGTTGATAGGTAAATCACAAGCTGCCCCATGACTCGATAACCCCAAATCTCTCGCCATTGAGCGCGCACCATTGGTGCTGGTGTTTACATCCACATGCGCGCCACCAGCCATTTCGTAGGTTCTGACCAGCGGGAAGTCAGCCTCAGTTTGACGTGCACGGGAGGCGTTAAACCTTGGTTCTTGTACTTCGGTTTGTGTTTGAAACCTCACTACAGGTACACGGGTGCGAATGAGATTGTGTGGATCATCGATTGAGTACTCTTCTGGTCCTTCTAACCGATTTAGACGTTTAACCGTGCCGCTGCCAGCGCCTAAGTAGTAGCCGTCAATCATCGCCATTTCATGAAAGTGGTTAGCAAATGTCACTTCGTAATCAACGGATTGTGAGTAACCTACCAACACCAGTTTTTGTACAGTTAGATCCCGCAACGGGTTAGCTGTGCTATTTTTCGCCCGCAACAAGTTGCTGAGTTGCGCCAATATGTCCCAGACCTGACCAAAATAAGGCATAGAGAGCGCTGCATAGCGCTCCCGGTTTCGCTTCCCAAATTGTTCCGGATCGCCCCACCGATCGCGCAAAAAATTTACTGCGACTGGTTTGCTCGTGAGCCCGACATAGGCTGCCCCTGTTTGGGTCATATACCGGTGCGTACCCTGCCAAATCGGATCACCGTCCCAGCCAGCTGTGGCGTTTAGGATTTCGAGATAAACTGTCCCATTGAAATCTTCGCTGTCGACTGGGCGTCTGACCAAAAACCTGGTGGTGTAAGGCGCATCCACAATGTCCTTAATTAGGCGCTCGTTGACATCCAGTTGATACACGCTTGCCTTCCCTGCCATCTGGTATTCACTTTCTAGATAACCGATTTTTGTTAAATCGCCGTGCCAAGCAATAAAAGGTGTTGACCTTGATGACAGGTCTCCCGGGATATTCTCCAGCTGCGTTGTTGATGGCAAGTCTGCCGCGATGGCGGGCGTGTAGTGGGTCGCAAGGCCGAGCGCCACGACAAAAATTCGAATGTTTCTCATCATTTTACTTATTGAATCCTGTGTGAAGCAGAAATCGTAACCCGATATGCCTCAGGTGCCATCAGTCATTATTATCGTCGCTGAAGCGTAATCTGCTTAAGAGGTAATGATCTCTTACGAAAGTTGATGAGTGCAGGTAGTGTAAGGACCATAGCAATTAAACTACCACGTGCGTCTAACTTAATGTCGAATCTTCTCGCCTGTCTAAAAACAAATACTGTGTGCTTGTTGAGAGAAGGCGGTTAATCGTTCTGCGTCTCACTCGGGCTAATCCAGTCTTTTTCAGACGGTACCTTGTTTTCACCAAGTGCCAACAGCGCTTCGGCCAGTGAATTTCTCTGTATTAAGTCTATTTGGTACTCGTGGTATTGCCTAAGCTTTTTTTCCCGCAGTACGAGTGTGTCAAAAATATCGATCCGATCCGGCCTAACCTGATAAACCGAAATGTTGTTGAAAATTGACGCAAGATCCTGTTTCTCGAAAAGTTTCTTTAACTTATCAAAATATCTAGTCCGCCTTGAGAAATCCGTGTCGTGTAGACTCATCTTTTCAACTGCGGAAAAATCTTGAATCACAAACTTTAGCTGATGTCTCTCAGCTAAAGTTCTTGATCCTAAGATGGACAGCATGGCTTTGTCAGCCTCGGCACCGACATAATCTCCGTAGTGCGAAACAACAATTATTTCTGGGCCCCTCAATAATGTATACCTGAACATGCCTCTTCTCTTACCATGACTGTCAGTTATAAGTGTCTATTGCTCGGATTAAATACCACCGCCAACGATTAACGTTTGTCCTGTGACCCAGCTGCCAGCCTCGCTAGCCAGGTAGACAGCAGCAGAACCGATATCCTTGGGCTTGCCGAGGCGTTTCAGAGGAATACGTGATTGCGCCATTTCCGCGAGTGCCGCTTCGTCGGTTTGCAGCGCTGTCATCATGACCTCGGTGGGAATATATCCCGGTGAAATACCGTTGACGGTGACGTTAGGTGCAAATTCCAGTGACAGCGTTTTTGTTAGCGAGTTTACTGCCGCTTTGGCTGCGCCATAGTGTCCGCTGCCGGGAACCGCGCGATCGCCTGCAGGTGAAGAAATTTGAATAATGCTTCCGCCTTCCTTCATATACTTAAAAGCAATCACAGAGCCTTTCCAAACTGCGGTGAGGTTAAGATCAAGACAGGCTTCCCACTCTTCGTCGGGGAGTTCATTCAATGCTGCCCTTACGGGAGATCCACCGGCGTTGTTAACCCAGCAATGAATGCCGCCGAATTCGCTGACGGCAGTCTCGGCGAGATTGATCAGCGCGTTACGGTCAGTGACATCCGTTGGCACCGCGATCGCTTTGCCACCTGCCGCCTGAATTTCCTGCGTTACGCGTGCTATCTTGTCTTTTGATCTGGACGCTACGATCACGGCAGCACCAGCACCGGCCATACTTTTGGCGATACCTTCACCAATCCCTTGGCCCGCACCAGTGACGACGGCTACCTTTCCTGTGAGGTCGAATTCATTCATTGTCATTGCTCTTTTTATTTTGTTCTGACGGACAGGTTACTGAAAAATCGTATCAGCCGCTAACAAATCGTCATGAATTTTCACTGATAGATTGTTAGTCAAAATATATCACACCGATAGCAAATGGCTATTAACAAAGTGCGGTGATTGTGTAAGTAACCCGTTTGCCAGCGATCTCAGCGGAGATTTCATCTTTACAAGTTGCACCAGCTAAGGCAGAACCCAAGGGAGATTGCTGAGTAATGATTGTGATCTGTTTGCCTTCAAAATTGATGACTCGTCCTCCAGCTGAGGGTCCAATGAAAACGTTACGTTGAGCATTAGAATCATCAAGCAATGTGACTAACGAGCCAGCCATCGCGATGACGTGATCTTCAGGCTCAACAATTAGGTGCTGGAATGCTTCGAGGGCTGCGTTAAGCTGTATTACCCGCTCTGACTGCCCATGGGCAAGGTATGCGGCCTCAAGTCCCAATGTGTCGTAACGATTTTCGGCCACGTTTTCCTTGTTAGTTGCGGTTGCCCGAGCATCCTCCGCGGCCGTCAGCGCTGTTTGAATAGCGGCGTTTAGGTCAGCGATGATCGTCACAATGAGCGTATCTTTGTCTATCATGTTGCATTTCTGCGAGTAGGCCAAAGGCGTTGTTTATTTAGCTGATCGAACATCAAGCGTATCCAACGTTGCTTAACTGTTGAGCTGCCTCTCGCAGGGCTCAGCCGCGGAGTACATATCGCTGTTACCAGTATCGTTTAGCCAGACCGCTCTGTACCCAGCCTCGCTCTGGTTTTTAAATATTAATCTAGGTTTATAATTGCTATAGGTTCAATATCATCCGCTGGACTGAAGCCAAATACGCGGCCATAAAAGTACAGTTCTAGATCGAGACAGCGCTTGATATTTGCAGCGATACGAAACCCGTGTTGTTCCCCTTCAAAGGGTACATAAGCAACCGGCACATCTTTTTCCGTTAGCGCGGCAACCATTGTTTCCGCCTGATTTGGTGGTACTACTTTGTCTTCTAGGCCTTGAAAAAAGATGCAGGGGCTGGCCATCTGATCAACGTGGTGAATAGGTGACCTAGCATGATAGGTTTCGATTTCATCAGGATAAGCACCAATCATACTATCGAGATAACGTGCCTCGAACTTGTGGGTGTCTTTCGCTAGCGCTTCCAGATCGCCGACGCCAAAGTGACTGGCGCCGGCTTTAAAAGTATCTGTAAAAGTGAGTGCTGAAAGTGTCGTATATCCTCCGGCACTGCCGCCGCGAATCGCCAGTCGAGCGCCATCTGCCTTTCCTTGCTGGACGAGATACATGGCGCCATAGTCTGCATCCTCAACGTCAACAATGCCCCATTGTTTGAACAATCTGTCGCGATAAGCTCGACCGTAACCGGTGGAGCCGCGATAATTCAGATCAAGGACAGCGAATCCGCGGCTGGTCCAGAATTGGGTTTTCAAATTCAGTACGCTGTGCGTTGCCCCGGTAGGCCCTCCATGCATCATCACAACGAGTGGTGGCGCTTCTTCGTCAGTAGCTTGGTAGTCCTTATTTACGGGCGGGTAATAGAAGCCATGTGCGATTTGATCGCTGGCCGTTGGAAATGAAATTGTTTCAGGCACTGAAAAATACCCTTGATCAAGCGTCAGTGTAGTTGATTGTTTGAAAACCTCATGGTTGCCAAGATTCAGGTCGACGGTAATCAACTCAGGAAATGTAACAGGTGAAGCTGCGCCTGTGGTTAACATTTCGCCATTGAGTGATATGCCGCCCAGATCAGTATAAGGCAGCCGAATATCTTTAAGCTCACCTGACGCTAGGTCTAGCGTCGCTAATTGACTGACATTACCCGCCCCATAGTTGCACACAAGTCGACTAGCGCTGAGGAAGTCGTAAGAGTGCATGCCAAATATCCAATGAGGACCGCCAAATTCCGCCTCCATGGGGCATATGCTTTCTGTTGTACCCTGACGGTAAATATTCCACCAACCGGATTCGTCGGTAATGAAGAAGAGTTCACCCGAGGGAGAGAAAGTGGGTTGTTGAGCCGATATTTTTTGCGTTCCCTTCTTACCTCCGGCGACGTGAACGGGTTCTGACAATGCGCCATTTTCAGTCAGATCTGACGTCCAAATTATCGTCTCATCCCAAGGCATGTCCGGATGGTTCCAACTCATAAACGTGATTTTTTCACAGTCTGGGCTGATTGCAGGTGATGAATAAAAGTCGTGGCCGCGAGTAAGAACGGAGACATCTCCTGATTCGAGATCGACGGCACCAAGGTAGTTTTCCGGCTCGCCCTCGGCGCGGTGGTCTTCAATCACACAAATCATTCGGTTTCGTTTCACATCAATACAACCGTTAGCAAATCGCAAGCCTGCGATATGCGTTAATTGTGAAGGAGTGTCCTCATCGAGTGATTGAACATAAATCTGCTGATCGGCAAAGTTGGAAAAGTAAAGAGCGTCTTCATGTAATAGCCACGCGCCACCGCCATATTCATGAACTCGCGTGCGAATATTGTAAGGCGCCGGATTTATATCTCTTTCGGTGCCATCTTCATTTCTTCTTACCAACACATTGCGTCCTGCTTCTTGAGGACGAGACTCAACCCAGAACAAAGCACCTTGGTGCCAGCTAGAAGAAGAGATGCCAATGGTGTCAGCGACAATCAGATCACTTGTGATGGGAGAGCGCCAGGAGCCGAGCTTTGCTTTCATGTTTGTATCCGTTATTTGCACTTCAGGGTTATAGAGGCGGGTTACTTAAAAATGCCGGTTTCGTCATTGGCTTGATATTCCTCGGGTGCCATTTGAAGCCAATCAGCTAAAATAGCAGCATTGTCCTCTCCAAGCTCGCGGGCACGTGGGTATTCATCACACGGCGTAGCACTGAAATATAGCGGCAGCCGGTCTCCTATCATGGTGCCATATTCCGGGTGTTCGCCTTTCATGGGCTGGAAGAAATTGTATGCGGCTAGTTGTGGGTCTTTCTCGATTAGGTCCACGCCATTTTGCACAATGCCCGCAGGCACACCGACACGTTGGCAATGTGCCATTACTTCCGCTGCGTCAAGATTTTGCGTCCACGCGGATATCTCCTGATCGAGCTCATCACTTGCTTCGACTCTTCCGGCAGCGCTGTTGAATTGCGGCCCGTTCGCCCAGTCAGGATTGCCCATGACATTTTTGAAAGCTTGCCACTGTTTTTCGTCCATGCAAGCGATGGCGACCCAGCGCTCATTTTCAATACTGTCATCAATTGTTTCCGCACATTTGTAGCAATTGTGAGGTGCAGCATGATCATAGGGTAGTTTGTTGCCAGTTGGTCTAGCGGCAGTGCCGTTAGCAAACCAGTCGAGTAAAGAAGGGCCGGAGAAGTTAACGCCAACCTCGAACTGGGACATGTCGATGCGCTGCCCTTTGCCAGTCCGGGTGCGGGCTTCTAGTGCGGCTAAAATTGCCACAGCTGCATGAAGGCCTGCTTGATGATCGTTATACGAAAAACCTAGGCCAATATCTTCTCGTCCAGGTACGCCTGTCAGATGTGTTAGTCCCGAAAGTGCATGGATCGTCGGCGCATAAGTGACAAACTTTGACCATGGGCCCGTGTCTCCCATGCCAGACATTTCAGCATAGATTGCGCCTGCATTGGTTTCAGTAACCGTGTCAAAATCAATGCCCCATCTTTGTAATACACCCACTGAAAAGTTGTTTATGACGATATCAGCCTCATCGCATAGCTTGCGGCTGAGTGCTCGGCTTGCCTCTTGAGTCATATCTAGCGCAAGAGAGCGCTTGCTGCGATTGAATTGCAAGAAGTAAGGGTGAGTCGCAAGGTTGACGCCGGTTGAGCGATCTATCGAATTAACCTTTACCACGTCCGCGCCCATGTCTCCTAATATGCGCGTGGCAAAGGGACCTGCAAGCACGTGGGTGAAATCGAGGATTCGAATGCCATCAAGAGGTCTGCTCATGATTGGTTACCTCGTGTATTTGTCCAGCCGATCTCCTTGAGAATATCGTCCGTATTATCGCCTAAACTGCCATGATGCCTCAGCTGCCAGGGATTTTCGCTCAAGTGATAGGGGGCGCCGGGACCTTTAATTGTTTCTGCTCCAACTTTGTAATCCTGCCACCACTGCCTGAAAGCCAGCTGTGGATTCTCTGCAACTTGCTCTATCGGAAGTACCCAGCCATAGGGAGAGTGACGATCCTGTGCGGCTAGAAAGAGCTCCTCGACATCCTTCTCCCCAGCCCATGTGGTTAGTACTTCCATGATTCTTTGGATAAGGAGCTGAACGTTTTCCGGTTCCATGTACATGGGGTCAAGTAAATCCTCAAAAGCATCCTCCTCTATCAGCCAAGTGAGTTGTGCTTCTATGTCCGGGGTAGGGGTGATCATGATCGACCCGCCTCGGGCCTGCATGACCTGGTAAGCGTTGGACCAGTGCAGGCTGCCGCGTCGTGGCAAGATGGGGCCTTCACTTGAGGCGAATTGTTCGTTGTAGCAATAGAACATCAGCACGTGTTCGAGACATGAAGCAATACACTGCTGCACTGGCACGCCGACTCGCTGGCCCTCGCCGGTCGATCTTGAGTGATGCAGTGCTGACAGCGCCGCGATCGCTGTGTAGACCCCGGAGGTCATGTAATTTAGCTCACCAAAGAATTTAAGAGGTGCCGTGTCCGCGTCTCCGGTTGTTGCTGCTGCGCCACCCAGCGCGCCGTCGACTAAATCAGAAGAAACATAATTCGCCCATGGGCCCTCGTTGCCAAAGGATGTGACGTCAACGATGATGAGGTCAGGGCGCTTTGCCAGCGCATCATCGAGGTTAGCCTCGTCAACACCAAAGGCACCTTGGCAGGTCAATACAATTGATGCGCGCTCAATCAAAGATTGAAGCTGGCTGTTGCCTTCTTCGGTTGCTAAATCGAGGGTGAAAAAACGACGACTCGAAGCAAAAAAAGCAAACCAAAGTGATTGCTGATCCTCTGGTGCCGTCGCCAGTCGCGGTCCTCGTAATCTCAAAGGGTCGCCTGTTGGAGGTTCGGGTCTAACGACATCAGCACCTAGGTCGGCGAGGAGCTTGGCGCCATAGATACCGCGTTCATCAGTCAAGTCGATAATACGGACGCCGCTTAGAGCACCCTCAGATGTAGGCATAGTCAGTCGTACCTTGCGTGATCGGTGAAGGAAAATTTATATGCTGAGGATTATAAACAGCATTTCTGCAGGCACTCAAATGTTTAGCGAGACTGGTATTTTTGCATCAGCTTTCTCACCAAAGGTGACGAGGGAGAAAGTGCTGAGAGTTTGCTCAGGTATCGCATGTTGCTAGCCAATTGATGCTGTTTGTCGGCATAGATTAGCAGCGTGCTCAGTGTGTCTATTTGATTCGGCCACCGCTGGTCCGAGGCTTTCAGGTGTTCAAGTGCCAGATCCGTTTCACCGATACTATCCAAGGCGACTGCATACACATAAGAAAACCGAGGCTGTGCATCTTCGATGGTTGCAGCAGTTTTCAGAAAAGGCAGCGCATCCTCAATACGCTTCTGGCGAACAAGATGTAATCCCCAAGCGTGTTGAGCTGCTGCTGAATCCGGTGCGACCGATAAAGCTTTAAGCAGGTGTGGTGCTGATGCTGCATCGCGGCCCGTTGCCCGAAGAAATTCCGCAAAATTTAGTAATGCCGGTACAAAACCAGGAGAGATTTGAAGCGCGCGCTTAAAGTGTTGTTCAGCTTCAATGAGTTGATTTTGCTGCATGGCCAGATTCGCTTGAGCTATCTGAGTCGCTGGGCTGTCCTCGGATATCTTCAGCGCCTGCTCGTATTCATTAATCAATCCTGTGAGCTGGTTTCTGTCAGCTTGAGTTAGGGCGGGTAATGCATCAACCATAGTGGCGGCAACCTGGTATCTAACACTCTTGTTCTCATCTCCGGCAAGGGGCTTTAGCAGCGTCCAGCGATCTGCAGGGGGTAAGAAGCTCAGGGCCCCAATCGCAGCACGACGAATCATCGGATCTTTGTTTGCGAGGGACGGTGTGACAGCATCGAGCGTAAATCGCGAGGGATAATTCGCGAGCTGTTCGATAAGTGTTGCGCGCACAATAGGAGCAAGACTTTTATCTGCCGCATGTGCAGCGAGTCCGCGTATGCTTTGCATATTAAAGTTGCGGCTTTGTATATTGGCTTGGGACCAGTGAACCTTTGTATTTGCCTTGATGTTTTGATTAATGATGTTTTGATTAATCCAGTTTTTCGATTGAGCGCTGTGGCAGTCGGCACAGGGTGAGGGCGTCGCGTCGTTATCTGCCGCTTGCCGCGGTATGACGAAGCTGTGATCTCTGCGATCATCAACGCCCATGTAAGTCCTCGTTGGCATATGGCAGTTGACGCACTGACTAGCCTCGGTGTTTTGTTGGTGGCCATGATGTTCAGGTTGGTCAAAAGTTGTTGCCAAGTGGCACTGGTTGCAAAGGTTATTTCCAGGTAATTTGACTTCGCCACTATGTGGGTTGTGGCAATTTGTGCAGCGCACGCCTTGCTGATACATCTTGCTTTGTAAGAACGAGCCGAGAACAAAGACTTCGTCTTCAATTTGTCCATCAGGGAAATAGAGGTCCGGGCTCAATAGCGCAATCATGTTCTCGTCGTGATAAGCCGCTCCGGGTGTGTGTGTCGAAATAGGCAACCGCCGTGAGTGGCAACCTCCGCACATATCTATTTCAGTTTCATCGACTTGGTTTTTTGGGTTGGCAATGGCATCGCCTGCCGCGAAAAGCCACTGGGTACTTTGCCCTTTGCGGGTTAGACCCGTATCGTCAATCGTGATATTCCCTGCCCGCGCAAGCGCTACATGCTCCGAACCTGGCCCGTGACAAGCTTCGCAAGCAACGTTGATTTCTGACCACAGGGTGTTATAGCTGTTTGATTCAGGGTTGTAGTTTTTCCGCAAATCAGTGCTGTGGCATTCGGCGCAACGACCATTCCAATTCTGAAAATGACCTTGCCAGAAGAAAGGGTGGTCTGGCGAAATGTCTGCCTGCGGCTGAAGATGAAACCAGCGCTGACCGCCATTTTCCCTGCTTCGACTGTCCCAAGCGATGTTAAAGGCCTGGAGTCTGCCAGCACCTATGTCGACCAGATATTGCTGTAATGGATCGTGGCCAAAGGTGTATAAAACTTTAAAAACCCTGACTGCGTTGTTCTGATCCAAAGTTTCGATGAAGAAGCTGTCTTGTTGCTTGAAAAAACGGGTGGTGATGCCGTGAAACTCAATCTCAACATCAGCAAAGTCTCCCAACACGTTCACACTTTTTGCGACCTGCATCGCGTGAAAGTGATCGGACTTTTGCCATTGGGTCATTTGAGGCTCGTGGCATGTGCCGCAAGTATCAGCCCCGACGAAGTCCGCACCAATCGTCTTGAGACACAGCAACAGGAGAATTGTAAGCAGGGTAAGTCTCATGACTGGAGTTACGTTACATCTCAACGGGTATGACGGGCAGCCAACGATTCAGTACCTCTTTGACCTCACCCTCTGCAACCATGTCTTTCAGCAGCAGGTTTAACGTCACTTGCAATTCGGGGTTATCGGGATGAACTGCCCAAGCGATACTCTCTTTGGTCAGGTAGCGGTTCAAGCTCAATAATTTGTCGTTTACAAAAGAGCGACTTAACTGCCAACTAGTGGTGGAGTCATGGATAAACAAATCGACTTCGGCGATGCGAAGAGCTTCAAGACCCTGCTCTACGCTGGCGTAAGCCATGATGCTCGGGTTGTTCAGCTCTGTTACAACAAAAGCCTCTCCCGTTGTACCTTTGTGGACCCCGACCTTCAGGCGAGGTTGTTTCAAAGCGTCGGTCTTTCCGTATCGGTTTGCATCCTCTGTACGCACAATCGCCATCTGACCTATTTCCATATATGGATTGGTGAATCTAACTCTTTTCTTCCGCTGATCGGTGATAGAAATAGCCGACATAATTACGTCTATCTCACCGGCTTCGAGTGCGCTAAACAGGCGTGATAGCTGAAACACATGAAACTCGACTGGACGATCAAGTCGGTTAGCAATTTTGTTGGCAAAATCTATCTCAATACCTTGTAGGTCTTCGCTCACATAAAATGCAACCGGCTCAAAGTCGACTGAGAGTCCGACTCTGAGCGGTTTCAGGTCTGCGGCGTAGACGTGAATATTTGCCAATGCAAGGCATAAAAGAAACAGGTATCTCATGAGAAAGTGCCAACGAAGTGTAGATGAAACTATTCTGACACAAGCCCGCATATGAGCAAAGATCGATTGTGCTGATCGAGCAGAAACGTAAACGCAAACGTGATTAGCGTTCAAGCAAGGATTGCTTCAGAATCTCTAGATTGAAACAAGAGGAGTTGCTATGGATATCTATGATGCTATGTCTACCTTGCGGGCCGTAAGAAGAATCAAGCCCGATCCGATTTCCCCAGATGTTTTGCGGCGGGTTTTGACCGCAGCAACCTGGGCGCCAACCGGCGGAAATCACCAGCCGTGGCGTATGATTGCTGTAAAGGACGCCGCGTTGAAACAGGGTATGGAAGACCTGTACAGGCCGCACTGGGAAAGTTACATCCCGGGTTATGAGGCTCATCTCTCTGCGATGAGTGATTCGCAGGCATTGAGTAGTCGGAAGGCGCTTGAGTCAGGTACTTATCTTGCCAATCATATGCACGAGGCCCCGGTAATCTGTGTGTTCTGTTTTGATTTTGACCACATTACTGTCACGGACGCTGGCCTGCCTCGACAGAGCGTGGTTGGTGGTGGTTCAATTTACCCTGCGGTTCAAAACTTGTTGTTAGCGGCGCGAACCGAAGGTCTTGGTTGTGTGCTAACAACACTGTTATGTATTGAAGAGGCGGGCATCAAAGAACTGCTGCAAATCCCAGACAAATGGCATACGGCCGCTTTCGTGCCGATAGGCTATCCTGTACTGGGGGGGCATGGTGAGATTACTCGCAGACCGCTGAGCGAAATGGCCTTTAGTGATACGTTCGGCAATCCATTAAACATATAGTGTTGCGATGAAAAACAAGCAACGCGATGGCTCAATAGGTTCGGGAACATGATGACTAAACCAACAAGAAGGAACAATAAGTGGAGTCGATCGCTGCGCCCAGCGATATTTGCCATTTTACTGCTTAGTAACCCGCTTCAGGCGGCGACTCCGGGTGAAGAAAGGGCAGCTTCTGTTGCCAAATATGGCATTAAGATTCCCGATCCAGCCCCGCAGCGGGGCGTTGATGAAGGCGCCGGTCCGTATCAGCAGCTGTTAATTCAAAACGTCATGTTGGTTGATGGTCTTGGTTCTCCACCCCGTGGTCCGGTAGATATTGATATCGTGGATGACAAAATAGTCGCAATACGTGGCGCTAAAGGATCCTTGTCTCCTGCAAACGGGGTAGTCGCAGATGGTATTCGTCGGATAGATGCCACGGGCATGACGGCAATGCCAGGATTTATTGATTCACACACGCATATTGGTAATCCTGGGCAAGGTCTAGCTGGACCGGTGACGCCACCTGAGTATGTTTTTAAACTTTGGCTTGCTCACGGTATCACAACAGTTAGGGAGGTCGGCGCTAGTATGGGGCTTGCCTGGACGGTTGAGCATGCCAGGCGAAGTGAGAACGGAGAGATTGTGGCGCCGCGAATAATTCCCTATTCGATGTTTCCTGGCGCCCAGATAGTTGGCGACAAAGCGGCGCGTAAGTGGGTGAGGGCGGTAAAAAAGAATGGCGCTGTTGGCGTTAAGCTACGCGGGGGGACTCGAGAAGCGCTGGTGGCAGTCTATGATGAGGCGAAAAAGCTTGGCATGGGCACAGCAAGTCACCATGACCAGAACGGTGTTTATCATGTAAACGCCCTCGACAGTGCACGCGCCGGCCTAGACTCGATGGAGCATTGGTATGGATTACCTGAAGCCTTGTTCACAGATCGAACAGTTCAGCATTATCCATCGGAATACAACTATGCTGATGAGCAGTGGCGATTTGCTGAAGCGGGTCGTCTTTGGTTGCAAGCGGCAGCACCCGGATCGGAACACTGGCAGAAAGTGATGGCAGAGATGCTGGCGCTGGACTTCACGCTGGTGCCAACGTTCACCATTTATGAGGCAAACCGAGACGTTGTCAGGGCGCGTGATGCGGAATGGCATGCAACTTACACGCTGCCGGCGTTGCAAAAATTTTTCATGCCGGATCCAAGACTCCACGGTTCTTATCATTTCGACTGGACGACCGCTGATGAAGTCGCTTGGGGCAATAACTTCAAGCGCTGGATGACGTTTGTCAATGAATACAAAAATGGGGGTGGTCGTGTTGCTGCGGGATCTGACGCAGGATTCATTTTCAAGTTGTTTGGCTTTGCTTATATCCGAGAACTTGAGTTGTTGCAGGAGGCCGGGTTTCACCCGCTTGAAGTGATTCAGGCGGCGACTTTAAATGGCGCAGAATTGATTGGCATGGAAGAGCAGATTGGTTCGATTACGCCAGGCAAGCAGGCAGATATCGTCTTGGTACGAGGTAATCCGATTGCGAACTTTAAGCTTTTGTATGGCACCGGGCATATGAAACTAGACCGGGAGTCTGGCGAGCTTGGTCGGGTGGGCGGTGTTTCGTATACCATCAAGAGTGGCATTGTATTTGATGCAAAAAAGCTGCTGGCTGATGTAGCTAACATGGTGGCGCTGGCAAAGTTAGATAAAGAAAACTAGGCTGTGTTCAGCGCGATTGTTGAGAAGGAGAAAGCGCGCACAAGAGAGACAAAGTTTTTGAGTGTCTGTTGCTGAAGATGAGCACAGCGTAATTCGCCCTTGCATATTACTGTTTCGATTGACTGCCGACCTTGCTCGAATAGTTTCGGATGGTTTGCTTGTATTCATCCTCGGTGAGCGCCCACTGTTGTAAATCAGCGTCTGCCCAACCCATGGCCATGCCCGCACTTGACCTACCCAATGCTGAGGTCATTGATCGAGTCATGGCCAGTGATGCAGCTGGAATATCGAGTAATTCTGATATCAGTTGATCGGTTTCCTCTGCGAGCATGCCCTTCGCCGCGACCCGTTGAGCCCAACCGCTTTGTTTCAATTCTGGTGCTTCCACCTTGCGAGCGGTCATGACCCAGTCTCGCGCGGTGGGTAGTCCAACTTCTCGAGCTAACAATGGCGTCCCGTTCCAGACGTTTGGAATACCGAGCGCTAATTCAGGTATGCGGAAAACCACCTCCTCTGCGATCACCCTAAAGTCGCATGCAGTCGCAAGCAGTGCGCCTCCACCCACAATGTGTCCCTGCATTGAGGCGATGGTCACCTGAGGAATTCTATCAAGTTGTTCTAATACTCGTTGCCAAGTGGCCGTCCGGTTTCTTCTTGTCGACCAGTCTCCTTCGACAGGGGGGTAGGACGTTGTTTTGAGATCTGCCCCTGAGCAAAAAGATTTTCCTTCGGCGCTCAAGACCAGTAGTCGTATATCGGGTCTTTCCATTAAATCGTTTAAAGTTGAAGCAATCACTTTACGGATGTCGTCGTTCAAAGCATTGAGCTGTTTGGGTCGGTTAAGCACTAACCTTACGATAGGGCCGTCATAGATGACTTTGATGCTTTCGCTCTCTGGCATTGTTTGGGTGTCCTTTGGCGTCACGGGCTGACGGGTCATGTGATAGATTCAAGTAAAGAATAACACTAACCGTTGTACTGCTGACGGGCGGACACGTTTTTTTTCATATTCGACAGAAGTTGAATATCAAAATGAATTTTCTATGAACAAGGAGCACCCGGTGCCAACAATCGAGTGATAGCAGATTAATTTCCTGAGCTTGCTCGCACGCGGCACAACGAAATCTAACGCCAGCGGGTTTTGAACATACCAGCAAGTCCGGAGCTTAGTGGTTACTCACGCTTTCAGTTTAAGATTTTGTTTGTTCATGCTGACTTTGGCATCTGTTCAAGTCTGTCACGCAGCGTAGCAATCGCATCTCTATCGGTGGCAAAAATATTATGGTTGCCAATTTGATTCAGCAAGCCAGTGGTTTGCATAACGTTTGAAACCTGGTGTTTGACTGAGCTGAACGCCAGATGAATGCCATTGCTTTCGAGTCTCTCTAGCAGGTTCCTTAACATCTCGATGCCAGAGGCATCTATCTGGTTAATGCCGCTACATTGGACAAGAATATAAACCATGCGCGGGTTTTCGCGCTCCAGTTGCAGGATCGCGTTCTCGAAATAAGCAACATTAACAAAACGTAACGCACCATCGAATCGTATTGCGCCTAATCGAGGATGTAGTGGTGGTAATTTGTGGAGCACCGCGTCCCGGAGGGTAGTGTCGCTGTGTTGGCCCAGCACAGCAATGCGCGGACGCATTAGTCGAAACAGCAGCAATGCCAGAGAAAGTAGAATACCGGTAAGAATACCGTTCTGGATATTGGGCGCGAATGCGAGGGTTGCGATAAAAGTCAGAAGCGCCGCAACACCATCGTCTTTGCTCACGAGCCATGCATTGCGTATCGATTGAAAGTTAACTAGGTTGAGCACGGCCATCATGATAACCGCGGCCAGGACGGGTTTCGGAAGGTGATGTAATAATGATGTGAAGAAAAGCAGCGTGCTTAAAACGAACAGTGCTGAGATGATCGATGCTAGCGGTGTCTTCGCATCTGATGCCAGATTTAGCGCTGAACGTGAAAATGAGCCACTGACAGGCATCGAATGACAGAAGGCAGCGACAACTTTCGCCAACCCTTGGCCTATTAATTCCCTGTTTTCATCCCAGGGTTGTCGAGTCTTAATCGAGATAACTTTGCAACTAGACATGGCCTCCATAAAACTGATCAGAGCAATAACAAAAGCCGCCGGTAAGAGCGTCACGGTTGCTTGCCACTCCAGCGGAGGTACGCTGAGGGTTGGAAGCCCTTCAGGTATGACGCCGACGACCGCGCCGCCCATGCCTGCGTAGTCGATGCTAAAGCTGGTAAAGGTTAGCAACACCACTGTGATCAGAACACCCGGTAATCGAGGTGCCCAATGTTTAAAACCAACCAACAGCAAAATAGCAACAAGCCCAAAGCCGAGCGATGGCAAATGTAACTCATTGACGTGCAGCATGACCTGCGAAATGTCGAGTAGGAAGTGAGTCGATTGTACAAAAGTGATGCCCATCAAAGTGGGTAACTGAGACATGCCGATGATAATGGCGGCAGCATTAATGAAGCCCATCAGTACGGGGTTTGAGAGAAAATTCAACAATACACCGGCGCGCATAATGCCGAATGCGATTTGGATCAAACCGGAAATAAGTGCGAGTAAAATCACGTAGGATATAAATAGATCTGTGCCTTGTGCAGCTAAAGGCGCAATGCTGGCGGCGGTTAACAACGATGTCATCGCAACAGGGCCAGTGGATAGCTGATTAGACGAGCCGAACAGCGCCCCCATGATTGTTGGAATGAGTGCTGCATAGAGACCGTAATAAGCGGGTACGCCAGCGAGTTGCGCATAAGCGAGGGACTGCGGGATTGCAACTAACGATACAGTTAAACCTGCAAAAAAATCTGCTTTAAGCGCGTCGGCACTGAAGTCGAATCTCTGATTGAAGTCCTGCCAATAGCGGTAGAGCATCATAGTTCACCATCCACTTTTATCGGTGTTGAAGCGTCGCTCAAAAGAAAATGACTGAATCAAGTCTGGTTCGCCTGCGGATATGAGAAGGGTGTCTCGGGCATGATCAGCTTTACGGGATTGTTTTTTAGCACCCCGTCAAGATGCAACAAAAAACTCGCGATACCCGCTGCACCTTGCATGTAACCGGTTTGTGTCTCGAGGAAATTCCGGCGATCCCTATGCTCTGCTGTTTCCCATGATAATCCCTCAGCAGCATTGCCTTGGTGAATGATGTGCGCTGCAGTCTGTTTCGCGTAGTTCAGATATTTCTCATTTTTGGTGGCTTCGAAAAGAAATAGCGCGTAGTCGCCGATACCTGCATCGCCGCAGCATTGACCATAGTTTTGCCACAAACCTTTGCTTCTTTGTTGAGGCGCCCCCGTGCTTAGTAGCCCCTCAAAATTCGTGCTGAGCCAATCAAGGTACTGGTTGTCTCCGGTGATCTGGTTCAGCAAATACATAAACCGCCCGGTGCCCGCGGGCCCGTGGCAAACACCAAGATAGAACGTCGTTGGCGGTTGTTGTTCTTCCGTATGACAGACCAGAACGCCATCGCCAGAGGTCACTGTTCTGGTTTTTATGTACTCAGCAGCAGACAGGGCTGCATCCAAATAACCTTTGTTGTTGGTTTCGCGGTACAGATCTGCAAGGAAGTATCCAACGCCAGCGCCACCATGAGCAAAGTTTGGCGCTGTAAACGGGAACGGCATATCCGCCATCATCAGCCAGCGAATTCCGTCCGGCGTGTCTTCGCCAAGCTCTAGAAGTCGATTCGCTGTTTGCTCGGCGAGTGTTGTGTCGCTGAGTAATCCTTGGCGATAGGCGTAGAGGTAGATAATACCCGCGCCGGCGGCGCCTACCGATAGATCGATGACTTCCCTCTCACCTGTAATACCAGTGATGTCCGAAAAGGGAATGGCTTCTACCCAACCGATTCCGTTACCCAACTGTGAAGATTGAGCGGTGATGCGTTCAAGTGCCGTGATCGCGCCAGACTTATATTTCTGGTCTCCGGTGACGTTGAACAACTCGTTCAACACATAGACATAGCCAGGCCAGCCACTGTAGAAACCGATGGTGATGAATGCTTCTGCCTCAGCTTTGGAAACCACATAAGCCAGCAAGTCGTCACCCGCTGCGCGCAGCGTGTCGAGATAAGCTGGCGTTTTTGTCGAAAGGTACATTTCGATATAAAACAAAATAATACCCGCAGACCCGTGGTAAAGCGTATGCGTTCCCCGTCCATCTGCAACTCTGCGCCAGCTGATGCCGTCATGGGTATCTATTTGGTGCGAGTCAAGAAAATGTGCTGTAGAGATTGCGTGCTCAAAATATGACATACGTGGAGCTCGAAGCAATAAAGGTTGAAGTTTATCAGGGTCTTAATAGGCTGTAATGGCATCTTTTCGGCGCGTCACGAAGACCGTTGAGCGCATTTATGACAGCCTAGCGCATGGCAAATCCACGTGCCTTCAGATAAGCGAGAAAGTTCGCTCGGTGTGGTGTTGAGTATTGGCGGGTTTTGTCCTCAGACCAGCCGTAAAAGTCAGCGACGCCGTATTCTTTTTTGTTGCGCTGGTTCGCCTCCGGCGTGCTAAATCGGCTGTCGCGATTCCTGTCATATGTGTCAATTTTTTCGGCACGATCAGCGGCGTCATAACGATCGCGATGTAACGTTAAAGACTGCGGTAATCGCATGCTAACGAAGCCCTCGCGGGCGGGATAGCCGATGCAGAGTCCAGCGACAGGAAAGACAAGGTCGGGCAGTTCCAGGAGATCCGAAAGGGCCTCAATGTGCGAACGAATTTCGCTAATTGGACAACAGCCCAAACCAACCGACTCAGCTGCTAAAATAAAGGTCTGCATGACCAGACCGGCGTCTACTGCGGCATTCATGAACTGGTCAACATTATCGTTCGGAAAAGGTTTGTTGCGCATTTCAGCGGCGATACGAATCCGGCTGTGGTCGCCGCAAAACACCAAAAATCTCGGCGCTTGTGTGATCCAAGGCATCGATGGAATCCAGCTGCCGATCAATGCTCTTTTCTCAGGGTCATCGACCAAGATAATCGATGCCTGCTGTAAGTCGGATTTCGAGCTGGCTGAGAGCCCGCAGGCGATCAGTATTTCAAGCAGTTCATCGTCGATGTTCTGTTCGCTGTATTGGCGGTGAGTGCGGCGTTCGAGGATGTTAGCCAGCGGACCCTCTGCGGGCATTTTGGTGCCGACCTGTGTAGGTGTACCAAATCTGTACTCGATCAAATCTGATATTTTTCTAGTCATGTTTGTTTACCGGTTAGAGGAAAGTTACCCGATTGCCAATGGTCATTTACAGTGATCTCATTTCTGACCAATGACATGTCAAAATAGTTGCCGTGCCGCCAAGCGTCGTAGTGATCTGAAATATGTTCGCTGTCGGAGCGCCCGCCGTTTCCGCCAGCAATAACAAATTTGAATCGTAGTGGATCTGCCATATCAATCACCCAGCGGAATGCTGGCCCATGGTAAACTTCTTGCTCTACTTTGCCCGGGGCTGACGGGTTGTGCATCGCCATTGCAAGGGTTGTCGGGCTGCCGCCAATTGGGTCCGGGCCGGTTTCCATATGTTGCCAAGGCGCATGCTTCCTGAGTGAGTGACCAAAACGAATCTGATGAATTTTCCCTAGCGTCCAATCGTCGCCGTAGTTGGTTTTAAGATATTTGACAATTGCAATGACCTCTTCCTGAATAATCGCATTGAGGGTGTCGCGATGCGCAAGCCAAGGCGAACCTTTTGCCATAAAGTCGTGAATGGCAAATCGGCTGAGTGCTGGGGCAACGGCAGACAGGGTTTCTATGGCAGGGCTTGTGCCAAGCACTGATTTGATAAAGCGAAGATGGGGCCTTCGTTCCATCAGCGGATAATAAATACAAGCAGGTTTTGATGTGATTGTGGCGCTAAAGTCCCAGTTTGAGAGCAGTTCGATGGCGTCTTGTAGATTGTCGTCTGGCGGAACACCAGCGATCGGCGCGTTGAGAGAGGTCAGAATATCAGGGACCAGTTCCTGTGCTTTGAAATCAAGCAGGTCCAGTTGCATGTTCGTGAAATCTTCGACGGTAAATTTAACGTTTTTCTGTGATTGAATTTTTTCCTCTAGAAGTGCTTCAATTCTTTTTGCCCGTGAATCATGTGTTGCGAAGTTGTGTATCGGGTAGTCACCGGCGCTGCCCATGGTGTCGTTATTGGCTGTTAACAAGTAGCCTCTTTCCGGATTGTCTTCAACCAAGAGTTCTTCTGCTTTACTCAAGTCAAAGTGAAACTGCGGATCGTCGGCCGGGAGCGGCACAACTCCGGTGACACCGCCTTCGGCATGGTTGTTCCCTTTAGCAGGTCGTTTGCGGATAGTTGTCGCAATGTAACGGTGTATGTCGTTGTGCCTATCTACGCAAATAATATTGTTAACGAGTGGGCATACGTCGTTCTCAAAGAGGGCATCACCGAGCTCCTTGCTGTTGGTCGCAAGCGGCATCAAAGCGAGTATTCCGGCGGAAGAAGGTTGATCTCGCATCACCCAATCTAATGATGTTGTGTTTTTTGCTTCGCTGACGTGGGTCATACCTAATGCGTTGGTGATTGATTCCAATACTGGACCGTGATTTGACTCAGCAATTGAAAACGAGCGTGCCGCCTCGCCTGCGATATCGATGGTATAGGTGCTGGTTTTTTTGGCGCGCTGATTTTCAATAAAGACATCATAGGTATCAATAAAGCCAGTGGTTAAACCCCATGAGACATCTCGGTTGTGCCCCATCATAAAGTAGGGAACGCCAGGAAAACTGGCACCGAAAGCATCCCAGTTTGGAGTGCTTAGATGCGAGTAAAAAAAAGTATTGGGCATTGTGTGAGGTTGATGTGGGTCAGTGGCAAGGATCGGAAATCCTGACGCAGACAGCTCGCCCGAGATGGCCCAGTTATTGCTGCCGCTTAACCGTGTTTCATGGGGGAATAAAAGTTTCGCAATATTCAGATCAATGTTGAGAATAGGTTCTTTAAGTTGGTTTATACATTTTTCATCTTCAGGAGAAAACCGAATCACATGGTTTCGAAAATAGTCGACTCCGTTTTCTGCCATCAATCTTGCCAGATAGATCTTTTCTAGCCACGATTTGTGTTGAAACCAGCCGGTGAAGCGATAACGTGATGCAACGTCATGACGGGTGTAGTGTCTTGGCACTGTGCCCGCCTTCCTGAATTCTGGCGGGATTTCATCAAGTGAGTCGACATAGGCGTTTACACCCTGAAGATAAGCATCAACAATGTAATCGCCAGGGGAGTCAGGGAGTTCATCGGCGACTACGTTAAAAGCTCGGTGCATTAAGTCTTGCGCGACGTGCTTTTCACCCATTACGCTGGCTGCTGTGCCAGTCGCGTAAAGATTGCTTAGGTGGAGTTGCCAGAGTCTCTCGCTCGCGCAGGCATAACCCATGCCTCGGTAGGCATCTGAAATCGACTTGGCAAATATATGGGGAATACCGATGTTGTCCCAACATATTTCCAACGGTGCTTCTGCTTCTGGTATTGAAAATTTCATTCTTAAATCCGTATTGTGAAAGCAAGTTTGTGCGAAGGTAACCCTGAATCAAACAAAACCCAAACCGAACTGAACCCCAAACCCTAAAGCCAGAGGAAACCAGCGGTATCTTCGGAAGCGTTTAATGGTTTTGCTAAGGCTCCTTCACGGCAAACGACGTGTACCCGACAATCCGGCAGTCGCGTAGCATTTATCTTGGTGCGAACCTTTGACCCGCATCCACGCGAAGGGTTGAGCCATTCATCATTGCTGACTCGAAAATGGCGATCGCCATAATCGCGAACTCATCGGGATTTCCCATTCGGTGCGGAAACGCAGCATCTTTTGTCATATTATCCGAGCTTTCGACCGGAATGCCTGCAGTCAGTCCCGTTGCGAACAAACTGGGCGCGATGGTCATGCAGCGAATGCCCAAATTTCCGAGATCTCGTGCCATTGTTAACGTCATTGCTGAAATGCCACCCTTTGCTGCGCTGTACGCGACCTGGCCAATTTGGCCCTCAAACGCAGCGATCGAAGAGGTGTTGATCATCACGCCGCGCTCACCCTCTGCATTCGGTGTATTCGTCGACATATGCTGTGCAGCCGCCGTATTAATGTTGAAGGACGCAACAAGATTAAGTGCGACAACTTTGCTGAAAATGTCCGTGGGGTGCCGGGTCCCATCTTTCTTTACCGTGCGTTGGGCGGTGCCGCCAACGGAGCGGTTGCCGCCGCCGGCAGTGTTCAACACAAAATGTAGACCGCCCATATCTCCGACAGCATCAGCGATCATCTGATCCATATTGGCATAATCCATGACGTTGCAAGGATAAAACTTGCCGCCAAGAGAGGCTGCTACCTCCGCACCATTTGATGCCTCCAGATCCAGAATAGCGACGGTTCCGCCACCTCTTTTAAAGCGCTCAGCGGTGGCTCGGCACATACCCGAGGCGCCGCCCACAAAAATCGCTTTGCTGTCTTGAATTTCCATTTTTTGACTCCGGTTGTATTGTCTTCGATGTGTTTAGTCGTTCAGTCGAGTTTACCCTTACTACATCTTTTTTTCCTATCTACCACTTTGGTGTTTTGCTTCCGAGCTACAAGCGATACACTCTGTCCTCAACATCATTAATAGACAGAGGGTTGTATGAGATACGAATCACCGACGACCACCAAAGCGGCGGTCGCCCTCCTTTCGGGAGAAAAGGGGCAGGCCTACGTTCTGGCTGGCGGAACAGACCTGCTGGTGCGATTAAGAATGGACACGATAGAACCGGATCTGATGGTCGACATCAAGCGGATTCCGGCGATGTCCGACGTCACCAAAACAGCATCCGGTTTCAAAATTGGTGCAGCGGTACCCGGTGCAGCTCTGGATAAGAACAAGGCGCTGGTCAAAGCCTGGCCAGGTGTCGTTGAAGCGGCCAATCTGATTGGCTCTGACCAGATTCAAGGAAGATGCACGATGGTCGGGAATCTGTGTAATGCGTCGCCTGCGGCCGACAGTGTCCCTGCGTTGATAGCCGCGGGAGCGAAAGCCATCATTGTTGGTAAGAAGAAACGTACCGTACCGGTTGAAAAGTTTGTGACAGGGCCGGGACAAACCTGTCTGGAGAAAGGCGAGATAGTCGAAGCGATTACGCTACCAGTCCCAGCCAGAAATTCCGGTGATGCTTACCTGCGTTTTACACCGAGAACAGAGATGGACATCGCAGTTGTTGGTGTCGGTATCAGCTTGACTTTGAAACGAGGTGTCATAGATTCCGCCAGAGTTTCGCTGGGGGCCGTGGCGCCAACGCCTGTGCTGGTCAAAGCAGCAGCGAAAGCCATCACAGGTACCAAACTTGATGACGCTGCACTTGATGCACTTTCTGCAGCTTGCTCCGCAGCTTGTAATCCGATCGATGATAAGCGGGGCACTATCGAATATCGGGAACGCGTGGTGGGTGTACTTGCCAAACGAGCAGCAAAAATAGCCTACGAAAGAGCAGGGGGTAAATAATGGCGGGCGTACATGTAACAACGACAATTAATAACGACCCAGTTGAATACGTTTGTCCGGCAGACGAGTCTTTGCTCGATGTACTGCGTGACAATCTTGGACTGACAGGGGTGAAAGAAGGATGTGGTACCGGTGACTGTGGTGCTTGCAGCATCACGCTTGATGGTCAGCTAGTTTGTGCCTGTCTGGTTTTGGGTGCTGAAGCAGAAGGGCGCGCGATAACGACGGTTGAGGGAATGGCCGATGGTGAGAAACTTCACCCATTGCAGGAGCAGTTCATTAATAACGCTGCGTTGCAATGCGGGATTTGCACACCGGGTTTCCTCATTGCAGCAAAAGCGTTGCTAGATGAAAATCCAAGCCCGACTGAAACTGAGATTCGTTACGGGCTAGCGGGTAATCTTTGCCGATGCACAGGCTATGACAAAATAGTCAAAGCCGTGCAGGCAGCTGCAAAAGATCTGCGTAAGCAGAACAAAAAGAAGAAGTAGGAGGCACTGAATATGAATGATCCAAAATATACAGGACAGGATTTCAAGGTCGTTGGTACCAGGGTTAAGCGACCTGACGGATTAGATAAGGTTACAGGGCGTGCTCGCTACGGCGCAGACATGAGTGCACCGGGACAATTAGTCGGTCTGATGCTTCGTTCACCTCATGCGCACGCTCGCATCAAAAAGATAGATGCTTCAAAAGCGGAAAAGTTAGCCGGCGTCAAAGCTGTTATCACGTCAGCAGATTTGCCTGACTTGACCGGCGGCAACTCGGGTCTTTACGACACGCTTGAAAACTGCATGGCACGGGATCGGGCACTTTATGATGGTCATGCCGTCGCGGGTGTTGCGGCAATCGATAGAACCACGGCGAAAAAAGCGCTGAAGTTAATCAAGGTGACCTACGAAAAATTGCCACACGTAACAGACGTTGACGAGGCGTTGAATGATGATGCGCCAATCGTACAGCCACGCTATGCGCAAGAAGGCCGTCACGGCAATCTGATAAACAAAGGCGAGTTTGGTCATGGCGATATCGACAAGGGTTTTGCTGAAGCGGATGTCATCGTAGAACGTAGCTACAAGACAGGACAAACGCACCAAGGATATATAGAACCACACGCATGTCTTGCCAGTGTTAGCCCGGATGGTACCGGCGAGCTCTGGGTGACAACGCAGGGCCATTTTGCCTATCGAAATAACTGCGCGCAGTTGTTGGGAATGGACATAGCCAAATTGAAGGTGACTTCCTCTGAGATCGGTGGTGGTTTCGGTGGCAAAACCCATGTCTGGATGGAGCCTATTGCACTTGCGCTTTCCCGCAAGGCGAACCGTCCGGTAAAAATGGTGATGAGCCGCGAGGAAGTCTTCAAAGCATCCGGTCCTACATGCTCAACCTCGATGGACATAAAAATCGGCGCGAAGAAAGACGGCACTATCGTTGCTGCTCGTGCTGAGTGTCGTTACATGAATGGCGCGTTTCCCGGTATGTGGGGAACCCTTGGTGGTATGACGGCTTTCGCCTGTTACAACATTGCTAACAATCAGGCGATTGGCGTCAACGTTTTGTGTAATCGTCCAAAAGTTGCAGCTTATCGTGCGCCCTCCGCACCAATGATGGCCTTTGGCGTGGAAAGCACAATCGATCAATTGTCCAAGGAGTTGGGCATGGATCCGGTCGAACTGCGCCTGAAAAACGTGGCAAGAGAAGGCACGCTCGCACCCTACGGACCCGTTTGGGGACCTATCGGTATCGAGCCAACACTGGAAGCTGTGCGTGACCATCCGCATATGAGAGCGAAACTGGGTAAAAATCAGGGTCGCGGCGTAGCGTGTGGATTCTGGTTTAACATTGGCGGCCAGACCTGTAGTGATTTAAATATTGGGCCAGATGGCACGGTTAACCTGACTGTTGGTACAGTCGACGTAGGCGGTGCCCGTGCTTCTCTTGGACTTATTGCGGCAGAAGAGCTGGGCATAGCATACGAAGATGTTCGCACGAATATCGGTGATACGTCCTCTCTCGGCCACAATGACACAACGGAGGGTAGCCGAGGCACATTCTCCTCAGGTATGGCCACCATTTTTGCGGCTCGCAAGGCAATCGATGTCTTAAAAGAACGGGCAGCGATGATGTGGCAGATTCCAGCTGAATCGGTTACTTGGGAAAATGGCTCTGCTCATGCTGTTGGTAGTGAACACGGTAACTTGCCGCCTTTGACGCTGAAAGATATTGCTAAAAAAGCCGGCAATACTGGTGGGCCTATAGCGGGTCACCACGAGGCAACAGCAGATGGTGCCGGTGTATCGTTTGCATCTCATATTGTGGATGTTGAAGTTGATCCCGAAACGGGTAAGACGACTATTCTGCGTTACACCGTTGTCCAAGATGCGGGTAAGGCAATTCATCCGGATTATGTCGAAGGGCAATTCCAGGGTGCAGCTGCTCAGGGAATCGGTTGGGCACTTAACGAGGAATACATCTACGGAGAAGATGGTCGGCTGCAGAATGGTGCATTTCTTGATTACAGAATGCCCGTTTGCTCAGATCTGCCCTCGATCGATACGAAGATTCTTGAGATTCCTAATCCCAGTCATCCTTACGGGATTCGCGGTGTCGGTGAAACTTCAATTGTGCCGCCACTGGGTGCCATCGGCAATGCCGTTTCCAACGCGGTCGGTGTCAGGATGTACGAGGTGCCGATGTCACCTCCAAGGATCCTCAAAGCACTTGACGGTGCCGAGGCTTAAGGCGGCTTAGGCAGGATAGCGAGAGTGGAAGTCTCCCTGTCAGGGTCAGTAAGAGATGCCGTGGATGGTCTCGCCTCAGTTGAAGTTGAGGCAGAGACCATTCGCGAGTTGCTGACCCGGCTTATCGATAGATATCCAAAACTGGCACATTATCCAGAGGAAGGTATTGCCGTTGCGATTGACGGTACAATTTATCGAGACAGTTGGGAGACACCTATTCCAAAGGGTTCGGAAGTGTTTTTGTTGCCTCGGATTGTCGGAGGTTAACTTTTTCTTCTGCGGTAGTCCCACCGGAGCAAGCACTGACGCTAAGCAAACTTGCTGCTGACAAGTTGCTGGCTATCAAGTTGCGCAAAACTCATGTGTAGGATTGCCAAAGCTTCCAGCATCCGTAACTCATCGCCAGTGCGCATAGACTTGCCGATAATCCGAAACAAGGAGGCCACGGAGATCATCCCAAGGCCGTCGGCGTACTTAGCCGTCCACCTCGCAACGCGACTCAGCGTCTGTAAATCGCCAAAAGCTCTTGCGGTTTGAATATCAAGTATTTGACCCTTTATCTGATCGAAAAGCTCAATATCGTTGTCTTTCAGGCTATCAGCGGCAGGACTTTTCTCGCTGGCTTTGCCCGAAGGCTGCAATTCTTCTCGAGTCTGCCACTGTTTAAGTTCTGCAACCACAAGGTCTATCAGCCTCAATGACTCGGGTTCTGCCTCGGACGCGTCGAGTTGATCTCTATCAACAATATCAACCAATTCCTCAAGCACTTCTGCGGTCGTCTGCCCGGCTTCTTCAACAGCAGTCAGCTGTTTTTTTATTGTCGCTAAAGCCGCAAGAAAAGTGTCGGCTTGGTTTGGGTCTGGCTGCACAGCATCTGATGCGTGAAGCGTTGATGCAAGTGAATCGATGGCTGCCTGCGCCGCGGGTACGTCAACCTGCTGACTCTTGACCAATTTCATTCTTGTTTTCGAAAGACGATTGGCTTGTGTTACGTTCGGTACTACTTCGCGGTCAGGTGGCGGAAGTGCTAACGATAATGTGGCGAAAGTGCCGATGCCAAATTTACTGTCTAGGGTGATATTACCCTCTATGCGTTTCGCGAGTTCATGTGCTGTTTCGAGGCGAAGGCCAAATTGCGTGCTGGGCATGCTGAGGTGTCGCAACTCGAGTTCACTAAGCAGCGATGATTCATTCACGCATTGAAAGTTTAAGTCGTTTTCCTGATATGAAACCTGAACAAAAATGCGTGCGCTGTCATTAAAGCTAACGACCTGATGAATGAGTATTCGAAGTAAATGGTGAAGTGCAGATTCGTCACCCGAGACGCGCGGTAACATGGAGTTCACCCGGTATATGATTGGGCCGCCTTGATGGGTGAGGCGGGCCTCATTGACTACCGTCAATATTGCTTTGTCGAGTTTGAAGCTTTGCTGGCTATCGCCAATTTCTCGCTGCTGCGCAAGCATAACCTGATCATGAATGATGTTGAGCAAATGTTTACGTTCGGTCACTGCTTGTTCGGCTAGGGCTGCAATTTGATCGACGGCCACGTCCGGTTTGGTTTCATCGACTTCCCTAGAATCGTGCGGCTCTGCACTTTGCAGAAATTGTTGCGTACTTGCCGCAGTGACCATTTCCGCGTTCGGTGTTTTCTGCTTTCTGTGTCGTTTGTGGAAAAAGACAAACACAGTAATGCCAGTAATGGTCAGGAAAATAAAAATACCGGTGTAGGCTATCCATAGCTTGGGTGCTTCAATGTACCGTTTGCGGGATGACGCCGTTGCCAAGTTTGATGGCGCTGAGACCCTGTTTTGTTTGGCGATGATCGGCGCATTACTCTCTGCTGCAGCGATAAGGTCTATCGCTGACCTCACTGGCGATTCAGTCGTTGACTGCCTCTGGGGATTGGCTGCTGATACCGTTTTGGAAAAGACTCCTGTTTCATCCTCAGTGATTGCTGTGTTTGCGGTTAGCGGATATCCGAGTTCGACTGAACCTGCGGCTATCTCTGTGCTTGTCACCGGGAATTCGGTCACAACCCAGAACTGAATTGTTTCAGCTGTTTTTCTGGGCATCGATTTGAAATTGAACCCTTCGCGATTAAGTCGGCGTAACCGACGCTCGGCAGCTGGGCCGAGGCTCCGGTAGACACCGGCCGAGACTCTGCCGCCAAAGTCTCCAGTTTTCACCACAACGATGTCATCAAAACCTCTGCTGCGCATGCTTGCCAGCAAAGCCTGACTTTTCTTAAGTCCAAGCAATTCCGAGGCAATAATGTAATCGACTGCGACCTGCTCTCGACGGTTGGTTGTCTCAGCAGCCTGCTCCAGCTGTTCCGAAAATCTCTCAGCGTGTTCCCGCGTCTGGAATGGTCCAACCTCCGTTTTTGCAAGAACGCCTTGAGAGAGCATGCCAATAACACATAGGCAGGCAAGTTCGCTGAAAAATGCGCCAATCCTTGGCGTTGTTTTCATCGTTGTTTCTCTCAGTGATCAGGCAGGTATCATAAGCCAATTTGGCTTCTCAGACACCGACTTCAGGCATTTCTAACGCGCTTTTCTTGTTAGCATTAAACGCGCGCGATCATCATCAACGTGAAACAACTGATTCACAGGGTGCGCCGATGTTTTAAAACCGCTGTTTTATCCATCAATTAAAGTATTTGCTAGGCAGGCCCTTTGATGGGTCTCGTCACCGAATTGATGCTGACAAAAAATTGCACGACGAAGAAAAAGCTGCGCATCACATTCGTAGGTGAATCCAAAGCCACCGTGGAACTGAATAGCGCGGTCCCCGGCAAAAGCAAAACCTTCACTCGCAACAGCCTTTAACATACGTACTGAGGTCTCTTTTTCACTCGGACTGCCAGTTTCAAATACTGTAGCTGCGTGATAGAGATGAGCGCGAGTTGCTTCTAGACCGATTAATACATCAACGGTGGGATGTTTGAGTGCTTGATAACTGCCAATATACTGATCGAATTGCTTTCTTGTCTTTAAATACTCAACAATGAGATTGAGGGTGCTGGCATGTCCCCCTGCAATTTCGGCGGATAGTAGCAGCATCGCTGTCTGCTCAATCTCATCAAAGCAGGTGCCGGGCAAAACTTGTGCAGGTGTTATCTTTATTCCGTCGAGCGTTAAGCTGTAACAACGACGCGTTTCATCAATCACAACTTCACGCTGGAGTGCTTGTTCGGGTATGGCTGATCTTTCAAGTAAAATGAGCCGTGGTTGATTTTCCAGCTGGATTGAAACCAGTACAAGTTCTGCCAACCCTGCATCCTGAACAAAACATTTTGTACCTGAAAGGCTAATCAGGTTTTGTTCTAGAGAACCTGTACATGTGGGGTTAGAAAGTTGCCAACTACCATCGGATTCAATAAGCGCCATCGTGGCGACCGCACCGTTTGCAATCTTTGAAAGCCATGCTGACTTTTGTTCGTCGGAGCCGGCTTGCTGCAAAGTGTTAGCTGAAATGGCGGACCACACCAGTGGACTAGCCATCAGATTACGGCCCATCGCTTCAACCACAGGTACAAGGTCAGTGACACCGAGGCCCAGACCTCCATGTGATTCAGGTACCGTTATGCCAGCCCAACCTAACGCGACCATCGATGACCACAGATCCGAGGGAAGACTTTGCGCTTCCTCAATTCGGCTACGAACCAAGTTAATGGGTGAATTTTTACTGCAAAAGTCCATTGCGGTGTCGAGCAACATACTTTGTTCTTCGGTAAAACTAATTTGCGTACTCATCATTGTTCCTTCTACGTTGCCTGTCTCTCATTATTTGAACGCAGGCCGTTCTAGCTTTTTGGCAATCCTAATACGCGTTCACCCATGATGTTGTATTGAACCTGGGTGGTGCCGCCGCCGATGGTTGCTGAAAAAGAGTTAAAGTATATGCGTTGCCATTTGCCGCCATCTACTGCCTCCGGTGAGACGAAACGTCCGCCGTTCGCGCCTTGTAGTGATATGGCAAACTGACAAAAGCGTCGCTTCAATTCAGAGCCTCGGAGTTTGCCGGACATCGCGATAGCGGTTGGTCGTTCTGTGTTCAGCGCGGGTATTTTTGCTTTTATGCCCATTAAGGCATTGCTTTTTGCTTCAATTAGGAACTGGACCATCTGATCTTTGATTAATGGATCGTCCAGCGCTGGCTTTCCATTTCGGCTTGAGCGACGGGCTAATTCGAGTACGTCGTTTACGTTGATGTCCATCATCGACAGGCCACCTGCCTGACCGCCGACATTGCCCCTTTCAAACATCAGTGTGGCCATAGCAACCTGCCAACCCTCGCCCTCCCGCCCCATAATGGAATTGGCAGGGATGCGTGCATCATTAAAGAAAGTCTGGCAAAAACCGTATTCACTTGTTAGTTTTTTGATGGGTTGCGGATTGACGCCCTCAACTTTCATCGGCGCGAGGAAGAAACTTAACCCTGCATATTTGTTTGGACCTTCGTTTGAGGTACGAGCGAGAAGGATCATGTACTTCGCGTATGATCCAAGGCTGGTCCAGATTTTTGAGCCGTTGATGACGTAGTCATCACCATCTTTAGTTGCCTTAACCTGGGCATTGCCAAGATCGGATCCATGGTCTGGCTCAGAAAACCCCTGACACCAGATGTCATCGGCATTGAGTATACCTTTAATATATTTTTTCTTATCCTCTTCGGTACCCTGTTGCAGTATGAGCGGGCCCGCCCAATTGAGGCCAATCGTGTTTGTCATGAAAGGCACACGTTGACGTGCCATCTCCTGCGATACGATGTCCTGAAATACCTGAGGTTTGCCGCCGCCGCCGTATTCTTCTGGCCATGACATGCCGAGGTACCCGGCGTCGTAGACTTTTCTTTGCCAGTTGCGTAGGTATTCGAATTGTTCGTCTGTGCCCACCTCCATAAATGATTCGGGCAACAAAAACCCTGGGTCACCAGGATTGTTTTCCCGTAACCACGTGGACACCTCCAATCTAAATTGGTCCAGTTCCTGCTCGCTTACACTCATTACTATCTCCACAAAATCTTGTTGTTACTGTGTTTTGAATATGGTCTTTAAAAGCGGGCAACACCAAATGTATTTGGCGTTGTGCCGCGATGGTTGGTTTCAAGGCTGGTCTCGAGTGCGAATATCAACACTTCGCGAGTATCAGCAGGATCGATAATGCCGTCGTCCATCATGCGTGATGAACAGTACATGGCTTCGGATGATTGCTCCATGCTCTCTATGATCGCCGCGCCCTGTTTTTCCATCATGTCTCTCTGTTCCTGCGGTATTTCCTGCCCGGTCAACTTTGCTCTGTCTTCGGCAATAACCCTCATAACACCGGCTGCTTGTGCGCCTCCCATAACCGCCTGTCTTGCGGTTGGCCATGAGAAAACGAACTCAGGTTTTAATGACTTTGAACACATTGCGTAGTTACCAGCGCCGTAAGCATTGCCCACAATAATGGTCAGTTTGATAGGTCGAAAATTTGCGACAGCCTGAATCATTTTTGAGCCGTGTTTAACTTGGCCCGCCTGCTCAGCTTCGACGCCGACTAAAAAGCCGGTGGTGTTTTGCAGGAAGATCATCGGTGTATTTGTCTGATCACAAAGCTGAAGAAACTGACTTGCCTTTTTTGCGCCCTGCGGTGTGATAGGGCCGTTGTTCGTAATAATGCCGCAGCGCCAGCCGCCAAGGTGAGCGTGGCCGCAAATAGTGTGTGGATCGTTAACGGGCTCAAATTCGAAAAACCTCGAACCATCGAACACTCTTGCGATGACTTCACGCATATCGTAGGGAATACGCTTATCCTCTGACACAATCCCGCGCAGTTCTTCAGCAGGGTATAGGGGTTGCTCGACCGGTTGATCTGGCGACAGGCCGGCGCCTGCATCCGGCGGAAATTGGTCAAGAATATCTCGGGCTACCCGAATGCCGTCAGCATCACTCTCCGCCAGATATTCGCCGGTTTGTGAAACGGTCGCGTGCATCAATGCACCACCGAGTGTTTCGTGATCTGCCTCTTCCCCGGTTGCTGCCTTTAAAAGTGGTGGGCCAGCGAGGAACAGGTGCGTTTGATCTCTAACAAGCACAACATAGTCAGAGAGTGCTACCTGATAAGCGCCGCCGGCAGTGGCGTTACCGTGTGCGACGGTAATTTGTGGTATGCCCGCTGCAGAAAGCTCAGCTTGCTGGCAGTAGACTCTGCCGCCGTCAAGGAATCCGTGCACGCCCCAGGGGTCCGGATCGCCGCCCCCGGCGAGATTACCACCACCGCTTTCACTTAAACACACCAGCGGCAGTCGCGTGCTGAAAGCAATTTCCTGTAACCTCAGGTTTTTCCTGGTGGTAACGGAAGAAATCGTGCCGCCCTTGATTGCATAGTTCCAAACCATAGCCAGTACCCGACGACCTTTCACATAACCGATGCCGACGATGAGATTGCCTCCGGCGGTTTCACCGGCTTTATCACCGTTCATTCCGAGTCCGGCAATAGAGGAGAGTTCGAGAAAAGGCGCTCCCCGATCAAGCAAGTGCGACAGGCGTTCACGGGGTAATAGTTTGCCCTTTTTTTCAGCCCGCTCGCGGTAGCGTTCTTCGCTAGCTCTAATGTTTCGCTCAACGACACGAATCTTTTCGACATAATTGGTCATGAACTCAACGTTGTCGCGGTATGCCTCACTACTTGTATCTAGTTTTGTTTCAAGCTGACTCATCTTCAGTCTCCGTTAATTTCAGTCCGACCATAAACTGTCGATTTTTTACCTGATTACCCGCTTCCACAGCGATCTGTGTAACTTCCCCGTCACCGTCTGCCAAATGTCGGTGCTCCATTTTCATCGCTTCAACGATGACCAGCGGTTGATCTTTGGTGACCATGTCTCCTTCAGCAACCATTACTTTGACAACCAGACCCTCGGTAGATGCGTGAATTTGGCCACTACCCGAACCATCAGCAGAAGCAGCGGGTGAATAGGTCACTATGTCTGCGTTCAGGTTATCTTTGCCAAAGTCGACACTTACTTGCTCGTCAGATAGATAAAAGACGGCTTCCTTTGCAACACCGTTGTATTCATAGATTAGGGTGCCTGAGTTACAGTGATTAATTGCGATCAAGTGTTTGTTGCCATTTACATGGACTTCTAATCCTGCGTCAGTTGCCAGCGTCGTGATGGGTGTTTGCTTGCCGCCGATTGATAGTGTATCTCGGACGAGCATGGGTTCGGTGTTGCTCCAGCCTCCGCTGCTCCCAGAACTGTGCGAACTGTGATGCGCAATCAGCGCGCCGGTAGCGGCGACTAGCGCTTCGTTGTCTTTGCTTTTGAGCTTTTCGAGAAGTTGCTCGTTGATGAATCCCGTTGTGGTGTCGCCCTCTATAAAGGTTTGTTGTTCGAGCAGCTCAACAAGAAAACTCTTGTTAGTGATGAGGCCAAGAATTCTTGTTTGTGTTAGTGCTCTTATGAGACGCCGTCTTGCTTCTTCTCTATCTTTTCCCCAACAGATTAGTTTCGCGAGCATGGCATCGTAATAAGGCGTAATTTGGCAGCCGCTATGCAATCCATGGTCAATCCGCACGCCAACATTGTCATACGGCTCAAAATACTGAATTTTTCCGGTTTGCGGCATGAAGTTGTTAAGCGGATCCTCGGCGTAAATTCGAACCTCGATCGCGTGACCATCAAAGGTAATGTCTGACTGCTCGCATGGCAGTGTATCGCCGCTGGCTATTTTTAACTGCCAGTCGACAAGGTCTGTGTCGGTGACAAGCTCGGTTACTGGATGCTCAACCTGCAAGCGAGTGTTCATCTCAAGGAAATAGAAATCACCTGTGTCGTCTACCAGAAATTCGACCGTGCCAACGCCTTCGTAGTTGACCGCTCTAGCAGCATTGACTGCTGCTTCGCCCATTTTTGCCCTGAGCGCCGGTGTAACAAAGGGTGAAGGACACTCCTCGATAACTTTTTGATGTCGGCGTTGTGCCGAACAGTCGCGTTCACCAAGATGTATAACATTGCCGTGACTGTCCCCTGCAATCTGCAGTTCAATATGTCGCCCATCAACAATCGCTTTTTCGAGTATCAGCTCGTCACTCCCGAAAGCGCTTGCAGACTCTGCTCGGGCGGAGTCGAGTGCCTCAGACAGGGCGGATAAATCAGTGACAAGGCGCATGCCCCTGCCACCACCGCCAGCCGCTGCTTTTACCATGATTGGCACGCCGATTTTTTCAGCTTCTTTAGTTAAGCGCGCATTATCTTGCGAAGCACCTTGATAACCCGGCACGCAAGGCACGCCTGCCTTGATCATGAGTTCTTTTGCGGAGGCCTTGTTGCCCATTAGGTTGATGGCGTCGGGCGAGGGGCCAATAAACTTAATATTATTATCAGCGCAGGCCTGAGCAAAATCAGCGTTTTCAGAGAGAAAGCCGTAACCCGGATGGATTGCGTCCGCGCCTGCGACCTTCGCAGCATTAATGACTTTATCAATATCGAGGTAAGACTCTGAGGGTGTTTGACCGCCGATAGCTACGCTAGCGTCAGCCATAGATACGAACCGGGATTGTGCGTCGGCATCACTGTGAACAGCGATGGCATCAAATCCGGCGGACTGAATGCTGTCGATTATTCGGCAGGCAATTTCTGCCCTGTTTGCTACGAGTATTTTTTTCATGATTTCCTCACCTGGCAATGTCAGTGGTAAGTTGTTCGGCAAGTACCCTTGGTACGTGGATCATTTTTGCACGTAGGTATTCGCCCATGGTTTTTGCTTGTCCGTCGATACGAACAGAGGAGGAAACGCCCTCACCCAGGATGCCATGAATATAGAAGTTCAAGGCGTGCAGGTTTGGCAATTCAAATCTCTCAATCTCGAATTCAGCTGTGTCGGACAGTAGTTCCTTGAATTTATCGACGGTCAAAAACCCGTGTAGAAAGCCGAACGCCTCGGGTGTTTTAGCCCAAATGCCGACGTTTGCATTACCGCCTTTGTCGCCGGATCGGGTTCCAAATAGACGTCCGAAGGGAATTTTTACAGTTTCACCTTGGGGGCATTCAGGGATTGTGACAGGCATTTTCTGGTAGTAGATTGCTTCCAGGTTTAGCTGATTCGTTGGTTGAATCTCGATTGACTGACCGTCCATGTGAACCGTTTCTGTGATGTGTTTACTGTCTACGAGGGCTGGCCAATAAGAAATGTATGCGCCACCAGCGCCTGCTGAGCTAGAGCCAAACCCTGGGAAACTAGCGAGCGCTAATTCAATCACCTTGGCTGAAAAAATCCTGCCAACCAGCGCCGGGTTGCTCGACTTAACATTGATTCTGAGCCGAGCGTATGCCTCTTCGTTAGTTTTGGGATCCTCTTTGTCATTGCGGATGAGTTGGATGGTGACATCGTCGAACTGGTCTTGGCCGCCGACAGAGCGAAATAGCGTATCGGTGAACATCGTGGCCTTCTCTTCAATATCTAAACCGGTTAACAACATCTCCATGCTGTTGCGGAACCCACCAGCGGTATTGATACAAACCTTGTGCGTGTCAGGTGGACTGCTACCGCGACAACCCGAAACATAGACGCGGTCGTCACCCCTTTGCTCAATGCTCATGGTGTCAAAGTGAGCGATGACGTCAGGATTGATGTAGGCAGCAGAGCTTATTTCGTACAGGAGCTGTGCTTTCACTGTGCCAATGGAGACCAGCCCCCCGGTGCCGGGATGTTTGGTAATGGTGAAGTTTCCGTTCGCTTCTATTTCTGCAATCGGATAGCCCATGTTGTGGAAACTTGGCACTTCTTGAAAGAATGCATAGTTGCCTCCGGTCGCTTGTGCGCCACATTCAATGATATGGCCCGCCGCAAGAGCGCCCGCAAGGGCATCGTAGTCTTGCCTCTGCCAGTTGAATTTCCACGCCGCGGGACCTATGACAACGGCGGCGTCGGTCACTCGCGGACAGATCACCACATCAGCCCCCATATCTAGCGCAGTTTTGATGCCCCATGCACCTAGATAGGCGTTCGCAGTAACTGGTGGCTTGTTTCCATCGGCAAGATTTTCACCAGTATCCATGTTTTCAAACTGTTCGCCTTTCTCTTGTAAATCCGCAAGACGAGGCATGAGGTCGTCACCGTCAATGTAAGCCACCTTTACATCGAGGTTCAATTCTTGTGCAATATCTTTAACAGCGCTGGCCATACCTGAAGGATTGAGGCCGCCTGCATTCGTCACAATTTTGATGTCTTTCTCTATGCAAGTGGCAAGCACATCTTTTATCTGTTTCAGGAAAGTGCCAACGTAACCCGTATCGGGTTTCTTCGAACGCTGGTTGTACAAAATTGTCATCGTGAGTTCTGCAAGGTAGTCGCCTGTGAGAACATCAATAGGACCGCCGTCGACCATTTCCTTTGCTGCGCTGAGTTTGTCACCGTAGAAGCCGCTACAGTTTGCAATTTTTATCGTTTCAGTCATTTCAAGTTACCCATTAGATAATAATTATATTGATGCGAACCTCTAATTTTCAGGTTCGTCTCGAAGTTGCAACAGGGGCGATATCAGGGTGATCCATTTTTTGATGTACTTAAGGCTTTGGGCTCTATCGTTACCATAATTCTCCTGAACCAGCAGTCCTCTCATAAAACTACGGGTCATGTTGAGTAACATCACAACCTCGTCGTTATCTCCGGAAATCGATTCGAACTGCTCGACAGAATGAAGGTCAAGCGCGAGTCCCCAGCTCAGTAAATCATCCGCGACCCGGACCTGAAGTAACTCGTCAGTACGAGCTGCGTTAAGGATTTCAAGTAGTGCGCGGTAGGCCGGTGTGTCGATATATCGCGTCCAAGCAAACATCAATGCGTCTTCAATGTTCGAAGGCGCATGTTGAGGGCGTTTAAATGGCCTCTCTAGTAATCTGTTGAGCGTCGCTGCAATCAGATCTTCTTTTGAAGGGAAGTGATATTGAAGCGCACCCTTTGAGAAACCCGCGGCGGCGGCGACGCGATTCAGAGAAGTTTCGGCGTAGCCCATATTTACGAGTGAATCGATTGTAGCCTCGCAGATAGCCTCGCGAGCGCGAATACTCTTGGCTTGTTGTTTGCCCATGGCTGGTGCGCTGGACATTAGCGTTAACCCTTTGGCACCCATGAGGGTTTTCGCTTTTCGCGAAACGCTTTCATGCCTTCGGCACCCTCGTCAGACTTGAACATGCGCACACTCCAGTCGCCTGTTTCGGCAAAGCCTTGTGTAATGTCGAGCTCTGAGACGCGGCGAACCAGCTTTTTACACTCAACGACGGCATTGGGCCCGCCGAGGTTAATCATGTCGATTTCCTCTTGAACAGCGCTTCTAAGCTGATCTTTTGGTACCGCGCGATGTGCCAGACCAAAATCTACGGCCTGACTGCCGGTGAATCGTTCACCGGTGAGAAATAGTTTCATGCCGTGGTGGGTGCCGAGTTTAGGTAGGCAAACGACGGAAATAACGGCGGGAATAACACCTATTCTGACCTCGCTGAAACTGCATTGTATGTCTTCAGCGGTGATGACGATGTCGGCTGCTCCAACGAGCCCAAGCCCTCCGGCGAATGCTGCACCGTTAACGGCAGCGATGACGGGCTTTTGGCTATCCAGTATACGCGTGAGAACATCCGGATAAGGTACTGATTTACCGCCGCCGTCTATTGCCTCGCCAGGAGGGCTCTTCAAGTCGGCACCGGCGCAGAACGCAGGATCACTGCCAGTAATGACAATGGAGCGCACCTCAGGGTCGTTGTTCGCAGAAATTAGGTGTTCATTGAGCTCGTTGACCAAGATAGCGGATAACGCATTTCGGTTTTCCGGCCTGTTCAATGTGATCCAGGCGGCGCCGCCCGTTACTTCATAAAGCGTTGCTTCAGTACCCGACATAGAAATTCTCCCAGACTGTTCACCACAGGATAACAGAATAACAATCCGGTCGGAATGTTTTATTGATGTTACGCGCGGGCCGCTCTCTCCCGGGCGCCACCTGCTCTAATCAGAAGTGGTCCGATACAGGCGAGCAGCATTAAGCCTGCCAGTAGGAGAAAAGCGATTTTGTAACTACCCGTAGAGTCGTAAATGAAACCGGCAAGGGGAGAGGCGGAAATCACTAGCGGCAACTCAACGAGGCGCAAAATACCATTGGCTTTGCCAAAAGACGCGTTACCTACTGCAACAGAGAGAGAAAAGGTTCTGAGCGGGCTCATACCAGAAAGGCCAAAACCATACACGACGCCCGCGAGCAGCGAGGTTGAAAAATCACTCGCGAATGCGAGTAAAACGAGCGACGCTGCTTGAAACAACAGTGCCATCCATATGGTAACTCTTGCGCCGAAAAAATCTGACATCCAGCCAACGACAGGTTTTCCGAGCGCTGCAAAGAGCGCGGTTGCAGAGAGAATATAGGCGGCTTCCGTACCGGGAAGTCCGATGTCCCTCAGGTGACCAAACAGGTGCAACATGACTGCAGAGTAAACACAGCCCATGGCACCAAACATCAGCCCGATGCTCCAGAAAGCAGGAAAACGAACCATTTCTTTCCAGTGCCAAATTCTGGATTCGACCTCGTCCTCGACTTCCTCCGTCTTGTGAACTGCAGAATAGGCATGCCCATCTCGAACTTCACCAATTTCCTCTGGCCGGTTTTTAAGGAAATAGACCACCAGAGGAACCAGAATGCTAGGCACAATAACTGCAAATACGACAAAGGCGTAACGCCAGCCTATCGCCTCAACCAAACTGGTGACCAGTGGAGGCATGACCACGCCCGCGAGTGAGGCGCCCAGAACACCGAGGGATATCGCCCGGCCGCGCCAGTGATCGAACCAACTGATAATTGTTCTGTGCCAGGCCAGATTCCCCATGCAAGTCATACCTAGCCCCATACCCAAGCCAACGATCAGATAAAACTGAATGAGGTTCTGGCAAAAAGATAAGAGCAGGTAGGAGCCGGTGACAAAGCCGATGCCTGTGAGTATTACCGTTTTAGGGGAGTATTTGTCGAGTATGCCGCCAATGAAGGGCGCAGCCAAGGCGCTGGTGACGGCAGCTATCGAAAATCCCATGGCAATCTCGAATCGACTACCACCGGCCAGTTCCTCCGCGAGAGAAGGCAAGAAAACGCCGCGAGAATAGGAGTAGAACCCGGTGCCCAGAAACGTCAGTACCCCGCCTACCAACACAATGACCCAACCGTAAAAGAATCGTTCGGTCGGTCTGGTGGCTTCCGTCATAGATGCTCCGTGGGTTTCAATAGAATATACGCGGGCGAGTTAACCCGAGCAAGCTGTCTAAATGACGCTAGCTGATGGCATAACAGCGGACATCTCTCGCACCCATCATGCCGTTCTCAAACATGAATCCAGCACCACCTCGCTTTAACACGTCATCTTGTCCTTGCAGTATATCGACGCCGTCGAGTTGCACGTTAATGTTGCTGCCGTGACAAACCACCTTGAGCGGGTAGAGTTTATCTTGCTCCCATGTCAGAGATAGCGAGTCGAGATTGATTTCATCGAGCGTTTTTTCTTCGTAGAAACGTTGTATCAATCGGAGCACGTTGCCCTCAACAGTGATTGCGATATAACGTTGTTTTCCCTGATATCGAACAACAAGACCAGCTTTGGTTGCAAGGTGAACTTTGATGCGTGCTTCGAAGCAATAGTCTTGCCACTGTGTCGTTCCGCAAATCAGTTCGCCCCGTCCTTCGTTTTTGCCGAACTGTGTTTGCGGTTCATCGTCGTCAGTGAATTTGCCTCTGCCGATGTCAGCATCAAACACCCAGCCATTAAATTGAACGTTGCCACCCCACGCGTTCCCTTGATAAAACTTATCGGGGAAGGTCACATCAAAGTCTCCCTCGATGAACACTGCGTCAACGAAAATCTCGCCACGGCACCGCTTCTCAGCGCTTATTTCTATGCCAAAGTCCCGCACTAAGCCCGCTGGAAGTTGGGGGATATCAAGATTGATCTCAAACGATGTTTCCGCTTGCAGCGCTATACTCGCGCTATAGAAGCGCTCGCTTGTTCCTTCCTCAACGACGAACAATCGCAAGATCGCTGCCGACGAAACTGTCCCGCAGGTCGCACTTAGCCTTACAACGTTGCCGGGAAACATTTTTGGGCTGCCCATCAGACTATAGCCGCCGTTGTTGCCGGACCGAAGCAGGGGTGTTGAAAGTACAGCTTTCCTAGACTTATCTAATGAAAAATCAACCTTCATTGATCGATGCCCGAGGGAAGAACGACCGTTGACGTTGGACACTTCGCAGGTATTTCGATGATTGAAGTTTTTGGTTTCAGCCATGTAGCCATGGAGTGAGCCAGGCAACTCAAATGAATGCCATGCGCCTATTTTCTTTGGTGAAGGTGCCGGCCATTTCATGATTTTACGGCCAATAATTTCCAGTTTTTGCGCGACGATCGCGCAGTCCGTAACACCCTCAGTGCCTTCGGCTGTTGGCATGAGAAGTCTGTCTGCGGTAGGTTGCTGGAACTCATAATCCTGATTAATACCCTCCAGGCCGACAACCAGACCCATCACAGCACCGACGTTTGCAGCATTACAATCCGTATCCCAGCCTGCAGTATTAATAATGTTTTGTGAAAGATGGAAGTTGTTAGGAGCATAACTCCAGGCCATGACCATCAGCGCGTGATTTGGTATCACGTGGCAATTGCCGCCGTAGCGGTGATAACCATATTTTTGATCGATCCGTTCGAACGTTTTTCGCCAATCATCATCGTGTTGGCTCCAACTGCGAACATCACGGTGGACCTCGGCGATGAGGCTGTCGACAGGGATAAAGCTCACACCCAGATCCAGCAACGCAAACATATCTTTCTCGGTGAAGGCTGCGCTAACCATTGCTGCTACGACTTGTGCGGCAAAGACTGCTTCACCGTCATGGGACACCCGGGCAGCTTTTTCCGCGATAGAGACGGCCAAGGCCGGATTTCCGGGCGTGACCATGCCGATTGCGTCAATGAAGATTTGGGCACCGATCTGCTCTGCGACAATTTTCGAATTTAGCGCCATTGATCCAGATTCGGGGGCTTTTATGCCGTTTTTTAGCCTCAGGTAGGCTGTATGTTCCGTGGAGTGTCCCATGCCACCCCACCAGAGAATGGTTTTGTTTTCGACGAGATAGTTGAGCCAAGTGTCGCCGAAGAACGCTGTCGGTGTGTCTTCATAAAGACCAGAATCCTCCAACGCTCGAACGAAGGTGAACGTACCTGTGATGTCATCGTCAGCGACGATCAGCGGCACGCCGCCTTTGACCCGGGTGTCCTGCTCTTCATGCACGTAGCGATTGATCTCGCCAAATTTAGCTTCAATATGTTTCTTGCTCCAACCCTCGAAGGGTCGACCCATGTAAACGCCGATAACCTTGCCGAGTACAGCGGCATAAATTTGCTCGAGATAGTTGTCGTGTAATGCCATGTCTTGCCCCCTTGTCAGCGCCCTTTTTGTGCGCCACTAATGCATCTTTTATGCAGCAGCTCCTGCGCTTTGATTCTCGATCATGATACATTCATCAAACACGTAACGTCGAATTGAAACAGATAAGGAAAGAAACAGCATGCCAATCGACCCGGATATCATTTCGCAACTCGGTCTCGACAGAACGATAGCATCTTCGGTTAACGGCAGAGAGAACGGTGTCAATAATTTGCCGGAATGGGACGCTGCTTACCATCCCTGCGCTGAGGCTTATCCAGCTGAAGATATCGCTAGAGGCACCATAACCCGGTTTGAAGATTGGTCTGATACAAAAGTTTACGGCGGCACCACAAGAGACCTTTGGGTATATTTGCCTGCCGTTCAGTGCGATACCTATCGCGTTATCGTTTTTAACGATGGTGCCTGGTACATGGGGCGAAACGGACCTGTCAGAGCAACAAACGTGTTGGATGTGCTGCATGCAAATGGCGAGGTCGAACCAACGGTGGCTGTTTTTGTTAATCCCGGGCGGCCCGAACACGCAGTCAATCGACCGATCGCTTCCTATAACGATATTGCCGCGCAGCGTAGTGTGGAATACGATCTGCTTTCCCCTGCATATGGCGAGTTTTTGTTTGGCGAGGTGTTACCGTTTGTCGGGGCTCATTTTGATATCTCGATAAGTGATAATCCTGATCATCGAACACTGTGCGGCCTCAGCAGCGGCGGTATCGCTGCATTTATTGCTTCGTGGCACCATGATGATCAATGCACACGGGTGATTAGTCATTGTGGTTCGTATACCGATATCTGGGGTGGACACAATACGCCATCCTTGATTCGTCAGAATGAGAGAAAGCCTATTCGCGTATTTCTCCAAAGTGGGGCAAACGACGCCAATACACCCTTTGGCAACTGGGCGTTGGCGAATAAAACAATGGCGAGTGCTTTGGAATGGGCGGGGTACGACTACCGGTTTGAGTATGGCACCGGCGGGCATAACTTGCATCACGGTGGCGCGATATTTGCTGATACGCTGCGATGGGTATGGCGAAAAGAAAACTAGGTATTAATCGCGGCACGCGAACGTGCCGGAACAACTGCTTCGCCTCGATCGTGCCAAGATTTTTTTTCAGCATCTGAAGCTTCAGGTATGAACCAGCCAGTCCAGCCCCAAAGCAAATCGAAGAGCGGCGCGATCCAGTTTGAAAATGCGAATGGTGCGTACAGTATGGTGGGTAAACCAAGTGTGCCGCTGACATACACTGCGCCAGAGTTCCATGGGATTAGGGGCGCTGTCATGGTTGCACCGTCCTCCAGCACGCGAGATAAATTGGTGGGCGATAAATCATTTCCTCGAAATGCTGGCGCAAACATTCTGCCTGGCACGGTGTAGGCGATAAAGGCATTGCTGCAGAGGTTAAAGCCGAGGGCGGATAAGAGGGCCGCGGTAACCAGTGCCGCGCGTCCGGAGATTCTAGCCAGGATAGCCCCAATAATTGCCGACAGACAATTTGTGCGTTCCAGCACGCCCCCAAACGCCATCGCTATCATGATTAGCGAAATAACCCACATCATTGACATGATGCCGCCCTTGGATAAAAGCGTATCTAGCCGCTCGTTACCCGTATTGCTTTCGTACCCCGTCATCATTGCTTTCATGACCTCACCCGGTGTTGCATCCTGCACAACGATGGCTACCAAGCCAGCGGCAACCACACCGAGAAAAATACCTGGAAGAGCAGACATTTTACGCACCACTGTTATCAAAATTACCAGCGGCGGTATGAGCACGGCAATGTTTAGAGAAAACGTCTGGCTTAGTTGAGTCGAGAGATTTTGGATCTCGCTTCCCTGTATCATATTGTGGCGAAATTCTGCGCCAATGATTGAGTACAAAATGAGTGCTATGACCATGGCAGGAATCGTACTAGGGAGCATATTACGGATGTGGGCATAGAGGTCCGCGCCGACGATAGCGGCGGTGAAATTTGTCGTGTCAGATAGGGGAGACATTTTATCGCCAAACCAGGCACCCGAAACCACAGCCCCTGCGGTAAAGTGAATTGGCACTCCCATTCCTTCGCCAATACCCAGAAGCGCAAGTCCCAAAGTACCCACGGTACCCCAAGATGTGCCGGTAAAGACGGAAACCAAGGCACATAAAACACAAGTCACGGGTAGAAAAGCGGCAGGTGTAAGGATTGTTAAACCAAGCTTTGTTAGAAAGGGTACTGTGCCGCACAGAATCCAAGTGCTGATTGTCATACCAACCGTCAGCATGATACCAAGCACGGGCACAGAGATAGTGATGTTGGCGATCATACCCTGCTGCATTTCGCTCCAGCTGTAGTTGTGCGCCAGACCAAATAGCGTCGTCAAGAATATGCCGATTATAAGGGGTATGTGAGGAGCCCCCTGATTGAAAAAAATGTGATACATCAAGATGGCCATTGTCGCGCTTATTGGCAGCAGCGCGGTCCATAAAGTTGGCATTCTTTTTTGCTTAGATGTCATAAAGTTTATCGTTTTTTGCGATTAGGCTTCCATCGCCGGTAGACCAAGTACCAGAAGCGAAGCAACCCAAAGGTGCTAAAACTACACTAGGATCTTACCTAATGAGTTCAGCATTCGGATCAAGGTATATCTCGGCAACCGCAATGACCGTTACATCGACGTGTGATGTGGCTAATGGTTTAACTTAAAGACGCTAAAGGATCTGTTCGCGGCATCTATTGAGGGAAAGCTGTTAACGATATCGGGATAATTAGGCCGATATTTGTCAGCATAAGCCGTGACAACGGGTGCCCATTCGGACGTCAGTGGTTCTGCAGTCAGGAGATATGTATTGTCACCTGCTCTCATTTGTACCTTAGCGCCGTCGCCAATCATCTTGACCCAGCCACTGTCTTGACTGCCGACGACATACAGCGCTTCACCAAATTCTACGACCCAGATAATAACAACGCGCGGAATAGTGCCCGGGACCCGCAGATGTATTTCGTCCCGATCCGCAATGTCTCCCCAACTATCTGGCACAGGTGTCTCTGTTCCGCCAATGAATATCCCCGGCATAGGACCGATGGGCGCGACCAAAATGACAATACCGGCAATGAGTGTGAGTACAAGGAGTGATATTTTTATTGTTTTGTTCATGCGTCCTCGAGAAGTTTTGGTGAAGTTATAGAAATAGGTCAGGCGTTTTTTAGCATCAGTGCTTCAGTAGACTCTAGATCTTCACGCAGCGTTTTAGCACCGAGAAGATAGTGTATTGCCGCCCACAAATTCGCCAACACGCAGAGACAGAGTGCATAGCGCAAGGAGTCGATCTCGTAGCTGGGATTCAGCAGGTCGCTTGCAATGCCGACGAAGTACGGGCCAAGGCCCATACCGATAATGTTGAGCATGAATAACAGGATCGCTGATGCAACGGCACGCATTCTTAAAGTTACGAGCGCTTGGGTCATTGCAAATGAGGGACCGAGATACATCCCGCCCAAAATAGATACAACAGCGAGTGCAGGAATGACGGCCCAGATTCCCTCGTATAAATAGGCTGTAAATTGGAACGGCACCATGACCAATGTTGAAATGCCAGCGATCCACAAATACCAGCGGCGATCATCGGTCCAGTCACTGAATTTATCGCCGAGATAGCCTCCAGCAAATGTACCGATGGCGCCGATGCCGGATATCAAGGCCAGCCATGAACCGACCTCGGTAATTGGCATTTCGTGGCTCCTAATCAAGAAAGGGGCGTTCCAAACGCCTGCGCCATAGCCTACAAAGGCATGTAAACCGGCGGCAAATCCGATATGCCTAAAAGACTTGCGCGTCCATAGAAATTTGAATACGTCCTTCAATGCAGGCGCAGGTTCTGAATTGTTGGCGGCAGCTGCTTTTACTTCCGCGCTTTCAGACATGCCGCGGGGTGGTTCGCGGAGAGTTGTAACGATGATACCAGCGACGAAAATACCTGGTAATCCAACGAGTAGGAAAGTCATGCGCCAACCGAGTTCTGCTGCGCCCCATCCGCCGACAAAATTACCCACCATTGACCCGAAGGGAATGCCAAGGGCATAAATTGATAAGGCGGTTGCGCGCTTGTCAATTGGAAAGTAATCAGAGATCAATGAGTGTGAAGGTGGACTGGCCCCAGCTTCGCCGACGCCGACGCCGATTCTCGCTAACAACAACATAAGAAAGTTGTTGGCAGCACCGCACAGTGCTGTCATCGCGCTCCACACAACCATGGATATTGCCAGAACTTTGGTCCGGCTCCAGCGGTCCGCCAAAGATGCTATTGGTATACCAAGAGTGGCGTAGAACATGGCAAAAGCCAGTCCCCCAAGCAGCCCCAGTTCGGTATCTGACAACAAAAGTTCTTCTTTAATAGGCTCAAGCAGAATAGATAATATCGAGCGATCAATAAAGTTAACGACATAGCCCAGAAACAGTATAGCTAGTGCGTAATTGCGATAGCGAGGTGAGTAGATTGTATTTGCTGTTGAGGCTTCAGACATATTTGAAAGAGTGTCGTACAAATGTTGTCACTAGAGCTTAGACTGTATCAGCTTTGACGTACGCCAGTCGAATAAGATCGAGGTCTATCGTTGCCACGTACCCATAAAGGCCCTTGCATGCGGCATTTTTACTTTTTCAACGGCATTCAACAATGCCTCGTAATTCATCGGTATACGAATTTGTTCGACACTCGAGATGCCGCCACGTATCTCTAAAATCGCGTAGTCAGAATATGGCAGTCCCGTTGGCGGAATCACATTCGCCTCTGCAAATGGAATCGATGTGCTGCCGGTGTTCACGGCGATACCGGCGCGCAAATGGCGAACAAGAGGAACATGGGTATGTCCGGCTAAAATGATATTGGCATCATGTTGCTCCAGCCAGGCATTGATTTTTTCCGAAGGTGTTTCCGCTAGCAACCCCTCGGTAATTGCGTCAGGCGAACCGTGCACCATCAACAAACGAACTTGCTCTACTTCTTCAATTAAGATGGTAGGCAAAGACTGAAGCCACTGGTATGAATCTTCAGTTAGTTGCGCTCTGGTCCAGTCTTCTATGTCCCTGAGGAAAGGAAGTTCCGGGTTCTCATCGAGTGAATCATGATTGCCTCTGATGGTCGTGATATTCAAGCCTCGAAGTTTTGCGATCACTTGCTCTGGTTCTGGACCCATATCAATAACGTCGCCAAGGCAGTAAATCTTGTCAACGCCCCTTTGGTCACAATCCAAAAGAACATCCTCGAGCGAGCTGAGACAAGAGTGCAAGTCTGAAATAAAGGCAATTCTCATTTGATTGATCTATTTTCTCAGTATGGAATAGTTGTTAGGCGCTAATTGATTATCATATAGTACCGAGAGTGTGATTTGGTAGCGATGATAAGATTGTAAGGATAAGGTAAAGAATGATGCGCCAATCTGTAATTTCTTTGGTGGTACTGATCGCGTTCAGCTTGGTGAACAAGGCCGCAGCTGAAAAGCACGTGGTTGGCGCGAACAACGACGTTATGAAGCTCACCTTTCTTGGCACAGGCGCTCCAAGACCCTCAATTGAAAGATACGGTCCGAGTATTCTAATCGAAGCAGGTGACCATAAAATTCTCGTAGACGCGGGTCCTGGCATGCGGGAGCGGCTGTTTGAGGCAGGCGGTTTCGAGGCGATTTCTGGCGTCGACCATGTGCTCATTACGCACCTTCATTTTGATCATACCGTTAGCATTCCCAGTGCCTGGTTGAGCGGTTGGCTGTTTGGCAGGCGAGTGCCGCTGGTCATACAGGGGCCGATCGGTATTAAAGCCATGATGTCGCATATTCAAAAGGCCTACCAATGGGATATCGACTATCGAGTAATGGTTGGGGTGCCAATCGAAGGTAGTGAACTTGTTGTGAAAGAGGTCTCAGAGGGCGTTATCTTTGATCAACAGGGGTTAAGAATTACCGCTTTTCAAGTCGAACATATGCCCGTTGATTTGAAAACGCGTGCATTGCTTGGCTTGCGCGGGGAGACGCTGGGATATCGTGTTGATTATAAGGGGCATTCAGTACTCTTCTCAGGAGATACAAAAACCTCGCCACAAAGCGCCATTCTCAAACATGGCCAAGGCGTCGATCTGTTGATTCATGAGGTGCAAGTGCCTTCCCCCGGAGCAACGCCTGAAGCTAATTTGGCAAATGTGAGTCTTAGCGTCCATTCGACACCGGAAGAAGTGGGTTTGGTATTCGCGAAATCCAAGCCGAAGATGGCCGTCTATTCCCATATTATTCCTCCCGGCACCACGGCTGAAGATTTAGCGAAGTCAACGAGACCCTATTACGATGGCCCGCTAACGATAGCGCATGATTTTATGGAGATAACGCTAACAGGTGATGAGATCATCATTGGTGATCGAGAGAAACAGGGTGACGGTAAATTCGAAGACTCGAAAGTGCTTCACTAAATGGTTCGATGAGCCGGTGTTCAATTAACAATATCAACTCACTCATGTCCCTTGCTCGGGATATGAGTCAGCAGGAGTAAAGAAGATGAAGGCAGCAGTCTTTCACGGTCCAAGGGATGTGCGTTTTGAAGAGATAGATAGGCCCGAGTTGAGCGAGGGTGAGGTGTTGTTGCGAGTTAAAGCATGCGGTATCTGTGGCTCTGATTTGCACACCTATCGTCATGGTATGTTCCTCGACCTTGGTAGCCCGATTGAATCTGGCAGAGTAATGGGACACGAGTTCAGCGGTGAAGTGGCGGATGTGTGTGGTGACGTCCCCGGTGTGAGTATTGGCGACAGAGTCATAGCGGTAGGTATGGGTGGAAATGCCGAGTTCGTGAAACTGTCAGCCGAGATGTCCAAAAACATCGTGCACCTTGACGATAGTGTAAGTTTTGTTGAAGCAGCGACGACCGAGCCGTTGGCAACTTCCTTACACGCGGCGAATCTCGGTAACGCGCAGGATGGGGAAACGCATGTGGTGATGGGCGCAGGGATTATAGGGCTAGGCATTTTACAGTGTATCAAAGCTAGATCGTCGGCGAAGGTCATTGTGGTTGACCTGTCCGACAAGCGCCTAGCCAAGGCAAAAGAGCTGGGTGCCGACATGACAATAAATGCACGAGAAGTAGATGCTGTACAAGAAATTCTCGCGCTTACAGAGTCAGAGCAACTTGGTCTTGTTGATGCGGTCGATGGAAAGGTAGATGCCGTATACGATAGCGCGGGTATGGGGAAAAACTTTAAGGGTAAAAGCGTTCTGGAACAGGCGCTGTCAATTGCGAGTGTCAATGGCAGAGTGGTTGTTGTTGCCGTGTACGAGCAGGATGTCAGCATTGACTATAATGTTGTGGTCCGAAAAGGACTGCAGCTGCTTGGGTCTTGGGCGTGGACGATGGAAGAATTTATAGAATCTTCAGAGCTGATACGGGCTGGGAAAATAGATCGAATGCCTCTCGTCAGTCATCAATTCTCATTAGAGCAAGCGAGCAATGCCTACGAAACGCAATTGCTGGCTGACGAAGCAGTGAAGGTGGTATTTACACCCTAGCTTTTATTGTGAGCGCTTGACCAGTAACTGTGCGTACCAACACAAATGCGTTGGGGTAGTTCAATACTGGCCACGGGGCCTGTTTCAATGTTTTTGGCATCAAATATCTGACACTCAGAGCTATCGGTGTTCATGTTTGTTGTGTAGGTAATGACGTAACCGTCGTCCTCTTCGGCTCCGCCGGGTGAAGGTGCCATCGGACTTTCGCTGGCGAAAACTCCCTCAGGGAATTTGTACTGCTGGCGTTGTCCCGTAGTTGCATCAAGTCGAACAAGGCCATCAAAGAGAAACCATCCGGGTTTAGTCGTCATTGCCCAAGAATATTTGTACGGTTTGCCTGCGAATTTTGGATTAATCATGCCAAATTCTGATAGTGCCTCTTCTAGTGGTCCCTCGGTGACGGCGCCAGTTTTCAGATTAAAACGCCAACGATAGGCGTGTGCACCGATCGCATTTATATCGAGTATCGTGAAAGGTTTAAGTCCATCCGGCAGGCCGTGGGTGACACTCCCTTTTTCAGGATCCTGCTTGTACCCATCGAGAACTATTTCATCACCCTGCTCAAACGCGTTAATCCAGTGCAACACATAGGCGGGTTTTGCCTCGAACCAAATGATGTCCTCTGGTCTTCCTCGTCGAGGCACGATGGCAAAACGACTTGGCAGTCTATGAAACCGAACAGCATAGGCACCCTGTTTTAATGCCTCGTCATCCCAGAACAATGGCAAATCGTTTAAAATCGCGAAGTTCGTTGTGAAAGCCATGTCGTGAGGCAGGCGCGGGCCGGGCAACTCAACCGGAATGTAATGAACCAGTTCCCTGTTGTTGTCGACCACGCCGTAATGCATGTAAGGCGCCTGAGTTGAATAGTTAAAAAACAACATTTCTCCCGTCGCCTCGTCGACCTTCGTGTGTGCAGAGACTCCCCAACCCGGCGTCACATCGTTGACCCAAGCTGCTTTACCGTGGGGTTCAAGTGTCAACGGATTCATCTCATAGATATCGCCGCACTGATAAAAACTGGTTGCAGCGACGCCACCGTGTACAACAACATCAGTGCTGGAGGAATCTTTGAGTCTGGTTCTGGCGCCGCAACCATCTCGCAATGATTTATCTGGTCGCTCTCGTAGCCCTGCCCAGAGAGGTTTGCCTTCCATATTTTCCGCTGCGAGGCCATCAGTCGCTATGAATCGATTACGATACTCACAGTGACCATTTTCAAAGGCGATTGAATGCAACATGCCGTCTCCGTCGAAAGGGTGATAGCGGCCGAGTGAATCGTGTACAGGGTTTTCCGTGTTGCGAATGTAGATACCGTTTAGATCAGAGGGGATCTCGCCTGAAACCTTCGGTTCAATGACATCATATTCCCGCATGTTGGGTTGCCATGGACCTGTTCGGTAAGGGTGGTCGTCGTCAGAGGGCAGTGTGCTTGGTGTCTCGCTCACAAGTGTCGATTTCATATGGGTCCCTGATTTTTTTCAAGATAACGTATCATTAAAAGTGTAACTGAAAGTTTGCTCGTATTGTTACTTCCATCGTGTATGAACAGCTAATGTCCTTGTTTTTTTGCCACCCAGATAATGTGACGCGCACCTTTTCCCTTGTGCGCGCGCACATGCTTCACCTCAACCGCGAACCCAGATTTTTTCAACAAGTTTGTGAACTTGCTCGAAGGCGAAGCTGACCACACGGCGAGTATGCCGGAGGTTTTGAGCGCTTTGCGCGCTAGTTTTATGCCATCAACAGAGTACAAGTTATTATTCTGTGGGTGCGTCAGTCCTTCTGGACCGTTGTCTACATCGAGCATAATAGCGTCATAAGCACGAGGGTGCTGCTGAATCAAATCCGCGACATCTGCTTCCAATATCCTGACCCGCTTGTCTTTCAGCGGGTGACCCGCGAACGCCCCAACTAACTCTCGGTTCCATTTCACGACGCCAGGAACGAGTTCTGCAACAGTGACGCTCGCTTCACGAGGCAGAGTTGCCAGCGCAGTGGCCAGCGTGAACCCCATGCCAAGTCCGCCAATAAGCACAGCTGCCGATTGTTTTTTTGCAAAGGGCTGGCACGCTAATTCCCCTAGCGCATCCTCGGAACCATGCGTTCGGCTGCTCATCAGATCGCCTGGCGTACTTTTAATCCTTATCACAAATTCATGATTGCGTTTGAATAGACGTAGCTCTCCTTCGTTATTTGGAATGGCGGCAGTATCTATTAGCTCCCAGCTACTCATATCAGGTCCTGTTTTAGGGCGATCATCGGTAGTGATGTCAAACGCGACAATCATCGTACAAACTCTGAGCCCGATGAGCTATAAAAATATAGCGACGGCGAGTTTGAGTCGCTATTTAAGCACGCAAGCCTTTGTGCGCTATGATGCTGAAACTTACAGGTTGCCTCAATGTACGAGCTACAGCTAAAAAAAAGCCACGCAATTGTCACGCAGTTCGAGTCTTCTGGTCAGCAATGGGTAGAAGAATATCCATCTTTAATGGCCGATTGTGTCAGCCGTTGGGGGTTAACACTGCTAGGTACTGCATCGGCAGGGTTGCCAATTAATGTCATTCACTATGCTAAAACTCGCGAGGGGCAACCCGTCGTGCTAAAGGTTGGTTTTCCTCATCCGGAGCAAAAAACAGAGCTGCTCACTTTGCGTTGTTACGGGGGCCGTTACGCCGTGCGTGTTGTCGACTGGGACGAAAAATCCGGTGCTTTACTGATGGAGCGAATATGCCCGGGTAAGAACCTAAGAGAACACGATTTTCGAGCGAAAAGAAATGAGCTGACGCGTTCACAGATAGGCAGCGAGTTGATCGATAAGTTACCCAGACCTGCGAAAGCCATCGAAGGTCTGCCCACATGGGATGCATGGTTGAGTAGGGCTTTCGATCAATGCAGAGACGAAAAGAACGATAATGATGAGTTCCTCTGTTTGATTGATTTGGCAGAGTCTTTGTACTTGGAGATAAAAATGATGCATCCAGAAACATTCCTTTTGCACGGTGATTTGCACCACGAGAACATGTTGCATGATGAGGTAGCCGGTTGGATCGCGATTGATCCTAAAGGGGTTATCGGGCCAAAGATAATGGAGTGTGGCAGGTTTATCCAGAATTTTATCGAAGATGAGATTGCTGATGCTGGCGCATTGATCGATGTATCTAACAAGGAAATAATGTCGGTATTGGATGAGAGACTAGAGACGTTTCATCATGTCACTGGATATGACCGAGTACATTTAGCAATGGTGACTTTTGTTGATCAGATGTTGAGTAACTGTTGGTGTGTTAACGCTGGGCAGGTTGTAAGTCTGCGAAAAGCTAGACTGATAAAAGACTTTCTAGTCGCGTCTGATTGAGTTCTGTTTGCCCGGCGCTAGGTGACTTTGGCACGCCTTACTTGAGGCTGAGTAATGATGATGAGAGTCACTAGCATGAGCGTTGTGAAAGCTAACAAAGGAAACAATACAGGAAGAGTTAACCATTGACCGAGTAGTGCGACGGGCATCGTCATGAGCTGGGCAAAAGCCATGTTCATTTGGAATATGCTCATGATTCGCCCCCTGAATTCATTAGGCACTAAGTGTTGGATCAGTATCGTGCTAGAAACCATGGTGGTCGTCATGCCTATGCCTAATCCAAGATTGCCGATGATGGCATTGATTGGCGTATGATCGGAAACGAAAACAACAAAAGAAAACGAAAATATCAGTGCGCCAACGACCAGCATCACTCCACGCTGCTTCACTGATGCAAATTTAGTCATTAGCATTGCAGCGATGAGCGACCCAACTCCCCAAAACATCACGACATACCCCATGTCAGCGATTTCAACGCCAACAACTGTTGTGACCCAGGTGGGCCCAAGACTCGCTGTGGCCGGGTAACCGAAGCTCATCATCGCGACGATTAAAATGATTACCCAGAGAATGACAGTGTGACCTTTTGCGTACTGTAAACCCATTTTTACATCGTTAAAGGCTTCACCAAGACCATACCTTTGGCTAGCTTTTAATATTTGTTCTTCATGCGGCGCATATGACATCAGCGTGATACAGATGATGGAAAGAATCAGGCCTGCAATGCTGAACAAATAAGCGCCGCCAAAACCAAGCCCGTCTATGAGCACGCCGGTGAATAGCATCGCAAGGGGCATGGCTATTTGCCCTGCGACTTGATTGAGTGACATGCCGGCGGGGGTTAATTCTGGTCCTAGCACATCTGGCAATATAGCGAGGCGCGTCGGACCATCAATACTTTGCAGTCCCGAACTCAGGAAGGTCAGTAGAAAGAAAACGGTAAACCCAATGCTGTCGCCAACGCTGTACAACATCAACAAGGCTATACCTGCTGTGGTGATGACCTGTAGCGATAGAATCGCCAGTAAGATGTTTTTTCGGTTGTATCGATCTGCGAGAGCGCCCCCGTAAAGCCCGAAAGTCAGCGCGCCTATGCCTCGACTGGTCGCGATGAATGCCACGAGAATGAGCCAGATTTCAGGCGGTGCGTAGTGCTGCACCCAAAGAATTTGCGTGATGAATTGTAATGGCATCAACATCTGACCGATAGCAAATCCCAATAACAGGTATCGGAAATCACGATTGATCAGCGGGGCGAGTGAGCCTGACAATTTATTAGTGTTCCTTGCGACCTAAACAGTTTGTTAGCGAAGAAAGCCAGATTGATTTTTTAGGCTTTCGATGGTGTCTCTGACCAACTCATTCATAATATCTGCGACCGGTTTTACCTCATTAAAGTATCCAATGCTCTGGCCTGCACCGGAGTGAATGAGTGGCTCAATGTCGTGTTCTTCAATCGCCCCCAGCAGATCTCCTACCAGTACATCCTGATAGGGCATTTTCAGTGGGGCAGGGGCATCCTCGGCTTCCCATGCCTGACTCCATCCTGTGCGGACCTGACGAAAGGTTTTGCCGGACTCAGATCGGGTAATTACCGTGTCACCACTACCCGCTGCCATCAGTTTTTCGGTGTTTACTGGGTGCATATGTCCTTGGTGTTCTTGCGATAGTAACCAGGCCGTCCCCATCCAGACACCCTGTGCCCCCATCGCAAGTGCCGCCGCAATATGTCGGCCGGTTGCAACGCCACCGGCAACCAGCACCGGTGTATCACCTGCTGCATCGACGATCTGCGGCACCAGAGAATAGGTTCCGATAGGCCCTGTGTGTGCGCCAGCGTCATAACCCTGAGCGACCAATATTTCGACGCCAGCGTCGATTGCCCTTTGTACATGGTGAGGGCTGCCGATGAGCGCGAGTGTCGTTTTGCCCCTTTCCTTTGCAGCTTGCATGACATGCGCCGGAGCACCGATGCCGCAGGCAAACATGTCGACCGATGAATCCAGCACGGCTTGTATTTGCTCTTCCTCTATTTCTGTTGATCTAATAAAGCGTGTGCGCATGCCCGGTTGGGTGGCGGCGGGTACTTGAAACCTGTCGATCAGCTTGTCCACGAAAGCTTTGTGCTCTGCCGGTATTTCAGCCTCAATGGCTTCTCGAGAGTTGTGTTCGGGCATACCCGGCGGTAGCACCAGGTCAACGCCGAAGGCTTTGTCCCCAACTAATTTTCTGATTGCCGCGAGCTCTTCTTTAATTTCATGGGGAAACCGCCGGGTGGCGCCGTAAACACCGTATCCGCCGGCATTAGTGATAGCCGCGACAGCCTGCACATCGTGGGCGAAACCAAAAACCGGATGTTCAATGCCGAGCCGCTCACAGATAGGGCTCCAGAGTTTTGTCATGGTAATATCCTGATCTCAGAAGAGTAGGTAAGATATATGGGGTCAGCGTAAAGTGCCAGAGTAATATTGCGGCTGACACCGAGCGTTGGCTCGAGCGATCGTAAACGAAAATTTAACGGCTAGTGAATTAGAGTGCGAGAATATGTGTGATGAAGATACGGTGATTGAAAGTGCTGACTATTTGGCTCGAAAAGCAAAAATGGGTCGGAGAGCATTCAACAAGATGGCGGCCGGCGCCGCGGCAATGCTAATGCTGCCTCCTGTTACCCATGCGCTTGAGGTAGTTGGTAGTGATGTCATGGTAGAGACGCCAGACGGTTTGTCCGATTGCTACTTTGTGCATCCAGCCAAGGGAACGCATCCCGGCGTCATTATTTGGCCCGATATACTCGGATTACGACCGGCATTCAGGTTAATGGGGGAAAGATTGGCTAAATCTGGCTACTCCGTGTTGGTTGTTAATCCCTATTATCGAAGCGCAAGATCACCTGTCATTGAATCTGGGGCAAGTTTTCAGGATGCCGAAACAAGAAACACGGTGATGCCTTATTATCGTGCACTGTCTGCTGAAACGAATGTCACCGATGCACGAGCTTACGTGTCATATCTAGATGCACAGAGATCAGTTGATCTTAAGCGCAAAATCGGGACAACGGGCTATTGCATGGGAGGTCCAATGGTGATGCGTACTGCGGCTGCGGTACCCGAACGGATTGGGGCAGGAGGATCTTTTCACGGTGGCGGGCTCGTAACTAACGACGCATCTAGTCCGCACCTGCTAATCAAAGACATGAAAGCCGACTTGCTCATCGCCGTTGCTGCGAACGATGATGAGAGAGCGCCGAACGATAAAGAAGTTCTGCGTAAGACTTTTGCTGACCATGGATTGAAAGCGGAAATTGAAGTTTATGAAGGCGCAATGCACGGCTGGTGTCCCCCGGACTCCCGGGTTTACGACGAAAAACAAGCGGAGCGAGCTTGGAGCCGATTGCTGCACACTTTTGAGCGTGCGCTAGGGTAGCCTTCCGCTGGTTTACAGCTTGTGCCAGATCAGGGGCGGACTTCATAGTAGAGGTTGGCAGCTTCACCAAAGTCATGCTCGCTGAATCGCGTGAAGCCCGCCTCTGCTGTCATTTCTTTTGCCACCTGAGGATTGAAGCCTAAGGTACCTAATCCAGCGCCGCCGGGCTCTGACAGCGCAGACGACATACAGGCTGAGATCGAAAAGCCGTAGAACATTGCGAGCAATGGATTTTCCATGTTCTTCTCAAAATCTGCGTGACTCCGAATATCCTTAATCAGCCAAGTGCCGTCTGGTTTTAGGCTGCCGCGCACGGCACGAATAACATCCATTGGCCGTGTCATGTCATGGATGCAGTCAAAGCTGAGCATGAAGTCGTAGGTAGGCTCAGCCGGTAAGCTTTCACCACCCGCGACGAATCCTTTTACATTGGTCAAACCAAGTGTTTTGCATCGATCGTTAAGGTTTGCGATGGCATGGGAATTAGGATCGAACCCGTGGAACTCGGTGTTAGGAAAAGTGGCTGCCATTGTGGTCAGGGTGAGTCCTCCACCGCAGCCGACGTCTGCAACCAATGCGCCATTTTCAAGTTTCTCTTTTACGCCCTCGAGTGCAGGAATAATCTGTGGCACCAGTGCTTCTCTTACCCAAGGTGCGAGCATTCTCTCAGTTCGGTGGGCAGCATTAGAGCCAAGCTGTTCGTAGCTAAGGCCAATGCCTGTCGTGAAGGCTTCCGCCAAACTATCAATGGTCTCAGGTGGCACCCCGCCGGTAAATGCGCCCGCAGCGAAGTGAGTACCGGTCTCTTCAGTCGCAAGCAAAAGCGCACCTTCCTGCGTGAGCTCGAAGAGATCTGGTTTGTGATATTCAAGAAGCTGTGCTGCCGCCTGTCCCCTAAGCCACTCGAGTAACCAACGTTCTTGATAGCCGGTTTTATCTGCGAGCTGCGCTGCGCTTAGCAAGCCCTCTCCAGACATGGCTTTATAGAGGCCAAGCCGGTCGCCGAGATGAATCATGAGTGAGACCATCTCGCCTTGTTTGTAGCTCCACACTTTAAAGGAGAGACTACGTAGTTTTCTGTCATCAACTTCTGTGTTCATTAGCAGGTCCTTGATCGATTTGATTGTGGAGTTTTAAAACTAAAGTTACAGAGTACATGCGGCGATGATAGTTTACTCTGTGTTTTTGATTTTTCCGTTTTGCGCTAACGATTCAATAACGTCTTTGGGAATGCCCGTTTCCTCAAGAATTTCGATGCTATGTTGGCCCAGCGTCGGGCTCGGCATACGAATTTCAAGGCTGGTTTTTGAAAATTGTACGGGTGGTGACACCACAGTGATGTCGCCTACCACCGGGTGTGACATCTGGCTAAGGTAATGATTCGCGAGTACCTGCTCATTATCCAGTAGCTGAGCTTTCAGGTTGACACGGCTCGCCGGTACGTCTGCAGCAAGCAGCAGCGGCATCCAATGCTCAAGTTTTTCTTGCATGAGCCTTTGTTCGACCAGCGTGCGTTGTGCGCTTACATGTCGCTGCGCATCGTCAGGCTGATAACCTTCAGTCTCCAGTAGCGGATCGCTTAATCCCAGCACCTTCAACAATCTTTTTTGCACAACGGAGCCGCCTGCGCCGAGACAGAGCATCTGGTCAGCGGTGCGAAAGAAACCGTAATATGCTGCGGTGATGCCTATTGGGTTTGATTGAGACTGGCGAGCTAAGACGTCTTCCCATGACGCGCCTTGGGTAAAGGCATCTTTGAGATAGTTCGCGAATTCGACGCGGTTTCCATCATGCGCTGCGACAGCATTTATGTTGTTGTTCTGTAACACAAGAGATGCCTGAAGCAGCGATACATCAAGCTTTTGTCCCTCGCCCTTTCTTTCGCGATGAAACAATGCGGTGGAGATGCCCCATGCCATTAGCATGGCGGCACTGTAGTCGATTATCGGGTCTGCCAGAGGCAAGGGCCCGTTGGGTGTCAAAGGTGCCAATCCGGAATAGCCCTGTAATGCCATATCCATGCCGGCGGTGTTTGCAAGCGGGCCGCTAGGACCAAACCCCGTATTTTCGGCATAGATAAGTTTTGGATTAATTGTTTGCAGTGTCGGATAGTCGAATCCGAGTTTTTCAGCCTGTCCCGGTCGAAAGTTTGCAACGACGACATCGGCCTTGCTTATGAGCTTCTTGAGAGCGGAGATAACCACTGGATCGGATATGTCGCAGGCGATAGATCGTTTGTTCCTGTTTTTGTTGAGAAATTGTTGTCCTTCGCTGCTTGTATATTTTGCTCCGTTGCGTCGAGCATCATCGCCGATAAGCGGTTCTACCTTGATGACATCTGCGCCAGCATCCGCCAGCAACTGGCAGCAATAGGGTGCGGCGATGAACCTGCCAAACTCGATGATTCGAATGCCTGTTAACGCGCCTGTCATATTTCCCTCTCAAGGTTCCAAAAGCGGTGCTGACCGCTGTCCGCTAGCTTGCAAGCTTCGTTTTAAATTCCGTAACAATACTGGTAAAGAGCCCGGGTCTGTAGAAAGGTGAGCTGTGACCGGTCATCTCCATTATTCGGAAGTCTGAATCTGGAATGTTATCTGCGATACGCTGTGCTTCCGCAAGATTCATATCCTGTCGACCGCAAACGACCAAGACGGGAACACTCAGTTCCCCGAGTTTTTCAGACATATCAGGCTCACCCTGATGCGCGGTGTGTGTTTTAAGCGCGGCGTCCCGGTTTTCGTAGAATCGCCAGTATTTCTGCAGCTCGACGCTTGGTTCTCCAGCCTCAGCAAGCATTGTTCTTGCTTGGGCGCCCAGCGCCCGCTGACCCGTTTGTTCCACAGGTGGCGTCAATGAAACGTCGAACAGTCCCAGACCCGTGAGCTTTTTTGGATGTCGTAATGCAAATTGTGCGGCGGTACGAGCACCATAGGCGACCCCTAGGACAAAAGCGGGTGGCAGTGAGAGCGCATCCATAAGCCCCGCGAGGTCGTCAGCATATTGTGAAAAAGTAAAGTCAGTATCAGCGCCCCAGCCACTCTTGCCCGTGCCACGAATATCAAACCGTAGCACTCTGTAGTGCTGCAGGAGCCCATCGAGTACGATTTCCCAACATGTTAGATTGTGGCTCGCCATGTTGATCAGTGTTAGCAGAGGTTTCGTTTCATCACCTGCCAGTGAGTAGTGCAGTGATACGCCATTGATCTCTGCGAAAGATTGGTCCTGCTCGTATGCATTCATATTGTTCGCTCTTGCTGTTAATGAAGTTGGTGGTTTGACTACTCGCTTTCTCCGGTGGGTGCAGAGATTCGGAGAATTCTGGTGTTTGGCATATCTTCTATGACATAAATAGCGCCGTCCGGACCCTGACTGACATGGCGAAGCCTGTGCCCGGGTTCGTCCAACAATCTTTCTTCGCCTGTAACGTGCTCACCTTGAAGTTCAAGTCTGGCTAGGTGCATTGAAGATAAACCGGTTAGAAACAGGTTGCCGCGCCAGCTGGGAAACATGTCACCGGTGTAGAACATCATATCTGAGGGCGCCATCGAAACAGGGCTCCAGTAGTAAATTGGCTGAACTGTGCCCTGTTTTGTGGTCATGCCAGTGCCCACGGGTTTGGTGCCCCCCATACGGCCATAGGATACAGAAGGCCAGCCATAATCTTTACCAGCTGCAATGACATTTATCTCATCACCAGCTGTTCCACCCTGGTCGGCAACCCAAAAATCGCCGGTTGCAGGATTCAATTCTAGACTGTTTGAATTGCGTAGGCCCACGGCGTAGGCCATATCATTAATCTCGTCGTTGCCAATAAACGGGTTGTCATCAGGTACTGACCCATCGGTATTAAGACGCAAAATCATACCAAAGCTTGCCTTGAGATCTTGCTCGCCCATCGGACTCTTTCGCTGTGTTGTGATCAGTAGCTTACCGCTTTTGTCAAAAGCCATTCTGCTCGGTGTTGTTTCAACAATTGTTCTCACGTTGAAGATACTGCGTTCATTTTCTGCAAGAGTGGCACTAGCAACTCGCCAAGTCCCCCAGGGTTGTTTGTTTTTCTCTTGCCGCGAAAGCTTGTTCCACTCAAGTCGTTCCTCTGCAAATTGTTTGTAGCGGTTGTCGGAGTTGTCGCTTTCTACATCGGCTGGGGGTGCAAGGTAGGAAAAATAAAGTTTCCGATTCGTTTCGAAATTCGGGTCGAGAATAATGTCATTTAGGCCGCGAGATCCCCATGCTCGAACTGCCGGCACGCCATCGATAGGCTCGGAGACGAAACCTTTTTTTGTGATAATTCTGATGCGCCCAGGCACCTCTGTAACCATCATCTTGCCATTTGGCATGTGCACCATCGCCCAGGGTCGGTGTAAGCTCGTGACGAATTCGATGACATTGAAGGTTGGGCTTTTTAATGCGAGCGGGGCTCTTGTTTGACCTTGAAAGAGCGGTGAGACGGCATGTGTGCCCTCGAATACCTGTTGCGAGAATGTTGGTGAGGATAGACCAAAGAGTAATAGCCCTAAAGTTGCAAGGCGTTGGGTATACGCAAAAGTTTCCATAAATGACCCTCGAGTGTTGCGAGCGAAAGACTTGCGGTAAAGAATGCTGCCAAGGTCGCTCGATAGCAAAATGATATTTCAGAAACGCCTGTTAAAAAACCTACTGTGCACCGAATCGGGTTTTCGATGCAAGTGGCATCGATAAGGAGATGGCGAGCCACAGAAAGTAATACGACGGCTGCCCAAATGCTTTCAATGCTGCACACAATGGTTCGTTTTACGTCGTCTCTGATGGTTGCTGTTGCCAGAGGGTATGCAAAGTATCCCGTTTGATGATTTTCGCTTGGGTGCCCTCGTGCCTCTTTGACTGTCTGGGGAGGTTACTTATTTGCTATGGTTAAACACAAAGTTCGAAGGTGACCACCAAGTCCGAGAAAGAGGCATTAAGAGATGACAGTTGTAGGTTTGCTCAACCCTGGCGCGATGGGGGCTTCAGTAGGAGCTGCTGCGTTAACCAACGTAGATGAAGTGTTGTGGGCGTCAGAGGGGAGAAGTGATGCGACTCGCATGCGGGCTGAAAAAGCAGGTTTGACTCGTGTGGATTCGTTCGCCGCGCTGGTCAATGAAAGCGAGCTAATTTTGAGTGTTTGTCCCCCCGCCAGTGCCTTGTCGTTGGCGAGCCAGGTATTTTCTCTGGATTTCAAAGGCACCTATGTTGACTGTAATGCCATTGCTCCGAAACAAACTCGAGCGATCGCGGAAATTGCCAATGATAAAGGGGCAAGGATTGTTGATGGGGGAATTATTGGTGGTCCGGCATGGCAAGCTACAGCCGGCACCAGATTATGGCTTTCAGGTCCCGACGTCAGTCAAGTGATAGCATTATTCGAGCACTCTCCCTTACTTACGGGTGTTGCGGGCTGTGACATTGGTGCAGCCTCTGCGCTCAAGATGTGTTTCGCCGCCTTCACGAAAGGGTCGACAGCATTACTAGCTGCTGTGCTCGCCGTTGCAGATAAAGAGGGTGTAGGTGATGTGCTGGCTGAGCAATGGGGTGAAGCCTTTACAAATAACACCAAGCAGCAAGTCACGACAAATTCCGCTAAGGCCTGGCGTTTTGCGGGTGAAATGGAACAGATAGCAGCCACGTTTGACAGCGCTGGATTACCCGGTGGGTTTCATGACGCGGCTGCTGAAGTCTTTAATCGGCTTTCCGACTTCAAGGATTGGCAATCGGAACCTGCGTTTGAAGACTTATTGCAGGCGTTGCAACTAAAATGACAGGCCAAATAACTGCCAGTCACCCGCTTTGCTGCGCTCATCGATAGCGCCAATTGAGAGGCCAGTGCCCGGCTTATTCTGCAGGGCTTGTTGAATGCCCCATTTCGAAAGCCCCTGAACGCCTTCAATGTGTTCCATTTCCTCCAGAGAGTAAAAACCGGCATCGCTGATCTCGTCACCATCAAAGGCGGGTTCTCCAGATTCGTAGTTAAGACGGAAAATGACGTAAATGTTGGTTGACGGGCCGCCGCGGCTGCCGCCGAGAGAATGACGAAAGGCGAGCACGTCATGCACGCTAGCGATCACTTTTGACTCCTCGTGAACTTCTCGCTCGACGGCGGTCGATAGTAGCTCGTCGTGCTCAGCATAGCCGCCGGGAATTTGCCACATACCTGCAAATGGATTATGCCCTCGTTGGACTAGCAGTGCTTTGGTGACGCCATCGATTTCACGAGTGACGACACCGGCGCAGCCGATAGAGAACTCTCCGAAGTGAATAAACCCGCAACCGACGGCGACGCATGCCTGTCGTTCACGTTCGCCATCGTGTCGAGTAGAGATAGGGTCACCGCATTTAGGGCAGAAATTGAGTGAGGACATGTTTTTTCCAGGATGCGTAAAATGAGAGCACTTGTTTCAAAAGCGTAGGCAACTATAAATCCTGCACAGTTTCAGTTCAATTCCTGTCTGTTTACCCGGCATTTAGTTGTGGTGTTGATCTCTGAGGGTTGCATCCAGCGGTGATCTCATCGAATATTGCGCGATGTACGAAGAATTAGAAAAAAGAATTGAAGAGCAGGAAGTTTGGACCTTTCGAGAGTGTCTTGGTCTGGGCGTAGATTTTGGGTTAAAAACTCGAATGGTGATTGCGCAGGTGCTGATGCAGGGTAAAGAGTACGTTGACCATGAAAACGATGAATAAGGCTGACCAGCCAGTTCCCGCCGAGATCGTGCATGAAATTCATTTCCCGCCCAAACCCCGGCATTCCAATGTTTTTCGAGCGATGTGCACCCTGACTAACAAGCATGTCAGCGTGATGGCTCGTCGCTAACGCTCCTCGTGTTCGAAATTGCTATGCCAGCAAGAAGGACCTTTTACCTCGGGCAACGCCGTTTACGACAATCTCGACATGGTGTTCGCCGCGATACATTGTTCGGGTGGTGATCGGGCGAAACGAGATTTTTTTATTTACCCGAAGTTCCTCTCCTGCTTGTGCCTGAACGTCTTTGACGGCAAAAACACGCGGTGAATGACTTGCGTTCGCTTTAAGGTAGTGAACGCGAAGCGCGACCTTAAGGTTTTGGTTTGCCTCCGATTTAATGACACAGGTGTACATCAGATTTTCACCCACCTGCACAGATTCAGCCACTGAAACGGCGTTTACGCTGAACGCCGGTGCGATTGGGTAGCCCAGAAGAGCAAGGGCACCCGGGTGATCCCGTTTCACCAATGTGCGCAGTGCGTGCCGGATTAACCATTGCGTCTCTGAACTTGTGTGTTTTTGCCACCTAGTCAGTGTGGCAATGACCCTCTCAGGTTCAAGTTTTGATAGATCGTTTAGCGTATTGGCAACAGAGCGTACGACGTATCGCGTGTTGTCGTGTTTGAGCAACTCTAGCACTTCAAATATGGCATTGTGATTTACGTTCGCCCGCTCAGCCCATGGTAAAAATGGCCTAATACCTTCGGAGGCGAGTCTGCGAACGTGATAGTTGTTGCTCAAAGCACATTCTTTGATAAAAGATAGGCTCTCTGCGGGATATTGACGAAGAAAAGGCCGTATTGAGTTTTCGGCGGTGAATCGTTTGGTGCTTTCGCGGAGAAAAGAGAGAGACTTCGTTAGCGTCGACTCGGTGCAACCGAACCTGGCCACAAATTCTCCCGGTACTGCCCATATAAACTCACCAAAGTCGTCATCGGTTTTGTTAGGGTCAAGAGGCGCGGGCAGTGAACCCTCAAGTATCTTAAGAGCCTCATCAAAGTTTTCTGGCAGGTGCATCGCAAGCGCTGTAACCATCCAGTCGATACGTTGTTTGAGTTCAAGCGTGGGAAACTTTTCTAGGACCAACTTTTCAAACTGCTCCTGATTGAATTGGGTCTGTTGTTCTGCGAAGGATGTTGCAAGCGCGTCAGAAAGCACTCGGACGGATCGTGCATTAAATAACTGGTCTTTAAGCGAGAAGCCTGTTTCAGCTTTAATTGCCATCGGCTGCCAAATCCATGAGTAAATACATGAGGTAATAGAAGTACGAAAGCACATATCGATGAAAAAATGAACTCACAATTCTATAGGTTGCTCAGTTAGTAAGTCTCTCGAGCATGATTTTGTGAGGTTTGGGCATGCCTATCGGTTGAGATTAATAGTAGCCTGCGTGTCCGATTTAACCTCAAATCGAGCAGCTGACCATTTAGGCGGACCGAATTTCCCTTTAGCATTATTCGAAAACCCCCACGGCTCCTTGGGCATGCCGACAAAGTTTGTGTCCATTTTGTTATTTCCGTTTACATCATGCAGAACCCTGATGGCATAAAAGCCAGGATTTACGTCACGCAGAGTGATGGATGTGGTCTCCCCCAAGGGCGCTGTGATTAATGAAGCAGAGGCCGCTGCCTCATCGCCAAATTGTTGTTCCGAAGAAAGCACAGCGATAATGATGTGGCCTTCCTGCTCGACAATATCTTCGATAGTGATCTTCAAATCTGCAGCAAGTATGCGTGGTGAGAACAGCAGTAAAAGAGAAATCGCTATGCCAGACGATATAGCTAACGTTGTTTTCATTTTGGTGATTCGCCTCTGATTGTCGCTTGAGTTTAACCGTGCGTAGTTAATTGCTGAATAAAACGAGGCAATTTCCTAGTACGGGGTGTGGAATTCTAATCGGCAGGGTAGAGTACGCATCTTCAGATATTCACAGCGTAATTTGCATCAGGGTAACATCATAAAGATTCAACGTAGAACAATTCTCAAAGGCGGCTTGGCCGCTGCAGTACAGTATATGGTCGGTTGTACCAATGGAAACAACATTATAGCGGAGGGTAAGCGCTCACTGATTGGCTTTCGGCCTGTACCGTTTTCTATTGGCGCGGGCCGGATGCCCGTGATTTCAGAGGATTATCAGTACGAGGTGCTGGTGCCATGGGGTACTTCACTGCAGCCGGATGGGCCGGAATTTCAACATCCTCAGATCGAGGCAGCACAAGTTCAGCAAGTTGGTATTGGTCACGACGGCATGGCCTATTTTCCAATCTCAGATGACGGTAAGCGGGGTCTACTGTCGCTGAACCATGAATATGGCCGTAACCGGCAGGTGCTAGGAAAGCGGGAACCGAATCTGCTGTCAGACGTGCGAACATCCCAGTATGCCCACGGCGTTACGATTGTCGAAGTGGCAGAGTCAGACGGCCAGTGGCAGAGAGTAGAAAGCCAGTTCGCCAGGCGCTTCCACGCGAATACCAAAACGCGATTTAGTGGACCCGCAGCAGCGAGCGCTGATTTGATGAACAATGCTGGCAATGAATATCGCGGCACATTCGCGAACTGTTCAAATGGTCAAACACCGTGGAACACTTATCTCACCTGCGAAGAGAACTTTGATCTTTACTTTGCTGCGACGGGTGACTTCTCTCCCTCGGCCAGACAGGCGCGTTATGGGTTAAGTAAAACCGGTGCGCGCTATTACTGGGAGCGGTTTGATCCGCGCTTCGATCTTTCAAATCCAGACTATCAGAACGAAGCCAATCGATTTGGTTGGGTAATGGAAATTGACCCCTTCGATACGAATCATGTGCCGGTTAAACGAACGGCGCTGGGTCGGATCAAACACGAGGGTGCAGGACACGGTGTTAGCCAAGATGGTCGCGTGGTGATCTACATGGGTGACGACGACGAGTTTGAGCACATTTATAAGTTTGTCTCTGCGGGCAACTACGAGGACATGCTCGCGAGGGGGGTGAGTCCGCTGGACGAAGGAGTGTTGTACGTGGCGCGATTTGACGAGGGTGGCACAGGCGAGTGGTTGCCACTCACAGCAGACAATCCAACGTTGAAAAAAGATTTCAAAGATCAGGCTGACATCCTTATTAATACTCGATTGGCGGCGACTGCGCTCGGTGCGACAGACATGGACCGGCCAGAATGGGCTACCGTGGCACCGAATGGCGACGTCTACTGTTCCCTGACGAAAAATAAGGCTCGGATCGTGCCAAACGCCGCTAACCCTCAGGCGCCGAATCCACACGGGCACATTATTCGCTGGCATGACAGCGACAATTTAGTGGGTACAACATTCACTTGGGACATATTCCTAATGGCAAAGGATCACCTTGCCGACGAGCACTCATTTAGCTGCCCAGATGGTCTTTGGGCAGACCCGGATGGCCGACTGTTTATGATGACCGATGGAAATCAACGAGACGGACACTGCAATCAGTTGTTGGTAGCCGATACTAATACGGGTGATGTTCGAAGATTGTTATCGGGTGTCACTGGGTGCGAAATAACCGGTATTGCCAGTACGCCGGACAGAAAAGCGCTGTTTGTGAATGTTCAGCATCCGGGTGATGGCGATCCGAAATTAACCAGTTTTCCCGCTGCCTATGACGGAAAGACGATACCCCGTGATAGCACATTGGTCATTCGGCGTCGCGATGGTGGGGTTGTAGGATCGTAGCAGACGAGACGACGGGCTTGGATAGGATCAGCTCTGGGGCTGAAGCGAACCAAAAAGGAACGGGTATAAGTCCCCGTTCCTTCAAGGCTTTTCTCTGAGTGACTAGGTTCCGGTCCAGTTCGGTTCACGTTTCTCAGCAAACGCCTTGGGTCCTTCCTTCGCATCGTTTGAGCTGAAGACTTTCTTCTGAAGTGGTATCTGCATCTCCCAAAGTTTGTCTTCTTCGATGCCTTGCGCTGCCGCACGGATCAGACTTTTTGATGCGGCGACTGCGAGCGGTGCGTTCTGCGCAACCCTTTCTGCGAGTGCAATAGCGGCCTCGAGTGCGCCACCTTGCTCGGTAAGTTCACTTAACAAACCACATGCTAGAGCTTGTTCAGCCGTAATAGGTTCTCCGGTAATTGCCATTTGCATTGCTGTTGCGTAGCCGACTCTTGCAGGTAGTCTGAATACGCCACCCGCCGCGGCAAATAGTCCAACCTTGACTTCTCGAATACCAATCTTTGCACCTTTTGAGGCAACGAACAGATCACAGGTGAGCGCAATTTCACAGCCACCGGCGATGGCGAAACCTTCAATGGCAGCGATCAGTGGTTTGTTGCAACCGCCACGGACAAATGTGCCCAGAGGGCCAATATCTTCCCCGCGGGCAAATGCTTTAAGGTCCATGCCCGAACAAAACCCGCGACCATTACCGGTGATAACACCCGCTGTGAGCGAATCATCCGCATCGAGCTCTTGTACGGCGCTGAGTAAACCGTGGGACAAGGCGCCGTTAATTGCGTTCATTGCTTCAGGTCGATTTAAGGTGATAATCATCACTCTTCCACGACGTTCGACTAATACTGCTTCTTCAGTTGATTCTGACATTTATATCTCCATGACTTCGTTGGTTTCAGATAACTCAGTGATAATGCCATAGAACAAAGGTTCGGCGGAACCGGCAATCTAATCAGGTGTCGCGAAATCTGTCCACGAGTTTGCCAAGCAGCGCTGATCCCGGAAACGAACCCTTATCGTCATCTTTTGTATAAGCGCCAATTTTACTATCTTCTGTGGGCACGCCATCAAAAAATTCCACCTTCCCGGTTTCAAGACAGTATTCGGCTGAAATGATCAGCAAATTGTCCTCCTCAGTCATGCGCTCGAGTGATTGTGAGCCATGCCTGAGAGAGTTTGTCGAGATGCGCGTATTGAAACGCACTGCTTGTTCCATGAGTTGATCTTTTTCCAGATTAAGATTCAATAGGCCTTCAATCGCCGGACGGATGCGATCGACGATAGATCTCAGGCTACCCAGAGACTCCGGTTGTGTATTTTTTTTCAAAGCATCAATGGTCGCAGCCACAGCGCCGCAATTTGTATGCCCCATGACAACAACCAATCTGACGCCGAACGTTTCTGCCGCAAATTCAACGCTGGCGATTTGAGAAGACGCAACGACATTGCCTGCGACCCTGATAACAAACAGATCGCCAAAACCTTGATCGAATACCATTTCTACCGGTACTCGGGAATCTGAGCAACCGAGTACGACAGCGATCGGGGACTGGCCGCCAAGTAGGCGGCTGCGTTCCACAGCGTTTAACGCCGGGTCGTAGTGCGAGGTGCCTTCGACAAAGCGGGCGTTCCCTTCCTGCAATATGGCAAGAGCATCCAGTGCTTTACTCATGTTTTCTTGAACCTGATGTCATGTTTTGTTTTTCTCTAAAATCGTTTCTTCGCCCGATACGTTCTGGCCTTCCGCCGAGCGAATTATGATGCTCGTGGGCTCGCGTTGTCGATATCATACACCGACAATTGCGTTTTCAGTGCAAAGGATGAAATCGAATGACGAATATGCGGAAAAATGATGATGGACGTTAGGATGACGAAGACAATAGCCTCTGGATAACATCGTTCAACTTTTGTTAACTGCATGCCAGTGTTCCGCAATTCCAAAGCCCGTTGCACCGTCCCAAGTGAACTCGGCGAGCCCCTCGTTGATAAAGGTTGCACCGCCGGGCATAGGTACTTTGGTAGGGCACATGTTGATGATGTTGCCAGTAATTTTGATGGGCTCTTTGCCGTCAATAGAACCCGTCAGTGCGACGGTATCGTGAAGTATGGAGCCCTCGCGATACTTGGTCGTTATCACAACATTTTTAAGGACGCTGGATTTACCGTTACGCTGGATCCATCCTGCCCCTTTTATTTCACCTGAAGGCTGACGGAAGCATGAGCCACCGAGCGCGGCGTCGCTCCCAAAGTTCATCGAAAACCAGTTTACGAAAGGCGCGGGCTGCTGCGGTGTGGAGAACATGGGGCCGGTGTTCTGTTTTTCCTCGTCTTTGCTTGAACGCTGCGCTGCTCCCCAGTCTCGGGGACCCCACGACTTATCTCTGACACCGTATCCACTGACATTAAATGTTTCATGATCTAGGTTTATTTTTCCGGTTACTCGGCCGCTTTGTTCGAAATGACCATAGGCACCGGTGTCGGCATCATCAGAAGAAGTGAAGTGTGGCTCAGTAATACAGTCGAAGTGGAGGTCCATCACCAGTCTTGAATCTTTGAACCAACCCGGCGGACGCAGTTTTCTGCGCTCAAGGAGTATCGACGCATCACCAATATCTTGTGCCGGACCGTCGTACTGAATTCGCCAACGCTTGTGCGGCTCGATAAGAGTGATGGTGAGATTGCCAGCGGTTAAGTCATCATTGTACTGGCTGAGGTCTGCTCCAATCTCTCTGCGGCCATAAGTGAATGCGACGCGACGTCCCGGTAAATAGATTGCATGCAGCGCATCAGCCCAGCTGTCTCCCGGGCGAAATCCCATCCGAGTAAACATGCCGATGCCAGTATCGCCATCGACAAAATTAAAGTAGTAGCTCTCGCTCCATGCATCGGCGTTGCCCACCGGGTGCATAAGTTCCGCGTTGGTTGAATTGGTTTTCATCGATACTTCCATTGTCCCTGATATGATTCTGTGTGCGAACAGAGGTAATAAATGATAGCTGTTACACGAGTTATTCGCTTGAACAGGAAAAGCCTACGCTCCCCAGTCCACCGATAGATGATTTGATTTGTTGGCCAGGCTTCAAGTTTATCATCGGCCCCAGTGCCCCTGTTAGAATCACTTGCCCCGCCTTGAGTGTCTGACCGCGAGTCACTAATGTGTTGGCTAGCCATGCTGCTGCATTTAGTGGGTGGCCAAGACAGGCGGCGCCCGCGCCGAGTGAAGCGATCGTGCCATCAACCTCTAGCACCATGCCGCAGGCGTAAAGATCCAGGCCTTTAATGGGCAGTTTTGATTCTCCGAGTACGTAGTAAGCTGAGGATCCGTTGTCAGCGACAGTATCCGCAAAAGTAATCTTCCAATCAGCAATGCGACTGTCGACGATTTCAATTGCGGGTACAACGTAGTCAACAGCCTCTTCTACGTCCTGTGCAGTAATATTCTCGGCATCGACATCTTTACCGAGCACTAGCGCAATTTCAGCCTCGCCGCGAGACTGGATTACTTGACTCATTTTGAGCTGACCGCCGTCGGGAATCCGCATGTCCTCAAACAACACACCGAAGTCCGGTTGATCTACGCCAAGCTGTTTTTGTACAGCTTTTGCGGTAAGCCCTATTTTCCATCCAGCGATAGTTCGTCCTTGATTGATCCAGTGTTTCGTATTGAGCGCTTGTATACGGTAAGCGGCATCAACATCGGTTGGATCCATGACATCTCTGGGTGGTTCGATTGGCGCGCCTTGGTAGGCGCCTCTTAGTTCGCGTGCAACTTTTTCAAACTCGGCGATTTTGCTGTCCATCGTCTATCTCAAAAATTTTCATAACAGTCACACTTATGCCAGAGTCTGGTGAATACCACAACATTGACGCGAAACCGGCGTTGAACAAATGCTGTTGGATATTTTGTTTCGCCTAGTAAAACTGGTTAAGCTGGGAAAATTGCCACTGCGCTTTTGGGAGAATTTTCATGAAATTGAGCTGGTCACATGCGGTTCTTAATGTCCATGATATGGAAAATATGTTGGCGTTTTATACCGGCGTACTCGGATTTACTATCAGTGACCGCGGTGAGATTGCGCCAAATGCACCAGAAATTGTGTTCATGAGCAATTCGCCGGATGAGCATCACCAGCTTGCGCTGGTGCAGATGAGAGAGGGAGAGACGTCAGGCAACCCACTCAATCACTTGGCATTCCGTGTTGAAAATTTTGATGATGTGAAGGCGCTGCAGCGCCAACTGTCTGCAAGACAAGAGATAAAAACACTGCCCTTGTCTCATGGCAACACACTGTCAATTTACTTCAGTGACCCAGAGGGAAATGGTTTAGAAGTATTTTGGGATACACCTTGGCATGTGAGTCAACCTCAGGGCAAAGTCTGGGATACTAGCCTTGATCGTGAAACGGCGCTTGCCTGGGTCGAGGAAAACTTCAAGCAAGAACCCAGTTTCTCTCATCACAGGGAAGCGGGTGCTGCTTTTGTGAACAGAGGTGATTACCACTCAGAACATGAGTCACCTTAGTCAAGCTCGAAGAACTGTTGGTCCAAGTCCGCGTCCCAGCTTAATTCGCCGCTGCGACCAATCGGATCGCACGAGAGAAGTACGTAGGCAGTATCAGTCGGGTTCCGAGCATTGGCGATCGCACGCTCACCTTTTGCTGTATCAAGAATATAAATGATATTTGTAGCAATCCCTGTGCGATCGTACTCAATCGTATAGGTTGCGATGGTACAGGTGCCAGACGCCTCTCTTGCGACAGGGATTTCTTTGTCACCGGTAGCAAGTCGATAAACTGTTTTGCCCGTTGCCGCATTGGGTACCTTCTCCGCCGCAGCGAGAATGGTCGCGGCGTGTTTGGTGTTTGCCATTCCCACGCCGGTAATCATGATGACTTCCTCTTGATTGTCGCGAAGGTGCGCTACCGCAGTTGCGAGGGAATGCATCACGTAGTTGTTGCCAGGGCCTCCGCCGAATGCCAGTCCGCCGGTCATAGTGAACGGTCGAGGATCGTTGAGTGAAACCTTAAGTGTGTCAAGCGCGAGCTCCACTGGAACAGGAAAGCAGCTGTATAAATCGAACGCATCAATATCTTCGACCTTGACCCCGGCGCTGTTTAATGTGGCTTCGAACGCGACTTCCATTCCTACGCAGGTAGACAAAGATGGTCTTTGCATCGGATTCCATACTTCCTCGGCACCGGCGCCACCAAGAATGGCTGCTGCCCGTGAACGTCGGCCGGAAGCGTTAAGATATTTGTCTGAAACGATAACAATCGCTGCTGCCTGATCAACATCCATAATCGCATTCATGCGTTTGGTATAGGGATAGGAGATCATTCTGTTTTCGGCGGTAACTTCGCTGATCTCGCCTATCGACGGTGGTTTTTGAAACCAAGCGTGAGGATTTTTTTCAGCAACCAGCGCATTCTTGTGTAGCAGTTTGGCGGCGATATTAATCTGTGCACTGGCACTGCGAACGTTAGCGGTGCGTAGCGCGTTTTCAAGCATAGGAAATGATTGTATCGGCAGCCGAAGACCGTGTTGAGCTTCCCAGGGGGATGTGAAAGGCTTTTGGCCGCGCATGGCCTTAACGCTTTTGTCGCGTGCAGGCCAGTCAAGCATTTTCCCAGCTCGGGTTGCCTTGCGTCTTGTACGCATCGCCTCAGCGCCGAAGATCACAGCGATGTCGATTTCGCCGGCATCCATTGCAATGGCTATTTCATGGGTCAGATCTTGAGGCGTCGTGCCACCACCGGGTAACCAAAATTCCCGCACACCCTTATTGCAGCCCATATCAGCAGCAACGCTCTTTGCAAGTTCAGGGTAAGTCCAGCTCAAGGGGTCTACGCAACCGACAGCGTCGACCGCGGATGGCTCAATCCCAGCGTCCTCAAGTGCCGCTAGCGCAATTTCACTCATCAGTTTTCTTGGGTGATCGGCTGTTTCTGCTGCATGAAAACTTTTCTGGGCTTGCCCGAGAATATAAGCGGGTACCGATGTTGCCATATTTGCTCCCGATGATTTGCATCAATCTGTTGACTAAATTGCTTTGTAATATCGCGCTGGTTGCGTCAGTGATACCTAGATTGGTTAGAAAATAACACTGCATGACAGAAGTTGGCTAAGAGTTTTAGTTTCTCCAACATAATTTGGTATAGTCCCGCCGCTTACAACACCAATCGCAGCCGAGAGAAAAATGCTGAGCTGCCCAATCGGAGATCATTAATGCCAATACTGCACGGCTTTTCATATAGTAATTATTACAACATGCCCAAGCATGCCCTTTTATACAAGGGCGTCGCGTTTGAAGAAGAGCTCGTTTACCCCAGTGCCTCGGGCTACGACGAACTCAGTCCGGCACTCAAGGTGCCAAGCCTGACAACAGATGACGGTGAGCACCTTTCCGAAGCTGCGGTACTTTGTGAGTACATTGAGGATGCTTATCCCGAGAAGCCGTTGTTTCCTGCAGAGCCGCTTGCCCGAAACAAGGTGCGCCAGCTCATGCATATGGCAGAGCTATATCTAGAATTACCTTTCAGAAGGCTCCTCCCCTTCAGCTTCAGCGGTAAACCTGCGCCAGAACAAATTCTAGATGAAATTAACGGCGTGGTCGGTAGAGGGATCAACAGCATGAACGCGTTAGCGAGCTTTTCTCCCTGGGTCTCGGGCGAAACCTACACGATGGCAGATATTTATCTGTACTACTGTCTGTCGGTTGCTGACATGGGAAGTGCCATTTTGGGTGTCGATTTAAATGACAGAATTCCTGGGCTAGCTGAATGGCGTGCTGCCTTTGCGGACGACCCTATCAGCAAGAGAATCGCTGATGACACCGCAGCGAATCGTGAAAGTTTTTTTGCTTACATAAGAGGATAGTGTTTGTCGGGTGGGCGTCGCCCACCCTTGTTAGCTTTGCTTGATCAGTCTAAGTCGGTTTATCCCGAGGGTAAGCAACAGCGGAATGCCAAGTAAAAAACAAACTTTAGCCATTGAAGCTAGCAGTGTTTTTACATATTCTTGCGGCACTTTTGGGTCGTTAGGTGTCTCTGCTAAAACGGTTTCTCGAATTCCTTCGGCCCATGCGGTGAATCCGAGCAAATAGAAACCGAGACAGAGTAAGAGCGTAAAAAATATGACGGTAGTAAGCCTGAGCGCGAGCTGCTGCTTGAGTACATTCATTTTATACCGCCGCGACCAAAAACCCGTTTGGTTAAGTCAATAATCCAGCGCCAGTGAACGGCGAGATGAACACCTAACAGCGGAAATAACAGGTTGCTGTATTGGTGATGTACCTGTGTCCAAAATGCGTCTGCGATAAAATTTGCGTTGATTTGTTGTAACAAGGCTTCGCTCGCGAGGAATCCACTAATAATGGCAAATGTCATTGTCAGATAAAGCGCAACGTCGAGTATGAAATGCCACCGGTTGACAAGGTTGATGTCGCTGAAAAAACGACGACCACTCTGTACTATCCATTGCCAGTGAAGCAGCAAGTGAATGGTGAAGGGCGTCAGGAATATAAGGCTCACCCACTCGTGGACGATGATGGTGGTTGCATTGGGGGACATGACGATGACGAAGCTCACCAATAAAACGATGTCCCAGATGTACCTTGAATGAGTCAGGGATTGAGTCCAGTGATAGTTCATTCATCTTCCGCTTTGTGTTTCGATTGTCTCCTATACGTTCGAGCTTTTTAATTCCGTCGAAAAACTTAATTAACGACTTTCAGTAGTTGCACCTAGCGCGCACAGAAGCCGTTAGAACCCAATCTCAAATCGGAACAAAAACACGTTGGCGTTTGCAACAGTGCCTTCCAAACCTGGGTTGATTACATGTTGATAGTCTGCCTGAACGGCCAACCATTTCGTGAGTTGGGCTCGGTAGGTGATTTCAATAGTTGATTCTCGTCCTTCGGATTTGCTGCCAGCGATTGCACTTTCTGCACGATATTGATCGCTACTGAAAGCATTGGCAATTGCGATCCCAAGCTGATCTTGATTTCTTTTAGGAAACCAGCCGGTATAAACAGCGCCAATGCCCAAATAGCTATCGAGCTGGTTAATATCACTATTAGCGATGCCGTAGCGGACGAAGCCCGAGAGCCCCTGCAAGACGTCGTTTTCGTTGAATAAACGCGCTTCTGCGAGCGCATAAATCCCCCAGTTTTTTTGTCCAGAAATGGCCACGCCGGCAGCACTTTCGACAGAGTTTTTGCTATAGCGCCAGCTCCCGACTGCAATTTTCTTGTAAGCCCCTTCATCCGAAATTTTACCAGCCTCCAGTGCAAGCATCAGCCCATCTTCGCTATTCAGTTTGATGTGAGTACCATGAGAATTTAGTGGGTCGCCGGGTACACCGTCGAGTATCACACCTTGCAAATAGAAATTACGATCCGTCGTAAATCGTCCGCGCAATGCAAGAGAGGTAGTAGGAAATATGGAAGGTCCGTTTTCCCCGCTCTGGGCGATATCAGGTCCGATGCCAAACGAACTATTAAGGAACAATCCGGCTGTCTCTAAAACATCGAACTCTGAATTGTAATCATACAGGCCGGCGCGAATTGAGTACTTATCTTGCACCCATGTACGCTGGTACCAAAGTTCGTAAAGTTTCCAAGTGTCCGGTGCATCAATGTTGCTGACGCCCTGTGTATCACCGATAAAAGCCGAGGGGCTGCGGCCCTGATTTCCCAGCACATAAATCATCAGCTTGCTGTTTGACCAACCCAATAGTGATTCGAGGTCGGTTTCCAGCGTCATGTCAATATTGTCGAGATAGGCATCACCGCTCAATAAACCGCCGTTACTGGTAGCGAACTCGCCGGTGTAGACGAAGTTGAAATTGAAGCCGTCGATTTCGCTGCTGGGGGTGGCTTGTGGTGCGTCCTCAGCAAGCGCACTTATCGTCGGCAGCAATGCGGAAAAGACAAGCGCTAACATTTTGCCAAGGAGAATACGCATAAGAAACCAGCAATCAGCGAGTGATCCATTGAGCCAGTCGGAACGACTGAACTACCCAATGAGGACAGGTATAATAGTAACAGAAATGTCGCGGATTCGAATTAACAGGTCTGGGTAACAGAGCCTTGGAGAAGAAAAATGATTAGCGAGGATCAACGCCCCGGTGCACTTGATGGTATTAGAGTCATCGATTTGACGTCAGTGTTAATGGGACCATTGGCTTGTAGAATGCTTGCTGACCATGGCGCTGATGTGATTCAAATTGTACCGCCCTCAGCGGCAACTTCGGTTATGGGAGATGCAACCGGTATGGGTGGCATTTCGCTTGATATCCAAAGAAACAAACGCAGTGTGAGGCTAGACCTAAAGTCGGAGCAGGGTAAAGCGGCTTTGTGGGATCTGATTGAGTCAGCTGATGTGCTCGTGAGCAACATGAGGGCCGCTGCGCTTGATCGCCTCGGGTTCTCCGCCGATGAAGTGCGATCGAGGCATCCAGGGTTGATTTACTGTCTCGCTAATGGCTACGGTGAAGATGGACCCTACGCAGAACGGGCTGCCTACGACGATGCGATTCAAGCGCTGTCGGGCTTTGCGGGTCTATCGACTCAGTTAACCGGAAAGCCAACTTACGCGCCGTCAGTAATTGTGGATAAAACTTGCAGCCTTTTTGTCGTGCAGGCTGTGATGGCTGCTTTATTGTTTCGCCAGTCTAGTGGAGAGGGGCAAACGATAAATGTCCCAATGTTCGAGACCATGGCATCCTTTAACCTTATCGAGCACTTTCGTGGTGCTGCACTGGTGCCACCTACCGGCACTGTTGGTTACTCAAGGTTATTGAATCCGGAACGACGTCCTTATGAAAGTGCTGATGGCTGGGTAGCCATTCTTCCCTATACGGAAAGTAACTGGCGCGATTTTTTTACCATCGTTGGCACACCTGATGTATTGAATGATGCGCGTTTTGCCTCTCATAACTTGCGAATGACACATATTGAAGTTTTGTATGGGTTGGTCGCGAAAGCGGCACCCTCGCGGACTACCCAGCAGTGGATGGATATCTGTGATGATCATTCGATTCCCTGTAATCCGGTGCTTAATCTGGAGGATCTGCTTGATGATCCGCATCTTAAGGCCGTCGATTTTATGCCCATTGTCGAGCACCCGTCTGTTGGCACCTATCGCTCGGTGCGCGATCCAGTCAAGTACGAGAAGCTATCGACATCACTGCGTCGCCATGCACCTATTCCCGGAGAACACACCGAAGAAGTGATGCACGCACTGGGCTGGTCCAAAGAGAGGCTGAAATCACTTTAATCGATACCTATCAAGTGCGGCCTGAAGCTTAAGCTCTGACGATAAAATCGTGTTTGACAATGTTCAGGGGAGTTTGGAAACTCTTGATTCATGCAACCAAAATAAGTGTCTTACTTTTCGAGGAAAAATGTTGTTAAAAACAAGTCTTGAAGCAGGTGTACGCACCGTTACGATGAATCGGCCCGAAAAACGCAATGCGATGACAGATGAGATGTTGGAGCAGTTGATGGAGGCCTTTACCTCAGAGCCCCACGCAGATGAGCGGGTGACCTTACTGCGCGGTGCAGGCCCGTCCTTTTGTGCAGGTCGAGATATTGGGCAGACTATGTCGGTTGATATTGAGCCGGTGTTTCATGCAGTGGAACATTACCCGCTACCCGTGGTCGCGGCGGTTCAAGGTAACGCGATTGCCGGTGGTTGTGAAATCGCATTGCACTGTGATTTTGTAGTGGCGATGAGTGATGCCCGCTTTGGTATGTCACTTGCACAAATTGGTATGGCGCCGACTTGGTTTCTTGCCAAGAAACTTCTTGAAGTTGCAGGACCCGTAGGTGCGAGAGAAATTTTGCTGCTGGGGGATCCCATTTCAGCCATGCGCATGCATGACCTGGGAATGATTTCTCATATTGCAGATGAAGCAGACTTCGAGAAAACCATTGATAGCATCTTACAGCGACTGGTGGCTAATGCGCCTTTGTCTTTGAAAGCGATTAAAGCATTACTGCTACGGGAGATGACATTTCGTGATGGCATCGAACATGCTGATGTCGATGCGTTGGCAAGAGCGGCGAGCAGATCCGAGGATGCAAAGGAAGGTAAGGCCGCGCGGCTTGCCAAGCGCGACCCGATGTTCAAAGGTAGCTAACTAGCGCAATGACTCTCCCAATAGTTCACGGGCAATGACGTGACGCTGCACCTCGCTCGGGCCTTCGCCAATCCTGCGTATTCGCATCTCCCTGAACCACCGTTCAAGCGGGAGATCTTTGGCGACGCCGAGTCCACCAAACATCTGCATGCAGCGATCGACGACTCTGCCACCGGCTTCAGTTGCCACGAGCTTGGCCATGGCGGCCTCCTTGCGAAAACTCTCGCCGTTGTCAGCCTTTGCAGCAGCCTCCAGTGTTATCCATGTTGCTTGTTTGATATCAATTTCATTGTCTACCAGCATCCACTGGATCGCTTGACGAGATGAAAGAGGGGCGCCAAAGGTTTCTCGCTGTGGTACATATTCTAGCGCCATTTCCTGAGCTTTGATTGCAACACCTAGGCAGCCCGCTGCATAGGGAATACGTTGTCGGGTGAGTCTCTGACTAGCGATCGCAAAACCCTTATTAACCTCACCGAGAATGTTGGAATGTGGAATACGCATGTCCTCGAATTGTAATTCGGTGGCATAGTGTGCCGAACGTAGGGTATGAACGACACGGCGCACGTGAAAACCGGGATTGTCGGTATCAACAATAAAGCAGGTGACACCATTGCGACCTTTGTCCTTGTCGGTACGAGCGAAAACGAGCCCATAGTCGGCCTTGTCGGCACCACTAATCCACAACTTGCCACCGTTAATAATCCATTGGTCACCATCTCTTTCAGCTTTTGTCTGGATCGCCCGCGCAGGATCTGAGCCGCCCGAGGGTTCGGACAAACCGAAAAACCCACGCTTCTCGCCACGAAGCGTTGGGAAAAGATATTTTTCCTTTTGCTCATCGGTTGCTTCGAACAGTTGCGCAAGGCCAGCACCGCCAAAAGTGCCATAACAAGGTGCATACAAACCTGCGCGGTGTTGAGACATCTCAATGGCAATGAGTGTAGATGTCATCAGGTCAATGTCCGGGCCGCCGTATTCAGCTGGAATACCAAGCCCGTAGAGCCCCATTTCTCTGGTCTTCTCAACCAATCGGTCACGGTCCGCGGGTGCAAGCTCATCTGCATCAGGATCAAGGTTAAGCTCAAGCGGCACTATTTCCTCGCGCACGAACTTACGCACCATACCGGTAATCAGTGTTTGTTCCTGTGTCATTTCGAGTTTCATGACGGACTCAACCTCCCAAGGGTAATTTGTTCGTTGTATTTCGGTAGCGTATTGTGGTCCGCAACATGTGCCATCAGCAGCTCCCTATAACGCGTATGATATGCGGTAGTGATTTCGAACCTGACCGCGGCAATGTCCGAATGTTTTTCCAGTGCTGCTGCGACTTCACTTTTCAGGCCAAATTGGCTTTTGCCTCCGGCGAAGCCAATAAACATAACCTCGTGTTGCGCATTAGCCAATTGGAAGACACCGAGATTGCCTTTCAATCTATCCAGTGCTTCACCTGTTGTGATCCAATCTTTAGTTAGCCTTACAGCCATATTCAACTTTCCTAAATGTTAATTCGATATTGAGCCCTAGCGAGTCCACCACCAACTTGATTTGTGCCTTGAACGGTCCGCAAGCTGGTCATCAAGCCATAATGCCAGCCTTCGGAAAGGCGAGTTGGCAAGCTTGCGCCAGAGTCTGTGATACCAGCGACCCAATGTTTTAGTATCTGGGCGATTGTAGGGACAGGCGCGGATACAGATTGAGCAATCAGAATTTTGGTTTGCCCAAAATTTAAAGCATTTCTCAGCATCTGTGGTCCACTTCATAACACCAATCAAGTTAGAGCGATTCAATGCTTGATCAGTCTGGGCACCAAAGGGTATCGCTTTCGGGGGGCAAGCGCTGGCGCAACGATCACAGATGTTACAAAACGCTTCCACGCCGAACTTTTTCGGTTTGCTTGCGATTAACGGCATGTCGGTAAAAATTTTTCCGAGTCGCAAGCGAGGTCCAAACTCTTCTGTGATCAACAAACCGTGCCGGCCGACTTCACCTAATCCTGCTTGCACGGCTAGAGGCACAGCTAAGGCAGAGTCGTTCATCGTGGCGTAGGCTCTGTAGCCGAGGTTCCGTATGTATTGTGCGAGGGTCAGCAGCGTAATGACATCGTAACCATAGCCCATGCCTGTTGCCGAGCCAGCGAGTGCTGAAGGCACAGTTTTCGTAAGATCAAGGTCCATTGATTCGCCGGTAACAATCACGTGCGGCAGATCGTCCGGCAGCGACAATGGTTTTCCTCTTTTGGTCTTATCGCAGAATGCCTCGGCGTAAACCCATCGCTCATCATAGTCACAAACGCCAACCAGATCTGCTCCGCAGAAACGTGCCGCCTTACTCATGTCGTTAGTTGCCTCTCTGGCAGACTCGAATACGTAGGGCGTAGGCCAGCCCTCGTCATGCAAAGAGAAGTGATCGAAAAAACCTTCCTTCAAACCCTCGGATTCCCGTTTCACGTCACGCAGTATATTGGTGACATGCCACGAAGCATTCCGCAGAGCGTAGTCGCGCTGCGAAAACCCGTCAGTCTTTCGCGAGCGGGCATTGGGCATATGGTAGCCCTGAAAAAAAGCCGCCGCTTTTTCGGACATGACTTCTTCGTCCCACTCCGAGCGACAATAAATCTCATCGCATTGGTTAAAGCGGCTAAATGCCTCTGTCACTTGAAAACCCGTAAGCGCGTCAATGCGTCGAACCGATGATTTTTCAGTCGTAACAAAGCGGTGTGTATCCGAAGTGGCCATCCAGCGTCAGGAACCGTAACCAGCGGGTTGTAAAAACTCCCAGGCGGAAGTTTCACTGCCTCGTTCGCACGGAATTTCAATCACCACAGGTCCATGTTCCGAGCCAGAAACAGCTTGTGCGAGGTGGCTCGTAAACGCCTCAGGTGAATGTGATCGATAAGCAATTGCGCCAAAACTTTCAGCGAGTTTGACAAAATCGGGGTTTTCCAGTTCCGATCCAACAACATTGCCTTCGAAGAAGTTGATTTGGTCGCGTCGGACATTACCGAAGGCGTTGTTGTTAAAAATAAGAAGGATAATGCCAATTTTGTACTGAACTGCAGTGGCAAGTTCTTGAATGCCAAACATGACACCACCGTCACCAGTTATAGAAAAGACAATTTTGTCAGGGTTAGCCACCTTCACGCCGAGCGATGTCTGAAAACCATGTCCAAGATTACCCTGATATCCGCAGGTGACAAGCTGTCGAGGCTTGTAAACCGGAAAGCCAAACCAAGAAGCAAAACCAACTTGAGAAATCTCTTCAACAATAAAGCCGTCTTCAGGCAGGATTTCACGCATGATGTTGAGATAAGACATCTGAGGTTGTACTTTTTGTATTTCTTTTTTGCTCTCAGCTTTTGTTTGTGTAAACAACGCTTCTCTGTTGTGGGGTGTCGGAAAGTTATTTTCCAGCGCTTTTAATAGGGCCTGAATGGCCAGTTGCGAGTCGGCGACGATGGATACATCAGCCCGAAGTCTAACGATCTGGGTGGGGTCTATATCGATGCGTATTAGTTTGCTGGTTGCGACACCGGCTTGCCATCTGAATGCAGGCAGCTCCATTCTGGATCCTATACCGATCATGACATCTACATCATCGTATAGCTTGAATCCAGCGGCGCAGTTAAAACCATAAGGACTTTCGTCAGAGACGATACCTCTTCCTCCGCGAAATGCGACAACCGGGGCTTGTATTAATTTCGCCAAAGCCTCGATCTCTGTGGCCGCGTGGGTTGCGCCACTGCCGACCATAATCATAGGATGAGTAGCGTTGCGTAGGAGTTCTGCCGCTGCCTGTATTGCTGTTTCTTTTGGCGAATAGATCGGTGGTGGGATGTCTGGAAAATTCAAGTCAACCGGTGCGACTTCCGCCAGAATATCCATTGGAACTTCCAAAGCAACGGGTTGAATGCGGCCGGTGGTTAAATGCTTGAATGCGTTAGCCATGACAGCGGGTGTTTCTGATGCGTGCTCGATGCGCCCAGCCCACTTCGTCAAGGTTCTTAGCACGCCGAGTTGATCTGATAACTCGTGAAGCATGCCATGGCCTACACCGAGATAGGCGCTCGGCACTTGACCTGTAATACACAAAACCGGCGCGTTATGCGCCGTACATAGTGCGGCGGTGGAATTTAAAACGCCGGGACCTGGGACAGCGCAATACACACCAACCTTGCCTGTCGACTTAGCGTACCCGTACGCCATGTAGGCTGCACCCTGTTCGTGTCGGGGTACGACTAGTTTAATGTCGTCTGAGTGACGGCTCAGGGCATCAAAGAAAGCATAGGTCTGCGCGCCTGGGATGCCAAATATTGTATCAACGCCGTGTTTGATCAATGATCTTACAATGGCGTCCGAGCACGTTATCTCTTTCACGTTGTTGCCTTACTCAGTCATTTGTATTGTTATCAGAATATCCCCTGTTGTAGTACATTACAAAGCAGGCTTGTACTTGTCGCTCATTGTCAATTAAATGTGGCAGTAAACCCGCGGCAATAATGGCGATATTGGAGATCCAAATGCCGGCGATTATTTTTGTTCTTCTGTTACTGGTCTTTCCTGTCGTGCAGGCGGCATCCTTTGCTGCGATGGTAAATGAGCTCGATCTCAATGAACTTGAATTGACCTTTAGTGATTTGAAAGTCGAGACTTTGCTGGGTTCATCGGGCAGCGCGTTATCGAACCCTGAACGGCGCGCGGCTGCTGTATTGGTGTCAGCTGGCATATTTTCAACGGATGATCTTGATAGTGATGCCCGAACCAGATCAAAGTATCAACAGTTTCAACGCGCGCAGGCTGGAAAAGACGACCACCTAATGGGTCCTTTTGACGCATCGGTTACCCAAGGCCGATTAAACAGGATAGGTCGTCACGATGTTTTGCTCAAAGAACAGACCTTTATCGACGCGTTACAACGATTACTCAGCAAAGGTGTGATCACCGGATATGACCTACGCAAGAAAAATATTAATAACGGTTTCGATCCGGAAAAGACGTTAATTTATTCCCACGCCAGTGTCGTGCATTTGAAGCAACTCACTGCGTTGTTGAGTAGTGAGGGGATCGACGGCTTGCTTTACGCCGCACCAAAGATATCCGGATTTCTTTTTCGTGACGAATGGGGTGAGCCTCCGGAAAATGTTGTTTTGCTGAAAGACGGCCTGCGTGTCGTTAACGGTAAAGAGTGGGTGGTTTTTTTTGAGTTTGAGCATTCGGAGGCAAAAGCAAAATTCCACCGCGTTGTAACGAAATATGCCAAGAAAGATGAAGACAGCGAGACCGGCCTAATCGCCGATGCCTGGTGGCAGCCTTTCTATTACAGTAACACGCACGTCGAAGAATTTGCTGATATCAACCTTGTGCTGATCAGGTCCAATCAAACCGAAGCCACGTTGACGGTTTTGCCTGAAAAACTGGCGACAGTGAAAGCGGCACTAAGTAGTGAAAATTGGGATTTTTCAATTGATGAAGTTTGGGTAAACAAACCGTTTTACCGATTTCTTCAGGGTGGTTACAAGTAGCGCACTAGGAGGTTGTCTCGGCTTTCCAGAAAGCCCAGGGCACTGAATTGATATCATCCAGAATGATATAAAGGCAAGGAATCAGTATCAGGGTAATGACAGTAGCGAACAGAATGCCAAAGCCAAGTGAAACGGCCATTGGTATAACCAGTTGGGCGCTAAAGCTTGTCTCGAGCAGGATGGGTAGTAGCCCAAAAAAGGTCGTTAGAGAGGTCAGCATAATTGCCCTGAACCGTTCAGTACCAGCTTTCACCGCTGCCTCGGCAATCGCCATGCCTTCCTCTACTGACTTGTTTACAAAATCCACCATGATAATGCTGTCATTCACCACCACGCCTGCTAGCGCGACAATGCCGCAAAGAGAAAGGGCGCTGAAATCTATTCCGACAATCAGATGACCTATCATCGCGCCGATCATGCCAAATGGAATCACGCCCATAATGATCAGGGGTTGCAGGTAGGATTTTAGCGGTATTGCCATCAACGCATAGATGCCAAACAGTGCCAATAATGCTGTGTAAAGCATGCGAGTTTGTAGCTCAGCCTGTTCTTGGCTTGCACCGCCGAGCTCTAACCTGACGCCAGGAAATTCCAATTCAAGCTGGTCGCGGAACGCACCTGTTGTCATGTCGCTTACTACTTTACCTGGTTCGATGACCGACTGTTCAACATTCGCGGAAACTCGGACAGAGCGTTTGCCCCAGGTACGGGTGATGAAACTTGGGCTCGTGCGCTCTTCTATTTCCGCAACGGATTCGAAGGGGACTTCATCACCTGAATCGGTTCGAATGTACATTGAATCCAGATTTCCTCTGGATTCTCTGTCGGACTTTGGATAGCGCACCATCACTTTTATTTCTTCTCGCCCACGTTGAATGCGCTGTGCTTCAACGCCGTAGAAGGCGGCCCTTACCTGGTCAGCAAGGTCGCGCAGAGAAAGTCCAAGGGCTTCTGCAGATGCTTTGATCTGCAGGTTTATCTCAGACGTTGTACCTTTGTTAGAGTTTTCGATGTCATAGACGCCAACATATTCTTTGAGTGTACGCTCTAGCGCGTCAGCAGCTTCGTTTAATTCCTCGACATTTTGACCGACTAATTTAAATTCAATATCCTTGCTGTTGCCGTGACTTTTTTGTGCGCCTGATATTTCGAGTTTTTTAGTGCCAGCTATTTCACCGATTCTTGCACGCCATTCTGATGCGATTTTTTCTGGACTCTTTTGCAGTTTGTCCGCCTTCTGCATTTCGACCATGACCATACCGGTCTTGTTTGAGGTGAAAGCAGCGAAATTAATAAGGAACTGCTCTTCTTTGGGTAGTGAGTCGTTGTAATCAACGAGTGACGTGGCAACTTCCTCGGTTACACGCGTTGTCAGTTGCGTCGAGGCGCCATCTACCATTTCGATTTGTGCGCGGATGTAGTCGGAGCTCATGTTGGGGAAAAACACTGTGCGAATGTAAGGCCCCATGACAACGCCGAGCGCCAGTATCAACATTGCGACGAATATCGCGACCGTAATATATCGTTGGGCAATCGCCCTCTGTAATAATGGTCGGTAGCTGTTATAGGTTAAGTTTTTCAACTTGATGGCAAATGTCGATTGAAATCGATGCCAGGCATTTGGTTCACGTTCCGTATGGGGTACAAGCGGCGACATGCTGGCAAGGTGGGCAGGTAGAATCAGTTTCGATTCGATGATTGAAAAGAGCAGGCAAAGAATAACAACGATACCAATAGCTTCAGGCATGGCACCGAATGTACCAGGTACAAGCAGCAGTGGGATGAATGTGACAACCGTGGTTAAGACGCCAAAAGTTGCCGGAGTAGCAACCCGCTTTGCGCCAATAATGACATTGTCGATGCCCGGCCCAAGTTTATCCGTGGTACTTTGTACGCTTTCTCCGATGATAATTGCGTCGTCGACGACGATTCCTAAAACAAGGATAAATCCAAACAGACTAATGAGATTAATTGAACCGCCGGCGAGCGGTAGCAGCGCAAAAGCACCCAGGAATGCGATAGGCATGCCAAGCATTACCCAAAATGCGAGCTGAAGTCTTAGGAATACGCCCAGCACAACAAGGACAAGCAAGACCCCGGTAAGCATGTTGTACACCATCATATCGACAGTGTCACTCAGGTAAGCGGTACTGTCACCCCAAGCCTCGAGGTTGATACCTTCCGGCAACCGGACTTTGCGTTTTTCGATATAGGCCTTTATTTCTCGGGAGATGTCGATTTGATTTTGATCTGAAACCGCATAGACCGCGATGCCAATGCTCGGCTCGCCGTTGAAGAACGAGTGAAATTCCTGTTCGATGAACCCATCGGAAACGATGGCGATGTCCCCAA
>CBFHOH010000019.1:0-5037 GCA_965657335.1 Candidatus Azotimanducaceae bacterium
TCAAGCTCGAAAAGGGCAGTCGTACTATCACGTGTTACAAGTCATTGATTTTATGCTTTGCTTCTTTTGCTGTTAATGTAGCGCCAGTATGCAGGGCAACTTTAATAGCGCCCGAGCTAAAGGCTAACTCATTCAAAATTCTTTCTTCAACCTCAGACAGTCCGCCTTCACACATTTCCATGGGGTGCATAACGACCGCTGCTTTTTTTCGTATAAATAGCTTTTTAGGCACTAGGCGTTTTATCGCTTTTGAAAGGCAGTCTTGAGCCGCGCTAAAATTGCCGACTAACAGTCGCTTTGTGGTGAAGTTTTTCTCAGGCAAAAATATTTCACGCGATTCATTATTATCAAGTATTTGGATGATAAATTTGTTCTTAAGCACCTGAATATATAAATTGGTCATGAGCAGTTTCTTGATATTTCATCCCAAACACGGGCTAACGACAACTAGACAAATCTGATTTATTTAATGATAGAGATATATTCAATGAGTAACCAATGTTTAAGGTGAACAGAGGATTTATCAGGATAGTCTTCACCGCCGGGTTGCTCTGTTAGCAGTATGGCTACCTAATCGAAACATTGTTAATTACCATGGACAGTTCTATGGTCTGGATTGGCGCGGGTTTACCCACAGGTGCGAGGGCTTTATAGGTTTTGTGTCGCCCCGCTGAAGACTCAAGTTGGTATGTTTTACCGTTTATTTCTGGCATCAGGCTTTTCAGGGAAATAGTTTCTTCTTTGACCATATCCCGGCATTTTGGCAAAGGCATTTTGATATCGCCGAGCGCAAGATCGGAAAATTCAAAGGCGCTACCTCGATATTGAGATTCGGTGCCTACCTCTCGAATTGCCCAGAAGTTTCCTCTCTCAGCACACATCGCGTCATAGTACTCCTCACATTGAACGATCTTACTGACTTTCGTATCTTGGAATCTTAGCGAGATTTCAAAAGCTTGGTCGATCGGCTTTGTCGCTCTCTCGAATTGCATGTCAATACACTCGTACACACCGCAACTTTGTAAGGCGAATACAGACATCAGTAAAAGTTTCTTCATTGCTCTAGATCTATGTTGCTTCAGTTTTGATGGTTACGGGTAGGGTAGTGCTGCGAAGGGTCAAATTCTCTCATGTAACGTGAATTTTACAATTTTGATGATTTGACTGAAGGCAATGACATCTTTCTCAGAACCATCCATTTCATATCCTGACAATCTTGCAACACTCTTAATTGAACGCGGGTGTGCTTTTGCATATCTCAACAAAACTTCGGTCGCTTCGTCGGCCGATAGCACGCTTGCGGAGGCCTCAAATTCTGTATTTTTCAGAGTGACAAGCACGGCCATGTTAACTGAGATATTCTTGAACCACTGGGATTGCTCACCAAAACCTGAAGCTGAATAAAGCGCTCCATTTATCTTATCTTGTTCAATTACCTCAATGATTGTTTCATTTAAATTGCCAGATCTTCTGCCCCAATGTTTTAGACGAATAAATCTGTTGCCAAGAAGAAAGCCAAGCCTTAGGCGGTATAAATACAACGGCGCTCTAAATAACTTTAGCGTAAAGCCTTTTGGGGGCGCGGGTTCGCCTATCTTCCGTAGCATGTCATTCTTCACCTGTGTAAATTTGGCACCTATTGAAACGGCGAACCAGCCTTGAGCGGCCTGAGTCAATTGTTAGCTTGTGGGGGCATCGTCTCTTCTTCCTTTGAATATAAACACGATCGTCGTAAAAGTACCTAATATCCAGACTGACGTTCTAAGCATAACGATGGCAAGGATCAGTGGGCTTCCTGAAGATGCCTTAAATTTATTGTGTCATATTGCTGAGAAAACTGCACAGCACCCAGGAGTATTAAGTACAAGAGTATCGATACCGCGCGATAGAGAATTCAAAAGGTTTTTCTTACTACAAGTCATGGGCGTCCCGTTCAATGCTCATGAACCAGTTTCCAGCCTGCATCTGTTTGCAAGAGGATTAATGTCTGTCTTCCTGCTTTAACGAAAGATACTGTCGGATAGTAAGTGGCAATACCAACATTTCCGAAAACATCGCCCTTGAGATCGTTTAGCTCGTACGAGACGTCTGAAAGCGAACCGGAGAAAGCTGCCTCAGACGCATTTGTGCTCGCGACGCCCTGACGTTCAAAATTACAGGGTCCAAACTTGCTGAATTTCTCGCTAACAGGGTGAATATCTTGGAGACCTTGGATATTTGAGGTCTCGATGTCAGCTTTTATGCCAAATACCGCTTCAGGTATCTGACGTTGGGCTTTTTGATCCGCTGTCAATTTTGCGATTTCTGATGTTTCCGCAAAGCCGGTAACGTCGAGAATACAGTTGGCAGCACAAATTCTGATTCACATCTTGTGTTGAGTTGTTGAGTGCGAGCCCGCAAAGTGAGCGTCTTCAACTTGAAGTGTTGCGTCTCTCCAAGCATACAAAACCATCGCGTTCTTGCGCTCCTAAGCTTGGGCTAAATCCCGCTCTCTCGAGGACGCGACTGGATTTCAAGTTTTCAGGCCGCACATACGCAGTGAATCTCACGAAACCAGTTTCAAGCGCAGAATTTACCATGGCTAAGACTGCGTTCGTCACATTGCCGGGATGATTGGCGTCTGCCCAGTAGCCTATTTCTGCATTATCTAGCTCAGCCGACTTGATATCGATTGCGCCAACAATCCCGAATTGATCATGAATAATAAAAAAGACGAAATGCGTACCCAGCCTCCATCCGGCTGAGGCCCACGCCAAAAACTCAACTGCGTCGGACACCGTGTAAGGCGCGCTTTTAAGACGTTCTTGAAATAAATTATGGTACACAGTTGTTTGATTGCATATCGCGGTTATACGCGCTGACGCGGCTGGACTTATCTCCATGCAGTCAGCTCGCACTAAAACCAATTCCCTCTCAGTGAAGTGATTTTTGAAATAGACCTTCTCTGGAAACAATATGTCGTTCATATCGCGTCAGAGCCATAACGCTGACGTTCGGGTTCGCTGGGTTCGCTAGGTTCATCGTCGACAACATCGCATCCAAGGCACAATAAAACCTTTTTGTTAGTTGTTAGTCTGTGCACAACCCTGAGATCTCCTGTTTATTTATTTTGAGTCACTACGCCTGGCGAGACTACATATTGGTTGCAACGATGCTTGAGCTACTTTTGGTAAGTCACAGCTACCAAAATTTATTAACCATGGGCAATACCATGCTATCAGGCGGGGCACCGAGAGTCATGGGCACATCTTTTAGGAGTGATGTCACTTTTCTGCGTCAGCTTCCGCCCGACAAAATTTCAGACTTGCGACTGTTTATGATCTGGCAATTTCTTTTCTGAAAAAAGTCCCGTCCAAAGAGTCAAGAACGAAGAACTTTTGGCATTCGCTGCAATGGCAGGTTAGCTGCGCTACAGGAGGGGCGGATAGATGCAGTTCGAGTCCGCCACACTGGCAGCGTGCGTTTGTTGACATCATTTTTTGTGTCTCGCCAGGCATGCATGATGATTTTATTGCCTCAAGGCCAGCATGATTAGCAGAAAAGACACGCAACACGCGATAGCAGTTCTAATTTCGTTGGACCTATTCCACCGGGTTTCAAACGCTGTGCGTGCAGCGTGGAGTTCCTGTTCAGACATCGTATCAATATCATACTTTTGCAGTTGACTATTTAGAGGCAAATGAATGGCCACTGTAGTGACCTGAACACCGAGAAGATATCCTGCTGTTGCCAATATCAGCAGGCCGAAGTCAACGCCCTGAAGTGTTGTAAAGCCACTAATGGCGCAAACGACGATAGATACTGCTGACCCAACCCAAACCAGTAAGAATACCGGGTCATTATTCTGGATAACGCGGTCCGTGATTTGGAAAGTCTTGATGAACAGTTTGTCATTTAGTTTCTTGATACCGGGCATGACGACTATTGCATAAGCGAAAAGAAGCCCTGCAACTAGCGAGCATAGTAGGGCTGAGAAGATTAACGATATTTCAAAAGTACTCATCAATTCGAACTTCAGGTTTGCAGCCTAGTACCTAAATAAGTGCCGGCTAAAAGATTGTGCGCCTGATTTGTTTCACGACTTCATCCATCCGCAATGCGTAGTTGGACGGTTTCATGTGGTTGACCAAATACTCAGACAATATTTACCAATCCGAAAACGTTATCACAGGAGAATAATCATGAATGTGCTCGTGTTGTAAACGCTGTTTAGCAATTAACCAACGCGATAGCTAACGGAATACTATCGTGCACTGCTAGTTGTCAGGGGCCCGGTCCCTGCAAGCGCAACTTAGAAGGAAGTAAGCCTGATTGGCCACGTAAAGTTTCAAAACTTCCACCGCTATTGTTCGCGTTCGTCGTTTCAATGCATCGCATTTACATGCTGTTGAATGAGCGAACCCGAGTGGCATCGCACACCGGAACGAAAGCCGGACCATTGGTTCTAAGCGATGTTTTTTTATCGCGTCACAGTGTCTCGTGTGGGCTGAGCTAATTAGCGTGTTGTGACGAGGCGTTAGAAGGTGAATTGCTCGTGCAAAAAAAATCTGCCAGATGTTCGCACACGTGGCAGATTTTCTAATGACAGAATGTTGGCGATATTTAGCCGAACTCGGTGATCACGCCTGATATAGATTCCTTTGCGTCACCAAATAACATTCTTGTGTTTTCGCCGAAGAAAAGCGGATTATCGACACCGGAGAAGCCGGAGGCCATCGACCGTTTGAGCACAAACACGGTACGGGCCTTATCAACATTAATGATCGGCATGCCGAAGATTGGACTGTCTTCATCTTCACGCGCACTCGGGTTAACTACGTCGTTTGCGCCGATGATAATGGCGACGTCTACATTTTCGATTCTTGGATTGATGTCATCCATCTCGACAAGCTGCTCATAAGGGACATCAGCTTCGGCTAGTAAGACGTTCATGTGACCAGGCATCCGACCGGCGACCGGGTGGATGGCATAACTGACCTCAGCACCGTTGGCTTCCAATATCTCGCCGAGTTCTTTTACGACGTGTTGCGCTTGTGC
>CBFHOH010000019.1:5136-11689 GCA_965657335.1 Candidatus Azotimanducaceae bacterium
AACCGCCATGCCGTAACCCGGTACGAAACAAACATTACCTGCAGCTTCGAGAATATAGTAAGCATCTTCAACGCTGATAGGCTTAACTTCACCCTCGATAGCCTTGCCTTGTTTGATGGCACCAAACCCGGAGAACAGCACGTTAGCCAGTGATCGGTTCATCGCCTTACACATAATGTTAGTCAGGATTATACCGCTGGCGCCAACCAGAGAACCCGCAACGATCAGTATGTTGTTATTGATCGCGAATCCAGCAGCACACGCGGCAATGCCGGAGTAGCTGTTTAACAGCGAGATGACAACTGGCATGTCTGCGCCACCAATCGGAATCACGGCCATAATGCCAAGTAACAGAGATAACCCCAGTACCGCATAAAACCAAGTTGAATCTGGTGACGGGTCGTTAACCAGCATCGCACCGGAACCGATCAGGCCGATAAGTATCAGGCTGTTCACAATACGTTGACCGGAGAAGACGATGGCGGCACTGCTGATGCGTTCACTCAACTTGCCGTAGGCCAAAAGACTACCGGTCAGCGTAAGACCACCGATAAGAATCGCGAGAATCACGGTGACCGCAGTAAAGGTTGAGACTTCATCATTGTAGAGTGTTGCCCAACCAACAAGCAGACTAGCGCCACCGCCGGAGCCGTTAAACAAGGCGACCATTTCTGGCATTGAGGTCATTTCAACCAGTCTTGCCGCCAGTGCTCCGATAATAGAGCCAATCAGCACGCCGACAATGATCATTTCAAAAGAAACAATTTGGTGCGCAGTCAAACCGGCAATCACAGCGATCAACATACCGATTGAAGAAAGGAAGTTACCTTTCCTGGCAGTGGCGGGTGAACCGAGCATTTTCAGACCAAAAATAAAGAGCGCGGCAGAAACGATGTAAGAGAAGTTAGCGATGAGTTCAATGGTAGTCATTTTTTGCCCTCACTTTTACTTTTGAACATGGCGAGCATACGGTCGGTGACCAAGTAGCCGCCTACCACGTTGATAGTTGCAAAGGCGACCGCGGCAGTGCCCAAGTAGGTTGCCATCTCGCCGCCAACCGCATGGGCTGCACCAGCTGATAGAAACGCACCGGCAAGCGTAATGCCGGAAATAGCGTTCGCGCCAGACATCAAGGGTGTGTGTAAGGTCGCTGGTACCTTGGAAATCAGTTCAAAGCCGAGAAAAATCGACAGAACCAGAATAAAGGTTAGAAATACAACTTCTAATTCCATTGTGTTGTTAGCCTCCTGCCTGGCTTCTGATGTTTTTGATTGCTTCGTTTACCACGGCACCGTCATGAGTGATCAAGCACCCTTGAATGATGTCGTCCTCAAGATTGAGATCGAAGTGTTTGTCTTCTTCTTGCCAATATTCATTGATGAGATTAAACAAGTTGGAAGAGTACATTTGGCTGGCGTCTCGGGGTACTTCTGATGGCAAGTTTGAGTTGCCAATAATTGAAACGCCGTTGATGTCGGTGACTTGGTCAGGCACTGAACCCTCGACATTGCCACCGGAGTCGACGGCCATATCTACAATGATACCACCAGGCTTCATGGCTTCGACCATGTCGCGGGTGATGATTCGCGGCGCGGGACGGCCGAAAAGTTGTGCCGTTGTGATGACAATGTCAGATTGACTGATGATGTCTTTCATCCCGAGGCGTTGCATCTCTAACTGCTCTGCGGTGAGTTCTTTTGCATAACCACCATCAGTTTGTCCCGTTTCGCCCAGATCAATGTGCACAAACTTGGCACCCACCGACTGAACCTGTTCCGCAACAACGGGTCGTGTATCAAAGGCTTCAACCTTGGCGCCGAGACGCTTGGCGGTTGCGATTGCCTGCAGACCGGCGACACCAGCACCAATCACAAATACCCGTGAAGGACTCAGTGTGCCTGCCGGGGTCATCATCATGGGCAAAATTCTGTCCAGTTGTTTCGCCGCCAGCATCACCATGACATAACCGGCTAGGTTTGCCTGTGAACTCAGCGCATCCATCTTTTGCGCACGCGTGGTTCTGGGAATCATTTCCATGCTGATTGCGCTGACACCTTTGGCGGCCATCGCATCGACAAGTTCATGCTCGTTGTATGGATCAAGGTAGCTGATGTGAATACAGCCTTGCTTCAGCCCGTCGATATCTTCGAGGGTCGGTTTGCGAACCCTCAAAACGATATCGCCTGCGGCCATGAGGGCTGCCCGGTCTTCTACAATCGTAGCGCCGGCTTCTTCGTACTGGTTATCTTGAAATCCAGCAAGGTCACCGAGACCTTTTTCAACCTGAATTTCAAACCCAGCTTTTGTGAGCTTTTTAACGGAATCCGGAATCAGCGCAACTCGTTTTTCGAGTCCATGCGTCTCCGAAGGAACAGCTATTTGCATAAACGACCCCACTTTGGTGTTTTAGTCTGTTGTGTATGTCGCGGCGCAACATATCATGATAAGCCGAAACTATCTAATTTCATTTAATTATAAGAACTGAACTTTTTTTATGCTGATATTGCATGGTCAATAACAAGTTCGCTGCCGTTGACATATCTCGACTCATCGGAGGCAAGAAATAGCACGCCATCGGCAATATCGGTCGGTTTGCCAAGTAATCCGCCCGGTACCGCGGTAGTCGCAATTTGTTCGACGTCGACTTGATTTTCGCCACCGACAGGCGCGCCCATTTTATCCCAGATTGCTGTTTGGATGATGCCGGGATGAACAGAATTGACGCGTACATTGATACCCGCGGCGATGCATTCTTTCGCGACAGATTTACTAAGCAGTCTGACGCCGCCTTTGGTCATTGCGTAAGCTGATAAGCCAGGTGAGGCCTTCAGACCTGCAACCGAAGATAAATTGATCACCGAGCCACCTTCGGTTTTTGCAATCATCGGGATGCCGTATTTAAGTCCCATAAAAACACCATCAAGATTGATGCTGTTTTGTAGCTGATATTCGTCCATCGTCATTTCAAAAATGGACTTTCTAATCGCAATACCTGCGTTGTTCACCAGAATATCGAGCCGTCCGTGTAATTGGTCAATATCGGCCAGTACAGATTGCCATTGGCCTTCGCTGGTCACATCCTGCTGGATAAAATTGGCTGTGTAACCCAGAGCGTTGAACGCGGCCGCAGTCTGTTGGCCGGCATGATCCTCAATGTCCGTGATGACCACCTTGGCGCCTTCGCTGGCGAGACGCTCAGCGCACGCGCGGCCAATGCCCATCGCAGCGCCGGTAATTAAAGCGACCCTGTTATCCAATCTGCCCATTGAACTTAACCTCCATCAGGTAATTGATTCATGTGATTTACGTATTGATAGTGCCTAAGTCTAGCGTTGAAGAAAAGACGATTAAACGCATAGAAAAATGTAAAAGCTGTTTTTTGTATGCAACCTATTTTGGTAATGCATCTTTAATCGCGGGGTGGGATTTCCATTCAGCTTCCGGCGCTTGATGACCTGCTTGAGGAACGAACGCAGAGATCGCTGGCGTCTCGGACTGGGTATGAATATACCTGCCGCAGTTCGGAAAAATTCGCGCGATCTTGATGATGACAGTCCCGATAGCTCCCTCAAACGCCTGACATTCAGATGCTTCGGTGGAAACCGTTGCCTCGCCGTGTATTCGAATCCGCCATGGTTTACCGTGGTCCATGAACAATAAGGCAATTTTGCCGTTATCTTTAATATTTCCCAGCGAGCGAAACATGCCGTTACCGTCGTATATCGGTAGGCGCAATTCCTTATCGTTTTTGATAGAGACGAACCCTACGTTGCCACCCTTGTACGAAACGTCTGGCCAGCCATCTGCATCGACTGTTGCCAACCAGACGGTAGACTGGGCCGAGATTAATTCAATATCTTCTTCGGTCAGCGCGCTATGTAGGGTCAAACCAGCGAGCCGATCAGCCAACCGGCGGCTATCAAACTCATCTTGAAGGGCTCTCGCGCCTTCTCCGTAAAGCTTGCTGGGTTGTGTTGTTGCGTCATCGGGCGTACTAGCTTCAGAATTATTCATGCGGGTAGATATCCGTTATTCAGGCTGAGTAAAAAAAGAGATTCATCAATCATGCCTATTCCCGCTCATTTAGACCAGTGGCCTGTTGTACCTGTAGCCATTGAATTGATATAAGGTGCCTCGGGAGTCAAAGTCGTTAATCGAGCAAACAGTGAGCATACAAAGATGAGTTGGGAAAACGAGGCCGAAGAGATAGCACTGAGACGGGAACTCTCACGCCAACAGGGTGGCGAGGAGGGCATTGCGCTGCAGCACGCGAAAGGCCGGCTGACCATCCGGGAGCGAATTGATCTGCTGGTGGAAGCAGAGAGCTTCGAGGAACATGGCGAAGGTGCAGGGTTTGCTGAAAAGGATGAATCCGGCGCCATCAGCGCTTTTTCGCCTGCCAACTATGTCATTGGTTTCGGTGAGGTCAACGGTAATCGTATTGCCGTTGGTGGTGAGGATTTTACCTTAAAAGGTGGGTCTCCCAATGCAGCAGGCCTTCGTAAAAGTGTCTATGCCGAGGAGCTAGCGGTGCAGTACCGCGTGCCGCTGGTGAGAATGCTCGAAGGTGGCGGCGGCAGTGTCGCGGGTTCTGGCGGTAAACGGCCACAAACGGTGGGTTCGCCGGTGAACGCTGAACCTAGATTCAAGATTATTGCCGAGGCAATGAATACCGTACCCGTTGTATCAGGCGCGATGGGCCCGGTAGCAGGTTTTCCTGCGGGTCGGCTAGTCGCTTCGCATTTTTCTGTAATGGTAAAGGAGATTTCCCAGGTATTGGTCGCTGGTCCGGCGGTGGTTGAGCGTGCCCTCGGTGTCTCGCTGACCAAGGAACAGTTAGGTGGCTGGCGGGTACATACCCGCAGCGGTATTGTGAATAATGTTGCCGATACAGAAGAAGATGCATTTGACCAGATCCGTGAGTTTCTGAGTTACATGCCCCAAAACGTTTGGGAATTACCGGAGCGATTCCATTGCGAGGATGATCCTAATCGAGCCGATGAGGCGCTGCTGGAAATTGTGCCGAAAGATAGCCGGATACCTTTTGAGATGCGTGATTTGATTCGACATGTGGTTGATGACGGTCATTTTTTCGAAATTTCACCCTTTTATGGTCAGGGTCAGATTACCGGTTTTGCGAGGCTCGATGGGGCGGTAGTGGGCATTATTGCAAACGACTGCAAACACTTTGCCGGAGCGATGACCGCAACAGGTTCGCAAAAAGCCAAACGCATGATGGAGCTGTGCGATACATTCCATATACCTATCGTTAACTTTCTGGATGAACCCGGATTCATGATAGGTCCGGACGCGGAACATGAGGGCACAATACGGTATGGCATGAGTGCAATCGCTGCTGCTGTTCAATCGACGGTGCCTTGGGCGACCATCGCGATTCACAAATCCTTCGGTGTTGCCTCGGCGGCGCATTATGCCCCCAACAATTACAAACTGGCCTGGCCCTCCTGGGAAATGGGCCCGTTACCCGTTGAAGGTGGTGTCGCGGTTGCATTTCACAAAGAGATTGCGGCGGCGCCAGACCCCGAGGCAAAAAGACGCGAGTTAGAGTTGAAACTCATGGCGAACCGCTCACCTTTCCCAATGATGGAGAGTTTTGCGGTTCACGAGTTGATCGATCCACGAGAAACCCGGTCTCGACTTTGTCAGTGGGTTGATTGGATCGAGCCACTTCTGGCAGAACTCAAAGGGCCCGTAACTTGGGGAATGAGGCCATGATCTCACGGAATATTTTTTTATTGCGAGGTTTGTTCATTGATTAAACTTTTTCGCAGAACGGTCAATATTTCCGTATCGTTGAAGCAGCCGCTTCAGCGTTGCTTGCTGGTGTTGGCATTCATGCTGGCAACTGCGTCGGGCGCCGCGCAAGATCACTCGACCCTCGATTATAGTAAGGCAAACGTCAAAGCTGAACTCCTCAGTGAGATGCAAACAGCCCAAGCGGGGACCGAGGTGTGGGTCTTCTTAAAGCAAACGATCCGCGAAGGCTGGCACACCTATTGGCGTAATCCCGGTGATTCTGGTGCACCCACAAAACTAATTTGGGACCTGCCGCCTGGTTTTGAAGCAGGGGAGATCCAATGGCCCTATCCGGAACGAACGCCCTATGGCCCTTTGATGAATTATGGATACGAGGGCGAAGTGCTTTTCCCGGTTCAAATCAAAATTCCCGAGGGTTTTGTGGGCTCCGAAGTTTCCCTCAAGGCCAGAGGCCAATGGCTGGTGTGTGCCGATATTTGTATCCCGGAAGATGCTGATCTCACGTTAACGATACCTATCGGACCAGCGTCGATTGATCCAGATTTGGTTGATGAAATTGAGGCTGTCCGCCGAAAGGTGCCTCAGGCACTGGGCGTACCCACCCGGTTTCGGGTCAACGCACCGGATGATGACGGTGTTGGTACAGTGACCATCGAAATCGATATGCCGGCGCTGGTGCCTGAGCGCATAAAATCGATTAACTACTTTCCGTACACTGAAGGCGTGATTGAGAATCCGGCTGAGCAGTTGGTGCATATCGATAATAAAGGCATAC
>CBFHOH010000019.1:11788-94894 GCA_965657335.1 Candidatus Azotimanducaceae bacterium
GGCTCACGCTGACGACCGGTTGGGACTTCGGCCCGCAAAGTGCTTTCGAAGGCATTATCGTGGTGACTGAGGATGCTGGCGAAGAATTGGTAAACGCTTTCTCATTTGATCCTGTCAAATCGGCTGCAGGCGGCGTCGGTTCCACTAAGGCGACGATATCAGAAGGTAATACAAGCCTGTTGATGGCGATGCTGTTTGCCCTGATTGGCGGCATGATACTGAATCTGATGCCCTGCGTATTTCCGGTGCTGTCAATTAAGGTGTTGTCGTTGGTGGAGCAGAGCAGCGCCAACCCTAGGCAAGTTCGTCTGCATGGCTGGGTATACACCTTTGGTGTGGTGTTGAGTTTTCTTGCCATCGCCGCAATCTTGATGTTACTCCGCGCGGGTGGCGCGCAAATAGGTTGGGGGTTCCAACTACAGTCGCCGATTGTCATATCGCTACTAATTTATTTGTTTTTCCTCATCGGACTCAGTCTTTCAGGTTATTTTGAAATAGGCGGTGCTGTGATGAATGTTGGTCAATCGCTTGCTAACAAGGAGGGTTTGTCTGGTTCGTTCTTTACCGGTGTTTTAGCAACACTCGTCGCCGCGCCCTGCACGGCACCCTTTATGGCTTCCGCGATTGGTTTTGCCTTAACGCAACCAAGCTATGTCGCGTTGCTGGTTTTTGCGGCATTAGGGTTTGGCATGGCGATGCCTTATTTACTCCTTTGCTACTCTCCATGGTTGCTGCGCCGAATGCCGCGCCCGGGAGACTGGATGGTCCGATTTAAAGAGTTCCTTGCATTCCCCATGTTCGCCACGGTCATCTGGTTGATGTGGGTGCTTGGTTTTCAGGTCGACAGTGGCGGGGTTGCTACTGTGCTGATTGGGCTGCTGCTTGTGACGTTTGCAGTATGGCTTTTGAAGGGTAACAAAGGCACGCTTGCTAGCCAGCGTGCCGTTTGGTTAGTGGTATTGATGCTGTTGTCGGCCGCCATCTATTTACCCTTTCAGTCGTCACAGCAAACCGCTGGTGCAGCACAAACAGATGCCGCGGTAGACAAGCGCCAGGCGTCATCTCGCAGCGCTTATGTTGGTCCCGATGCAGAGGTCTATTCCGCGGAACGACTCGCGGATTTGAGAAAAGAAGGTCCTGTGTTTATCAATTTTACGGCTGCTTGGTGTCTCACTTGTCAAGTAAACGAAGTTGTTGCTTTAAACAAAGCATCAACTGCAAATTTGTTTCGCGATAATAACGTGGCTTATCTGAAAGGTGATTGGACCAACGAGGATCCGGCGATCACTCAAAAGCTTGAGCAATATGGCCGCAGCGGAGTGCCTTTGTATTTGCTTTACGGCCCTGAATCAGAAGCAAAGTCGGCAACGATCCTGCCACAGGTTTTGACCGAGGCCATTGTCAAAACGTACGTGTTAGAAATCTAGCCTGCTAGCCAATCAGTACGCTCTCGAACACCACTTCCACTGCTGCCGCGAGCACCCAAGTGAGCGGCGGCAGCAATCCAAAAATTACTAGTCGCCGAACGTGTGCCTCTATAGGCCATTCCCATATGTTTTTTACTCTATCTTCGTAGTACATCAGATCAGCCGGTGTAAATTCTTTCAACTTTGCACCGAAGTGACTTTGGCTAACGCCGCTAAAATCTCCCTGTAGTGCTTGTCGTATCTGCGTGATTTCAATCTGTTTGGCAACGGCAATTCTTGCGCGCAAAATGAACAAAGGCACAACCGAGACCACAATCATCGCGGCGAGAAACAAGCCCGCGAATGTGCCAGCCTGAAAAATCCGTCGCTGAAGAGAAGGGAAGGGAGCAATTTGATAGATCAGCATGCCGCATGATGTTGCTACTAAACTGACGATTAGGAACCTGATGAGTGGATTGGATAGCGCGTTATTGAGCTCCGTTGTCATCAGATCGACTTGAAAATTCTTAGCGACGCGACGAAACACCATGACTTGACGTAAACAAAATGCCACGAGGTGTATTTGGATAATGGTATAGAACAAAATAGCTAGGAACATCGCGATGGATGCCGGCGTGATGATTTCTGACAGGCTAATGGTCTCGTTCAGGTCAAATTTGATCTGCGATCGGATGCGCTGAAGGCCAATCGCGCACCCGATAAATAACTCTATCCATGCCATTTTTTTACTAGCACCAATCGACTCAAGATACGAAGTGTCAATTTTACCGGCTTGAATCAGTAGTCGAAGATCATTGCTTGCGCCTCTTGTCAGTTGCAGTAAGAACATAAGTGCCAGGGCAAAAGCTAATGGAAATACCGATCCTTGAAATGGCAGACGTGGCGCCATGGCATTGAAGTCGTAGAACGGTAAAAAAATGAGGCAGGCAATGATGCCGACCGCGACCGACGGGATTTCTGTTTGATCAATCCAGCGAATCCAGGGGAGGTGAGTCAGGGGGTTTGAAGGTCGTTCTGTCACCGATTTACCGCGCATCCAATCGATAAAGAATCGCGTTTGGAAAATCCTCGCTTGCCTCTAGCTCGTACTTTTCCCTGTAAGCCTCAAGCACAACGTCCAGTTCGTTGCTGTCATCGACTTGCACAGCGTCAAGCTCATAAATTGTTTCGGCGATACGTAATCGCACGGCAGAGTCTCCAACAATTTTTCGTGACCATTTGGACTCAATGCCCTTGCCCGCAGCTACGTAATATCCTTGACTGACGCCGATGCCCCAGATGTTCACGCTGTAAGGGCCGTTAACCTCGAGTTGCACAACCTCGGCATCATCCAATGTCAGCCAAGACGTTGGAACAGCACCAAGTTTACCGCTTAACTCGCCCCCGGGCAGCGGCCCTATTGGCTCGCAAGCGGAAATGGTAAGAATGGAAATCAAAAGCAGTATTGCTTTGCCATCAATGTGAGCTTGCATACGTTCAACGACTCGAAAACTGAAGAACTCATACTAAGGCTCCTTCATAGAAAAGCAACCACAGCTAATGGTCTGATCAAAACGAGGACTGTCGATTTCAATTCAGCGACCCCGTATGATACTGCCTACCAGCGTTCCTCACCCGGAGAAAGACAGATCGTGACACAAGACGAAAAAAACGAAACAAGCGCAACGAGGCAGGCATCATTGGCAGACCTTGTGCCAGTTATTGATCTCGAGTCGGCGGAAGCGCATCCGAATACGCTTGATGGGCTGGATGCAGCCTGCCGAAACCATGGGTTCTTTCTCCTAAAAAATCATGGCATAGACAGGCAGATCGACGCCATGTGGCAACAGTCAGCATCTTTTTTTCACCAGTCTGCCGAAATAAAGCAGCGTACGATGCGCACCGAAATGCAACCGCTTGGATATTATGATCGAGAGTTGACCAAACGTAAGCGTGACCTGAAAGAAGTGTTTGATTTTCGTGAAGTGAAAACCGCGGGCAGAGACCTGAATCAATGGCCACAGCATGATGCAGAGTTTCAACCCGTCATGTCATCTTTTTTCTCAGCAGCATCAGAGGTTGCCGCCAGAACCCTGCGTGTTGTCTACCACGCGCTCGATCAGAGCGGAGACATCAGCGGATTACCCAACGGATCTGCGCAGACCAGTAACGCGCGTTTAAACTTTTATCCTTTGAACGACCCGCTGGACGCCGGTGCAAAAGCCTCCGTGGCAGAACTTGGCGACATGGCGCTGCATCACCACACCGATCCGGGCATTTTGACGCTGTTACTGCAGGATATGACCGGTGGTCTTCAGGCGCGCACGCGGAACGGTGATTGGATAGATATCGTGCCCGAAGAAAACACGATTGTCGTAAACCTTGGCGATATGATGCAAGTGTGGACCAACGATAGATATACCGCGGCTGTCCATCGCGTTCTAGCGCCCAGTGAAAGGACCGCTGAGAGATTCAGCACGCCCTTTTTCTATTCACCAGAGAAAGATGCGACGATCGCGCCTCTCGAGTCGCTGTCTGATAAGCCAGCCCGTTATCGGGCATTTACCTGGCGAGAATACATTCAAGGGCGAATTGACGACAATTTCACCGATCTGGGTGAAGAAGATATCCAAATCGCCCATTACAAGGTGGCAGCTAATGGTGGCGAATCTTAATGTCAGCGATCGGCAGCATCGAAGGCGTGCTATTCGACCTTGACGGAACGCTGGCGGATAGCCGTCTTGATTTTGCAGCGATGTGTGTCGAAGCGAATCTGCCTGTAGGCACGCCGTTGCTTGAGTACCTTACGGGGCTCGGAGATTGCGACGAATCTCGAAACCTACGAACAATCATAGAACGCCATGAGATGGCAGGAGCTGAACGCGCAACGTGGATTGACGGTGCCAAGGTTCTGGTGAACCAGTTGTCTGATGCCGGTGTGCCTATGGCGATTGTCACGCGTAACATGCGCAGGGCCGCTGAGCTTACCGTCGCGAAACTCGATATCCCCATTTCCTTGTTAGTTACCAGAGAGGACTGCTTACCAAAGCCGGATCCTGAAGGTTTATTAATGGTAGCAGCGCGGTGGAGTCTTCCGGTGGCAACTCTAGCCTATGTTGGAGACTACAAATACGATCTGCTCGCTGCAACTAACGCCGGTATGTTGGGTGTGCTACTACGTAACGCGAGTAATGCAGACTTCGTCGATCTAGCCGGCGCTGTAATTGGCGAATTTAACGAACTTTTACCCTATTTAAGTAAGGCTATAAGCGCTACGAATGATGGATGTTGATCTGTATTAATCAGATTCGCGGTGGTGTAAATTCACAACATTAGAAGTATTGATTTAGATTGAGGAGTGTTTAATGAGTTTAGCGGCGTTTCGGGAAGATATACGTGAATATATTGGTGAACATTGTCCACAGAGCATGCGTAATCGAACCTATCACTTTGAAGATGCTCATGAGGTGTACAGCACAGATGATGCTGATCGCTGGCTTCAGGCGATGGCCAAAAGAGGGTTGACGACACCGACTTGGCCGAAAGAATACGGCGCAGCTGGTCTTAGCGCTGAGGAAAATAAAGTGCTGCAGGAAGAGATGGCTGCCATCAAGGCACTGCCTCCACTAAGTGGTATGGGCATCGCCATGATTGGGCCGACCCTGCTGGAGTACGGCACTGAAGAGCAAAAGCAGCAGCACCTACCAAAGATTGTGTCAGGCGAAGTGCAATGGTGTCAGGGATACAGTGAGCCGGGTTCAGGCTCTGACCTAGCAAGCTTGCAAACCAAAGCCGTGCTTGAAGGGGATAGCTTTGTCATCAACGGTCAAAAAATCTGGACTTCGGGCGCGCAACATGCGGATTGGATGTTCGCGCTGGTGCGCACGGATCCTGACGCGCCAAAGCACGATGGTATCAGCTTTGTCTTGCTCGATATGCACCAACCCGGTGTTACCGTGAAGCCCATAGCGCTCATCAGCGGCTCCTCACCTTTTTGTGAAACCTTTCTGGATAACGCGATCGCTACCAGAGACAACCTGATTGGTGAATTGGGTAAGGGCTGGACCGTCGGCAAGCGGTTACTGCAGTACGAACGATCCGCAGCACCCGCTGTGCGCAGTAAAGTCAAAAAAGCCAATGTCTACGCCACACTTGCGAAAGAGTACGTGGGCGAGGCTGAAGGTAAGATTGCCGACCACGAATCGAGAGAGCAGGTACTTGGCCAGACCATGAATGAGAAGGCTATGCAGCTTACCGTACAACGCGTCTTTGCAGAGTCTCAGTCTGGAAAAGCGCCCGGTGCAACGACGTCTATCTTCAAGTATTTTGGTTCAAGTTTGTCAAAAGGTGCCAGTGCCTTGAAGTCGAGCTTGCGCGGGACTAATGGTGTTGGTTGGGAAGGCGAGGGCTTTACCAGTGATGAGGTTGACGCGACGCGCGGTTGGTTACGTGATCGTGCTGTGACAATTTACGGCGGCACCAACGAGGTGCAGCTGAACATCATCAGTAAACGCGTACTCGGATTACCTGATTAGCCGGCTGTCGCGAATCGTCGCTAAAACAATTTTTGAAGGAATGCGTAGCGCTCCGTAATGGTTATTACGGACGCATCGCTCGTTTCCAGTTCATAACTCGCACTAAAATTTTTTGCGGCGGTCTCAGCATAGCCAAGTCTTTTATACAACGCCGCCGCCCGGGTGTTATCACAGGCGACTGCAAGCCCGATAGAAGCGTAATCTTTCGATTTCGCCTGATCTTCTAGGAATTTGATAATTTTGGTCCCAATACCTGCGGATTGGTCTTCAGGCATGACCGTTATTCGAAAAATTTCTGGACAACCAGGAATGAGGTCGGCCACGCCAAGCTGTCGAGGCCCGGGCCAATAAACAAAGCCATAACCTTTTGGCTGCTTGCCATCCCAGGCGATCGCGAGGCTTTGTAGCCCAAACAACTGATCGTCTAGCTCATCTTGCAGGGTTCTGCGATCGACTTGAGAAATAAAGGCCTCAAGCGAGTCATATTCACTCTGCTGTGCGATTCTGAGCTCCATGTATTGCTACTCGTCTATTTTGGTGTCAGCTTGACGAACTCTCGGGGAGGAAACCCAGTCAACACCCTGAACCAGATAGAGTGGGCAAATTTTGTCGCAAGCGTGTTGTGCTCCGCTGCTGTGACCTTGCTTGCCGCATAGTCAGCAGTTTCGCCGTCAATGATCGCTTTGACATCGGGTTTTTCAAGTACTTGGTGATACCAGGCACGGGGCCAGTGATTAGCTGCAACGTAGATACTGCCCTGGCTTGATAGTTTTTGTAACACGCGTTGGTTCGCTCGACCCTCACCGTCCTCGGTGATGATCATGAGCGTAGTCTGTGATTCGGGCTGAAAATAGCCCAGCAGGGACTCAAAGACGACGACAAGGCCAGCGTAGATGCCGATCGTGATCAGCATGATTTTAAGTATTTTCATCTTTCAGGTTTCCTTACGTTCGCCGAACAGGGGCCAAAATAGCCGGTGATCTCATCATTTAATGCAGCCCGAGCGCGCCACCAGGTATTATCAATGAAGACGAGTGTGCAAATCAGCAGGATGTTGGCGTGCCTCGTCGCTGCTGATCATGCGGTCAACGTCTGTGATGATGTCATTGTGTGAAAAAAGGCCTACAGAATTTGCTCCGCCAGTACCTCCTCATTGAATCCAACAATGATTGTCTTACCGACTCTAAGCGTGGGCGCTCGAAGATTTCCGGTTGGCCCGAGCATGGCTGCGACGGCAGCATCATCAGGCGTTCCATCGAGTTTGAACTCGCTGATTTTTTTGCCTTTGATTGCAATAAGCTTTTTAGCAGATTTCAGTATTTCGGCGGCGTCATCTGCCTGTAGCTTTCTGCTCGCAGGTACTGTTTCTTTGGCTTCCAGATCGTGTGTCCCCAAAAACTTGGCGACTCGAGTGCAGGTCGTTCAGCCATTACGGTTGTAATGCCAGTCAATTTTTTTGGCCATGTGTTGCTCCTTTTGTTTAAGCGTTGATTTAGATCTTTTGATGCGCAAGAGCATAAACAAGCTGTCCTGCGGGTGCAATCAGTGCTTGTGTATAAAGCCATGAACCTGAGCGCGGGCCATGTCTTGCTGATGTGGTAAAGCGGAAGGTGATATCGCTGTTTGCTGCGAGTAATAACTGTGACAAGTCAGGGTAGGGTGGTCCACGATAGGGTCGTTCAGCGTATGTTCTCAGGTTGCTGACGTTTTAGCTTGGCAATGTGGGTAAATCGTACAGAACAACAGTTTCCGCCGTTGCTCTATACGAAGACACTGTTTGACAAAACCGTTGTCAGTTTTGTCACCTCGTGTTGTTAGGCGTCGAGCTTTGCCGTTGCCTGACCTTTCACCACCACCGTACCCTCTGCGTCGACAGTTGATACTTCGATATCAGCGATAGTTTCACCATCCTCCTCTCGAATAGCCGCGACGGTTGCTTTTGCGGTTAAGGTTGCGCCAGGAAAAACTTGCGCTGTGAAACGAACCCCGAACGAACGAAGTCGGCCATCGCCAACATAATTGGTCAGCATTTTTCCAGTCATACCCATCGACAGCATGCCGTGGGCAAAAACCGACGGATATTTTGCGATCTCGACCGTGTATTTGTCATCGGTATGTAACGGGTTGTAGTCGCCCGATGTGCCCGCATATTGCACGATCTGAGTACGAGATAAATCACGACAGACTTCTTCTTCATAGCTGTCACCAACGTTTAATTCACTTGCTTTTAATGCCATGTTAATTGTCCTCTCAGGCTGCGTCTTATGTCGATGTTGCGGGTCGTTCTGTTCGCACACCAACCCCGGTTGCCGTGACTACAAGTTCACCAGCTTCATTTCGATACTCGGTAACAGACTCACTGAACATAAGTTTACCGCCACGACGACCTTCCTTTTCCCAGGTTTTGCCCGGTTTGGTCGTTGCCGTTAATACGTCGCCGGCTTGTAGTTGCTTGTGATAAACATAATGTTGTTCAGCATGAAGTCCGCCGCCGCCACCGCCACCACCGGAACTTTCGGGCTTCTTGGTGATACCCGTTGCCTCTTTGCCTGACCCAAACCACTCTTGACCAATTTTTGGTCGAAGGAAATAGTCCGGATCAAATTGTGCGCTCGACTGAACGAATGTCGGTGGAGCGATAACCGCGCCGGGTTCGGTTGTTTCTGCATAATCCGAGTCATAATAAATCTCGTTAGCATCGCCGACCGAGCGTGCAAACATCATTATATGACCAGCCTCTATTGGGAATTTTTTAACTGCCATGCCTGTTCTCCTGCAGGGGTGATTAATATCAAAATCAACATACTCATACACGGATGTGTTAGTCAAGAAAAGAAACAAGGATTGTCTTGCTCGAAAAAATATAAGTGACAAAAGACAAGATTGTCGGATAAAACTGAGAGAAGACTTGTCCGGTGGTTGGTGGAGATGTACTATCCCAATCCGTCTTTTGAAAATGCAAACACAAAAAAACAGGGCGATTTGTCGCCGCTCAACAAATTAGTTGGGTTGCGTTTAGTTGCTGATAATAAATTTGTTCGCAGGAAGTTTTCAATTTATGTCCAGACCAGTTCGCATAGAGTTTCCCGGTGCTAATTATTATGTAACCAGTAAGGGTAATGGCGAGAAAGCTGTATTTGTTGATGACGAGGACCGTGCCGTTTTTCTGAATGTTGTTGATACGGTCGTATCACGTTTTGAATGGCTTATTCATAGCTATGTTCTCATGGATAACCACTATCATCTCGTCGTCGAGTGTCCGCAAGCAAATCTCTCCAAAGGCATGCGTCAGTTGAATGGTGTTTACACTCAACATTTTAATCGCAGGCACAATGCCGAAGGGCCGCTATTTCAAGGTCGCTTCAAAAGCATTTTGTTTGAAAAGGAAACCTACCTTCTTCCTTTGTGCCGACACGCTGTATTAAACCCCGTCAGGTGTAAAGTAGTCACTTCCCCCACCAAGTACCGTTGGAGTAGTTACCGTGCCAACGCCGGGTTGATTAAGCCGCAGAGATGGCTTTGCTCTGATACCTTGCTCCAACAATTTGGTAAGCGGGAAAAAGATAATCGGCGGAAATACCGTAACTTTGTCAAATCGAGTGCGACTGAGCCGTCACCGCTTGAGGGGCGTGCCGCGCAGGTTTTGCTAGGGTCGCCTCAGTTCATTGAAGAAATGCATCCTATTCTCAACGGTCAAAAGGTAGCAAAGCGAGGTCCAGTGGCTGCCAAAAGAAGGCGCAGCCTCAGTAGCCTTTGCAAGAACGTTGAGAATAAGACACGCGATGAACGTAATAAAATAATTTGTCGTGCGCACATCGAGCATTCCTATACGTTAAAGGAAATTGGCGATTATCTTGGGCTGCACTACACAACAGTTAGCAAGGTGGTGAACCAATAAATTTGGTTCATCCTGCTTGCAACGCCAGCGCCTAAAAACAGCAACCGTGTTTCACCCGTTTTACGCCCTCATTCGTTGATATTATTACTGATTTGGCTCCGCCAAGTCTTTTAATACAATGTGACTACATGTATGCTTTCCGGGCATTCGGATGGCCGGTATACTTGGTCATTTGGATAGCAGTAGATTAAGTGAAGAATCGTTAAGAACATCAAATAAGAAAAAATGCGTCAGGAGTGCTCATTGTGCGTCGTTTAGTAGATCGAAATCCGCCAGCCGAAGAAGAAGAAATTGACCTAACACCCATGCTCGACGTGGTTTTTATCATGTTGATCTTCTTCATTGTGACAGCGACATTTGTCAAAGAAAATGGTCTAGACGTTAACAGTCCTGATAAGAACAACACGCCGCAGGACGCCGACAAGAAGAGCATCGTCGTGCAGATCAGTAGCCGCGACAGAATCACCCTGAGAGGGCGTGATATTGATTTTAGAGCCGTCAGGGCCAATATCGAACGTTTGCATGCTGAGAACCCTGAAGCACCTGTTGTTGTTCAGCCGCACCCAGATAGTACAACCGAAACAATGATTCATGTGATGGATTCGGCGCGTCAAGCCGGCGTCTACAACGTCTCAATTGCGGCTTCCTAGCGCGCACTAGCGTGCCTAGCGTCATCATTGTTATCACACGGGATATCTGATTTGTCGCAACATTTGTTGTAAATAATAGAGGTATCCCAAAAGATCCCCGCCCAGCGGGGTTTTTTTTGCCAATTCTAAAGGATCTTCAAAATGGAACTGATACTGATCAGACATGGTTTACCGGAAAAAGTCATTAATGAGGACGGTACACCTGCAGATCCACCGCTTTCCGAGGAAGGTTTAAAACAAGCCGCGCTTGTTGCTGACTGGCTTGAGCATGAGCAGATTGACAGACTATATGCCAGTCCTATGCGTAGAGCGATGCAAACTGCGGCGCCTCTCGCTAAAGCCAAGGGCTTGGACATCGAACCCAGAGAAGGGGTGGCCGAATACGACCGTAAATCAGACTTGTATATCCCCGTTGAGCAGATGAAAGAGTTGGATTACGACCGATGGAAGAAGCTGATGACAGGCGAAATTGTCGATCTGGATTTTCCGGAGTTTGCCAATGCGGTGATTAGTGCTTTAGAGGCGATTATTGACGAAAATCGGGGCAAGCGGGTAGCTGTTGCATGTCATGGTGGTGTCATCAATGTGTGGACTGCACACGTAATCGGTTTTGAAGCTAAGATGTTTTTTAATCCAAATTACACCAGCATAAACCGCTTTATGGCGGCCAGTTCAGGCGAGAAATCCGTCATATCATTGAACGAACACCACCATCTGAAGCCTTAAGCATCAGTGACCGGCCTAAGGGTTAGCCAACTTTTAGGCTCTGCCCGCCGTCAACCAGTAGTTGGGTGCCAGTAATGAACTTGGCTTCGTCGCTAGCAAGAAACAGTGCTGCGTTCGCAACATCCCACGCCGATCCCATTTGTCCGCCAAGCGGCACCATTGCGTCTCTGGCCGCGATGACATTTTCTAGCTGTTCGCCCTTCGCAGCAGCGGTGCCCTCGACTGCCATCGGCGTGTGCATAAGCCCGGGAAGAATCACATTTGCCCGAATGCCATGCCTCGCATTTGCGATGGCAATATTTTCGGTCAACGCTAAAACGCCGGCTTTCGATGTTTTATAGGCCACCATGCCGGAGGCTGCGATGGCGGCAACGGAGGAAATGTTGATGACAACGCCACTTTTTTGCTCGCGCATGATCGGTAAAACGTGTTTCGAGGTCAGGAACATACTCGTCAGGTTAACGTCGAATATGCGCTGCCAGGTTTCGAGCTTGAGGCTTGTGACACCGCGATCTCCAGCACCAATACCCACGTTGTTGTGCAAAATATCAATGCGGCCATACGCTTCGAAACAAGCTTGGGCCATCGCCTCGCAGTCCGCCTCATTGCTGACGTCCATCGCAAAAGCGATCGCTTTACCGCCATTGGCGTTAACCATCTCGGCTGTTTCAGTCGCAGATGCCATATTTCGATCAGTCAAAAACAAATGCGCGCCTTCCTGTGCAAAACGAAGGGCCGTTGCTCGTCCATTGCCGATGGTTGCGCCCTCGCTTTGGCCCGCGCCCGTAACGATAGCGATTTTGTTCTGAAGTCTCATGGCATCTTTACTCCATTTGTTTTGAAAGATTATTAATTGCGCTGCAAGACAAGTAAGGGCTGTCTGTCCGGTGATTGTCAACAGCTGACTTCACGTATAGCAAAGTTCAAGCGTAATGTTTCCATTAGCGTCAGCTTAACCCTGCAAAGGACCTGTCCTTACGCGCTTGTTTTATCATGAATGACGATATCACCGGGGCCGTCGATTGGAGAAGGTTGATTGACTTCAATATGGCCGGTTTCCTGATGTTTCGAGCGATGATATGGCTTTAAAGATGCCGCTGAGCGTTAGATCGCCTCAGATTCCGCCGTCTGCTCTTCAGCAACTTTGCTTTTAATCAGTTCCCTAACCTTTTGGGTGAGTTCAGAAACGGTAGTCTCATCGTAACTATCAACCGGTATTTCGTCGAGCACCTCAATATGTACATCGCTGCGACCGTGGAAATTGAAGCTGTTTTTAGGCACGGCGTGTTTCGAACCGTTGATGACGATGGGCAATACCGCGACTCGCTGACGCTTTGCCAGTACAAATGCCCCTTCCTTAAATACCCTCATTTTGCCATTTCGGGATCGTGTACCCTCGGGAAAAAGGTAAACCGAGCTACCCCGTTTCAGGTGTTTTTCGCAGGCTGAATACATTTGCTTGATGCTGGTTTTACGGCCACGCTTAAGACGCACGTACTGGTTCAGCACCATATTCCAGCCGATCAAGGGAATCTGAAATATTTCAGCTTTTGAGACCCATTTGAAGTGAGTAAAAAGGGTAAAAGCGACCAGAATATCCACCAAAGATTGGTGGTTAGAAACAATGACATAAGTTTTGTGCTTATCGATCTTCTCGCGCCCTGTAACGGTCACCTGCCAAGGGGGGAAAACCCATATGTAGAGACTGGCCCAGAAACAGGTGAATTGGTGTAGCAGCCATAACCTTGGGTCAAATAAGAAAGTCATCAGCCATATACACAGCGCTATGAGGAAGAAAATCGCAGATGTTGCGAAGACAAAACTGATGAAGATTATGGCAACAAGACGGTTAGTAAACCGGGTGATCATTCCGAGTGTTCGCGATGGCATTGATAAATGCGGAGGATATACCACAATCAGGCGGGGAAAAAGAGGTGATAGGCAGAACTTAACCCGCCCTGTGAGATAGGCTACAATGACGTCCCTGTTTCTGAAAACTCTGCCCAAAGACACTCATGATTATTTTTTTGCGGAAGCTTATTGTTTCTCTCATTTTTGTTTTTTCACTGAGCGGCTGTGCGACGGTTGTGACCTCAATCACCGCGCAACTCGCTGAGGATTTGTCCTGGTCTATTCTCAATAGCAATGACGTTGAAACCGTACGAGAGGCAATACCTGCCTATCTCGTCATGATAGACAGTTTTCTGCGAAGCTCGCCAGATGACCCTGCATTGTTGATGGCGGCATCGAGTTTAAACGGCGCATTTGCGATATTCACAGACGAAGAGAGATCCAAGTTACTTACAACCAAGTCGTTTGACTATGCGGCAAGGGCAGCCTGTGTCAGCAAACCGGCTATGTGTGGGCTGAATGACGCAAAATTCGAAGACTTTAAAATCGATGTTGATCAACTTGAAGCAGAGGATGTTCAGTTTGCCTACACGCTCGCGGTGGCATGGACATCGTGGATGCAGGCAAATAGCGATGACTGGAACGTGATTGCCCAGCTATCAAAAGTGAAGTATTTGATGAATCGTATCATCGAACTCGACGAAACATGGGACAATGGCGGACCTCATCTTTACATGGGAGGGCTTGAAACCGTGTTGCCTGCGTCAATGGGCGGGAATCCGGAAGTTGGCAGAGCGCACTTTGAAAGAGCCATAGCGCTGGGTGAGGGGCGGTTTTTGATGACAAAAGTGGTGTTCGCCGAGAATTACGCGAAGCTTGTGTTTGACAAAGCGCTGCACGATCAATTGCTTCGGGAAGTCATCGCGGCGGATCCAGAGGCTGAAGGGATGACGCTAACGAATACCGTTGCTCAAAAGCAGGCAAAGGCTTTACTGGCTGACTCGGATGATTATTTTTGAACCTAAGCGCAATGCGCGGGTTCTGCTTACAGATTTTAAGGAAGAAATTTTGATGAAAAACACTCGTACCGTCACCAGCTCTATCGTAGCGCTGCTGGTTTGCCTGATACTGATGCCCTCAGTCAGTGTTGCGAAAACCTTTAAAATTGCCACGATTTCGCCCGATGGCCTGTCCTGGATGAAAAAACTGCGAAGCGGTGCAAAAGAAATCGCCAAGCGAACGGATAACAGGGTCAAGTTTAAAATATATCCGGGTGGCGTGCAGGGTGATGATTACACCGTACTGCGAAAAATGAGAATAGGGCAGCTGCATGGTGGTGTCGTTGCCGCGAGCACGCTGACGAGGTTCTATCCAGATTTACAAGTTTATAATTTGCCGCTTGTCTTCAGAGATGGAGCTGAGGTGGATTACGTGCGTCAGCGAATGGACGATCGCATCGTCTCGGGGCTTGAGGATGCGGGCATCGTGACGTTCAATCTGACGGAAACGGGATTTGCTTATATGCTCACCAAAGAGCCAGTTAAATCGATCCAGGATCTCAAGAAAATCAAAGCCTGGGTGCCTGATGGTGATCCAATTTCAGCGCAATTAATTCAATCTTTCGGCATTAGCCCGATTCCGCTGACGCTGCCTGACGTCCTTGCCGGACTTCAGACCGGTTTAGTTAACGGTGTTGCCGTACCTCCGTTGGTAGCGCTCGCGCTGCAGTGGCACAATCAGGTGAAATACGTCACTGATATTCCGTTGGTGTACATCTACTCAATGCTTTCGTTGGACAAGAAGGCATTTGCATCCATTTCTACCGCTGATCAGGCAATTGTAAAAGAGGTGATGAACAGGGTTTTTCTTGAGGTTGATCGAGAGAACAGGGTGGATAACTTAAAGGCCTATGACGCGCTGATCTCGCAGGGGATTGAAGAAGTCGCGCCAACAGATGAACAGCTCGAGGCATGGCGTGTTCAGGCAGAAGCTTCTATCGAATCTCTCGTTGAATCTGGCGGTATTAGCAATGAAAGTCTCTCATTGCTTCAACAATACTTGGACGAATATCGACAAAGTATGGCGGGTAAGACTGGGCCAACTAACAATACAAACCTCAATAAGCTAAGTGAAGCCAGTGTCGGCGAATGAATGCGTCATACCACTAAAAGCCTACAGGACCGTCCGCGCGGAATGCATTGATGCTTAAGTTAATACATAGGTGTGAAGATTTTGCACTCATTGGTGCGCTGATCACGATGCTGTTGATCGCGCTTATGCAGATCGTACTTCGAAACTTTTTTGATTCCGGCGTGCTGTGGGCTGAAACTTTTTCGAGAGTGCTAGTGCTATGGTTAGCGATGCTGGGCGCAATGGTTGCAACGCGCGAGCAAAATCACATCAATATCGACGTTCTCTCCCGTTATCTGCCACCGCTGACGCTGAAAATTACCCGTATGGTCACTTATCTTGGGTCCGCGGCTATTTGTGGCACGGCCGCTTACTACTGTTACGAATTTGTGCGATTTGAATATGAGGATGCAACAATTGCGTTTGCGTCCGTGCCTAATTGGCTATGCCAGGCAATCATACCCTTTGGCTTTGGTGTGATTAGCCTACGGTTTATTCTCCAGTGTATTCAGCAAATAAGATCTTAAGATGAGTTCAATCGGTTCAATTGTTATTGGTGTGTTCGCCCTGTTGGGTACTCCTTTGTTTATCGTCATTCTGGCCGCGGCGATGCTGGGTTTCTATTTGGCTGATATTCCGCTGATGGTCATCGCTATCGAGATTTACCGATTAATAGACACGCCGCTATTATTAGCGTTGCCGCTGTTCACGTTTGCCGGTTATTTGTTGGCTGAAAGTCAGTTGTCATCGAGACTAGTGAGACTGACTCAGGTGTTTCTTGGCTGGATGCCTGGCGGACTTGCTGTTGTATCCTTTGTCACTTGCGCTTTTTTCACGGCTTTCACGGGTGCCTCAGGAGTGACGATTGTTGCGGTCGGCGCACTGTTGTTTCCGGCGCTGGTCGAGGCCGGGTATAAAGAAAAATTTAGCCTCGGTCTCGTCACGACGTCAGGCAGTTTGGGTTTGTTGTTAGCGCCTTCGTTGCCGCTGATTCTTTACGGCGTCATTGTCCAACAGATGGACGTCCCTAACCCTTTTACAATTCAGGAGTTATTTCTGGCTGGCATTTTGCCGGCGTTGCTGATGATTGTTTTATTGACATTTTATAGTCTCTGGAGCAATCGCGATGCGGAAATCGTCAAGGGTGAATTTAGCAAAGCGGATGCTATCAGTGCGATCAAGGATGCGCGCTGGGAGATTCCGATGCCCTTTATTGTGCTGGGAGGCATATATTCGGGCTATTTTGCCGTCTCTGAAGCGGCAGCAGTCACCGCATTTTATGTGCTCGTTGTTGAGGTGTTTATCCACCGCGAGGTCTCAATGCGCGCATTGCCGGGTGTTATTCGGAATGCGATGACGATGGTGGGCGGCATACTGCTGATTCTCGGTGTCTCACTGGCTTTCACAAACTATCTGATTGATGCGGAAATTCCCCAACTTCTTTTCGACTGGATTAGCACTTATGTTAGCGACAAAATCACATTTTTGATTTTGTTAAATATTGTGCTGCTGATTTTAGGCGCGTTGCTAGATATTTTTTCTGCGCTGGTCATTATGATTCCATTGATCGTGCCGGTTGCGTTGCGTTTTGGCATCGACCCGGTTCACCTCGGCATTATCTTTCTCGCCAATATGCAAATAGGGTATTTTACACCGCCGATTGGGATGAATCTGTTCATCGCGAGCTATCGATTTAATCGCTCAATCACCGAGCTGTATCGCGCTACGATTCCCTTTATGTTGGTTTTATTGTTTGCGCTGATTGTCATCACCTATGTGCCAGAAGTCAGCCTAGTATTTCTCGACAGGTAGGGTTGTTCACTGGCATTTTGCCGTTCGATGCGTGTCTTGTGCTGCATCTCCGCGAGTCAGCGCCGAGATCTGCGCGATGATGAATCCTCAAAACCCGCTGCTCTTGACCAACCAGTAGTTATCGGATTCTTTCTGCAATTTTTTCGGTTTCAAGAAATAGCAGCGGTAAAAGTGATGAAAATAAGCTGATCGCCACATTAAATGCCAGACTTGGCATGAAACTAGCATTACCTGCAGTGGTCTGGGTCGTGGGAACCCAGATTGCGATTAAGTGATAGGTAACCTGCGTGAATCCTGAAATTGAATCATATCAGCGTTTGATCGATATCGGTCGTGCGCTTTCGGCGGAAAGTAATTTAGAGCGTTTGCTCGAGCGTATTCTTCGAGAGGCAAAAAATATTACTCGTGCCGATGCAGGCAGCCTCTATATCAAGACAGATCGCGATACGCTGGCGTTCGCCATCGTGCTAAATGATAGTCTTGGTTTATATCAAGGCGGTACTGAGGGAGACCCCATCACATTTCCAGAGTTACCGTTAAGGCACAGAGACGGCGCTAAAAACATGGCGAGTGTCGCGACCAGATCGCTACACCTCGGTGAAACAATTTACTTTGCTGATGTGTATGAAACCCCCGAAGATGAGCTTCAGGAGCGCAGGGTCTTTGACAAGATGACGGGTTATTGTTCCCGCTCATTCCTCACAGTACCGCTCAAAAACGTTCATATGGAGAGTATCGGGGTACTGCAATTGCTCAACGCCACGGACTTGCATGGCAATGTCGTTGAATTTTCCGAAAATGCTCGGCCTCTTAGCGAGGCAATGGCCTCGCAGGCTGCCGTTGCGATCGAATATCGCCGTTTGCTGGACGAGCAGGCGATGCTCAAGCGCCAACTTGAACGTGAGGTTGATGAACGCACAGAAGAGCTTCGAAACGCGTTGTTTAAGCTGTCAGAGGCTCATGTAGTGATGAAAGATCTGACGACAATTGATGCCGTAACCGGTTTAAGGAATAGGCGATTTTTCGACGACATCTTGCAGCAGGAATGGCGTAGGGCGGAACGTCAGAAGTATCCGATTGCGTTGCTAATGCTCGATATTGATCACTTTAAGGAGGTCAATGATACCTATGGTCATTTGGCAGGTGATATCTGTCTGGAGGGTGTTGCGCGTTGTATGGCTGAGCTGTTTAAACGACCTTCAGATGTTTTAGCGCGGTTCGGTGGTGAGGAGTTTGTTGCGATCATGCCCTACATGGAGCACGAGCGTGCGCTTGAGTTCGCGGAGAGAGTCCGTGCTACGATTGGTGAAACTTCATTCTCGGCAGATAGCAGTTTAATCAACGTCACGGTGAGCATCGGTGTTGCAACGACGGTGCCTGATAATTGCAGTTGCCCGAGACAGTTGATTGCAGAGGCAGACGCTGCAATGTACGAGGCGAAAGCTGCTGGAAGAAACAAGGTGCGTGATTAGCAAACGCCTACGTAGCCCTCCTTGCGATGATCTGAACCGCCAACATAGCCTGAGTCCATTTTGTAAATTAGCTGGGCGCCACCAAAAACGTGCTCCGGCTCGTTGAGTTCGATCCGATGTCCGCGATTCGCGAGTTCTTGTACGACTGACGGGTCAAAGCCGTTTTCAAGACACACGACACCGTCTTCCCGCAGGTGCCAGCGTGGTGCATCTGATGCAGCCTGCGGGTTTTGCTGATGGAGAAATATACGGATCATCATCTGCAGATGACCCTGTGCCTGCATGTGGCCACCCATCACACCAAAACTCATCACTGGTTTGCCAAGGTGAGTGGCAAATCCCGGAATAATCGTCTGATACGGACGCTTACCGCCCGCTACCTGATTCGGGTGACCTTTTTCAGTTGTAAACCCGGAACCACGGTTTTGCATGCTGATACCCGTGCCAGGCACAACGATGCCTGACCCGAAGCCGCGATAGTTAGACTGTATTAATGAAACCATCATGCCTGATTGATCAGCCGCACTCAGGTAAACCGTGTCTGCGCTGCTACCAAGTGCTGTTGGGCTCTCATTCGCTGTCACGATGTCGATTTCCGATGCCCTTTGCGCCAGATAACTCGGGTCAAGCAGTGTTTCCGGCGGAACCTTCATATGCTCGATGTCAGCTAAATGTCGTTCTACCTCGGCATAAGCAATGCGGGTAGCTTCAATCTGAAGGTGTACCGAATCCGCTGAATCGACGGAAAAACTCAGCAATTCGAGATGATTCGCGATACCCATAGCAATCAACGCAAGGAGTCCTTGCCCATTGGGTGGAATCTCGTGGAGTGAAACATCTGTTCCGGCGAGTTCGAGTGATAACGTACCCACCCAATCACATTGATGCGATGCGAGATCCTCGTGGGTCATTGCGCCGCCACACTCGGCGGCATGGTCTATCATTTTGTCAGCCAGAGCGCCGCGGTAGAAAGCCTCGCCATTAGTTTCGGCGATCATTCTGAGACTGTTCGCATGGTCCGGTAGTCTGATGGTTGAGCCGATATCCGGGGCGCGACCATCGGGACAGAAAGTCGACATAAACGAGCCATACGCCTTGAACTGTTTTGCTGCAAATTGCCAGTAATACCCGGTTTTTGGACCGATCTGATACCCGTTATTTGCATAATGCATCGCAGATTCGAACAGCTGATGGAATGGTAGCTTGCCAAATTTGCTTGAAAGCTCAACCCAGGCGCTTACAGCACCCGGAACTGTGATGGCATCCCAACCCAGAGTGGGCATTGACTGATGTGACTCGAATCGTTCCGGACTCCAAGCTTTTGGTGATCTTCCAGAAGCGTTAAGACCGTGTAGGGTGCTTCCGTCCCACAAAATAGCGAAAGCATCGCTGCCGATGCCGTTGTTGTTGGGTTCAACAACAGTAAGTGTAATTGCCGCTGCGAGTGCCGCATCTACGGCATTGCCACCTTGCTCGAGCATCCGCAGGCCAGCATAGGTTGCAAGCGGCTGAGACGTGGCAACCATATTGCTGCCAAAGACAGGTGAGCGGTTCGAGGGGTAGGGGCAAGCCCATGTCATTGTTTTTTTCAATGTTGAATAATCTCCCGGGCACTTTGGACGTTATTACGTCCCGCATCTTTCGCCCGATACAGTGCGGCATCGACAGCGGCAATAAAGTCTTTACGGTCCTCACCCTCTGTCGGTGGTTTGGATCCGACACCAACCGATACAGTTGCCTTGAGAACAACTGAGTCCATCCTCAAGTCGGAAAGCTCGATTTTGGCACGTATCTGTTCCGCGAGGAACAGGGCATTGTCGATTTCAACATAAGGAAGCAGGATGACGAACTCCTCGCCGCCGTATCTTGCCAGTACGTCCGCAGGGCGTCGCAGCACTGATCTGATAACGAGCACGATCGCTCTCAAACATTCATCACCGATCAGGTGACCATGCGTATCATTGACGTTTTTGAAGTGGTCAATATCCAGCAACATCAGCGAAAGCGGATACTGCTGTCGGATTGCGCGCCGCCATTCCTGTTCAAAAGTTGCGTCAAAGTAAGAGCGATTTTTTATCCCCGTCATGACATCGACAGTGTTGAGTTCTTTCAGAGTTTCGTTCGCCGATGACAGTTCCTGTAATGCTGTTTCAAGCTCCAGCGTCCGCTCATGTACCCTCTCCTCAAGGTCTTTAGTCTGAGCAATCTGCTGTTTTCGCTCAATCCGATACTTGTCCAGTATGTGTTCGCCTTGCATTTGCCTTTGCCGACGCAGCTCTGCTGACATCACAAAACTAATGGTGATAATCATGATTATAAAAGAAATTGCACCGACTTGATCAGTGACTAGCGTCGATTGGATCAATTGTAGGCTAATTAATGCCTGAATAATGACGCCGGCACTCAATATCGCACAGGCTACGGTCGAATATAACGCGAGCCGAATGCCCTGAATCGCCGCATAACCGCCCACAGTCACGATTAATGTCGCCATGACGATCGTGAGTGAGGCCAAGTAGGGAATCACCATTGCGTAATCGATGAAAAGGTACGCAACCATGAGGGTGAAAATGGCGATCGCAGTTATTCGAAGTGCTATTTCACTCGTATGACTCGTTTGCCTAAGTTTCAGCAAGTCGGAGAGAAACGGGTACATGGAAATAGTTGCGGCACCGATGCTGAGGACAAAAATTGCATCGTAGTGAGCAATGCTCTGACCCCAGAATTGTCTGCCAAGACCAATAGCAGAAAATTGGTAGATGCCGAAAAAGAAAGTAAAGCTCAAAAAGCTGATGACAGAGATGTGTTTATAGGCTGAGAATACAATGACAAGGAAGACCATCACGAGTAGCCAGCTGCCTAAAAGCACGCCGGACCAGAGGTTTTTAAATGCCGCATTTTCAAAGAAAGGTATTGTAAGCCAGAGCCGCAGTGGTAGTAGAAATGTGCCGGTGGTTTCGGCACGAATCAAAAATATTGCCTCGCCACCAGGCCTTATTTCAAAGGGGGCGAGATGTTCCCTGTGGTTGATTTGTTTTTCTGACTTGGGCACTCCCACGCCCACTTTGTGGTGAATGACTTTTTCACCCATATACTGGTAGGTATCGACGTAGTTAAATTTTGGATGCCCGGCATGTAACAGAAATTCGCTATCCACAGAGTTGTTGATGACGCGGACTCGAAACCAGTACACAGCATCGGTAAAACCGAATCCGATGTTGGTATTGCTACTTTTCTGCCAGAGCGCATTATCTAGTTTGCGTATTTCGGCGACTTTCATCGACCGAGATACGTCAACGTAGTACTCGACGCTAGGGCCAAGATTCAAAGAGTTGGCACCAGAATTAATCGTCGCGTTCGGTATCGCCTGAACCGAAAAAGAGCCGGTGAGGGCTAAAACAAAAGCCAAAAACGAGTGCAAAACGCTGTGCCTGATCGGCATCAGTATTCGAACGAACCGCATATTGACCCCTTGGTATTCTTGACACTTTTTGTGCCTTTTTTTTGTTTTACAGCTGGTCGATTTCTAGGTTCAATTTGCCCGACCATCCGCTTTAGATCGCCGTTGTTGTTGCTGATCTATGGAGTGATGATTTCCTCCTGTGACCAACTCGACTGCTCTCCTGAAAACTCATCCAAACGCTGTTGAGAATACAGGAAGTAATATCGGCCGCGCTTTGCCATAAGTGCGGCATGGTTTCCGCTTTCGATAACCTCCCCGTGTTCCAGCACGAGTATTCGATCCGCTTGCCTAATCGTTGACAATCGATGGGCGATGACCAGACTAATTCGACCCTGTAGCAGTTCGCTAAGACCACGTTGGATTTCCTGCTCTGTTACCGTGTCGACAGACGACGTCGCCTCGTCCATCACCAATATTGCTGGATCAGCGAGAATGGCCCTTGCAAAGGATATCAGTTGCTTTTCCCCTGCGGATAAACGTGCGCCGGCCTTACCGACCTGCGAGTCATAACCACCGTCGATCTGAGAAATGAAACTGTGTGCGCCCGATTTTTTAGCGGCTGCAATAATATCTTCGCGTTTTGCGTCGCGTTTTCCATAAGAGATGTTATCAGCAATGCTACCGCCGAATATGTGAGACGATTGTAAAACAATCCCCAAATTCGACTGTAGCCATTTCAGACTCCGCTCCCGATAGTCGATGCCATCAATCAGAATCCTGCCCCCGGTGGGTTCGTAAAATCGACAGAGCAGATTGACCAGTGAAGTCTTGCCACTGCCGGTCGAGCCGACGATGGCGATGTTTTCGCCTTTGGCGATCGAAAGATTAATACCTTTAAGCACTTCGCCACCAACGGCGTAGGAAAAGCGTACGTTTTCCAGCTCCACTCGCTGGATATCGTCGGCATGTCCGTCCGGAGCGAAACCCATGCCGTGGGGCACTGCCATTTTTTCTTTCACCGCTGCGGAATCTTGAATATCGGACTCTGCTTCAATCAGGCTGATGATACGCTCTGCGGAAGCCTGTGCCATTTGCATCTCCGCGAACCAGTGAGCCAGTTCCTCGATAGGTTCAAAGAAGTGTCTGGTATACGTGAGAAAAGCAATGAGGGTGCCCGTTGTTACGCCGCCGACAATGACCTCAACGCCGCCAAAAACCAGTGCGAGACCTGTCGCCAGCGAGCCGAGAGTAAGTACCAGGGGAAGATACAACGCGGCTTGCACCTGATTGAGCACCGAGGCCTCGAACATTTCGTCAGTGAGTTTGCCGAAGGCGTTCAGGTTTTCAGCTTCCTTTACAAAGGCTTTGCTGGTTCTAACGCCCATAATACTTTCGTTAAATGATCCGGTGATGCGCGAGTTGGTTTTTCGAACGCGACGAGCACTCTTGAGAATCCTTCGCTGGAAGTTGATGCTCATCCAAGCAAGTACCGGCAATACCGATAGCACGATCAGCGCAAGACTCATATCCATGTAGAACATGGCAATTGCAATACCTAACATCATGGTGGAGCCCCAGATGAGGTCAAGTAGTCCCCAGGCGAGGATGTTTGATAGGCGCTCGCAATCGGATGTCATTCTTGCCATCAGCCAACCAACGGGTCTGAAATCGTAGTAGGCGAAAGACAGTTGCTGCAGATTGTGAAAGCCGTCTTTACGGATGTCGTGACTGACATGCGTTCTGAGCTTGCCGCCAAACCAGATGAATCCGCCGACCGAGCAGGCAAGCAAAATGACAAAGCCAAAATAGAGCAATCCATATTGAAGCAGGTCGACCTCAGCGCCATTTAAGCTAATCGCGTCGATGACTGCACGGGTGATCAGGGGGAAGGCGACCTCAGAGATGGCGGTGCAAATCGCGCAGACGGCCAGCACTGACACCTCGAACGGGTACTGCAAGGTGTAAGCCATCAGTTGACGCCAAAGTCCCAGATCGACACCCTCGTCAAAAGTGTCCTCGGTGAACCCATCCTCATAATTGTCATCGTCGAAAAAATCAGACATCTGTCGTCTCTCTCCTGTTACTTCGGCCGGCACCGGCGGCTTCAGTATCGCTAGAATGATCGATATCCTGTTCAAGTTGTTGTTGAAGGTTGCCCTGAATAGTGCACAGATTTCTGTAAATACCGGGTTGTTGCGACAGTGTTTCGTGAGTGCCTTCCTGAACGATGTGTCCTGCTTCAAGCATCAGTATTTTGTCGGCATGCATGACGGTAGATAAGCGGTGAGCAATGATAATGGTTGTCTGAGTGTTTCGTTGCGCTTTAAGAGTCTGGAGTATTTTTGACTCGGTATCGGTATCAACCGCGGACAGCGCATCATCGAGTATAAGAATCGGTGGTTTTTTCAAGAGCGCCCGTGCCAATGCAATTCGCTGTCGTTGACCTCCTGACAAGGTAACGCCGCGTTCACCAACCTGCGAGTCATAGCCCCTTGGAAACGCAAGGATTGATTCATGAATGGCGGCTTGCTGTGCTGCCTCGACAATCTCAGCCTGTGTGGCATCCATGCGTCCAACCTGGAGATTGCCGCCAATGCTGGCGGAATAGAGGAACGGCTCTTGGAGCACGATACTGATCTGGGCGCGGACGTATTTGCGGGCCAAGCTCATCAGTTCAATGTCGTCTAACGCGATAGAGCCGTGCTTGTAGTCGTATAAACGCATCAGCAATTGAGCCAACGTCGATTTGCCCGAACCTGGTGGGCCCAGCAAGGCCAGAGTTTGGCCTGCTTCGACAGAAAAGGTCATGTCGTTGAGTACGTTATTTTCAGTTTCAAACCCGTATGACAGATCTCGCACTTCGATTTTGCCGGTTAGTCGTTTGCCTGGATCATCTTCGTTTTGTGACTCAACCGGCTCTAGTAGAATCTCTGATAGTCTTCCCATCGATACAATCGCTTTACCGGAATCAGTCAAGACACGACCCATATGTCGGATTGGCCAAATGATCATGCTTTCGTAGGTGAGAAACGCAAATAGGGTGCCCACCGTCAAATCACCGGTTAGAACCCACTGAGCGCCAACAAGCAGAATGAGACCTATCTGTCCGAGGCAAAGTAAGTCACTGAAGCCGTAATAGATACCCAGTAATCCAATCAGTCGGGTGTTGTGGTCCCTAAATTGCGCGTTTTCACTCGCAAATTTGTTAATTTCAAATTGTTGTTGGGCGAACGCGCGTACGACGCGAATGCCAGTCAAATTTTCCTGTAAGACGGTTGTCAGGCTGGCCTCGGCTTCGTCAACGACCTGAAATAGTGCTTTCACCTTTCGGAAGAAAATAATCGCTGAGATGAAAAGCAGCGGCATGACAGCGAGTGATAACCAGGCCATGTTGGTATCAAGTGAAAAGAGAATGGGCAGCACGACGATTAACATCAAGATTGCACGGCTGATTTCGATAATCTGTCCAGACAGAAAGACCCGTATAGTCTCCATATCCGAAGTGCATCTTTGTACCAGATCGCCGGTGTCGGCCTCATCATGATAACGGCTTGGCAGGTGTTCTATATGTGTGTAAACGCGATCTCGCAGACTTCTAATAATACCCTCGGAAGCAAATGCCATGCTCCGGCCGCGAATATAAAGAAATAATCCCGCCATCATGGTTAGGCAGACGATCGCTATCGCGCACAGAACCAAGTACGGCAATATGTTGGCAGGGCTGGCGGCGAACGCGGATGCTTCCGGCGTTTTGCCGTCTGAGAAAATAGAAGCAACAACAAACTCTACCCAGCCAGGCACAGCGAAGTCGTTCGAGTCGGCACCGATCGCCCCGATCATGTCGATGGCAAATTTCATCACCAGTGGCACGCCAAACATAAAGATATAGCCTAGCGACATCGCACCGATTGCGATGGCAAGCTGAGGTCGAAAACCTTTTGTGCTTTGCCACAAAAGTTGGGCTTTGGTTCTGTCGTTCATTGATCTTTTTCCTGCCAACGTATCATGCGGTAGGTTGATCCAACCACCGCCACGTGGATTCAGGTTGAAGCACTGATTTGTAAGTTAGGTTTCAGCAGTTGAGTGGCTTCTGTAAATCCTGATACCGTGGTAACGGGGCTGAAAGCCCGTGCACCTTTTTGCCCGGTTCAGCGGGACAGGCGTAAAACAAATCGAAATTGTACTTCTTATTACGCGCTCTGAATCAACCCTGAGGGCTGCCCGGTATTTTGCTGGTGTTTTGTTGGTCAAACTGTGCGATCGAAGGCGTCCCCGAGCCCAGAGAAAGGATATATCAATCAGCGAGAATATCAATAAGCGAGGATTACCGCGGGCTGGCAACCACCCGGTGTTTTCTGTATAAGTTCCATTCCAATTTTTAACAAAAAATATCTTTGAATGAGGGTTTAAAAATGAAGTTAATTAATTCTATGGGTCCCAATCCGAAAGTGGTGCGCATGTATCTAGCGGAGCTTGGCATGAGCGTCGATCTTGAAGAAGTCGACTTGATGAAGGCAGAAAATCGCGGTGAGGCTTACGTCGCGAAAAATGCAAGCGGTACTACACCAGCACTAGCGTTGGACGATGGTAGCTATCTTTGTGAAATTGTCGCCATATGCGAGTATCTTGATGAGATTTCTGATGCTAACTCTCTGATCGGCAACACAGCGGCGGAGCGTGGTGAAGCAAGGATGTGGAGTCGAAGGGTTGATCTTAACATCCTTGAGCCACTAACAAATGGCTTCAGATACAGCGAGGGCCAAGCTCTGTTCAAGGAACGAATGCGACTAATTCCGCAGGCCGCTGATGATCTTAAAGCGCTCGCGCAAGAAAAAATTACTTGGCTAGATGGCTTAATGGAAGGCAAAGAGTTTATTTGCGGCAACCGCTTTACGCTCGCTGATGTGTTGCTCTTCTGTTTTCTTGAGTTTGGCGCACAGGTAGGCCAACCGCTAAACGAAGACAACAAAAACATCGTTGCTTGGTTCGATCGTGTGAAATCGAGACCGTCGTCAGCAGCCTAAAGCGACACTGAGGTCATAAACGAAACGGCAGGTGTTTAGTCGCTCGCGTGTTGCTTATCAATTCCTCCTGTACTTAAACAGAGCTTTGATTGGCGCGTTCGGCACGTGATCGGCGGCGCCTAGCTTCTAACGCCGCGGGCGTTTCATTTCACCTGATCCAAGTGAGCAGTGCAGCTATGAAGTCTCGTTGACAAGCGGCAGATTACTGTTCATGGTTTATTCTAGGTTTACCCAGGGAGGTTCGCTCATTCCTGCAACTGTTTTTTTGCACCTGCTTCGAGACTTAGTGTGCTTGATCGTGTCGGCCAACAGTTAAGTCGCGCTTGAATATGAAGCGCAACATAAAACGGGGAGAAAATACCATCAACAGAGTAAAGAAGAGGGTAGTATGCAGTTAAGTCAGCGCGTTGAAATTCCTGTCGCTCGTCAGTCTGTATGGCTGGCCTTGAATGATCACAATATTTTGATGCAGTGTTTGCCAGGATGTGAACAATTTGAACCCTCAGAAGAAAACTGCTTTACGATCGTCTTGCTTGCGAAAGTAGGTCCTGTTAAAGCGCGGTTTCAGGGGCAGGTCGAATTGAGCGATATACAACACGCAACCAGTTACGTGTTATCGGGCGCAGGGAAAGGTGGTGTCGCGGGTTTTGCAAAAGGATCGGCGACAGTGCAGTTAGAGGATGTTGACGGAAAGACAGGCGTTACCATGCTGACCTATGCTGTAAATTCGTCCGTAGGCGGCAAGCTTGCTCAGGTAGGGTCAAGATTGGTGCGTGGTGCGGCCACAAAAATGGCTAATGAGTTTTTTACCAGGTTTGTCGGTGTTGTCACCAACAATCCCGAGCAGGAAGTATTGATCGAAACAATTGAAAGTTAGTTGAATCATAAGGGAGAACATTGATATGTCGATACCGATTTCGATGACAGTGAACGGAAAGAAGGTCAGCAAGCACTGCCCCGCAAACAGAACGCTGGGACAATTTATTCGGGAAGACCTAGGGCTTACCGGTACGCATATTGGGTGTGACACAAGTCAATGCGGTGCTTGCACGATTCACCTGAACGGTGATGCCGTCAAGGCCTGCACCGTATTGGCGGTTCAAGCCGAAGGGGCCGAAGTGACGACGATCGAAGGCATCGGCAACAAGGATGATCTGCATCCCATGCAGACTGCATTTCGAGCGTGCCACGGACTCCAATGCGGCTTTTGTACACCGGGGATGATCATGACCGGGATTGATCTGGTAAATACCGCCAGCAAAGAAAATACGGCACTCGGTGAGGCTGCTATCCGTGAGGGATTGAAAGGAAATTACTGCCGTTGTACCGGTTACCACAATATCGTTCGCGCCGTCGCGACTGCCGCACAAGAAATGGAGGATTGACAGATGGTTGCAAAAAATATTGGTGAACCTGTCCTCCGCAAAGAGGATGCGCGTTTTATTACAGGCAAGGGAAATTACACTGACGATATTAACCTGCGAGGCCAGGCGCATGCTTTTTTTGTTCGGGCGCCGGTCGCCAGAGCGATGATTACCCACCTCGATTGTACCGCCGCCGAAGCTGCTGATGGCGTTATTGCTGTGCTCACCGGTGCTCAGGTTGCCGAAGATGGACTGGGCTCCCTACCTTGCGGCTGGATGGTGCTGTCCAAAGATGGCTCCGAGATGAAACAACCGCCGCACCCCCCATTGGCCGCTGATCGAATTAATTACTCAGGTGAGCCTTTCGCTGTTGTGGTTGCCGATACGCTGCAACAAGCCCGAGATGCGGCTGAACTTGTTGACGTCGAATTTGATGAACTGGAGGCGGTCGTCAATGTGGCTGATGCACAGTCTGGTCCACAGATTCATCCGGAGGTGCCGGGCAATACGAACTACGACTGGGAGTTAGGTGAGCGGGATGGCACGCTTGAAGCGATAGAAAATGCACATCACGTCACCCGATTGTCTCTTGTTAATAATCGTCTGATACCCAACGCGATCGAACCGCGTGCAGCGATTGGTGACTATAACTCCGGTACAGACGAGATAACTCTGTACACCACGAGCCAAAACCCACATCTGGCCCGTTTGGTGCTGACCGCGTTCGTGCAACTTGCGCCTGAGCACAAGCTGCGAATCATCGCGCCAGATGTGGGTGGCGGATTTGGCTCCAAAATATTTATCTATTCGGAAGAAACTGTGGTTGCTTGGGCTGCTAGAAGACTGGACCAACCTATTAAGTGGACCGCTGATCGGTCTGAATCTTTTCTCACTGATGCGCATGGTCGCGATCATGTCAGCGAAGCGGAACTTGCCATGGATGAAGACGGTAAGTTTCTGGCGCTAAGAGTAAAAACGTTGGCAAACATGGGCGCCTATTTGTCAACATTTTCATCTGCTGTGCCGACCTATCTTTATGGCACTTTACTTGCAGGCCAATACAAGACGCCTAACGTTTACGTGGAGGTTCAAGCGGTGATGACAAACACGGCGCCGGTTGATGCTTACCGAGGTGCGGGACGTCCAGAGGCCACTTATTTGCTTGAAAGAATCGTCGAGGTGGCAGCCCAAGAAATGAATATGGACCCGGCAGAGCTGCGTCGCAAAAATTTCATCCAGCCGGAGGATTTTCCCTATCAGACGCCGGTCGCGTTGGAATATGACATCGGTGACTATGAGGCCAGCCTCGATAAGGCGTTAGAAATGGCTGATTATGACGGATTTCCTGCGAGACGAGATGCCTCCGTCGCCGCTGGTAAGTTGCGTGGTATTGGATTTAGTTGTTACATCGAAGCTTGCGGGCTGGCACCTTCACAGGTAGCTGGGTCCCTCGGCGCCGGCGTTGGATTGTGGGAGTCGGGTGAAGTACGCGTGAACCCAACAGGGTCTGTCACTGTGATGACAGGCACGCATAGCCATGGCCAAGGTCATGAAACAACTTTTGCGCAGTTAGTAGCCAGTCAGCTGGGAATTTCTATCGATGATGTCGAGGTGATCCACGGTGATACCGGCAAAATGGATTTTGGCATGGGTACCTATGGCTCTCGCTCGCTGTCAGTAGGTGGCTCGGCGCTGATGAAAGCCGCAGACAAAATTGTTGCCAAGGGTAAAAAAATTGCAGGTCACATGATGGACGCGCAGGCCGATAACATCGATTTTGATGACGGTGAGTTTAAGGTGCGCGACAGTAATCTTTCTAAGACATTTCAGGAGATTGCGTTTGCCGCATACGTACCCCACGATTACCCGCTAGAAGAACTGGAACCCGGTCTGACTGAAAAGGCCTTTTATGATCCCGGTAACTTTACTTATCCAGCCGGTACTCATATCTGTGAAGTTGAAATAGACCCGGACACCGGTGTCACCAGCGTTGTTAAGTTCACCGCGGTCGATGATTTCGGCACGATTATCAACCCGATGATAGTCGAAGGACAGGTACACGGTGGCATCGCACAGGGTATTGGTCAGGCGATGCTTGAGCATGGTATTTACGACGCGGAAGGGCAGTTACAAACAGGTTCTTTCATGGATTACTGTATGCCAAGAGCAGATGATTTGCCGAACTTTGATGTTGGTATGACAACCACTGTGTGTACGCATAATCCGGTGGGAGCGAAGGGCTGCGGCGAGGCAGGGGCGATTGGTTCTCCGCCTGCCGTTATTAACGCGATCACCCACGCGCTTGGCGTGAGGGAAATCACAATGCCTGCGACACCGCTGAATGTCTGGCAGACATTACAGAATGCAACCAGTGCAGACGGAAGGGGAGAGTAATCATGTATAACTTTAATTACCATTGCCCGACATCGCTTCAAGAAGCTGAGTCGTTGTATGCGCAGTCAGAAGACCCCATGTTTTTAGCAGGTGGTCATACGTTGCTGCCAACGATGAAGCAAAGGCTAAACGCGCCAACTGATTTAATTGACCTTGCCGGTGTCTCGGAACTGACAGGAATTTCAAAAGACGGTGATGTTCTGACAATAGGTGCCTACACTCGGCATGCCGACGTTGCCGCAAGCGAAATCGTGCAAGCAGCGATTCCTGCATTGGCGAAGCTAGCGCGCGGTATCGGTGACGCACAGGTGAGAAATCGAGGCACCCTCGGCGGCTCTGTTGCCAATAATGATCCTGCTGCAGATTACCCCGCGGCATTGCTCGGTTTGGGTGCGACAGTTGTGACCACTAAGCGAACGGTGTCGGCAGATGAATTTTTCGTTGATATGTTTGAAACCGTCTTGGCAGAGGGCGAAATAATTACCGCGGTGACGTTTCCGGTAGCAGGCGATGCAGCCTATGTTAAATTTGCTAATCCAGCTTCTCGATATGCCACGGTCGGGGTTTTTATCAACCGGCATGATGCGGGCGTAAGGGTCGCTATCACAGGTGCAGCATCCAGTGTTTTTCGCTGCGATGAATATGAAACAGCGTTGTCGAGCAACTTTTCCGAGGGCGCGCTTGATGGTATCAAGTTGGCGACCGACAATTTCAACGAAGACCTTCACGCCACTGTCGACTATAGAGCCAATCTTTGTTCGGTGATCGCCAAAAGGGCCATCGCTTCGATGGTGTAAGCATCTGCTATGCGTAACCGTATTGTTCTGACGATGGGTGACCCGGCGGGTGTGGGTCCTGAGATTTGCCTTAAACTGCTGTCGAGCCAGACGACTGATGCGCTTCCAGTCATTATTGGTGACGTCGGTGAGCTACGGCGGCAGTCAGAAAGGTTGGGGCTTACACTGAACATCGTCGAGATAGATTCGCCCGCACTGTCTCAGCCAGAGCAAGGCAAAATCGAGGTAGTGCAGGCGGGATGTCTGCCAAATCCGGTGACCATGGGTTGCGTGAATGCGGTCTGCGGTCAAATAGCGTTCGATTGTGTCAAGAAGGCGATTGATCTCGCGCTTTCCGGTGAGATTGACGGGATTGTGACGGCACCGATCAACAAAGCTGCGATGTCGGAAGCTGGCATCACATTTCCAGGTCATACCGAAATACTGGCACATTACTCAAACAGTGAGGTGGCAATGATGTTAGCCAACGAGCGGCTGCGTGTTGTGTTGGCGTCTATTCATGTTTCGTTACGTGAGGCGATTGACGATTGTTCTGTTGTTTCGCAGCTGTATGCCATCCGGCTGGCGCAGCAGGGTGCAAAGGCTTTTGGTATCGATAGTCCGAGGATCGCAGTTGCGGGTCTAAACCCTCACGCGGGTGAGTCCGGCCTTTTTGGCCGTGAAGAGATTGAGATTATCGCGCCCGCGATAGAAACCGCTAAAGCAGAAGGCATTGAGGTCACGGGTCCCTGGCCCGGTGACACGGTGTTTATGCAGGCCAGGGAAGGTCGTTTTGATGTTGTGGTCGCGCAGTACCACGATCAGGGGTTAATACCGATTAAATACCTGGGTATCGCCGAGGGCGTTAATATCACCCTGGGGCTGCCGTTTGTCAGAACTAGCCCCGACCATGGGACTGCGTTCGATATTGCCGGTCAAAACAGCAGCGACGAGTCCAGCATGGTCTATGCATACCAGCAGGCGCAGCGTTTACTCGGTATTTGCGAGTAAATAGCGTCCCGTTAACGTGGGTTCGCCTTCCTTACTGATCACTTGGCCGGAATCAAGCAGTCGAATCATCGCGGCAAAAACTGATCTGGCTGCGGCACCAAACATGCGTGGGTCAGTTTCCGTATACATGCCGGGCACCATATCTTCTATCCGCTCATGCCCGGCCTTCAGACTGGCAAGAATTTGCTGCTCGCGTACCAGTCGATGATCAATAAATGCCTGCACATAATTTTTTACATCGGGTATTGCTGTTCCGTGGGTTGGCCAGTAGACCTCGTCATCTCGCTCGAGGAGTAGCGCCAGGCTATCCATGTAGGAGGTCATGTCGCCATCGGGCGGACCGATGATGCTGGTTGACCAACCCATGACGTGATCGCCTGTAAACAGTGCCTTTTCTTCGGTTAGCGCGAAACACATGTGGTTTGAGGTATGTCCCGGTGTGTAAACGCATTCAATCGTCCAGTCATCACCCTGCAGAATATCACCATGTCTGATAGTGACATCGGGCGTAAAGTCCATATCACCCCCAGCATCGATCGCGACGCCGCCCGCAATTTTACCGGCACCATGTGGACCGTAACCATAGGTCTTTGTTTGCCAGTATGCTTTAAGCGGAGCTGCCGCAGGAGAATGGTCCTCATGAGTATGTGTGATGAGGATATGGCTGACGGTTTCTCCTTCTAGGACACGCTTCAGGGCCTCAATATGAGCCGGGTCGAGTGGGCCCGGATCGATCACAGCAACGTTGCCTGTTCCAACGACATAGGTACCTGTACCCATAAAGGTGAAACCACTTGGATTCTTCGCCGTCACCCTGCGTATCAGGGGTGAAACTTGTTCTAACTTGCCGTATTCAAAATCATATTTGTGAATAAAAGGAATCGTTGTTGCCATGCTGCTGCCAGTTGTGAGTTATTCGTCAAGCGAGTGTATCGTAACCGCGACAAATGGGTAAACCCGACATATAAACCTTGAGCAGATTGCAGCCTAATTCCGTTGATGTCTCGGTTTAGACAAATTAACATCTTCAAGTCAGCACCCGTTAAATATCGCTCAGGAGAAGCGGACGCGGGTTTCCACAAATCTGCTTGTGTTCCCGGGAGTCGCAGGGCATGACCATTGATCAAAACTCTTTCCGTCGGTTAATCGATATCGGCATATCACTATCGTCTGAGAAAAACCCAGCGCGACTGATGGAAACGATATTGTTGGAAGCCAAGAGCATTGGTAACGCTGATGCGGGCACGCTTTACATTAGAACGAAAGAAGACAAACTGGCATTCACGATATTGCGCACTGACTCACTCGCCGTCGCACAGGGTGGTACAACCGGTGTTGAGATAACCCTGCCACCCGTCGAAATGTATGACAAAAATGGAGTCCCGAATCATCACAATATAGTGAGCTACTCGGCGTTAACACGTAGCACGGTTTATGTAGATGACGCTTATGACTCGAATAACTTCGACTTTACTGGTACCAAAAAATTCGACAAGAGCACCGGATACCGCTCAACCTCATTATTAACGATTCCCCTCAAGAACTATCAGGAAGAGGTCATCGGTGTGCTTCAGTTACTGAATGCCATTGACAAGGATAGTGGTGAAATTGTTGCTTTTCCCAAAGACGTGGTACCTCTCATTGAGGCACTTGCATCACAGGCGGCTGTCGCGCTAGAAAATCAGAATCTTATTGAATCACAAAAAGTTCTGTTGGATTCATTTATCGAATTGATGGCCAGCGCCGTTGACGCTAAATCTGCTTACACGGGCGGGCATTGTCAGCGTGTGCCAGAGTTGACTGAGATGTTAACAGCTGCCGCGTGCGACTCCACGTCACCCGAATTTTGCGATTTCGATTTAGATGAAGAGGAATGGTACGAGTTGCATATCGGCGCCTGGCTCCACGACTGCGGAAAGGTCACAACGCCGGAATATGTTGTCGACAAAGCAACTAAGCTTGAAACGATTACCGATAGGATTCACGAAATAAGAATGCGTTTCGAGCTAATTAAAAAAGAAGCCGTGATTGAGTATCAGCAAAAAATCATCAACGGTGATGGCGACGCTGAAAATCTCAAAGCAGCTTTGGACAAGCAACTCGCAAAGCTCGATGCAGATTTTGAGTTTGTGTCTGAGTGTAATTTGGGCGGCGAGTTTATGGCTGATGATAAAGTTCAGCGCCTGAAGCGTATTGCGAAAAAAACCTGGACACGCACGCTAAGTGATCGGTTAGGTGTTTCTCATGAGGAATTGAAGCGCAGGAATAGGGTGCCTGAACCTCAGTTGCCGGTCCAAGAAGAGCTTCTGGCTGATCGTTATGATCACATTATTGAGCATGATGTTGTTGTGCACTCGGCAGCGCCGGACAATGCTTATGGCTTTAAGGTTAAGGTGCCTGAGCATAAATATAATTTAGGCGAAGTGTATAACCTGAGTATCGAGCGAGGCACGCTAACAGAAGAAGAAAGGTTCAAAATCAATGATCATATTGTTCAAACTATCGTGATGCTCGAAAATTTGCCATTCCCTAAGCACCTCGAGCGGGTGCCTGAGATTGCCGGAGGACATCACGAGAAAATGGACGGTACGGGTTACCCAAAACAATTAATGGGCGGTACGATGTCAATTCCGGCTCGTATCATGGCTATTGCCGATGTGTTCGAAGCGCTGACTGCTGCAGATAGGCCCTACAAGAAAGCTAAAAAATTGAGCGAAAGTGTTCGTATTATGTCGTTGATGGTTAAGGATCAACATTTGGATGGCGATCTTTTTAAACTATTTTTAGCCTCCGGGGTTTATCTTCAGTATGCAGAAAAGTATTTAAATCGCGAGCAAATCGACGTCGTTCAGGTTGCAGATTATCTCTGAAGCTTTTCCCCAAATTACATTAACGCTTCAACATGCTGCGCTGCGCTTCGCGCGAGTGATTCAATGTTATATCCACCTTCAAGGGTTGAGACGATTCGCCCTTGTGCATACTGGTCAGCAAGCCCGACAATTAATGTTGTGATCCAAGCGTAATCTGCATCAGCCAGACACAATTCGGCCAACGGGTCTTCTGCATGGGCGTCGAATCCGGCAGAAACAAAGATAAAGTCGGGTTTGTGCTGTTCAATTTTTTTTACCCAACTGGCTTCAATAGCTTGCCTGTATTGTGCACTGTTAGTGCCGGGTGCGAGCGGTGTTGTCACAATGTGGCTGTTTGTGTAGTCGAGATAGCGATGGGGGTAAAAGTGATCTTGGAAGCTTGAGCATACAAGCACTCGCTCATCTTCCTTAAATATATCAACAGTGCCGTTGCAATGATGTACATCGAAATCAAGTATGGCGATACGGTGAATGTGAGGGTGTTCAAGCGCTAACATCGACGCGACCGCCACGTTGTTGAATAGGCAAAAACCCATCGCATCCATCAGTTCAGCATGATGCCCTGGTGGTCTAATGGCACAGAACGCACGCTGATATTGCCCGTCGAGTACACGCGTTGTTGCCTCGGCGCATGCACCCGCTGCCAACTTTGCTGCGCGCACGCTACCTGCACTCATGTAAGTGTCCGGGTCAATGTGATGCCATGATGTATCGGGTTCTGAATTAATCACGTGCTCAATGTGACTTCTCGGGTGGGCCAGAGAAAGCACAGAATCGTCAATCTCAGCAGCCAGCTTAATGTCCATGTCCTGACTGAGACCAGATTCTGTGAGTCGGTCTATTACGCCTGCGAGCCGCTCGGGTCGTTCCGGGTGTCCTGGCTTTAGGTGTTTTTCGCAATCAGGGTGTGTGATTAGCAGTGGTTTTTTCATGGCGTGAGTGTTCGCTGCAAATAGATTGCTTTATGGTCCTTGACGACATCAAAACAACGCTCGAACTGAGCGAGATACTCGCTTTGCCTCGCTGGTAGGCCGTTTATGGACTCAATCATAATCTTGGTCTTTGGCTGGCTTGTGCGATAAAGCATGTTTCTGAAAACCTCGAAGTAGGCCGGTAGCGCCGGTGCAGTGACGGGCACATTGATGGTTATTTGGCGTCCGTTTTTTTCTGAAAGAAGCACCAGTGCTGTCTTGTCGTAGACGATGTGATTCGAAGCGATTCTTCTAGGATAGTCACCTTTGATTGCATCAATACCAAGACCGCAGAGTGAAATAGGGTCGGTAGCATTGATCCAAAAGATGTCCTTGGCAGACAAGTGCTCCGTGTCTGTTTCAAACTTGTGCCATTTGTGAAGAGCTCGAAGTGCCTCAGTAGAGACAAATTGTGGGCCGGGGATTTCTTTGAAAAAGTACCCTTGCGTTATTTCGCCTGCAAGTTCCATTAGCCGGATAGAGCGAAAAACCGCGCGCCAGCTCATTGACGGCATTTCCCTATTCAGAAGCTCACGAAAAACAATGCCGTATCGATCGAGTAGCACCCTGACTCTTTCTTTGTTCAAATCCTCGCTTTCAATGAGCGATGACACACTTTTTGGGTAATTAATCTGGTACCAGGCACCAGCGGAGGGTATTGAACTTTTCCATTGGTTAAATCCGCCCCTTCTAATACCGCGTCGTTGGCGTGATGAAACTTTCTGGATGTCTGGCAGGTTGAATTTGTTTTCAACGCCCTGTCTGAGTACGCTAAAGGCATCGGTTGAAACGAGGCCTTGCCAGGCTAATTGCCAAAGTGCTGCCGCAGTATCCGCCGAACTCATGCCGGTATAGTCGGAGATAGCATTAAAATCATACCTGCCTGTTTTACCCGGAAATAATTTTTCCAGCACCTGCTGGTACTGAGTCTCGGGTTCTTTTCCAAATTCTTCGTTGTCTGTGAGCGCGCCGGCCGAGGCAGTCTGGGTGTCAGGCGTTAATGCTGATACTTGGGCCTGCGGCGAGATAAGATCCCGGTCTTCTTGAAATACCCATTGAATTTGTTTCTCTCCAGAACCAATCCATGTGAGGAACCCCTCTCTTATCAGTGAGTCCAGATATGGGTGCTGATAGTTTGCTATGCGTGATGGAAAGATTTCAGATTCCCAAAGGCCAACAGCGGCAGGATAACAGCGTAGCTTCTCGATAAGATTGAATAACAACTCAACGCCGGTCTCAATCGATGTTGCACCTGTCGTTTTTATGTCTGTCTGCCAATGATAGAGAAATGCGGGCAGTGATGATAACGGCAAGGGGTCGAATGCTGCTTCTGCGATTTGTCTGCGCTGGTGACGTAATTGGCGCAGAAGGATTTCAAAGTTTGCGGCGTCACACCAGTAGTGCTTTTCCTGTTCCTGTTCCTTTGCTTCTGACACCAAGTGTCCTTGAATCACTGTGCGCTCTGATTCAAGTTCCAATAAAATAGGCAACAGCGCCGCTTGTTCGATACCCAGTTTTTGTTCTATCTCTTGCAAGCTTAGAGGACCATAGTACTGTAACCAGTTAGCCAACATCGCGGCAGTATCATCTCGACCATGCGTTTTAGTGGCGCTATCGAGCGCAGCGACAATCCAGACTTGGTCCTCAAGCGCGACAATCAAACTAGCCGTATTATGATCAATGCGCGCGATCCTTTGTTCCAGTTTGTCTGTTGACACCTGTGGTGCCGCGATGAGGGCAGCCCACTCTTCGATCGGGATAGCCGTGCGTTCTTTTATCCACTCGACAAGATCCTCACTGTTGTCGGGTAAATACCCAGCGACCAGCCGTTGGCGTTTTTGCTCGAAATCATCAATCAGTTTTCGAGGCACAGAAACCCTTAAGCCTTCGTTAAAAACCACTTCCTGTAGTAAGTCGTTACGTAAATTAGATCCGGAATTCGCCCCTCTGGTATTCTTAGGCTGATCATCTCGGTACATGTAGAGGTTGACCTGACCCCATGCGACCGTTTGTGCAAAGGGGCTGGGCGATCTCGTTGAGATTTCGGTAACGTCAATGCTACCGTTATTGATCTCAGACAGTAATTGATGCAGGTGTGGAATATCAAACTCGTCCTGCATGCAGGTGCGCCAGGTTTCTAGCATGATTGGGAAATCATCAAACCTAGACGTCACGTCGAGAAGCTTTTGAGATTGTAAACGACTCATCCACAGTGGCTTGCGTTCGTTGAACCGACCTTTCGAGAGCAATAAGGCACGCCCAGCATTTTCGCGGAATCTTGATCCAAAAAAGCCAGAGCCTTCAAGGCGTTCTCTTAATAGAGATTCGAGCTGGTCAGAGGGTACAAGCGTCATGAGTTCTGAGAAATTTGTCTCATGGGGTAGTTGGATTACCAGTGATTCGTTACTGACAAATATTTCCGGTTGTTCGGAGAACTTGCGGTACCAACCAGCTTCGAGCGCAAGCGCCAGCGGACGATTGACTCTTGCCCCCCAACCCGTATGCAGTACCAGCTGACTGCCAGGCATTTTACCCGACGTGCCGGCAATTTTTTCTACCAACATATGGTGGCGGTGGGGTAACTGGGCATTGGTATGAGCACGCTGGCGACGTAGAAAAGTGATAAGTTCGTCGGTTGCTGTTTGGTCGAGAAAAAATGTTGTTTTAAGTTCCTCTGCGAAATCTACTATTTGTTGCTGGTTACTATGACTGTCGCTCTGCAGGGTATCGTCGTTTTGAGTTGTGGGTACCGATGATAGTTTCGTGTTGGCATACTCGAGAAAATTTCCAACTCGTTCTGCATAGTGGAAATCTCGATTAATATTTTCTGACCTCCAGAACGGTGGCGCAATTGCGCCGGGTTTCGCAGGGGTAACCATGACGTCGTTATGAGTAATACGCTGGACTTGCCATTGCTGTGTGCCGAAAGAGAAAGCCTGGCCGGGATTCGCTTCCCAGACAAATTCTTCGTCCAGTTCCCCGATTCTGGCGTTAGTTTCACTATGTCGAAGTTGAAAATATCCGCGGTCCGGAATAACACCACCTGACAGGTACAGGGACATTAACGCACCCTTGTTTGCCTCGATACGCTGATTGATTTTGTCTACCCGAACACGCGGTTTGAGTTCACGAATGTGATGAATTTCGTAGCGCCCGGCGAGCATATTAATCACAAGATCGAATTGGGTGCGCGTGAGCGAGTTGAAAGGTGTTGAGCGTCTGACTTCCAAATACAGCTCGTCAATGTCCCAGTCGTTAGTACCCGTGATTGAAATAATGATTTGGGCGAGTACATCAAGCGGGTTGTTGATCAGGTTGACCGGTTCAATATCTCGTTCTGCAATCGCCTTACTCAAGGCTGCAGCCTCGATAAAATCCATTGGGTGAGTAGGGTAAATAGTGCAACGACTGGTCTCGCCTACGCCATGTCCCGCTCGACCAATTCTCTGGATCGCAGAAGAGATGCCATCAGGTGACTCTAACAGAACGACTTCGTCTAAATGACCGATGTCAATGCCCATCTCGAGGGTGCCTGTCGCGACGATTGCCGCAAGCTCTCCTGCTTTTAATCGACTCTCTACCTCGGTTCTTATTTCCCTCGACAGCGAACCGTGGTGTGCGTAAGCAAGATTGCGCGCTGCGGCAGTATTTATTTTGAAGGTCATTTTTTCGCAGAGTGCGCGACTGTTGACAAAGATCAGCGTGGACTTATTGTGCTCTATTTTTGCTACGAGATCTTTGGCCAGTGAGTCCCAAGGCTTTTCATTATCAGCTCTGGCTGCTGTCTCTGGTGGGTAGCGAATTGAATACTCGTAATTTTTTTGACTATCCGATTGAATGGTTTTAACGACCCGGGGCAAGAATTCAGGATACTCAAGACTGCCTTTAAGTTCATATCCCCCGACAAATTGTGCGACGGTGTCCAAAGGCTGCACGGTAGCGGAGAGGGCGATGCGCTGAAATTCGCCCGAGAAACTAACGAGTCGCTCAACGGCACTCATCAGGTAGACGCCACGTTTTTCGTTCACGACTCCATGAATCTCGTCAATAATCACTGTCTCGAGATCGTACAGCATACTTTGACCACCTTTGGATGAAAGCAATAGATTAAGGCTTTCAGGTGTTGTGATAAGAATCTCCGGTGGATGCTTAAGCATTCTTCTACGATCCTGCGGGTCTGTATCACCGCTGCGGGTCTGAACACGTATTCGAGGAAATTCAATGCCTTCATCTGCAAACGTCTGTTGCAGCTGCGCAAGCGGGGTGATCAAGTTGCGTTGTATATCGTTGTTGAGCGCCTTTAACGGACTGACATAAAGCACTTTAGTGGTGCCTGTTTGATAGGCACCACTGATAAATTGATTGATTGACCAAAGAAATGCGGTCAGTGTTTTTCCGCTGCCCGTGGGGGCCGTAATGACCAGGTGCTCATCATTTGAAATGCGCGGCCAGGACATCGCCTGTATGTCTGTAGGTTGGCCGAACTGGTTTTGAAACCAGTGCCGGACAACCGGATGGAAACGGTCGAGGCTAGCCTCCCCGTAGCTCATCGATAAATTCGTTTGATTCGTTAATGGCCTTTTGCATTGCCGTTAAGAGCGCACTGACATCGTCGTCTACCGTACTGAGTTCGTTTTTAAGTGACGCGATAGCCCGCGCGTTAAGATTGTGCTTCAAGTAAAGGGTGTTGTCTTTCAAGCTTGCGAGTACTGGATCTATCGCTTGCTCAGCTCTGCGCATCGCGGCCAGCAGTCGACTGTAACGACGCCGAGTATCTTTTAATTGTCGCTCGCTATCACGCCGCAGACTTGCGTTACTGTATTGCTCCAGCTCTTCCTGCCACTCATCAAACAGCGCGTCAGCAACATTTTCTACGCTTTCGATTCGATCATGAATTTCGTCGGCAGCATCGACACTTGCTTCGTATTCATCACTGAGCTCGTTGTACACGGCCTCAAGGTCGCCGCCGTCAAAATTGACCACTGACTTAAAGTGTTCAAGGGCTGATTTGAACTGTTCCTGTCCTTCGGTTTGTGACTCCTGGGCAGCGTCAATACGATCAATCAAAATGTCCCGTTTGTGATAGCCAACTTTTTCTAACGCATCGTAGACGACAGTTTCGCAGGCAGTTAATGAAAATATCGCTGCGATAAGGACAATCCATTTTACCTGTTTCATTCGTCAGCAGCCTCTTCAATTGCTTTTACAATTTTGTCGGTTCGTTTGTCTTGGTAACGATTATGCACGACGAAAAGTGCGTGAATGATGCCGGGTATCCATAAAAACAGGCATAGTACAATGTTAATGATCCCTTGAATCGGTTTACCGCAGATGAAAACAGCTACAGGCGGTAGTAGTAAGGCAAGAATGTAAAGCATAAGTTTTCTCCTGTAAAAGGGGCGGCTGAATAAACCCTTCAAGGGCCGCCGGGAGAACATTAAATCTTGTTTTACTTGTCTGGTTCCAGTTCTTTCTTGTCTTGTAAGCGCGTTCTTACAAAAAGAGTATGCAAGCTCATACGAGACGAAAGTATCGTTCGTATTCCCATTCGGTGACATTTTTTGATTCCGGGTCACCGCCTTCTGTATGAAATGCAAGCCACTCAGCGCGCCGAGTGTTAGCCCAGTATTGGGTAAAGTCTTCGCCGAGATACGCGGGTAAATGTTGGTTGTTTTCTAAAGCTTCGATAGCGGTAGTGATCGTTGTGGGCAATTTTTCACTCGTGACTGCATTACCCCAGGCCAGTTTCTTTGTCTCATCGGGTAACGCCAGGTCGTTATCTAGGCCGGCGATGCCAGCAGCGATTGTGGTTGCTAATGCGAGATATGGATTGAGGTCCGCAGCGCCAATTCTATTCTCGATTCTGGTCGCAGATTTACTACTCGAAATGAGGCGCAGGGCTGTCGATCTGTTGTCCATCGACCAGGTTGCGGTCATAGGTACTGCCGTATAGTCGCGGAACCTTCGGTACGCGTTCATCGTGGGGCTTAAGAAAGAAACAGAACCAGAGAGGTTCGCAACCTGACCAGCCAGCCAACGATTCATGAGGTCCGAGCGGTTATCAGGCTTGTCTGAATCGTAGAATACAGGTGTACCTTCGATGGTTGTCAAAGAGTGATGCGCATGCATGCCAGAACCAAACAGGGACGAGGGTGCCGCCATGAAGGTCACCGCCATGTCCATATCCAGCGCAACCTCGTACAACACTTGCTTCGTTCTAACGACGTTATCGCAGACCGTCAAAGGATCTCCGGCATTGATATTCAGCTCGATCTGACCTACGCCAGCTTCATCGTTCCATGCTTCCCAACCGATCCCTTTCCATTCCAGGCGTTTAATTACCTCGGTCATAAACGGCGCAGCGTGATAGGCGTTTTTTAACAGATACATGTTGGGTTTTTCGCTGGCACCCACTGCCCGAAGCTGCTGATATTGTTTTCGTTTAATGTCTTCGAAAGATTCATCGAACAGATAAAACTCGAGCTCGAAGGCTGCTTTCATGCAATAGCCGCGTGCTGATAATAAGCGAATCATTCGCTTTAGCTGAGTTCTGGGACACAGCCGAAGCTCCTCCCCAGTTGCGGTTGTAAAATCGGCAATGCAGTGGCCAAGTGCTGGGTTGGTGCCGTCAGAAATCAGCGTGTCGATATCCGGCTTCACCAGAATATCCCCGAAGTTTTCGACTCGCTGGTCGTGCCAGTGGCTAAGATGCGGCGAACCGGCAATGTCTATGGCGATTGCGGTGTCGGCAATTGCGTGGCCCGCAGGTAATGAGCCGTAAAACTTACTACGGTGAATATATTTACCGACACCGGGGCCATCTAGTGTGGTTGCGTGTGTTCGGATGATATCCACATGATGCCTGTCGAACCAGTCAGGTAGATCTTCTATAGCCATCTTTTATCCTTGCTGGCGGTTTGCATTATCAGTGTTCAAAGTTCGCCTAGTAATCGCTTGATTGAAATCTCTGTGAGTACCGACAGATGCTCGACGCTAGCGTCTACTGCGACCGCTCCTGTCATTGCTGCTGAGACAAACACGCTTGTACCGTTAACTAATTCGAGCAGTTTTTTTGGTTTGCCGTAGATGGTGACCTCGGGTTCGATATCTTCTCGACCGAGTACAAGCTCAAACTTGTCATGAGTAGAGATTAGTCTGATGGCAGAGGGCACACGCGGCTGATCGCAGACTGCCTGCCAGTAGTTTTTTGCCTCAGTGACCCAGTCTTGCGTGGGAGGGGCGAGCAGCTTACCCACTTTGATTGCGAATAGGGGGTGACGCAGCAAACCATCTATCCGAGGTTTGACCCTCGTGTTGTTGAAGTCCAGATGGATGATAACTTTAGCCTTCGGACTGATTCCCCGGCTGACCGCCATTGTCGTTTTGTTGATATTGACCGAGACTTTTTGGGGATCAGTGATAGAACTGAGCGCGAAGCAACCATCAAGTTCGTTGACAATCTTTCGATGCGAATCGCTGGTCATCGCGCGTTTGAGTTGTGCGCCAATGATTTTGACGATCGGTACAGGATCGTTCTCAAGCTCGATCACGGGTGCAGCGTGCATTATTCATTTTCCACAAATTCTGTGACTTCCAAATGGAAGCCCGATATTGCATTAAATCGGGTGGGAGAGCTTAGTAGCCGCATCTTGCCAACGCCCAGATCACGCAGAATTTGCGACCCGGTTCCAACCACGCGATATACCCCAAGCTCAGTGCTAGCTTTTAGCGAGGCAGGTGTTGCTGGAAAATGCTCTATTTCGGCGATGTCTTCAGCTTTGCTTGTCGTCTGTCCAACAATGACGACAACGCCATGGTCCTCGGCAGCTACTTTTGCCATGGACTCAGACAAGGACCAGGACTTTTTGACATCGGGGAGTTCCGTGCCAATCACATCGCGTAGCTTGTTCAAAGTTTGCACGCGAACAAGGCAGGGCTCGTCTTCGACGATGTTGCCTCGTACCATTGCGTGGTGAATACAATCGGAGATGCTGTCGGTGTAAGTGCGAAGCAGGAATTCACCGTGGCGGGTATTAACGGTTTTCTCATCGATTAGCTCAATCGTCTTATCGTTCACTGTCCGATATTGGATCAGGTCGGCAATCGTGCCCAATTTAATGCCATGTTTTTCAGCGAATATTTCGAGTTCAGGGCGTTTAGCCATCGTGCCATCTTCGTTCATCACCTCAACAATCACTGATGAGGGCTCGTAACCTGTCATTCTGGCGAGATCGCAACCGGCTTCCGTGTGTCCCGCACGCGTAAGGACACCGCCTCGCTTAGCGACAATTGGAAATATATGCCCCGGCATAACGATATCTTCTGGACTCGCATTTGCCTTGACTGCGGCCCTCACGGTGACCGCACGATCTGCCGCAGAGATGCCGGTTGTAATGCCTTCAGCTGCCTCGATCGATACAGTGAAATTGGTTTCGTGTTGCGAGCGATTGTTTTCAACCATAAATGGCAAGTTGAGCTGTTTGCCTCGTTCCTCGGTCATGGTCAGGCAAATTAATCCGCAGGCTTCCCGCGCCATAAATGTCATGTGCTGTGGCGTAACGACTTCTGCGGCAATGATAAGATCACCTTCGTTTTCGCGATTTTCATCATCCATTATCAGAACCATTTTGCCCTGACGAAAGTCTTCAAGGATTTCTTCTGCACTGCTGATAGCCATTCTTTTAGCGCCTACTTGTTAAAACGATTAGTTTAATGAGCTGATGAGTCACCAATCCGGTTCGCCGTCGGTTGAAACTGATTTCATGACCGAATTTAACGGTTGCTTTTATCATCACGTTGTTGGCGAAGATTATACGCGAATTGTCCGGTATAGTCCGGTTCTGAAATATTTCGTTTGTTAGATTGCTCAGCTTGTACCAGTGTTGCGCTAATCGATGTGAAATTCCTGAAACAGGGTAGAAAAAGCCATGACAACAGATGCAAACCAGATCAGTTTGCTGAAATCCTTAACCGAACTTTGCGGTGACAGGTTGATTACCGATGATGCGCGCCGCCGTGTGTATGAAGCTGATGGATTAACAGCAAAAAAGCAGGTCCCCTGGATTGTGGTACTGCCGGAAACCATCGCTGAAATTCAGCAGATTATGCGGTTGTGTCATCAGGCTAACGTGCCCGTAGTGGCCCGAGGCGCGGGTACGGGTTTATCTGGTGGTGCTATGCCACACAGCGAGGGCGTGCTGCTAAGCCTGGCCAAGTTCAACAGAATACTTGACGTCGACACCGCTAATTTGACTGCGCGGGTGGAGCCAGGGGTAACTAATCTGGCGATTTCCGACGCGGTGCGTCATCTGGGGTTGTTCTATGCACCTGATCCGTCGTCGCAGATTGCCTGCACAATTGGCGGGAATGTGGCGGAAAACTCTGGCGGTGTACACTGCCTAAAATATGGTTTAACTGTTCACAACGTCAAGCAGCTAAAAATGGTCTCGCCAGAGGGTGAGTTGTACGAGGTGGGGAGTAGGGGTTTCGACAGTGCGGGTCTTGATTTGCTCGCGCTGCTGCATGGCTCTGAGGGCATGCTCGGCATCGTCGTTGAAGTGACGGTCGAGTTGCTGCCGATTCCAAAAAACATCGCGGTGGTACTGGCTGCTTTTGGCTCTGTGAATGAGGCCGCCGGGACTGTAAACGCCATTATTTCGGCGGGAATACTGCCGGCAGGTCTCGAGATGATGGACAGACTTGCGATCAAGGCGGCGGAAGCCTTCGTTAATGTCGGCTATCCGCTAGATGCGGAAGGATTGTTGATCTGCGAGCTCGACGGTACTGATGAAGAGGTCGCGCATCAGATAGAGAAACTGCGGCTCATCCTAGATAATAACAACGCCATTCAGGTGCGGGTAGCAACCGATGAAGCAGAACGCATGCGACTCTGGTTGGGTCGCAAAGCGGCTTTTCCCGCTGTCGGCAGATTGGCGCCGGATTACTATTGCATGGACGGTACGATTCCCAGATCAGCGCTGGCAGATGTGCTGGCAAAGATAACAAAATTTTCCGAGCAGCACGGTCTCGATGTAGCGAATGTTTTTCACGCCGGAGATGGCAACCTGCACCCGCTAATTTTGTACGATGCCAACAAAGCTGGAGAAATTGAACGCGCCGAGGCTTTTGGGGCCGACATCCTGAAGCTGTGTATCGAGGTTGGTGGCACCATTACCGGCGAACACGGCGTCGGTGTCGAAAAAATTGATCAAATGTGTGTGCAGTTCACCTCAGAAGAGCTTGAATTATTTCATGGCGTAAAGACGGCGTTCGATGAATTGAGGATTCTTAATCCCGGTAAAGCCGTACCTACGCTAAGCCGTTGTGCTGAATTCGGCGCTATGCATGTTCATTCTGACGGGGGTGAGCATTCTCATGTCGGACTCAACGCGCAGAAGTTCTCCAACTTGGACCGGTTTTGATGGATGCGCAAACGCTAGCGCTTGCTGAGCGGATCGCTGCGGCCTATCAAAACGGCCGTCCGCTTCAAATCAAGGGCGGCGGCTCAAAGTCATTTTTGGGAAACCCGATGCCATCCAGCATGCTTGAGTCTATCGACTGTAAAAGTCATGTCGGCGTGGTTGATTATCGCAAAGACGAGTTGATGATCCGGGTCAAGGCCGGCACAAAACTCGCCGAGGTAGAGTCACTGTTGGCTGAAAATGGCCAGCGTTTACCTTTCGAACCACCGCAGTTTTCAGGCTCGGCAACGATCGGCGGAATGATTGCGGCAGGATTGTCCGGCCCAGCGAGACCTTATCTTGGGTCGGTAAGGGATTACGTGCTCGGCGTCGCATTTATAGACGGTCGTGGTATCAGTTATGAAATGGGCGGCCAGGTCATGAAAAACGTTGCAGGTTATGACGTATCCCGATTGCTGGTTGGTAGCCTCGGTGAAATGGGGTTGATTTGTGATGTCAGTCTTAAGGTTTTGCCCGCGGATGAAGTATCCGTGACTTATTCATGGACGGCCTCCGCAAAAGCAGCAGTGGCTGATTTTCAGCGACTCCGAAAAGAAGGATTACCACTGTCTGGCAGCGCCTGGGTTGATGGTCAGGTTTATATTCGTTTGGGTGGGTCGAGATTAACGATTGCGCACGCCGGCAAACTTGTTCCGGGTGAAAAACTGGCAGACGCAGAGGGTACGCAATTTTGGCTGGACCTGAAGAATCAGCAGCTCCCTGTATTTCAGGGTGACGGAGCCCTTTGGCGTGTTTCGGTTGAACCAGATAGCGAGGCGTTACTATCATCGGCGCAAGTCATAGAGTGGGGTGGCGGTGTCAGATGGCTCAAAAATCCCGCTTCGAATCCCAGACAAGTACAGGATCCAAGCGCTGTGACGCTGTTCCGTCCTGATCAGGAATCCATTGTTCCAGTGATGGAAATACCCTATCAGCATTTGTCTGGCGCCGTGCTTGCGTTGAACCAAAATCTAAAACGGACCTTCGACCCGGGCGCAATCCTGAATCCGGGCAGATTGCTGGCAATGGTCTCGGAACAATAGAACATGCAAACAAAGATACATTCAGAACTGATAAATGAGCCAAGGGTGCAGGAAGCAGATGAGATTTTGCGCAGCTGTGTTCATTGTGGCTTTTGTATTGCTACATGCCCCACTTACCAATTGTTAGGCGATGAGTTGGATGGTCCTAGGGGGAGAATCTATCTTATCAAGAACATGTTGGAAGATAACGATATCACTCGAGAAAGCCAGACCCACCTTGACCAGTGTCTGACATGTCGTGCTTGTGAAACTACCTGTCCCTCCGGTGTGAAATACGCCCGGTTAATGGAAATTGGCCAGGAAATATCGGAAGAGTTGAGGCCGGCAGGTATTGGTGCTCGCATCCGCGACACGCTATTAAGAAGGCTTATGCCGACTCCTTCGATTTTCGCTGCGCTGACGCGGATCGGTAATTTATTTAAGCCAGTACTGCCCGCGCGGTTGGCTGAAAAGGTGCCTGCTATACCTGTCTTATCGTTAGAGGCGGTTAAAGCGCCTGTCGATCCGGTTAAGCGGGTGTTGGTATTGGAGGGTTGTGTACAAAAAGGCGCTACGCCGCAGGTGAATCAAGCGCTGGCTGCCCTATGTGCGCAGCATGATATATCGGTTAGTTTTCTAGCCGGTGAAAGCTGCTGTGGTTCGGTAGATTATCACTTGTCAGCGCAAGAGGCCGGTCGGAATAAAATGCGCAGGTTGTTAGATCAGCTTCATCCAGTGTATGCAGACTATGATGCAATTGTCTCCACAGCTTCGGGTTGCGGCGCTACGCTCAAAGAATACGAGCAAATTCTTCAATACGATCTTGCTTACAAACAAAAGGCGCGAGCGGTTGTGAGCAGGATTAAAGATGTGAGTGAAGTGTTAGCAGATGTCGACTTTACAAATCGCGCTGAAAATAAACTGCGCCGAGTGGCTTATCATTCGCCGTGCACGTTGCAACACGGACAGAAACTCACTGGTGTGGTTGAATCTCTATTAACCCGTGCAGGTTACGAGCTGGTGCATGTTAATGACTCGCACCTTTGTTGTGGATCGGCCGGCACCTATTCGGTCACACATCCCACGATCGCCGATCAATTACTCGATAATAAACTGTCTCATTTGCAACATCACGCGCCCGAAGTCATCGCGACAGCCAATGTTGGCTGCCAACTGCACCTCGCTAGTCGTGCCGGGGTACCGGTTGTACATTGGGTCGAATTGTTAGCGCAGGATTATTCGGGCGGCAATATACAGTAAGTGATCGCGTTTGCCGGCATTGAAAAGGCAAACGCCAGGCAGGATCTTGTCCAACTCACTACTTTGCTTCCCGATACAGCCACCAAAGAATCCCTTTTTGGGCGTGAAGTCGATTCTCCGCCTGTTGGTACATGATCGCACGGGGGTCTTTGGTCATCTCCGCACTGATCTCAAAACCGTCATGAATTGGCATATCATGCATGACTTTGCAGTCCACCCCTTTCAGCAACGCTGAATTAATCTGATAGGGCATCATTTCCCTGAGCTTTTTGTCGTTTTCTTCCTTGTGGTCAGGATTGTTGAAGTACTGCATATCAACCCAGGTATCGGTGTACACAAAATTGGCACCTTGCACCGCTGCGCGAGGGTCGGTTGTGTGCGATACAGTATCAGATTCAATAATCAGGTTCTGTACGTAGGCGTCTTGTGACTCGCCGTTATCAACTGCATCCGGGGTGGCGAGCGTGAGGTTGATACCTAATTTGTGACAAATCGTCACCAGAGAGTTAGAGACGTTGTTCTGCACACCAAGATAGGTCAATTTAGCATCTGCGAGCTCACCTTTGTGGTGCTCCATGATGGTAAGCACGTCGGTCATCGCCTGACAGGGATGGAATTTCTCGTCGCAGCCATTAATAACGGGTACCTGACTGGCGCGCATGATTTTTTGCAGGTCTTCGTTGTAGAGCAATCTGGCCATGATGCAACTGACGTTGCGCGAAAGATATTCGGTCTCATGTTCAATGCCTGATAAGACAAAATTTGAGGTCATCCAGTCGATGTAAATCGCATGGCCGCCAAGTTCAGTCATCGCTGCTTCAAATGAAACGCGGGTACGCGTGCTGGTTTTCTGAAACAGCATCGCCAGTGACTCACGGTGTAGCAGATTGTGGAAGTCTGACGGGTTGGCCTTGATTTCAAGGGCTTTGGTCAGAATTTCCCGCAGCTCTGCAGCGGTTAGGGATTGCAAATTAGGAAGGTGTTTCATGAGAGCATTTCTCTTAGCCAAAAAAAAAAGACCGGCATACCGGACCCTTAATTTAACCAGCGAACCCCGTTTATCGGGCGCTTTGTTACGTCATGGTGGTCTATCCCAGAACGAAGGACGGGAAATTACCGGAATGTTCGCGACTTGTACAGCCCTGATTATCGCGATGTCATCAGTGTTAAGATCACGTCAGTGCGCAATAATAAAGAGAGGCAAAGGATGTGAAGCAGGATTTTGATGTGCTCGTAATCGGCGCTGGTCATGCGGGATTAACCGCAGCTATTTGTGCTGCAGAATCCGGTGCTTCTGTTTGTGTGTTGGAGGTGTCACCTAAAAATGTCCGGGGCGGCAACAGTAAACACACCAGAAATCTACGCCCGATGCACGAGACAGCGCTCTATCCACTGGAGGACAGCTATGGGTTTGATGAGTATTTTGACGACCTTTTGCGAGTCACTGACGGCGAAACCAATCGTGAATTGGCCTCGCTGACACTGCAGGAGTCAGCTAGCAGCATGCAGTGGCTCAAAGACCACGGCGTCGCATTTCAGCCTCCGCTTGGCGGTACGTTGCATTTAGGCCGAACTAACGCATTTTTTCTTGGTGGCGGCAAAGCGGTGATGAACGCCCTTTTTCAATGCAGCGAGAAATTAGGTATCCGCGTTGTCTACGAGGCACAGGAAATTCAAATTGACATTGAAAGTGGTGTTTTCAGGCGGGTCACCTATATTCAGGAGGACCAATCTGAGGAATTGACGGCGGCTTCTTTAGTGGTCGCCGCTGGTGGTTTCGAGGCAAACCTTGAGTGGCTGTCGGAGGCTTGGGGTCATGCGGCGCATAATTTTTTAGTTCGTGGCACGCCCTATAATAGAGGCGATATTTTACGCCAGTTGCTCGCGGCTGATGCGGTGCAAATTGGCGATGCTCGGCAATGTCACGCAGTAGCGATAGATGGCCGCGCCCCAAAATTTGATGGAGGCATTTGTAGCCGAATTGACTGCGTACCTCTTGGCATTGTTGTGAATAATCAAGCGGCAAGATTTTACGATGAAGGAGAGGATTTTTGGCCCAAACGTTACGCGATCTGGGGCAGGCTGGTGGCAGCACAACCTGATCAGGTCGCTTATTCCATCATTGATAGTCGGTCGACCGGTTTGTTTATGCCAACGGTTTTTCCGCCGGTCGAAGCATCTAGCCTGCACGAACTGGCGGAAAAATTGGGTTTGCCGCAGGAAAATCTAATCAAGACGGTAGCGGAATTTAATCGTTCAGTAGTAGACGGTGAATTCAATCATCAGGCGCTGGATACCTGTCACACTGACGGTCTTATGATCGAAAAAACCCATTGGGCGCGCAAACTGGATAAACCGCCATTTCGCGCTTATATGTTGCGTCCTGGTATTACTTTCACCTACCTGGGCGTCGAGGTGGATGCTAACGCAAGGGTGAAATTTGCAGCATCGAAGGGCACGGGAAATATTTTTGCGGCGGGTGAAATTATGGCGGGCAACGTACTTGGGCAGGGTTATCTAGCAGGCATTGGTATGACGATCGGTAGCGTATTTGGAAGAATAGCGGGGCGTGAGGCGGCAAAAAATGCAACATGAGATCGTCCAGGTAAAAGAAAACGTTGCTGCATCGAATCTTATCCCGCTCTATGAAGAGTCCGCCCGAATCATGACGATTTGTAACGCCTGTCGTTTTTGTGAGGGGCATTGCGCTGTATTCCCGGCGATGGAACAACGTCTTACTTTTGACAAAGAAACCATCGATTATCTGGCAAACCTGTGCCACCAGTGCGGGGCGTGTTACCAACATTGCCAATATGCCGACCCACACGAATTTAATGTTAACGTCCCGCGTGTTTTTGCCGATGTACGTCACCAGAGCTACGCCACGTATGCATGGCCAAGGCAAATGGACTGGGCGATTCGAAACGCCGGATGGTTCACTGTTTTGACCACAATGCTTGCGACGCTGTTGCTGTTTTTAGGCACCACATTGTCTGCGAATGAATCTTCAGAGGGTGCTGGGTTTTATACAATTATCTCACACGACGCCATGGTGGCTATGTTTGGAACCGCTGGCTTATTGACGTTGTTGGTGTGGTGTTTTTCAGTCAGAGGGTTCTGGTTAACGACTTCGCTGCCCGCGGTTTTTGGCATTCCTGTATCGGTCTACCGTCGTGCGCTTGTAAGTATCCTGACCTTGAAAAATCTTGACGGCGGACATGGTAAGGGATGTTACGAGACGGGTGAGGTTGCCTCTCAAATGCGCCGTATCTTTCATCACCTGACGATGTATGGTTTTTTGTTTTGTTTTATTGCGACCTCCATAGGCACGATTTATCACTACGGACTCAGCGCGCCGGCGCCCTACGATTGGCTTTCTGCGCCAAAGTTATTTGGTGTCACGGGTGGCCTTGGTCTGCTTGTCGGCAGTGCTGGTTTATGGTGGTGCAAGCAAAGTACAGAGCAGGCGATTACAAGCGATGATAGCGGGTCGGGTAATAGCTTCATTGGACTGCTTTTTTTTACCAGTTTGACTGGGTTGGCATTGCCGTTGTTAAAAGCAAGTGATTATCTTGCGATGGCATTGTGTCTACACTTAGGTGTTGTGTTGGCGTTATTCCTGAATTTTGCATGGGGTAAATTTATGCACGGTCTTTACAGATCCATTGCGCTGTTGGCGAGCGAATACGAAAAATATGTATCCACGCATAAAAATACGACTGGGTAGCGAGGCGGCTGCTTTTTGAATCAGTCGGCGGTTGTTTAGCGGGTCGTTATGAGGCGCGCCAAGTCTTTTCCGACGGAACAGAAATAGTCAGGCGTCTCTACGATGCCAAGCAATGTTGAAGTTTGGTAGTTGCAGTAGTAGCTTGAGTGACAAAAGAACAGAAGGAATACTTTAAGTGAAATATCGAAATCTCGGCGCTACCGGCACGAAGGTTTCTCTGGTGGGTATTGGTTGTAACAATTTTGGTCTTCGCTGCGACCAGCGTGCCACCACAGAGGTAGTAGACACAGCGATAGAGTTGGGTATTAACCTTTTTGATACCGCAGACGTTTATGGTGCTGGGGGAACCTCGGAGGAATATCTCGGTAACGCGATCGCAAAAAAGGACAGAAGCAGTATTGTTATCGCAACTAAATTCGCCAATCCCATGAGTGCGGGAGAGCATCTACGGGGTGCTTCGCAGGTTCCGTCCAACGTCGAGTCGGCGCGGTGGGAGTTAAGTGAAGCACAAATGACTGCCGTGAACGAAATTTCAAAAAGGTAATTGGGTATGTGCGGTCGGTTCAATATCATTAGCTCACCCGTGACACAATATATTATGTCTATTCTCGAAGGCGATATTTCAGTGATAAATCATACTGTGTTGTCTGGACAAAACGATCCTTCTTTGCTGAATTTGAATATTCAAACCCGCTACAACATCGCTCCGACGGACCAGGTGCCGGTATTGCTGCGAACCGAAGATGGCCGTTGGGATATGCGTGATATGCGCTGGTGGTTGGTACCCTATTGGTCCAAGGGTCCAGACAGCAAGTACACGATGTTTAACGCAAAGAGTGAGACTCTCACAACCAGTAGGGCCTATAAGCAGCCATTTAAGACAAGGCGCGCGATTGTGCCGGCGTCGGGATACTATGAATGGGTGAAGCAAGCGGGCGCAAAAAAGCCTTTCTATGTCGAGCCAGCGGGTACTGAGGGTTTGGGTTTTGCGGCGATCTGGGAAACTTGGAAAGGTGAGAGCGCCATTATAGAAAGCTGTAGTATCGTGACGACTGCCGCAACCGAGGGTATGGCCACTTTGCACCACAGAGTGCCTGTCATGCTAGCAGCAGGAGAGGTCGATGCTTGGGTCAACCCGGAAAGTGATGCAGAAACGCTGACTAACATCATGGCGCCGGCACACAAGTTTTCGCTAAGCATTACGCCGGTTTCAACTCACGTCAATAACGCCAGAAACAAAGATCAGGCATGTCTCGAAATCGTGGGTGAGTCAATTATTATTAACTAGGTGTTTGTGCGCTGTGTGGTGCGACTAATTTCGCGAAACGTGAAATGTGTTGTCGTCACCAATGTTGTCGAGGCTGTATTTCACTTCCTCGATAATGTCTGCATTCGGGCGGCCACTCTCCTGATATCGTTCGATCAGTTTCCACACCAGCGCTTGGCCATAGGCGTTCAAATCAACATTGTTTTCTGCTGCTTCCGCGATTCCCGCTTCAAGGTGTTGTTTCGCAAGTGAATATGCATCAGCCATTTAAGAGCTCCAGAATAAGTGAAGGGTTGAGATGTTTGCGAGCATACCTCATTACGCCATCAAGTTACTGACGAGGATCAAACAATCAGCTTTGTGAATTGGTTGGAATATACCTCGCAGATAGATTGCCCAGTGTCATGATCAAGCGGGCGCTGAAGGGTATTACTCACTTGCGTCTCTCCTAAAGTTAATGCAATCTCGAAGTCAGGTAACAAAACTGACTGCTTTTGTGCGATAAGAAAACAAGAAAACAAGAAAATAAAAAGAGGGATGCGAGAGTGAGTGATAAGAACAGACTGGAACTGGCAGGCGCGGCAGCGACGGGCATGATTACTGCGTACCACGCGCAGGAAAGACCGGAAACAAAAGCCGTGGTATCAAATTATGGCGAGAGAACGTTCGCTGAGCTCAATGCTCGAGTGAATCAACTCGCCCGTGTGCTGCGAAAAGCGGGACTCAAACCGGACGACGGGGTGGCGATGTTACTCACAAATCGTCCAGAATTTGTCGAGGTCTACTACGCTTGCATGCGCACCGGGTTGCGAATCACGCCAATCAACTGGCACCTCACGGGTGATAATGCCTCATATATCGTGACCAATAGCGGCGCAAAGGCGTTCATTGCTGATATCCGCTGCCAAGCACCAGCAATAGAAGCGTTGCAAGACAATGAGACTGAGCTCAATCTCTCACTGGCAGTTGGTGGCGCCATCAGCGGTTTTCAGGATTACGATCGGGTGCTGGCCGATGAAGATACAACTAACATCGAAGGACCTGAAATAGGCACCCAGATGTTATACACCTCCGGCACAACTGGACGGCCAAAGGGGGTTTACCGGGAACGAGAATTACCGGGCAATCCGCCATCACCCCAAGCGGCAACGACAACAAGAACAGTTCAATCAGCTGGTTTTCAGGCAGGGCAAGACCTCGTGCTTTGCACCGGACCTGCCTATCACGCAGCCCCTTTGACTTTTAACATTACTTTGCCGCTAGCAGCTGGCGTCGGTACGGTCTTGATGGATAAGTGGGATGCAGAAGAGACGCTGCGCCTCATTGAAAGCCATGGCATTACGCATACACATATGGTCGCAACGATGTTCCACAGATTGTTGGCCTTGCCCGAGGACGTGCGTGGTAAATATGATCTTTCGAGTATGCGTTACATTCTTCACGGTGCGGCGCCTTGTCCGGTGCATACCAAACAGGAAATGATTGACTGGGTAGGACCCGTGATCTTCGAATATTATGCCGCGACCGAGGGCGGCGGCGGTTTTTTTATTGATTCTGAAGAGTGGTTGAAAAAGCCGGGTAGCGTCGGAAAGGCACCGCCCGAGGCCGATAATAAAATCGTTGATGACGATGGCAATGAGGTGCCCGTAGAAGAAGTCGGCACGATTTATTTTAGATCACCACCCGTCAAATTTGTTTATTTCAAGGATAACGACAAGACCAACAATAGCTACGCCGGGGACTACTTTACACTGGGTGATATGGGTTATTTTGATGACGACGGTTATCTGTTTTTAACCGGTCGTAACGCCGAGACGATTATCTCCGGCGGTGTGAATATCTATCCTCAGGAGACCGATGACGTTTTGCTGAAACACCCTGCGGTGGGTGATGTCTGCACCGTTGGCATACCAAGCGAGGAGTGGGGTGAAGAGGTGAGATCTGTTGTGATGCTGAAAGACTCGAGCGTGGATAACGCCGCGGTGGTTCACGAACTCATCGCTTTTTGTCGTGATCACTTACCACATTTTAAGTGTCCAAGATCGATTGATATTGTTGCAGACCTACCGAGATTACCCTCGGGTAAGATTCAGCGCAAAGTAGTCAGGGCGCCTTACTGGGAAGGCCGGAAACGTCAGATTTAATGGGCTCAAATAACACCAAAGCAATGGCGAACCCCTCAAGCGCGATTTGATTGCGCCGGAGGGAAATTCTGCAGGCACTTAATTAGTGCCTGTAACGGTTTCTTAAAACGCTGAGGCTTGCTTTGCCTTTTCTTCCCTCATTTGAGGCAACGTCAAGGTATACAGCTACAACGTAGCGACTGTCCCGGAAATGGAATTTGACCTCGTGGTTATCGTAGAGCAACCCTTCAAATTCTGGCAAACGACGTACTGTGCCATTACCTAATTCAACGTAGGCAGCTTCGATAAGCATACGGCGTTTCCGTCCCTCTAGTTGAATGGTGCGAACTCGTTCATTGATATCAATAACTATTTCCGCACCATCATAACCGTGCTTTTTCGATGGGGTGTGAAAGGTCTCGATGCTATCCCAGACAAACCCACGAGGGCGCTGATGAGCGTAAGTCTGCGAATCCGGGCGATAGCTGTAAATAAACCCTGTCGAAGGATAGTATCCGCGGCCAAAGGTCCGATACTGCTTGTGCCAATAGTTGTGCCCGTATCTATTGCTTCGATGCGATTTGCCGTATTGCGCATGATAAAAGCGCCGATGTTCTGCATTTCTTCTTTTTTTCCAACGCTTGTTTGCACCGTGGCGCTCATGCTGTCGGTTGAGGTTTTCACGGTGCCTGCGTTGATGGTTTCTATGTTGTCGCTTGTTGTTGGCGGCGAAGCTTCTGTGATGGTTAATTTGTTTTTGTTGCTGCTTCGTCTTTCTTTGCAGTTGGTTGATTTGACGCTGTTGTTTGTTAACTTTCTTTTTTATCTGCGCTGCGCTTGGCAACGGGTCAACATCTGCGCCTGACTTGAACCTTGTCACCGCCGGGTTTCGCTCTCTAACTTCACCTTTGGGCTGTCGATGATTTTTTTTGCCGTCTGGACGCTTTCGATCGCGCTTGGTCTGCCGCTCTTGTTGCTGTGTCGGCAAATGTTTACGTACCTTATCTCCGCGATATGGCGGATGATCGCCACGGTCAGGTGCTTCTCTGGAGATATCCTGAGCCAGTCGTTGTTGTCTTTTTGATTCCTCGGCAGATGCATTAAAAGACCATGTGGTAGCTATTATTAGACCTACCAATATTTTTGCGAGAGACCGGGTTGAGTCGTGCATACGTTTCTTGCTCATAGTGCTTCTCCTCTGGGTGTTGAGAAGTACTTTGCGCCAGTTACCCTGAATTTCTTCTTAATAAGACATTAACTCAATATGAATATGCCAAAGCCGGCGGTCGCTACCTGTTTAAGCTGGGCAGCGCGCTTTTGAGACTTTTGAGCAGCGCCGCGGAGGAACACGCTAGAATATTTGTTTGATCGCAACCCTGATCAAACTGAAATCGCGCAATACCCTTCACGATTGCGTGTGAAAGATGCTCCGATGGCGTGACCCCCGGCTCCAGGAACAGGTTTTTGACAACCAACTCTCGACTTTTCCGATCGGCTTTACTGTTCATACGGCCAATCAATTCGTCTCCCCACAGGATCGGCAGCGTGAAGTAGCCGTATTTTCGTTTGGCTTCAGGCACGTAACATTCTAGTAAATAGTCAAAATTGAACAATCGTTGGGTCCGCTGTCGATTTATCACGAGATTGTCGAAGGGTGACAAGAATTTGACCCGATCCCGAGCAACTTTTGTCGGGATACCGGTTAACGAGGTTGCCAACACCAGGTAGTCCTGCCCCTGAACCGTGCAATGCCGAATCACGCCTTCCTCCAGCAAGTCCTGAATGGCCCGCTGGAAGTCTGGTTTGAAACTATTCTTAGTCAGTCTGCGAATGGTGGGTTTTGCGTAGGCGATATCACGCGCTGTGCCAATACCTAGCGCACGTAACATCGTGATGGTGTGGTAGCGGGCCCATTCGGCGTCGCTGGGCAAGGTTGTGTCAACTTGCGCGGATAATACGCGTTCCGGGAGGTCATAGACTTTTTGGAAACCCCGACGCTCCTTGATCATCAATTCGCCGGAGAGAAAAAGCGTTTCCAGCATATGTTTTGCCGGCTTCCAGTCCCACCAACCGTTGGATTTTTTACCCGTTACTTGCTCGAAGTCTCTGGCTTGCAAACCACCTTCAGCTTGAATCCGTTTAAGGATTTCCTGCACCAACACGTTATCACGGGGGCGATTGGCGGCAAAACCCTGCATGATAGGAAGGTAATATTTGAAATCCCGCATGGGCAAATAAGCGGCGGCATGCGACCAGTATTCGAACACACTGTTGTCTTCCGCTTGTAGTGCATGGAGCATCGACGCCTGATAACCCGGAATTCTAGTGTTCAGCACGTGGTGGTGAGCCCGCTGGATCACCGATATTGTGTCAATTTGTACGTAGCTCAGTTGTTGAATAGCTTCGGCTACTGCTTTCTTACCCCGACCAAAACTGGCACTACGCACCAATCCCTGGCTTTCTAGCACCAAGCGCCGTGCAGTTTTGGGTCGTAACTCTATAGTGGGGGGCATCAAATTCCTTTCGTGCACGGAGCGCGCTTGTGCCGATACCTGCTGGTAAGATGAACGATATGTCGACAATGATATGCTATGGTTTGTGACAAGTCTGCCGATTCAGAACTCATTTAATACAAGAGAACAACGTGTATGGCCAATATCAGGGTTTTACTTGTTGATGGTTTTAATTTGATCCGACGGGTCTACGAAGCGAATCATCGGGAAGACACTGAAATCGATGACTGCATAGAGAGTTGTGTTCGGTCTCTCAACAGAGCATTAAACACACATCGACCTTCCCACGCCATGGTAGTCATTGACAGCCACGACAAGACTTGGCGTCACATGTTATACGCCGACTATAAACTTGGAAGAAAACCTACTCCTGAGCTTTTGATCAATCACCTTGATCGGTTTCAGAATGCTTTTGAAACTGCTGGTGTAAAAAGTTTAGAGGTCGCCGGTTATGAGGCCGATGATGTGATTGCGACGCTTGCGACAGGAGTTGCTCAAAGTAGTGGAGACGCAATTATTGTCTCCACAGACAAGGGTTTTCTGAGTCTCTTGAACGAGCACATTAAGGTTTACCACCACTTTGATCAATATTTTTACACGCTTGCAGGCGTCAAGCAAAAATACGGGCTTCGGCACGATCAGCTCATCGATTATTGGTCCTTGTGCGGGGATCCTAGTAACAATATCAAGGGCGTTCCCGGCATCGGAAAAAAAACCACTTTGTTACTGCTTGAGCAGTTCAAATCGCTTGATGAAGTGCTGAGGCAGGCGCGTTTGCTGGTAAAAGCGCAGGCCGCAGATGTTCCGCCGGCAATCGAGCAGGGTTGGGAGGTTTTCCAAAAGCCCTTGTCAAAGATCATGCCATTTGAAAACGAAGCGCTGAAATGCCGTCTGTTACTCACACCAAAACTGGACGTGGAATTGGGCATCAATCTAAGAACCTTTCGATTAGCCTAGTTTGTTGCCTCAGTTATCTCGACCCGGTGCATCTTAACCCCTTGAGCATCACACGCGGCTTATGTTCTGTCCCGCGATGGCAGATAGAGTGTTAGAATGTCGCGCGCCGTTAAACGCCTGCAGGGCTTCTATATTACTAATGAGAAGGGATTCAAATCTTGTCGAAGATAACTAGTTTTAAAGCTTACGATATTCGTGGCCGCATACCGGATGAACTCAACGAAGATATTGCCTACAGGATCGGTCGAGCGTACGCCGCTTTTTTGGCACCCAAGCAAGTGGTCGTTGGCCACGATATCCGACTCTCGAGTCCAGCCATCAGTGACGCGCTGATTGACGGGCTGAGAGATAGCGGGGTAGATGTCTTTGATATTGGTGAGTGCGGGACGGAGGAAATCTACTTTGCTACCTCCCATTTCAATATGGATGGTGGAATTGTTGTCACCGCAAGCCATAACCCAAAAGACTATAACGGTATGAAGCTGGTTCGGGAGTCCTCCAAACCTATCAGCGGAGATACAGGGCTTCACGAAATTCAGCGTCTTGCTGAAGCGAATGATTTTGCTACAGCGGACAACCGCGGAAATCGCCAGTCACTGGATCACAGGTCGGCTTATATCGCGCAATTACTCAGTTATGTTGATGTCGCATCTTTGCCAAAGTTAAAGGTAGTCGTGAACGCCGGCAACGGCGGCGCCGGGGCAGTGATTGACAGGATTGAGAAGTTTTTACCCATTGAGTTTATCAAGGTGCACCATGAGGCTAATGGCCACTTTCCGAATGGCGTTCCTAACCCGCTATTGGTTGAAAACCGCGCTTCCACAACTAACGCAATCGCCGCGCATGGCGCAGATTTGGGTATCGCGTGGGACGGGGATTTTGATCGATGCTTCTTCTTTGACGAGCACGGTCGATTTATCGAGGGGTATTACATTGTGGGACTGTTAGCCGAATCTTTCCTCGACAAAGATGCTTCGGCAAAAATCGTTCACGATCCAAGATTAACCTGGAACACGATAGATATTGTTGCAAGCAAGGGGGGTGAAGCCGTTCAAAGCAAAACCGGTCATGCGTTCATCAAGGAGAGAATGCGAGAGGAAGATGCGACCTATGGCGGTGAGATGAGTGCGCATCATTACTTCAAGGACTTTGCCTATTGCGATAGCGGAATGGTGCCGTGGTTGCTTGTGATCGGACTGATGTCGCAGAAGCATGCGACGCTTTCATCGCTCGTGAATGATCGAATGGAGAAATACCCCGCAAGCGGAGAGATTAATCGTCGATTAGCGGACCCAAAGGCTGCCATCGATGCAATAGAACAAACGTATGCCGAAGGCGCATTAAACATCGAGCATACTGATGGCCTGAGCATCTCATACGCGGATTGGCGGTTTAATCTCAGGATGTCCAATACTGAACCGGTTGTTCGACTGAATGTCGAGTCGAGAGCAGATAAATCCCTGATGGAATCAAAAACCGCGGCACTGTTGCTTCAGTTAGGTGGCGAAGTGTTATGAGCTGGATGGGAAAAATCCTCGGTGGCGGTCTAGGTTTTGTTTTCGGTGGGCCAATCGGAGCAGTGTTTGGCGCAGCGCTGGGGCACCAGGCATTTGATGCCAATAGCCGTGGCGGCATGTTGAGTGGCCTCGAAAACAAACAGAGTATCTATTTTGCGGCTACGTTCTCTATGCTCGGCAAGTTGGCCAAGGCTGACGGCAAAGTGAGTCAGCAGGAAGTTGATGTGATTGACCGCATCATGCGGGATAACTTGCGCTTGCCGGAAGATGCCCGCGCACTTGCAATCAATATTTTCAACGCAGCAAAAGATGCCGATGATGCGTTCGAAGATTATGCGCAGCAGTTTTACGATGAGTTTGGTCGCGCCGAAGTTGTGCTGGTATCAATCATCGACTTGCTGCTGGTGGTTGCGTATGCCGATGGTGAATTGCATGCTTCAGAGGAAGCAATGATTCAAAGTGCTGTCAGCATCTTTGGGTTGGACGCACAATACGCGCAAATCAAGGGCCGGTTTACGGGGCAGGGACCTGGCCAGATCGATGATATCAATCAGTGCTATCAGATTCTTGGTTGCAACGCAGATGATGAAACAGCCGTGATTAAACGGAAATATCGTAAATTAGCCATGGAGTATCACCCTGACAGGGTGCAGGCAAAAGGTATGACACCTGAACTTGCGAGCGCCGCAGAAGAGAAATTCAAGGATATTCAACATGCCTGGGATGTCGTTGAAAAGCATCGCAAGTGACTCGCGGGTCAGCATAAACAGAATAGCCTGAAGATGATTCAAGCGACGGCTGAGCTATTGCTCAGCAGGTCAGGTTTTTTTAGGTCGCCATATAATCGATTCATCGACGTGGTTGATGTCTTTTAGACCACAAAAAGCCATCGTAAGGTCTAGTTCGTTTGAAATAACTTCAAGACATTTCGTTACGCCCTCTGCGCCCATGGCGCCGAGTCCATATAGGAATGCGCGACCAATCATAGTGCCTTTGGCACCGAGCGCAGTGGCCTTAATTACGTCTTGACCGCTCCTGATGCCGCCGTCCATCCATACCTCTATGTCCTCACCGACACGGTCGACAATCTCAGGCAATACATCGAGGCTGGCAGCTGCGCCATCGAGTTGCCGTCCGCCATGGTTCGACACAATAAGCGCGTCGGCGCCACTCTTTACCGCCAATTCTGCGTCGTCAGCATCCATCACGCCCTTAAGCACAAGCTTGCCACCCCATTGATCCTTGATCCACTGCACATCGTCCCAGTTGAGTGAGGGGTCAAACTGCGAGACGGTCCATTGGGCAAGGTTCGTCATATTGTCTAAGCCATCAACATGACCAACGATGTTGCCGAAATTGCGCCTTTTAGTACCTAACATGCCCATCGCCCAACGGGGTTTGGTTGCAATATTAATCAGGTTGGCAAGCGTCGGCTTCGGTGGGGTCGATAGACCGTTCTTAATGTCTTTATGGCGTTGTCCCATAATTTGCAAATCAAGCGTCAGGACAAGCGCCGAGCAACCAGCATTTTTTGCGCGCTGGATGAGTCTGGAGATGTAGTCTTTGTCTTTCATAACGTAGAGTTGGAACCAGAACGGACGGGTGGTGTTCTGCGCGACGTCCTCAATAGAGCAAACGCTCATCGTAGAAAGACAAAAAGGCACGCCGAATTTTTCCGCGGCGCGTGCAGCGTGTATTTCCCCGTCTGGATATTGCATGCCGGTCAATCCGGTCGGTGCTAACGCAACCGGCATAGAGACATCTTCACCGATCATTTTTGTTTTCAGACTCCTGCCTTCCATGTCTACCAGAATCTTTTGCCGCAGCTTTATTCTGTCAAATGCAGCTTCATTGTCTCTGAAAGTGGTCTCGGTCCAGCTACCGGACTCGGCATAGTCATAAAACATGCGAGGTACACGTCTTTTATAGAGGTCCTTAAGGTCTTGGATGCAAGTAATTGTCATAGGAAGATTAACGATTATGAGTTGTTGGTTTCATTGTAGCGTGGTTAGCGCCTGCCATGAACATGACATAGGTAGAATACCTGTTGCCATTACGTGATATTCTTTCGAACAGCATAAATTAATCTTCACTGAGTAGCTGTTTATGAGCAAGACGACTGATTCGATACCTCTGAACTTCCAGTACAAAGAGGAGGCCGAGATGCTTGAACGGTCGGCGAAGTTCTATCAAAAAATGAAGTCGAGGCGCACAGTGCGAGACTTTTCCGCAAGACCTGTGCCGAGAGAAATCATTGAAAATTGTCTTCGTACAGCAGGCACGTCTGTCAGCGGAGCGAATCAGCAACCGTGGCATTTCGCTGTTGTTTCGGATCCGGAAATCAAAAAGGCAATACGGGTCGCGGCGGAGAAAGAAGAACAACTGTTTTACGGTAAGAAAGCACCTCAGGATTGGCTTGATGCCTTGGCTCCCCTTGGCACTGACGCTAACAAGCCTTTTCTCGAAACAGCGCCTTATTTAATCGCTATTTTCCAGCAACGCTTCGGCGAAAACGCGGATGGTGGCAAGGCAAAACATTATTATCCAACCGAGTCTGTTGGCATTGCGACTGGCATGCTAATTACGGCACTGCACGAGGCCGGGCTTGCGAGCCTTACCCATACACCAAGCCCGATGGCTTTTCTGAGTGAGATATTAGGACGTCCGCGGTCCGAAAGGCCGTTTCTATTGCTTGTCGTCGGGTATCCTGCAGAGGACGCGCATGTTCCGGCCATCGGCAAAAAGCCGTTGGATGAGATCGCGACTTTTCACTGAACGCTGATGTTTAGCCAGCCGAAGTGAGCGAGTAAATGCTGACAGTTTTTCGTTGTGAAACTTAGATCTTCTGCTGTGCTTGCTTTTTGGCAGTTGTGCGTTTTTCAAGGCTGATCAGATCCAGCAAGATGTTGCTCGTTTCTACAAGAAACGCATCCGGTTCCTCATCTTCCTCTTCCTCTTCCTGTTGAGCCTCTGCATCGTCCGCTTTGATGCTTTCTTTCGCGATTTCTCCCTGTACAGTTTCGGAAGTTGATCCAGCAGTGCTTGGCATCTTCACAACGCCGGCCATTTCATTGCCGACCAAGTCTTGTACGCCACTGTTTTCAGCATCAGCATTATCGGTGTCTGAAGTCTCAGTACCCGTTGTGATGCCTGTTGCGTTACTGCCTTCTATCGAGGCTAGAACGGGTTCATTATCCTCCCGCAGTTCATCAAGCGAGGCAATTTCGGGTAAACCTTGTTGCAGGCGCTTGGTGTTTTCGAGTGTCAGCCAAAACGTGTCCGAATCAGCTTTTTCTTGTAAACGCTTGTTCTCGTTGAGAGTCACCGCGGTTTGCTTGGCTTTCAACTGGCGGTAAGCAGCGGCGTCTGCAATATAGGTAAATTCAGGATCTTCTGTGACTCGCGCCTTATGAAGTCTGCCGAGTTCAGCGACCCAAGGGCCAATCATTTGTTTTGTTCGGAAACTGGTTGCTGAAATCTGATCCCAGGGCAGGGGACCGTCAAGTGTGCTTTCGCCGATGGAATCAAGATCGAAGTCGGATGGAAACGATATGTCAGGAATAATGCCTTTGTGCTGTGTACTCTCTCCAGAGATACGGTAGAACTTGGCTTGAGTGAGCTTCAGTTGCCCCCGATTCATGGGCAGTAGCGACTGCACAGTGCCTTTGCCAAATGTCTGGCTACCAATGATCAGTCCGCGTTCGTAGTCCTGCATCGCGCCCGCGAAAATCTCCGAGGCTGAAGCGCTCAGACGGTTGACCAGCACGGCTAGAGGGCCGTCGTATATCGTTCGTATGTCTCTGTCGTTAAGGATGTCCACGCGGTTACTCTTGCTTCTGATTTGTACCGTGGGTCCACGATCGATAAACAAGCCTGTGAGCGTTCGCGCTTCCTGCAGTGAGCCACCGCCGTTATTGCGGAGGTCAATGACAACACCCTCGACACCCTCTGCCATAAGACCCGCCAACAGGTCCTTCACGTCTCTTGTCGTGCTTTTAAAGTTTTTCTCGCCTTTCTGAAGTGCTTGAAAGTCGATGTAGAAAGTAGGGATGTCTATCACACCGATCTTACGTGTCTGACCAGCCTCTTCGACTTCAATAATCTCGGATTTCGCTGACTGCTCTTCAAGCTTTACTGTATTCCTGACAATCTCGACAATTTTTGATTCAGAGCTGTCGGTGGAACTCGCTGGAATTACATCGAGTCTGACGACGGTATCTTTCTTACCGCGAATGAGCTGCACAACTTCGTCCAAACGCCAGCCGACGACGTCGACCATTTCACCCTCAACGCCCTGCGCGACGGCGACGATCTTGTCATCGGGGAAGACCTGTTTGGATTTGTCAGCGGGTCCTGCAGGTACGAGAGAAACCACGCGAGTGTATTCGTCTTCCTGCTGCAGCACGGCACCAATGCCCTCTAATGAGAGGCTCATATTAATGTTAAAGTTTTCCGATGTTCTGGGTGAAAAATATTGTGTGTGAGGGTCATAGGTACGTGTAAACGCGTTCATGTAGAGCTGGTAGACGTCTTCACTGTTGGTCTGGCGGGTGCGCGTCAAACGATTCTTGTATCTTTTCACGAGAAGTTCCTGAATCTTCTCATCTTCTTTGTCGGCAAGCCTCAGGTTGAGTACCGCATTTTTAATTCGCTTGCGCCACAGATCATCAAGCTCGGCATTATTTACCGCCCAGGGCGCTTCCTCGCGGTCTAGCTCAAGAGACTCGTCTCGCTCGAAATCATAAACCGCAACACCCTTATCCAGTTGCGCCAGTATTGATTCAAAACGCGTCAGCACGCGCTGCTGGTAGCGGTTGAAGATATGGAATGCAGGCCGCAAGTCACCGCGTTGAAGGGTGTCGTCGAGCTGGAATCTTAATGCCGCAAACTCCTCAATATCGGACGCTAAAAAATAGCTCTTGCTAGGGTCCAAGTCTTCGATATAACCATCATATATCTGCTCTGAAAGCGCGTCGTTTAGACGGGTTGTCACATAATGACGACTTGAAAGTGCGTCAACGATATTTCTAGTCGTGTTGGCATGAACCGGCAGGGGCGCTAGTGCTGCGGTTTCCGCTGCGTCAGGGCTGTTTTCAGCGCTTACCGTTGCGAGTGCCATGCTCGACTGTGCCGAGAATCCGAGGCCGATGGCAAGTGCGAAGGCCACGCGCGATTGGCGAACGAGGGCGCTAAGAAAAATATTGAATCGTATTGTCATAATTTATCTTTATATGAATATTAAACGTTATGTCGTTGTTTCTCGTGCAAAACTAACCGAGCGCAGTGCTTGTTTTGTCTCCAAGACACTAACCAAAGTTCCCATAATGGCGATAATTTGTATAGTCACCATGTGATAATTGTGCCGGATCGTGCGCTAACGCTGTCATCGAAGTAGCTAACGCTGTCACCGAAATAATAACGCTACCCGCAGTTTAGTAGCTAGTGTCTCGGTAGAACAATAATTAAAGTATATACGGATCATTTAGTGGGTTGGATTGTCGAATGTCGCAGTGAGATGCAATTAAGGCTGTTAACTGTCTCTGTAGTCGTTGCATATCTGTGCGATAATACGCGCCTTTAAATTTGAACGCTGTATATTTCATGAGGAATTATGATTAAAACTATTAAAATCAGTATATTATGTTCGGCACTTCTAGTCATTTCTAGTATTCTAGCGCCGCAAATGTCGCTGGCCGAAAACGCTGAGAACACGCAGTCTATGCCTGTGGGTGAAGAGCGGCAGGCAACAGCTGCGGAGATGGGCTATTTCTTCGGTTATTCGTTTGGCAACATGCTGAAGGAAGGTGGCACCTATGACGTCGACTTGGAAGCCCTGAACCAAGGTATGGCTGATTCACTAAAAGATATGCCACCCACAATTTCAGCAGAGGCACAGGCGGCAGTCGCCGTCGCGGTACGCGCGCAGCAAGTTGAAGTGCAACGCAAGCGTACCGAAATGCAAAACCAAATATCGAGTCAACAGAAAGAGCAAGGTGAGGCGTTCCTCGTAGAGAATGCTAAGAAACCTGGCGTCATAACAACGTCCACTGGTTTGCAGTATGTGCATCAAATAGAGGGTAGCGGTGGCATGCCAAAGGCTGAAGATACCGTCAAAGTGCACTACGTCGGCGCCTTGCTTGACGGTACTGAATTTGATTCCTCGATCGCCCGGGGAGAACCCGTGAGTTTTGGTCTTGGTCAGGTGATACCCGGCTGGACCGAGGGGCTTCAGTTGATGCGAGTAGGTGGCAAGACTCGGTTTTTCATTCCCTCAGATTTAGGGTACGGGTCCACCGGTACCCGGGGCATTCCGCCTAATGCTGTGCTCATTTTTGACGTCGAGTTACTGGGCATTCAATAGCAAAACGTTGACGATATCTAACTTAGGTGTCGTCAATGATCATACCGAGCGTTTCCAGCAACATCGCTTGCTGGAAACCGTTTATTTTGACATCGCTCATATCGATTTCTCTAACGTCTAGTCCTGTGAGATCTGACCCTCTGAGATCCGCTCCGCGCAGTACAATGCCTGCCGCTTCGATACCATGTAGCTCGCAATCAACAATTTGAGCGCCTGAAAGGTCTGCTCTGTTCAGCAGACAATGGGACATCCTGTTCTCGGTGATCTCGGACTCAGATAACGCCGCGCCACTGAAATCCGCATACGCAAAGTTACAGTCATGCAGTTTCGCACCTTCGAGCACCACTGTGCTACCGACCGATTTTACCGCCTGCGCGTGCGAGTAGTCGACGCCCTGAGCCTGACATTGGATGAACTCGGTCCTGTAGACTTGCGATCGGGAAAAATTGCACATGGAAATGTCGCAGCGGATAAAACGTGTTGCGGTTAAATCAGCAAATTTGAAACTGCAAGTCAGCTCTGTTTCACGGTCGTAGAAATGGCAATCCTCAAATAGGCATTCTTTTACTTGGGCACTGTCAAAATGGCAGTTTACGAAACGGCAGTGTTTAAATTCTGATAGTTCAAATGCTCGCTCTCTGAAATGCATTTGCTCAAACAAGCAATCGTGAAAACTTACCGCGTTACTATCGAAATCCCAAGTGAACCCATGAAATACGTCATCCCTGTAGTCGGCTTCAGTAAGGCGCAGCCGAGCATCGGTTTGATCAACGTAGCGTGTCATGGATGTTTTTTAGTCACGCCAAATGATTTTGCGAGTGCCTTGGCTGAGAGTTCGAATGCATCTTGGGCCTCTTCGAGAAGGTCTGCCATCGCAAAGAAACCGTGCACCATGCCATCATAGCGCTGCAAAGAAACCGAGTTCCCCGCTTCTTCGAGCAACCGGGCAAAAGACTCGCCTTCGTCTCTTAATGGGTCAAATTCTGCTGTAACGACCGTCGCCGGTGGCAGGTTTGACAAGTTGGTCGCTCGCAGCGGTGAAACGTATCCCTGAACAGGGTCGACATCGTCGCCAATATAGTGATGCCAGAACCACTGCATACCATCGCGTGTGAGCAGGTATCCCTCGGCATTATCTGCGTAGGAGGGCGTGTCGAAGCGGGCATCGGTCACCGGATACATGAGTAGCTGGTGGCAAATGGCGGGGCCATTTTCATCGCGGGCCTTCAGTGAAACGGCAGCGCTAAGATTACCCCCAGCGCTGTCGCCGCCAACGGCTATTTGCCCAGGGAGAATGCCGAGCCGGTCTGCTTGTTTTGTTACCCATTTTAGCGCCGTGTAGCAATCATCCAGCGGCGCGGGGAAAGGATGTTCCGGTGCAAGTCTGTAGTCGACAGCAATGACGATACAAGCAGCGGCATTTGCCAGCTTGCGACAAATATGGTCGTGGGTTTCCAGATCACCGATGACCCAACCACCGCCATGAAAGTAAACAAGTGCGGGCGAGGCTTGCTCAGGATTGGGGTTGTAGACGCGCACCGGCACACCATCCGCGTCTTGGTCGCTTACCTGCGTCACTACATCTCGGGTATATTCGGCATTCATCGCGCGATACATTGCTCGCCCGGCCTCTGGCGTTCCTTCATGCATCGGGGGTGCGTCGGCTTCAGCCGCGGCTGCTAGGATGGTTGATAGGATTGGATTTAACGGCATGAAGGCTCCCTTAGTTTCCCTTGTCTCATTGATGCTACGATGCCCGATATTAGTTTGCCTAAAACGCTAGCATGCTGCCCTTGGTCGTGGGCTTATAGGTATAATGAAAGAAAGTATTTTAGATTTTTAGTCATATTAACAGGCCGCCGAGTGTAAGCTACGACGCAAGCAAATACCAAGTGGAAAGCCCCTTGTTTAAGATTTTTACTGATCCATTGATACGACGTTTTTTATCCGGCACTTTGTTTGCAGTAGCATTCGTCTGGTTAGCCATTTATTTTTTTGATGTAGAAACTGAGGTACTACGAGTGCTCGCCATCATGTCTGGCTTGCTGGTGCTTTTGCTTATCGGCGTCGCTTTTATCTTCTCTTTCGTGGTGAAGTTCTTTAGACGCTCAAACGGCGGTATGCTCGAAAATATCGACTTGATTGAATCAGAAGTGAAGTCCGATAAGTCCTCGACCGCGCAGCGTAACCGAGATTCGGTGTCGGGATCAGATGACGCCTAGTCAAGCGGATGAATAAACCGATCCATTCGAGGAAAGTAGGATTCGTCGTAGGAAAAGGCGACAGTGTGGGCTCGCCCTGTGATCCTTGAGCGGTCTACCAGTCCAATACGTCTTGAGTCCTTGCTGTTGTCCCGATTGTCTCCGAGCATCAGGTACTTGTCCTCAGGTATTTCAACGGGCTCAAAACTACCGTACTCATTGCCCAACGTAGATCTGAGCATGACCGCGTGTGGGGTCATATCGGCAATAGCCTCGTAAAAAAATGCGTGATGACGGCGTTGCAGGTCATCGAGCTGCTTTACAATTTTGTCATCAAGGCGCGAATAGGTTGCGGCGTTGCCGTTAACGAATAATTGATTGTCGTGCATGCTTATTGTGTCGCCTGGCACGCCGATCACCCGTTTTATCAGCAGCGTTTCATCGTCTGGAGAATAGAAGGTTACTATTTCTCCGGGTCTCGGGCTGTCCCATTTTGCCAGGTGCCATGAGGTGAAGGGCACCTTTAGGTCATAGGCAACCTTGTTTACGACAACCCGATCACCCTCGAGGATGGTCGGTTTCATTGAGCCGGTCGGGACCCCGTTCCAGTCAGCGATGGCCGAACGAAAGATAATCATAATAATGAAAAAAAAGATCAGCGACCTCCATTCTTCCCAGAATGTCTTGACCGGTGAGCTTTTAGCATTCTTCTGCATGTCAATTTACTCTGTTATTTTAGGTTTACCTGCTGCCAGAGCTGTTTCCACTTTGACGCAATCGGGCGCTAAAATAAAGTTTTATGTGAAAGGATTCAGCAGGCACGGGCGTGCGTGGGTTTTCGCTGAAAAGTAAACAGCAGCCAAGCGGTATGTTGTCTTTCATCGACATTGACTCTGGGATCTAAAAACGGTTAATCGCGGGACCGCGGAAAAAGCGATTAATATTTTCTTTGCCCGTTGAAATTAGCGCTAAAAGGAAAAATGCGCAAGATCCAGTGCCGAGATGGTAAATCGGATGCCGTTCCCCTGACGCCCCTGGGCATCACAATTGGTCGGGCACATGCGAATAACATTGTGATTGATGAGCCCGAGGTCAACGGGTTTCATGCGGATTTAAAAGTCGAAGCCAATCGGGTCACCATCAGTCACGTGATTACGGCATCTGGCACCGCGTTGATGGAAATGGGTACAGTAGGTTGGGCGCTGGCGTGTGATTTTTCGATACTCGAGCCGAGTCTTTCCCGCAAACATGCTGAGTTATACATTGAAAACGGTGATCTTATCGTCAGTGAACCAGATTCAGTGAAAGGCACTTACGTCAACGCCAAGAAAATTTAGCAACCATCATTAAGGATGGCGACGTCCTCCAGTTTCAAAATATTAACTTTACGGTCAGCGTCCCCTGACGTTGAGTTTCAATGGGCGGTGTCTTGGTTCGAGCCGCCATGCGCTTTTCGAAAGCCATCTTCGACGAGCATCTTTTCAAGCTCCGTGATATGCCCGCGGTCTCGTGTCTCTACCGTGACCGAGACCCCAATCTGACCGATCGGCGCGTCACTGCCAAATCGATGATGCTGGACTTCCAGCACATTTGCGCCAGAGGATCTGAAGACACCCAGCAATTTTTCAAGTTCACCGGGCTGATCGCTGATCGTTGTGTCGAGTTTAATTACCCGACCGTCGAAGGCCAGTCCACGGTTGATGATTCGAGACAGTAAATTGACGTCAATGTTGCCGCCAGAAATGACAGATAGCACTGTTTTTCTATCGTTGGGGGGAGATTGTGGATTTTGGATCTTCGGCACTCGATGGTTCAGTAGGGCGGCAAGCGTGACTGCAGCCGCTCCCTCAATGACGACCTTTTCAACTTCCATCATCAGCAGTATCGCATTTGCGATCTCATCACTACTGACGGACACGATATCGTCGACGTATGATTCGACTGATTGAAGATTTCTCTGCGCTACCTGACCCACGGCAATGCCGTCTGCAATCATTGGTTTTGATCCAAGGGAGACAACCTGGCCGGCTTCTTTTGATTGTCTCATTGCGCTATAACTTGCCTCTTCAACACCGATTACCGCAATCGAGGGGTTGATTTGTTTGACATAGTTCGCGATACCCGCGACCAGCCCGCCACCGCCGATAGGCACTAATATGGCATCTAGCTGCTGCGCCATTGGGTGCGCGAGTATTTCAATGCCCAGCGTTGCCTGACCCTTAATGACATGGATGTCATCAAACGGGTGGAGATAAACGCGATTTTCCTGATCTCTGACAACCTGAGAATGACTGAAAGCTTCGCTAAAACTATCTCCGGCGAGTATCACCTCTGCGCCCCAGTGCTCAGTTGAACGGATTTTCACCAGCGGGCTTCGTTTTGGCATGACAATTTTAGCGGAAATACCCAACCTGTTCGCATGATAGGCCACGGCCTGAGCGTGGTTCCCGGCGCTGGCAGCGATTACGCCGCGCTGACGCTCAGCATCCGTCAGCTGATTCAGTCGATTCAGTGCGCCGCGTTCCTTAAAGGAGCCGGTCATCTGGAGATTTTCTAGCTTGAAAAGCGCTTTGCAGTGGCAGAGATCCGAAAAGGTCGCAGAATGAATGATCGGCGTGTTAACGATATGAGGCGAAATTTCAGCATAAACATCTGCAATTTCCTGAGTTGAGAATTCCATTAGACATGATCTCGAATGGCAAGGAGGCGAGGCTGTTGCCGGGGCAGGGTGACCCCGGTTCAGTTTTGATATCGGTTAACGGCTTGCTGAGGGCCTTACTAGAGCAGCGTTTTCAAATCTACTTCGGGATCTGCTAGTTTTCCTGCGTCAACCTGTTTGCCATAAAGCTGTTTGCAGATCATGAACTCACGGGGACTGTTAACCGCATCAACGGCAACAACGGCGCCGTCTTTGAGGTAGAACATGGCGAACTCGTTCTTGCCCTGATCGCCTCTGAGTACTTGTGTGTCGCCGTCTGATGAGAAACCAACCATTTGAAGTTTTAGCTCGTACTGATCAGACCAGAACCAGGGCACGGCCGCATACACTTTGTCTCCGCCGCACATATTGGTGCAGGCAACCCGCGCCTGCTCCATCGCGTTGGGTACTGATTCCAGTCTGAGTCGGCGACCTAGGATTGGATTCGGGTGATTAGAACAGTCGCCAATGGCATAGACGTCTGCATTGGAGGTCTGACAGTGATCGTCAACAACAATGCCGTTGTCGCAGGTGATTCCAGCTTCCTGCGCAAGTTCAATGTTCGGAATAATCCCGATACCTACAATGACGAGGTCTGCTTCAATACTGGTGTCGCCGCACAATACCTGCGCGACCTTGCCGTCACTGGTACCGGTAAATCCGCTCACACCGGTATTTGTCATGATGTTAACACCGCGGCCGCTGTGAAGTTGATTGTAGTATGCACTCATCTCCGGCGTGGTCACTCTCTGCAGAATGCGATCTTCCATTTCAAGCACGCTAACGGTCAGTCCTGAAGTTGCTGCAACAGAGGCAACTTCAAGCCCAATGTATCCGCCTCCGACGATGACCAGATTTTTCGCTGATTTCATCGCTTCAGCAATACCATCAACATCGGCGATTGTGCGCAGATAATGAATGCCCTCGAGGTCTGAACCTTCGATGCTAAGTTTTCGTGGCCGACTGCCCGTAGCGATCATGAGTTTGTCGTAAGCAAGTTCTTCGCCTGATGCTGTGGTGACGGTCTTTGCATCGACGTCGAGTGATGACACCCGAGTGTTGGTGCGCAGGTCGATATCTTTGTCCGCGTAAAACTTCTCAGCGCGGACATAGACACGTTCAAGCGGAAGTTCACCGGAAAGATATTGTTTTGACAAAGGTGGACGTTGGTAAGGAGGGAAGGCCTCGTCACCCAGAATGGTTACAGAACCCTCATAACCCTGTTGTCGTAAGCTGGCTGCAGCCTGTCCAGCACCCTGACCAGCGCCGATAATTACAATTCCTGCCATGTCTTCCTCTGATTGGTGAAAGTAAGACCGGCATTCTACAGAAGCTGCTGGTTTACGGGTACTATAGCGCTGAAAATTATTTCTTTTCATCATGTGCTAGCCCTATGCGAATTTTGCTGCTTTCACCCTACGACGCGATGAGTCATCAATACTGGTGGCGGGGATTACGCGAAAATCTGCAGCAGCACGAATTTCACGTCGTGACTTTGCCTGCGAGATTTTTCAGTTGGCGATTTCGGGGCAACAGTTTGAGTTTTGCTTTTGATCGACGCCTGAAAGCTGGCTATGACCTCGTCATAGCAACTTCGATGACCGACCTATCAGCGCTTCGGGGGATGTGTCCCGAACTCTCGGCCATGCCTACGATGGTTTATTTTCACGAGAACCAGTTTGCCTATCCGGCAAACCAAGTAGAGTCTGGCGCTGCCTCAGTAAACCAAGAGCGGTTGGTCGAACGGCAAATTACCAGTATCTATACCGCGATTTCGGGAGATTTACTGTTGTTTAATTCGATGTTTAACCGTGATTCCTTTTTAGCGGGCGCGGGCGATCTGCTGGGTCGTATGCCGGACGGCGTGCCAGAAGACGTGCTAGACCAACTGCATCAGAAATCCCGTATCCAGTGCGTACCGCTATCGCGGGAAACCTTCGCGGCATCGACTGCAGCAGGTGCAGCGCGTTTGCACATCGTGTGGAATCATCGTTGGGAATATGACAAAGGACTTGATGCGCTTGAATCTCTCGTCCAAGACCTGATTTCGCGGGTTGATCCAGCGAACTTTGTGCTGCACGTAATCGGTCAGTCATTTCGAAAAGTGCCGCCCCAAATGACGCGTATCCGCGCCCAGCTTGATGCTGCTGGTGCCTTGGGTCATTTTGGCTTTCTCGATGCCCGCAGTGATTACCTTGGTTTATTACGTGACAGCCACGTTGTCCTCTCAACGGCAATTCATGAGTTTCAGGGTATTGCTGTACTTGAAGCGGTCGCCTGTGGCTGCGTGCCACTCGTGCCTGATGCGCTTGCCTATCAGGAATTTATCCCGGAAAGACATCGTTATGTCTCTCATGATGATGCAATTGAGGCACTGATTGCGCTTTCGGAATGCCATATGGCTGGTACAATGCCCGCCGCGCCCCATTTGGCCAAACTGAGCTGGGAGCATCAGCTTGGAACTTGGCAGCAACACATCAGTGAGGCGCTAGATAATTTTTCGGCCAGCGTGCAAAGGAGCCCTTAATGCCCAGATTTTATAAACTCGATTACAGATTGTTGAATCCTCTTGGTGAGGAGGTTGATTCCTCTGCCGGTGGCAACCCGATGGCTTTCGTCGAGGGTGATGGCACGATGGTGCCAGGGCTTGAGACGGCTGTGCTGGGAAAACACGAGGGTGACGAGTTTGAGGTAAAAATAGGTCCTGAAAAAGCTTACGGGTTTTCCCAACGCTCGCTGGTCAGGACCGTCGCGCCAGACATGTTTATGTCGGACATCGACAGCATCGAGGTTGGCATGATTTTTCAGGTCGGCTCTGGCGCCGAGGCGGAGGTAGCTAGAGTGGTTGCCGTTGAAGATGGCGGTATCACGATCGACTCTAATCATCCTCTCGCAGGCGTATCATTTCATTTTGAGATTTCAGTCATTGAGAGCCGCGAAGCAAATGCTGAGGAGCTTGAGGTCAGGCAAATGCGTTAATGAGCGCAGGTTCGTTTTTTGCCAACGGTGATTTGGTACACCAATTGAAAAAGCAGCGGGGCTAGTTTAGCTAAGCAGCGACAATCACCCTGACTGCATCGAGGCGAGCGGTAGCTTCTTCAATCACTTCCACCGTGAGTTCCCTGAAAGCCGAAAAATGCGCGACTTCTTCATCTCTTATCGTCTTGTTGATTTTACGCAGCTCTAACAGGCGATCTAGTTCAAAATCATAGGCGGTGAGTGCTTTCGTTTTACCGACATCTCGATACTGAACGAGCTGTTGGTCTGCAATATCCCGTGATGCTGCCAGCATTTTCCTAAGCCCTTGCTGTTGCGAATCAAGAATTTTACCCAGAGGTTCGTTGGCAATCTCGAGCTTTTCATCTACGAGATTGGTCCATGGGAAATTGGCAGTGATATCCGCGAGGTTCGGTGCGAGCACAACCCGAATGACTGTCGGTGGCATATATCGATCAATCATGAGTTCTGCAGGCGCGACACAGTTAACGAGATAAAGTGCTTCAAGAAGAACCGTGCCTGCCGGCAGTGACTCGTGTTTGACCGCGATCATCGTGCTGTTGCCGATGATGTCGGTCGCGACAAGATCGAGCGCCTGCTGCACGATTGGATTCTCCCAGGTAAGAAAATTTACGTCTTCCCGCGACAGCGCGACGTCCCGATTATAAGTGATCCGCAAGCCATCTTCCGGAAGTTCCGGATAGTGGTAATGATCCAACGTCTCGAGGCTAATTGAATCATTTCTGACCATTGTCTGGGTGGGTTTGACCAGCAGCACCTGGTCCTCGAGAGGTTCTGATTCTAGTCCCCAAACATCAAAAGACTGCTCCATGTAAGCAGCAAGGGTCGCGCCGCCTTGATTGTCTTTGATGTCTGCAATCAAACGCGTTGAGACCTCAGGTCGATGCGAATTTAACTCTAGCAACCTGTCACGGCCATTTTGAACGTCATGATGTTTTTGTTCATTGGCTATTTTTAGCTGATCAGTCAACTGCTGAAGGTCATCGGATGACAGGTCTGTCACCAGTTCGTCGAAGACATTTTGTGCGACGGGGTTTGGTGCATCGAAAATACCCAGTCCTTCATCGTAGATGCGTAACAACGAAGACTGCTCGGTTGATTCAAGAAATGGCACGTGTATGGTGACGTCGCGCTGCTGTCCTATGCGATCCAGGCGTCCGATGCGTTGTTCCAGCAAATCAGGGCCTAAGGGAAGGTCGAACAGAACTAAGTTGCTTGCAAACTGGAAGTTTCTACCTTCACTACCAATTTCAGAACATATCAACAGTTGAGCGCCTCTATCTGTGTCGGAAAAATAGTTTGCCGCCCGGTCTCGCGCAACGAGATTCATTCCCTCGTGGAATAAAGCCATCCGGATTGTGGTTGTTTTACTCAAGCTTGCTTCAATATCTAGCGCAATTTGCTGATGTGCACATATCAGCAGAAATTTGTCTTCCGCGCTCGATTCGACCACCGTTTGCAGCCAGGCAATCCTTGGATCAATTTTTGTCCAGTGACCGAGTTGAGTTTCGGGGTAGGGCGTTGTGAACTGTCGATAGGCTTCCGGTGTCTCAAGTGAATAGGTTTTCAAAACCCGTTTTGGGAACCCCTTGACTGACTTTCTGACGTTTCTAAAAAGTACGCGCCCTGTGCCGTGCCTATCGAGCACCATGTCAGTGAGCGCTTCGGTTGTAAGCGACTTGTCTTGCTCGTGTTCATCGATAGACAAAATACTCAGTATCTGGGATTTTGCGTCAATCTGCTGGTTGGCTTCCGTGGATGCGTCACGCAACAGATCCAGATTGTCGGCGATCGCCTCAAACCTGCTTTCTTCCGCAAGGAAGGCGTCATAGTCGTGATATCTGGTTGAGTCGAGCAACCTAAGTCTCGCAAAGTGACCCGCTCTGCCGAGTTGTTCCGGCGTTGCAGTGAGCAGTAGCAGCCCTTTACTGACCATGCCCAGCAATTCAACAATGAGATACTCAGGACTCGCATCGGCTGCTGTCCAGGCAAGATGATGTGCTTCATCAACAACCATCAGGTCCCAGTCTGTGGCTGCCGCTTGTTCAAGCCTCGTAGGATTATCGAGAAACAAATCAAGCGAGCAAAGCATTAACTGGTGTGCTTCGAAGGGATTGAACCGTTCTGTTAGATCAATTGCAGGCTCGTCCATTTCTGATAACTGGTCTGCGGATGTGTTGTCCGCAACAATGTTGCGGCAGCGCTCTTCATCCATCACCGTGAAGTGTAGATTGAATCGTCTGATCATCTCGACGAACCATTGGAAAGTGAGTGCGGCAGGAACAACAATGAGCACCCGTTTTGCCCGGTGGGTGGTTAGCTGTTGATGAATAATCGCGCCGGCTTCAATCGTTTTGCCAAGTCCCACCTCATCTGCAAGTAGCACCCGCGGCGCAAACCTGCTGGCGACCTCGTTTGCAATGTACAACTGGTGCGGGATTAACGATACGCGAGGACCATACAAGCCTCTGACGTCCGCACTGGCAAGCTCAGCCTGATGCATGAGTGTTTGATATCTCAGATTGAAACGTTCATTCGGATCGAATTGATGAGTAAACAGTCGATCTTCCGGTTTGCTAAATTGCAAATTTGGGTTTAGGTCTGGTTCAGAAATAGCCGCATCTTTGCCATGACTTTCGCCACGGTAGATGTAAAGACCGGCTTCAATTGACACATCGGTGACTGTCAGGCTTTGCCCGCTGTCATCGGAAATCTCATCTCCGACAGCAAACCTAACACGGGTTAACGGCGCTTGTTTGCTTGCATAGGTGCGTTCCTCTCCCGCTCGAGAGTAGTACACGAGCACACTGCGGAAATCTGCGTTAATGATTTCGCCCATGCCGAGTTCAGGTTCTGCATTACTGATCCACTTCTGACCTATATTGAACTCACTCATCGCAATCCGTGTTAACCTTCATCTTTTTTTAAAACCGGGTGACGCCACCCATATTGAAACTGAAAATTGTGGAGCTGATTTTGGACCATCAAAGCACTGAAATAAAAAACCTGGACGATCAAACCGTTCTTGAGTTGGAAGCCGCGGCTTTTCGTCGACTGGTCACACACCTTGATGAAAACAAGGATGTCCAGAATATTGATTTAATGAATCTGGCGAGTTTCTGCCGTAATTGTCTGAGCAAATGGTATAAATCGGCGGCAGAGGATAAAGGAATAGCGCTGGAATATGAAGAGGTTAGGGAACGTATTTATGGCATTCCTTATGCTGATTGGAAAAAGCTACACCAGACAGAAGCGACGCCGGAACAAATGAAAGCTTTTGACGAAAAACACCCGTGACACCGATTTTTACGAAAGATTTTTAAATGCCACCAGTTGCAACCCTAAAAAACGTGACGGTCACTTTCGGTACCGATCGCGTACTCGACCACGTCAACCTGATTCTCGACCAAGGCGAAAGACTGTGCCTCACCGGTAGAAATGGATCAGGAAAAAGTACCCTGATGCGATTGTTGTCCGGAGAGCTCCAGACCGATGAAGGCACAATATGGCGCTCGAGTGATTTAAGTTATTCCTTCCTCGATCAGGAATTGCCCGAGGCGAGCAGCGCGACCATATTTGACGCGGTGGCGACGGCTTTCGAAGGTACGGGACAATTATTAAGCGAGTATCACGCGCTTTCATTGCAGCTGAGTGATGTTGAAGCGGACCACGACAAGATTGTGACTCGGATGGATACGCTGCAACACAATATCGAAGCTGCAGATGGCTGGTCGGTTAATCATGTGATTGAGGCCACGTTACAGCGCATGCAGCTTGATCCTGACATTCCGCTGAGCCAATTATCCGGTGGTTGGTTAAAGCGAGTTGCCATCGCTAAATCGTTAGTCATTGAGCCGGATGTCTGGCTGGTGGATGAGCCGACCAATCATTTGGATGTACCAGCGATTGAATGGTTGGAGCAGCGGATGATGGAATTTGCCGGTACAATTATTTTTGTATCGCACGACCGCCATCTTTTACGCTCGGTTGCGACCAGCTTGGTTGATATTGATCGCGGGGCGGTGACGCTGTGGCGGTGCGGCTATGAAGAGTTTATCGAACGCCGTGACCACGAACGAGAAGTGCAGAGCCTTCATGAGAAAAAGTTCGACGACAAGCTGCGCAAAGAAGAAGCGTGGATCAGAGAAGGTATCAAAGCACGAAGAACCCGTAATGAGGGCAGGGTGCGCGATCTTGAAAAGCTCAGAGAGGTCAGACGTCAACGAAGGTCTGTTTCAGATCTGAAGCTAGAGGTTGATGCGGGATCCAGCTCAGGCAAAGTCGTTAAAGAGCTGTCCGCCGTGAGCAAGGCGTTCGATGACAAGGTGTTGATCCAAAACCTAGACCTGATTGTTCGCCGGGGCGACAGAATCGGATTGTTAGGGCCAAATGGTTGCGGAAAATCCACGTTGATTAATTTGTTGCTCGGTGAGCTCGAGCCAGACAGCGGTGTGATTAAGACAGGAACAAAGCTTGAAGTTGCTTATTTCGATCAAGCGCGGAGACAGCTACAACCAGATAAAAAAGTAGCAGACTATATTTCGGACGGTCGCGAATACATCTCTATCAACGGCAAAGAAATTCACGTTGTGAGTTATCTTGCTAACTTTATGTTTAACGCCGATCAAGCGAGAGGTCCGATCCACCGTTTGTCCGGGGGTGAGCAAAACCGACTGTTAATGGCGAGGATTTTTTCCCAGCCAGCAAATCTTTTGATTCTCGACGAGCCAACGAACGACCTTGATGTCGAGAGTCTCGAATTACTTGAAGAAATGCTGCTCGCTTATCACGGCACGGTTCTACTGGTGTCGCACGACAGAACGTTTATGGACAACGTGATATCGAGTCTGCTGGTGTTTGATCAAAACGGGAGTGGGCGAATAACGGAATATGTTGGCGGTTATTCAGACTGGCAAAAGGATCATCGCAAACCATCACGTTCCTCGAGTTCTGCCGCGACCTCTAAAAGTGCTCAGCCAAACACTGCCGCCACTGAAACCGACATGCTGATGGACGATACGCTGGGTTTTGAGGAACGCAAAAAGCTCAAAGCGGAGCGCCAGAAACGAAAAAAAGAATTAGAAAAGCTGCCAGGAAAAATCGAGGCGCTCGAGACAAAGCTCGGGGCTTGTAATCAGAAAATTTCTCAATCGGATTTTTACCAAGAACCACAAGCGGCACAAAATGAGATTTTCGAGCAGGTGAAAGACCTTGAAAGCCAAATCGAAGCACTGATGGACCGCTGGGAACACCTAGAAACCGATTTTGATTAAGTTCGTGCCACCCACGTTAAGTACTCGCCAGCCATGTAACTTGATTCAATCCTGTCGGCGAATGGAACGCAGTAATTAGCACACTAGCAAAAGTCTATTTTTTCCGGCGTTTTGATTTGCGTAGTGCGTCGCGTTCTTGTTTCTCCGCCATGAGGCGCTGAACCTGTGCTTCCTCAGCCGGGATCATGTTCGGCGACTCCAATGAGATCCGACCAAGCTTGCCAGTTCTGAATTCATTAACAAGGATAGACGACACTTTCTCAAGATCTACTTGGCCGCCTCTGCGGAGGCAACCCCGTTTCCTTCCGAGCGCTTCAAGCAACGCGAGATCATCTTGGGGAAAAGCTTGTTTGTCGAGCATCTGATCGACAAAATCAGGGTAATGTTTCAGCAGGTATCCGCTCAGATAAAAGGCAACATCCTCGACGTTCATCGCCGTATCCTTAATTGCCCCGGAGATTGCCAGACGATAACCACTGTTTTCATTGTGAATTTTCGGCCAGAGAATGCCTGGCGTATCAAGAAGAGTGACTTCTTCGTTGATCTTGATACGTTGCTGCCCCTTGGTAATCGCTGGCTCGTTGCCGGTCTTGGCAACTTTTCGACCCGCAAGTGCGTTTATCAACGTGGATTTACCGACGTTTGGAATACCGGTGATCATTGCGATCATTGTGCGGGTTGATCGAAGTGCCTTTGGCGACAGTTTCTGACAAAGATGGAGCACGGACTCGGCCTTATGCTTGACGTCTTGCGTTGTTGCCAGCGTTTTAACGGATTCTTCTTGCTCAAAATATGCCTGCCAATCTTTGGTAGCTGCAGGGTCTGCAAGGTCAGACTTGCTCAGTACCTTGATACAGGGCTTTGTTGAACTCAGCTCGCGTATTGTCGGGTTTTGACTGCTGTATGGCAGTCTTGCATCTAAAAGCTCGATAATGAGATCAACGTCTTTCAACACGGACCGCATTTCATGACTAGCTTTATTCATATGTCCTGGATACCAATGAATAGGCATGCTACTTCCTTCCTGTCTACTGCTTGGAACCGGGTTGGTTAATGGGTTGGTTAGTGCCACCCACGTTTTGTGGATGAGATTTTAGGTCAGGATCTGGCTTGTTGTCTCGTAAATTTTTACTTCTGTCTGTTCTGGCTATTCTTTGATTCAGATATCTCGCACGCGTGATTCAGCGATGTCCTACATTATTAGACAGTCCACCGTTGTAAATTTGCACTTATGAGATACAAAAGAAGTCACCTTATAAATCCTAATGGCGGTACTTACCACGTTTGTTCGCGATGTGTCCGTAAGTCCTTCCTTTTTGGCGTTGATGCTCAAACCGGTAGAGATTTCTCGCATCGCAGGGTGTGGATTGAACGAAGAATTGCCGAGCTTGGCAAGTTATTTAGTATTTCCGTATATGCCTACGCAATTATGAGCAATCACTATCATCTTGTGTTGAACGTTGAGCAAGAGGACTTATCCGATGACGAGGCAGCGGATCGTTGGCTTCGGCTATGCCCGGGTCGAGTAGCGGTCCGTAACCGGGATGGTGGGCTTGAGTTGCAGAAAACTGCATTGCTTAGTGACCCGCTTCGTCTACAAATCGTCAAAGCGCGCCTGTCTTCGATATCATGGTTTATGCGTTTTATAAATGAACCTCTGGCGCGAATGGCTAATCGAGAGGACGATTGCTCGGGTCGCTTTTGGGAGGGTCGTTTCAAGTCACAGGCATTGTTGGACGAGGCATCAATCCTTGCTTGCATGGTTTATGTTGATCTGAACCCCGTTCGCGCTGGGATGTCCCGGTCGCTTGACGGGAGTGAATTTACGTCGATAAAACGTCGTTTAGAGGAAGCATCAGCGGACAATCTGATGACCGTGGTCGGGGAGCGGAGGGTTATTCCGAGCGTATCTCCGATAACGCTGGATAACTACCTCGAGCTGATCTTCTGGACACAGGATAATCAGTCTGCGCAGCGGCGCGGTTTGCCCGCTAGGGTTGTGCAGTGCTTGCGGCATAACCACACTAATCAGGACAGTTGGTTTGCCGATCATTTACCCAAGCCTGAAACCTGGCAGCGCGCTGTTGGCTCGAGCCAAAGTCTTACGGTTTACGCCGCCTCTTTGAACCAGAAATGGATACGTCGTCGAGCTAGAATGCGCCTCCCGACCGCTATCCAATCATATTAGCGAGCATTTGCTCGCCCGAAAACCACCGCATGATTTTAAGTTCCCATGTTGTCAGGCGATGCGGCTTAAATGCGGGACATTTCTTGTGTTTCGCTAATTAATTCCGACAGGCAATGCATGAATCAGGTCAAAATTAGATCTGTGAAGTGAAAAAAATACATGGCCGCGGCGTGCATGGTGAGTTTTCTGCAATTGCAAAGTGCCGCAAGTTGACCTAATAATTTAAAC
>CBFHOH010000020.1:0-9280 GCA_965657335.1 Candidatus Azotimanducaceae bacterium
CGGGCAACCGCTTTACAAGCTTGCCAGACAGGGTATTGAAGTTGAGCGCAAGTCGAGGGAAGTCACTATCCTGCGATATGACGTGCTGGAATATGAAAACGACCTGTTAAAGGTTGATATTGAATGTACAAAAGGAACTTACGTAAGGTCACTTGCGGAAGACCTAGGTAAGGCGCTCGGATGTGGTGCTCATGTGGCTGAATTGAGAAGAATCAAGTCAGGCCCGTACGAAGAAGCAGCATCTGTCACCATTGCTGAACTTGAAAAAATGAAGGAAGAGGGTGGGTTGGCACCGCTAGATGCGCTGCTGTTACCCGTTGAATCTTCGATAGAAGACTGGCCAGCTATCAATTTAACGGAATTGACCGCCGGCTATTTTAAACAAGGACAAGCTGTTCAAGTGGCACATGTGCCATCAAACGGTTTGGTAAGAATTTTTTCAGAAGTAGAGTCAAACGATCCCGTATTTATAGGCGTTGGCGAAATTCTGGAGGATGGTAAGGTAGCGCCGCGAAGACTCGTGGTTAGCTAAATCAAAATGTGCGGCATCTGCAAATATGCGTGGATGGTTGTGCAAATTAAATAGGGCATATTGGAGAAAATAGTAATGGCATTAACAGCAGAAAATAAAGCTGAAATACTCAAAGAATTTGGCCAATCTGAGGGCGATACAGGCTCACCAGAAGTACAGGTTGCTTTGCTTACAGCGAATATCGAAAAGCTACAATCACACTTTCAAGAGCATAAGCATGATCACCACTCTCGTGTTGGTTTGTTGCGAATGGTTAGTCAGCGAAGAAAGCTGCTTAACTACCTCAAAGGAAAGAGCGTAGAACGATATGCAGATCTGATTAAGCGTCTTGGTTTGAGAAGATAAGCTTTAAAATTGAACCCGGGTGACCGGGTTCATCATGTTTGGCCCAGGATGATAAAGGGCAAAAAGTAAGTAGATGGATGATTACACAGGGGTGTAATCAACTAAATAATTGGAGAATATAGTGAATTCGGTAAAGAAAAAATTTACGTACGGCGACAATGAAGTCGTTATAGAAACGGGCAAAGTAGCTCGACAGACAAGTGCTGCGGTACTTGTATCAATGTGTGAAACAACCGTGCTTGTTGCAGTGGTTGGTAGAAAAGACGCGAAGCCCGGGCAGGACTTTTTCCCGCTGACGGTTAACTACGAAGAAAAGACATATGCGGCTGGTAAAATTCCTGGTGGATTTTTCAAGAGAGAGGGTCGTCCTTCAGAAAAAGAAACGCTGACCTCGCGTTTGATTGACCGTCCTATTCGACCTTTGTTTCCAAAGGGTTTCTTGAATGAGGTTCAGGTGACTTGTCAGGTCATGTCTGCACATAAAGACGTCGATCCAGACATCCTTGCAATGATCGGTACTTCAGCAGCCTTGGCGCTATCTGGAATGCCATTTGCTGGCCCGATTGGCGGCGCAAGGGTTGGCTTCAACAAGGGCGGTTATCTTCTCAATCCAGGCTACGAAGCCTTGAAAGAATCTGACCTTGATATGGTTGTTGCTGGAACAGAGTCGGCTGTACTGATGGTTGAATCTGAAGCAAAAGAGCTAACTGAGGATCAAATGCTTGGTGCGGTGCTTTATGCACACCAAGAAATGCAGTGCGTGATTCAGGCAATTAAGGAACTCAAAGCTGAAGTGGGTAAGCCCGATTGGGAATGGGAACCCGTTGCCGGCAATGATGTTCTTATTAACGCGATGGCCGATCAGTTCGGCGCTGGCGTTGGTGAAGCTTATCAGACTGTCGACAAGATGGAGCGTCAGGATCTGTTGAGTGATCTCCGCGGCAAGGCTGTTGAGGCACTTGTCGATGAAGAAGCGGGCATCACAAAAGACGACGTGTCTGGTGCTTTTGGCGCATTAGAAAAGAAAACTGTGCGACGAAGAATTGTTGCTGGTGAGCCAAGAATTGACGGTCGCGACACCAAAACCGTCAGAAGTATTGACGTCGAAGTGGGCATGCTCGCAAAGGCACACGGTTCTGCGCTGTTTACTCGTGGCGAAACACAAGCAATTGTAACCACCACACTAGGCTCAATGCGCGACGCCGCGATTATTGATGCGCTTCAGGGTTCCTACAAGGATAACTTCCTGCTGCACTACAATTTCCCACACTACAGCGTCGGTGAAACCGGCTTTTCAGGCGGACCAAAGCGCCGTGAAATTGGTCACGGACGTCTAGCGCGTCGTGGTATTGCTGCGGTATTGCCTTCCGCTGACGCATGGCCATACACAACTCGGGTCGTTTCTGAAATCACAGAGTCGAATGGTTCTTCTTCGATGGCGAGTGTCTGTGGCGCAAGTTTGTCTCTGATGGATGCAGGTGTTCCGCTAAGTGCGCCAGTTGCTGGTGTTGCGATGGGTCTTGTCAAGGAAGAAGATGGCTTTGCTGTTTTGACTGATATCCTCGGTGATGAAGATCACCTGGGTGACATGGACTTTAAAGTAGCGGGTACAGACACTGGTGTAACTGCACTGCAGATGGACATCAAAATTCAGGGTATTACAGAAGAAATTATGGAAACTGCACTGGGCCAAGCCCGTGATGCCAGAATCCATATTCTTGGTGAGATGAACAAGGTTATTGGCCGCTCTCGTGAAACGGTATCTGATAACGCACCCGCGATGGTGACAATTAAGATCGATGCCGAGAAGATTCGTGACGTTATCGGTAAGGGTGGTGCAACTATCCGCTCGATCACTGAGGAAACCGGTGCTTCAATCGATATAGAAGACGACGGCACGATCGTCATCTTTGGTGAAGGCGCTGAATCTCGCGATGCTGCTGTTGATCGCATCAATATGATTACAGCTGAGGCTGAAGTGGGTCAGATTTACAAGGGCAAGGTTGTGAAGATTGCTGACTTCGGTGCCTTTGTTAACATTATTCCTGGTAAAGATGGTCTGGTGCACATCTCTCAGATCGCTAACGAGCGAGTTGAGAAGGTGACAGACTACCTTTCTGAAGGTCAGGAAGTTGATGTCATTGTACTTGATGTTGATCGTGGCAGAATCAAGCTATCTATCAAAGAAGTACCTGGTAACGAAGCTTCTGATGAATCGACCGACGAAGGCGATGCTAACGAAGATGACGTTGATGGCAACACTGCATCAAGTAGCGAGCAGGGATAAACCTGTGGTCAGGCCGTTAGCTTTAACTGCTGCTATCTCGCTGCTGCTCAATGTGGCGGGCACTAACGCCGCTCCGTGCGACGAGATAGCAAACGGTGAAAGCCGATTGGCCTGTTATGACAATGCTGCGCGATGTCAGAAGGAATCGAGTGACAATGAGAGATTGGCGTGCTTTGATCGAGCTTTCGATCAGGCACAGCCAGTATCTCCAGTAAACTCAAACGCCGCTGTTTCTGCAGTTGCAAAGCCTGCAAAAGTGGCACCTAAGTCTGCCGTAGTAACTTCTTCCCGTTCTAGGGTGGAGGAAAAAACTGTAACAACTTCGCAAACCGAGCGCTCTCAGGCCGTAACTGCTGCGAGAACAACCCCCGAGGTTGTTGATAGTAAATTTGGTCTCCCTGATCGCCGCTCGACGGAAAACGCAGAGTACATCGAAGCAACGATTGTCCGCGTTCAAACGAATGCCAATCGTATCGATTATATTAAGCTTGATAGCGGTCAAATTTGGCGAGAAGTTGAAGATGGCCGACTCAGGTTTAAAAAGGGCCAGCAAGTCCGTATTGAAAAAGGTTTGCTGAGCTCATACAAGATGAGTGTTGTTGGCAAAAATATGTCGGTGAAGGTTAAGAGAGTTAAGTAACCGCTCAAAGTGAAGCACCTGACTCAAATTAGCTCAGACGCTCCGCTATGCCCGTAATCTAAACCTGTTTTTGTCTAGTCTCCTGGTCGGTTCTTAATTAAGTCGTCAACGACGGATGGGTCTGCAAGCGTACTTGTATCTCCGAGGTTTTCTAGTTCATTTTCAGCAATCTTCCGCAGGATGCGTCTCATTATCTTTCCCGAGCGCGTCTTTGGTAAGCCCGGTGCCCACTGCAAAACATCTGGTTTGGCGATGGCGCCGATTTCTTTTCTAACAAGATCGTTAAGGTCTTGTGCGAGTTCTGGCGACCCCTGTATGTCGTGCATTAATGTCACATAGGCATAAATACCCTGTCCTTTTATGTCGTGTGGATAGCCAACAACAGCAGCCTCGGCGACCGATTCATGCAATACGAGGGCGCTTTCCACCTCTGCGGTGCCCATTCGGTGTCCAGATACATTAAGCACGTCGTCAACTCGCCCGGTGATCCAGTAGTAGCCATCTTCGTCCCGGCGAGCGCCATCTCCAGTGAAGTAGTATCCGGGGTAGGTCGAAAAGTACGTATCTATACAACGTTGGTGGTCACCGTAGACCGATCGAATCTGGCTTGGCCAACTTCGTGCGATCGCGAGATTACCTGAGCCTGCACCCTCAATCAGTGCACCTTCATTATCAAGAAGTATCGGTTCTACGCCAAAGAAGGGCCGTGTTGCGGAGCCAGGTTTTAGCGCCGTCGCGCCGGGCAGCGGGGTGATCATGATGCCGCCAGTTTCTGTTTGCCACCAAGTGTCAACAATTGGGCACTTCTTTTCACCAACGACGTGGTAATACCATTCCCATGCCTCTGGGTTGATAGGCTCGCCGACACTGCCAAGCAGACGCAGGGAGCTCCGATCAGTGGAAGTGACGAATTCATTTCCCTGACCCATCAACGCACGCAGCGCCGTGGGTGCCGTGTAGAATATATTCACTTGGTGCTTATCGACGACTTGCCAGCATCTCGATGCATCCGGGTAAGTTGGCACGCCCTCAAACATAAGCGTTGTGGCGCCATTGATGAGTGGGCCATAGACAATATATGAGTGTCCGGTAACCCATCCAACATCGGCGGTACACCAATAGATGTCTCCGTCCCTGTAGTCGAATACATACTTGTGGGTCATCGCTGCTTGAAGCAGATAGCCTCCCGTCGTGTGCAGCACTCCTTTAGGTTTGCCCGTGGAACCCGAAGTGTAGAGGATAAACAAAGGATCTTCGCTATCCATCGGTTCGGCTTCACATTGAGAAGATACTGCCGCGGTTGCCTCGTGATACCAGATATCCCGATTATCGTGCCAGTTGATCTCTCCGCCGGTTCGTTTGACGACGACCACGGTGTGGACATTCGGGCACTCGGTTAGTGCCAGGTCGGTGTTCGATTTCAGTGGAATGCTTTTAGCGCTCCTTAGGCCCTCGTCAGCGGTTATGACTGTTTGGCAATCGGAGTCGAGGATGCGATCTTGCAGCGCCTGAGGCGAGAATCCGCCAAAAACAACCGAGTGAACTGCGCCAATCCGCGTACAGGCTAACATTGCGTAAGCGGCTTCGGGAATCATTGGCATATAGATGCACACGCGATCCCCTTTTTTGACGCCTCTTTCCTTCAGCACATTCGCGAGTCTGCAAACCTGCTCATGAAGCGCTCTGTAAGTAATATGATCCTCATCCAGCGGGTCGTCTCCTTCCCAAATGATTGCTGTCTGATCTGCTCTACTCGCTAGGTGTCGGTCGATACAGTTAACCGATGCATTTAACTGTGCGCCCTCAAACCAAGCACTTTTACCCTGCACCATGTCCGATGACATTACATGGGTCCACGGTTTACTCCACGTCAGAAAAGCAGAAGCCTGTTCAGCCCAGAAGTCCTCAGGTTGTTCTATCGACGCGCGATACATTTGTTGATACTGCTCGTCGGTGATGTGGGTATTTTCCCTAGCACTGGCCTGTACTGGATAGATTTTATCCTCTGACATGATTAGTCATCCTTGTTGCGAATGGATTTATAGATTTCAGTTAGGTTGTTGGTCGAAGGGTCAACGGAATCTGGGTCCGATGCACCTTCGATCATTTTGTAAACATTCTCACCCAGTATTTTTCCAAGTTCGACCCCCCACTGGTCAAAGGGATTGAGATCCCAGACCATACCTTGGCAAAAGACTTTGTGTTCGTAGAGGGCGACCAGTGAGCCAAGTGTTTCAGGCGTGAGTTGGTCAAGCAAAATGGTATTGGAAGGACGGTTGCCTGGCATCACCTTATGGCTTCTAACGAGGTCTGAAGTGTTCGTGTCTATCTCTTCAGCTGATTTGCCTTGCATGAGTGCTTGGCTCTGGCTTAGACAACTTGCGACAAGCCAATCGTGATGTTCGGTGCGACCATGATGCGGCCGCAGTGGTAATAGGAAATCAATGCTGGCGATGCCTGTCCCTTGATGAAGCAACTGGTGGAAAGCATGTTGGCCATTGGTGCCCTCACCGCCCCAGATGAGTGGTCCGGTCGTATAGTCGACTGTTTTGCCTTCGCTGGTGACAGATTTACCATTAGACTCCATGTCCAATTGCTGAAGATGATCCGGCAATAACCTGAGCCAATGGTCATAGGGCAACACAGCGTGAGATGTCATATTCAAAAAGTTGTGATACCAGACACCAAGCAGCGCAAGCATCATCGGCATATTGTGATGGAAGTCGGCGGTCAAAAAATGCTGATCCATCTCTGCTGCACCATCCAGCAGCGCTCTGAAAGTCTCGAAGCCGTAACCTAATGCTATCGGTAGTCCGACGGCTGACCACAGGGAATACCTGCCTCCTACCCAATCCCATATCGGGATAATATTTTCCTGACCGACGCCAAACGCGCAGGCTGCCGCTACGTTGTTTGTAATGGCAACAAGATGTTTGTCCAGATCTCCTTGCTCCATGTGCTGCAGCAACCATTGTTGTGCAGATGTTGCGTTAACTCTGGTCTCCATCGTCGAAAAGGATTTAGATACGATGATGATTAAGGTTGATTCCCAGTTCAGGTCTCTCAAAACATGGTCGATGTGGTGCCCGTCAACGTTGGCTACGTAGTGACATTTCAGGGTGCCATCGTTATATGGGGTTAGTGCCTCATCAATCATTCTTGGTCCAAGATAAGAACCGCCGATACCGATGTGCAAAATGTCAGTGATGCGTTGACCCGTGCTGCCAACCCAGGCGCCGGACCTCACTTCACGGCTAAGCCGTTCAACCTGCTTCAGGGCAGCTTCCACTTCAGCATATTTGTCTGCAAGGTCAGAGTGGTGTTCCCCCGGACGAGCTCGCAGCAAAGTATGTAGCGCTGAACGTTGCTCTGTGTTGTTCAGCATTTGACCACTAGTTAGTTCCCCGGCCTTGCGCTTCAGGTCAGTTTTTTCCGCCAGCATTTCAAGCAAATTAAAGGTTTCGTGGCTCGCCTTACTTTTTGAGAAGTCCAGCGTAAGCCCGCAGCTTTGTATCATTCTGTTTGAGGCCCGTTCGGGCTCATCGTCAAACAAAGATGCAATAGAACTGCTTTGCATCGCTTGAGCGTGAGATTTCAAAGCGCGCCAGATCGAGGTGTTTGTAATTGACATAATTTAAATGAACGATGGTGTTGGGTTATAGTAATGGCGGCCGGATGTTACTGTTAGCATGAAATCAATCAGCTGCTGATAATCTTGCTGATCGTTGGTCAAATCAAATTCAGACGCATTGACGATTAACAATGGTGCAGCGCTGTAGTAGTGGAAGAACTCGGTATAAGCGTCTACAAGTTGTGAAAGGTATGCTTTGTCGAGCGCAAGATCTGTGCCTTGCGCTCGTTGTTGAATCCGTTGATACAAGACCGACACTGGCGCCTGCAAATAGATAACAAGGTCTGGGGTTGGAGCCTCAACAGCGAGGTGGGTGCTGATGTTGTCATAGAGTGCCATCTCATCTGCATCGAGGTTCAGTTGCGCAAACAACCTGTCTTTCTCCATCAAGAAGTCGGCGACCGTGACCGGTTCAAACATGTCTCCCTGCCGCATTCCTTGAATTTTGCGAGCACGTTCAAAAAGGAAAAATAATTGTGTTGGTAGCGCTGATTGTTTGCGGTTCTGGTAAAAACGCTCCAGAAAAGGATTGACCTCAGGCGTTTCAAGCAAGGTTTCGTAGTTAAAAGTGTTAGCAAGCATTTTGGTGAGCTTGGTTTTTCCAACACCCACCGGCCCCTCTACGGAGATATATCGAGGTACTTTGCTGGTTGAATATTCCAAAGTAAGGCTGCTATCCATCGAAATGCGGCTTTATCAGTGAGCTAACTTTTCGTTGCAAAAGGTGATTGTACGCAAGGAACGCTGGTAAATTGAACTCTTTTCTTCGGGTAATTTGCCTACGATGCCCGTCAGGTTGAAGGTGCTCGCGGTGGGCGTTTTCTGCGCCGGCGTCTGGATCCCTGTCGACCACCGTTTTGATGGTCCGTAGGTCTACCGCGGCTCGAACCTTGAGCATCTAGTGGGTTGTCAATCTGGTACTGAGTCCAGAATTCTCCTAGTCCCTGCAGATCCTCGCCTGATTTTTCTCTGAGCAATAGAAAATCATAAGCTGCCCTGAAGCGTTTATGGTTCGCGACCGAGGCGGCCTTCTTGCCGGTTTTGTTTGGCATGCGAAACTGTAGAAACCAAATGTCTCGCATCGGGCCCGAAAATCGTTTTGGTATCGAGGTAAACAATTGTTGCTTCGCAACGACGTTGTTTGCGGCTTCCATGTTGGCCGCGTAAATCGTAATGCCCTCATCATCGATGAGCCGTTGCCGTTCTTTTAAGAAAGGGCCCCATAACAAGGCAGCAAAAATGAAAGCAGGAGTAACAGGCATTTCGTTGCCTATTCGGGTATCGGTGCTTTCTAACGCTAAATCAATCAGTTTTTGGTGATGTGATTCCGCAAGCAGGTTCTGGGTATCTGGAAAGAGCCAGCGAAAAGCATCCTCGTCTGTCAGACCAGTGAATGCGCGTTGAGCGTAGCCAGACATGAACAATTTCAGCACTTCTTCAAACAATCTGGCGGGGGGAATATCCTGCAGAAGATAACCAAACTCTCCTATTGCCGAACGGGTGTCCTGCTCAATATCGAAGCCGAGTTTTGCCCGGAATCGAACAGCACGTAACATCCGAACGGGATCTTCTCGGTAGCGGTCTTCGGGCGAGCCGATCAAGCGAATTTGACGTTTTTCAAGATCTTTCACGCCATCCAGCGGATCTAGCACTTCCTCATTTTCAGGATCGTAGTAGAGTGCATTGATGGTGAAATCTCGGCGCCGGGCGTCTTCTCTAAAGGTGCCGTAGCGATTATCCGAAAGAATCATGCCGCCTTCACTAATGTGAGAGCTATCGTAAGTGTCGTGGTCCTCTTCGGGGTGCTCCGCCCTGAAGGTGGCAACTTCGACTATCTCCCTGCCG
>CBFHOH010000020.1:9378-49355 GCA_965657335.1 Candidatus Azotimanducaceae bacterium
GTGAGAGCTATCGTAAGTGTCGTGGTCCTCTTCGGGGTGCTCCGCCCTGAAGGTGGCAACTTCGACTATCTCCCTGCCGAATCGAACGTGTACGATCTTGAACCTTCTGCCAACCATGCGTGAGTTTCTGAACAGGTCGCGGACCTCCTCAGGGTGAGCATTGGTTGATACATCAAAGTCTTTAGGTTGTTTGTCGAGCAAAAGGTCCCGAACACAACCGCCGACAAGGTAGGCTTCGAAACCAGATTCCTGGAGCCGCTTGACAACCTTTCGGGCGTTCAAGTTCAACTGGTCGGCTTTCAACGTGATGGATAAAGCGTCGGACATTCGATTTCGGTCTTGGCGGCTATGGATCTTGGTAGATCTGAAGTAGAACAAACTGCATTGGTGCAGCGTTTGGATAGCCTATGTTAACAGACTAGGGTGCCTGTAAACCAATCATGAGTAAGGTCGTCATTTCTGAAGCGCCAATAAAAAAGGGAAAAGTAAACTTTTCCCTTTTAGCGAGCCAGTTCTATTTTTATTATTATTATGTTTCTTATTCTTATTATTTGATGCTTATTTTTATTATTGCATCTTTTATTGTTTTTGCACCCAATGCATTTTTGCATTTGAGTTACTTATATAGAAAGCAGGTTCTGTGCCAACAAAAAATATCGTTATAAAACAATGAGATATAAAATTTTGCACAATTGGACTGGTTAAAGTGTAACCAATGGTTACGTTTCAGTGTGCGGATGGTAACGGTGAGTATTTTGGGTAACACTTTTTGTTACCCATGGTTTATATCTTCCTTGAGCGTTCCCGCGGCAGGTTGAGTTTTTGTCGACGTTGCCATAGCGATTTTCGACTAATGCCCAGTCGTTGTGCGAGCTCTGTTTCGGTCATGCTGTCCTGGTGTTCTAAAACGAACTTCTGAAAATAATCTTCCAGTGATAGATTGTCTTCGTCGACCGCCATTGGCCTTTCGATATCGTTGACCAGTGTGGATTTCAAGAGTGGCTCTTGCGCCGATTCCGAGTCGACTGACAACAGATCAGGCGAGATCATTTTGCCTTCACAGAGTATCACCGCTCGTTCAATAGCATTTTCGAGTTCTCTAATATTTCCCGGCCAGCGATAGGACTGGATCACGTCCTGAGCTGATGGTGAAAAAGACAAACAAGGTTTGCCCAGTTGCTCGCAGTTAAGCTTTAGAAAGTGGTTCGCCAAGGTGGTGATGTCGTCGTTACGTTCCCTCAGGGGCGGCAGTGTCAGTTTGACAACATTAAGTCGGTAGTAAAGGTCTTCACGAAAGCCTCCCTGCCGAGTAAGTTCTTTGAGGTTTCTGTGAGTTGCAGCGATAAGTCGTACCGATACTTTTTTTGTTGCGACCGAACCAACACGTCTAACCTCACCTTCCTGTAACACTCGCAGTAACCGGGCTTGTGCCTCCAAAGGTAACTCGCCAATTTCATCAAGGAATAAGGTGCCTCCATCGGCAGCTTCAATAAGACCTACTCGTGCGTTGACTGCACCAGTGAAAGCGCCTTTCTCGTGCCCGAACAGTTCTGATTCAATTAGTGTGTCTGGAATAGCAGCGCAATTCAGCGAGATCATGTTGTTATCTGATTGGTGACTCGCCTTATGAATGGCTTTCGCCACAAGCTCTTTGCCAGTACCCGACTCGCCTTGAATGAGTACGTTGGTGCCAGTCGGAGCGACTTTGTGAATACGACGCATCAGATCTAAAATTGGCTCACAGGAACCAAGCATGCCCTCGATGATGGCGGGGCGTGTCATATCAGCGATCAGGTTATTCACTTTGGAAAGTAAATCTTGATAGTCAAAGGGTTTTGCAATGTAGTCTGCGGCGCCCAGCTTCATGGCCTCTACAGCGGATGCCACACTGGCGTAGCTGGTCATGACAAGCACGGGTACTTCCACAGCTTTTTCGATGATACCGGTGCCACTAGGTCCGGGTAGGCGTAAGTCTGTAATAATCAAAGCGAAATCTTGCAAATTGTATTGCAAAGCTTCGTCGAGAGACGCGGCTTCTGCAATTATATAAGATTGCTTTTCCAGAAACTTCTTGAGTGAGGTGCGTATTACTGTTTCATCTTCAACGATGAGGATTTTCTGTCTGCTCATACTATCTATTTAAGCAACTCGAAAATAATGTCTGCTGTTATTGATCGCTAGGATAACCACGCTGGGTGGAAATGCTGTCAAATCAATTTCGGTCGAATATTCTCGTTTGTTACTTTAACTCTTAGTTCGTATTAGCGCTTGGGTCACATTAGCTTATTTTTATTTTGGCTCTGTTCTTGTTGCCAAATGAAAACGCCGTGCGGTTGTGTTCGGTACGATACGCACTTAACAACGTTCGTTCGCTGAAGTCAACTTTCTTTATGAAAGCTCAAACTAAATTTGCTGGTTTCTTTGAGTGTATTAATCTGACGTATTTTCCTGTCGATCAAAGTAGGGCAGGGTGATAGTAATGCATGTGCCTCTGCCTTTAGGTGATGGTAGCGCAGTAATAGATCCGTGATGCTCCTGGACAATCGAGCTGACGATTGCAAGGCCAAGGCCGGTGCCTTTGCCGGGGTCTTTGGTTGTAAAGAATGGTTCGAACACCTGACTGATTTTCTCAGATGGTATTCCGTGGCCTTGATCAGTAATTGAAATTACAATCGTACTGTCAGTGACGACCGCCGCAATTTCGATAACATCGTTAGGTTCTGACGCGTCTCTGGCATTCGTAAAAATGTTGACGAATACCTGAGAAAGCCTTTGTGCATTTCCGAGTACAAAGCAATCGCCGTCGAGGTCATTTTTGAAAATAATATTGTCATTTTCAGGACTGAGTGAAAGTAGGCTGATTGCTTCGGCAACGCACTGTTTTACATCGACAGGTAGGTAGGTTTTTAATGTCTCTGCCCTGCCGCCGTATGAGAAATTGACGAGGGATTGCAGAATCTTAGAGACGCGACCGGTTTGCTCCAAAATTTGATCAGACAGTAAATAAAACTCCTGCTCCTCTGTTTCGTACTTCATGTTTTGAGCCAAGCAAGCAATACCAGTAATTGGGTTGCCTATTTCGTGAGCGATACCTGCTGAAAGTTGACCTATCGAGGCCAACCTCTCGTTGTGCAGCAGTTGCTCCTCCAAAATATGCTCGTCGGTCACGTCTTCGATAACAATGACGACGTCCCCTTCAGATGTGGGAATATTATCAATGGATGCTTTATGCAAATTAACCAGCAACTCTGTGCCACCGTCCGAGATCGGAGCGCGCAGTTTGTGTGTATCGGGTCCCACCGCGAAACCGTCGAGTAGCAGAAACCAGTGATCTGGCAGCGAGGTAAGTGTTGAGCCGATAATCTTTTCAGCGCTGATGTTGGTCAGGTTTTCCATTGCGGCATTCCAGATCAGCACGTTCTGATTTTCTGCGATAGCGCATACAGCTGTCGGTAGTTCTTGTAAAATTCGGCGATGGTGACGTCTCAGCGCGTCAAGCTCAGCAGCCATACCCGTGAGCTGAGATTGATAATCCTCCAGCCTTGATTCAATGGAATGAACGGTCTCTGATCCCTTGGCATCGTCATTAGCATTAAATGGTACAAAACGATCAATGATGCTGTGAGCAATCGTTTGACCCAAGGTTGTAGAGAGGTTTGATTCCATTTGGTTTCTGAGTTGCTGCAATGCGTGAGGACGTGCTTCATCTGAGTCTAGCTTTAATTCTGCGAGCGCAAAGTGGATTTCTCTTTTAGTTGTATCGAAGCCCAGAATAGGCTCAAGTCCGGCTTCTATGTCTGCAACAGACCGCGCGATCAGTTGGCCTTGTAATGGCCTATGAAATGAGTCGGACAAACACTCATTAGCTGCGCGAAGCTCTTCTCTGGTTGTCTGATAGGAAATTGAGAAAATAACAAACCCCAGTGTGTTGACAATAAGCGAAGTCATTGCCGCAACATGCCATGCACTTTCTTTTAGTTCATAGAGACCAGGTTGGTGTAGCTCGGCTTGATAGCCGAAGGCTGCCGGTGTGATGAAGCTGGAATAAAAGATGTCGCTCAGTAGCGGATAAAATAGCGTTGCAAACCAGACAAGGTAACCAAGAAGCAGGCCCGCCAGTAGGCCTGCTTTATTTGCCCCGCGCCAGTAAAATGCACCAAAAAGGCCGGGTAAAAACTGTAGCACTGCAACAAATGCAACAATACCGAGGCTACTCAGATTTTGGCCCTCGGCAAGCAGTTTGTACATGCAGTATGAAAGAAAAATTATCGCAGCAATAAACACTCTGCGTGTATAGAACATTACTGAATAAACGTTTGTACCCGGTTTGGGCGTGTAGAGAGGCAGAAAAACGTGATTCAGAATCATTGATGAGAGCGCCAGTGTCGTGACAATCAGGACGCCACTCGCGGCCGCGAGACTGACAACAAATGCAAGGATCGTAATTTCACGGTTCTCTGCGGTAAGACCTAACCCCAAAACGTGAAACTCGGCAGGAGTCTGTGCACCTAGATAGATTGCAGCCCACAGTATCGGTGGAATGCATGCGCTAAGACATAGCATGTATGCTGGGAAACCCCAACGAGAGTCGTTCAGCAGATTGTTATCTTCGTTCTCTGTAATGAGTATGTGGTAAACGTGCGGCATTGCGACAGCTGCAGCAAAAAACAGAATGAGCAGTGTTCGGGAGGGACCGGTTGCCAATGTGTTTTTGAAATCATGCTCGCTGAGGTTTTGGGAGAGCCAGACATTCATGTTGTTCAGTCCGCCAAAAACGTCATTAACTGCATACACAGCGATTGCAATGAGTGCGACCAGTTTGACGATTGACTCCAATCCCATCGCGACAACGAGTCCCTGGTGTTTGTCGCGTGTGGAAAGATGCATGGCGCCGAACAGAATGGCAAAGAGCGTCATCGTGCTGCAGAAAATGATGGCTAACACGTCCTCGCTAAACTCTTGGTTAAGCAAGTGAACCGTCGTTGAGACCGCATGTATCTGCAGTGCGATGAGAGGCAATAGTCCCACCAGCATAAAAGCGCTAACAACGCCACCAACCCACGGGGCAGGGTATCGAAAAGCAAAAATATCAGCGATAGAACCCAGTTTGTGGGTCAATGCAATTCTGCAGATGGGGGCAAGTAGAATCGGCGCGGCGACAAAAGCGGCGCTAGCACCAAGAAAGTAAAGCATGTAGCTTGCGCCGTATTGCGATGCGAGACCTAGCATGCCGTTGAAACATATGGTGCCGGCGAATACGCCTAATGCAAGCACCCTGGTTAATCTATGGTGCGTGAGTGCTCTTGGCAGCAACCCTATTTCTGTCGCGTAGGCAGAGCCAAATAGTACCGTGAGATAAATGAAACCAAAAGAAAATAGTTGGGTGATTGAAAACGTCATAGTCAGCTTGGCGGCTTGCCTTTAGGTCTTAAGGCCCAGCCTAGGACCGAAAGAAAAATAAACCCCGGCAAATAATATCCGTACCAACTAACGATATGTTGATTCTCTTGCCAGCCGGGAATTTGAGGGCTAAAAACAAAAAAACCGAAAATGATGAAGAAAATGATTCGCTCGATGAGCATAAAAACTCCAGGCGCAATGTGACTTAACAAACGGTGTTCTGCGGGCCATTGTAAACTAAATTAAACATATTATGCTGACACTAAGAGTCGGTCCAGACAGTTGATCTGGAAGGAATCATGTTAGGTTGCCAGTTTTCGGTAGCCCAGCTCAGCAACACTTGTACATCTTCCGTATCTGGTAAATTAATCTGACCGAGGCAAACGAGTGCATCGCGCACTGCTTTGCCTGAGTTTTCGGTCGCAACCGGCGCTGCATGCGCTTGCTTGCTGAGTTTTTTGCGGTCAGAACCAAGGACCACAGGAACGTGACCGTATCTGAGAGTTTGGTAGCCTAGGGCCTCAATAATACACTGCTGTCGTGGGGTGGAATCGAGTAGATCGTCACCTCTGATAACATCGGTGACGTTCTGGAATTCATCATCCACGACAACAGCAAGTTGATAAGCGGTCCTGCCATCGCGCCTTCGAATGATAAAATCACCAAGCTTGTTGCTTAGGTCGAAGGTATGGGGTCCACTGATTCTATCGTGGAAGGTTGTGGTTTTATCTGGCACGCGGAATCTGAGTGCGCTGCCTTGCGCCAAGTTTTCCTCGAGGTGTCTCTCTCGGCAAGTGCCCGGATAAACTCCGCGAACCGATTTGCGTGAACAAGTGCAAACGAATAGCGCACCTTTATTTTTAAGTTCTTCAAGCGCTTCGTCGTACGCTTCTTGTCGAGCGCTTTGGAAAAGGGGCGTTCCATCCCACGTCAGGCCGAAGGCTTCCAGTTGACGCATGATAATGTCAGGCGCTGATGGGTCCTCGCGCGGAGGATCGAGGTCCTCGATACGTAGCAGCCAAGTACCATCTTGGCTGCGTGCGTCCAACCAGGTCGCCAGGGCGGCGACAAGGGAGCCGAAATGCAGTGGTCCGGTGGGCGAAGGTGCAAACCGACCAACGTAATTTTGGGTTCGGGCTCCAGAGGCAACTGCCGCCGTCACAATTCAGCTCCCGGACGGCATTCAACTAGCCGTGAATCTGCTTTTCCTTAATTTCATCCAGCGTCTTGCAGTCGATGCACTGAGTTGCGGTTGGTCGTGCTTCAAGGCGCTCTACGCCAATTTCTATGCCACAGGAATCGCAGTAGCCGTAGTCGTCCTGATCGATCAGATCTATAGTGCTATCGATTTTTTTGATCAGCTTACGCTCTCTATCTCTCGTCCTAAGCTCGAGGGAAAACTCTTCTTCCTGCGTAGCTCTGTCTGCGGGATCAGGATCGTTAGCTGCGACATCCTTCATGTTGCTAACAGTTCTGTCGACTTCTTCCATCAGCTGACGTTTCCACTGCAGCAAGAGATCTTTAAAGTGCGCGCGCTGGGGTTCGTTCATGTAGTCTACATCAACATTTTTCGCTGCTGGTTCGACTTCCGCCAGATCCCGAAGAGTTTGGGCTGCACTTTTATTAGTGATGATAGTGGTTGGTTTTTTTACGCCACTTGTCTTTGTTGTTGCTCTAACAGTTGCTTTAACTGCTGTTGTTTCTGCCTTTTTTACTTTCGCACCTGCGGCTGATTTTTTGCGGGGTGCTTTTGTTGCTGCTTTCAAGTTTGTGATTACCTTTTTACTGGACACTCGTTTTTTTGCGGGTGTCGGTGTTGCTTTAGTTGCCGTTGATTTCTCAGCGGGTTTCGATTTTGGTGCTTTTTTCGCTGAAGTCTCCGCTTTAGCTTTTGGCTGTGCCTTAACTTTCGTTTTAGCTTTTTCAGTTTTGTTTGCTGCTACGCTTTTTTTAGCCGACACCTTTTTTGCTGGTGCCTTCTTGACCGGTGCCTTTTTAGCCACTGCTTTTTTAGCTGGCGCTTTTTTGACCGGTGCCTTCTTAACAGCCGTCTTCTTAGCCGTCGCTTTCTTCGCGGGCGCTTTCTTAGCCGTCGCTTTCTTCGCGGGCGCTTTTTTAACCGGTGCTTTTTTTACAGCTTTTTTTACGGCTGGCTTTTTAACGGCGCTCTTTTTGACCGGGCTTTTTTTAACCGCTGCTTTCTTTTTGACGGTTTTCGTCTCAACAGCACGTTTGCTTTTAGCCGGACTCTTTTTTACGGCAGCCTTCTTCGCTGGACTTTTCGTTTTTACGGCTTTAGAAGCTGCTTTTGTTTTCGCAGCCGTTTTTGCCTTTGGCTTTGTTTTGGCGGCCTGCTTGGCACTGGCTTTTGCTTTAGCGGGTGCTTTTGTAGGTGTCTTTGCTTTGGCTTTAGCCTTTTTTACAGGGGCTTTTTTGCTTTTTGCTGCCATAGTCTTCTTCCGATTATCTTTGTGGACAAATGCCTTGGGAAAATCAAGCAGCGAACGTTACCAGAACATTCGCTTAACGCCAAGCATCAATTTTGCACATTTTGCTTGCTTGCAAGCCGGGATGAAAGTGGATGTCTGCCCTGAAATAGCAGCCTCAGATGTAATATTCGAAATCAGTGCTCAATAATTGTCAGCTGATGCCTGTATAGTGCCGGAAACAGCGGAATAGTTATCAAATAACGCAGATAGAATTGTCTCCGGAAAGGGTCAAAAACGGGAAGAAACGGCAAAATGCGAGAGGAAAACAGCGTACAGTACGCAGATAGAGTGAGAAAGATCGAGCCATTCCGAGTCATGGACATCGTCGCGCGTGCAAGTGAACTGGAAGCCGAAGGGCACGATGTCGTCCATATGGAGGTTGGTGAGCCTGATTTTCCGACGCCAGCAGACATTATAACCGCTGGACAAAAAGCACTCACGGCGGGCAAAACAAAATATACGATGGCGCAAGGATTGCCCGAATTGCGCGCGTGTATAAGCCAGCAATACATGGACTGGTACGGCGTTTCCGTAGATCCCAATCGAATTTTCATCACTGCGGGTGGATCTGCGGCGCTTTTACTCGTGACCTCTATGTTACTCAACGTCGATGAAGGTCTTTTGATGACCGATCCTGGGTATCCATGTAACAGACATTTTTTGCACGCCTTTGAAGCAGAGCCACAACTAGTGCCGGTAACGGCGGATGATCATTTCCAGCTGACGCCTGCTCTGATTGAGCGACACTGGCAAGAAAATACCCGCGGTGCGTTGATCGCCTCACCTGCAAATCCAACCGGTGCGGTAATTCCGCGCGAAGATTTAGCACAGATAGTCGACAAAATCAGACAGCGCCACGGTTTTTTAGTTGTCGATGAAATTTACCATGGGCTTGCCTATGGCGACGCAGCGCAAGATACAGTCCTGTCGATTGATCCCTCTGCCTTCGTGGTGAATAGTTTTTCGAAGTATTTCGGTATGACAGGATGGCGCTTGGGTTGGATGGTCGTGCCGCCTGACGCGATAAAAATTGCAGAAAAAGTGTCACAAAACCTGTTTATTTGTCCTTCGAGTGTTGCCCAGTATGCTGCGCTTGCAGGTTTTGGCGCTGACGCGAAAAGCGAGATGGAACGGAATAAAGAGGAGTTCGAACGGCGAAGAGATTTTTTAGTGCCTGCGCTGAGGGAACTTGGGTTTGGTGTGCCGCTGATGCCGGAAGGTGCTTTTTATGTCTATGCAAAGCTTCCACAAGGGCTAGGCAGCAGCGAGGCATTTACAAGGTCTTTGCTTGAGCAGCACCATGTCGCGATAACACCGGGAACTGACTTTGGCACCTACCTTGCCGACGAGTATGTGCGTTTCAGCTATTCTCAGGATCTTGAAACCCTGAAGAAGGGGGTCGAGAGAATAGCGATTGCATTGGAGCATATGCGTGGAATTTAAGGGTTCGCTGGAACATGGTATTTTGCTACGAAGGTATAAACGCTTTCTCGCAGATATTGAACTCGATGATGGCAGTCGGCGAACCATTCACTGTCCGAATACAGGTTCCATGAAGAACTGCGCAAATCCAGGAGACGAAGTCTGGTTTTCCACGTCAGACAATGCCAAACGCAAATACCCCAACACGTGGGAGATCAGTCGCACACCAGAGGGTCACTTCATTGGTATTCAATCTGCGAGGGCGAATGCCATTGTCAAAGAGGGTCTGGATAAAGTGCCTGAGTTTCAGGGCTACCGTGCGGTTGCCAGCGAGGTTAAATACGGGACAGAAAACAGCCGTATTGACCTTCTGTTAAGTGAACACGCAACCAAGCCGGATTGTTATATTGAAATAAAAAGTGTGACGCTGCTGGATGAATCAGACGTTCAAGGCTTGGGACTCTTCCCTGATGCGATTACCGCGCGAGGTACTAAACATCTGCGTGAACTTGTTGAAGTTGTTAGGCTAGGTCATCGAGGCGTACTTTTTTACTGTGTCCAGCATACCGGCATCACCCGAGTGCAACCAGCCAGGGAAATTGACCCGCTCTACGCCGATACTTTGATTGCTGCGCTTGCAGCCGGGGTGGAAGTCTATGCCTACAGTACAGAATGTTCACAAAAGAGTGTTACGCTTGGACACCCACTGCCTTTTCTGGAAAGTCCCTGAATGCGCTGGGTAATGAAATTTCCTGTGTTGCTGATAGCGCTCATGCTTTCGATGGCGATGATGCTAAGTGTCGGTGCCACTGAAATTATGCTGGTCGACTTGGTAACGGGCCGCGCTGATGCTGTGAGTGAAACAATATTCTGGGAGATAAGACTGCCTAGGGTGTTGTTGGCGATCATTGTTGGTGCGGGTGTGTCGGTTGCGGGTGCTGTGATTCAGGGGTTGTTTCGAAATCCTCTGGCTGATCCAGCGCTTATAGGGGTTTCCAGCGGCGCAGCATTGTTTGCTGCTGGTTATATGGTGCTTGATCTTCACACCACTGCGTTTGGTCTGCTGGGTGTCAGCGGTAGTGCATTTGTTGGAGGATTGCTGATTTCGTGGCTGGTGCTTGAGATCGGTAAGCGAAGCGGCACTGTCTCAAGCATGTTGCTTGCCGGTATTGCTTTCAATTCGATAGCGATAGCGGGGGTCGGGTTGTTCTCATATCTATCCTCTGATCTTGAACTTCGTTCAGTCACTTTTTGGGCGCTGGGCAGTTTCAATGGTGCGGATTGGTCTGGGGTATCTATAGCCTTGATTATTCCCGTCGCGATCGTTCTATTGATCAGAGAAAGTAAAAACCTCAATGCTGTCACGCTCGGAGATAAGGAAGCCTACTACCTTGGTATTGATATCACCCGTTTACGCCAACGGATTGTTGTTTTGACAGCGGTTATTGTTGGGGTAGGCGTCGCACTGACAGGTATTGTCGCGTTTGTGGGTTTGGTGGTTCCGCATCTTGTGCGCTTAACGAGCAGTTCAAATCATTCAGTTGTCATCCCTGGCTCAGCGCTGCTTGGTGCGATACTCGTGCTTCTGGCTGATGGTGCTGGTCGAAGTATTATTGCACCGGCTGAACTCCCCATAGGAATACTAACAGCTTTGTTAGGTGGTCCATTTTTTGTATATCTGATCATGCGTCAGAAAGGAAAGTTAGGCATTTGACGCTTAAGTTGAAAAATTGTCGTTATGGTGTCGGTAGTCAACTGTTGCTCGAAGACGTTTCCGCGTCGATCCCAAGTGGTCGTGTCACTGGCATTTTGGGAGCCAACGGCGCAGGAAAAACATCACTTGTGCACGTCGCGGCGGGTTACGAGCGTGCGCAGTCGGGCGCTATTAGTCTCGATGAGATTGATCTGAAATCGTGGTCGCGAGAGGAAAAAGCGAAAAAGATTGCGGTTTTACCGCAGACTGCCACGCTGGATTTTCCTTTTAGCGTTGAGGAAGTTGTATTAATGGGGAGAATTCCCCATGAAAGTGACCAAGCAACAAACCGCGTGCTAGTAGCAAAGGTACTCAACATGTTCGCGCTGACGGACTTTGCTCAGCGGTCCTACACATCGCTATCGGGTGGCGAAAAACAAAGAGTGCAAATATGCCGCGTGGTAAGCCAGGTCATTGATGATCTGAGTCATGCACACTTGCTGTTTGACGAACCGATAGCGCCGCTGGACATCGCTCACCAGGTGGCATTTTTCAAATTAGTCCGTGATTTGGCCGTTAAAGGTGCAGCGGTCGGGCTTGTGCTGCACGACATTGAGTTGGCATGTCAGTTTTGCGATGAAATAATTTTGATGAACGAGGGTAAGATTTTGGACGCAGGTAAGCCCGCCAAGATTATCACTTCGGACTCGCTTCAGCAGGCGTTTGATGTCGCCGTTACCGTGACGCAAGGACCAAAAGGGACGATACAGCTCAGTTTCAGGGACTAACTCACCGCAGTGTAGACATCGCATACTGCGGCGTGCGGGACGGCTTCTGGTGCCAGTAAGAGCGAGGTGCTGTGAGCGCTGTTGAAGTCTGCCGGTCGACATCCTAATCTGCGTTTAATATTTTGATTCGGTTTTCCAAGAGACAAACTTCGCAAATGGTTAATGGTTTCATTTTGACAAGGCAGTGGGTCGAAACTGCTGAAGGACAAAGTCTGGTCTTTTGGGCCGCCACCTGCGATGGGCCGGTCCGCATTATCATGGAGGATCAGGAGTCCATATTTTTTCTGCCTGAGAACCTAATTCTCCGAGCTGAAAATATTTTGAAAGGCGTCGTTGCGTGGCGACACCAGTCAGTCAAACTCGAGGACTTTCAACGCGTGCCTGTTCACGCGTGCTATTTTAGAAACCAGCGCGATCTGAATATCGCCAGATCAAGGCTTTCGGCCAAACAAATCGTCGCGCTTGAAGCAGATGTTCGTCCAACCGATCGCTTTTTGATGGAGCGATTTATTAACGGGGCGCTTTCGATCTCGGGTACCTCGACGAGGAAAGATGTCGAGGCTTCGCTCAATGCTGGCAGTTACCAATCCTTTATGAATCCGCAACTTTCGCCGGTGAACTTCACGCCTGCGCTAAAAATTGCGTCCCTCGATATCGAAACCTCATACTCGGAGAATGTGTTGTACTCGATAGCCGTTGCAGGCAATGGTTTTCAGGCGGTCTTTATGATCGGCGATGAGATCGATGGGCAGCCAGAGTATCTTGAGTTTGTAGTCGATGAGCGCGCGTTAATACGGCGGTTTTTGTCTTGGTTTGCGCAGGTTGATCCGGATGTCATCATTGGCTGGAGTGTGGTCGCGTTTGATTTGAACTTCTTGGAACAAAGATGTCAGGCGCTCAACATCGATTTCCGGCTTGGTCGCGGCGGCGAGACGGTTCACTGGCGAACCAACCAGCAGCGCCAAGACAGAAATTACGCCTTAGTGCCGGGACGGGTTGTACTCGACGGTATAGAAATGCTGCGCACGGCGACTTGGTCGTTTGAAAGTTTTGCGTTGGATTTTGTGGCTCGCGAACTACTAGGCAGAGGCAAGTTGGTCGACGATGTAGAAAGTAGAGCTAGCGAGATTCAGGACATGTTTCGAGAGGATAAGCTGAAATTGGCCGCTTATAATCTTGAGGATTGTCAGCTGGTGGTTGAAATTTTTGAAGCGACAGAATTAATGGCGTTCAGCCTTGAGCGCGGTAGGCTGACTGGTCTCGAGTTGGATCGTCCCGGCGGCTCTGTCGCGGCATTCGACTATCTTTACTTGCCTCGCCTACACCGTAAGGGCTTTGTTGCACCGGTTGCCGATCTCGAACAAAGCATCAGCAGCCCCGGCGGCTATGTGCTTGATTCCAAGCCCGGTTTGTTTGAAGACGTCGTCTTGCTGGATTTTAAAAGTTTGTATCCGAGTATTATTCGAACCTTTCACGTAGACCCGCTGGCGATGATCGTTGCGAGCGAAGAATCTGATCCTATTCCCGGCTTCAAGGACAGCCATTTTTCCAGAGATAACTACATACTGCCGGAGATTATTCAGCACCTGTGGGACGCACGGGATCAGGCAAAAAAACTGAACAAGGCTGCCATGTCGCAGGCGATCAAGATCATCATGAATTCATTCTATGGTGTCATGGGAACCACGGGATGCCGCTTTTTCGATCCAAAACTAGCGAGTTCAATCACCCTGCGCGGGCATGAAATACTGCAGACCACGAGAGACCTGCTGGAGGCGCGCGGTTTTCCGGTCATTTACGGCGACACAGATTCCGTATTTGTACATCTTAAGGGGGCGAGTGATGTTGACCAAACGGCGGCTGAGCTTGTGACCTACCTGAACGACTGGTGGCGGGTGCATTTACAGACCACACTTGGTGTGACCAGTCGGCTTGAGCTTGAATACGAAACCCGATTTATAAAATTTCTGATGCCGACCGTTCGTGGTTCGGACGCGGGCAGCAAAAAGCGGTATGCCGGGGTTGTCCTGAATAGAGGTGAGCAGGAGATGGTCTTCAAGGGTTTGGAAACAGTGCGGACCGATTGGAGTCAGGTCGCGAGAGAGTTTCAGCAAATCCTTTATCGGATGGTTTTCGAAGAAGTCCCCTTTGAAGATTACGTAAAGGAAACCGTGGCAGCAGTTTATCGAGGTGAAAGAGATGATCAGCTTGTCCTAAGGAAACGATTGCGCAGAAAGCTTGCGGATTACACAAAAAATGTCCCGCCTCATGTGAAAGCTGCCCGTATGGCTGAACAAGAGAAGCAGAATCAGGGTATCGCCGGCGTCTTTTCTGCCAGCCGATGGATAGAGTACGTGATGACGATGAACGGTCCTGAACCGAAGCAGTATCTGCGCTCTGAAATCGATTACGACTTCTACGTAGAAAAGCAATTGGCGCCCGTCGCAGATGCGATTCTCGCATTCAAGGGGACATCGTTAGGACAAATTACGGACAGGCAGTTGGGGCTCTTTTGATATATCGCAGGTTAAAAACTGACGTTGCGAATTCGACCTTCAGGGGAAAAAGTGTGTTAAAAACAGCATTAAATAACAGCGGCCAATGCCGGGATGGTTGGAATATGGGACTTAGATTCGGACTTGGGTTGTTGCTCGTCGTCAGCATTCCTTTTGCGCATGTGGCAGCAGAAGAAAATTGTCAGGATGATCTGAATTGCAATTCGGCTTGGCTGGACGTCAGCGAGGAAGAAAGAAAAGCAATATTCGAGTTTTCGGAAGAATATAAGTCATTTATGCGCGTCGCACGGACAGAGCTTTCATTTGTGAGCGAAGCGGTTGCCCTTGCAGAGGCGGCGGGTTTTCGTCCTTTAACAACTAAATCGCCAATGAATCCCGGGGCTAAATACTATGATGTTAATCGTGATCGAGCGATCGCGGTGATGATCATTGGAGATGAAGAAATATCTGAAGGCATGCGAGTTGTCGGCGCGCATATTGACTCTCCTCGTCTTGAACTTAAGGGTAAACCGCTCTTTTCTGCGAGCGAGTTTGCGCTTTTTCAAACGAATTATCATGGCGGTATCAAGCGTTATCAGTGGACGAATATTCCGTTGGCGCTGGTCGGTATCATTGACAAAAAAGACGGCTCACGTGTTCAAGTGAATGTCGGTTTGGAGCCCGGCGACCCCATTCTGATGATCCCTGATATGTCTCCTCATGTAGATCGTGGTTATAACAATAAGAAAGTTGGCGATCTCGTCACTTACGAATCTCTTGATCCCATTGTTGCGCATATCCCTCCAACGGAGGAAGGGCTCGACATAGAAGATCAGGTGTTGATGATTCTGAAATCAAGTTATGGCGTCTCAAGGGCTGACCTTGTCTCTGCTGAGCTGTCACTGGTGCCGGCTTTTGAGCCGCGGGACATGGGGCTTGATCGAAGCATGGTTGCCGCTTACGGGCAGGACGATAAGTTGGGTGCGTATGCTGCTTTACGCGCGGTGCTGTCGAGTAAGAAACCCACTTATACAGCGCTGGCTTATCTTGTTGATAACGAAGAAGTCGGTAACGTCAATAATACGGGTGCTAAGTCTGATTACTTTTCTAACCTTGTTGCACGCATGCTAAGCGCAAAGCTCGGAAGATCCTACCGTGACATTGAGGTGCGTAAAGCGCTGCGGCATTCGAAGATGATTTCAATCGATGTAAATCCCGGCGTTAATCCCATGCGCGCGAGTGCATGGGAACTGAGTAATGCGCCGAAACTTGGTTATGGTGTGAACTTCAAAATGTATGGCCGCGGCTTTACGGCTAACTCAGAGTTCACCGCCGAAATCAGGCGTATTTTTGACAACGCAGACATTCCTTGGCAAACCGCAACCTATAAAGTCGGCAGATCTGGAGGCGGTACCATTGGTGGTGAATTCTCCCGACAGGATATGGAGGTTATCGACTTCGGCGTGCCCGTTTTGTCGATACATACACCCTATGCTGTGAGTTCAAAGATAGATATCTACAACCTTTATCGTGGTTCAAAAGCGTTCTTTGAGGAGTAACGGCTGCTTGCGAACCTTGGCGACATGAATGATTAAAAAGCAGTATTGAATCGGTCGATGCGGTAGGGATGAAGGTCTATTTTTGCGCGTACGCCTGCGAGTATTTGCTCGACTAAAAATGCGGTCACTGGTCCGAGGGTCATGCCCAAATGCTGATGTCCGAATGCGTAGATAATGTTGTTGCTGACGGAAGAAGGGCCAATCACAGGAAGTGAGTCAGGTAATGATGGTCGACAACCCATCCATACTGATTCTTCCTGAATATCCAGTTCGGGCAGCATGCGCTTGGCTAGCTGACTGAGGCCTCGGATTCGCTGATAGTCTGGAGGATCTTCAACATCTGCGATTTCTACTTGGCTGGTCATTCGCATGCCAGTTTCCATTGGCGACAGAACAAAGGAATCGTCGCCATTGACGACCGGGCGAGATAACAGGGTGGCTGTGGTGCGGGGGAACATCATATGATAGCCGCGTTCAGCCGCCAGCATGACTTTGTCTCCCACCATGGTTGCGAGTGTTTTTGAATAGGCACCTGTCGCGATAATCAGTTTGTCAGCTGTCAGCGATGTTGATCCGCTCGAAACCGTAACAGTGTCGTTACTTGTGTTGATTTGCTCGACACTCATCTTTTGATAGGTCCCGCCGTGAGCGAGTAGGAGTTCTGTCATCTCATGAACCAGTGCGCCCGGGTCGGTAATGTGAAGTGCATCTGATTGAAATAAACCGTGAGAAAATTCAGGTGCTAAAGCTGGCTCGAGTTGTCTAATGTCTGATGCGCCAAGTACCTCATAAGGCACCTGTAAACGGTCCATCAATTGTTGAGCGAAGATCATATTCGCAAAGCTGTTGGTCGATGAAAAAACCTTCAGCCACCCGACATCCTTTACATAACGATTTAACGTTGTTTCACCCACAAGTTTTAGCCAGTCGCTGGCGGCGCTGCTGGTGAGTGCATGAAGCCGGTCTGCGTTATGGTCGACTCGGATACGGCGACTTTGGTTAAGAAACTGGATTAGCCAAGGTAGCGCTTTTAGAAAATAACGGGGTCGCAGGGAAAATGGCGAATGGGGTTGAGTGAGCATCCTGGCAACATCAAAGACGATGCCAGGTGTTGAGGTTGGCACACAGGAATTGTTAACGATGCCACCTGCATTGCCGAATGACGCGCCGGCAGCCGGCGCTGTTCTATCTAGCAGGGTAACGGGATAACCTTTTCGTGCAAGGTTGAATGCAATTGACGCACCGATGATTCCTGCACCTGCAACAATGACAGATGGTCTTGTCATGAGATGGTTACAAGAGGCCGCGAAGCGCCGCTTGATCGGCGCGAGCACCGAAGCTCGTGACAAGCAATGAAGCTGCCCGGTTTGCAAGATCTGCAGACGCCGGAAAACTCATGCCGTGGGTTAAACCATAGAGAAAAGTACCCGCAAATATGTCTCCAGCACCTGTGGTATCTACTGCCTTGGTTGGGACGCCGACTGACATGGTTTCCTCTTTACCATCGAAAACCAGTGCGCCTTCTTTACCGCAGGTCATGACGACCTTGCCACAAACGGTTTTTAGGCGAGCCATTGCGTCCTCTCGGCTGCTTGCAGCCGTCCAAAGCCTAGCTTCATCCTCGTTGCAAAAAATCAAATCAATACCGAGTTCTGCCAGTGCATCAAATGAAGCTCTGAAGTTCTCAACCATTGCAGGATCAGAGAGGGTCAGAGAAACCTGTACACCTGCGTCTTTTGCAATTTCAATTGTCTCTTGAACAGCGGCAAAAGCAGTTGGTGAGGTTACCAGATAGCCCTCGATGTAAAGATAAGTAGAGTTTCGAAGCGCTTCGCGGTTTAACTCGTTCGGTGAAAGGGTTTCGGTAATACCGAGATGCGTCGTCATCGTGCGCTCTGCGTCGGGGGTGACCATTGATATGCATTTACCCGTAATACCATCCTCGCGGCCGGCATCGAGATTGGTATCAACACCGGCAATTTTTAGGTCTGACATAAAAAAGTCGCCGGTTTCGTCGCTTGCCACTTTGCAGCTATAAAAGCTGTTAGCGCCAAGCTGTGCCGCGGCAACAATCGTGTTAGCTGCTGAGCCTCCGCCGGCCTGTTTAATTGCCATGTGCTCGTGTTCGATTTCAAGCAGATTAATGAGTCGTTTGCGCTCTTCGCTGTCGATGAGGGTCATTAAGCCTTTGCCGACGCCCGCTTTGCTGATGAACGCGTCATCAACTTCATATTCCGTGTCAACGAGTGCATTGCCGATGCCATAAATATCGTATTTTTTCACTGCTGTTTCCTAGTAACGTAAAGTTTTTGTGAATGTGCCGAATGATTTGCTTGCTAGTTGAGTGTCGCAAATACCTTGCTCGCGGCGTCAAGAGTTCGTTCGATATCCTGCTCCGTATGAGCGCCGGAGACAAAACCGGACTCGAAGGGAGATGGCGCTAGATTAATACCCTGCTCCAGCATGCCATTGAAGAAAAGATTAAACCTTGCCGCGTCAGCGTCCATGACCTCACTAAATCGTGTGACCGGATCGGCTGCAGTAAAAAAGAAACCAAACATCCCGCCCACCTGATTGGTTGAGAAGTCGATACCAGCGCTAGCTGCAGCAGTTTTGAGTCCAGTGACCAATTGTTCAGTGCGCATTGATAGTTTTTCAAAAAAGCCCGGTTGTTCAATCAGGGACAGTGTTGCTAGGCCTGCGGTCATAGCAATGGGATTTCCCGAAAGCGTGCCAGCCTGATAAACCCCGCCAAGTGGTGCAACAACGCTCATCACGTCGCGGCGCCCGCCAAAAGCGCCAACGGGCATGCCGCCACCGATGACTTTACCCAGTGTGGTCAGATCCGGAACGACGTTGTACTGGGCTTGTGCGCCGCCAAGATTCACTCTAAACCCTGTCATTACCTCGTCGAATATTAGCAATGCGCCCGCTTTGGTGGTTTGGGCTTTAAGCGCTTCAAGAAAGCCAGGCACTGGCGGCACGCAGCCCATATTACCCGCGATGGGTTCAACAATAACGGCGGCTACTTGATCCCCGGCTTCGGCGAAAAATGCTTCAACTTGCTCGATATTGTTATATTCGAGCGTGACAGTGTGCTGTGCCACACTCGCGGGTACGCCGAGTGAATCAGGTTCGCCGAGTGTCAGTGCGCCGCTGCCGGCTTTAACCAGCAGCGCGTCGCAATGACCGTGGTAACAACCTTCAAATTTGACGATCTTATCTCGACCGGTAAATCCTCTTGCAACTCTTATGGCACTCATCGTTGCTTCAGTGCCAGAACTCACCATGCGAATCATTTCAATATTAGGCATTAACTGCGTGACTTTTTCCGCCATGATGGTTTCGATTTCTGTGGGCGCGCCAAAACTTAATCCGTGGGAAATGGCTGATTTAACCTGCGCCGCAACTTCCGGGTGATTATGTCCCGCAATCATGGGTCCCCATGAACCGATATAATCGATGTATTGCTTGTCATCCTCGTCGGTCAGGTAAGCACCCTCACTGTGCTTAATAAAGAGAGGTTTTCCACCCACCCGCTGGAATGCCCTAACGGGGGAATTAACGCCGCCTGGTAGTATTTTGTTGGCGTCTTCAAATAAGGTTTCGGAACGTGTCATTAAAAATTGCCCTGATTTTTGAGATGCGAATTCAACCACTCATCGAGCAAGGATTCAAATAGGATTGTGTCCCGTTCGCACCTGAAATGGGAATTAAATCAATAATCGACGGAAATTGGGTACCTTCAGTTCGAAATGGCTTGTTTTAGACCAGTTTCTGATAAACTACACGACCTTTGGTAGTTTTGAGCTAGTACTTGGAATGAAATGGCGACCGTAAAAGGCAGTAAGCAATACCAGATGGTAGTGATGCCACATCGGCCCTATTACCGTGCGGTTGGGTTTCTGTTTTGTCTGCTTGCGCTGTCGGCGCTCGGTTGGCTGACTTTCAACTATGGTCTGGACCAGGGGATGGCGACGGAAACCGAGGTTGTGAACGAACGTGATGAATTGCGGTCACAACTAAGCGTGTCGGCCAAGCTTGTTAGCAGCCTGCGCCAAGACATTGCAGACCTTAAGTTGGGTGGGCAGGTAGACTTAAGAGCGAACGAAGAGATACAGCTGACGATCGAATCACTACAGCAAGAAATAGCGGACCTGAGCGAGGAAATCAGGTTCTATAAAGGCGTAATGGTGCCAAATGCGAAGGAGCGAGGGCTCAGAATAGAACGGTTGGACATGAAACCTTCTACGGAACCCAGTAGATTCCGTTACAGCCTCTTACTTACGCAGATTGTCGATAAACACGATTATATTCAGGGTGGCGTGGAAATTAACCTTGTAGGTAAACTAGGAGAAGAGAATCGCAGCCTGTCGATGGTTGATTTGGCTGAGGATGAAAAGGAAGACATCCGCTTCAGGTTCCGTTATTTCCAAAATATTGATGGAGAGTTTAATGTCCCAGACGGATTCTCTCCGAGAGAAATAATGATCGTTGCACAGTCGTCAGGTCGGGGCTCTCAGCGCCTTGAAAAGAAATTCGACTGGCAACTCACAGGGGGATAGCCGATGGCTTTTTTTCGAAGTGGCAAAAAAACAGAACCAGGGATTTCACTGGTCGCGAACAATTGTGAGGTCGAGGGTGATATTCACTTTAATGATCAATTACTGATTAACGGTGTCATTAAAGGGAATGTATACGCTCGCGAAGGCGTCAAGGCCGTGGTAACAGTGAGCGAGAAAGGGTGCGTCAAAGGCGAGATCCGTGTACCCAATGTGATCATTAACGGAAAGGTGATTGGTGATATCCACTCGAACAAACACGTCGAGCTTGCAGCGAAAGCTGAGATCAAAGGCAATGTTTATTACAACCTGATAGAGATGGTGATGGGCAGTCGTGTTGATGGCAATCTGGTGAAAATTTGCGCCGGTGAAGATGCTGATCAGCAAACGGGCAAGCAAGCAGAACCAACAGCGGTAGAAAATAATGAAAGCGAACATCGAGTAGAGACCGAAGATTTATCAATATCACCGAAGTCTCCGCTGCGCGTGACACCGGTAAAAAGTAAGACGGCCTGAAGGCCATAACAGCAAAAGATTTAGAAAACCCCTGATGGATTAGATGAAAAATGAGCGATACGACACAGATAGTTGTCCCACTGGGATTAAACTTTACGAATTCTGCAGCGAAAAAAGCGGGCGTGCTGATCGCCGAAGAAGAAAATACTGAGCTAAAGCTGCGAGTATTTGTCACCGGGGGCGGATGCTCCGGTTTCGAGTACGGTTTTACCTTCGATGAAGACGTAGAGGACGATGACACGCTAATCGAAAATGATGGTGTAACACTTATTGTTGATGCGCTCAGCTATCAGTATCTCGTCGGTGCTGAGGTGGATTTTAAAGAAGATCTATCGGGTGCTCGATTTGTAGTAACTAACCCAAACGCAACGACAACTTGCGGCTGCGGTAATTCCTTTGCGCTTTAGGCTTAATGCCTAGTCCTCTGACGGAGCGTACGCATAGTTTGAGCCGCCTGCCACTGAGTTAAGTTTGGCGAGCGTGGGTTGGGTCATCGCTTGGAATCTTTTAAGGCCAGATTTGCTGATCGGGGAGGCCTTAGGCAGTTTTACCGTGCGTGGATTCCTGTGCACGCCATTAACGAGAAACTCGTAGTGCAGGTGAGGGGCCGTTGCCCAACCTGTAGCGCCAACGTAACCAATCGTTTGACCTTGTTTAACCGCTTTGCCAGGTCTGATACCTTTCGCAAATGCGGATAGGTGGAGATATTTGGTCGTATACTGTTGGCCGTGCTGTACCACGATAAAGCGTCCAGAGGCGTTGTTTTGGCGTGTAATTGTCACTTTGCCGTCTCCGGCTGCCAGCACAGGAGTGCCTTTGTTTGCAGCGTAATCAATCCCGCGATGGGGCATTACCCGCTTGTGGATAGGGTGCAGACGGCGCATGTTGAAGCTTGAGCTGACATGGGAGTAGTGCACCGGGTCCCGGATAAACGCTTTTCTCAGGCTCGCCCCGTCCTCGGCATAGTAGTCTGAGTCACCAGACTCATTGGTATATCTCACGGCCTCGAATGTTTTGCCCATATTGTTAAACTGCGCGGCGAGAATATTCCCTTCTTTTACCTTTTCGCCGTCAACGTATATGTCTTCATAGAGCACTGTAAACGTGTCGTCTTTGCGGATATCCAGAGCAAAGCTGATGTCCCACTGAAACACGTTGCTCAGCTGCATGATCATGTTGTCTGAAATGCCGGCAGCCTTGCCAGCATGATAAAGAGAGGGTTTGTCCGCTGTAATCGCTGCGGTTTTGTAGGAAATGATAGTCTCAGTTTTGGCAGTCACCCATTCAGCTTCGTACCCACCTTCAGCGCGTAATATGCTTAGCGAACGGATTGGGCTCTCAGCATAATTCAGTGCTGTGAGTTTTCCAGCTTCATCAATCTTGAATTTGACTTCTTTTTTGGGAAGAATTTTCTTAAGAGATTTTACCTCTGCTCCGAGAGACATGACTTCGTGAAGGTCTCTTGGAGATAGGCCAGCGCGGTTAAATATAGCGGCTAGGCTATCACCCTTGCGAATTGAAATGGTTACCCACTTATCTTCCAATGATGTTGGTTTGAGCGCAAGGGGCTCAGCTTCTATGCTTTCAAGGTCGGCGGCGACAGAGATGGCCTTTGAGCTCGCGGCCGCGCGCGTTTCTTCCGGCTTTATGGAAAGTGACACGGGTATGCGAGACGTTTCGCTGTTCTCTTCCGCGGGCAACGCGGTAATAAAAATCAGAAAGCAAAAAGCGGCCGCGATAGCAGTCATTAGGTGATTTTTAGGGTATCTGTTCATAGCGTAATTGGCTGTTTGTTGTAATTATTGTAGCTTCTTACAAAAAGGTGCTAACTATATAAAAAATATACAAAAAAACAAACTTTTTATTTATGTTGGTGTAATTTGTAGCAGAGGGCTAAGTTGTGATGAAACTGCCTCTACCCTTGTAATTCCTGTCGCATCAGGTATTTTGCGCCCTTCGTCTATCTGCGAAGCCTGACATAGGAACATCGAATACCGGTTTTGTTCCGCGAAACAGGGACAGTTTAGCAAACAATCCGCAGTCAAAAAGTGAGCTGGGACAAGAGTTATGGAAATCGAAGAAAATCTTATAGATCAGATGCGGTCGTTGGGATTAATCGCTCAGGTGAGTAGTGAGGACTTACTATTAGAGCATTTGAGCTCAGGCTCCCGCACGGTTTACTGCGGATTTGACCCGACTGCTGATAGTTTGCATATCGGTAACCTCGTGCCGCTGCTGGCACTCCGGCGATTTCAGCTCGCCGGCCACCGACCGATTCTACTGGTGGGTGGCGCCACCGGTATGATTGGAGACCCGGGTGGGAGGACCTCAGAGCGGGATTTGAAGCCAGCGGAGACAGTAAAAGCGTTTGTTGAGAAAATTCGTGAGCAGGCCAGCGCTTTTCTGGATTTTTCCGGTGGGCCCAATTCAGCCATCGTTGTCGACAACGCAAGTTGGACCGAAGGCGTTGGTGTCATCGACTATCTGCGGGATATCGGTAAACATTTTAGTGTTAACGCGATGATCCAGAAGGACACGGTCAAGCGCAGACTGGAAGATGATAGTCAGGGCATTTCGTACACCGAATTTAGTTATATGGTTTTGCAATCGTACGATTTTGTTGTCCTGAATCGAGACCATGATTGCTCGATCCAAATGGGAGGCAGCGATCAATGGGGAAATATTACAAGTGGTATTGATCTGATAAGACGTATGAACGGCAATCAGGCCTACGCGATAACTTACCCATTAATTACTAACGCTGACGGCACCAAGTTCGGGAAGAGTATGGGGAATGCCGTTTGGATTGATCCAAATAAAACGTCTCCCTACATGTTTTACCAGTTTTGGCGCAATTGTGGAGACTCGGACGTTATCAAGTACCTGGGCATCTTTACGTTCCTGACCAGTGAACAAATAAATGAACTCGCTGCAGCGCATGATCAGGACCCGGGCAGCCGGACGGCGCATATTGCGTTGGCGCGAGAAGTCACAAAGCTTGTACACGGGGAGTCAGGCGTTGAAGCGGCCGAACGCATTAGCACGGCGTTGTTTTCGAACCAGCTCGCATCGCTTGAAGCCGAGGACCTCGCGCAATTGGCAATGGATGGTTTGCCCTCGAGTCAGTTGACCGGAGATTCGAATCTTATCGATGTGCTGGTCGAATCAGGGCTTGCTATAACGCCCAGAGGTGAAGTGACAGTGGGTCAGGCACGCAAGCTGATAAAGAGTAACGCTGTCTCCGTTGATGGAGAAAAAGTCTCCGATCAGGATTTTGTTGTAAAAAAATCGGACGCACTGCATGGCCGTTTTCATGTGGTTCAGAAGGGTAAAAAAAATCATCACATGATCGTGATGGACTAATCTTGTAAATAAGAAAACCGTGCGTATAATACGGCCCCTCGTCAACCGGCTCTAAGTAGATCGATTGGCAATCGGATTTCGATTGGGGTCTGTAGCTCAGTTGGTTAGAGCGCACCCCTGATAAGGGTGAGGTCGGTGGTTCAAATCCACCCAGACCCACCAATTGATTGATGATATACTGCGCAACGTTGTACGCAGGAGGTCGCGTTGGAGTCGCACACGACTTCGATCCCGGGTTTGCGTAGCAAGCCTGAAGCAAGAAACTCGCAATGAGTTAGAATAGAAGTACTACCCAGGGCAATATTGTGTTGTCCGAATCCAGTTTTACTGGGGCCATAGCTCAGCTGGGAGAGCGCCTGCCTTGCACGCAGGAGGTCGGCGGTTCGATCCCGCCTGGCTCCACCAAATCTTTATATCGCCGCAACGCCCACCGTCAAAAAAGCCAAGAAAGCAAAGCACTATAGCGACCGAACAGCGTAAACACGCTCGCGCGTTCTGCGCGTTTTGTTGCTTCCAGACCGAGGGGAGACTGTGATGCTATCCATCGATTGCAAACGCATTTGACAGCGTTGTCAATCCGTGGTGCAATTGCGATACCCTCAAAACCTGACGGCACACTTCGTCGATTAATTGCTACCCTCCATTCCTTCTTTTTAGGAGCCAAGCGTGACGTGTAATCTGAAACAAGCTCTTATTTCGTGTTTAGTGATGTGCTCGTTCTTGTCCAGCTGTGGCGGCGGTGGTGGCGGCAGTGACAGCCCCGCGCCAAATAATCCGGTAGACCGAGCCGCACCAGTTATCACGCTAGCTGGCGACAGTGCTGTCAATCACGAACAAGGTTCAGCATACATAGACCCGGGCGCGACAGCGACCGACTCAGTTGATGGGTCTGTGCCTGTTACAATGTCTGGAGCCGTGGGTAGTGACGCGGGAACCTACACATTGACCTATACGGCGACCGATGCAGCGTCCAATTCGGCAACCGCAACGCGAACGGTCGTCGTAGCAGATACGATATCGCCGGTCATTACGCTGGTTGGCGCCAACACGATTGAACACCAACAGGGCGCAACTTTTGCGGATCCTGGCGTCTCTGCCTCCGATGTCGTTGACGGGACCATTGCCGTCACGACCAGCGGCACTGTGGGGACTGCCGTCGGTCCCTATGAATTAACATATACAGCGACTGACGTAGCCGGCAATACCGCGATAGCAACGCGAACGGTCAACTTTGTTGCCGCGCCAACGGGAGACGATCTGACGGATCTTGTGGTATTCGATGGCGGGTCGGTTGATGCGACCTGGGATCGGGGTATCAATGCCTTTGATGCGGCGATTGGGTTTTCAGAATGTAATAACGATGGCGGTGCTGCTTGTCCGAGCATTAGTTGGCAACTCGTCGAAGACGATGCACGTGGCGACGTGCTCGAGGTGACACATTCAGCCACCGGGGACTTGGCGGGACTGTTTATTGCAACCAGTGTTCCGCTTGATGTTTCTGGTTTTGCCACGGGCGATGTGCAATTCGACATCAGGGTGATCAGCGGTGACAGCAATATCACCATGAAGATTGATTGTGTACATCCATGCTCGTCCGGTGATCAAACGTTAGGCAGTAAAGGTGCATCTGGGTGGGAGACGGTGAAGTTTCCGTTCTCGACGCTTATTGCAGGTGGCTTGGATATGTCCAGAGTGAGCACCGGCATCGTAATCTGGGCAACAAACACAACCAGTACCGTTTTTCAGATCGACAATGTTCGGTTCACGGGTTTTGACGACAGCGTAGCGCCACCGACCGGCAACTACGCAATAACCGCATACGGTGCCGGCAGTATCTCGGACACCATTAATCCCGCGAGTTACCGATGCGTTGTTGATTTCGGTAATTGGATCTACAACGCCGGCGTTGTCGAACCGGCGATCGACAGTTGTAATCCGGCGACTGGGATTCCAACGGGGACACCGACAAAGAGGTTTCCGCAACTCACTGGACCGGCGGCAAGTGGCCCTACGCCGACCCATAAATGGTGGGGCTCCATCCCGTTCATGGGCGAGATGACGATTGGCGACGCCAATGATGCAGCCTACATTACGCCAGACCCAATCACGGCGCGCATCACCGATAGAGGTTTTCGTGCGATGGGCATTCCGTCGGGGCTTGGCCCGACAGTTGATGGATTCATGTATCAGATTCCTGATCCGTTCAGTGAAGTGTTCGACGGTATTGCGCTAGGTAATTCAGCTTTCTCAAATATGGAGGCTTATCTCAAGGATTACAGTGACGGCTCGGTAACCGTTGAGTGGCAAGAAAATGACCAGCCCGTGATGGAAGCAACGTTTGTACATGGCTCGCCATACGTTTACGTCAAGGCCTATCAAGGGCAGCTTGTTGTTAGAACGCTAAGAGCAGATAGCGGCGAGAAAGGTACTTTCTACAACCAGGCGAACAGTTTGGGGGTTTGGACAAGTGTTGCTGGCCAGCACAATAATTTTCTTGTGACCGGAGAGGGTACGACGACCTTTAGCAACATTGCAGGTAATGAAATTTCCGTTGCGAACGCGACCAACGAGCTGACTCTGACTTACCTGCCGCAAACTTCGGGCAATCCTGCCGATGCAATGTCTACGTTTTTCGAGGGTCGAGCGAGGAACGTTGTCGCATCAGTTGACATCGATTACTCCGTAGACCGATCAGACAACTCAATCACAGTGAGTCACGACTATCGCGATGCTACGGGCGCCCCGGTTGAAACAATGGTTGGGTTACACCCACTGCATTGGAAGAATAGCGCCCAGTCGACTTCAGCCTATCAGACGCGTTCGGCACGCGGTGTGATCAAGTTTAGTCAGACAAGCGGTTTTGAGTATCAGCTGGCGTCGGTTGGCGTTTTACCATCACTACCATCGTTTAACGGCACATTTGATGAGGCGACGCTAGAAAATCTGGTGACTGAGTTTGTTGAGCAGGGCGCTAGCACATGGAACGATCGCACCGATACCTACTGGGCCGCGAAAAACTATTCCAAGGTTGCTGAGCTAATCGCGATTGCAAATGGCATAGGCATGGATGCCGAAGCAGCACTGTTGCTTGACTGGCTCAAAGCCGAGTTAGCCGATTGGTTTACCGCGGAAACGGACGGTAACTTGGATGTCATGAAGTACTTTGTCTATGACGATGAATGGAACACGCTGCTTGGCATGGAAGAGGCCTTTTCCTCACATCAGCAGCTCAACGATCATCATTTTCATTACGGCTATTTTGTTCGCGCCGCTGCAGAAATCTGTCGAATAGATATTGCTTGGTGCGGCGCCGATCAGTATGGCCCGATGATCGAACTTCTAATTCGAGACTACGCCGGGGACGCGAATGATCCTATGTTTCCGTATCTTCGAAACTTTGATCCAGCGAATGGTTTCTCATGGGCCTCTGGTCCCGCAAATTTTGTTCGTGGCAATAATAATGAGTCGACCTCCGAGGCTGCGAATGCTTACGGTGCGATCGTGCTGTATGGCCTCATCACCGGCGATGACGATCTGGTTAACAAAGGTATGTACCTGCACGCATCAACAGCTGAGGCGTATTGGCAATACTGGAACAACATCGATGGTTACAACAGTAGTGCCGCGGACGAAGATAATTTTCCGGCAGGTTACGAGCGCATCACGACCTCGATTATTTGGGGCGATGGCGCGGTATTTTCGACGTGGTTTAGCGGCGCTTTTGCTCACATACTTGGAATTCAGGGCTTGCCCTCGAGCTCTCTAATACTGCACGTGGGTCAGTATGCTGATTACATGATTGACTATGTCAACTTGGGTCTTAGTGAATCGTCTAACATCAAACCCTCTGGTCTGCCTGATGACCAATGGCGCGATCTTTGGTGGAACCTATGGGCTATGACCGATGCTGAGGCATCGATTGCCGATTACAATACGGTCGCGGATTACGAGCCTGAAGCAGGAGAAACAAAAGCGCACACTTATCACTGGATTCACACTTTCCGTGAGCTCGGCCATATGATTAGCGGAACAGGCGCATTGACGTCTGACTATCCGGCAGCGTTGGCGTTCGATAATAACGGGGTGACCTCTTACGTTGTCTATAACTTTTCCGGCGCTGACCTGAGAGTGACGTTCAGTGATGGTCAAATTGTTGATGCGGCACCCTTCGGATTTACTACCGTTAAAAATTAATTCCGCGCGAACTAAAGCTGTCTGTAGCAGGTCGGCAGATTTTTGCGAAACTTTTCCGTTAGCACACTGAATTAAGTCATGGTGCGCAACGGCAATATTGCTGACACTCATAGCTCAGACAACAATTCAGCCCTCTAGCATTCGCAGAAAAAGCGCCCGAACGACTATGTGCCGAACAGAACCTTTAAGGCGTTTTGCCAAGGCGCCTCTATGCTATTGGCTCTAGCCTGTTTAGGTATTGACCAGGTCCTGCTCGAAACGGCTATTCAAACTTAAAAAATAACGAACCAAACCGGCAGCCTCAGGGATTCACGGTAAACGTGGTCTTCAATAGCCCCTATTATTGTGTGGTTTTGTTCGAGGTTATGCTTGTTGTCAGCGAAGATAAATGCCCCCTCGAACGGTTGTTTTCACGAATAAGAAAAGAACTACTGCAAATTTTGTGAATCTTGAGCTATGGTGTGAGACTACAAAAATAATTGGGTCCATCTAACCCGCAGTGGAGGAAATGACTATGACGAAAGCATCAGATCTATTTATTGAGTGCCTTGAGGCCGAAGGGTGTGAATACGTTTTCGGTATTCCTGGAGAAGAGAATCTCGATTTCCTTGACAGCCTTAGTCGGTCAGAAAAAATCAAGCTAGTGCTTACCCGGCATGAACAGGGCGCTGGTTTCATGGCTTCTGTATACGGGCGCCTAACGGGCAAGACTGGCGTCTGTGTTTCAACCCTCGGTCCCGGTGCAACCAACTTCACCACAGCAGCTGCTTACGCTCAACTCGGTGGTATGCCCATGATGATGATCACTGGACAAAAACCCGTCAAAAAATCCAAGCAGGGTCGGTTCCAAATCCTTGACGTGGTCGAGATGATGAAACCGATCACTAAATATGCTGTTTCGTTGGTCGCGGGCGACAACATTCCCTCACGCGTTCGCGAAGCTTATCGATTAGCCGAAGAGGAAAAACCTGGTGCTGTTCATATCGAACTGCCGGAGGATATTGCTGACGAAGAAAGTGATCAGCGGCCGATCCCGGCTTCATCTGCGCGTAGACCTGTAGCTGAACACAAATCGATCGCGTTGGCGCTTGAGAAGCTGCACAACGCAAAGTCGCCGATCATTATCATCGGTGCTGGCGGTAATCGTAAAATGACATCGAAGATGCTCACGGAGTTTATCGATAAAACCGGTATACCGTTTGTTACTACACAACTTGGCAAAGGCGTGGTTGATGAACGACACCCACTATTCATGGGTTGTGCTGCGTTATCAGCAGGTGACTATGTGCACCGAGCCATAGAGGCTGCCGATCTAATCCTCAATGTTGGTCATGACGTCATCGAAAAGCCACCGTTCTTTATGAAAGCGGGTGGCGCTGAGGTTGTCCACATTTCCTACAATACTGCTGAGGTAGACCCGGTTTATTTCCCTCAAGTCGAGGTGATTGGTGATGTTGGAAATGCAATTTGGCAAATGAAAAACGACGTTAAAACAAGCGAAGAGGCTGACTGGGACTTTAACCGTATGATGGCAGTGCGTGAGTACCACGATGCTCATATTGTTGAAGGCTCAGACGATGCACGCTTCCCTTGCTATCCACAGCATGTGGTCAAACGGGTGCGTGAAGCGCTTCCTGATGATGGCATGATTTGCCTAGACAACGGTGTCTACAAAATCTGGTTTGCCCGAAACTATCGCGCGCATCAGCCCAACACTGTGTTACTGGATAACGCATTGGCAACGATGGGCGCCGGTCTGCCATCCGCCATGGCAGCGCATATGGTTTATCCAGATCGCAAGGTGCTGGCGATTTGCGGTGATGGCGGATTCATGATGAATTCTCAGGAGCTCGAGACGGCGGTGCGTGAGAAGATGAACATTGCTGTGTTGATCCTTAACGACAATTCCTACGGCATGATCCGATGGAAACAAGCAAACATGGGCTTTGATGACTGGGGTCTGCAGTACGGTAACCCCGATTTCGTTAAGTATGTTGAGTCATATGGCGGTATCGGGCATCGGGTAGAATCCGCTGAGGCATTACCCGGCATTCTTGATACTGCGCTCTCCACGCCGGGGGTTCACCTGATTGATTGCCCGGTTGACTATGTTGACAACGATCAGATACTCAATGTTGACATCAAAAAACACTCAGCGTCCATTTAGCATGCCTGAGGTCATTGGGGGCCATAGGGCCCCCGTCTAATGTTTATATTTTGCGCACAATAATTCGGAGAGTTTCTATGTCCACGCTTCAGGCCAAATACCCGTATTACCTAAACAACAAAGCTGTTTACGCTAACGAGGCCCTTGAGGTTACCGATAAGTACACAGGTGAAGTGGCTACGCGTTGTGCTTTGGCCGACGCTGCGGCAATAGACGAAGGTATCGCGGGCGCTGTGAGAGCGGCCGAACCCATGGCGAAGATGCCATCGTATGAAAAGAAGGCGATACTTGAACATTGCGTGACCCGTTTTAAAGAACGATACGACGAGCTAGCTATGGCGCTTTGTATAGAAGCGGGTAAGCCGATCAATGATGCTGAAGGCGAGGTGACGCGTTTAATCGACACTTTTCAGATTGCGGCCGAAGAATCGACGCGTATGCACGGTGAATTGCAGGCGTTGGATATCTCGCCGCGTGCTAAAGGTTATCAGGGGATGTGGAAACGTGTTCCTATTGGTCCATGCTCTTTTATTTCTCCGTTTAATTTTCCGCTTAATCTTGCTGCGCACAAGATTGCTCCCGCACTGGCTGTGGGTTGTCCGTTCGTCATGAAGCCAGCCTCGCGCACGCCGCTGGGTGCGATCATCATGGGTGAGGTGCTAGCGGAAACCGACTTGCCGGAAGGGGCTTTTTCTATTCTCGCTTGTTCGCGTGATGGTGCTGATTTGTTTACTGTCGACGACCGACTAAAACTTCTTTCATTTACTGGCTCACCCGGTGTGGGCTGGGATTTGAAAGCGCGTTGTGGCAAGAAGAAGGTAGTATTGGAACTTGGCGGCAATGCTGCGGTTGTCGTTGATGCTGATACCAAAGATCTAGATGACGCGGTCAATAGGATTATATTTGGCGCCTTCTATCAGTCCGGCCAGTCGTGTATCGGCGTCCAGCGGATTATGATTCATGAAGATATTTACGATGTCATGAAAGCCAAGTTGGTGGCGAAAACTGCTACGTTGATTAAGGGCGATCCGAAACAACGAGAAACTTTCATTGGACCCATGATCTCGGAAAGTGAGGCCACCCGATTGCACGGCTGGATTGACTCTGCCGCCGCTGCCGGGGGAACGATTCTTTGCGGAGGCACGCGAGAGGGTGCCATGTTAGACGCCACGCTGATGGAAAACGTGCCACTAAACCAAGACCTTTGTGTAGAAGAGGCGTTTGGGCCTGCCGCCGTTCTACAAAAGTTCTCGAGCTGGGACGACGCCATATCGATGGTCAATGACAGTAAGTTTGGTTTGCAGGCGGGCATCTTTACTCGAGACTTCTACAAAGTGCAGCAAGCCTGGGACGAAATGGAAGTGGGCGGTGTTGTTGTTGGCGACGTACCTTCTTATCGTGTTGACAACATGCCTTATGGCGGTGTGAAAGATTCGGGTATCGGCAGGGAAGGTATCTTGTTCGCGATGGAAGACATGACTGAAATTCGCAATCTGGTCATTCGTACTCCGCCAGAATAATCCACCAGTGCTGGCCGGGTAGAACGGTTTTTATCTTCGGCACTACCCGCTCACTGACTTCATAGCGCCCAGATCGGGCGCCGTAATAAAGATGCCCCGCCACGATTCTGTGTGTCTTGCGCAATGTCGCAGCCATTCGGACATTGACCTACCCCTGCCGCAAAATAGCATTAGCGGACCTTTTTCGTATGAATCAATCAAAATGTATACCTCTGGCATTTGTGATCTGAGTGCGACATCGTGTTTAATCAAGCGAAGCATTAATAAGGAGTAGAGTAAGGTGGATTACGAGAATGTTGCACTTGAACGAGACGGCAAGGTTGCCATCGTTCGTTTGAATGCCCCGGAAGTGCTTAATGCACTATCCGGCGACATGGTTCAGGAGCTGTCTCATGCGATAGACGCGGTGATTAGCAGTGACGCGAGATGTTTGCTTTTAACCGGAGAGGGTCGAGCATTTTGCGCTGGCGCGAATCTTGCCGGCCGAGGCGCATCTGATGCGTTGCCCCCTGCAGGCAGCGTACTTGAGACTCACTATCATCCCGTGATGACGAAGTTACGCAACATGGAGATTCCAATGGTGTCTGCTGTCAATGGGCCAGCAGTTGGGGTCGGCATGAGCTTTGCTGTTATGGCTGACATGGTGATTGCAGCCAAGAGTGCATATTTCTTGCAGGCGTTTGCCAACATAGGTTTAGTGCCTGACGGCGGAGCAACATGGATATTGCCGCGTTTAATTGGCTGGGGGCGGGCGGTCGAACTGTCTTTGCTTGCGGAGCGTTTACCAGCCGAACAGGCTTTAGATTGGGGGCTCGTGAATCGCGTCGTTGACGACGCTGACCTGATGACGGCTGCGATGGAAATTTGCCAACGGCTGGCTAATGGCCCGATGTCTCTTGGGCTCATTCGCCGGGCCTACTGGGACTCGCTCAGTAATAGCTATGCGGAACAATTCCAGCATGAAGCCAATCTTCAACGTATTGCCGGTGCGAGCGATGACAATAGGGAGGGTGTTAAGGCATTCCTCGAAAAGCGCAAGCCACAGTTCAAGGGCTGTTGATGCGAAAATTGATATGTTTCGCCTAAATCCAATTCACGCGGCACCGATGTTTTAACGCAATGACGCCAAGGATAGGTCGTGCATTGCGTTTAGCGTGATGTGAAGATTAGTGCGTGAGATAGCTGGGGTCAGAGTCCCCGGTTTTAGGTAAGGGTCAGGATCAATTGTCAGATCTAATTGATGAAGGCCATGAGATTGTTTAGCAAAAATCGATGTAAGGTAAGAATAAATGAAACCAATTAACGACCAGCTAGATCCGATTACCGCAACCGACCAACAAATTGCTGATGCACTATCAGATGCCGACACGGCATCGATCATGCTTTGCATGGTCCATCTGACCGGCGATATGGGGATCATCCGTGGTGCGGTGAAACCGATCATGGAATTTCTGTCCCCTGACGAAGGTGTCACTGAGCAAGATCGGCAACGGATTCTTAGCCAAGCACTGGATATTTTGAAGCGCTATCGGGATTCACCCGGAGATCTATTCAAGCCGAACGCCGATGAATTGCTGGAAATGTTGCGGTTTCTCGCCGGTGATGAAATGAGCGACGAGCACGTGGAATTTCTGACGTCTGAGTTATCCATGAACGGAGAAGATCCATACGGCCAGCCCGCAATATTTGATGTGCCTGAAGAAAAACGTCAGCAATTTGACGTGCTGGTAATAGGTGCTGGCATGTCTGGCTTGCTCACAGCGATTCGACTGAAAGAAGCTGGTATCTCATTTCAGGTGGTCGAAAAGAATGAGGATGTTGGCGGTACCTGGTACGAGAATCGATACCCGGGGTGCCGCGTCGATAGCGCGAACCATTCGTATTCATATTCCTTCAAACCAAAAGACTGGCCGCAGCATTTTTCACAGCAAGAAATACTGAGAGAGTATTTCTCTGACACAGCTAACGAGTTTGGTCTGCGTGAGCACATTTCCTTCAAAACAGAAGTGAGTGAGGCAAGGTTTGATGAAGCAACCGGCCGATGGCAGGTGCAGATAGTCAGCGACGGAGAAGTCCGGTTGATCTCCGCAAACGCAGTCATTAGTGCCGTTGGTCAGCTAAACAGGCCGAACATACCAAGCATTCCAGGCGCGGCGAGCTTTAGTGGCGTCTCTTTTCACAGTGCGCGTTGGGAACATGAGCATGATCTCAGTGGTAAGCGGATTGGAGTCATTGGTACTGGTGGTAGTGCATTTCAGTTCGCGCCAATTCTTGCTGAGCAAGCAGAATCGATGACCTTGTTTCAGCGCACGCCGCCGTGGATTATTCCCAACCCAGATTATTTCGAAGAGGTTCCGGCCGGTGTCCATTGGCTGCAGGGCCATGTGCCGTTTTATGCCAAGTGGTTTCGTTTCAAGGTCTTCTGGCGGTCTGCCGAAGGCATGCTAGCGGCCGCACGAGCAGACGAGGGCTGGGATAGACCTGAAGAATCCGTCGGTGAAGTCAGTCAAGCAGTGAGAGACATGTTTCTGGAAAACCTTCGGACAGAACTTGAAGGCAGGGATGATCTATTAGAGAAGTGCACGCCTCATTACCCACCGTTTGCTAAGAGAATGTTGATCGACGATGGTAAGTATCTGCGTACGCTGAGAAAAGATAACGTCGAGCTGATCACTAATGAAATTGAATGTATTACACCTGGCGGCGTAAAAACGTCTGATGGCGTCGAGCATCAATTTGATGTGTTGGTCTATGGCACCGGCTTTAAAGCAAGTGAATTTCTGTTTCCTATGAAAGTTTACGGTCTGGGTGGGGTTGAGCTTCAAGAACAATGGGCGGATGACCCACAGGCATACAAAGGGGTGACCGTACCGGGTTTTCCAAATCTGTTCTGTACCTATGGGCCCAACACCAATATCGTGGTAAACGGTAGCATCATCTTTTTCTCGGAATGTGAGGTGCGTTATATTCTGGGCTGCTTGGCGCTGTTAATGGAAAAAGGCGGCAACTATCTCGACGTGAAACAAGATGTTTGCGACGAGTACAACCGATGGATTAACGAAGGTAACGCGAAAATGGCATGGGGTCAGTCTAACGTGAACACCTGGTATAAAAACGCCAGTGGAAAAATCACTCAGAACTGGCCCGGCACGTTGATTGAATTTTGGCAGCAGACGCGAAAGGCGAATGAGTCGGAATACAGGATCGGATAAAGCGTTACAAATACATGAGCAGGCGTATCGAGGCCAGCGACGGCAGAGTGTGACGTCGCTGAGTTTTTGCGTCGACATTAGCGAGCGATTAATGACCTTTTAAGCCTGCCCTTTACTAATCCCTTTGAGCAAATCCTCGAGCCTCATTCCGATGCCAGTTCGTCCACGGGTGGTTTTCTTGTCGACCACCAGATAAGTGCTAAAAGTAATACCTGAATCACTAGCCTAATAGATAAAGCTGCCTCGGAAACGTCGGGGAATTGTTCGGGGTTCAGCCACATATGAACGTTGGCGGGAGTGACTGCGAGGGTCAGTGCAATTAAGCCCCATCCCGCGAGTGGGCGGACTTTTGGCCAAAGGATTAAGATCGCAAGTAGCACCTCAAATACACCGCTGGCATAAACAGCGAACAATGGCCAAGGCCACCAGGGCGGAACAATCGCTATAAAAAAATCTGCATTAGTAAAGTGGGTAACCCCGCCACCAAAAAACCACGCAAATACGACGGCAAGTCCTGCATAGCGAATATAGTTGATCATATTAGTTTCCTTTCAACAGCCATGGTTGCAGGCGTGTGATGGCGTCTGTTTAAAGTGGGAATGGCGGGAAAATCCTGCGCCATAAATTGTTCGAATAGTCTCCGTTGCTCGGATCACAATGTTGCATCCTAGCCGAGTCAACAACTTAGTAGGCAACAGAGATTAGGTCTCGACCTTAACCCAAAAAGCCTATCACTTGCGAATTAGGCGAATAGCAAGTTGCGTGAAGACCTCGAAAGTCGGAAGTTTTAGGACGTGAAAGGTTGACGCCAAGCTAACGATTCGAATATTCACATAATGATACTGAGCCAGTGAGTCCCGGTTTTGGGGTGGATTGGGCGCGTTATCCCGAACGAAATAATGTAACCTTGGCGCTCGTTAGAAGGCTGGCGAACACGACAGCTTTTCAAACGATGAAGCATCAGGTCTCAACCCGGTCCGCGCCCTTGTAAGCAAGGTCTAGTCATATAAATAGGAATGCGACATGAGTACGTCAGAACAAGAAGCAGCATTAGATTCAAGCGCCACATCAATAAATCCGCTCAGTGAACCCTGCGTGATGGTTATTTTCGGTGCGTCGGGTGATCTCACTAAACGGCTACTAGTGCCCAGTTTGTACAATTTGGCATGCGATGGCTTGTTATCGCCAAATTTCGCAGTGCTGGGATCGGGGCGCAGTAAACTCAGCGATGAAGCGTTTCGGGCTTCAATGGCGAGTGAGACTTCGGGTCTGCGGGCGTTCCATACTCGCCACGAGTTTGATGAGGCGGCATGCGATGAGCTGCTGGCGCGCTTTCATTTTGAAAGTGCCAACATCGATGTTGAAGATTTTATTCGGCTCAAAGCCACGGTAGAGGCGCTCGACGAAAAATATCAAGCGGGTGGTAATGTTCTGTTTTACTTTGCTATGGCGCCACGATTTTTTGGTGCCTTGTGTGAAAACCTGTACAAGGCGGGATTTCAAAGTGATCGTGGCTGGCAACGCATTATCGTGGAGAAACCTTTTGGTACAGATTTGGAGTCTGCCTTAGCCCTGAATGCAGACATCCTCCAATATTGGGAGGAAGAGCAAATCTATCGTGTCGATCATTATCTTGGCAAAGAGACGGTACAAAATTTGTTGGCATTTCGATTTTCTAACGGCATGTTTGAACCGCTTTGGAATAAAAACCATATTGACAATATACAGTTTAATGTCTGTGAGTCAGTAGATGTTCAGGGTAGGGGCGGTTACTACGACCAGTCCGGTGTGCTTCGCGACATGATGCAAAATCATATGTTTCAAATGCTATCTTACATCTGCATGGAGCCACCGGGTTCCTTCGAGGCAGATGCAATTCGAAACGAAAAAGCCAAATTACTTGAGTCGGTGCGCATCTATACGGACGAGGAGGTAAGCGAAAACGTGGTTCGAGGACAATACGGTCCCAGCCCTGATCGCCCCGGCGAAGACCGTAAACCTGGATATCGAGAAGAAGCCGACGTGGACTCAACATCAAAAACGGAGACTTTTGCCGCCGCGAAGCTACAGGTTGATAACTGGCGCTGGCAAGGGGTCCCCATTTACCTTCGCTCAGGCAAGGCGCTTTGGAAACGAGGCACCGAGATTGTTATTGAATTCAAAAAGCCCCCGGAGACGATGTTTAAAGGAACCGGTGTTGAAAGCTTAACGTCTAATCGTTTGGTTTTTCACATTCAGCCCTATCAGGGTATTGATCTGTTGTTCCAAGCAAAAACTCCCGGCCCAACGATGCAACTACAGGGGGTTGACATGAATTTTAGCTATGGTGATGCATTTAAATCGTCCCGATATACGGGTTACGAGGTCATGCTTTATGCGTGCTCTCGTGGTGACGCAACGTTGTTTTCACGCGGTGATTTAGTTGAGGCGGCATGGCGAATTGCTCAGCCTATGCTGGATCATTGGGCGGCGGCACCCGCACCTGATTTTCCAAACTACACAAGAAATTCATGGGGCCCTAAGTCGGCTTATGAGTTGTTAGAGAAAGAGGGTCGGCGTTGGTTTGAAGTCGTCACGCCTGATGTGTTGGAAGAAAGTCCCTTATTTAGAGGGGCTGATCCGCTGCTGCTTAGTGCCGTGATTTTGGCACTTCAGCCAGCGACGGTCTCTGCTGGAGAAACTGTCATTCGGCAGGGTGAGGTAAGTACAGAGATGTATTTTGTCTGCCGTGGCGAGGTCGACGTGCTCGATGCCAGTGGTGAGTCAGTGAGCGAACTCGGGGAAGGCGATTTTTTTGGAGAAATCGGTTTGTTGTTGGCAACGCCGAGAACTGCGAGTGTGAAAGCCAAAACCTTATGTGATTTTTTTGTGTTGAGCAAAAAAGACTTTATTCGAATACTGCAAGATCATCCGCAGTTTGCGGAAGGGGTCTTGAAGGTGGCTGAGCAGCGTTATGAGTTAACGGTGCCACTTGAGTCGCTGATGCACTAAAGCCAACTTGTGGTAACGGTTTATCCCGCGCCGACCTGTACAGCGGTCCTTCATGCTGATGCGAAAGTGAGTAATCAGCCTGAACGAGATGAATGCGCCAGCGAAACAGTTGGTCAAAAAGTAGTCGCTTTAGATGCAATGTGGCGTTATCTTGATGTAATTAAGTTGTAAGTATCTTCGTAAGCAAGCATTACGTCACTGATAAATGTTGGAGCATCACTCATGTTTTGGAAAATAGCCCTGGTCTTTTTTTTAACGACGTTCCATTTGAATGCGGCGGAGCTTACGGTGCCAAAATCGTTTGTAAATGGTGAGGTAGCTGATGCCAATGACTTTAATGCAAACAATGATTACCTCGTAGGGAAGATTGAGGAAGAGAAAACTAGAATTGATAAGTTGTTGGCTAATGCACGATGGAACAACGCTGATGAGTCAGGATCGATTGTAAAGAAAATAGATTGCACGACTAATCAATCAGCCTTGGTAGAGGCTTACCAAGCTAATGTGTCTGAAGATCATTTGACCTTCCTTCTAACCGGCAGTTGTTTTGGTGCTTATCAATGGCTTGAAGACGTCAATGATGAGGGTGCGCTCGTTGTTTCTGGTCAGATTCAGCCGAATAATCAGGTAGTTGCGCTTATATCTGACAAAACAACAAATCCATCTAATCGTGCCAAGCTAGTTCCGAGAAAGCTCACGTCGGATCGTGATTATTTCGCGACAGGCTTAGTATCAAGTTTTGGCAACGGTCTGTATTTAACAGGTCTGGACATTGAGATGGGCGTGGATGATAGTTGGGGCATCTTGTTCTCGCGCTCTTCGAACGGCGACGCTACAGACGTTTCTATTTCAGGCAACCCGGATTCAAGCAAGGCGCAGATAGGGGTATTGATTCAAAAGGGTGCGGCAGCCTACATCGGCGCCCAGACGGTTGCTTCGTCGATAGAGGGTGTTGCCACGGGCATTCAGATGCTAGGCGAATCAATGGGTAACATCTATGGTAATTTGACGATTACAGCAACGAATGGCCTCAAGTCATTCAATGGCGGCACTTTCCAGCTATCTCTGTCTGAAGACGGCAAGATTACCGGGTCTGGCAGCGCAATAGAGATGAATCAAGGAGCCCAAGGGTTTATCAATAACGACACTTCCGGAGTTTCTATTGAGGGCAATATATCAGTCTCTGGCTCGTCGCTTAGTATTGATGGGAATACCATTTTTAAAGATGATGCGTTGATCGGGCTGAATAATTCGACGTTAAATATCTGGAATGCTAATTCGGGTATAAGCGCCGACCGAATATCTTGCTCGGGACCGAGCTTCACTGGGGTCGCCGGGTTATCGATGAATAATAATGATGGCAATGGTTGTCTGGATCAGGCCGGTTGGAAAATGTTAATTGATTCAGTGTTTCCGCCTTCCTCGGCTTCGTCAGCTTCTCAACAGCCTGATTTAATCTCATCAAAAGCAACAATAGAATCTGGTCCATCGACAGCGGGTGCTGTAAAAGCAGCGAAACAAAGAAGTGTTGAGCGTGTTTTGAATAATGGGTCTTGGTAAGCCGTGCTTATGAAAAATAGTGTTGGATACATTGCCGCTGCCTTAG
>CBFHOH010000020.1:49455-82031 GCA_965657335.1 Candidatus Azotimanducaceae bacterium
CTGATCCGGCGGAAGCGATAGATGCTGACAATGACGGGTTTGGCAACAATTCAGACGTATTTCCAAATTTGGCGAGTGAGTGGCTAGATAGTGATGGTGATGGCTTCGGAGATAACGCCGATGTGTTTCCTAGCGATCCTGCTGAGAGTAAAGATTCAGACAGCGATGGTGTGGGTGATAATGCCGACGGGTTTCCACTGATCAGCTTGGGTGGAAGGGCAGATAACGATAACGATGGAATGCCCGATGTTTGTGACACTGGGTGTGAGGCGCTTGGTTTGATCGCAGATGCTGACGACGATAATGATGGTACTGACGATAGCAACGATGCTTTTCCTTTTGATGCCACTAAATCGCTTCCAGAAGACTGTGTCGGTGAATGTTTCGCGACGTTAGACGTTGATGCCAACGGTATTGTTTCGCCGCTTTCTGATGGTTTAGTGCTGCTAAGATATTTGTTTGGTTTTCAGAGTGATGCGTTAGTAAACGGTGTTGTAGATGAAGATGCTTTGAGAAGCGACCCTGATGACATCGCGGCCTACATTAAGACATTGGTAGACGTTGAAGAGTGATGTGCGGATTTTCACCGCAAGTTTACCTATGTTTTTGCTTTTCATTAGCGAGCATAAACAAGCGCGGAATTAGGTTGAGCGAATGTATGCCTCATCGCCCCATCACGCTGAAAGCGTTCAGACTTGGCTTGTGCTGCTGACGCTGTGGAGATTGATTGGTTAGCCGCTGGTGCGCGGCTTTACACATCCATCCGAGGGTCGAAAGTATGAACATCTATTTCGCCATCCAGGTAGGGTTCAATGGCGCTGATGAGTCCCGTTTCAATCCGCCAGCGCATATAGTTTTGCTGATGCTCAGCGCTCTCCCAGGTCTCGACCAAGAAAACCGCTGAGGTGCCCCTTTCAACAAAGGTAAGGACTGCTTCGCACCCCTCGTAAGCTCTGGTATCTATTAAAGCCTCTTTTAGTACGACTAAAAAATTATCGAGTTCCGTCGCCTTGGCAGGAAATTTCAATGTGACTAATACTGTCATCGTGCTTTCCTTTTTTTGCTGTTAATTCACAATTTGAATGCTGCTGTTTCAAACGGAGTGGTCAAAATCTGCGTAACTCCGTTAAGGGTTCGCTACCCCGCTACATCATTGAAGAACGTTTGGCGCAATCAAGTATAGTCTGTATTTTGCCGAGAAATCGCGAAAATTCGTTTATTTAAGGCGCAGACGAATGGCGCGGAAAAAGGAGGCGTGCAATACCCAGTGCCATCAATGCCTTTCTTCACGAGTTAAGCGTTTTTTCCGGACTAAACGCTGGTTCGTCGTGACCTAGCACGCCGCGCAATGATACTTGAGCTTTGGTGTGCCGGTTAACGCGCGGCGGCAACCAAAATCGAACTAACCTAGCCCATCGGTTGTCGGTGCGACAAGATTAAATCTAGATCTGTTGTTTGGATGCGGATCATCGTGTCAATCAAGCCACAGAAGTTACGGAGTAATGCAAGGAGCATAACCATGATTAGAAATATTTTTGCAGCAGGCTGTTTTTCGATATTAGTCAGTATGAGCGCTTGGGTACACGCCGAGGATTTTTTGATGGTACCCGGAGAAATGAGGGGGTGCAAATTAGCTGAAGGCGCATCAATGAACGACCTCAATGCTACCATGGCCACCACGGTTGAGTGGTTAAAAGCGGACGAGCATGGTTATGAGCTTTGGTCGGCGACACCGCATTTCCTGCCTAATGAAGGATACGATTTTGACATGCTGTGGATGGGTTTTTGGACTAGCCACGCAGAGCAAATGCGTGGTTTGAAGGCCTTTTACACCACCGAGGCAGGCCGACAAATAGGCGCCGCGCTCAATCAGGTGCTCGACTGCTCCAACATGCGACATTTCAATTCAGTTCGTTTACGCAGCGATGCCGGTGAAGACGACAGGCAGCAAGGCTTTGGTAATATGTTTGATTGTGCGCTTGAGGAGAACAAGGGGCCACAAGATGTTGCCGATGTTTTTCAGAAATGGAATCGCTATTTGGATGCCAACGGTATTGATCACGGGGTCAGTGCGCTGTTCCCGAGCTCGGGCTCGACGGAAGAGGCAGCCGGCACTTTTAAAGTGCTCTGGGGGGGTGACTTTGCGGATGTTGGTAAAACGCTCGAGTTTTTGACCAAGCCAGAATCCATTGCCACTTGGCAAAAGATTATTCAGCGCACCTACAGTTGCGATACTTTTGATCGCGGTTACTTCTTTCAGCGTTATCATTAACCTAGGAAAATCCTGAAGCCGTTGAGCTGTTTGCGCTTCGGCTTCATTTGGGAGTTTTCAGTAGGTACGCAGAGCAATCGATCATTTCCTGTTCAGGCTTTGATTATTTCTGCCGATTTCACCAATCAAACTTATCAAAGCCCGAAAGTTGCGTTAAGGTAACAAAGCAATTTCCGAAGAGATATGCCTGAAAGTTGCAAGTGTGATCGAAGATAAATGAGTCTCTGCAGACTCAGGCGATCGTGATAGATCAAGCAAAGCGGAGTCCCCAGCGAGAGTCTTGTTCAGGATGAGCTGTTACTGACTCTGCGAAGCGAAAGGGATATACTCGGAAGAAGAAGAATAAAAACGTGCCGCGGCCTTCAAAGGAAAGCCATCCTCAAAGCTGTTCCTCTTTGCCTAAAGCAGGCGGCGTGCGTTTACTCAAGTTATTGAATGCTGCGTGAGTAGCGCTGAGATTAAGGCGGGATTTTGTCCAATAATGATTACGACATAGCAGTCATAGGTGCTGGTCCGGGCGGTCTCAGTGCCGCTGCCCACGCCGCGGAGTTGGGTGTTTCTCATATTCTTTTGGAAAGCTCGCCTCTGATTGCAAACACCATTCAGAAATATCAAAAGGGAAAGCATGTCATGGCAGAGCCAGGCATTCTCCCCCTTCGAAGTCCTATTGAATTTGACGCTGGTAAGCGCGAGACGATACTCGAACGTTGGGAACAAGGTATCGCCAGTCTTGGCGCGAATGTGCGTTATGCGGCTGAGGTATCCCAGATTGAAGGCGAAAAAGGTGCCTTTGTGGTTACGCTGTCAAATGGCGAGTCTGTTAATGCCAAAAGCCTGATTCTGGGTATTGGTATGCAAGGAAATCCAAGGCAGCTCGGTATACCGGGAGACCAGGCGGATTTTGTGCAGTATCAGTTGGACGACCCCGATGAATATAAAGACGAGGTCATCGTCGTCGTTGGCGCCGGTGATGCGGCGATAGAGAATGCTATTGCGTTGGCGGCCAGTAACAAAGTTTACATCGTCAACCGCAAAGATGAATTCGCTCGAGCGAAAGAGGGCAACTTAAACCTGATATCTGCTGCCATCGACTCCGGAGAAATCGAATGTTTTTACGGGACCACGCCGGCACGCATTGACGCACCCACGGGCGATGATCACAAGGGCGTGTTTGTCCTAAATACTTCGCAAGGAGAGGCTAACGTGCCTGTCCATCGAATTATTGGCCGCCTTGGAGCGATTGCGCCCAGACGGTTGGTTGAGTCCTTTGGGATTGAATTTCCGAACGATGATCCGAACGCAATTCCTGCGCTTAGCAGCCAGTACGAAAGTAATGTACCGGGTATTTATGTGATTGGCGCGTTAGGCGGCTATCCCTTGATTAAGCAGGCGATGAATCAGGGTTACGAAGTAGTGGAATACATTCTCGGCAATAAAGTTAAGCCTGCAGATCACGATTTAATTGCCGCCAAATTCTCTTCTTTGCCCTTAGATCTTGAAGTTGACGAAGTGCTTGAGCTCATGCAACAGCGGATTCCCGTGTTTGAGCACGTGAACGCATTGCAGTTTAGAGAATTGATGCTGGATAGCGAAGTTCACGTGATGGAGAAGGGACAGGTCATTTTCACGAAGAATGACTACGACAGCAGTTTCTACACCATATTTGAAGGCGACGTGAGTATTGAGGTTGGTGAGAATCTGCACATCAAATCGGGTGTCGGTAATTTCTTTGGGGAAATGAGTCTCATTTCCGGGCGTCGCAGATCGGCGACAGTTTTTGCCGGAGAGAACACGATAGTCATCGAAACGCCGCGAAGAACCATGAACAAGCTGATCGCTTCGGTGGACGCGGTCAAGCGGGTTCTGGATCAAACTTTCATCGTCAGAACGATCCAGCAGAAGTTTGCACCTGAGACCCCAATTGAAGATCTGCAACATATTTCCGAAAAAACTCAAATCAATAGTTATGCGCCAGGCGAAGTGGTTTTTGCTGAAGGAGACCCAGGCGATAGTTTTCATTTTATCCGCAGCGGCTCGGTAACTGTATCGAATGAACATGATGGTAAAGAAGTCGTCATCAGTTACGTGCCAGCAAACCAATCGGTTGGAGAGATGGCGCTGCTTGGGAACACGACGCGAAGTGCCACGGTTAAAGCTGCCGCGAAGACTGAAACCCTCTCGCTGGATGTAGATTCATTTCAAATGCTTCTTGAGCAGGCGCCTGGGTTAAAGGAAAAAATGCAGTCTTTAGCCGAGGAAAGAAACCGGCAAAACCTCGTATTGCAGTCTTCAGCCGATTATGAAGACGACGGCGACATGCTGACTTTCTTGATGGGGCAGGGTCTTGGAGAGGCAACCGACGTCTTGTTAATCGATGAGGGGCTTTGCGTTGCCTGCGATTTTTGTGAGCAAGCTTGCGCTGCCACGCACCAGGGTACTTCGCGTCTCAACCGTAAAGCAGGTCCAACCTTTGCCCACATTCACGTGCCAACCTCTTGTCGGCATTGTGAAGACCCAAGTTGCATGAAAGATTGCCCTCCTGACGCGATTCAGAGAGGCGGGATCGGTGGTGAAGTTTTTATCGGCGATAACTGTATCGGTTGCGGTAACTGTGAGCAAAATTGCCCTTATGACGTCATTCAGATGTCCTACAAAACAGAAGCACCAGACAATTTTTGGCGATGGATGCTGTTTGGGCTTGGCGATAGTCCGGGCAAGGCTTCAGCAAAAAGTGGAGCGAACGAAAATGCGATTAAGAAGGCTGTTAAATGCGACATGTGCATTGATCAGTCTGGAGGCCCAGCATGCGTAAGAGCCTGCCCTACAGGTGCCGCTGTGCGAATGAGCCCGGAAGATTTTGTTGACTTAGTAAGTGTGGACCGCTGATGCATTCTTCTTTTTTATCCCATGCTAAGGGCCGTTATTTTTGGGTGGCACTAGGTTTGAGTGCTTTGAGCATTGTGCTTTATGTGATGGACGACCCAACTGAACCCCCGAATGGCGGGACTTGGTTAGGATATTCTCTGGGCACAATTGGGGCGCTACTCATTCTCTGGCTAGCTTACCTTGGCAAACGGAAACGGAATTTTGTTCGTGGCTGGGGAACGGTTAAGGGGTGGGTCTCAGCGCACGTCTATCTAGGTGCTTCGTTGCTTGTTGTCGCAACGCTGCATACAGGTTTCCAGTTTGCATGGAATATTCATACTTTTGCATTTGGGTTGATGTGTTTTGTCATTTTTAGTGGTTTCTTTGGGATTTTCGTTTACAGAACCTATCCTACTGCGCAAAACGAGTTGAAAAAAAATCTCACAATTGATGAGACGTTCACGCAAGTCGAAGATCTAGAGTCTCAATTGATTAAGTTGGCAGCCGGCGCCTCAAACGAAACCCGGGTTCTGGTCAACAGCGCAATAGAAAGGACAGTGATTGGCGGAGGATATCTCGATCAGTTGCTGGGAAGAGATAGTTCGTTAGTCGTCATCGACGGTAGTGTGGCGTCGAATGCTAATCAAGAGACTGCCTTGGAAGCGCTAGTAGAAAGGTTCTCTAAATCGGAAGGCGACGAGAATAAAAGTCTAAGCCAGATTGTAAAAGTCTTTAACAGCAGAAAAAAGTTGATTGAGGTTATTCGCAAGGACATTCGGTTGCAGGCGACTATTCAGGTTTGGTTGTTGTTCCACGTGCCCGTTACTTTTGCCTTGATAGCGGCATTAACAGCGCACATTTTTTCTGTCTTCTTATATTACTAAAGCTCGCTTTGGGGATTAACTAAGTTGCAATTAACTGTTCGATACATTCAATCCAAAGGTGCTACTCGCGAAAGTAGTGAAGCGGTCTTCAATGGAGAACGGGCAACCATAGGCAGAGGGTCTGACCAAACGATCCAAATCCAAGACCGTAGAGTGCCTCTTGCGCATTCGACTCTCATGCTAAGAGAGGGCGGGCTTGAGTTAAAAGCTGAAAAAGGCCAAAACTTCACCCACAACAACCAATCGAGTCGTCAGAAAACGCTTAATCCAGGTGACCTGGTTGAGATCCTTGGTCACGAGATTCGGGTCATGCCGGCGGAGGGAGCATCGGGGTTTGTCGTAGAGGTAGAAGTCAATGTTTCGGACGTCGAACCGCTAAAAGATAGATTTAAAACCAGGCTGAAGCAGCTCAGCTTCCCGGTTAGGTCGTTAAGCTGGGTGATGTTTTGGGCAATTCTTTCAGTCAGTCTTTTGATTCCTGCCGCTGGTTTTTTTGTGGGGATGGATGTGGTGAGGGAGTCACCTTTACCGGATGATCGTCAGTGGTTCACGGGTGAATTGCACGCATCGCACGCGTTGTTGTCTGACGAATGTGAAGCTTGTCATGTCGTGCCTTTTGAACCGACGAGGGATCAGGAGTGTCTGGTCTGTCATGGCAATGTGAAGCAGCATTTCGACACAGCTTTGCTGGCTGATCAAGGCAACGCGCATGAAAATGCGGAATGCAGAGATTGTCATCGGGATCACAACGGGCCAGATGGTATTGTTCGGTACGATCAAAAACTGTGCGTCGATTGTCATGCAGATTTAAATGAGTATGGCGTAGCAGAAAGTGAGCTGGGAAATGTCACCGACTTCCTAGAGAAACACCCGCCTTTCAAGGTGTCTGTGCTTGAAATGTCTCCTGATCAAACCTGGGATGTTAAAAGACTTGCGCTGGCGGACTCAGGTTTAAGTGAAAGTTCTAACTTAAAGTTCCCTCACGATGTTCATGTAAGTGAGGATGGAATAGAAGGTCCGGACAGTGTAGAAATACTCACGTGCGATAGCTGTCATGTCGTTGAGAAAGGCGGCTTAAGCATGAAGCCAGTCACAATGGAAAAGCATTGTGCTGATTGTCACCAGCTAACTTTTGATCCAAATGCGTTAGATAGGGTGGTGCCGCACGGCTCTCCAAGTGATCTACTTCAGCAACTTGAAGGCTACTATGCCTATGAATATTTTCAAGAAAAAACAGATTCTGAAGGTAGTAGCAGTAATGTTGCCATGCAACCGCTCGTCGAGCAGAGAAAGGCACGTCGACCCGGCAGACGTCGAACGCCTCAAGTCATAGACGCGCCGGTTTTCGCGCAAAAAACCAGTGGCGCAATGACGCGAGAGGCGAAAGCGGCCGTTGACCTGAAAGTGAACGAAGCCGCTGCAAACCTGTTCGAAAGACAAACTTGCACGATATGTCATGAAATCACTCAGCAGGAAGGCGAGGTTCCTTGGCATGTCCTACCGGTTAAGCTAACGGATGACTGGATGCCGATGGCAGAATTTTCCCACGATAGCCATGTCAGTATGGAATGTAGTGGTTGCCACGAAGCAGCATCGTCCGCGGTCGCTTCTGATATTTTGATGCCTGATATTGATAATTGCCAAGCCTGCCACGGTGGCGAACATTCGGAAAATTTGCTACAAAGCACCTGCATCAGCTGTCATAAATATCATTTAGATAACCAAGCGCCGATGTCTTCACATTCTCCAGTGCAAGCAGCCGGCGCGCGCCTAGACGCAGGCATTGGACGTTTGCTTACGCCGAAATTGGAAACAATCGTCGACGGCAGCACGATGACGACAATTGACAACGACAGTGATTCAGGGCCCTAGCAATGCAAAGATCAGCGATTATATTTTTGTTGTTGCTCGCAGGCTGTGGCGGTGGTGGGGGTGGTTCAACTATCGACGCAGAGCAACAATCAGTTTCTGCACCTGCGACTAGCGGGCCGCGGAGTTGCAACCCTGACTGTTTCCTAACGGCAGCCGATGTTGAACAAGTCATTGGGCAAGCAGCGGCTGAGGCTTCAGCTCGCAACGCCAGCGCAACGATCGCAGTGGTTGACCGTGTCGGCAATGTGCTGGGGTTGTATGAAATGGGAAGTGCCGAGCCCTTTGTGACGATTACCTCTACAGCCGAGGCAGGCACACCAATTGTTGGCGGCTTGGAAGGCTTGAACTTCATACCATCAGCGCTTGCGGCTATCTCTAAGGCGATGACCGGTGCTTACCTCTCTACTTCGGGGAACGCCTTTACTTCACGAACCGCAAGCCAAATCGTCCAGGAAAACTTTAATCCAGGTGAGGCAAATGTCCCTTCAGGTCCCCTTTTCGGTGTTCAGTTTAGTCAGCTACCTTGTTCCGACTTTTCAACAAGATTTAGTGCGGGCGTAGGACACGGTCCTCATCGGGCACCCTTGGGGCTGTCTGCAGATCCGGGTGGAATCCCCCTTTACATAGACGGTGTGGTTGTCGGCGGCGTTGGAGTTATAGCAGATGGCATCTACGGGTTAGACAAATTTATTAACGATTTCGATGACGACCTAGACGAAATCATCGCGACGGCAGCGACCGTAGGCTTTGCAGCGCCGTTGGAAATTCGAGCCGACCAGGTAACCTTGGTGGGTAAAACGGCAAGATTTAGCGATTCTTTTGTCGAGGATCTCCTCTCCACACCCGCTGATGCGCTGAGTCTTGCTAATTTGCAGGCAAATGGCGCGGGTAGTCTGATCGCTGCGCCGGGTTATTTTGCTGGTGATGAAGTACTTGCAGGCACCGTTTTCGGAGCCTCTCCTTCTGGCATTAGACCCGCCGATGCCGCGGTATTTTCCGATGCCGACGGGAATTCGTTAGATGCATTCGTTTTCGTCGACGAAGCCAACGCCAATCGATACCCTGCTATTGATGCGAGCGATGCGCCTGGCGGCAGCGCAGATAACCGCCTTCGCGCCGCTGAGGTTCAGATGATCGTCAATGAAGCGATCGGAGTAGCGAATCAGTCGCGGGCGCAAATAAGAATTCCGGCTGGGTCGCAGGCGAGAGTAACTGTGACGGTCGTTGATACAAACGGCGTGATATTAGGCATGGGGAGAACACGTGATGGTCCGGTCTTTGGTGCGGACGTGTCACTGCAAAAAGCAAGAACGGCAACATTCTTCTCTGGAACCGGGCGTCAAGATGGGTTTTCTTCTGCTGACGTACTTCGTTCCCTGCCAGACCCACTATACCTTGCTCCGCTTCCAGAGCCGATCGACCTTGGTCAACTTTCAACTTTAGAAGAGCCTAGCCCGAGTTTTTCCGGCTATTTAACGGCGCTTAAGTTCTTCCTCGGTTTACCGGAAGCGCTCGAGTCGTCAGGTTCAGTCATTGCATTTTCGGATAGATCGGGTGGTAATTTGTCTCGACCGGATTACCCCGACGGCCCAAAAAATGGACCCCCGGGTCCCCTAAGCAAGCCGCCCGGCGAGTGGAGCATCTTTAGTGATGGTCTTCAATTAGATTTAGCCTACAACGCGATTATCAATCACGTTGCTTTTTATCTAGGGGCTGTGCCTCAAGATGTGCCACAAAATTGCGTGGGAAATACGGGTTTTTCTGCCACAAATGCGTTTGCAGCCACTGACCTTACTGGCCGGCTGGCAAATGGCATCCAAATTTTCCCCGGCAGCGTGCCCATTTTCAGAGGCAATACTTTAATCGGTGGGATTGGTGTTTCTGGTGATGGCGTTGATCAAGATGACATGATTTCTTTCCTGGGTGTGCACAGAGCAGGTTTACGTCTAGGAGCGCTAAATGGAATAACGGCCGTGGGTAATGCACCTGCTGAACTTCGAGCAGACAGAATCGATATCCCGGGACAGTCATCAGGATTACGTTATGTAAACTGTCCTCAAGTCCCTTTCATAGACAGTGATGTAACAGAGGTCTGTAATGGTCTCTAGATATTTTTTAGCACCCTTGTTGGCGGTAAGTTTCTCTGTCTTTGCAGAGGAAAATAAACCAGAGTTGGCCGAAGTTTCCGAGGCTAACAGTGTTTGTGCCGCCGAGAAATCCCTCGCGTCAAGACGACGGCCCGGTTCTAGGGTCGAAGATGAGCTGCCATCATCTTGCTTAGACGAAACAAATCAACCCGGTATCTTGCCTTGGGCAGACCCGATTGATTTAGGACCGGCGGTGCCTGACCGATGGCGAATCGTCCAGGCAGTGGGCGTAAAATCGAATCTTTGGGATCCTTACAACGGTCAGAATGTTCTGAAAGGCGATATGCCTATTTGGAAAGATGATTGGTTTTACAGCGTGATCGCCATCTCTGACACAATTGTAGAACCCCGACGTTTTCCTATCCCCGTGGGAGGAGCTGCTACAGCCAGGACTGGCAGTCTCGACACGATAGGCCAAGGTGAGACGACCATACTTGCGCAAACCTTCATTGTTGAAAATGTGTTCTACAAAGGGGACACGGTGTTTAAGCCGCCCGACTGGGAGTTTCGTTTTACACCCGCGTTCAACATTAATCGCGTTCACGCGGACGAGATCGGCGTCTTGAACGTCGACCCTGATAAGGGTGGCAGATCGTCTAGGCGAAGAAACGATACCTTCATGGGCGTTCAAGCACTGTTTGTCGACAAGCATTTGCGTAACGTGTCAGATCGATATGACTTTGACAGCGTGCGCGTTGGCATCCAACCGTTTTCGTCTGATTTCAGAGGGTTTTTGTTCCAAGATTCGCAGTTGGGTGTGCGATTCTTTGGAACGCGAGCAAACAATGTATTCCAATATAATCTGGCTTGGTTTCGCCGTTTAGAAAAAGATACTAATTCAGGCCTGAATGATGTGACGCAATCTATCCGCAAAGATGATGTGTTCGCAGCAAATCTGTATTGGCAGGACTTTCTCAAGCTCGGATTGATCTCGCAAGCAACGGTGATACATAACAGGAATCGTGAAAACGGCGATGTTGAATTCGACAAAAATGGTTTTATACAACGGCCTTCCTCGCTATACGAAGAAAGGTACGCGCGTGATTACGACGTAACTTACTTTGGATACAGCGCCGAAGGTCATTTTGATCGCATTAATATCTCCAGTTCGTGGTATCTAGCCTACGGTGAACAGCAGAGCTCTCGTCTGCGCGATGCTGACGAGGAAGTGCGGGCTTGGTTCACAGCAACTGAGCTGTCATGGGACATTGACTGGCTGCGTCCAAAGTTATCTTTTTTGTACGCGTCTGGCGACGATGATCCCTTCGATCAGACCGCGAAAGGTTTTGATGCAATTTTCGAAAACCCGCAATTTGCTGGCGCGGACACCAGTTTTTGGGTACGCCAAAATGTGCCCTTGATAGGTGGCGGTGGCGTTGCACTAGCGGGAAGAAATGGTATTTTACCCTCACTTCGAGCAAGTAAAGAGCAGGGCCAATCAAACTTTATTAATCCAGGTCTGCTGCTCTTCGGTTTCGGGGTAGATGCGGACTTGCTGCCCGAACTGCGATTGTCGTTCAATATCAATCATCTCCGGTTTGACAACACGGAAGTGCTCGAACGCGTTCGCCAACAAGCGCCGATCAATAAATCTCTGGGCGAAGACGTTTCGATGTCTTTAATTTGGAGGCCATTTATGTCTCAGAACGTGGTGTTTAGACTTTCTGCCGCGGCGCTCGTGCCTGGGAAAGGCTTTGACAACCTTTTTGGGGCGGAAGCAGAAACACCTTATTCAATCCTTTTCAACATGACGCTGACTTACTAATGAAAATCTATTCAATCTTTTGCCTATTACTGGTTTCACTTTTTGGCTGGCAAGGGGTGACCGCGTCTGAATCAAGTCTATATGTAGAACGCCAATACGCCGAAATTCCTCCCGCGCCGAAGACGCAATCGATGGCGCAGGCTTTAGAGAAAAGTGATGGGTGTCAGTCCTGCCACAGCCCGACCGATAGCATGACGATGCACGAAAGTCCCGGAGTCATCTTAGGTTGTACAGACTGTCATGGCGGTGATGCAACCGTCTTTTCTACTGAGGGCGACTATAAAAATAAAGCGTTGATGGAAAAAGCGCACGTGTTACCCAGTTATCCTGACGACTGGCATTATCCGCACAGCGCGAATCCGAAATCCACCTACACTTTGTTGAATAGAGAAGCAAAGGAGTTCGTGCGTTTTGTGAATCCATCGGACCTGCGCGTTGCAGAAGAGGCCTGTGGTGCTTGTCACTTGGAAACGGTGCAAGCTGCCAAGAGAAGTATTATGGCGACCGGCGCGATGTTGTTTGGCGCAGCAACCTATGCAAACAATATTCTCCCCTTCAAAAAATACTTACTCGGCGAAGCTTACACGCCAGATGGTGAACCTAGTGCGATTAAGGGTCCTCCACTCAAGGATGCAGATGCTGATTGGGTCGAAAAGGGTGTTTTGCCTGTGCTTTATCCCCTTCCTACTTGGGAGACAACGCCGCCGGGGGACATCTTCAGAGTTTTTGAGCGTGGGGGCAGAAACATCAGTAACCTCTTCCCTGAAACAGGCTTGCCGAATGCATTGGGATTAATCCAGCGCATTGAGGAACCCGGCAGACCTGACTTTAGACAGTCTAACCGAGGCCCAGGAACAGGAGGGCGTATCTCGGTGCCCGTGCTTAACGTACACAAAACGCGTCTTAACGATCCGTTAATGTGGTTCCTTGGCACAAACGACAATCCTGGCGACTATCGAACTTCTGGCTGCGGAGCATGCCACGTAGTTTACGCGAATGATCGTGATCCACGACATTCAGGTCCTTATGGTCAATTTGGAAATACCGGCGAAACCCAGACGGTCGACCCGACCATCAAAAAGGGAGAGACGGGACACCCGCTGAAGCATTCTTTTACGCGTGCGATTCCAACTGCAAGCTGCATGTCTTGTCACATGCACCAGCCGAACATGTTTGTTAACTCTTTCCTCGGCTACACGATGTGGGATTATGAATCAGACGCACCCTCTATGTTTCCGAAAAAGCAAAAGTACCCTTCGAGTGCCGAAACAAGGAAGACCAATGCTCGTAATCCGGAAGGGGCAGCGCCGTTAGGGCTTTGGAGCGACCCAGAATTCTCGAGAAATGTCAGTGACCTAAATCCAACGCTTAAAAACACGCAGTTTGCTGATTACCACGGCCACGGTTGGAACTTTAGAGCCGTATTCAAAAAAGACCGCAAAGGTAACTTGTTAGATGAAGTCGGTGATATTGTTGAACCCGACGATCCAGATAAGTTCGACAAGGCGGTTCACATGTCGAGCATCCACCTCGACGTTGGAATGCACTGCGTTGATTGTCATTTTTCGCAGGACAGCCACGGTAATGGCCATATCTATGGCGAGGTTGCGAACGCCGTAGAGATTGATTGTGTTGACTGCCACGGTACTGCCACTCAATACCCCACATTAAAAACGTCAGGACCCGCTGCGCCTCCAGGTGGTACAGATTTATCTTTAATCAGAAACCCGGATGGCCAGTCGCGCTTTAGTTGGCGTGATGGAAAACTATTTCAGAGAAGCCTTTTATGGCCAGATCGTGAATGGGAGCTCAGCCTAGTTAAAGACTCGGTTGATAAAAATCACCCGAAATACAATACGAAGGCGGCCCGTGCCAAGTTAATGTCGAAAGATGCGAAGAACCAATCCTGGGATACAGCAGAGTCTGAAGCCGACTTGGCCCACGGCGACGACAACATGGAGTGTTATAGCTGCCACCAGTCATGGACAACAAGCTGCGGCGGTTGTCATCTTCCAATTGAAGCGAATTGGAAAACAGATCGAAAACATTACGAGGGAGGAACGACAAGAAATTACGCGACTTACAATCCGCAAGTCGTCCGAGATCAAATATTTATGTTGGGTCGACGCGGTGAGATAAACGGGGGCAGAATTGCGCCGCTTCGTTCTACCTCTGCCTTGGTGCTCTCATCCACTAACTCAAGTCGAGAGCGCATATATGTGCAGCAACCGCCGATTGCCGCCAGTGGACATAGTTCTCAGGCAATTAATCCTCATTTTGCCCACACGGTAAGAAAAACTGAAACCCGAGTTTGCTCTGACTGTCACCTTGCGGAAGGCAACGACAACAACGCCATCATGGCGCAGACGTTAGGTTTCGGCACCGACTTTATTGACTTTGTAGGATTTCACGCATGGGTCGGAACGGAGGGCTCAGTGGAAGCCGTGCAGGTAACGGAATGGAGCGAACCGCAAGCTGTGATTGGCAGTTACTTGCAGAAAATCGTTTACCCAGACTATTACGAAAAGCACGTTGAAAAGGATCTTGAGTTAGAGACGGGGCATCGTCACCGATCTGGTGAGGTTAAATGCTTGCAGCTAAGAGGTGAATATCTGTTTGCTGCAGCTGGCAAAAAAGGCATGGTGGTATACGACGTAGCCGGCATTGGTAACAAGGGAATTAGTCAAAAAATCATCACCGCGCCAGCTTCCAAATTTGGCCAAAATACGAGGATTAAAAGTACCAATGCGACCTGTCTTTCTATGATCACAACCCAACCCATCGCTCCTGATAGAAACCAGGGTGACTTGATGCGTAAGGTTAATCAAGAAAAGCCGACACATCCAATCTACAAGTATGTGGCTATTACCGACTCCGTAGAGGGCTTAATTCTGACCGATGTAGGAACGCTTTCAGACGGAGAGCCCAGGAATAACTTCCTAGAACGAGCACTGACCTGGAACGAAAACGGTATTCTCGATGGTGCGCGAAATATAGAAGTAGGAGGCCGTTACGCATATATCATGGCTGACGCAGGTTTGGTCGTCCTCAATATGGATGCGCCCTTAAAGCCGGTGTTAGTTGCGACGGTGCCACTTAATAACGGTCGAGATATTGCGCAGCAATTTAGATTTCTGTTAGTTACTGATGACGATGGGTTAAAGACGATCGATATTACCGACCCGACTAATCCGTTCCTCACCTCAGGGAACACCATTCCCCTTGAAAACGCGAATGGTGTGTTTGTCGCAAGGACTTTCGCTTATGTAGCAGCAGGGCAAGACGGTCTCGTCATCGTTGACGTTTCAGACCCTGCCAGTCTGAAGGTGTACGAGCAATTTACAGATGGCATTGTTGACGCAAGAGATGTGGTTGTTGCATCTACAAATGCAAGCTTGTTCGCCTACGTCGCTGATGGTGTGGCGGGCTTGAAGGTCGTTCAATTGACTTCGCCGGAGTCGCAGCCGAGATACTATGGCTTCAGTCCGGATCCTAAACCAGAACTTGTTGCGCACTATCCTACTAAGAAACCAGCGCTAGGATTATCAAGAGGTCTTGAGCGTGATAGAGCTGTGGATGAGAGCGGTGGGCAGGTGGCTGTATTCAGTCGATTGGGCTCGGGACCGTTATCTGAATCAGACATGCACAAGATGTATCTAGATGCAGACGGTAAGCCATGGTTTGTGGTGGATGATTTGCCTGCAGAGACGCTGTCACCAGAAATGGCGGGAGGAGCTGAGAATGATTAGATCAATTTATGTTGCCAGCCGGTTGCTGATGTTAAGCGCCGTGTGTGCGTTTAGCGCTCAGGCTGAAACGTTGCCGCAGTACAGCGATGATGCGCATTTAGGTGTTGCGACCTGCGCCTCTAGCGTATGTCACGGTTCGGTTCGCCCGCGCTCGTCGACTGCAGTTGCGCAAAACGAATACGTAATTTGGAGTCGGTTAGACAGGCACAAAAACGCTTACAACATTTTGCTCGGTGAAAAGTCCCGTTGGATTGCAAAAAACATGGGTTTAGAGAACGCGCATGAGGCGCAGGTTTGCTTGGACTGCCACGCTGACAATGTGCCTGCTGAGAAGCAGGGTAGTCGATTTCAGGTAAATGACGGTGTTGGTTGTGAGGCTTGTCATGGCGGTTCTGAGCGTTACTTATCTAGCCACACGGAGGCGGGCCGAAGTCATCAAGACAATATTGATGATGGTCTGTATCCAACAGACCGCATCGAAGACCGGGCCAAGTTGTGTCTTTCATGTCATGTTGGCGACGATAAAAAAATTGCTAGCCACGAAATAATGGGAGCAGGTCATCCGCGGCTGTCCTTTGAATTAGATACTTTTGGGGCATTGCAACCTGCACACTATGTCTTGGACGATGACTACGAAACGAGGAAGGGGGTGACGGATGAGGTCACCGTTTGGGCGCTTGGCCAAGTTGAAGCGGGTAACCAAACCTTGCGGTTGATTGAAACACACCTTGCAGGTGATCAGCTGTTCCCGGAGCTGAGTCTATTTGACTGTCATTCTTGCCATCACCCAATGTCAGATTTACGTTGGCAACAGCAACAACGAATTGACTTGCCGCCGGGCAGCGTTCGGATAAATGACTCAAGTTTTACAATGTTGTTCCCTATAGCGCAGCTTGTATCACCAAGCCAAGCGGTGATGTTAGAGGGGCGGGTGAAACAGCTACATCAAACGATAGCGACCAAGGGGGATGTCGCGCAAGCGATCCGTGAATTGGATGAATCGCTTCGGGTAATGAAGGCAGCGATCACAGGTTTTGGAATGATTGCTGAAAAATCTGGCGTGTTATTGAACGATGTTGTCGTGTTAGGTGGTGAAGGTGAATTTCAGGATTACGTCGCAGCAGAACAGGCGGTGATGGCAATCGATTTGTTGATGAATACCGCTGGAAAATACGAAGCCCACGAGGGTTGGCTAGAATCGCTTTACACGGCAGTAGAGGATGAAGACGCATTTGATCCATACGCACTCGTGAAGATCTTGCAAACCGCGCCTTTCTAACGCCGATAAAAGCGACGAATCTTGTCAGTCTTATGGCAGCATAATCTTGGTCTGTGCGTCTCCGGTGCAGACCAAAGATAATGCCATTTCGGCGACGCCTGCCATCGAGGTGGACGCTCGCTCATTCTTTGGAGTATTCCGCTTATGATCGTGAGACAGCGTCTTGATTGCGGGCGCATTTACTAGTTGCACTCACCCGCACTGAAATCGGCATGACGATCTGGAAAGGCTGTTTCCAGAAATTCATCGAAGCTGCGCTGTGATGCTAATGCGCGTTGCATCTGCTCATCGCTCACTGTCTTGTCTACACGGGTATAGTGAAATATCGCCATGTGGGTCTCGCTGTCTTTCCAAGCGTCGTGCATATTAACGATATTGGAGCGGCTATCATCGACGAAAAATATAGCCTTGTATTCGCGGTTAGTGCGTTTTAGCAAATCCGTCAGCACTCTACCTTTGTTCAAGCCTGTCGACATAACAATGCCGTTTTGGAGGGTGACGGGGCGTTCGCTGCGACCGTCATCGAAGCGATATGCAAAGGCTGTGTCCTTAGCTAACAGGTGATCTCTTGCAATATCGAAGCCTGCCCGTTGCAGTTCTCGTTCAGTTCCGGCGCGGTAATCAGGCGAGCGAGAGGTCAAAGCAATGACGTCATATTGTTCCTGCAGGCGAGCAACCATTTCTGCAGCCCCGGGTTCGGTGGCGTGATACAGACCTAGCTCATACAGGGTGCCAAGTTTGGCAAAGATGCAACTCATTTTGTTGTGGTCCTTAATGACCACCTTGTTGCCATTTTCATGAGCGACTTCGCGTCCAATTTGCCAGTTGTACCATGTGTCCCCGCCAAAAAAACGGCGTGAGGCCAGCAGTGTGTCGTCAATATCAAACACCACGAGCACATTGCCCGGGTGTGATTTTACATGTTGTGTTATTGCCTGCTCGACTTCGGCTAGTTGGTTGACGCCCTCGTACAGGACTGCCTCTGCGTAGGCGTCGTGAGTCACAGTCAGGAGGGTAATAAGGCAAGCCAAAATTTTTTTCATAAGGGAACTCTTATACGTTATATATCCTCGGAAGTTTGACCGAAAAATGCTTCAAATGCATTTCGCCTATTGCTCTGAACACTTTTGGGTGGGTGTTTTGTTTGTTGTGGAAACTAAGTCGCTCGGAGCATTTTTCGATACCAGAAAAATTAACTTCTTTTACCGTCGAAGAATTTTACAGCTATCAGTCGAAATTTGTACGTGCTACATGTTTTGTAGAACGTTGAACGAATGGTGCAAATTTCTAGCCATTCGTATTATCAGTCGAAAATCCTATGCTATTGATTTATAGCTATAAAATTCGTGTTGTCGGTAGGTCGTGATCATTACCTGCAATACGTGGCTTGATTCTTGCTGCGTTCCTAGTCGGTAAGCATATCGATGGCCACATCAATGTATCCGGCGATCCTCCTAAAAGGCTCGTTCAGGCATATTGGGGCCTGAAAAGTTATCGAAACCACTATAGCCATGGGAAGGGCAAGCGATGAAAAAGATGTTATTTACCATACTCCTGTTGTGGGGAGCGACGGTACAGGCGACAACAATAATTGCTCTAACGCCATCATCAACTGTGGCTTCTTTGGGTGACACGGTGACGCTCGATCTGGTTGCTACCGGACTTGCGCCTCCTAGCGGCTTCCCAATCGAGAGTTACACCCTTGATATTTTTTGGGACTCGGCGGCGCTTCTATTTCAAAGTTTCGCCTACAGCGGTGCACTGGGTAACCATTCGCTCGCTGAAGCGAATGGTTTGAGTGATTTTAGTCTTTCCACAGGTGGACAAGGTACATTGGCTGAGCAAAGTACGCTGCCAGGTCTCGCCCTTGCAGCTCTTCAACCAGACAATGCAAATGGTGTTGTATTGGCGAGTCTATCGTTCCAAGTGCTGAGCTTTCCTGATGTTACGAGCACGGATGTGACCACGTCATCGATGATAGTGCAGCAACCGGTCATCGGCGAGTCAGCTTTTAATGGTGTTAGTGCATCTATTCTCGCAACTGGGGTTCCTTCGCCTGCCCCCATGACTCTCTTCGGATTTGGGCTGTTGTTGCTTGCTATCGCACGTCGTAAACATTTGATGAGTTAAGGCAAATGATATTGTCGCAAAGAGCTTAGTTGCCCTGCGTGCTAAGACTCTCAGAATGCAGTACTAGCTTATAAGAAACTTATGGCGCTTGACCGGCCTTCGACGCACCCAGATTACCTAGCCAGTCATCTGCAAGATACGATATCTGCAGCTATGCAGATGTTGTTAACGCGGCAAGGGCATACTGTTAGTGTCTAGTTCTTGTGCCGAAGATCACAACATTATTGGCAGTTGGAAACTGCAAAACATGTGGTTTATCGTGCTCAATTTCACAAGCAGCTTATTAAAAAGTGTAAAAAGATTGTTGCACATGGGTTGAAAATGTTTTCTTTTTTGTGATCCGCCGTCTGAATCATCCCGTATCAGTTTCTGTGGACCACATCATATTTCTGCTTAGAAATTAACTTACACAAGAGATCAATCTAAACAACCCGGAGTTTTTATGACGACTTTCAAACGATTTAGCCTCACCTTACTTGTAGTATTCCCTTTGGCCTTTGCGAGCGTTAGCGCCAAGGCAAAAGACATCGTAGACACAGCAATATCCGCTGGCCAATTCGGCACCCTCGTTGCAGCTGTACAAGCCGCCGATCTAGTTGACGTGCTCAAAGGCAATGGTCCTTTCACCGTCTTTGCGCCTACCGACGAGGCATTTGCCGCGTTGCCGGCAGGCACCGTTGATAATTTATTGAAGCCCGAGAACAAAGATAAACTTGCAGCTATTCTTACGTATCACGTCGTGCCAGGTAAGATTATGTCAGCCGACATCGCGGGAAAAACAGCAGAAGTCGCCACAGTACAAGGTAGCAATCTATCGGTTAACGCGATGAATGGCGTGATGGTAGATAACGCGACAGTCGTGGCTGCAGACATCGAAGCGGACAATGGCGTAATTCACGTTATCAACCAAGTAGTACTTCCCAAATAAGTATTGCTCGGCCATCTTGGCCACCTCGTAGGGCTGACGGTTGTCAGCCCTATCTTCAATTCTAGACGCGACCGAGCGTCAGCCCCTCCCCAAAATCCCCCGAAAACCCAATAGGCATAAATGGTCTGACCTACCCAAAGGTGATGGGGTACAACAGAAGGCGCGGTCCTACAGTGGGTAGCAATTTCTTGGCTATGTCCGGCGATACTAACCTGTTAATTCAGTCGCGTTGAAGCGTTAATGGCGGTCGCCGCGCTAAGCGTTAGCTGCTGCGATCATCTAATAACTGCTTTTTGATTCACCCGCATCCGCAGACTACAATGGTGTATCCCAATCATTCAGTGAAAATATAATGGAAAACAAGGTGTCGCTCACAAGAAGACAATTGTTGCGACGATCCGCTGGCGGTCTACTAGTTGGGTCTCTTGGAGCTTGTTCAGGTCTGGCAGGTACAAAAGCCAAATCCTATTTCCGCCCGCTGTCGCGAAAGCCCTTTGTTGCCCCGCGCATATCCCATGACCGAATTGTTCGAGCTGTGGCCGGACTTCGCCCGTTTCGACCTCAGGGATTTGTGGTCAAAAAAGAACGCTACGATGCAAAAACAGTGATCCATAATTATGGCCACGGCGGCGGCGGTATATCTCTTTCCTGGGGATCTTCTGCGTTGGCGCTGCAACAGCTTGCTGGCATAAAACCTGGTAAAGCGGCGGTACTGGGTTCTGGCATTATGGGGCTCACAACGGCGAGATTGTTGCAGGATGCCGGTTGGGATGTGACGATCTTCTCACGCGATGCGTCACGCCATAGCACTTCCAATGTTGGTGCCGGCCAATGGGCACCGACCAGTGTATTCGACGAGGGCGTTGCTTCTAAAGCGTTCGAACAACAATATAAATATGCTGCGCGTATTGCGCATCATGCTTACCAAAATTTAGGTGGTGCAGGGTACGGCATATCGTTTAAGGAGAACTACTTCCTAACTACAGAACCATCTGAAGATCGATATTACCTGCGCGAGCTGCCAGAGTTATTTACGTCAGTCGCGGATTTGCAGCCTCATGAGCACCCGTTTCCTGTTCCCTACGCAAAACGGGTGGTCACCATGATGATAGAGCCGGCAACTTTTCTTCGACGTGTTCGATCTGATTTTCATTTGTCGGGAGGCAAGATTGTGGCTCGGCATTTCCTCTCGTTAGCTGAAGTCCTATCTCTTAATGAGTCTGTGATTTTTAATTGTACCGGGCTTGGCGCCAAATCACTGTTTGGCGACGAGGATCTCATTCCAATTAAAGGGCAGCTGCTGTTTATGCAGCCCGACCCGGCGATAGATTACCTAACGATTGGTGGCGGTTCAGGTGTGACTTATATGTTTCCTCGCAAGGGCGAAATACTGCTGGGTGGCTCTTACAAAAAAAATGATTGGACCCGTCACATTGAACAAGACGTCACAGATCGAATCATCGAAAATCATCAAACGCTTTTTAACAATATGCGACTCTGAAGACAGGGGCATAAGCGGCGTTCCCGCTTGAGTGGTCAATAGCTGTAACTTTCAACTTTGGTGTCCGCGGGGTTAATGCTGGCCTAGGTCAGTGACTGATACCGACTGCCTGATGCATATACGTGGTATCGCGCAGGCAGCTGGTCAGGAAGCCCGCGACGTCAGCGCGCGAAATTTTGAGCCTAAGCCTACGTTCGCCCGCTGGAATACCTACCTTGAAGTTACCTTCGGCCGGACCATCTGTGAATGCGCTCGGTCGTACGATGGTCCAGTCGAGTCCGCTTTCACGCACGAGTTGTTCTTGGCGTTCGTGATCCAAGAACACGGGTCGGAGCAGCAGGCCGAACATAATTCTTTTCCAGAAGAAATTGAGGTTGCTCCAACTGTCGCCGGTGCCCAGCGTCGATTGACAAATTAATCGGTCGACGTGGTGATGTTGCATAGCTTTCACGATGTGGTCGGTTCCCCTCGAGCGTACGATACTCTTGCGGGATGTCCCGGATCCCAATGTAACTACCACGGCGTCTTGTCCTGCGACCGCGTTACAGACCTCTTTGAGAATCATAACATTACCCGTTAGCCGTTTTAGCTTGGGGTCTGTTATCTCTATGGCGTCCGGTCGGCGCGCAAAGGCCGTCACCTCGTGTCCATCCGCCAACAGATGCTCAACTGCAAGTCTGCCCACGCTGCCTGTTGCGCCAAAAATGATCACTTTCATAACTTTTCCTCAATAAGTTGTCTTTAACTTGACACCATGTCAAGTTGACAAGGCGTAAATTAATGTTAGATTGACACCATGTCAAGTAAAAATACTGAAACACGCGAAAGAATTCTCGAAAGTGCTTGGAAGCTGTTAGCCAGTAGTCAGGCTAGCGCAGTGCGCATGAGTGATATTGCAAAGCAGGCAGGCATCAGTCGGCAAGCCGTTTACCTGCACTTTCCAACACGTGCGGAGTTGTTGATTGCGACCACGCGCTACATTGATGGAGTCAAAAACATCGACGCACGGCTAACCAAAAGTCGCAGCGCGTCAGAGGGGTTAGAGCGTCTCGAGGCGTTTGTCGAGGCGTGGGGTAATTACATTCCGGAGATCTATGGCGTTGCCAGTGCGTTCATCGCGATGCAAACTAAAGACGAGGAAGCCGGTGCCGCCTGGGCCGATCGCATGAGCGCTGTTCGTCATGGGTGCGAGGCGGCGGTAGAAGCCGTCGCGCGTGATGGCAGGCTGACGCCGACGCTGTCCACCAAAGAGGCGACAGACCTGCTCTGGGCCCAACTTTCGGTGGAGAATTGGGCATTCCTTCGCCACCACTGCGGCTGGACTCAGGCGCGTTACATCGAGGTGTTGCAACAGACTTTGCGTGCGATACTGGCCGAGTGAATATAGGCCGGTTGATGTCGGACGGTGCCAAGATAAGAGGTGTAATCAACACCTTTTGCACAATAGTCGGCGGTAGCCATCGCAGTCGTCCATTAAAATGAGCGGCCGCATGACGAGGTTAGTTGTGCGGTGATCAACATGAGTCATAAAGAAGCATCATTTGAATATTATTGCTTACCAACAGGTTGTCACTAAGCACTTCCCCGACACAAAACTCATGTCGCTCGAAAGGTTAAAAGGAGGCGTATCGGCTGATACACATCGTCTGGACCTGCTGGATAGAGATGGAAACGAGCGAAGTGTTGTGATTCGCGAGCACGGCAAAAAGCACTCAGGACATTCCGCGGAGATGGAGCATGATATTTTACAATCGCTCTATGCATCAGGCATTAATGTGCCTCGCCCGCTGGCTGTTGACGCTAGTTGCTGCAATCTTAGCTATCCTTACGTGATCATCGCTTTTGTTGGTGGCAGTACCCGAATTCCCGAAGGTGAACAGTCTCAGTATATTGATGCAATGGCGGCTACCTTGGCATCGATTCACCAGACAGCGGTGCCAACGTTACCGGATATCGGTATGCGCACAGAGCCACTCCCCGAACTATTCGACTACCTTCCGGAAGGGCAGGAATGGGAGGATCTATGGCAATATCTGAAAAGGCGAAAAGTGAAGCGATTTTCAGAACAAGCAACCTTGTTGCACGGAGACTTTTGGCCCGAGAATTTACTTTGGCAACATGGTGCAATTGCCGCCGTGCTTGATTGGGAAGATGCCGCGGTAGGCGACCCGCTATCGGACGTGGCTATCGCGAGGGTAGAGCTTCGCTATCTCTTTGGGGAGCAAGCAATGACTCGTTTTTCAGCAGCGTATGCCAAGTATAGAGCGATCGATGTTGAACGACTTGCGCTATGGCAGATCTACGTTGCCGCGGCCGCTCAAAAATACATGAGCCTCTGGGGGCTTGCGCCTGCCAGAGAGTCTCACGCAAGGCAGCAGGCAATGTTATCGATAAAAGAAGCGGGTGAATTGTTAATCACGCTTGATGCTGATTAACTCAACTGTGCTGTTTTGTAAGTGCAGAAACGCGCCAGTGGGCGAGAGAAGTTTTGACTAGATAGGAAGCTAAATTATGTCTGAGTTTATTGAATACAATGTCGCCAATAAGGTTGGCACGATCACCATCAACCGACCGGAAGCGCGCAATGCGATGACCTTCGCCATGCTTGGTGATTTTATCCGAACGCTTGAAGAAGCGGGTAAGGATGACAAGGCTCAAGCGATTGTCGTGACGGGGGTGTCTGGTGCATTCTGTGCAGGTACTGACCTTAAGGATTTATCGACGATACCGGGTGAGAAGCGAGGACTTCGTGGCACAGCGGAAGAACGCGGAAAATGGTGGCCGATCGTTGAGTGTCCAAAGCCTGTGATTGGCGCGATAGATGGACCGGCGGTAGGCATGGGCGCGGAGTTCTCCTCCCAATGCGATCTGCGGTTGTGTTCGCCCAATGCGCGTTTTGCCTGGAACTTTGCACATCGTGGTCTTGTACCTGATACGGGAGCAGGCAGTTGGTTGCTCCCAAGGTTAATAGGGGTTCAGCGTGCGATGAAGCTGTTGTACACCGGCGACTTCTTGACCGCCGAAGAGGCACTGGAAATTGGCTATGTCGACGAGTTGATGCCCGCTGAGCAATTGGTGCCGGCAGCACAGGCGCTGGCAGAGCGAATTGCAAAGAACTCTCCATTTTCACACTCAAGAATCAAGACGCTTGTCTATGAAGGTTTAGGGTCAGATGTGGGTGGCCACATGGCAAGGCATACAAAGGCAATGGCCGAGTGTTTTGCTTCAGACGATCATCGGGAAGGTGTGGCATCTTTTCTTGAGCGTCGTGAGGCAAATTTTACCGGTACTTAGGTCATCCAGCCTTCACCTACTCGATACACTTTGCGATCCAATTGGTTGCGAACGTCTCACTAAAACGTATGGCCGAAATACGCCGGCTATGTGTTGGTCAGGCGGATACCGTTTCGCTCTTGGAGATCATGGGTTAGCAAGTCCGGACGCGACCGGGTCCAGCCGCAAAATGTCACGTTTGGGAGGGAAACCCATCAAGAAACGCACTGGCAATGGCAGTGGAAAGGCTTCAGCAACCGACTTAAACTCTTCTCCCCGAACCGGCGTGGCGACGTAGTCTGCCTCGACATTTCCCATGTCAATGATCACGTTAGGATTGTCTACCGCCTCATGATACCAGCCACGTGGCCAATGGTGAGCCGAAACGTAAAGCCTGGTATTGAGCTCAACAAAAGCAATTTTGCGCGGGCTAGATTGACCAGAACGGTCAGTGGTCGTGATTACTAGGTTCTTTATGGTCGAGCTTTCAATTGTGGGCTGAAAAACGCCAAGAAAAACTGTTTCAAACAGAATGACCAAAACAACATAACCTAGAGCAGTCAAACCGAGCCACTTTAACGCTTTCATAGGTTTACGCCCTTTTGTTGTAGGATCTCGCGCATTCATTTGGATAAAAATGTCACAAAGCGCAAGAGAAATAAACCGTATTTTCTGAAGCACTGTTTTATTAATAAACGCCGCAACCCTGCCGAAACCTCCGTTGACATTATCTGAGCAGCACATCGCCTGTGCATTCCCGCGATTCTCACCATTGAGCGCCCACAGGGAAGTTTTTTTTAAGAAACACTTGTAATGACCAGCAGTCAGTTATATAAGTGACTTGTGGTCAATTATTGTGGCGTCGTTAAGAAAACATGTCCGTAAAACTAAATCAGATGCAGTGCGGAGACACTCATGAGTTCAATCGTTGAGATTAATCAGAGGGCGAGAAGCGCAGAACAAAAGGCGCTAAGGCGGCACGAAGTGCTAAAGGCGGCCGAAAAGTACTTCCTTGAAGTTGGCTACGAGGCATTTTCTATGGCGCAACTCGCCAAGAAAACCGGAGTAGCGAAAGGCACACTCTACCTTTACTTCAAAACTCGGGAAGAGCTTTTCCTTACCCTTTATGAGCAAAGCCTGATCCGATGGAGTCAAGTTTTCATCGGCCACTTGTCAGATGTCACGACGAGCAAGGCCTATGCTCAAACGCTCTACAACACAGCGATGGCGGATGGCACCTTCTTACCTTTACTCATCAGGCTTGAACATATCATCGAACATAATGTTGCGATCCCTAGATTAATTACGTCGAAACAAGTGTTCATACGCGAAGTAGAGGCTGTTGCGGAACCTACGTCAACCTCACTTAAATTAAGTGAAGCGCAATCGAGAGAGGTCGTAAAAACAATGGGTATCCTTCTGATCGGCGCGACCAGCGGGGACCAAGGCCCATCACTGAATAACGAATCGCTGCCAGAAGATGTTCAGGCCCTGATTGCCAGTTTTTCGTCTGAGCCTCTGTTCGTCAAGAATGCCGTTCGCATTATAGAGGGCATACGCGCGGAAGCCGCATCAGACAGCTAATCGGATCAAACGCATAGAAGAATCACTAAATAGAAATTACGCAAAACAAGCAAGGAGAGAAATGGTGAGCACAGCAGAACACGATAATGTTATTGAATTGGAAACACAGAACCTGACAGCACTAGTTGAACTGCAGAGAAGCAAGTTCCGTGCTGAGGGCGAGGTCACCTATGCCACACGGGTTGATCGCCTTAAAAGACTCAAGGCGCTGATTGTGGAAAACAAGACCGCGTTCGCTACCACGACCAAACGGGAATTTGGTGGTGCACGATCCTATGAGTTCAGTCTATTCTCGGAGTTCGCATCAAAGGTCGAAGCAATTGATTATTCGATAAAACATTTGAAAGCATGGATGAAGCCAGAGAAACGAGGTACCAACAAGCCCATGAACTTTCTGGGAGGAAAGAGCGAGGTCCGGCATTTTCCCAAGGGTGTTGTTGGTATCATTTCGCCCTGGAATTTACCCTTTGGCTTAACGGTTGCGCCGTTGACCAGTGCGCTGGCTGCCGGCAACCGCGCGTTATTGAAACCTTCAGAGTTCGTGCCTGAAACAGCGGCATTGTTTGCCGAGGTTGTGCCCAAATATTTCTCAGAAGATGAAGTCGCGGTCGTCACCGGAGGCGCAGATATCGGTCAAAGATTTGCATCGCTGCCGTTCGATCATCTGCTGTTTACCGGGTCCACTCGTGTCGGCGCGCAAGTGATGCAATCCGCGTCAAAAAACCTCGTACCGGTCACGTTAGAACTTGGCGGCAAGTCACCTGTCGTGATTGGTCGCAGCGCAAAGCTTGATCTCGCCGGCACACGTCTGGCCTTCGGGAAGCTTTTAAATGGCGGTCAACTATGCCTGTCACCAGACTACGTGCTGGTGCCGAAGGAGCTGGAAGAGCAACTCGTTGCGCGGGTAATCGACGAGACGCAGGCAATGTATCCGAACATCACCGAGAATGCGGATTATGCAGGCGTTTTCAACGAAAGACACTTCGCGAGGTTGCAGCACTACATTGATGATGCTGTGTCTAAGGGCGCGAAGCTCACGATTGTGGGCGCTGACAAGACTCGAGCCTCTGTTAACAATCGTCGCATGCCTTTACACATACTCCAAGACGTCAGTGAGGACATGCAGGTCATGCACGAAGAAATTTTTGGCCCCGTTCTACCGATCATGACCTATAATAAAATCACCGAGGTTCCGGATATGATTGAGCCTCGCCGAAACCCCCTCGCCATGTACTACTTCGGCAAGGATAAAAGTGAGCAAGAGTACTTACTAAGTCACGTGCAAAGCGGTGGTGTCTGTGTCAATGATATTACGCTGCATTACGTGCAAGAGGATCTGCCGTTTGGCGGTGTTGGTGCCTCTGGCATGGGTGCCTATCACGGTCCGGAGGGCTTCAGAAACATGAGCCATGCTCGCGCGATTTACAGTCAAACGATGATCGATGTGTTGCCTATCATTGGCGCGCGTCCGCCTTTTGGCGAAAAGTTTCGAAAGAATATTAGCAAAATTCTTGGCGCAATCTGATTGAATCGACCGGACATTCGCGTATCCGAAAGCCAAAGAAATCCTTAAGTTGGCTTGGCTTAAGCGGAGTAGCTGCGGCATGAGCCGGACAAGGACTGGGAGAACAGACCGAGCGTGAAGCTGGCGACCAGACGGGACGATTCGTACAGTTAGGCGAAGAAGATAACCCTATTTTCTTCGCTAAACTTCAGAAATAGCTGAGACCGCTTAATCGCACTAAGCGGGTCAAGCGGTCTCCCTTTCCAAGCCTCAAAAGGTCATGGGTTGGATAGCTAATTAGCCCCCATTACTTGCTGTCCACGCCAGAGACTAAAACGACAATCAACCTTGGTCCGCATGAGGCGGAATTGAGATTGGCTCTGCTCCATCTGCCTCCACGCTGCGTTAAACAGCATGAAGACCTGGCTCGTCTTAGGTGGAAATTAATTTGAGGGTTTGTAGATGTATTCTGCAGTGAACGATGAATCACCATCGCAGTCAGCGTATGAGCTGTAATAGTCGCTGAGGCCCGCACTGCCACCACCATTCGCTATCCATTCCTCGTTAGCGAACATTTGCTTGATGCTAGTGAAGACATTCATATGAGCATATTTACCCTGTGCATTGCCTGCGCCTTGGCGGGGAACGAGCACACTCCATGAAGCCGCTTTGAAAGAGTCCTCGTTCGCTGCCAGCCAAGAGGCATGTTTTGCTTTTAGCTGCGCCATGCTAATTCCAGCTTTAGGAGTACACCAATTTAAGGTGATCAGTCGCTCGTCGGTAGACATCATTTCATCGATTTTCACTAATTTTGGGACGCCGTAAGCTAATTTATTGTGACATTGTGCGGCGTTTTGAAACTCACGGTAAACCTTCGGGCCATCGTCTGATGCAAGAAAGTCAGTCCAGATAACGCCAAGTTCATCCATGGGGCCAACGATCAAATCGATGAAGTCCGGGCCTGGGTTTGAGGTTGAGCCGTGAGAGTAAAAGGGTTTCATTCGCAACACCGAACCCTGTGAGTTGATCTCGTTCATAACTTTGGCAATCTTAGAATTAAGCCGATCAACGCCCGCCATCGATTTTCCATCCCTGAGCGTGCAAACTTCGAACTGAATACCAAAGTTTTTATTGAGGTCCATGCCTCGGTAAGTTTCTTCTTGTTGCGCCCCATAGCTAGTGGCAGCGAAGAGCAAGGTGACTAAGATGAGTCCTAGTTTTATCATTGTTATTTCCTTGTGTTGAGTTTTAGGCGCCGCGAAAGCTGGGTCGATTTCGCGCGTGGAACAACGATATTCGGACGATCTCAGTGGGTGCGTCAATGTTGGTTCGATTTTGGTATCCGGTCACCGGTAGGGTATCTGATCATTGGTAATTTAACGGTTGACCGCCCTTAGAATTGACAGGACTGCTAACAAGCTCGATTCGCCACAACCTGCTTCTTACTTTGGCTGGCGTCATAATTTTTCGATTGGCCGGCCCTCTGATGATACTGGATGGCTTTTAACGACATTATCTCCTACTAACCTATCCCTGCATGACGCGTAAGCAAGCGGCTATTTCTGCCCCAGCCGCTTATAACAGTCGGCAATACCTTGTCGTGCCTGAGTGCGGCTTTCCACCGTACCTTCGCCATAAATCGCCAGTTCGTGGTGGGTGGGCATGGGAGGCATAGTCTCGGCAGCGAATTTGCATGCGACTAGCCCCGTTTGATTGGCTGTGTAGTCATGCATTGTGGGAAGGTCTGCGCAGCTCGTCGTTAACACTACAACAAGCAGCGACAACATTCGGTTCAGTATCCTTACCATCGAGGCACCCTGCTGGTCATTACCGAGTCAGATATTCTTTTGTGTCTTTGCATCATATATCGCCATAATCACCACGTCGAATGCACGCGGGGTTGATCCGGGCCTCAGATCATCCTGAATGGATTACAGATCCGAGGCTCGAAACCACAGAGACGAAAGTGGATCCGGATAACGCCGAACAATAGGGTGGGTTACTGGATGAACCCATTCGCTCGTTTAGCACGGCAGCCCGGCTCGAGAAAATGACGCAGAATGCCACCATTGCTGGGTGAGCATACCGAAGAGGTCTTGGCCGAGCTTGGGCTGTCTGAGTGATCCGGTGGTGGTTACGCTTTGATGTAATCTAGGATCTTTTAGGAAGGCATTCGACACGAACTGTCGATTGACGAGGATCGCTTGCTTGCGTATCTTATTGACCAAAACGTCAGTAAGGTAATTGAATGACTTCCCTCGAAGATTTTAGGACAGAAACTCGGGTTTGGCTTGAGGAGAATTGCCCGGCCTCCATGCGTACTCGTATGGTTGCTGGCGAAGATGTTGGCGGCGGCAGAAAACGGAAAAGCACAAATCCGGATGCCTATGTATGGCTAGAACGGATGGCGGAAAAGGGTTGGACAGCGCCCACTTGGCCTAAAGAATATGGTGGGGGTGGGTTGCCGAAAGACGAATTTCTGATTCTGTTGGAGGAATTGCAGCGCATTAAAGCCCGCCCGCCACTAGGTGGCATGGGAATCACCATGATTGGCCCGACACTGCTTGAGTACGGTACAGAAGATCAAAAAAAACGACACTTGCCCTCAATTATAAATGGCGATATTGCCTGGTGTCAGGGATATAGCGAACCGGGAGCAGGCTCTGATCTCGCGAGTCTTCAAACCAAAGCTGAATCTCAAGGCGATCATTATCTCGTAAATGGTTCAAAAATCTGGACCTCAGGTGCCATGCACGCGGACTGGATATTTTGCTTGGTTCGAACGAATGCGCAGGTACCCAAACACGAAGGCATCAGCTTCCTGCTATTTTCAATGGATGCGCCAGGCGTGTCTGTAAAACCGATTGAGCTATTGAACGGTCACTCGCCTTTTTGCCAAACATTCTTCGACGATGTTCAAGTGCCTAAGATTGATCTGATACACAAAGAAAATCAGGGCTGGCGTGTTGCGACACGCTTACTTCAGCATGAAAGATCCGGGCTCGCGTCGCTTGCCAGCGCAGACAAGGCTGGGCCTCTTCAGAGAATTAAACCCTCTATGCCGTTGCCCGATCTTGCAAAGCACTACGCGGGTGCAGACGTTATTGCGGATGCAGTGTTAAGGGACCAAATTGTTATCAACGAAATGCAAAAGAGGGCCTTTAATCTAACGCAGACAAGAGCCGTGGCGGAATCCGAGGCCGATACACCTGGTGCCGCTACGTCGATTTTTAACTACATCGAAGCAGAGTATGTGAAAGAACAGTTGGAGTTGCAGAACCGCATTCGCGGCACCCAGGCATTTGGTTGGGAAGGTAATTCGTTTACCGCTGAAGAGATTGGTATGTGCCGATTGAACCTCGAGGCGAAGTCAATATCGATAGCCGGTGGCTCAAATGAGATCCAGCTAAACATCATCGCAAAGCGCGTGCTTGGATTGCCCGACTGATGTCTGAGCGATCAACTAAACGTCGTCGATTGTCGCCGGATGCGCGCCAGCAGGAAATTCTTGATGCAACTTACCAGTTGGTGCTTGTCGTTGGTATCTCAAACCTCACCATGGAAAAGATCGCGAGGAAAGCAGGCGCCAGCAAGGCGTTGCTGTATAGCTACTTTCCCAACATCTCTGGTCTTCTACAACAGCTCTACAAACGCGAACTGGGAAAGCTACAGGCTCAGCAGCGGGCAGTGATGGAGTCGCCGCATAGTTTCGAGGATATGGTGAAGCAAACGGCAAGCATTAATCGGGTGAACCAAAATAAACGGCAGTTATTGATCAAGCGCCTAGAAGGCGACCCGTCTGTTAGAACAGCAATGTCTAAAACCGACCAAAGAGCGAGAGCGGAAGTTGTGAAGTATTTGAGCGATGAGATTATAGGTAGCTACGACATCCCGTCTAACGTTGCAGAAGAGGCGGTAAAGCTCGCGCTCAGGTATGACGAAAAGGATCAGGTAGCTCTCCAGAAAAATGCATTAGATCGAGATGAAATCTGGGGCGCCATGATGGTCGGTGCCATGCAGGAGCTTCAAAAGCGCTTCGGTACAAAGAATAAAGATTAGAGCCTAGAAAATAGAAAGCGGAGTTGTTTACTCATGACAGAAGTAATTACTGGCCCCTTTTGGGCCGCACGAAACTGGAACATTAATGACGGCGAAGGCAGCATTCATGATGATGATACTGCTGCCGAACTGGGCTTCAGGGGCGGCACCGTTGCAGGTGACATTCACATGAATCAGTTCCCGCCGGTACTGGTCAAAATATTTGGCAACGACTGGTTCGAAAGGGGCAATCTTTCATTGAACTTTAAAAATGCGACGGTGGACCTTGAGAAGGTGCAGGTGTTTGCAGAGGCGCTAAAGCCAGGTGAGCGTCAGGTCAACGTGTGGATGGAGCGTGATGACGGTCTATTGGTCTGCACCGGTACGGCAGCACTCGGAGATCATTCGAAATCGGAGTTACGTCGCCTCGACTATCGTCCGTGTGATCCCGAAGCGTTAAGAATCCTGAAAAAGGTAAAACCGGGTATGAGTCTGGGGACCTACGATATTGTTGCAAATACAGATAAGCAGTTTGAACGCTACGACAACAATTTGATCAGTGATCCAATGACCTGGTACAAAGCGTCTTCTCCATGGGGAGGTCCTGTAGCTGCGCCTTGTACGATTTTGGAATTCCTCTGGGCTAATGCCATGAGGGGGCTTGGGCCTTTGATTGGTGAATCGACTGGCCTCTTCGGTGCGATGGAGATTGGCTACACCAATGGCCCATTTCTGATGGGAAAAGACAAAAAGTACAGGGTTGAATGTGAAGTAGTCTGCGTCAG
>CBFHOH010000021.1:0-12641 GCA_965657335.1 Candidatus Azotimanducaceae bacterium
CCCGGGATAGTAGACTTTTTTCACGCTATCGTGAGAGGACAAATATTCCGTCAACGTTCTTGCATTTTCACATGCGCGCTCCATACGCAGTGCCAGCGTATCCGAGCCAATTGATATGTGGTGCGCCGCTTCCGGCCCAAGCGTAGCGCCAAAGTCTCTAAGTCCCTTCTTTTTAATCTGGGTAATTCCCCAACTGCTGACATCACCTTTTTTATAGTTGCTGTAAAGGTTTTCAAATTTCGACCAGTCATAAAGCCCCGTTTCAGTTACAGCTCCCCCTAACGCGTTAGCATGACCACCGATGTACTTAGTGAGCGAATTAAAAACAAGACTCGCTTTTGCTCGCTTGCCCTGAAACAAGTACGGCGTTGTCATCGTATTATCAACGCAGTAAAGCAAATTTTGCGCTTCGCACAGATCACCGATATTGATCAAATCTGCAACCTGTGTTCTGGGGTTGGCAATGGTTTCTACAAATACCAGTTTGGTGTTCTCTTTTATCGCAGCAGCGACATTAGCAACGTTGGTCGCATCGACAAACGTAACTTCAATGCCATGGGATTCAAACGTCTTAAAAACACTATTTGTGTTACCAAATAAAAAGGAGCTCGAAATCACATGATCGCCAGCACGCAACAGTGCAAAAAAAGTGGTACAAATCGCCGCCATACCAGTGGAAAACGCCGCAGTTGCAACACCGTCTTCCATCATCGTGATTTTATTCTGTAGCGCATCTACCGTCGGATTCACTTGTCGACCGTAGGTATAACCCGACTGTTTACCCTGAAAGACTGCGGCGAGTTCTCTCGAATCGTCGTAGGCGTATGTAACAGCGGTGTGAATGGGTTTGTGAATTGACCCATGCTGAACACCACTCCTGCGATCCGCATGGAGTAGTTTTGAAGTAAATCCTGATTGCGTCATGACTTTCTTTATTGCCTCAAATTTAGAGTTAACGGAATCCCTGATCCCGATTAATCGCAGGCGAAAAAAAACCCGCAGTAGTGGCAACTAAAGCAGGTTTGCATGTCCTCTTTAGCTGTATTTTTATTGCGCCCGCAAGCTGAAGCTCAAATCGGCGCACTCTTGGTGAATTCTCTCGCTATGCGCTTAAAAAGTCACTTTTCTCAAATTTTGCGTGCATCATTTACGTCCTTTGCACGGATCGCATTGTATTCAGAGTCCATCGCTAAATCAACCGCTGGTATTTTAAGTTCTTAGCTTGTGCTGTTTTATTCGAGTTATTTGCATCACCCTCAATGCCAACAAACACGTGTTTTTGCGATCTGTCTGCGGCAGCGCCTGCGGAAGAGGAGGAACACAAACAAACTAGGATTGTCGCTGGTTGTAAGTTCATTCTGGGCTTTGCTTAATTCCTTAATGAATAGTTGTTATGATCGCGCCGTCAACCACGATTTGAAAAAGCTATGAGCAGACAGCAATTCAACCACGACCTTATTTCTTTTCTGGACGCGTCTCCCACACCTTTCCATGCCGTTAAAAGTATGAGAAAAATGCTAGAGAATGCAGGTTTTCAGGCGCTAGACGAGAAGAAGAGCTGGAATCTAGGGCCGGGAAAGTACTTTGTTACCCGAAACGATTCATCGATCATTGCTTTTATCCGTGGGGAAGAAGACCCAGCAGATACAGGCATCCGCATGGTTGGCGCTCATACCGATAGCCCTTGCCTCAAGATAAAGCCGAATCCAGGTATCAAAACTCATGGCTACCTAAATCTCGGAGTTGAGGTTTATGGCGGCGTTTTACTCAACCCCTGGTTCGACAGAGACCTTTCCATCGCAGGGCGGGTGACCGTTCAGGACTCCCACAAGCACGTTCAGAGTGCGCTTGTGAATTTCGATCGCGCCGTTGCAACCATTCCGAGTTTAGCAATACACCTCGACCGAGAGGCGAACAAACAACGTACTGTCAATCCACAGAAGGACATTCCACCTCTTCTTATGCTCACCGATGAGCAAAAAACATTCGAGGTCTTACTGCAAGAACAAATCAAAAAAGAGCACCCAGAGCTTGAGGTAGCCGCGCTACTGGGCTTTGAGCTGTCTTTTTACAACATGCAGGGGGCCGCGATCACGGGCATCGCGAATGAATTTCTGGCGAGTGCACGTCTTGACAACTTACTGAGTTGCTACGCAGGCATCGAAAGTTTGCTGCGTGCCGACGAGACGGTCACCAGCCTCATGATCTGCAGTGATCACGAAGAGGTTGGCAGCGCTTCCGCGGAGGGCGCTGAGGGCCCTTTCCTAAAAACAACGCTCGAGCGCATGTTGCCCAACAAGGACGACTACCATCGCGCAATAGCCAATTCTCTGCTGATATCGACCGACAACGCCCACGGCATTCATCCTAACTACCCCGATAAACACGATGCGAACCATGGGCCCCTGCTTAACAAAGGCCCTGTTATCAAGGTAAATGCCAATCAGCGATACGCTACCAACAGCGAAACCTCCGGGTATTTTGTTTCGCTATGTGATGCCAACAATGTGCCGCATCAAACCTTCGTCACGCGCACAGATATGGCCTGTGGCAGCACGATAGGCCCGATCACCGCAAAAACGCTTGGTGTAAAAACGCTCGATGTTGGCGTGCCCACCTTCGCCATGCATTCCATACGGGAACTGGCTGGCTCAGAGGACGCCTATTCGTTGGCCCAAGTGTTAAAGGCATTTTACTCAGATACAGGACCTCTAGGGGCCGCAGACCAATAGTCGCCCAACGAACGGGCCTTATGCGCTCAATTCCCGGTATTGCTGACCTGTGTACTCCGCTTTGGGTCTGAAGATTCTGTTATCCTGCCGGTCTTCAATAAAATGCGCGAGCCAGCCAACAGATCGAGCCATCGCAAACAACGCAGTAAAATTGTCGGCTGGAATTCCTAAGGCAACAAACACTGCGCCCTTGTAGTATTCAACATTGGCCCACAGATCTTTACCTCTTGCCTGCATCTCAGCATTAAACGCAATTTCCAGCGCTTGCAATGTCTCATAGAGGTTCTCCGCCGGGGTGCCTTTACAAAGTGATTCGGCCATAGGTTTCAAAATTAAAGCTCTTGGATCAACGACCTTGTACTCTCGATGCCCCATGCCCATCAACTTACCTTTTCGGGCCAGCAATTTCGACACAAAGGCTTTCGCATTCTCTGGACTCGCAGCCTCTCTTGCGGCCATCACTGCTGCCTCGTCCGCCCCACCATGAAGCTCGCCCGAGAGCGCGCCTACGCCTGCAGCCATAACAGCATTAATTGATGCCAAGGTGCTGGAAACACATTTACTGGCAAAAGTGCCAGCATTAAAACTGTGCTCTAGCTGCAATATCTGGGCAACCTTCAACACCTCGATACTCTGTTCCTCAGCAGCTTCGCCATTGAACATCATTAGGAAACTTTCCAGATAAGACATCTCGGGTCGAAACTCTATGACTGGGAGTCCTTCCTGAATCCGATGGTAATGAGCGATTAAAGTTGGAATTTTGGCAACTATCTGCAATCCCTGACTTGTATCAAGATCTAAGCTTGAAAAATTGACATCACTCATTTGTAACAGTGGGATCATTCCCTGCAACATTGCCATGGGATGCAGCGTGCTTTGTAACGACCTAAGAAGATTTACATCCGAATCAGACAACGCACCATGCAACGAAAGATATGTTTCCAGACTCAGACGTTGTCCATCACTCGGTAAATCACCGAATAAGACAAGCCACATCACCGTCACGTAGTCCTGCGAGACAACCGCTTCGATTGGATAGCCCCGATAAGTGAGCCGACCAATTTCGCCCTCAACATTGCTCACTTTTGTTTCATCGACAACCACTCCCTCTAAACCCTTTGAAAAACTCATCACACCTCTCCTTGCATATATCGCTGTGTCTTGACGCATTTGATAACCAAACCAAAACTAGACTTATTGGAATTAGGGATCAAATTAAACGTTTTCATCGACTCATTAGCTCAACTAATGAGGCATTTGAAAAAGCAAATAAAACGATTTAGTCTGTAAATATTGGTGCAAACAACGAAGCCCCATTACTTAACGCAGGTCAATATGGGTTCAAAAAACGACAATACTTGCAAAACTAAAGTCTGGGCGCGCAAGGGTCGAAGATTCGCGCCGCCCGCCGCAATATTTCTATTCGTATGCGCGGCACAAACCGCTTGGGCAGCAGACGGCGTTGGCTCCGGTGCGGAAAAATTTGCGCAACTCGATCAAATGCTGCCAACACCTAATGTGTATCGCACAGCATCAGGCGCGCCGGGAAATGCTTATTGGCAGCAGCAAGCTGACTACATCATTAAGGCTACACTGGACGAAAACGAACGGACAATCACCGGCACCGAAAAGATTACCTATACCAACAACTCTCCTGACTCACTGAAGTATCTGTGGCTACAGCTCGACCAAAACCAATTCCGCCGCGACTCTATCAGTCAGTTATCAAGCACCACGTCAAACCTTCGAGATAGACTGAGCTTCAAAGATTTAAGTGCCGCACATGGTGTTAAAGACGCAGAATACGGGCACCGTATCACACGACTGGTTGATGAACGTGGCAACAATCTTAGCCGTACCATTGTAGACACCATGATGCGAATCGATCTGCCACGCCCTCTCGCGCCGGGCAAAAAGGTCGTTTTCGAGCTCGACTGGCACTACAAAATCACCGATCACGCTGCCGTAGGGGGACGCTCAGGATATAGCACCTTCGAGGAAGGGGACGATGACATTTTCTTTCTCGCACAATGGTTTCCCCGCATGGCTGCCTATACTGATTACGCTGGCTGGCAGCACAAGCAGTTTCTTCGCCGCGGCGAGTTCACACTTGAGTTCGGCGATTACGATGTCACTTTGACGGTACCTGCCGACCATATCGTCTCTTCAACAGGTTCCCTTGAAAACGGCAAGGAGGTGCTCACCAAAACGCAACTTAGTAGGCTTTCCTCTGCTAACGACAAGGCACCCGTCTTTATCGTAACGCCGGAAGAAGCACTGAAGAAAGAAGAAACTCGCACCGACAAAACCAGCAGCTGGCACTTTAAAGCTGAAAATGTACGCGATTTTGCTTGGTCTTCCTCCCGCAAGTTCATCTGGGATGCGATGATTCACAACCAACCTGGCGCAAAGTACGAGAAAGTTCTAGCCATGTCGTTTTATCCGAAAGAGGCAGAACCAATTTGGTCTCACTACTCGACGCATTCGGTCATTCATACCATGGATGTTTACTCACGTTTTTCTTTTGACTACCCCTATCCAACGGCACAGTCGGTCAATTCGTGGAAGTCCGGTGGAATGGAATATCCCATGATTACTTTCAACGGCTACCGCCCAACTCCCGCAGAAGAAAATGACGAATCTTCGGACGAAGGCACAGACGAAGACGGAAAACCTACCTATTCGAGAAGAATCAAATACGGTCTCGTAGGCGTCATCATTCATGAAATTGGTCACATCTACTTTCCGATGATCGTGAACTCTGACGAACGCCAATGGTCATGGATGGACGAAGGGCTCAATACGTTTCTCGAATATGTTGCAGAACTTGAATGGGAAGAAAACTTTCCGGCTTTTAGCGGTAAAACCAACGTGCTTGACTACATACCTGAATACATGACCAGCACGAATCAAGTTCCTATCATGACGAATTCAGAATCTATTTTGCAATTTGGGCCTAATGCTTACTCAAAGCCTGCCGCTGCATTAACTGTACTTAGAGAGACCGTCATGGGCAGAGAGCTATTCGACTTTGCTTTCAAGGAATACGCACAACGTTGGCAATTTAAACGACCCACGCCGTCGGATTTCTTCCGTACGATGGAAGACGCTTCTGCAGTCGACCTTGACTGGTTCTGGCGTGGTTGGTTCTACACGACAGATCACGTCGACGTTGCTCTTAAGGACATCAGAGAATACCGGGTCAAGGCTAAAGATCCTGACAAGGACTATCCGCTTGATCGAATCGAGTATCAAAAGAAGTATCCAGCACCCATCATGGAAGCACGTAATCGGGCCAGCATTGGTGAGACCCGGTTAGACAGGTTTCCTGAATTAGCGGATTTTTATAACGAAAACGATCAGTTTACCGTTTCCAACAAGGACAGAAATGACTATGCCAAGTATTTAAAGAAACTCGAACCCTGGGAAAAGCGCACGCTAGCGCGTGCACTTGAGGAAGATCACTATGTCTATTTTGTGGAATTTGAAAACAAGGGCGGATTACCGACGCCGCTGCCATTGACCATCCACTTTTCGGACAATACAACTCGAGAGATGATGATTCCCGCTGAGATTTGGCGTGTCAACGCAGAGCTTGTCACCAAGCTGTTTATCGAGCCTGTTCAAATTACCGCTATTTCCATCGACGACCGCCATCAGACAGCCGATGCCGACTACTCCAACAACCGATTTCCTGCGGCGATTAGTCAATCGAGACTCGAACTCTACAAGAGCAAAAACACGCGCCGCAACCTGATGCAGGATATGCTGAAAAAGTTAAAGGCTGACACGAAAAATAACGAGTCTTACGGGCGCGATGTTGAACTTTCACCCTGATTCGAAGAGATATTGCAGTAGCAGACATGCGAACCTTGTCAGCTTTAGAGCGTTTTCTTCAACACTGCTCTTTTTTTTGTCGGTCTGTCTCGTCTGTCCGACACAGACTTTAGGCCATCGCCAACACCTTAGCTGGTCGACGATCGCATGGAATGAGCAAAGCCGTGTGCTTGAAATTACACATCGGGTTCATGCACACGATGCGAGCGCTTGGCTGAAGGCACGCGCCAACGCTGAAATAGACATTACCAATATTGAGCATCAAGCCAGATTCGCGCTGTATTGCGCCGAACGTTTTAAACTACAAAACAACCAAACCTGGCAAAATCCTGAGTTACTTGGAGCTGAACTAAAAGGCAACTATCTATTGACCTACCAGCAACTCAAGCTGGACGCCGCACCAACCTCGCTGTTTTTTGAGATCACTATTTTGATGGATTTGTTCGTTGACCAGGAACACGTCGTCAATACCGCGTCCGGCGGCAGCACCAAGTCGCTTAGCTTTAATCTTCAGAATACATCTCAGGGCGTAAAAATTTAATATGCCTATACACGTCGAAATGCAGGAAATCAGGGTGTTTAAAGCCATTTATGATGAGAACGGCTTCAAGCGTGCCGCGGATAAGTTGTTCGTCACCCAATCAGCTGTCAGTCAGACATTGGCCAACTTAGAACGAAAACTTGACGTCATTCTAATGGAGCGAAATCCTCTGAAGCTGACAGAGTCTGGCATCCGGTTCCTTAACTATGCCGAGGGGGCGCTTGGCGAGGAGCACGGCGTTCTGACCGATATTAACAACATCAAAAATGGCATCCTCTCTACGCTGCTGCTCACAATGAATGGCACCATCAACGCAATTTATGGTTCGGCTCTAATCTCTAAATACACTCAGGGCAGCCCGCTAACGAAAATCAAATTAAATATCATGCCAAGCAGACAAATTATCACCGGCGTTGTATCAGAGCTGTGGGAAGTTGGGTTTGGTCCATTCCAACAGAATATGCCGGTGCAACTCGAACTTCTGCCCCTGTTTGAAGACACTCGAAGTCTGACTATCAGCAGTAATCATCCAGACTTGGACGCGCTTCGGAACAACCCCGAAAAACTCGCCAGACAAGTGCCTTTGATCGTTTCATACCTTGACGATCCTGATATGAGGCCGGCCATCGACAAACTTCGAAATTCATTTGGGACAATCTGGGAGATTAATGACATGGAGTTACGCGCAAAATTGGTCGAACAGGGCCTAGGCATGAGTTATCTGGATGCAAAACTGATCGAACAGCGCACTACAAAAGGCCATCTCACAGGACTCGAATCCCTCACATTTGCCAGCTTGCCGATGACTTTTGGCTTGTTTTATCGCAAGAAAAAACAACTATCCACCGGTGCTAAGCGATTCATCGAGATGTGTGAAAACTTTGAATTTTGAAGCACTCACTCGACCGGCTGATTCTGCAGCATGTGGGGCTTTACCAACAGCCTCTCTAAGCCTTCAAACAGCAACTCAACCAAAATAGCCAGCAGAGCCGCCGGTATTGCACCCTGTAAAATCAATTCCGTACTATTTAGCGCAAGCCCAGTTACGATTGGTTCACCTAACCCGCCCGCACCAATAAACGCCGCAAGTGTCGCCGTGCCAATACTGATCACCGCTGCAGTTTTAACGCCCGCTAAGATCGTGGGGGCAGCCATAGGCACCAATACATACCTCAACTGCTGGTAGCGAGTTAAGCCTATGGCTTCGGCAATGCTTTTCAACAATGGGTCTATGGTAAGTAATGCCGTAATTGTGTTTCGTAAAATAGGTAAAAGGGAATAGAGAAACAAAGCGATAACAGCGGGAACCTGACCAATACCAAACAAAGGTATCATTAGGGCTAACAAGGCGATAGAGGGAACGGTCTGCATTAGACCCGCGAGATAAACAACTGTTCGAGAAAGTGTCGTGGACCTGAAGACTAAAATCCCAAGTGGAAACCCAACAAAACAGCCCAGCGCGAGCGCAATTGATGTAAGTTTCAGATGTACCAGCGTATTTTCGAGCAACGAATCCGGAATGAGGTCAGAGAGACTGTTACGCGCCGATTCACCGGAGATATCTTGCGTTGTTATCTTCATATCAGCTAAGAATTGACTCGCAACTTCAGCAAAACTTTTACCATCTATCACAACCATGGCATTGAGGTCACGCATGAGTTGATCGTCTATTTTACCTGCAAGCTGATTAACAATAGCTTTAACTTCTGACGGTAACGCCTTTCTAACAAAGGGCATACCTATGTACTGAGGGAAGTATTGTCGATCATCTATCAGGGTCGTTAGTTTATATCTTAGTAGATCACCATCCGTCGAATATGCGTCGGTGATGTCTATCTTTCCATCATCGATTGCCTGATAAGCGAGACCATGTTCAATACCCGTCGGGTTTTGGGTCAAACCATAAAGCGCAGATAGACCAGGCCATCCGTCTTCTCTGTTAAGGAACTCTAGCCCAAAAGCCACACGAAGCTCAGTCTGCTCTGACAATTGGGATACACGCTCAAGCTTTAACGCTTTCGCGAGAGAATCTTTAAGTGCTATTGCATAAGTATTATTGAAACCAAAGGAATCAAGCGCCTGGAGGGGAGACCCACCCAGTAGCTGATTAAGACGATTAGTCGAAGGTGAAGCATCATTAACCTTGAGAATAGCCCGGCTGAGAGTACCTGAGTATTCGGGATAAAGGTCAACCTCGCCATTGCGCAGTGCCTCGTAGCAAACGAGGGTGCCACCGAGCCCAAACTTTCGCTCAACCTCATAACCTTCTGCCTCAAGCATTTGTGACAGCATTTCAGCCAGAAGATAACTCTCATTATAGTTTTTGCTCGCAACAACGACTGTTTGTTTGTTCGCCACAGCCGCAACAGAGAACAAACCTAAGGTGACAAGAAGCATGAACAAAAACCGTTTCAACCAACACGCTCCTTGTTAAAGAGTCGACTGACATATTCATCAACAGGGTTCAATTCAACTTCTTTTACTGCTCCTTTCTGAACAACTTCACCGCTGCGGATAATCACAAGGTACTCTGCAAGCTTTCTTGCTTCGTCCATATCGTGGGTCACAAGCACGACCGAGCGTTTTTCAATCCTCTGGAGAGTGACAAATTCATCTTGAATATTGCGTCTGGTAATAGGATCTAGGGCGGAAAAAGGCTCGTCCAGCAACATAAGAGGTGGGTCTAACATCATCGCCCTGCAGAGGCTTACCCTCTGCTGCTGACCACCTGAAAGCATGTGCGGATACCGATCAGAAAATTCATCGGACAGAGCCAACAACTCAAACAGCTCGCGGTATCGTTCGATCATCTTTTGCTTTGACCAACCTTCAAGACCAGCAACAAGCGTGACGTTTTCCCTGATTGTGAGATGAGGGAATAGTCCGGCACCTTGAACAGCAAAACCCATTGCGCGACGTAACCCTGGGAGGTTTTTATAGTCAATTGTTTTGCCTGCCAGTAACACCTCACCAGCGTCCGGCACGACGAGACCATTAATCAGGCGCAAGAATGTTGATTTACCACTACCGCTTTCACCCACAAGCGCAGTTGTCGCATCAAGAGGCAACCGAATTGAAACGCTTTTTATGACTGTCTTATCTTGAAACGATTTACTTACGTTTGAAAACTCGACGCATGAAGAGAACAAAAAAGGCTTCCTGTGCAGCCGGTTTACTAACCGGTTATGACTGTCGCATTTACCTGAGTATAGGCAGATCAGGTGTTCTGATTCAAATTCGATTTATTCACATGTGATGTGCATTCGCTACATCGACACACCATCACATCCGAAACTCCGTTTGAACGTCGGTTTTGTCAACAACCTTTAAAGCCAATCCGTCACGGCGGCAATGTATTGCTCAAGATCATCAAGTGCAGCCTCACCTCGCCCCTCGGCCTTCAACACTGCAATTCGATCTAGCACACGTTCCCGCGCGGTATCACCTTGCCAAATAGACCTTCTATAATCTTTCCATTTCCCCTGCTCACTTGGATCAAGTTCTGAATGAAAATTACGCGCGCGATAGCGGAATAACATCTCGGGTAACCGGCGATCCTGGAAGGCATCATTAAAGCTAGCGAGATCAAACGGAGCACTTTGTCTTAACTCTGCCATCACTTGCTTATCTGATGCTGAAAAGAATTCTCCTTGATAAAGCATCAAATCCGGATCATCGTGCTGCTCAAAACTTCCCTGTGAAATAGCATCCTGAATTTTCTCTACGACACCGCTCGCGGTCTGCAGTTGACGTAGATGCTCCATACATTTTTCCAAATCCAGACCCAGTCGCGTCTCCTGACCTTTAGCAGTAGAAATCGGGGCAATGGCCGGACAACGATTAATATGGATCGTCTTTAGGGCGATGCGTGTCTCATGTTCTGCCAGATCTTCCTTGCGGGAAAACATCAACCGGTGAAGCTCATTTGGTCCAACTTTTAATAGTGTGTCAGGACTCTCTGAGAGATCAAAACACAACACGCCATTCGGATTAGTCGGATGGGCACAGATCGGCAGGATGACAGCAATACAATTTTTAGCCGCAGGATACATCGACGAGATATGGAGTATGGGTTGCTTTCCTAGTGGATAGAGTTGCGACGTGACTTTTTTTTTGTTTCTCAACTCGAATAAAAAATCATAGAGTTTGGGCTGAGCCTGTTTCAGTTTTTTGGTGACATTTATTGTTGCCAATACGTCAGAGACGGCGTCATGCGCAGATTCATGTCCAATGCCATTTGCCTCGGTAAGCTTTTCCAGCCGGAAGGTGGGTACATCGTGCTCATTCCGCGGCCAAATAAATCCATCAGGCCTCAGGGCATGCGCCATACGGAATAAATCAATCACATCCCATCTGGAATTTCCTCCTTGCCACTCTCGAGCATAAGGATCCAAAAAATTTCGATAGAGTGTGTTTCGGGTAAATTCATCGTCAAAACGTAAACTATTAAAACCAGCAACGCAGGTTCCCGGCACAGCGAATTCTGACAGGATTTTTTCAATGAATTTTGTTTCCGAAAGCCCTTTTTCCAAAACCTCCGACATTTTTATCCCAGTCACAAGGATTGCATCCGGCGAAGGAAGTACGTCATCACCGGGCTTACAGAATAGGTCCAGAGGCTCGGATATGACATTCAAATCCATATCAGTCCTGACCCCAGCAAATTGCAGCACTCGGTCGCGCGCGGGATCAATGCCAGTCGTCTCGTAATCGTACCAGTAGATTGTTTCAGCCATGGAAGGATCATCACACATCTGGGTAACAGATCCAAAGCCCAATGATGCGTCCTTACAGGTGCCCATTGGTGAACATTTAGTGGATGTACAGAAATTGAGGTGTTTATAATGTGGTTTTTCTGAAGGCTGGTGTACCCTGATTAACCATAGGCTTTTTTTCACCCTACTTGGTCCTTTCTTGGCCTGCTCAACTTACCTGCTACTGCAACACTATGGTTGGGACAGTTTGGCCTGCTACACCGGTGCTATTTCGGCGCTGTGTGCGACTTGGTGGATTTTTGAGCCGGTACCTATTCCGGCGACCTCCCTTGTTCCGATTGCCCTGTTACCGCTATTTGGCGTGCTATCACCCGCCGAGGTAGGTGCTTCCTATGGCAGTCCGCTGGTATTGCTGTTGATGGGCGGCTTCATCTTGTCCACCGCCATGGAGCGCAGTGGCGCCCATCTCCGTGTTGCACTGTTCATGGTTAACCTTTTCGGCGGCTCAAGCAGCCGACGGCTCGTCATGGGTTTTATGGCAGCAGCGGCAACATTGAGCATGTGGATTTCTAATACCGCAACGGCACTCATGCTGCTGCCGGTTGCGCTAGCAGTCATTGAGCGCTCAAAAGACCCAAAACTTGCGGTACCTTTGTTACTGGGCATCGCCTATGCGGCGAATATCGGCGGTATAGGCACCCCTATAGGCACCCCGCCTAACCTCATATTTCGCGAGATATACCAACAAACGACAGGTGAAGAGGTGCTGTTTTTGACGTGGATGTCTTGGGGCGTTCCCGCCGTTCTTATCCTGAC
>CBFHOH010000021.1:12740-28154 GCA_965657335.1 Candidatus Azotimanducaceae bacterium
ACCACTCGCTGCTCTTTGGGCAACCAGACACCTAAATCATCGAGGTCAGGTAGAAATGCCTGTCGTTGGGCAATGGCAAACCGATGAAAAACGTGTTTTTACCGTGTTCGTGCTCACGGCTATCGCATGGATGACTCGCGGCCAACCCTTCGGTGGCTGGAGCACGTGGCTGGACCTTAAAGGCGCTAACGATGCCAGCGTGGCATTGGTAGCCGTTGTCTGCATGTTTTTAATTCCAAATGGCAAGGGAGAGCGTCTGCTCGACTGGGAGACCGCAGCAAAAATACCATGGGGCATGCTGATACTGTTTGGGGGAGGAATAGCGATAGCCAAAGCGTTTGTTGTGTCAGGTTTAAGTGCAGCCTTAGGTAACGCGCTCGTCGGCATTACCACATGGCACATCATTTTTATCATTGGCGTGATCTGTCTGACCATCACCTTCCTGACAGAAATGACCAGCAATACGGCCACAACTGCCCTCATGATGCCTATTCTTGCTGCAGGCGCGCTGGCGGCCGGGATTGAACCCGCACTGCTGATGGTACCAGCGGCTATGAGCGCTAGTTGTGCATTTATGCTTCCTGTTGCAACAGCGCCTAACACCATCGTGTTCAGTACCGGCAGGTTTACAACGATGAAAATGGTACGAGAGGGTCTCGTGCTTAACTTTATCGGCCTGACCGTGATCACACTGATTTGCCTAATAGCATTTAGCTAGCAATGCTACTCACCCGTAGCTAGGGACTCCAACCTGCTGATACGTTGGTCGGCCATCAGTTCGGCAAGGTCGCGGCAGGTTTGGAAGAAACTGGGAAGGTCTGCTCCATGCATGACGTAGACTTTTTCGAACAAAGGAACCAGATCATTGTAATCTGCGACTGTGCCTAACCGCGCATTATTAATTTCACCCTGCATCCAGAACTCGAACTCGGGAAAAGCAGTATCCGGATCATGCCAGTTTTCTTTAAGATTTTTATAGTCAGCTTGCAGCGCGGCGATCGCAATGCCCTTGCGTTCACGCTTCACCTCTTCCGGGTCTCCTCCTCGATAGATGTCATCTAGTTGATGTCGAGTTGTCGCAATCAGTTTTATCACCGCCTGAGATCTTTCTTGCGCTGCTAAGTGCAAATCAAAGGCATCTGGCTGACCTCGAGCCGCAAGCCATCTAGAAAGTGCAATTCGCTCTACCGCCGTTGCAAAACTTTCATTAAATCTCGTGTCTCCAGCAACATACAGTACCTTGTGTGCCAGTTCGTGAAACAATAAAGCTGCCAGTTTTTCATCAGTTCTTCCCATAAAAGTATTAAGCAGCGGGTCGTCAAACCAACCGAGTGTGGAGTAAGCCGCTACGCCACCGACAAAGACTTCATACCCCTGTTGTTGCAGCTGTCTCGCGAAAGCTCGTGCGGCCTGTTCCTGAAAAAAACCTCGATAACTGACGCACCCTGCAATTGGATAACAGAATGTCCGTAATTCAGTAGAAAACTCCTGCGCAGCAAAAACATTCCAAACGACAAATTGCCTTCCCGTGTCCACATAGCTTGAATAGCTATCCTCAACGGGTAAACCGAGCTCTTCTTCAGCAAAGTTGAGCACATCTCGCGACAATAAAAGTTTGTTTTTGAGCGCCTGGTTCACCTCGGGGTTGGCCAGCACGATATCGATGGATTCGCGATGCCAGAGCAATTGCATCTGACCTGTCGCCGCTTGGGTGTAGAAATTTAAACTGGAGCAGCCCATCAGAGAGCCGGTAAATGCTATTAATATAAAAATCCTTCGACTTACCATCATCACACTTAATCCTGTTCGAAATACCAGCCTCCTGATATTCTCACGTATAATCATACCGTCAACTTGAGCCGACGGCTTTAAACTACTCAATAAACAGCTAATCGCATGTATAACCAGTATTTTGGCCTGACAGATTCCCCGTTTTCGATCGCGCCAAACCCTCTTTTTCTTTATATGAGCGAACGCCACCGCGAGGCGCTCGCGCATCTGTTATATGGTGTCCAAAGTCAGGGTGGCTTCATTCTGCTAACGGGAGAGGTAGGCACAGGTAAAACAACAGTTTGTCGTTGCCTACTCGAGCAGTTGCCAGAGGATGTCGATGTTGCTTTCGTCATTAATCCTAAACTCAGTGTGGATGAACTGCTCGGCACAATTTGCGATGAATTCCACATAGCCTATGACAAAGGTGCAACGCGAAAACTGTTGGTTGATGCTATCAACGACTTTCTACTCGCATCCCATCAACAGAACCGACGCACTGTATTAATTATTGACGAGGCACAAAACCTCGCTGTCGAAGTCTTGGAGCAATTACGACTACTGACTAATCTTGAGACAAACGAACGGAAGCTGCTTCAGATCATTTTGCTGGGGCAACCGGAGCTGCAACAAATACTCGCGAAACAAGAGCTCCGTCAACTATCTCAAAGAGTTACCGCACGTTTTCATTTGCAGGCGTTATCTCGCAGCGAAGTGGCTGAATATATTTTTCACCGGCTTGAAGTCGCTGGATGCAAGCAGGAGTTGTTTCCGCAAGCGGTGATCAATCGAATCTACAGGATTAGCGCTGGCATACCGCGAGTCATCAACCTGATCTGCGACCGAGCGCTGCTCGGTGCCTACTCAGAAAATAAGTCACAGGTATCATTATCGATACTCACAAAATCGGCCGAAGAGGTCCTGGGTAAACCGGCACAAAGACCAGGCAAAGGCTCGACGTTTAACACGATTCTCGCAGTCGCTTTCGTTGCTATGGTAGCCTCTGTGTGGTTTGTCGACAGACCGGGCAACACACAGGGCAGTTCAGACAACGAAATAGCAGAGGGGATTACAGAACAACCAGCTGCGCCAGCCGAAAGCCGGCGACAACTCGACGATTTCCAAACCAATCCAGCACCTTCTAAGCCAAACCTTGGCGAGTTGATTTCACTCAAAACAAAAGCGAGTTCAGATCACTTAGCATCTGTTAGCCGCAGCGTAACCGGCAGCCCCGACCCTGATTCTGCTATCACTAAAGTGCTCAATATCTGGGGCAACCCGCCTATCGATGATTCTCAACCGGCTTGCGACCAAGTTGGTCAACTGGGCTTGAACTGCTTTGTCCAAAGGGGCAATTTTTACGACATCAAGGCATTTAATAGGCCTGTCGCAATTAACCTTTCAACCGAAAGCGACAAAGACAACTGGACCGCACTAATTGCGCTAGATGCAGCAACAGCAACATTTACAACCGACCAATCAGATTTTCGCGTCAGCGAATCCATGATCGAAAGCTGGCAAGGTGAGTTCATCGTCCTTTGGCGTATGCCGCCGGGATACAAAGCACCGATCTCCGAGGGCAGCAAAGGAGCGACTGTCGACTGGTTGGGCGCACAACTTTCTATTTTTGACTCTTTACCCTCGCCGACTTCAACCGTTACGTTTGATCAAGCACTTGCACAAAGAGTCCTATCGTTCCAGCGGTCGGTTAAGCTTAACCCCACCGCAATCGTTGGGCCAGAAACATGGATACACATCAATAGTTTAGAAGGCATCGGCATACCCTTTCTTTTAGATGAAAACGCTTTAACGCTCGGCGGTGATGGCTAATGTCGTATATTCTTGACGCCCTCAAAAAATCAGAAAGCGAACGACAAAATCAGGACTTGCCTGATATAAACGCTATTCATCAGCGGCCTCAACAGCATCCTGACAAAAAACGGCGCATTTGGCCTTTGGCAATCCCGGTCATACTGACCCTGAACATCGCCGGTTTATGGCTTATCTGGGAACACGCCCCTGCGGAACGCGAAGAATCAAAGCCCCTACTATCTGAGTCACCAAGCAAAACCGACGCCCGCTCGACGCCCGCCACGACAGCGCTAGAGACGCAACTGATTAGCGCACCCGGTGAGGCTAAAACGCAACCGACGAGTACTGCACTCACGAAGCAAAGCCCCCCTGTTGCCGAAGCCATGGACGTTGGCGAGGTATCCGAAGTTCTCATTACGCCTGCGGACGCCTATCGAAGAATATCGAATAAGCCGACAGCGATTATCGAGCGGTCTGGTCAAAAACCCGAGAAGATAACCGCTCAGCCAGTCAGCAAAATAACAACCTTGCCTACCAACATTCAGCGTCAAATACCTGATTTAACGTTCTCAAGCCACTTGTACGCGGATGATAGAACTTTTCGAATGGTGAACATCAATGGAAACATGTATCACGAAGGAGACATGATCGCCGAAGGCATTCGACTAGAGAGAATCAGCGAAGAGGGCGTCGTGTTAAATTATTTACACTACACCTTTGAAATCAGCGTCATCAGGGATTGGTCTTTCCAATAGGCGCGGAAAAGAAGCGTCTAAGGTTCAACGGATGGGACAGGCTCGACGCTTCGGATCATGCCCTGCAAGTCAACGAGCCTCTTATTAACCTGAGCCCGATATTTATCAATGACATTGATTGCTTCTTCGGTGGTTTTTACCCTATTTTGCAAACTCGTCAAATTTCGCTTATTCGCTGCAGCCAGGTCAGCTTGGTCCTGAACCTGCCCTCGCACGAGCGACACCTGCGTCGTCATATCTTCGTTATCGTCGATTAATGTTTGGCGCACCCCCGCGATGTCGGCAATCAGTGCTTCAAACTGAGCAGTCGTTTGTGCGATGGATGTGCTTTGACGTGCGAGTTTACCTTCTAGTTTTTTATTGGCGCTATTGGCATTTTGAAGTGCTTTTTCCAGCTCCAGAATTTTAGGTCGATTTTGCCGATAAGCCACCGCCCACAACTTGTCGATTTCTGCGACGTTCGTGCCCTGTTGCGCTTTCATTAGCTGGAAGGTTTTTTCTATATCACTGCCCGTTGCGCTCAATTCGGATTCAATATCGCGGCTGTTTCTTTGCACGTTGTCCAACAGCTCGTTAGACAGGTCAAGCTTCTTCTGGACCTCGAACAGCGTGTAGCCGCCAAAGCCCATCAAAATCGCCATCACAACAATCGTGAAAACCAGCAAACCGTTGAAGTTACTTTGTTTGGGTGCCTCTACACGGCTGCTTCTGCGATAAGAGGCGATATCGTCTTTGCCTGGCGCAATTTCGGGAAGCGTTTCGATTGTCTTTTTATCGTCAGTCATTTTTAAACACACATAATCGGTTTAACGTCCGGTCATGAAACTCAAATATAAAAAAGGCTCCAGAAGGAGCCTTCTTCACTTTGTTACCCCGTTACAATGCAATCATCAATCCATACAACACGACAGTCAGTGCTAGGCTGGAGTGAATGACGCCAACCACACTTGTCATTGGCCCTTGCTTGCCGAACAGCGCGTTAGCTTCAAGCGCAAAAATCACAACCAACATTGCAATTAACGCTGTCATTTTAGTCGGGTCAGTTGCCATGCCATGCGGCAGGTGAGCGGACGACCCCATAAAAAAGAGCATCGGCATAGAAAAGAGTGTGTTCGTTCTAGAGGCCAAGGCTGCCTTCGGTGCTGCGGCACCTGCTTCAGGCAATGCCTCACCACCCTGCGCAACCTGCGTGGCTGAGGCTATGATGATTTTCTGGTTAGGCCAAATGACCAACCAAACATTGAGAAACATCAGAGTGCCGAGAGTCGCGCCTATAATGATATCAAAGGTCACATACTGACCCCTGTAACCCAGCATGACGACGCCTGTAATAAACGTTAGCATAGCGCCCCAACGGAACCACCAGAGTGCTCGGGGAACCAGCTTTTGAATCGCGCCGGATCGATGCGCGTCTTCTGCTTCCTTAAAGTATTCCGTTTGAACAAAGTTGAAGTAATACAAAAGGCCTATCCACGTAATACCTGCTATGAAATGCAGCCATCTAAATATAAAGTCGAAGCCGCCCGCGGTAAATAATGATATATCCATTGTGCCCTCTCTTTCGATCTGGGGGATTAACCCCTAATTTATTATGGTTTCACTCTATTTGAGCAGATTGCAGATGATAGCATTCCAAATTTTGAAACACTATTACCGCAGACAGACTGTAACAATATAGTTTTATCACTATACTGCCTAAACCCCCGGGACTTTTCGGCACACTTCATAACGGGTAGTATGCTTAGCGAATTACCCATATAAGCGTTGTTTTCGCATCTCGCACGAACAATGCCAAACAAGGAACTCAGGCATGCGCTCTTTTTGTCTTCTACTTATACTTGCCGTTTGCGGCACTACCACCGCGCTTTCCGCCGAAAGTGCAGCAGCAAGCAAGGACTCCGAAGAATCGGAGAAAGCCAAATCTCTGACTGTCGACAAGAAAAAACAAAATTGGAAGGTTTTTACTTCTCTTGATCTATTTGCCTACAGCGCGCCTGTTTCCGTTGACAAGTTTGCCAACGACTTTGACGCTCCGCTTGAATCCGGCGATACCGCTTTTACCCACGATCAAATTGAAGTTGGCGTTCAGTGGAATGAGTGGCGCGTCTCCTACGTCCAGCGGTTCGATTACGTCACAAGCTTCACCGAAGATACCGCGCTCTATCATCACAGCGAGAAAAACAATCTGCCGCTGCCGGCGGACCGGGAATACGACCTGCTGTTAGATGTCGAGAGACTTAACGCGACCGGAATCAAACTGGGTTACAATTGGGCGTTCAGGCAAGACCTTTCTTTTGATATCGCGTTTGCTTACTACAACGAAGTGACCGACCTCCAGTCAGGCAAAGCCGCCGTCAACGGAGACTTGGAGCCGATCACAGACGAACTGATAGCGGAAGCGGAACTGATACTCGATGGCTTAAGTGCAGGCAATCGCGATCTCAGCCCTCTGCTTACTCTGGTTGAAAATGTTAACGCTAAACTTGTCATTGACTATTACTACGATGACCCAAAGTTTAATGAGCCTGACTACGCTAAACCTGTCATCACAGGGCCGGCCAATCCGGTCATCTCAGGCGTTGATTTCAACTCACCTAGTGGCACTGGATATTCCCTAGATCTGGGCATGAATTGGCAGGTTACTGACCAACTGAATCTAGACTTGAAACTCTTCGATGTCGTTAACAACTTCAGTTGGAAAAACGCCCCCTATTCCATCACAACGTTCAATCTCAACCCTGCGCTGGTGGACGCAATTGGCGTTAGCCAGGATTTTGTAGATGGTCTGATTGTGACCCCCAACGATCTTATAGATAGGCACGTGGATGTCACAATTCTTAACCGCGACTATGACCAAGAACTTCCTTGGCGAGCAAACCTGCGGGCAAATTATTCCCTCGACAAAGAACTCAACTTATTCAACCTTTGGGCGCCTAACATTTCTGTTATTGGCGGCTATTACTATACAAAAACGCAACACTTTCCAAGCATTGGTATTGGCTTTGATGACTCCCTGCAACTGGCCTATGATTTCGGCGGCGAAGCTTTTTCGATAAATTATCGTAATCGATATCTTTTCGCCCGACTAATGACTGACTCACTCGCATTTGAGGATGCCCACACGATTGGTTTTGCGGTCGGATTTAATTTCGGGTTCTGATGTACCTGATGATCGCGCAGCGTGTTTCTTGATCGAAATCATTGCATTCTGATTCGTAAAATTTGACACTCTCGATGAGTTTAAAAACCACGAACTCGCAACATTTGATGCTACTTTTACCTGCGGGAAAATCACCATGCGCTACCATCCCTTGAATATTTTATTCGGCTTTCTGTTTCTCGTCGGCTGCAGCTCCGCACCGATCGATGGCGCCGTGACTTTCACGAAGAAAACAGCAACTTACACTTCATTTTCTGTGACGACGGAAAACATCCCTGCATTTTTGGGCCCTATTATCACCAGCAACTTTGATGTTGCAATGGCAAGTAAGGGACTTCAACCGACAGACCACTCCGGCAATCCAGACCTAAACATCACGCTGCGATACGAGCAGATTGATCTCGGTACAGGTGCAAAAAAAGTTGAAGGTGACGAACAAATTACGATGGACGACTCACTGAAGTTTGTTGCACGAATCGCCATAGAGGCAAGAGTGACGGGTGAGGCGGACATCATCTGGTCGGGTTATGTACAGAAGATACATGACGTGGCACCGGGCGAATGGATGCACACAGGCAACGCCTCAGTTGCTTTTCTCGACGCATTTAACAAAGTACTAGCCGACTTCTAATAGCGCCGAATCACCAACGACAGCCAAAAAAAAGCCCCGCGTATGCGGGGCTTTTTGTCTTCTGGTATTTGATTGTCTGACCAATCAAACAGGCCAGAGCGGTTTACATCATGCCGCCCATACCGCCCATGCCACCCATGCCGCCCATATCAGGCATAGCAGGTGCAGCAGCGCCACCTTCTTCAACAACGTCAGTAATCATACATTCGGTTGTGATCATAAGTCCGGCAACTGAACCAGCAGCCTGAAGCGCTGTTCTTGTTACCTTCGCAGGATCAGGCAGACCGAAACCAATCATGTCGCCGTATTCACCTGTAGCAGCATTGTAACCTTCTGATGCTTTCAGGCCCTTCACTTTATCAACAACAACAGAAGCTTCGTCACCAGCGTTAGTTACGATCTGACGCATAGGTGCTTCCATCGCGCGTCGCAGCAAAGCGATACCAACGTTTTGGTCTTCGTTGTCGCCTGTCAAGCCTTCAACTGCCTGAAGCGCACGAATCAGGGCAACGCCACCACCAGCAACGATACCTTCTTCAACAGCCGCTCGTGTTGAGTGCAGTGCATCTTCAACTCGGGCTTTCTTCTCTTTCATTTCAACTTCAGTTGGCGCACCAACCTTAATGACAGCAACACCACCGGCAAGCTTGGCAACACGTTCCTGCAGCTTTTCACGGTCGTAGTCTGAAGACGTTTCTTCGATTTGAGCGCGGATCTGATTAACGCGAGCTTCGATGTCATCTGACTGACCAGCGCCATCGACTATCGTCGTTGCTTCTTTAGTCAGTGTAATTCGCTTAGCCTGACCCAGATCGTCCAAAGTGGCGCCTTCAAGAGAAAGCCCAACTTCTTCAGAAATTACAGTACCACCGGTAAGAATAGCGATGTCCTGCAGCATTTCTTTACGTCGGTCGCCAAAACCTGGTGCTTTAGCCGCAGAAACTTTCACGATGCCACGCATGTTGTTGACAACCAGAGTTGCCAACGCTTCGCCTTCAACATCTTCAGCGATAACCATCAAAGGCTTACCCGCTTTAGCAACAGCTTCGAGTACTGGTAGCATGTCGCGAATGTTAGAGATCTTCTTATCAAAAAGAAGAATGTATGGATCTTCCAGTTCAGCACTCATGCTTTCCTGATTGTTGATGAAGTAAGGAGACAGGTAACCGCGGTCAAACTGCATACCTTCAACAACGTCAAGTTCGTTCTCAAGACCACTGCCTTCTTCAACAGTGATAACGCCTTCTTTACCCACTTTGTCCATCGCTTCAGCGATGATGTCGCCAACCTGCGTGTCGCTGTTGGCTGATACGCTGCCCACCTGAGCAATTGTCTTGCTGTCGCTACATGGCACTGCGAGGTTCTTAACTTCTTCAACCGCAACGGCAACTGCTTTGTCGATGCCACGCTTGAGATCCATTGGATTCATGCCAGCAGCAACCGACTTGAGACCTTCGTTCAGAATTGCCTGAGCGAGTACGGTAGCTGTTGTTGTTCCGTCACCAGCAACATCTGATGTTTGTGAAGCAACTTCCTTCACCATCTGTGCGCCCATGTTTTCGAACTTGTCTTTTAATTCGATTTCTTTGGCAACCGATACACCGTCTTTAGTAACGGTTGGAGCACCAAATGACTTGTCCAATACTACGTTTCGACCTTTTGGTCCGAGTGTAACTTTTACGGCATCTGCCAGTACGTTGACCCCAGCCAGCATTCTTTGACGGGCTGAATCACCAAATTTCACATCTTTAGCTGTCATAACTTTGTTCCTTTAATCGCTTAAATATTCTGTAATGGATGTTTTATTCAACAACACCAAATACTTCGCTCTCATTCATGATGAGCAGCTCTTCTCCATCGATCTTGACGGTGTTACCCGCGTACTGACCAAACAGAACCTTATCTCCAGCTTTCAGATCAACTGGCTGAACCGAACCGTTGTCCAGTTTCTTGCCAGGTCCTACTGCCAAAACTTCGCCCTGAGACGGCTTTTCAGTAGCTGAACCAGGAAGCACGATACCTCCGGCTGATTTTGTTTCTTCTTCTGTGCGTCTTACGACGACACGGTCTTGCAATGGACGGATATTCATTCATTTCTCCCGTTTCTGGTTTCTTCAAACACTGTTTTTCAAATAGTGTGAGAGTCCGTGTTTCACAACCCGATCAGGTACCCGACCGGGATTTGTTTCAACAAATTTTGCTAATAAAGGCTTCGCTTACACCCCAATTGGGCTACCTGTTGAGGCAACCTCAGGCGAGCGGATGCGCAAATTAGCACTCTAGTCTGTCGACTGCTAATAATATGGGCGAAATGTTGAGAGTCAACCCAGCAGCCTCAATTTATTTCCACTAATTCGATGTTTTCGGGAAACATGCGAGAATTAAGAACCAGTGAGCCCTAGTTATCCCTTAAAACGGCGAATTATTGTGACGAGGACCAAAAACGATTCACGAACCAAAACGAAAACCGAGCAAGTGCAGGCGCTCGTCTGGCAAGTCGTGTTTGCTATTCCGAAGGGCAAAGTAGCAACCTATGGCCAGATTGCGTCGATGGCTGGATTTCCGGCTCAATCCCGCATGGTTGGGCGCGTACTTTCCCGCTTACCCGAAGATACAAAAATCCCCTGGCACCGTGTAATCAACAGCCAAGGGAAAATATCTAACCCAAACAATATTAAGCAGCAGCAGCGGCTTGAGGCGGAAGGTATTGCGCTAATCAATGGTCGCGTTAAGCTCACGCTTTATCAATGGCACCCCTGACTCAGGTCGCACACTCTCATGTTTGAACGTTCGCAGCGTTCCCCGCAACGTCTTCAGTTCGCCGCATCAAAATAACGACAAGCACGACTGCCGGCAAACCTAAACCCGCGGCAACGATGAAAAATGTCAGATACCCCTCTGCGTCAACAACAATACCGGAGAAACCACTGATCACTTTGCCAGGTAGCGTCATAAGAGAGCTAAACAGCGCATACTGCGTTGCCGTATAGGCTCTGTTCGTCAAGCTGGAAAGGTACGCGACGAATGCCGTGGCGGCAAACCCGCCGCTAATATTATCTGCACTGATCACAATAGCCAGCCACGTGAGCTCCGGCTCCAAAGTTGAGAGGAACGCAAACAATAAGTTTGTTAAAGCGACAGCGACGGCACCGATTAACAAAGGGCGCAGGATGCCCCACTTTACGACCAGCAAACCGCAGATGGCTGAGCCAGCGATTGTCATGAAAAACCCAAATAGTTTAGCGATGCTTGCGATTTCGGACTTTGTGTACCCCATATCGAGATAAAAAGGGTTTGCCATGATCCCCATCGCAATATCGCTAAGTCGGAATACTGATATAAAAACCAGAATAACGATCGCAAACTTACCGTTTCGCTGAAAGAAATCGACAAAAGGACAAATAATAGCGCCAATCATCCAAGCCCTGAGATCCCGTAACTTGCCGGGTTTCATTTTAGTTCTGGCAATAAAATCAACGACCATTTGCTCGCTGGCCAGCGTCGCAGGCTTGGTCTCACTCGGCTCCGGCTCGGAAACGAGTATAACGGTAACAATACCCAAGAAAACCGTGGCAGCCATTAACTGATAGGCCACCGTCCATGAAAAAAAGTCTGCAAGGTAAAATGCACCGGCGCCGGCGACTAAAAGCGCAACCCTGTAACCAAAGATATAGGTCGCAGACATCGCGCCCTGATAACGGTCGGTAACCGCCTCAATACGATATGCATCTATCGCGACGTCCTGAGTCGCCGAGGAAAAAGCAACCAACAAGGCGAACGCCGACAACAAAAACAAGTCCGCAGTACCAACCAAAGACATACAAAAAAGACCCGCTGCAATACCAATCTGACCCGCTAGCATCCATGACCTACGCTGCCCTAATCTGCCCAATATCGGTAGCCTTAACCGATCGACCACTGGTGCCCAAAACACTTTGATAGAGTACGTAATACCTATCCAGGCAAAGAAGCCTATCGCACTTCTGCTGACTTCCTCATCACGCAACCAAGCAGTCAGCGTGGAAAAAACAAGTAAAAATGGCAATCCACCGGAGAAGCCCAAAAAAGCCATGGCTATTACACGGGGATGCTTGTAGATGGCCAGCACTTCGCGCCAGCTCATTTCCTCAGTCGCGTCCCTGTCGGCAGGCATAAGCTTCGTTAATCTCGGTAGTTATCAAACTGAATCGGCATATCGAGGTCACTCTCGCGAATGAGCGCCATGACCTGCTGAAGGTCATCTCTTTTCTTGCCGGTAACCCGGACTTTATCACCCTGAATGGCGGCTTGAACCTTCATCCTCTTGTCCTTGATCATTTTGACAATCTTCCGCGCCAGATCTGTATTAATTCCTTGGCGCACGAGAACATGCTGATGAATCACTTTACCACTAGGCCTCGGGTCGCCGACCTCAAGCACTTTGACATCAATTTTTCGACCGACCATCTTTGCTCGAAGAACATCTAACATTTGGTCCAGCTGAATCTCAGCTTCCGCAGTAAGCGTGACTTCGTTTTCAACTCTCACGTATTTCGCATCAACACCACGAAAATCATATCGCGTTCCAATCTCCCTGTTAGCCTGGTCCACAGCATTATTGAGCTCCTGCAAATCAACCTCTGATACTGCGTCGAACGATGGCATGTCTATTTCCTCTTGTATTCATTACACTTACTCACTTTGTAGAAGCATACCAGAATCGATTTGTCCCGTTGCAATCCAATTCACGATCAGCATCCTCAATCCCGGGTTTAGTGAAACGCATGTTAAGTAAACAGATCGTCGTCGTATCAAAGCCAAACGCCGACATCACACTCTATAGTGGCGCACTCGCAGCTTTTAAGCATAAAAAGATCTGCTATTCCGCCGTTGAGGCGCTTCAATTGTTGGAGAAAAACCCGGGCTTTGTTGTCATCATAGAAGCCGAACTCGACGATATGACTGGTGTAGAGCTAGCCGAGGCAATCAAGGATATTGACTCTGATCGAAACCACTTTTCCTATACATTACTATTGGACAAAACATGCAGAGAGGATGTTCGACTTGGATTCGCTCAATGCGTTGACGGGTGGTGCCCGGCAAAAGACGAGGTCATGATTCGACAAATGACGCTTGCGGGTGCCCGCATCTCAGAAAAAATCAACGCGCTAAGCACCCAAACTAGCCAGCTTCAGAATCGATGCGACATACTTCAGCACGGTCAACTTCTCGACCCCGTTACGGGACTTGGCAACAAACAGTATGCAGAGCAAAAGTTGAACGACTCGATTCGTCAGATCGCATCAAGAGGAGGAGCAGTGTGCCTTTTGATGCTCGCGATCAACAACTATCAGGAATTAAGCGTAAAATACGAGGAACGCATTGCTAATGAGCTTGTGATAGCCGTTTCAGACAAACTGAGGCACTTGGTTCGGCCGATGGATACCGTTGCGTATTTCGGAGAAGGACTATTTGCGCTCGTATTGCTGCAACCGACAATCGAGCAATGCACCGCAGCGTGTTATCAGCGTATTTACGACGGTGTGAGACTAAAAAGTTTTCAAACGACGCTCGGCTTTCTCACGCCCGACATCGCAATGAGTATCTGTGCAAGTGAGGCTGAAACCGGACCTCCCAATATGGGTACATTGATAGACACTGCAAAACGTAACCTTGCACAGGCTAATATTTCTAACCAAGTGGTAGTATCTCACCTATCGGTTTGAACCCACGCTTAAAAGCTCGCTGGAACGGGCGATTACATTCAGGAACGTTAAATGGGAAAAAGACTTAGTAAAATTTACACACGAACCGGAGACAAAGGAGAAACAGGACTTGGCGATGGTTCCCGAATAAACAAAGACGACAGCAGAGTTCACGCTATGGGCAGTGTTGACGAACTTAATAGTTGGATTGGTCTTCTTGTCGAGCAGCTAATCAGCGCTAACGAACCTGGCCTCACACCGATGGCAGGCTTCTTGCGTGGTTGCCAGCACAGGATTTTTGATCTGGGCGGCGAAATATCAATCCCGGGTTACCAGATAATTACCCAAGCGCACGTTGAAAAAATCGAGACGGAACTGGATGCGCTAAATCAACATTTGCAGCCACTGGAAAACTTCATTTTACCGGGCGGCTCTGCGCTTATCGCTCAAGCCCATCTCGCAAGAAGCATTTGCCGGCGTGCTGAAAGAGACCTAGTCACACTTCAGAATGAACCCGAACAATCGACTAACCCAGAAGGCTTGCAGTTTCTTAACCGACTCTCAGATTACTTGTTTGTGCTTGCCCGATACATTGCCCGAGAACAAAACGTAGAGGAAGTTCTTTGGCAAAAAGGTTAGTTCAATCCTACAAAATTAGTCGTTTGAGGTCAGAAAGCACCTGCGCGATGTAGGCAGTAAAGCGCGCTGCTTCTGCGCCGTCGATGGCACGATGATCGTAAGACAGCGACAGCGGCAATATATTGCGAGCTTCAAATTCATTGCCGTTGTACACCGGCGCCATCTTCGACTTGGACACCCCTAGGATTGCAACTTCAGGTGCATTCACGATCGGTGTAAATGCAGTGCCGCCAATGCCGCCAAGACTTGATATCGAGAAGGTGCCTCCCTGCATTGCATCCATCGGGAGTTTCTTTTCTCGTGCTAAGGCCGCAAGTTCAGCAGTTTCTTGCGCAAGCTCAATCACGCCCTTTTTATCTGCGTCCTTAATCACAGGCACAACGAGTCCATCGGGGGTCTCGACCGCAACGCCAATGTTGTAGTACTGCTTGTATATCATGTGGTCGAAACTGGATTCGATTGAAGCATTAAATTGTGGGTATTTAATTAATGCGTTCACACAGGCTTTGACGAGAAAAGCCAGAGGTGTGATTTTTGTACCGCTGTTGGCAAGCTCAGCGTTTTGCGTCTTTCTAAATGCTTCAAGCTCCGTAATATCGGCTTCATCAAACTGAGTTACATGGGGTAAGTTAACCCAGCTTCTATGCAAATTTTTAGCACTCGCTTTCCTGATTCTTGAGAGCGGCACCATTTCTACCGCACCAAATCTTGAGAAATCGATATCTGGAATAGGAGGAATACCTCCGCCTAATGCTTCGGCATCTGACTTGCCACCAGTAGTCTGACTCAAACGTTGCTTAACAAAGTGCTGAATATCTTCCTTTAGTATCCGGCCTTTCTGCCCGGTAGGTGTGACTTCCCCGAGATCAACGCCGTACTCCCGCGCCTGTTTTCTCACAGCAGGACCCGCATGAACCCGAGCATTGGTTTCCGCCGTCGTGGCTGATGTTGCTGTGGGTTGTA
>CBFHOH010000021.1:28241-79357 GCA_965657335.1 Candidatus Azotimanducaceae bacterium
GCGCGCTGCCGATTTCACCGCGACCCGAGGCGTGGTTGGCAGACATGAGCCTGACCAGCGCATCGCCTTCTTTCACTTCAGCGCCCTCTTTCACTAAAAGCTCGATCACCTCACCAGCAACGGGCGTGGGTATTTCCATGCTCGCCTTGTCTGATTCCAGAACGACGAGAGAGTCTTCGGCTTCTAATACATCGCCGACTTTTATCAGAATATCGGTTACCAGCACCTCATCAGCCCCGCCGACGTCGGGCACGGTGATCGTCTGCTCTGTCAGCACAGACTCAGAACGAGCCGACGCAACTTGACCAACCTCTGGTGCAACCTTCGATTCTTGGCTTTGATCAGAAGCAGGTTCAGACGTGTCTTTTTCGTTCGCGGCAGATTGCTTTGCAGGTTCAACAGCTGTTTCGACTTCCAGCTCAATAATCAGGGCGCCCTCATCAACGGTATCGCCTTCTTTCACCGCGATTGAAATCACCTTGCCGCTCTCGGGTGTCGGTATTTCCATGCTGGCCTTATCTGACTCCAGCACGACAAGGGAGTCATCCTTGGCAATCACGTCGCCAACAGATACAAGAATTTCAATTATCTCAACTTCGGCGGCATCGCCGACATCAGGAACCAGCACTTGCAGGGCCATATCTCGATTATCCTTTAACTTCCCATTCAAAATGGCGAATGTAGCTGCGCCAATATTATTTGCTCGCCTCTACCCCACCCCTGCTTTAACTGAGCGCGGGGTTAACTTTTTCTGGATCAATACCAAATTTTTTGATTGCAGCGGTGACCTGGCCAACGTCGACAACATTGTCATCAACCAAGGCAGTGAGCGCTGCAATGACAATAAAATAGCGATCAACCTCAAAAAAGTGACGCAGCCTTTCTCTTGTATCGCTTCGACCAAAGCCATCCGTTCCGAGTACGGTGTAAGTACCCGAAATAAATTCCCGAATCTGGTCTGCGTAACTCTTCATGTAATCAGTGGATGCAACCACTGGACCCTGAGTGCCCTCGAGGCACTCCTCAACAAAAGATTGCTTTGGTGTTTCTTCCGGGTGCAACATGTTCCAACGGGAAACAGTCAAGCCTTCTCTTCGCAGTTCATTGAAACTGGTCGCACTCCATACGTCAGCATCAACATCAAAATCTGCTTTCAAAATCGCTGCAGCTTCTATCACTTCGCGGAGAATAGTGCCCGAACCTAGCAACTGCACAACCTTCCTACTGCTTTTCTTACTATTTTTCTTCAGCAGATACATACCTTTAATAATGCCTTCTTCGCAACCATCTGGCATCGCTGGCTGAGTATAGTTTTCGTTCATCACGGTGATGTAGTAGTACTTGGCTTTCATATCCACGTACATTTCCTGCAAACCGTGTTGAATGATTACAGCCAACTCGTAGCCGTAGGTGGGATCATAAGTTACGCAATTGGGCACCGTGCCCGCGAGAATATGACTGTGACCGTCCTGATGCTGCAAGCCCTCTCCATTGAGAGTCGTTCGTCCTGCTGTACCCCCAATGAGAAAACCTCTTGCCTGTAGATCACCTGCTGCCCAACATAGATCGCCCACACGCTGAAATCCAAACATGGAGTAGAACACGTAGAACGGTATCAGTGGGTAGTCATTGTTTGTGTACGAGGTTGCCGCTGCCAACCAGGCAGCAAATGCGCCGCCCTCATTAATACCCTCTTCCATCACCTGACCGTCAATATCTTCACGGTAGTACATGACCTGGCTGCTGTCGGAAGGCTCGTACAACTGTCCCGCTGAAGAGTAAATACCTAGCTGGCGGAACATACCTTCCATACCAAAAGTTCTGGCCTCATCGGGTACGATAGGTACAATTCGTTTGCCTATTTCTTTGTCCTTTATCAGTGCGGAGAGTATTCGAACAAAAGCCATTGTTGTTGATATTTCCCGCTTGCCCGTACCCTTGGTGACTGACTCGAGCGAATCGACACCCGGCACAGTCAGCGCCTCAAAGTCTGGTTTGCGACTTGGCAAAGATCCGCCGAGCTCTTTCCTTCGCTCGTGCAGATATCGCATTTCCGGACTGTCGGCTGGTGGTCGATAATAGGGCACTTTCTCTAAATCAGAATCCGGTAGCGGTATATCAAACCGATCACGGAACTTTTTCAGCGCCTCAATTTCAAGCTTCTTGACCGAGTGAGTAATATTCTGGGCTTCACCTGCCGGTCCCATGCCGTAGCCTTTGACCGTTTTAGCGAGAATTACCGTTGGCTGACCTTTATGCGCCGATGCTGCGGCGTAAGCTGCGAACACTTTGTAAGGGTCGTGGCCACCTCTATTTAGTCTGTATATATCATCATCGGTGAGGTCCTCTACCATTTTCAGCGTTTCAGGATACTTCCCAAAAAAGTGCTCACGGGTGTAGGCACCATCGTGACTCTTATAGTTTTGATATTCACCATCAACCGCTTCATCCATCCTTTGCTGCAAGAGGCCAAGTTTATCTTTCTCAAGCAGTGGGTCCCACATACGCCCCCAGACCACTTTTATGACATTCCAGCCAGCGCCACGGAAGCTTCCCTCAAGCTCTTGAATGATTTTTCCATTTCCCCTAACGGGCCCATCAAGTCGCTGCAGATTACAATTAACAACGAAGATGAGGTTATCTAATTTTTCTCGACCAGCCAGAGCAATCGCGCCCTGTGATTCGGGCTCATCCATTTCTCCATCACCGGTGAAACACCATACTTTCCTGTCACCAGAATCGCTTAAATTTCGATTATGCAGGTACTTCATCGTATGCGCTTGATAGATAGCCTGCAGCGGCCCGAGCCCCATTGAGACTGTTGGAAACTGCCAGTAGTCCGGCATTAACCAGGGATGAGGATAAGAGGATAGCCCATCGCCATCGACTTCTTGCCTGAATTTATCTAGCTGTTCTTCATCAAGATTTCCTTCAAGAAAGGATCTAGCATAGATACCGGGCGCGCAGTGACCCTGAATGTAAACAAGATCGCCTTTGTGTTCTTCACTGCGTCCACGGAAGAAATAGTTAAAACCGACATCGTACAAAGTAGCCGCAGATTGAAAGCTCGAGATGTGTCCGCCAAGCGTCCCATCTTTCATATTGGCACGCATGACCATTGCCATCGCGTTCCAGCGGATAAGCGATCTAATACCCCGCTCCATGAACAAGTCGCCTGGCATCCTCGTTTCTTGGCTTGTGGGGATCGTATTTCTGTAAGGTGTATTAATTGCGTAGGGTAACTGGGCACCGGTCTCAGTCACTTTCGACGAGAGTCTTTGGAGAAGGTACTGAGCTCTCTCAACACCTCCCTGCTCAATGACGGAATTTATCGCTTCCAACCATTCTTTGGTCTCAACAGGATCTGAATCAACTTTCCTTGGACTTATATCCACGGCTTCTTTGTCGGAAGAATCAGGTATATTTGTATCGACAGCCATCTACTTCTCCATGCTATGACTCGACATATCCTCAATCGGGCCAAAATATTTCTAGATTAGGTATTTCTACGAAAGTTGGCCCGCCGAAGGTTAACCATTTTTCGCAATTCAGGGGTTTTGTTCATGCTTGTTTGGTGTTCCGAGCCACCAGCGGTGTGGAACCGAGATTAATGGAAATTCTACTCTGACGTGGAGAATAAACAACTCTCAATGGGCGATAACTTGACGACCACCTCTTATTGCGCTGCACATAAACTCCACCCCATCCAACATTCTTGTACTGGGGCGCGATATTAAATTAGGGTCGACGGGCAATATTTGCGTGCGGTCACCAAGCAGCTGACCCCATCGGTCCTCCCAGGGTGACGCTGGTGTTGCAGGAAGACGAGTAATAAAAATTATATCTGGCTGGCCTCTTAGCACTGACTCCAAGTTGGCAAGCGGTACAGATATCGGTACGCCCTCAAACAGATTTTCTCCACCGCAAAGTTTGATCGCCTGACCAATTAAATGTTGGCCATTAACAGTGTAGAGATCCTGATCAGAAATTTGGAAAAATACTCTTGCCGAATTGACCTCAGTTGATCCGTTAATGACTGGCACTCTTGCAAGTTGAGCCATCCTAGCTCGATATTGATGACTCAATAGCAGTCCCGCTTCCGCTTTACCAACCAACACCGCTATTTGCTCTATCGTATCGGCTATTCCCGCCAGCGTCGGCGCTTCATTCCTGAAAATCGTAAAACCCAGACTTTCAAGACGTTTGAGTGATTTATTGGCCCCGCCGGTCTCCCAGGCGAATATAATATCTGGCTGCATCGCGACCAACTGCTCAACATTTACCGAAAATGCGTCACCCACCCTTGGAATTTGCTTTGCCTCCACAGGGAAGTCTGCATAACTCACCGTCGCTATTATGTTGTCGCCCACACCGAGTTCAAACAGGATTTCGGTCAAATGAGGCGCAAGCGAAACGATTCTAACCGCCGGTGATTCGAGCACGATCTGATTGCCCAAATCATCGACACCCTCGTGGAATCCTGCTGCGAATGCCTGTCCTGAAACAATTGAGAGCCCTTCCAATAGCGCGACGATTTGCAGCAACATTCTGACGAGTAAACGGCATGAGTTCTTTTGAACCATCACTATGCGACCATGAGTCTCTGCAACCGTGCCCAATCAAAACAGGTGCCTGGATCCGTTTTACGACCAGGTGCGATGTCACTGTGTCCGACAATATTTTTCTCGGGAATAGCGTAGGTGTCTACCAGACATCTGCAAATTTCACCCAAACGCTCGTATTGGATATCGTTGAACTCACTCGCATCGGTGCCTTCTAGTTCTATCCCGAGAGAGAAGTCATTACAGTCGTTCCTGCCATCAAAAATCGACTGTCCGGCATGCCACGCTCTTTGATGAAAAGGCACAAACTGCAGTATTTGACCGGTTCGACGAATAAGTAAATGACTCGAGACGCGCATGCCCGTCAAACTATCAAAATCAGCGTGGCTTGCATGATCAATCTGATTGCAAAAGAGCGCCCTAATAAAATCACCACCAAAATGACCGGCGGGCAGACTAATGCAATGTATAACAATTAGGTCCAATCGGGCATTCGGACGCCCATCACAATTTTCTGATAAATGTTGCTCGGCAACGTCCAGTCTGCCGTCGATAATTTCCATCACTGATCCTTTCGATCACCGAACTAGAATTCCCGGGAGACCCGCATGATAACAAGTCACTTCACTCGCTTACACTCAGATGTGTTAATCTTTTGATATGGAGACGAAAACAATGGGAACGGGGATGATGGCAGTAGCCTGTATCCTAGGAATGGGCTTGCTAACGCTGTTTTTCTCAGAAGCAGAGGAGCAACAACGCAACCCGAATCGATCACCCTCAACACTGAAAAAGGCACAAGCGCTGGAGGTCACGCTGGAGCGAAATCGGCAGGGTCACTATCTGGTCAACGGAACAATAAACAATCGAACCGCGGAATTTTTGCTCGACACAGGGGCTACCGACGTTGTCATACCCGCGGCATTGGCCTCGGAGTATGGCCTTCGGCGGGGCGCGCCCAGCATTGCATCTACCGCTAATGGTAATATCACTGTGTACTCGACGGTTCTCGATCAGCTGAAAATAGGTGATATTACTCTGTACGGCGTCAGCGCCAGCATCAACCCGGGCATGCCTCCACCAGCGATTCTTTTGGGCATGAGCGCACTTAAACAAGTCGAATTCACCCAACGCGGCGGAACGTTGACACTTCGCCAACTCTCGAACGAGTAAATTTAGTATTATTAATTCATCTGACACATGCACAACACCATGATAGAAACAGACAAAAACTACTTTTCAGAACTTGAACAAACCGTAAGTAACGCCATCAGGGAAGATCTGGGTACCGGTGATGTAACAGTTGAGCTGATTGATAAAGCAATCAAGGCCAAAGCTCAGGTTATCTCCAGAGACGACGCAACGGTATGCGGGATCCCTTGGGTTAATGAGGTCTTCTTCCAAATTGACCCATCGCTGACCATTTTATGGCAGGTCAAAGATGGAGACAGAATCGAAGCCAATCAACTGTTACTCACTATTGAAGGTTGCGCCAGAAGCATACTCACGGGCGAACGCGTCGCATTAAATTTTCTGCAAACATTATCCGCTACAGCAACTCAAACTCACTATTACAACCAACTGATTTCACACACGGAGGCGCAACTTCTCGACACGAGAAAGACCATTCCAGGCCTGAGGCGTGCTCAAAAATATGCTGTCTCCTGTGGCGGAGGGTCTAATCACAGAATGGGACTGTTTGATGCATTTCTTATCAAGGAAAACCACATCATGGCGTGCGGATCAATCGCTAATGCGGTTAACCGAGCAAAGCATCTCTATCCTGATCGTCGAATAGAAATCGAAGTTGAAAACTTGCTCGAGTTTGCAGAGGCTGTGGATGCAGAACCACACTGGATTATGCTAGATAACTTTTCTACTGAGGAAATGACAACGGCAATCAAAAGTCTCCAAAAGGAAATCAGTCTCGAAGCCTCCGGTGGCATCGAATCGGAGCAGGATCTTATCGCTATCGCCGAAACTGGCGTACAGTACATCTCGGTTGGCGCGTTGACAAAACATCTGCATGCGGTAGACCTTTCCTTACGTTTGATCGAAGAGGGATAGTCACGAGACAGCGGTGCTCGGAGTGTCGTCCCTCAGATCGCTAGCGCAAGTTTGTTTCGAAAAGTTCCAGTGTCCTTTCCTTCGCGATCCGCGAGGCTGCTTCGTTAAAGCTGCTCCTGTGGTCACAATTAAACCCATGATCAGCATCATATACATACACAGAAACATCGCTGTGCGCATTTTTAATTAAATCGACATCGGACAATGGGATGTGAGCATCTTTGTCACCAAAATGAAGCATTGTTGGCACCTTTGGATTCAAATCAAGCATGCCGGCAATGCCACCGCCGTAATAACCAGAAACGCAACTGAGCCCTGAAAGTTGGGCGGCGCTGAGCCAGCATACCAGACCACCGAAGCAGTAACCCACCATCGCGACCGGACCTGATGCGCCAAGATGATCAATCGCCGCTTGAACATCGAGCATCGCCTTTGGAATTTGCAACTTGCCTCGCGCCAGTTCAATACCCTTTTCCATATCCGCGCCCTCGTAACCCAACTCCACACCTAGGTTGTATGCGGTCGAAGATCGCCGGGGCTAATGCAGTAAATCCATCGCGGGCATATTCATCACAGACTTCACGAATGTGATTGTTTACGCCAAATATCTCCTGAATAACAACGACGCCGCCCTTTGAGACGCCGTCGGGCACAGCCAGATAAGCACTGATGGTTACGTCGTCAGCGGCTTTTAATTGAATTGTTTCACCCATTATTTTCCCCTTCTGCTTTTTGTCCATTCATTGACTGATTAACCCACTGTGTTCCATGAAAAACAAGCGGCATTTTTTAAAGGCTGCCCAAACGATCTTTCAAACACTGGTTTGAGATACACGCAATCCCTACTACAATGATCGCTCTAACATTTCACAACAACTACTCACAACGCGTTGTCTGACAGTCACCCACGCACGACCATGAGGCTAAGTCATAAATGAATCTGGAAAAAGTTGTTTTCGCTTTCACTATCATTCTCGCTCTCACATTAAACTTCGGCTTCTTCATTGGCGATATTGATAATCCTGCTCACCATCATCCAAACGAGCTTTATGCTGCAATTTTCGTCAATGCCGTTGCAACCATTCTCAAGTTTGGTGACCGATCGCATATGGGGGCAGTATTGCTCGCAAGTAGTCTCGTCGCCGATATTCAACTTGTCGCCGCTGCGAGCGTCTGGAGTTACGCCAACTACGTGACAGAACTTGGACTTGAGCCGAGCACGATGGCAAGTATCGTTTCTCTTGCTGGTGGCGCGGTGATTGCAAACATGATTTCTGTCGCACTTCTAACGATTGAAACGGTGTTGTTACGTCGCTAGCCAAATTACGGGGTAACCAGCCGTGAATACTGTCTTATTTCTTATTCTCAGACGCATGCGCCCCCCGCTGCTGCTGCTCTCTATCGTTTACGCAGTGGCTACTCTGGGTTTAACTCTGCTGCCCGGTCTTGATGACGAGGGCAATGTCTGGCACATGGATTTTTTTCATGCGTTCTACTTTGTTACATTCATGGGCACCACCATCGGGTTCGGAGAAATCCCTTATCCCTTCACCGATATTCAAAGAATGTGGACCCTCGTCTTCGTCTATATTACCGTTGCAACATGGATATACGCCGTTGGCAGCCTGATCTCTTTGCTGCAGAACGAGACGCTCAAAAAAGCCTTTTTCGACTACCAATTTAGCCTTAGCGTCAAAAAAGCACGAGAACCATTTTTTCTAATTGCTGGACATGGCGACACGGGCACAAAACTTGTCCGCTCCCTTCGCCGGCGATTTATTAAGGCAACAGTTATCGACATTGCTCAGAACCGGCTTGATGCTCTGTTGCTTGATGACCTTCCAATGGATGTGCCAAGTATTTGTGCTGACGCGTCCGATCCTGAAAAGTTAGTGATGGCAGGCGTTGGCAACCCTTACTGCAAGGCAGTGGTAGCACTCACAGATGATAATGCTATTAATCTTCACATTGCCATCACTGCGAAGGTAATAAACCCTGACATCAATGTCATCTGCCGAGCGGACTCTAGCAGCGTTGAAGACAACATGATGTCATTTGGTACTGATCACATCATTAACCCTTTTCGAACTTTTTCAAGACAACTCGTGATGGCGGCACAATCACCAAACCAATACGCGTTAAATGAATGGTTTAGAAGAGCCTTGGATGAGCCACTACCATCGAAGCTTAAAATTGCCGAGGGCCGTTGGATTATTTGCGGATATGGCAGATTCGGCCGGGCAATCTATGAGGAATTCCTTAATCACGGTTTGACTGCTCAGATTATTGAACCGAATTCGTCAGTACCAGATATGCCGGAAAATGCAGTCATCGGTGACGGCACCGGTGTAAGCACCCTCACAGAGGCTAACGTTTCTGACGCAATCGGCATTATTGCGGGTAGCAACGACGACTCAAACAATCTCTCAATTATTGTGACGGCCCGTCTGCTAAACCCAGACCTGTTCGTCATCATTCGACAGAACAAACAGGCAAACGCTGACCTTTTCCGTCAGTCCAAAGCAGACATTGTGATGGAATCAAGTAACGTGATCGCAAAAAACATTAGAACACTGCTCACAAACCCAATGATCGACGAATTTTTGAGCCTCGCACGTGCACATAACGATGCCTGGGCAAGCGTTCTTTTAGACGAGCTTCGTCATATCTGTCCTGATCAGTTGCCGGAAACCTGGTCAGTTACTATCGGTGATAGCGATGCGCAAGCGGTAACGGAAACAATTAGAAGAGGCGACGATGTACTAATTAGGCATCTGACACTCAGCCATACCAATCGTGATGAAAACTTACCCCTCATCATTCTTTACCACCGCAACAAACAAGGCGCGTTTTGCATACCTGAGCCCGATACTAAAATTAGTATTGGAGACCAACTACTGTTCACGGGCACAGCACCAGCGAGGTTCAATGTCCAATGGAATCTTCAGAACCTTGTTGCACTTTCGTACGTCAAAACAGGTACGCCAGAGCCACAGACTTGGGTGGGTAAAAAACTGCTACCAAAGCTGCCTGTTTTTAGAGCCACTCGGCCTTAAGCCACTATGCATAGGTGTTTTTTACGTCTCGCGGTCTTAACTTACTAGCCTCTCGGTCGCGACCAGACACATTGTTTACGAGTTGATTAAATCATCACATCACTTTCTGATATCACCAATTCGTTCGATACATGGGTAGCAAACCCCACGCCGGATTCAGTATAGATATTGAAAACAGTCGCGGCACCTGCATCCTCGAGCGCTTGGACCTCGTCGGAGTACCTTGCGATTGCCGCGACTTCTCCCTTGAAAGACGCTTCACGTAATCGTTCGAGTACCTCAAGGGTTGTGTTCGATTTAGGCAGGGTCAGCATCACAAGCTCCAAAGTGTGAGAGGCCTGAACACGATCCCAGAAATCACTATCGCTGGGATCCCCTCTTAAAACAGTTCGCCCGATCGCACGCTGATTGTTCGCCGTCACTGGATCAATGTCGACACCAATAACAGCTTCACCATAACGCTCGCGCATCGTGTCGTACGCGCCTGTACCGACCCCTCCCATACCAACAATGGCTATCGTCGCACCACCCAGGTCTAGTAACTTGTCGTCGGGAATCAACTCATTCTTCTGAAAACGTTTCCACACAGATATGTAGCGAATATACAAATTATGGGATACAGCGTTAACAGCAGCGGCAATGATAAACGATAGCGATAGCGCAATCGCAATGACAATTAACCAGTCCTTTTGCAACCATCCGTTGGCCACGCCGATAGCAACCACGATCAAACCAAATTCGCTGAAATTTGTCAGGTTTGCAGTCGTTAGCAGCGAAGTTCGAGCTCTTAGCTGATAATGCGTCAACAGACCATAAAACAAAGCAGATTTTAGAAAGATCAGTGGCGTAATTACGACAGCAATCCAGAAAGTTTCTAATGAAAGGTCACTCGACACACCAATCGAGAGAAAGAAACCCAGCAAAAATAGGTCCTTGAAGCTCAACATGGCCTTAGCCATTTCTTCCGATTTTGGATGACTGGCGATGACCACGCCGAATATTAATGCTCCAAGATCGCCCTTCAACCCAACGGACTCAAATATTTCGGCGCCTCCCAGAGCAAGCAGTAGTCCGTAAAGAATTAATAGTTCTCCATGACCGATGCGAACGAGAATTTGCTGTAGTAGTGGCCGCAGAGGAATAAGCAACAGCAGACTGAGCGCCCAATAGGAGGGCACTTTGCCTGACGAAACGACCAGAAACATCACGGCAGCCACATCTTGCATCAGCAGAATACCGATGGAAATACGGCCATGAAGCGAGGTCATCTCTCCGCGCTCTTCCAGCACCTTGACGACAAACACCGTACTCGAAAAACTCAGTGCAAAGCCAAGCAGCAGAGCACTTTGTATGTCCAAGCTAGAGAAGAGCGTGACACCGGCTAACGCCAGACCATATATCGCCAAACCAAACACCGCGACGACGACAGTCATGTGAATGCCCGTCACGGCCCACACTTGCGGCCGCAAAAGTGTTTGGAGATTGAGCTTTAGACCGACAGTGAAGAGCAGCAGGGTAATACCTATATCGGCAAGCTTCTGCAGGAGGATGTCATTGTCGAAGCCCTGAGACTTCAGGATAAAACCAGTAGCGAGAAAACCCACTAGCGGCGGAAGACCAAGCTGCTTAGCAAGGAAGCCGAGAAAGAATGCCAACGATATCCATGTGACATCTCCGAGACCAATGGCTACCCATTCAAATTCCATTGACAGCAAACAACACGCGGTTAGTAGGTCTTGCTTTCCACAGTGCCGTCACTGTGGGTTGCGGTGATGCGGAATCCAGTTGTGGTTATGTTGTCCACAACGTAGGTCACCTCATCGATATCTGTTCGAGGTGCCCACCCAATAAGTTCAGTTAATCCTCCCGATACATTCGGATCTGTGTGATCGTAAGTACCGGCAATGTATGTACCGCGATCTAGTCTGCGCTCTTCTTGAAATAAACGGATACTTTCCATGTTTTCAATTAACACGGTGCGTTTAGAGGTATCGATGTAATCCTGGTATACAGGGAGCGCGATGGTTCCAATTACGCCAACAATAGCCACTGCTATCATCATCTCGATGAGCGAAACACCTGCTTGCCGCTTTCTAACAGATATATAATTCACCATATTTGAATCTCTACGCTGGCGCTTAGTAACAGCCATGCGACTTATTTACCCCGCACATGGCACAGATCAATCATTGATGAAACGACCCGGCCAGTCAACTCGTGGGAGTATTATTCGGCTTAGACAGTGTCATCAAAAAACAGTAAGGCGAGAAAACAAAAAAACCCGGCAGGCATAAACCATCCGGGCTTTCTTGATGACGGCACCCTCATCTAGAGAGTGCTTAACGGATCATGTTACTGCGCATCAGCTGCAGCGACAGTGATCGATGTTGCTGTCAGGTCCTGATAAGCAGGCAATGAGATAGTCACATCAGCTGCAGAGGTTGATACAACACCCACAACACCGTTCGTGCTGTCGGCGGTGCCAGCATATGCGTTCGTGCCACCAGCCGGCGCAAGATTGCCGGAAGGATTAAAGATAGCAATCCAGTCCGCAGCCGTTGCAGGTACTGTAGAGGTCAAACCTAGCGCAGTTTGTGTATTACCTTTGACATAGGTGGTACGAGCCAGCCGAACCGCTTCTTGGTAGTGCGAGTTTACCTTGGTCATGTTGGCTGTCTTGATGTAATCCTGGTAAGCAGGCAAGGCAACCGCAGCGAGAATACCGATGATTGCAACGACAATCATCAATTCGATCAACGTAAAACCCTTTTGTATATTTTTATTCATTGGACTAACTCCTTATGAAGATTGAAAAGACTGTCTGGTTATCGTTATGTTGGTTGTGCAGTCACACCGATTGATAATGCATTAAGCATGCCAACATATTCCAAACCATTTTACGGGCTTACAAACTACTTACAATGCTGTTGTGACGCGCAGCGGCATTGGACATACAATGTAAGCCGTCCAAAAGTGACAATTTTTGTCACTTTTTCTCAATCACAGCGCTAATTACCTTTATTATCGCGCACTGTTTTAACCTCCGTAAGCCCTGAGAGGCGCTTTTTTCTTGGTTTCGGGGTCACACTAGGGCTTCAAAAAGATGTCATCTCGATACAGAACTTACAGTCTTCTATCGACACTCCCGCACCTGAAATGTAAACTTTCAAGCGCTCATTCATGCTGGATGGAACCATTATGGCTGCGAACCCAACGCAATTAAGCGGGCTTGCCAGGCGACTGGTCGAAGATAACCTGCTGGAAAACTCAGCGGCCAGAGCAGCTTCTGCAGAGGCCTCCAAAACCCGGGTTCCTTTCGTAACTCACCTTGTCCAGAGCAAATTAGTGAGCCCGAAAGATATTGCCAATGCTGCCTCTGAGGAGTTTGGCACCCCTCTGTTAGACCTTTCTGCACTTGACCCTGAAGTTATTCCAAAAAATTTAGTCGACGAAAAACTGATTCGCGCGAACCACGCAATACCAATTTTCCACAGAGGCAATCGGCTGTTCGTCGCAGTTTCCGATCCGACCAATCGTCAAGCATTAGACGAGATAAAATTTCAAACAGGCATTTCGACGGAAGAAGTGTTGGTTGAAGAAAACAAGCTGACAGCCTTCATTGACGCCTACCTTGAGTCTCAGGAAAGTGGCGGGTTAGGAGATTTAGGCAGCGATGATGTTGATTTGGAACTCGAAGCCGTTGACGAAAGTGGTAGCAGCGAAGAAGAGGATGCCAATGCTGCAACCGACGATACTCCGGTCGTTCGTTTTATCAACAAAATGCTGATGGATGCTATTAAAGGTAACTCGTCTGACCTGCACTTCGAACCATTTGAAAAATCCTACCGGGTAAGGTTCAGAACTGACGGCGTACTACATGAGGTCGCAAGGCCCCCGGTAAATCTCGCACCCAGAATAGCCGCTCGCCTCAAAGTAATGTCCCAAATGGATATCTCTGAACGTAGGGTGCCGCAAGATGGACGTATCAAACTGAAAATTTCCAAATCAAAAGCAATTGATTTTCGGGTAAACACACTGCCTGTGTTATTTGGCGAAAAACTCTGTTTACGAATTCTGGACCCTAGTAGCGCAAAAATGGGGATTGATGCCCTGGGTTACGAGGAAGATCAAAAAGCACTGTATCTAGAGGCACTTAATAAACCACAGGGTATGTTCCTTGTAACTGGCCCTACCGGAAGTGGCAAAACCGTATCGCTTTACACCGGGCTTAATATCCTTAATACACCTGAATTGAACATATCGACAGCTGAAGATCCTGTTGAAATAAACCTCGAGGGTATTAACCAGTGTCCTGTCAATCACAAGGTTGGCCTAGATTTTGGTGAAGCACTGCGTTCATTTTTGCGACAAGATCCCGACATCGTCATGGTCGGTGAGATACGAGACCTTGAAACCGCAAACATTTCAATTAAAGCAGCACAGACAGGCCACATGGTGATGTCAACCTTACACACCAATAGCGCTCCTGAAACAATTACTCGATTGAGAAATATGGGTGTGCCGGCGTTCAATCTGGCCACTTCGATCAATATCATCGTGGCGCAGCGACTGGCTCGTCGGCTTTGCGATTGCAAAGTAAAGCTCGACATTCCCAAGGCTGCGTTAATGGAGAAGGGTTTTACAGAAGAGGATGTCGATGCTGGCCTACAAGTGTATGGACCCGGCGGTTGCGATCGATGCTCAGGGGGTTACAAGGGCCGTATTGGAATCTACGAGGTCGTTAAAGTTACGCCTGAAATATCCAAAATCATCATGGAAGATGGTAACTCTCTTGAAATCGCTGAAGTGTGTACACAAGCGGGCTTCAAAAATATTTTCGAGTCGGCGATGGTAAAAGTAAAAAATGGACTGACAAGTCTGGAGGAGGTTGATCGTGTCACTTCTGGTCATTAGTTTTAGGATCTGACCCAAGACACATCGCTTAATTTGCTACTCAAAGGGAGTTAGCAACAAAACTTTAGCTTAATCTGATACTTACCTTTGGTATCAGCGCATTATCACCACACCGAACAGGCACTGGTGAACGAGAGGAATCAATATGGCTGCAGCCAGTACAGTATTTGCTTGGGAAGGAACTGACAGATCAGGCAAAAAGACCAAAGGTGAAATTACCACCAGCAATGCCAATATTGCGAAAACAGAACTGCGCAAGCAGGGGATTAACCCTACAAAAGTTAGTAAGAAAGGCGGCGGTCTGAGCGCATTGCTCAATGCGGGCCAAAAAATCGGTCCCGCCGATACTGCGCTGTTCACTCGCCAACTCGCGACCATGATGAAAGCTGGCGTTCCCTTAGTTCAGTCATTCGAAATCGTTGCCGATGGTATCGACAACCCCTCGATGAAGAACCTTATTCTCAAAATTCGCGATGACGTTTCTGCCGGTAATTCATTCGCACATGCCATTCAGGCGAACCCAGAGCACTTCAATGATCTCTATTGCAATTTGATTGACGCAGGTGAGCAATCCGGAGCACTTGAAACTATGCTCGAGCGCCTAGCGACTTATATGGAGAAGTCCGAGGCATTAAAAGCAAAAATAAAAAGCGCTATGAGCTATCCAATTTCAGTTTTAATCGTTGCGGGGATCGTGTCTTCAATTTTGCTCATCAAAGTTGTCCCTCAATTCGAGGAAATTTTTGCGGGTTTTGGCGCTGAACTACCAGAATTCACGCAGATGGTGGTCAACATGTCTCGCTGGATGCAAGAATGGTGGTTATTCGTGGCTGCAGCTATCGCGGCAATTGTGTACATTCGGAGAGAGGTGCTTAAACGGTCAAAAGCAGCACGGGATGCGCAAGAGCGATTCATGCTGAAAATTCCAATCATCGGTGACATACTTGATAAATCCTGCGTCGCCCGGTTTGCACGCACGCTATCAACAACATTCGCTGCCGGTGTGCCATTGGTTGACGCTCTCGAGTCCGTATCGGGTGCAGCAGGTAACATCGTTTATTACGATGCGATCAAGAAAATTAAAGATGATGTTTCGAGCGGCATTCAACTCAACTACTCTATGAAACAAACTGAGGTCTTCCCCAACATGGTTATTCAGATGGTTTCTATTGGAGAAGAATCCGGCGCCCTTGACGGCATGCTAGACAAGGCAGCAACTTACTATGAGGACATGGTGGACAACGCAGTGGATGGACTCACGAGCTTGATGGAGCCGATTATTATGTCTTTTCTTGGCGTCGTCATCGGCGGGTTGATTATCGCGATGTATCTACCAATCTTCTCGATGGGTGATGCAATTGGCGGCCATTAGAGCTGGATTCTGGCCGCAGGCCTCTGCTCGTTCATCGCCGCTTCTCAAAAAGAATCTGTCTCAGCAATAGACAGCTCTGATGATAGATAACCTCTCGACACAACTATCTCTTTTCTTTTCGGTATTTCCGGTTATCAGCGCTTTCATCGGTTTTATTTTCGGCATGCTTATTGGCAGCTTCCTGAATGTTGTCGCCCATAGACTTCCCATTATGATGGAAAGAGACTGGCATCAGCAGGCACATGAACTTCTAGGTTCTAAGCCGCCTGCCGACAGCTCCCCAGCACCTTTTAATCTCGTCTTCCCGAACTCACAATGTCCCAATTGCCGCCACGATATCAAACCCTGGGAAAACATCCCCATTCTCAGCTATTTCTTTCTAGGCGGAAAGTGCTCCTCATGCAAAACAGGCATCTCGCTGAGGTATCCCGTCGTGGAAACGTTAACCGGCGTATTAACGGCTGCAGTGATTTACAACTACGGACTCACTGCGACAAGCCTTGCATGCTGCCTACTGACCTGGTCACTTATCTGTCTTTCACTCATTGACTATGACACTCAATTTTTGCCTGACAACATTACCTTGCCACTGTTGTGGCTAGGTTTAATCGTAAACGCTTTTGATATTATTGTGCATTTTCAATACGCGTTCTGGGGAGCGATTGCGGGCTACCTAAGCCTCTGGTCGGTAAACACAATGTTCAGGCTCGTTCGCGGCTATGATGGCATGGGGTATGGCGATTTCAAACTACTCGCAGCACTCGGTGCCTGGATGGGCTGGCAGTCATTACCGCTGATTGTTATTCTTTCTTCACTCGCCGGCGCCGTTGTTGGGGGACTTCTGATTGTATTTGGCAGAGACAAATCGAAACCGATACCCTTCGGCCCTTACCTTGCCATTGCGGGATGGATATCGCTCGTTTGGGGTGCTGAGATAACCGATATATATCTCAGATTTACAGCTATATAACTTTTGTTAAACCACACTTAAGATCCATATGATATGAGTTCATCAACAACCAAACTGGTCATTGGCCTGACCGGCGGAATCGGTAGTGGAAAAACCGCAGTATCAAATCACTTCGCAAAACTAGGTATCACCATCGCGGATGCTGATATCGCTAGTCGTACGGTGATGGAACCAGAGACTGAGGCTTACAACAAAATTATAGATTACTTCGGTGTAGAGATAGTCAACAAAGACAAAACGCTTGATCGAGCGCGCCTGCGCGAACTCGTTTTCAGCAATAGCAATAAGTTAAGGTGGCTTGAATCAGTTACAGTGCCCGCCATCATGAATCGACTAATCGAAGAGCTCGCACAATCGACCTCACCCTACTCTATTCTTTGTTTGTCCAGCGGGCGCGGACAGCACCCACTCATTCATCGCAACCTTGTCGTAGATGTTTTACCCGAGACCCAATTGGAAAGAGCAATACAGCGAGATAACGATTCTGAGGCGCAGATAAAGTCCATAATGGCAAAACAGCCAACTCGACAAGAGAGGCTAGACTATGCCGACGACGTCATCAATAACGATGGCGACATCTCTCTTCTCGAGAAAGAGGTGTCGCGCTTACACGCTCTGTATGGGACGTTGAGTTGCGCACCTGGTGAATTTAATCATTCTACGGAATATTCGCAATGACCAGACTGACTGTAGACTGTCCAATGTGTAAGACCAAGGTTCCATGGGACACCTCAAACCAGTTTAGGCCATTTTGTTCCGAGCGCTGTAAGCTGATTGATTTAGGAGAGTGGGCAGAAGGTCGCAGGAGCATACCTTCGGATGCAGATCACGATGATACAACTGCAAGAGACCTTGATAGGGACTAGTCTTCTTAACTTACGGAATCAACTGCACTAACTATTGCATTGCCGTTACATGGAAACAACGAGCGTTTCCGTTTGAAGAAAATCATAAACTGGTGACCAACATCACCCTGAGGACAGATTAATGATCACAGGTATGTTCGCCAATCGGGATCAGGCGAACTTCAGGTTACAAACTTAGCCCTAATCTTCGACTGTCGTCAGCCACGACATCGCTCTTTTATTCATGCAGCAAAGGCGACTCGCAACCATTGGTGGGTTCGTGGCAGATTCTAAGCTCACAACCGGCGTCGTTGTGCTGATCATGTCTGCGCTGAACAGCGCGCTGAAAGCGACAAATGCGTTGTTGAAAATTCTGTCAAAATCGTTGATACCTATAATGGCTAACCAAATACAGATACCCTAAGCCTGTGACTCACTTTTGCACTTAAATTTTCAGATTTGTCTTCTTCTGATAGCGGCTTGTCTCGGCTACCGGACAGGCAGCTTTCTCGACGGAGACCTGGATGTGATAATGCTCGCTCAGGACCCTGCTGCACTTCTCTGAGACGACCATAAAAGCAGCTGCGAGATTATTTGTAGCCACAGGACCTAAATAAAAACCCTTTTGTTAGGCAAACGATTTTACGGAGAGAGGCATGACAAACTTCACGCGAGTGTTCACGATGTTTGTGAGTACGATACTGACAATTCAAATCAGCGCGGCTGAAAACACATTATTTACGCCTGAAGATGTCTTCGACCTCGAATACGCCAGCGATCCAAGGGTCTCACCTGATGGTCGATCAGTCGTCTATGTCCGACGCTCTAATGACATCATGACCGACAAAACGCGTTCCAGCCTATGGCAGGTCGATGCTCAAGGCAACAACCATCGCCCACTGGTTTCAGATACCAACAATCATTCATCTCCACGATGGTCAGCGGATGGCACCCGGTTAGCCTACATCTCATCAGCCAGTGGTAGCACACAAGTTCATGTTAGATGGCTGGACACTGGACAAACAGCACTACTCACCAATCTTCGCAACTCACCCAAACACATTAGCTGGTCGCCCGACGGACGACGGATTGCTTTTACTATGAGCGTTAAGGGAAAAACGCGCACCCTCGCTAAAGCTAGAAAAAAACCAAAAGGTGCTAGTTGGGCTGAGCCGGTAAAGGTCATTGAAACGATCCCTTACCAATTTGACGGCAACGGAATTGTCGAGCCGGAGTATGAGCAAATTTTTGTGATACCAGAGGAAGGCGGAACACCGAGACAAATCACCAATGGCGAGTTCAATCATGGCGGACCTCTCGAATGGGATCGAAACAGCAGGAATATTTTATTTTCGAGTAATCGGCATCAAAACTGGCCACTAGAATCCGGAGAGCGTGATATTTTCAGCGTGAATGTGAAATCTCGCAATCTTTCCCAGCTCACCAACAGTGAGGGAGCAGAATTCAACCCAAGGTTCTCTAAAGACAACAACCATATTGCCTACCTCGCTGTTCCGAAAAAACCAGTCGCCTACCAGAACACACAATTAAAGCTTATGAGAAGAGATGGTTCCGAGAGCACATTGCTTTCAGGTTCGCTTGACGCGTCACTGAGTAACCTTTTCTGGTCTCGAACCCAAAACATGATCTATGCGCAATTCGACCAGCGCGCAGTTAGGAAGATAGCCACGTTTGACCTTAAGGGGCTGAAAAAAATTGTCGCTGAAGGTCTGAGCGGGACATCACTGGGCCGACCATACCTGAGTGGCACCTATCATCTGGGTGGCAACGACACGATTGCTTTTACCTCAGGCAAACATGACAGCCCTGCTGATATCGTTGTGATGAAAAAAGATTCTGACAAACAGGTCTTGGCGACTCAATTGAATACCGACCTCCTCGCGGACAAAAACCTTGCATCCATTCACAACATAACCTACGCGTCATCGTTTGATGGCGAAGAAATTCAGGGCTGGTACCTTCTACCGCCAGATTTCGATCCGGAAAAAAAATATCCGCTAATCCTTGAAATTCATGGCGGACCTCACCTTGCATACGGCCCCTATTTCTCGGCAGAACTACAGTTGATGGCAGCGGCTGGCTACGTTGTTTTTTATGACAATCACCGTGGTAGCTCATCCTACGGAGAACGGTTTGCTTTGCTTCTACAATACAAATATTCGAGCAAGGAGGACTTTGCTGATCATATGTCGGGTGTAGACGCTGTCATAAGCAAAGGGTTTGTTGATGAAGATAACCTTTTTATCGCAGGCGGTTCAGCCGGTGGAATCGCGACGGCCTATGCCATTGGACTGACAGACAGATTTAATGCCGCTGCCGCAGCAAAACCTGTGATCAACTGGATCAGTAAAACACTGACAGCAGATTCCTCTGTTGGACAAATTTACCACCAGTTTCCCGGACCGCCATGGGAACACTTCCAGCACTACTGGGAACGCTCCCCGCTATCTCTCGTGGGGCAGGTAACGACGCCGACGTTGCTGCTGACAGGCGAAGCTGATCGCAGAACCCCTATTTCAGAAACAGAGCAATTTTATCAGGCTCTGAAATTACGAAAGATTGACGCTGCAATGGTACGAGTGCCGGACTCACCACACGGCATTGCAGGCAGACCGTCCCGACTTATCGCCAAAGTCGACAATATTCTCGCTTGGTTTGAACGCTATAGAAAGGACTAAGCAGCTGTGAGGGAGGACGAGCTTGAGGAAAACAGATACATGACCTAGGTTCTGTATTCCGCATTAATTCGAACATACTCATGGGACAGATCGCTGGTCCAGACAGTTTCACGAATGTCTCCGGCATTGAGTTCAACTCTGATAAGAATTTCTTCTCTAGCCATGACTTCGCTGCCCGCCTCTTCGGTGTAGTCCTGTGCTTTTTGGCCTTTTTTCATCAGCTGCACATCGCCCAAAAATATATCAAGCTTGTTGACGTCAATATCCACCGGTGCCTTGCCGATAGCCATGACCAAACGCCCCCAATTTGCGTCGCTCGCGAAAAGCGCTGTTTTCATCAATGGGGAATTCGCAATCGCGTAGGCGATACTCAAAGAATCTGAGCGGGACTCGCTTGAGCCGACTTCTACTGCAACAAATTTAGTGGCGCCCTCACCATCCCTGATGATTCCTTGCGCCAATTCAAGACATACCTCATTCAACATCTGCACAAACTGCTCATAAGCTTGCTCATCAACATCGATATCAACAGAGGACACACCCGTTGCACTCAACATACACGAGTCGTTAGTTGAAGTATCACTATCTACTGTGATTCGATTGAACGACCGATCACCAGCCGCAAGAAGACATGCTTTCAACGTTGCTTTTGTTGCTGTTACATCGCTCGCGATGTAACTCAGCATCGTCGCCATATTAGGCTGTATCATCCCTGAGCCTTTGGCAATGCCGGTAACCGTGACCAGCTCGCCATTAATTGTTCTCTGACGCGTTGCTATTTTTGGCTCAGTATCAGTTGTCATAATGCCATGCGCAGCTTCTAGCCAATTCTCTTCCGCTAGGCCTTTAGTCAACTCCTCAAGCGCGTCCGTTATTTTCTCTACTGGCAACCTTTCTCCAATGACTCCGGTAGAAAAAGGTATCACCGCCTCGGGACGACCCCCACCCACCTGTGAAACCGCTTTGCAACAAGCCAAAGCATCACCGATACCGGCCTCACCAACACCGGCATTAGCATTGCCGCTATTCACTAGAAAATGCGTAGGGTTAGTCACGCTCAGATGTCTTTTGCCGACCTCAACCGGTGCAGCAGCAAATAAACTCTTAGTAAAAATACCAACTGTTATCGTGGTATCGACAAACTCAAAAAGCACTAAATCAGCAACATCTTGATCTTCAGTGTTGGCTTTGATGCCACAGCCACAAGCCGATAGTCTTACGCCAGGCACCACATTAAAATCACGAGAGAAATGACCTACCGCCACGATTTAGCTCCTAGACTAATTATTGTTCCGGGACTCTTTGCCCCCTGATTGCTATGTCAACTTTCCATGACACGATTTGTATTTCTTACCAGAACCACAGGGACACGGTTCGTTGCGGCCGACTTTCTTTTCGCGACGAATGAAAGGGGCTTGAGGAGTGCCGCCTTGCTGAGCTCCGGCCTCAGGGTTAGGCTCAGATGAATCCATCGATCCGACATCACTTTTCTGGAAGTTCATTGAAGTTTTAGCTTCTGCTTCTCTGCGCTGGCGTTCCATCGCATCAATATCGTCCGAGGGTTGAAACTGAACCCGCGCAAGAAAACGAATGACTTCAAACTTTACATTGTGAAGCAGCTCTTCGAACAGCTCGAATGATTCGCGCTTGTATTCCTGTTTAGGCTGTTTCTGAGCATAGGCTCGAAGATTAATACCCTGACGCAAATAGTCCATTGCGGCAAGGTGTTCTTTCCACTGAGTGTCGAGAATCTGAAGCATAATCTGCTTTTCAAATATTCGAATATCATCGCCGATCTGTTCTTCTTTCTTTCGGTAATCTTCTTTGATCTCGTAGACAATACGATCACGCATTGATTCCTCATGCATGTCGTCATCTTCTTCCAACCACTTAGCAATTGGCAGTTTGATATTAAATTCGGTACTGAGGGACACCTCAAGACCGGGTATATCCCACTGTTCCTCCAAACTCTGAGGCGGGACAAAACCACTGATCACCTCAGAAACGACATCATCCCACAGTGCATTGATCGTTTCTGAGACGTCGTTGGTGGCCATCAATTCATTACGTTGCCCATAAATCATCTGGCGCTGATCATTTGCAACGTCGTCGTATTCAAGCAGCTGTTTGCGAATATCGAAGTTGCGGGTTTCGACTTTTCTTTGCGCTTTTTCGATGGCGTTGTTCACCATGCGATGCTCTATCGCCTCGCCCTTTTCCATACCCAATGACTTCATGAGTCCTTTGACTTTGTCTGAGGCAAATATCCGAAGCAGATTATCATCCAAAGATAAATAGAAACGCGACACACCCGGATCACCTTGTCTGCCGGCGCGACCCCTTAACTGATTGTCAATTCTTCGACTCTCGTGACGTTCAGTACCGAGAACATGCAGCCCACCGGCTGCCAATACGGCGTCGTGACTGGCTTGCCATTCGGATTTGAGCGCCTCGATTTTATCATCGGTAGGCGCTTTTATTTTCGCGGCCTCTATTTCCCAATTACCGCCCAAAATAATATCTGTACCTCGACCCGCCATGTTTGTGGCAATGGTCACCGTTCCCGGTCTGCCTGCCTGCGCGATAATTTCGGCTTCTTTCTCATGGAACTTTGCATTCAACACGTTGTGTTTGATTTTCTTCTTTTTCAGCAACGTCGACAAAATTTCTGAAGACTCAACCGATGCAGTACCGACCAGCACCGGCGCACCGTTTCCGGTAAATTCCTGAATCTCGTCGACAATAGCATCGTACTTTTCTGCAAGTGTCAGGAACATCAGATCATTTTTGTCATCCCGTATCATTTCGATATTGGTAGGGATTACAACAACGTCGAGGCCGTAAATTTGTTTGAATTCAAATGCTTCTGTATCTGCCGTGCCAGTCATGCCGGCAAGTTTGTTGTATAAACGGAAGTAGTTTTGAAAAGTAGTCGAGGCCAGCGTCTGACTCTCATTTGTAATTGCTACATTTTCCTTCGCTTCTATCGCCTGATGGATACCACCGGACCATCTTCTGCCTGGCATGGTTCGCCCGGTATGCTCGTCAACAATAACGATTTCATTGTCTTGCACAATATACTCAACGTCCTTTTGGAACAGGCAGTGTGCTTTCAGTGCCGAGTGCACGTGATGTAGCAAAGTGAGATTCGTTGTGCCGTAAAGTGAGTCGCCTTCTTTTAGCAGCCCGTGCTTTACCAATAAACTTTCGACTAACAAGTGACCGTCTTCTGTGAGCTCAACATCACGCTGCTTTTCATCTACGAAAAAATCCCCCGGCGGCTCAATCTCGTTCTCAATATCTTCCGCGGTCTTTTCCTGACGCTTTAGCTGTGGGGCAATTTGATTAATCGCTCGATACAGTTCAGAGGAATTTTCAACCCCGCCTGAAATGATTAAAGGCGTTCTCGCCTCATCAATCAGGATTGAATCCACTTCATCAACAATCGCAAAATTCAGTGGACGCTGCGTTCTTTCGGTTTCATTGAACGCCATGTTGTCACGCAGATAATCAAATCCGAATTCATTGTTAGTGCCATAAGTGACATCACATTGGTAAGCCGCATGCTTTTCGTCACCGGACTGTCCTGCGTAGACGACACCCACAGTCATGCCTAGTTGGCGGAATACCGCACCCATCCACTCGGCACCCCACTTAGCCAAATAATCATTAACCGTCACCAGATGAACGCCGTTACCGGATATCGCATTGAGATAGAGCGGGAGGGTCGCAACGAGTGTTTTACCCTCACCCGTTCGCATTTCCGCAATTTTGCCCTCGTGTAACACGACGCCGCCTATCATTTGGACGTCGAATATACGAAGACCAAGCGCACGCCTGCCAGCTTCTCTTACCGTTGCAAAAGCCTCGGGCAATATAACGTCCAGAGTTTCTCCAGCATCCATCCGTTGCTGGAATTCCACGCGTTTGTCTTTTAGCTGCTGGTCGCTTAGCGACTCGAGATTATCTTCGTAGCTGTTAATTTTCTTAACAACTTTCTGCATACGTTTGAGTTCGCGTTCGTTCTTACTTCCGAACACTTTGCTTAATATTTTAAGGGCCATTTCAGCTATCTCTTTTGCTTCCCGTTGGAAGCCCTGTTTCAAATAAACGTGAAGGTTTTCTATTTTCCGCCGTCACATAGAAGTGCGTCGGCCATACCTTGTGGTCTTTCAAAGATCTGGTATGACTTATATTAGGGTGGCATCTCCGATTTTGAAGATTACCCGTTTGTTGTGATGGTCAACGGCTCGCGCGTTGGACATAGGAGGATGGATCAACTACCCGGCCATTTTTATAGACCTCGTAGTGCACGTGTGGGCCGGTCGAACGACCGCTACTGCCCATTTCGCCGATGACCTGCCCTTTTTTGACAATGTCGCCAACTTTAACGTTTAGCTTGTCATGATGGCCGTAGCGAGTGGAGAAACCTCGGCCATGGTTAATTTCGACCATTTTGCCGTATCCACTCCGGGTGTTTGCGTAAACAACGACCCCGGCGGCGACAGCGACCACGTCCGAACCATGTTTGCCGGCAAAATCAACACCGTTGTGGAAAGCCCTCTTACCCGTTATTGGGTCAACTCTCATGCCAAACCTAGAAGACATCCAGCCTTTTCGTACGGGTCTACCAGCAATAAATACTTCGTTTTCAATTTTTCGATTAACAAATAAGGTTTCGAGAACACTGAGTTGTTGCTCGCGACTCTCGATGTCATCGGCCAAACGGCTCAATTCTCTTAGATAGTCTGGTGCCCCGCGCATGGCAGCGGTATTTTCAACTTCTGGCCCCCCCATCGGCGGCGGGCTTGAAAAATTGAACTCGCCCTCCTCAATGCCGGCAACATTGGTAAGTCGCTCACCTAGGGCGTCCAATCTGACTATTCGAGCTTGCAATTGAGCCAAGCGCAGCGCCGAGGCTTCTAGATTGTTCTCCGCATCGCGTTTTGCATCTTCAATTTGTCGCTCCTGATCCTTTAACACCAGTCGCCATTTACCCACCATCTCATTCGTCAGCGCAGCCTCACCCATACCGTGGCGATAGGACAGATAACCAGCGGCAGTCGGGAAACCTATCAGACTCAAAAAAGTCAGACCCACAAGAAGACCATTGGCCGTAAATGATCTGGCTTTGCCGGAATGGTTATCAACTATGATGAATTTCATAAAATTCGGTTATTATGTCCAGTCGGATGCATCGTCAAACTTTGTGAATCTATTTTTATCATTCAGGTTTAGCCCTCAAAATGGCCCGCAAACCAAAATACTTCAAAGATCCTGCCCAAATGTTCAGCAGACCTCGGTCTCGTCTGAACAAAATATTTTCCAAATCACAGGACCTTATACAACTTCAAAACGCTTTAAGGCAAACCTTTCCCGGTGAAGTTTACGTTGCTTCGCTCTCTGAGGGAATACTCCACCTCATCACTCCGTCAGCCTCTTTGGCTACTCGGCTGAAATATCGCCAAAAGGCGATAAAAGTTTCATTGGAGCAAATGCCGCTGCCGGGGGCCGGATCAAATCATCGCAGGGAAGTGTTGCAAATCAAGCAAATTAGAGTCACTGTCTCGCCCAACTACAGGCCGCCTGAGCCCCCCCAAAGGTCTGCGATCGCTCCATCTCCAGAGACTGCGCGCCTCATCGCCGAAACCGCACAATATATCGAAGATGAACCTCTTCGCAAAGCGCTAATTAGGCTTTCCAAACGCGGTAAAAGTTAGCAATTGTCCGTCACCAGCTTGACGTCACCTTCCTGGTTATTATCGGCTGTTATTCAGCTAAAACCGGTGTGGAGTAGGACATTGGCAGCTTTTCAGGCTTATCAAAGGTCACAATATCCCACGCATCTTGTTGTTCCAACAAAGCTCTCCGCAGCGCGTGGTTACTCGTGTGACCTGATTTATGACCGGTAAATTCACCGATGATGCTGTGCCCCAGGACGTAAAGGTCACCAATGGCATCGAGAATTTTATGTCTGACGAATTCGTCCTCATGTCGCAGACCATCATCATTCAGCACTCTGAACTCGTCTACGACGACGGCATTATCCATGCTGCCGCCCTGAGCCAGATTTCTTTCGCGTAGATGTTCAAAATCTTGCATCAAACCGAATGTGCGAGCGCGACTAACTTCTTTTACAAAGGAGGTCGTTGAAAAATTGATGCTGGCTCGCTGCTCCTTGATGACAGGGTTGTCGTAAACAATCGTATGCGACACCTTAAACCCATTGAAAGGTTCGATTTTTGCAGACCAAGCACCAGCATTTGGGTCGCTGACTTCAATTTTCTTTTTGATTTTCAGAAACTTTTTATGTGCCGACTGGTTTTCGATGCCAGCAGACTGTATCAGGAAGACAAATGTCGCGGCGCTGCCATCCATTATCGGCATTTCCGGACCGCTGACCTCAACAAAGGCATTATCGATACCTAAGCCACTAAAAGCGGCCATCAGGTGTTCAATTGTCGAAATACCATGACCGTCTTTCGTGATCGTTGTTGCCAGAGTAGTATCACCTACATATTCTGTTAATGCCGGTATTTCGATCGCTTCATCAAGATCAGTTCTGATAAATACGACCCCGGTATTAACAGGTGCAGGTCGGAGGGTTAAATATACTTTCTCACCGGTGTGTAGTCCGATTCCGGTTGCCCGGATGACATTTCTCAACGTTCTTTGATAGATCATTATTCTTGTTGTTGTCCTGCTGCAGGTTCCAGAAAAAGCGGCGCGAATGTTACCAAAAAGCCTTTCTTTACTCCAGACAAACGAGTCTGAATCGAGAACTGATACACTTCGCTTGATGACTGCAAGCGCTTAGCGGGCTACGGACATCAGGAGCGACCAAATTGAGACCCCTGATATGCCGATTAGTTTCAATAAAACATCACTTTTTATCCCGCCATACCAAATCTCGCCTTTTAATCAGCCTGACTCCGCAAAAAAGCTGGGATATCCAGATAATCCAGATCCTTTTCTGCATCGGGTGCCTGTTCGGCTCGACCTTCGATTGCCGCTTTTCGCATTACCGTTGGCTTATCAAAGTCACCGTAGTCAACCGCGCCGTCCCCAGCGACTTTCTTTTTGGTGTTATCGACAATTGTTCTTGGAACCTCAAGTTCAGGCCGACCCAAACCGGTCGCAACGACAGTAACCCGCAGTTCATCACCCATTTCTGGATCAATCACAGTACCAACCACGACGGTCGCATTCTCAGAGGCAAACTCTTCAACCGTCGAACCGACCTCAGCGAATTCGCCAAGGGAAATATCAATACCTGCAGCAATATTCACCAAAATGCCTCTTGCGCCGTTGAAATCGACATCATCGAGCAACGGGCTGTGAATAGCTGCCTCAGCTGCATCTCGCGCACGGCATTCACCGCTGGCCTTGCCGCTACCCATCATTGCCATGCCCATCTCGGACATCACGGTTCTCACATCAGCAAAGTCAACGTTGATCATGCCTGGTCTAATGATAAGATCGGCGATGCCTTGAACTGCGCCCAAAAGTACATCATCAACGTTTCCGAAAGCTTGGAGTAGCGGCGCATCTGACCCCATGATAGAAAGCAATTTCTCATTTGGGATAGTAATGAGTGAGTCGACGTGCCGCGACAATTCGGCGATACCTGCCTCGGCTAACGCCATACGCTTCTTACCCTCAAACACAAAGGGCTTAGTCACAACAGCGACGGTAAGAATATTCATGCCGCGGGCAATTTCCGCCACGATTGGCGCGGCACCAGTACCCGTTCCGCCACCCATACCGGCGGTAATAAACACCATGTCAGCCCCGTTGAGCGCTTCAGCTATTCTGTCTTTGTCCTCAAGTGCAGCTTCCTTTCCCATTTCAGGGTTTGCACCGGCACCCAGCCCCTTGGTGATATTCTCACCGAGCTGCAATCTTGTTTGCGCTGACAGATTGTGCAGCGCCTGTGCATCTGTGTTAGCACAAATGAAATCTACACCGGTTACTTCCTGTCGTACCATGTGCTCGACCGCGTTACCGCCGCCTCCGCCCACACCAACGACTTTGATAACCGCGCTTTGTGGCTCGCTATCTACAAGTTTAAACATTATCAACCCTCCCAGGTTTTACTTTATTATCTATGAGCAACAGGGCTCTTGTTCCAAATCAAAATCAGCGTGCCTTGCTATTAGCCTCAGCACTCGAACACTTCTTCTTAATCCTAGTAATTTTTCATAAACCATTTTTTAACTTTATCGGTAAACTTAGTCCCACTCTCTTCCTGTGGCCTAGAGGTCGACTCGGTCTGAGTTTCGCTGCCATAAAGCAGCAAGCCAACCGCCGTCGAATAAATAGGATTCCTAACGATATCAATAAGCCCGGTTATACCTTGCGGCTTGCCAATACTCACTGGCATGTGAAATATTTCCTCTGCTAATTCGACAACGCCTTCCATTTTTGAGGTGCCGCCGGTTAACACTATGCCTGCCGCAACCAGGTCCTCGAACCCGCTTCTTCTAAGCTCTGCCTGTACAAGCGTAAACAATTCGTCATATCGCGGCTCCACGACTTCCGCGAGTGTCTGCCGAGAAAGGTCTCTGTCGTTTCTTTCACCAACACTTGGCACTTTGATTGTTTCGTTTTCGCCAGCGAGAGAAGCGAGCGCGCAGGCATATTTAATTTTAATCTCCTCAGCATTAGGCGTGGGCGTCCTGAGAGCCATGGCAATGTCGTTGGTAACCTGATCGCCCGCAATAGGAATCACCGCAGTGTGCTTGATCGCACCATCAGTAAAAATCGCAATATCTGTGGTACCGCCTCCGATGTCGACCAGACACACACCCAGGTCCTTTTCATCTTCGGTCAGAACTGCATATCCGGACGCCACCTGTTCAAGCACGATATCCTCGACCTCCAAGCCGCATCTTCGAATACACTTTTCAATATTCTGGGCTGCATTTACCGCACAAGTAACGAGATGAACCTTTGCCTCCAATCGGACGCCAGACATTCCGAGCGGCTCTTTAACACCCTCTTGTGAATCGATGACGAATTCTTGAGGCAGGATATGTAGGATCTTTTGATCAGCCGGTATCGCAACCGCCCTTGCAGCATCAATCACCCGATCAATGTCGGGCAGGAAAACTTCCCGATCTCTTATCGCTACGATTCCGTGCGAGTTAAGGCTGCGAATATGACTCCCTGCAATTCCCGCATAAACACCGCGAATTTCACAGCCAGCCATCAACTCCGCCTCTTCAACTGATCTCTGAATAGACTGCACCGTTGACTCGATGTTTACCACGACACCCTTCTTCAATCCTCGCGAGGGGTGACTGCCAATGCCGACGATCTCAACATCCCCTTCAGGAGACACCTCACCTACAATACAAACGACCTTGGACGTGCCGATATCAAGTCCAACAACCATTCTGTTACCTGTTATTGTCATAGTTTTAGCTCTCTTTGCGTATTGAACGCAGTGGCAATTCCTCGCGCTTCAAAATCATCTTTCCAGTCAACCGCGATTCCATTGGAATAGCGGGTGTCAACCTGCTTTATAAATTCCACACTTGTCGCAAAACCAGCGCTTGAACTGATTAACACAAATCGATGAACCCTCTCCATAATGTCGTTTTTTCCCAGCAGCACTCGTACGTCGTGTTGATTAGTAAACTGCCAGGAACCACGATCGTCGAGCGTCAATACTTCGATCGTCTGATCCACCGGTGACATCGCCATGGTCAATTGTTGATACTGTTTCATCACTTGAGATTCGGAGCCGACAGGACCACGTAGCTGCGCTAGCGCACCACCTACCTCGTACGCCGATTCGAAAACTTTTCCCTCTACGTTGATAAAAGCGTCATCGTTCCAGTAAGCGATTGGCTGCTCCCTGACTACTTCGATACTTAACTTATCTGGCCAAATCTGCATGACATTGACATGATGCACCCAGCCAATAGCCTCAACTCCAAGCTTCACTGCATCAATGTCACGAAACTGCTTTTCCTGCTTTTTGACAAACTCATAGATTGCTTTTCTCTGTGCTTGATCTATTTCACCGTGCACCGCAAGCTGCTCTATTTTTAGCCCTGTTTCTTCGTTCTGGAGAATAACCGTGGCTAACAGCCCCAGAAACAGCATCGCCATACCCAGCGCCTTTCCTGGTTGAAGTCGAGAGACGCCTAAACCGCTGAAATAACTTAAATTAACGTCTTTCATCTTCGAGTCCGCCTGTGTTCCCAACGAGCCGTCAATGCCTTAGCTAGTTTACTGGTCTCGCCAGCGCCCTGCGTCAACACAAAATCGTTTGCCCGGACCAACTTATCGAGAATCGAGGGCACCTTTTCAATGGATGTCACAAATTCGACCTCTGTGTTGGCTTTTCTTTTTATCGCCTTGAATAAATCCTCTCCCGTGGCACCGGGAATCGGTGACTCGCCGGCTGCGTAAACATCAAGCAGCACAAGCTGGTCAACCATCGAAAGTACATCTACGAACTGGTCAAACAACTCATGGGTTCGGCTGTATCTGTGAGGCTGGTAAATCATCACAAGACGGCTTGATGGCCAGCCCTGTTTAACCGCTTCTATCGTTGCCTTTACCTCACTGGGATGATGTCCATAATCATCAAAAACAACATAACGAGAGTCTTCATCTGAAGGATTAACTAAATATTCACCGTGGTTTTCGAATCTTCGTCCAACACCTTGAAAGCCTGACAAGCCGAGCTGAATATCCGCATCCTTCACGCCTTCATCTGTCGCGATTGCAATCGCCGCTAGTGCATTCAACACGTTGTGTTCACCGGGCAACTCAAGAGATATTTCTAGCGGCGTATCGTGACCTACTCTCTTGACCAGAAAATGGCTCGTTGCGCCAGATTGCACGAGGTTTGTGGCATGGATATCAGCCTCAGGATCAAACCCGTAGGTGAGCATGGAACGCTTTACTTCTGGCAGGATAGATTTGACACCCGGGTCGTCGTAGCAGGCGACAAGCAAACCGTAAAATGGCAGATTATGGACAAACTCAAGGAACGCGGTTTTGAGCTTTTCAAAACTGCCCTCGTAGTTGGCGAGGTGATCTCTATCAATATTCGTCAGCACCGATACCATCGGTTGCAGATGCAAAAATGAGGCGTCGCTTTCATCTGCCTCTGCCACCATGTATCGACTCGCGCCTAGTCGGGCATTGGACGCTGCGCTGTTGAGCAAACCACCAATAACAAAGGTTGGGTCAAGGCCGGCTTGCCCCAATATTGACGCGACGAGGCTTGTGGTTGTTGTTTTACCGTGAGTCCCGGCGATGGCTATTCCATGACGATATCTCATTAATTCGCCCAGCATTTCTGCCCGACGAACAACCGGTATGCGGTTTGCATTTGCCTTGATCAGCTCAGGATTCGTATCTCTGATGGCGGACGAGATGACAATGACGTCAGCACCAACAACGTTACTAGCGCGGTGGCCAATCTGAATGGTCGCACCTAAACTCGCGAGTCTCTGCGTCACAGGTGTATCAGACATATCACTGCCAGAGATTTTATAGCCCTGATTTAGCAGCACCTCTGCAATGCCACACATGCCCGCGCCGCCTATACCCACAAAGTGAATGAGACTAATCCGCCTCATCTCTGGCACGTCTTTTGATACCGCTCTCGTATCAGAATTCAAGGCATCATCGTTTGCCACTCGCATCAGGAAGCACCTCCTGTAAGTTGCGATGGCGCTGCGCGTAGTGCTCTGGCGCTTCGAGCTTTCGCTTTCTTAGCGTTACCTTTGCTGTTGCCTGCGTGCACTGCTGCTTCCCTGCTTTCGTATTCTATCCGAAGCAAAACAGCGACAAGTACACAACTCACGATCAAACTATTACCGCCATAGCTCACCAAAGGCAGGGTGAGCCCTTTTGTCGGCAATAAACCAATATTCACGCCGATGTTGATCGTCGCCTGAACACCTAAAAGAATTGATATCGCGTAAGCCAGTAATGCATGGAATTCGAGCTCGAGGCGACGCGCATTACGACCAATCCAAAATCCTCGGATAACCATGCAAAAGAACAAAAATATAAACAGCACGGCACCCAGCACACCGTATTCTTCAGCGACAATAGAAAATAAAAAGTCCGTGTGGGCTTCCGGCAAATAAAATAGCTTTTGAATGCTGTTCCCTAACCCCAACCCAAACCACTCACCCCGGCCGAATGCGATGAGTGCCTGCGTCAGCTGATACCCACTGTCAAACTGATGATCCCATGGGTTTGAGAAAGTGGTCAGCCTCTCGAGGCGATATGGCTGCCACTGCGCAATAACAATGGTGACAACAAACACAAGTGCAATCAGCGGCAAGAACCTGCTAAATGGCACGCCTGCCAGAAATATGGCACCCATCATGGCCGCCATAATAACTACGGAGGCGCCAAAATCAGGCTGCATAAGAAGCAGACCCACCATTAAACCCAGCACGATCAAAGGTTGAACAAATGCGGAAATCGTCGTGAGAACTTCTTCCTTGCGCCTAACCAGATAACCGGCGATATAAACCGCGCTGAAAAACTTAACAAACTCCGAGCCCTGCACAGTAAAAAAGCCAAGTGATATCCAACGCGTACTGCCATTTACCTTATGCCCAATACCAGGAACCAAAACGGCTACGAGCAACACAAAGCTGACCAACAGCAAAACCATGTCCAATCGTTGCCACGCACGAATTGGCACCATCAGTGCACCGGCCGCCACGGCCAAACTAATGCCAAGATAGACAACATGTTTAATCAGAAGATGCATAGAGCTGCCATAGGTTCTCGCCGCAATTTCCGTTGATGCAGACCCAACCAGCAGCACACCCGCAAATAGCAAAAGCGAAGCGATCCCTGCCACATAGGGATCTAGCGGGAAGGTCCTGTCTGCCAACGGATTCATCGACTTATTTCCTGAACAAGATGGCGAAACTTTTCACCACGGACTTCAAAATTCTTGAATTGATCAAAACTGGCACACGCAGGGGAAAACAACACTACGGCATCACCTTTTGAGCTTGAGGAGATAGCGACGGCAACTTTCACAGCCTCTTCGAGCGTAGATACCTTGGTTGCGGAACATCCCTGAAAGCTTTGCTCCAATATCTGGGCGTCTTCGCCGTAGATAACAACTTTTGCCTCGTTCTCTTGCAACGCATCGCCGAGTGCAGAGAAACTGGCACCCTTTGACTGGCCTCCAATCAGCACAACCAGCGAATCAGTTGAGTCAGCAAAACCATTTATCGCGGCTATCGTAGACCCGGGGTTCGTGGACTTTGAGTCATTGATAAAAGTTGTCCCATCTTGCTCCGCGACTAATTCACAGCGATGGGGTAAGCCGGCAAAACTCGCTAAAGTTTCAGCAATGACTTTTTCCCCAACGCCCAACCGCTCTGCGATCGCTATTGCTGCCAATGCATTTTCGGCATTGTGTCTTCCACGCATCAGCACATTGTCACAATCAAGGATGCGTCTTTCACCCTGGCATAAAAAAGTTCCGTCATTATCGGCTCGGATACCGTAACTATTATCGTCTACCGGCTGTCTTCCGCTAAAACTTATAATTTCGGTTCCATGGTCAAAAGCAAAGTCAAAATCCAAATCTGCATTCTTTAATGCGATGTTAGCGTTGGAATAGATTCTTGCCTTGGTTCGATAATAATCCGTGTCACTCTCGTATCTATCAAGGTGATCAGGCGTCAGATTAAGCACCGTTGCTAACTCACACTTTGCATCGCCGATCGTTTCGAGTTGATAACTGGAGAGCTCTAGAACATATACATCGCAATCAAGCTCAATCAAGTCGAGACAAGGCGTACCAATATTGCCACCTACGCCCACTCTTAAGCCGGCGTTCTTGAGCATTTCACCGAGCAGTGCCGTGACAGTGCTTTTACCATTTGAACCTGTAATGCCAACTACCGGCACAACGGCCTGTTTTAGGAATATATTCACATCACCGTTGATACCAATTCCATCCGATATCGCTTGTTGAATGGCGCGACTTGACAAGGGTATACCCGGACTCACAATAAGCTCTTCTATTTCCCGAGGACTAAACCTTGTCTCTTCATCTAGCTGTGAAAACGCCACCTCGGGATCAACACTTCGCAGCTCAGAGAGCAAGTCAGGTCGTGGCTTCGCATCCATCACACTAAAAGGGACGCCCAACTTTGAAAAGTAGCGCGCACAAGAGAGTCCGGTTTTTCCTAGACCCAAAATCACCTTCTTGATCTTCTCGTCGTTTGACGCATTGCTGTTAGAAACATCTCTATTAGTGTTCACTGAAATACTGCTCGACTACTAAGTAATCGCTGTATGGTAATTTCTGCCCGTTTACTTCTTGGTAAGGTTCATGACCTTTGCCGGCGATCAAAACTAAATCATTGGGTTTGGCTTTATTGAGCGCTAGCGCGATTGCTGTTGCGCGATCAACTTCCACCGTAACTTTTGTGTTGGGCGCAACTCCGGCAACGATATCTGCCACGATGTCCGATGGGTTTTCTGTTCTGGGGTTATCACTCGTTACAAAAGCGTGATCCGCAATACGACCGGCAACAGCACCCATCTGAGGCCGTTTACCTTTGTCACGATCGCCTCCGCAACCCATAACACAATAAACCTCGCCGCCTGCGTGCTGTCTGGTTGCCACAAGCGCCTTCTGCAAGGCATCAGGTGTATGGGCGTAATCAATAACTACTGTGGGCTGACCGTCAAATGCTAATAGGTCCATGCGACCTTTGACATTATTTAGCTGCTCGACTGCACGCAAAGCCTGCTTTAGAGAGACATCCTCGACGAGCAAAGTAGATATAACAGCCAGCAAGTTGCTGAGGTTGAACCCTCCTAAAAGCTTGCTTACTAGCGGCAGAGTCTCACCCTGGTAGACGATCGAGGCCGAGATACCTGTCTTTCTGTATTCAACCGATTTGCAGTAAACATCGGCCTCAGATCGCTGCATAGAGAAGGTGATGCAATCCGTAACGTTGCTAACAGATCGCTTGTCGATTTGCTGATCCGACATTTCTAGCTGCGTTGTTATCCGATTGGCGAGCGCCTCTCCAAATTCATCATCTAAATTAATGACGGCATGCTTTAATCCGGGCCATTTAAATAGGCGTTCCTTCGCTTCTTTGTAATGATCAAAATCATTATGGTAATCGAGATGATCGCGACTGATGTTAGTGAAAATCGCCGTTTCTATCTTGGTGCCGTTGAGTCGCCCCTGAACCAGCCCGTGCGATGAAGCCTCAAGGCATACTGCATTAGCGCCCTTGCCTTTCATTTCAAATAGCATTCTCTGGAGATCGACAGCATCCGGAGTTGTCATACCGACATCCTCAAGATCACTGTTCAATCCAGCACCCAGCGTGCCGACCACACCACAGGGCTGTTGCAACAGTGATAAAGCCTGAGCAACGTAATGGCTCACTGATGTTTTACCGTTGGTACCAGTCACCGCAATAATTTTCAGGGTTTCTGAAGGTTCTTGATAAAAGCGCGATGCAATTGTTCCTTTGTGCGCAGAAAGATCACTGACCTCAAAATCATTTTCATGAACGGGTTGATAGGGTGATTCACACAGCACGGCAGCTGCTTTGCCTGCAATATCATCCACGAACCGCCTACCATCCGCCTGATCGCCTATGGTGGCTAAAAACAAATCTCCAGACTTTACTTTTCTGGAATCGTACTCAATGCCATTTACCGCAATTGCGGGTAAATGATAACCGGGCAGAAGAGAATTAAGCATCGCTTGCATCTAGGCCGCCTTGTCGGGGTAATTGGGCGTGACGTTCAGAAGGCGCAACGCACCAGCCATCACCCGAGAAAAGACCGGCGCAGCGATCGCACCACCACCGTATTGATCACCCTCTGGTTCATCAATCATGACAATGCCGACTAATCGTGGCGACTCAGCTGGCGTCATTCCAGCGAAGAAGGCGATGTGTCTAGTATCGTCGTAACCTGCCTTACCTACTTTTCGCGCCGTGCCAGTCTTGCCAGCAACCGTGTAAGCTTCCATTGATGCCTTGCTGCCCGTACCACTTTCAGCAACCCGTTGTAACATTTTGATCAGATCCGCAGCGACAGCCTGAGACATCACACGTTGGTCATCCATCGCGCTGCGCCCAACAAGAGACAGAGGCCGCTTGATACCGCCAGATGCGATCGTCAAATAAGACGCTGCGAGCTGCACCGGCGTCACCTGCAGACCATAACCATAGGCGAACGTCGCACGTTCAATATCTTTCCAGCGCCGGTGACTTGGCAAAAAACCACTACTTTCACCCAACACACCGATACCAGTGCTTTCGCCGAACCCTACCGAGGAAAACATGTTCCAGATGTCATACTCGTCAAGACTCAAGGCAAGTTTAGTGATACCTACCTGGCTGGATTTCTCGATAATGCCACCCAGGTCCAGCTCGCCATAATTGACAGGATCGGGAATTGTTTTCTTACCCACCTTTACAAATCCTGGATGCGTGTTGATCACTGAATTCTTCGTGTACTCACCCGACTCCAAAGCAACCGCAACAGTAAAAGGTTTCACTGTGCTACCCGGTTCAAATATATCTGTTACAGCCCTATTTCTTACCGCTGCCAAGTCTAGGTTAGTCCTATTGTTGGGGTTGTAAGACGGTTGGTTAACTAGCGCTAGAATTTCTCCTGTCTGAACGTCGAGAATCACCACAGAGCCGGCTTTGGCATTAAAGTGAGAAATCGCCGACTTTAACTCGCGATAAGCGAGATATTGGATGCGGAGATCCACACTCAATTCCAGATTTTTACCGGGTTCCGCTTCAGACATTGGCATGATGTCTCTCACGATATCGCCATAGAGATTTTTCAGTACTTTTTTCTTGCCAGGCGTACCTTTCAACCATTCATCAAAAGAGAGTTCGATACCTTCCTGCCCTCGGTCATCAATATTCGTAAATCCAACAAGGTGTGCGGTCACTTCTCCACCGGGGTAATACCGCTGATACTCTCTTTCCGAATAGACACCTTTGGCTTTTAGCGCAAGGATTTCATCCGCCACGGCCGGGGGCAGGTGGCGACGCAAATAAACAAACGATCGATCTTTGTTCTTCTCCAATTTCGCTCTGAACTGATGAGTTGGCACACCAAGCTTTTGAGCAAGCTCGTCTATCGAATCATCTGCTTTAACGAGCTCCTTGGGATTTGCCCACAGAGATACCACAGGCGAGCTAATCGCCAACGGCTTACCTCTTCTATCTTGAATCATTCCCCGGTGAGCATTGATACGCTCGATGCGAATTGTTCTAGCGTCACCTTGATCCTGCAAAAAGTCGTTATCAACCACGTTAAGAACAATCACGCGCGCGCAAAGCGTGACAGTAACCACAACAAAGAATGCAATCATCAGATAGAGCCGAACAGCATCGATTTTTCCGACAAACTTTTCCAATTGATCTACCTTTTAACTCGTTCTAATTGGCGCGCGTTAGGGCCCGACGCTCGACCGACCAAAACGAGGTCTGTTGCCGACGGCGCTTTCATGCCCAACTTATTTCGAGAGACCTCATCAACCCTTGCGTACCCAGCCCATGCCCCTTGCTCTAGCAAGAGCCGTTCGTAATCGCTATCAAGCAAGTCCTGCTCTTTCTCTAGATCTTGTAATTTTGAATACTGTGCTCTCGTTAAATGCGCGGCGTAAATTACGCCAACAGCAGAAACACCTATTAGCACAACGAGTCCTGCTACTTGCAGCTGTTTCCACTGCAACAACCAGGTGAGTAACTTAACGAGCGGTGAATTCTTCATAGGCCACCTATAACTTTTCTGCTATTCGCATAATTGAACTACGCGACCTTCTGTTCCGCGTTACCTCGTCAACTGAAGGCTTCGCCGCTTTACCTATCAACTTGAGCGTTCGCTCTATTTCGCTATCCCGGATGGGCAATTTATCCGGCAGCTTTTCACCTCTGGCCAGGTCTCTCATGTATCTCTTCACAATCCTGTCTTCGAGAGAATGAAAACTGATCACCACAAGCTTTCCACCGGGGTTTAATACTTTTACCGCAGATTTTAGCCCCGCCTCCAAATCCGACAATTCTTCATTAATGTAGATTCGGATCGCCTGAAAGGACCTTGTCGCCGGATGTTTATTGGGGTCTTTTCTTGGTGTACCTTCCTCAATAATTTCGACAAGCTGGCCAGTTGTTTCTATTGTTTCGCTTGCTCGAGCAGCAACAATCTGTCGAGCAATGCGTCTGGAAAACTTTTCTTCACCGTACTTCCACAACACGTAAGAAATATCTTTTTCATCCGCTGTCATTAACCACTCGGATGCTGTCTGGCCGACCTGTTGATTCATTCTCATATCGAGAGGACCGTTTTGACTAAAACTAAAACCACGCGTCGATTCGTCAAGTTGTGGAGACGAAACACCGAGGTCCATCAAGACACCGTCAACTTTCTCTATACCTTCATCGCTAAGAAACATCGCAAGATCGCTGAACGACCCCTGTCGGATCAAAACACGCTCGTCTTGCCCTAGATGATCTCGAGCATGCTCGATCGCCGTAAGATCTTTGTCTATTACAAGCAGCCGGCCATGACCATTCAACTTTTTAAGTATTTCGGCACTATGCCCGCCACGACCATATGTGCAATCCACAAATATGCCTTCGGCGTTTGTAACCAATGCGTCTACTGCTTCGTGCCTTAACACTGTTTCATGCTGGGTAGACATCGAGCTTATTCCTGTCGTCATGCTTCGGCACCTCAGGCCCAACACGGCATCTACTACAAGTGAAAATTCAGTAACTCGGGCGGATCTTCTTCGTCTATCTCACTTTCTGCCAACCAAGTTGCTCTACAAGCGTCCCAGTGAGACTCATCCCATAGCTCAAATCGATTCGTTTGCCCCACCAGCGTTGTTCGTTTTTCCAAGCCAGCGTAGCTTCGCAATGGCGGCGTGAGTTGCAATCTGCCGCTGGCATCCAACTGGATGTCTGTTGCGTGACCAACAAGCAAACGCATAAACGCACTGGTTTTTTTATGCATACTGGGTAGTGCTAGCGTTCTTCTCTGAACGTCTTCCCATTCCGGCTTCGGATAAATCAGCAAACAGGTTTCACGGGTGTCTATTGTCACGACCATTTCCCCGTTACAATGGCTTAACAGCTCGTCGCGCTCTTTTTTAGGCATCGCTATACGACCTTTCGCGTCGAGACTTGGATTGTTAATGCCGTGAAAATTCACTATTGCTTCGCCTGAGTTCGCTCAATTCATCAAATATGGAGATCAGATAACGACAATGGCATGTTCGGGTCCGGGCCTATCACCTAAATTTGGCGCTAAAGTCCAGAAAATCCCACAAAACCACACAATTACCCACTTTTCCTCACCGTGCACCTTATGAATGGGGGAGCTCCTTGTCAATAGAAGCAAAACTGCCATTTGTCTTTAAAACACAAGGACTTAGCAGATTTTCAGAGAGCGAAACAAGCGATTGCGAAAAATCACGATTTAATACATCGAGATACTTCTAACACTTAAAGTGATTTGTTAAGAAAATAAGAGAAGCGGCCTGTTTAGACCGTATTGGAATATGCAGCGCGTTTTATATAGCTAAAAAGTGAGAGTTGACCGATAAGCCGGGTTCTGTCGTGGACAATCATTCATCTGCGATACATGTCGCCATGTACCTGAAGCAACCTACCCGAATCCAATTGCGGGCCGCAACCACAGATTCCTATTTGGTTTTGCTCCGAGTGGGGTTTGCACTGCCACGCCCGTTACCGGCCGCGCGGTGCGCTCTTACCGCACCATTTCACCCTTACCGACCTAGGCCGGCGGTATATTTTCTGCTGCACTTTCCGTGGACTCACGTCCCCCAGGCGTTACCTGGCACTCTGCCCTATGGAGCCCGGACTTTCCTCCACTACCATCTGGCAGTAGCGATTGCCTAGTCAACTCTCGCTCGCAGATTACACTTCTGACGGACAATGAACAATGCATTTTGCAGCAAGCCCGTTAACCCTCTAGCGATCAGATTTCTGGTCAAGCGCGATCTCATATAGATCTTTTTTGCTGACACCGGTTAACTGATGCGCCAATTTAGCTGCTTTACCCGGAGGAAGTTCTTGCAAAAGGGCACGCATCAAAGCAATTGCATCGTAGCGTTCTGGCTTACCATCTAACCCATCAATGATCACGACGAACTCGCCACGCTGGACAATCTCATTCTTTTCGATCGCAGAGGATGCTTCGGCCAGCGTACCTTGCCAGAACGTCTCGTAGTGTTTGGTTATTTCTCTCGCAATCATTACACGGCGTGCTTGCCCGAAAGCCTTGCCCATTGCCGCAACCGTTTCCGCCATGCGATGCGGTGCCTCGTAAAACACCATCGTCCTGCTTTCCGAGTTTAGCGCTTCCAGTGTTTTCTCGCGGGCCACTGCTTTCGCCGGCAGAAACCCTTCAAAGCAGAATCGGTCGGTCGACATACCACTGACCGAAAGCGCAGCAACAGCCGCACTGCTACCGGGTACAGGCACAACAGGAATATTATTCGCTCTCACTTCCTGCACCAAGCGATATCCAGGGTCTGCAATCAGCGGAGTACCCGCGTCAGAAATCAGAGCAATCGATTTATGCTCTGTTAAAAGCGCAACTAAACCTGCTGAAGATTCTGTCTCGTTATGCTCGTGATAACTTAGCATTGGCGTCGCAATATCATAATGCGCTAACAATTTCTTACTGTGCCGCGTGTCTTCGGCAGCGATAAAGTCGACCTGCTTTAAGACGGACACTGCCCTGTAAGTCATGTCTTCCAGATTACCAATCGGCGTCGCAACAACGTATAGAACACTCATATAACTTTTCCAGAGAAATCTGTGACAAACCCTTACAGAATCCTGCAGCGGGCTGAAATCAAATAGGGTAGGATAGGGCCGAATAAATCACGATCTTACACTATGTCCCATCACTATCCCTACCCCACCTACTCCGGGGGAAAAAATGACTTTCGCTGCCTTGTTCGTTCAGTGACTGGGTTATTTTTTTTGGTGGTGCTCCTGTCATCGTGCGCATCGCAGCCCAGCAATACTGATAATCGCCCGGCGGAACGCATAGATCCCGAAGATTTGCTAGAAACCAACGATGTTAGAGATATTGAGAGCTTGCTGATCAGGGCTAATCAGAGCCAACCTCGCCAAGCAAGCGCCTTAAGATTGCAGGCTGCGGAACTCGCACTTCTTAGCATCGAAGACTCCGACCGCGCACGAAAAATCGCTAATTTGATCGTGGATGACTTCTCTCCGGACCTGCTTAAAAGATACCTTCTCGTTCAGGTTAAGATTGCGCTCTTGGAGGGTGAATCCAGAAAAGCACTTGAACTGTTGGCGGAACCACAACTGCTGGCAACACCTTTAAGGAAAAGCCACCAACTCGAAGTCGGGAAGTTGCGCGCGCAGGCCTACTTTCAATCCCGTAGCTATCTTGCGAGTGCAAGGGAACGTATCTTCTACAACAGCCTCTTAACTCAAGATCAACGGGCAGAAAATCACGAACTTATATTCTCAACTCTACTAGAAATACCCATTAGGAGCCTTACTGCTCAAGCAGAGCGGGCTATCACCAGCGACCTTCGGGGCTGGCTTGCGCTTGCTTCGATGACGAAGCAGTTCCAAAACGATCCTTTAAAACAATATGAGGCTCTCACCATTTGGCAAAAAGTCTGGGGACAACATCCTGCATCGACACAATTGCCCCTAAGTCTCAGCATATTGGCTCAAGTGATTTCGAATCAACCCAAAAGCATTGCGCTCTTGCTGCCGACTGCCGGTCCACTCGGAGCATTTGGCAGGGCCATTCGAGATGGCATCGTCGCTTCCCACTATCATTTAAACGGCACGGCCGAGATACGCGTCTACGACACCTCAAACCAAAATGTACTGGAGCTTGTAGAGAAAGCTGCAACCAATGGCGCCGAATTGATTATTGGGCCTCTCGACAGGAATAATGTTGATACGCTTGCGCAACAACCTAGCCTGCCTTTACCTGTACTTGCACTCAACCGAAGCTTCAAGCGGGCGATGAACGATGATATTTATCAATTTGGCCTTGCCCCTGAAGACGAGATGGTTCAGGTCGCAGAACAGGCATTTTCTGACGGCAACAAAACCGTTCTTGCGTTATTTCCCGACAGTGCATGGGGTAATCGCAACTTTGAAACGTTTAAGAATCATTGGCTGAAACTTGGCGGCGTGATTGTGGATTCGTCTTCTTATTCGAGCCAAAAGAGCTATGCAGACCTCGTGAAATCACTATTAAGCGTCGACGAGAGTGAAAGTCGCTCCACCGACCTTAGAAGAATTGTTGGTAAGCGTTTTGAATTTACACCAAGGCGACGCCAGGATATCGACTTTGTCTTCTTGTTAGGTGACCCTACACAAGCCCGGGGCATCAACCCCACTCTGGCCTTCTTTTACGCCGAGGATATTCCCGTTTATTCTACCTCACACGTTCACGAGCTGGATGATTCAAAAATTGATTCAATTGACCTCAACGGCATTCGTTTCTGTGACATTCCTTGGAAGATTACCGGAAACGATCCCATTCAAGCATCTATACAAACTGCCTGGCCGTTCTCTCAAGCGCAGATGGCGCCATTTTTCGCACTCGGCGTAGATGCATACAGAATTTTTCCACGCCTTGAGCAACTGAAACAGGTCAAAACCAACAAGATATTTGGCGCGACCGGCGTGCTCAGGCTCGATAACAATAACATCATCAAACGCGAGTTAATGTGGGCACAATACCGTAATGGCGAGGTTATAACTGTGCCTATTGTTGTTGATGCAACCTAATCGTTTTCAGCAGTGGTAAAGAAATCTACCACTAACATTGGCCAAAAGGCAGAAGCCGACGCGTGGCAATTTTTGGCATCTAAAGGTTATGAGTTGGTCGAAAAAAACTATCGCTTTCGCGGGGGCGAAATTGATCTCATCGTACGGGATGACAGCACCTTGATATTTGTTGAGGTGAGGTTTCGGCAAAATTCATTGCATGGAAGCGGAGCAGAGACAGTGACATCAGCAAAGCGAAAACGGATAATTAGAACCGCAGCGTATTTTCTCCAATCAAATCCTGACGAAAGCAACAGAGACTACAGATTTGACGTAATCTCAATGAGCCCGTCAATTGACTGGATTGAAAATGCCTTTACACTTAACGATTGACCTGTTGTACGAATTTGACATGATCGGAACAACCCAGAGAAAGCCTATGAAATTTTTTCGCTACTTTTTATGCCTTGCACCACTCCTTGTCTTACCAGCTTGCTCGACCGTTAACGGTCCAACTTCCGAGAACTATGGCAAGCGTACGTTGGGTACGGTGTGGGACGATCAAATGATCGAGTCTCGCGGGAAAGCTAATATTCGAGCTGCAAACGAACAACTCAAAAAAGCGCATGTTAATATTACAGCTTTTAACGGCATGGTTTTACTGACCGGCCAAGTCGCGTCTGATGAGATCAAGAGCACCGCAGCGGCATCTATCAAGGATCTTAGGAAAGTTCGGACAGTCCATAACGAATTGGAGGTCGCCGGGCCAACGTCGATGATGGCGAGGACCAATGATTCTTGGCTTACAACCAAAGTCAAAGCCGCACTGCTGTCTTCAAACGACACAGAGGGCAATAGGGTAAAGGTTGTGACCGAGAATGGCGTCGTATACTTGATGGGTTTGCTAACCCGCACCGAGGCCGAGGCTGCTGTTGAAAAAACAAGAACAGTGTTTGGTGTTCAGAAAATTGTGAAAGTTTTCGAGTACATCAACTAAGCCGCTGACATTAGAAAAATATGAGAAACACTACTTAACAACTTTTAGCGCAGGCGGCCCAGCTTTCTTAGTTGGCTGTGGCGGTGGCTCAGGACTCGCCTCTTCACGAGGAAACCACATTCCCTCGCCGTTTTCTTTCGCGACAATACCCATCACGGACTCGATGGGCGCAAAAATTTCGTGAGGCACACCACCGAAGCGCCCACTGAAAGCGACATGTTCGTCTTCAATCACAAGATCTCTGATCGCCATCGGACTAATATTCAAAACGATTTGACCGTCTTTTACATAGTCCATGGGCACAGAAGTGTTACTCGCGTGCGCATCAACGATTAGATAGGGCGTGCAATTATTATCAAGAATCCACTCGTTAATTGCCCTGAGAAGATAGGGCACAGAGGAACTCATGGTTATGGTAATTGCTCTATCTTTATCATCAGCCATCTGTGCTTGGAGTACCTTGACCTAACTCGAGGTCGCTAGTCGCGCATATCCAATTCAGCTTCAGACAAGCTTGCTTGAAAAGAATCTCTTTCAAACATTCTGTCCATATAGTCAAGGATTGGCTTACCTTGCTTTGGCGGTAATTCGATACCAAGTACCGGCAAACGCCACAAAATCGGCGCAACGCAACAATCTACGAGCGTGAACTCTTCACTCATAAAAAATGGCTTGCCGTCGAATATCGGCGCAATGGTAACCAAACTTTCTCGAAGCTCTTTTCTAGCTCGATCGATTACTGTTTCTTTGGACTTCCCCGCCATGATTGTGTCAACCGCAGTACACCAGTCACGCTGAATGCGGTGAACAAACAATCTGCTCTGGGCTCTGGCGACAGGATAAACGGGCAGTAACGGTGGATGCGGAAACCGCTCATCCAAATATTCCATGATCACCTGCGATTGGTACAAAACCAAATCACGATCGATGAGTGTGGGCAGGCTATTGTAAGGGTTCAGGTCCGTGAGGTCCTCAGGGATGTGAGCAGGATCAACGTCGATAATTTCTACTGCGACACCTTTTTCCGCGAGTACTAACCTAACTCTCTGGCTGTAATGATCATTTCCATCGGAATAAAAAATCATTGATGAGTGTTTTGCAACGACCCCCATCTGTTCACCTCTCAATTGTTATACTTATGACGAAATCCATCACAATTTCGCCATTAGACACGACTCAGTGATGAAAAATAAAGTTAGCCCTTCAACCGCAACAAAACCAATCTGTATTAGATCGGTTTTGAATCGGAGCATTGGCTAACAGGCCTGTCTAGCTTTCTCTGTGAAACTCTTTGTGGTACTCCCGACCCAACAACCATGTAAACACGTAGAAAAAGGCCAAAAACAGCAGTACATACCAACCAATACGCGTTCGATCAAGACGTGCCGGCTCACCAATATAAAACATAAAATTGGCCAGATCGTATATCACCTGATCGTATTCTTCGGTTGTCAGACTTCCGGTACCCTCGACTTTTTCTAACGGACTGTAGCCACGCTGAACAAGGTCTTCACCACAAACTTCCTCTTTTATAAACTCGTTTGTCAGCGGATCACGCATATCACCACCGTTCGCAGCAATTTTCGGTACCTGCTTACAAGTCTTGACTTGCATTCCTTGCAGATCGAGCAGCACATGAGGCATACCAACATTTTCGTACAAAAGGTTGTTCATACCAAAAGGTCGAGAATCGTCACGATAGAAGGTCCGCAGATAGGTATACAACCAATCCGGTCCGCCCTTGAGATTGCTATGCAGCGTTAGATCTGGTGGAGATGCTCCAAACCAATTTCTCGCACTGGCTTCGCTCATGGTGTTTGTCATTAGATCGCCGATTCTCGTATCCGGGTCAAACACCAGGTGCTTTAACATCAGATTTTCGGGAATCCCGAGATCTTCAGCAGTGCGCTTATATCTCTGGTACTGCAGTGAGTGGCAACCCATGCAGTAATTCATATAGGTCTTTGCCCCACGTTGCAGCGATGCTTGATCGTGAATATCTGGCTCAATGTGATCGAGCGGATATCCGGCGTCCGCGGCGGCGCCTGACAACGAGAACAGACTGCAGGATAAGGCTAGCACTGCGAGTCCAATGACTCTTTCTATTTTCAAGTTAAGTAGCTGTCTCATCATTTCATCGTCACCCTATCTGGCACCGGCTTGGTCTTTTCAACGCTTGTATACCAGGGCATCAACAGGAAGTACGCGAAGTAAATCATCGTACAGATTTGCGCTAACAAGGTTTTCATAGGCGTTGGGTGAACCGTTCCCAGGTAACCTAATATGAAGAACGAAATCACAAATATGCCAAGTGCCAACTTGCTGACGACGCCTTTGTAACGCATTGACCGTACAGGTGATTTATCAAGCCAGGGCACAACAAACAGGATCGCAATTGCACCCGCCATCACGACCAGTCCCCAAAACTTCGCAGTCATACCGAACAAGGGGAATGTCGCCGCTCGAAGCATCGAGTAAAACGGCGTGTAGTACCACACGGGCGCGATCAACTCCGGCGTTTTCAACGGATCCGCTGGTGTGTAGTTTGGATGCTCAATCAGATAGCCGCCGCCATCGGGATAAAAGAACATCACCGCGCAAAACACAATTAGGAACAATACAATGCCGGGTAAATCGTGACCGATCGTGTAGAAAGGGTGGAATGGGATACCGTCTACAGGCTTACCATCTTGGTCAAGGTTCTTTTTGATGTCTACGCCGTCTGGGTTGTTCGAACCAACTTCATGCAATGCAAGAATGTGCAGAACAACAAGGACCAGTAATACGATCGGCACAGCTACAACATGTAGCGCGAAGAACCTGTTGAGTGTGACGCCAGACATATTGAAGTCGCCACGAACCCATACCGCGATATCTTCACCGTAGACCGGAATTGCGCCAGCTAAGGACACAATCACCTGTGCTCCCCAGTAGGACATGTTGCCCCAAGGCAGCAAATAACCGAAGAACCCTTCGGCCATCAAGGCCAAGTAAATAAACATGCCAAAAACCCATATTAATTCTCGAGGCTTTTGGTAAGAGCCATACATCAGCCCTCTGAACATGTGAAGATAGACAACGACGAAAAACGCCGAGGCGCCTGTCGAGTGCATATATCTCAACATCCAGCCGTATTCTACATCACGCATGATGTACTCGATGGAGCGGAATGCATCTTCGCCGGTCGGCACATAGCTCATTGTTAACCAGATACCGGTCAGCAACTGGTTGACCAATACGACAAATGCCAATACGCCAAAAATGTACCAAAAATCAAAATTTTTCGGTGCATAGTACTTGGACATATGCTTTTCATAAGTCTCTGTGACAGGCAATCTGTCGTCAACCCAACGCATTACGTCCTTAAACTGTTGTTCTATGGTTGCCACTATACGATACCTCCGTCTTCTCCAATCACGATGACAGAATCACTTTCGTAATAGTGCGGTGGTACAGGCAAATTAGTTGGTGCAGGAACACCAGTGTAAACCCGACCAGCAAGGTCAAACTTTGAACCGTGACATGGGCAGTAGAATCCACCGACCCACTCAGCATCAAATTCCTGAGGTGCAATCGCTGGTCTGAATTTTGGTGAACAACTCAAATGGGTGCATATGCCGACTAGAACAAGCACGTCCGGCCGAATTGACCGAGTTTCGTTCTTTGCATATTCCGGTTGTTGAGCAATCTCGTCTGAATCAGGGTCTGCAAGACGATCATTCTTACTATTTAATCTTGCCAACTGTTCTTCCGAGCGTTTGACAACAAATACTGGTTTGTCTCGCCAAGCAGGGATAGGGCCAACAATCTCGCCCGGTACCAACTTGCTGATATCAATTTTTATTGGCGCGCCTGCGGCCAATGCTTTTGCGCTAGGATTCCAGGAACCGAGGAAGGGTACTGCGACCCCTACGACACCTGCTGATCCAACTACAGAGGTTGCGCCAATCAAAAAATTGCGCCTCCCCACGTTCATGCCGTCATCACTCACGACGTTCACTACCTCCAATTCTAAAACCATCAAATAGCATATTTGGGGAAACCCCTTTAGCCGCGTAAACATCCCTAGAACTGCGGTTCTTGGGGCTTTCGTCGACTAGCTAAAAAGCGAGCGAATACTATCACATAACCAAACAAAAATGTTGATTTACACGCCCTTTTTCACGCAAAAGCCCTCTGCAGGAGAGGGCTTTTATGGAATCGCTTCAACATTCGGTCGAAAGCGGTATTTCACGAGGCTTTTAGGCTCGGCGAGCAGTCAAAAAAACTGCCAGAGAACTTAACGCTTGGAAAACTGCGGCTTTTTACGTGCTTTACGCAGACCGACTTTCTTTCGCTCGACAACACGTGCGTCTCGGCTTACAAAACCAGCTTTACGGAGCGATGGTCGCAGCGTCTCATCATATTCCATTAGTGCGCGGGTGATACCATGGCGAATTGCGCCGGCTTGGCCGAAACCACCGCCACCACGCACAGTTACGTGAAGGTCGAACTTGTCTTTCAGCTCAACGAGTTCGAGCGGCTGACGAACAATCATTCGTGCCGTTTCACGACCAAAGTAATCGTCTAAAGGCTTGCTATTGACAACGATGTTGCCCGCGCCCGCAGTCATGAAAACTCTTGCTTTCGCTGACTTTCTTCTTCCTGTTCCGTAATACTGCGTCATAACTTAACCTTTTTACGATAGCTCAAGCATTTGAGGTTGTTGAGCGGAATGCGGATGTTCTGAACCCGCGTAAACTTTTAGCTTATTCAGCATGGAGTAGCTGAGTTTGTTTTTAGGCATCATTCCCTTTACCGCCGACTGAATAGCACGCTCTGGCGCTTTATCCATCAGCTTGTCAAAGGTAATTGACTTAATCCCACCAGGATAGCCTGTGTGGTGATAATAAGTCTTATCAGTGCCTTTATTACCTGTCACGCGGACCTTGTCGGCGTTAATAACGACGATGTAATCACCTGTGTCGACGTGCGGGGTGAATTCAGCTTTGTGCTTGCCTCTGAGTCTGTTGGCGATTTCAGTTGCCATGCGACCCAGAACTTTGTCTGTAGCATCAATAACATACCAGCTATGGGTAGCTGTTTCTTTCTTAGCAGAGATAGTTTTCATTGCGTAACCGATTGAGTAACCATAGTCAGTATTGACCCCTTGTCCGCATCCTGTTTCACGCAAAGATCTGCGGGCAACAATACAATTGCGTAGGGAATTTTCGAGCGCGAATCTTACCGAAGAGCCATACCTCGTGCAAGAGCCCTTAGTGAATTCTTTTTGTTAAAGAGCCCTCGGCGTGTTTTTTCTCGGTTAAGAGCCCTCAGCGTGTTTTTGCCCGGTTAAGAGCCCTCAGCGTGTTTTTCCCGGTTAAGAGCCCTCAGCGTGTTGAGGTAAAGAGCCCTTCCCAAATCAGGCACGTCTATTGTGTTCAAGCTTTAAAATGGCCGTATGCCAGGCATGGGCAGCTAATCTCTCACAGAAACCATCCCACCATCTTACAGATTACACAATTCGGTTATGCCATTCTCCTATCATGGCATCACAGAACCCGAATACACTCCCCCCCATCAAGGCGTAATCGGGCTTTCAGTACGAAAGACATAACCCAAACAAACGGACCTGTGTCAGATTATCGATCGGTATTGGCCTCATACACCAGGAGGCTGGCGCTCCGGAGAGAAATAAGGATCGAGCGCTATCGAGACCCGGCGATGTGCTCGACAATGGCTGTGATCTGATCGCGACCCGGTATCTGTCCGCTCATCGCGCGCATGTTCTTCGCCCGCGTGGTCGCCGTATCGCCACCTCGCCAGCCATGGCCGTAAGCCGTCATTTGCGCATTCAGGTACCAGGCCGACAGGATCTGCAGGTTGGGTGCAAAGATCGATTCAGCACCCTGGCCATACTGCCCGTGACATATTGCACAGTGACCGGCATACAGCGCGGCGCCCGGCCCGTCCGCCTCGTTGGGGCGAGTTACCGCCGGGCTGGTGCGCGATGCCAGATAGTCAGACAGTGCTTCGATCTGCGCTACCGAAAGATGACTGACTAGAGCCCGCATCGTCTGCCCCTGAACGTCATCAGGATGTGAACCCCGGGTTCCCTGCTGAAATGCCAGCGTCTGTTCCTGCAGGTAAGCAGCGTTCTGGCCAGCAAGGCGCGGCGACATTGTCGCTGCATTGCCGAGGGCTTCCGGGCCATGGCATGCAGCGCACTGTGTCGCGTAAATCTCGGCGGCATCGTCAGCCGCCGCTGCCGGCAGACAAAATAACAGCATAAATCCCGCAAGCACTCTCATCGCCCTGCACCCCCGGATTGCTGTTTGACTTCGATTAAATCCATGAGTGCGGCACGCAAAGGCGTCACCTCAATCAGGGGAGTTTTTCTCAACTCGTGAACTTCTGCGGCAGTATAGTGCTGCCAATCTGCTGGCAGTTGCTCGGCACTAAAGCTGACCAGCATCCAGTTCAGTACGGCGGCCAACCGCGCGTCGTCAAGGTCTGACTGCGCAGACCCCGGCACCTGAACCAGAAACTCGCGACCGCCATCCACACCCAAGAAGTTGCCAAGGTTACCTGCCACTGCGGGAACATTGTGCGCGGGGAACCCGGCGCCGTCTGGTAGATGGCAGCCCTGGCAGTTCATCATGTAGTCGAACTCAACGGCGTCTGTGGCGACTGCTTCAAATGCGGCGACGAAAAGAACCATCCAGAGCAGGAAGCGGTTCATCATTCTTTAACCCCGATCACCACGGCCAGCGAACAATGGTAAGGCACGTCAGCCTGACTGCCAGCACACCAGTTGACGTTGTTAGAGTTCTGCGGCCGATAA
>CBFHOH010000022.1:0-74507 GCA_965657335.1 Candidatus Azotimanducaceae bacterium
TCTATGTTTGGCGCTGGCGCCTTTTGGCTACAACTCACCAACAACATGCAGTTGAATAAAACGGCAAATAAATAACAACGTGCAGTCATATCGTCTTTCCAAATAAAATTTTGTTAGATATACACACCTTGGTTTAACAAGGCGTCCATCGTTAGTAGGCATTCTTACTGAACAACACAAAGACAGTCTTGAGCATAATTTCAAGATCGAGCCATATAGACCAGTTATTAATATACGCAAGGTCGTAGTTAACCCGGCTTTGCATTTTATCAATCGTGTCAGTCTCGCCGCGATATCCATTGACCTGTGCGAGCCCGGTCAGGCCGGGCTTAATTCTGTGGCGCAGCATGTACGCTGTGATTTTATCTTTGTAGAAATCATTGTGTGCAATAGCATGGGGTCTCGGACCTACCAGCGACATCGAACCTTCAAGCACGTTAAACAGTTGTGGCAATTCATCGATACTCGTTCGCCTAATAAATGTGCCAATGGGGGTCAATCTATCGTCGTTTTTGCTCGCCTGAGTAACCTGCCCGTCGTTCTCCTGGTGCACTTTCATACTGCGGAATTTGTATATCAGCAATTCTCTGCCATCCCACCCGTGACGCTTCTGTTTGAACAATACCGGACCGCTTGAAGTGACCTTTACCAACAAAGCAAACAGCAGCATAATGGGTGAAAATATCACCAGAGCCAGAAATGCGAGGCTCTTATCAAATAAGGTTTTCGCCAGCGCGCGACCACCTACCAGCGGTGTTTCCGACAACGAAATTAAAGGCACGCCAGCGATCTCCTTGACCGCGTGGTTCAACAAGCTAACGCCGAAGATATCAGGCGCCCAGATTACGTCAACATTGGCTTCAACAAGGCCGGCGGCTAGTAGTTTGACTGAAGCGCTATCTGCCATAGGCATCGCAATATAGACTCGTCGCACCCCTCTATCCCTAACGATGTTGTTGACCTGCTCCAAATGTCCAAGATGAGGCACGTCAATGTCTTTCCAGACTTCGCCGCGTAAATCGTCGTCATCAACCACCCCTATGACACGGTCCGATAACCACTGATTTTTGTTAATGTGGGTTGCAATATGGTGGCCGAGGTCTCCAGCGCCGACGATGAGCGTTGGGATTTTTTCTCCAATTGTATTCCTCAGCGACCTGCGAGACGCAAAATAGATAACACATTGGCTTAGAAAACCCGTGCAACTCCACGTAAGAATCACTTCTCTCGAAAAATCTTCACTTGTCTTTGTAACAAAACCAAAAACGGCGAGTAGAAACACCAAAGAACCCCAGGCTTGCAGCAAACTTGCGATATAGTCATTACGTGCATTTTCGTGACGATAGACACCCGCCGTATTGTAGATAGTTACCATGAGTAAAAAAGTGACAACTGCAAGTACCCGATACTCATCAGAGTACTCTGCTGTGCGAGCAAATGTGTGGAAAAACAATAACGACTGCACAACCACATGGTCCAGTACTATTTGGACCCAGGTCCTTGCGGATCTTGTCTCCCGGAAGAGTTGTCTGGAGTCGTCTGCAATCATTGTGTTTGGCTTTCTCTGAAGTTCAGCTTGTTGACGTTGTCGCGGAGTATCAGGGGCGCTATCTTTGGGGATACTACCTTGATGTTTCATACGGCTTTTGTCTCTTGCACACATAGTATCAAAATAGTGGGTAACAAGAGGCATGACTTCGTCGGGATTACATCGCCTTACATCGTTTAATCTATTGAGATCGCAGGTCGTGAGCGATACGCTCGCTGTCACAAAAATATCGGTACCGTTGGTCCACCATTTTTAAAAACATCGTTTCCATCATTTTTCTTGGCTTGATCTTTGGCGCATTGGCCTTGCCTTTTTTCATTGTCGAGCAAACTCCGATAGTTCCCAGCAAAGTCGGTAATAGCCCGTCGCACATAGAACGCGCGAAAGCACTCATCAAGAGGAACGATCCTCGCCATTTAACGCCAGGACAGATCGTTACTCAGTGGATAGACGAGGAAGAAATAACGCTTATTGCCGATTACACCCTCTCTCAGTTTAGAAGTGGCGGTGTGACTATGGCACTGCATCCGGGGCGCGCTTATGTTCAACTGACGCTTGGATTACCCGACAACCCCATTGGTGCTTACATAAATATCACGATGAACTTCAGTCAATGGTCAAGCACTCTCGCAATAGACACGCTGTCCATCGGCAAAGTCGCTATGCCGCGCTGGATCGCGGAGCCACTCCGAAATTATGGTCATCAAGCCCTTATGCGCGTTCCCGAATATCAAGCGGCATTGCAGGCTCTAAATGGCCTCCAACTGCTCGAAGGTCGCATGCTGGTTATCTATCAATGGCAGCCGGAATTGGTTGATAGGTTAAAGAGTCGGGGACGGGAACTCGTTGTCGACCAGACGCAGAAAGAGCGGTTGCTAGCGTATTCGGGGCAGATATCCGCCGTCGCGTCGAGCCGGAACTTACCGCGAGAAACCTCTCTGATAGAGTTTCTGTCGCCGCTTTTCATGCTGGCTGAGGCGCGAGGTGGAGATCCGGTTGAGGAAAACCGCGCAGCGTTGCTGGCACTTTCTTTCTTTTTTTCCGGCGTCGATATCGCTCGGATGATGGACGTGCAATTGCCAGCTGAAGACAGAGTCAATAAGCGCCTGACACTCTCAGGTCGCTACGATTTTGCTCAGCATTTTTTGACTTCTGCGGCTTTGACACTTACCGCAGGACAAGGTATTGCTGACACCGTCGGGCTTTTTAAAGAACTCGATGATGCCAAAGGCGGCAGTGGCTTTAGCGTCGCAGATCTTGGCGCCGACAGAGCTGGGGTCAGGCTTGCACAGCTCGCAGTTGCTGATGCTATATCTGCAAAGAAGCTTCAAGCATTCATGGCTGGAAATTTGAAAGAGGAAGACTTCATGCCTTACTTCCTGGATTTACCAGAGCTACTGCCCGCAGCAAAGTTCCAAAGGACTTATGGCGGAGTTGGAGGAAAACGTTATAATCAGGTGCTCGTTGAGATTGAGTCCAGACTCGACACCTGTAAGTTATACCAGTAACCGACTCACGCATATGACAACATGAGACTCGTAAATTGCACGCACTAGACACGATCAACATTATGAACACCGACATCCACTCAGTCACTGAGCGGGAGGTAGTTGATATTGTTGAAAAAGCCATTGATGAAGATGAAGCAATCAGAATTGGCGTGGTTAACGCGGCTAAGTTGGTCAACATGCAATCAGACGCGCTACTCGCCGATGACGTTAGGTCATCTGACCTCGTCCTCGCAGACGGCAAGTCGGCTGTTTGGGCGAGTCGAATACTTGGGCAGGGACTTCCAGAAAGAGTTGCAGGATGCGACTTAATGTATCGCTTTTTCGAATTAGCAAACAAACGCCACTGGCGAGTTTATTGTCTTGGTGCGACGGAAGAGATTTCAGCGTTGGTTGAGAAGAATTTGGCGCGGCAGTACCCAAACCTGACACTGGCGGGTCGCCGAAACGGTTATTTTTCGACCGAGGAAGAGCCAGAGATAGCGCAAGAAATCGCCGCGTCAAAACCACACTTCTTGTTGGTTGCGATGACCAGTCCGAAGAAAGAAAATTTCATGGGTGCCTGGGGTGACAAAATGAATGTACCGATAGTCCACGGTGTGGGTGGCAGCTTTGATGTTTACGCAGGATTAGTCGAGCGCGCACCGCTTTCATGGCAGAACTTTGGGCTTGAATGGCTGTACAGAGTTAAACAAGAACCTAGAAGACTTTGGAAGCGTTACCTCATCACCAACTCAAAATTTATTTGGCTGATTTTGAGAGAAGGACTAGCGAAATTTAACAGGTGAGTCCGTGGTAGCCACGAAATTAAGGCAGCGAACATTAACCAACAAGCTTTTCTACGCTTTGCATATCGTTCTTTGCATCGTTTTTTATACCGTATTTTTTCAGTAAATCGTAAAGCGTAGGACGAGTGATGCCCAGTAATTTGGCAGCAGCTGTGATCTTGCCATTTGAAATCGTCAGCGCTTTCATGATGGCAGAGCGCTCTGCTGCTTCCCGCACGTGTTTCAGATTCAAAGCAAGCTCGGCAGATTCCTCAAGCCCAAGATCAACGGCCGTGATAAATTTACCATCCGCCATCACCACGGCATTTTTCACTTTGCTAATGAGCTCCCGCACATTGCCCGGCCACCTGTAAGTATCAATTGCAGCGATGGCAGATTCATCAAAATTGACGACACTGCTATTATATTCACTCGCAAACTGATCCAGAAAGTGCCTAGACAAAAGCAGCTTGTCCTCTCCCCTGTCGCGCAACGGGGGAATGTTCACCACCATTTCGGAGATCCTGAAGTATAGATCTTCACGAAAAGTACCTTCCGCGACCATTTTTTCGAGATTTTTATTGGTTGCACAGACAATTCTAACGTCTACCGGGATTTCAACTCGCCCGCCAATGCGCTCTATCACCCGCTCTTGTATGAAACGCAGCAATTTTGCTTGCGCTTCAAGTGGCATGTCGCCGAGCTCGTCAAGAAACAACGTGCCGCTTTCCGCTGATTCTATTTTGCCGATTGCTTGCTTGCCCGCACCTGTAAATGATCCCTTTTCATGACCAAACAACTCGCTTTCAATTAACGTGTCGGGGATCGCAGCACAGTTGATCGCGACGAAAGGTTTATCGATGCGCGGGCTCAATACGTGAATGGCTTTCGCAAGTACCTCTTTACCGGTGCCGCTCTCGCCGTTGAGTGAGCATGTGACATCTGTCGCAGCAATTTTCTCAAGCTTGTTACAGATATTCAGCATACCGGGATGACTAGTCACCAAACCGGTCAGTGGTGAGCTTGAACCATCCAGGTGTCGCAAATCTTTATTTTGCTTCTCCAGATCGTGCATCTGGTAGGCTCGGTCAACAATAAGATCGAGTACCTGCGTATCAATAGGTTTAGGATAAAAATCATACGCACCCGTCGACACCGCCCGCAGAGCATGATCGGTGTCCTGCGCGCCGGTCACAACAATGACTTTCGTATTGCGAGCTAATCGAAGAATTTCTTGCATTGTGCGAAACCCCTCAATAACGTCATCCTCATGAGGCGGTAAACCCAAGTCCTGTATTACGACAGCAGGTTCGTGGAGTCTCAGGGCTTCAATGGCAGAGTCATAGTCTTTCGCTAGTACAACTTTGTACTCTCCCTCGCTGAAATGCCACTTAAGCTGCTTTTGGACACCGGGATCGTCCTCAACAATGAGCAATGTAGGCGTACTGTTATCCATTCTTAAAAAACAACCTTCCCTGTTGATCTAACTTATTGAATTTTTTTTAATCACGCCAATTTCACTGCAGAGATCATGCCACTTAGACGAGCTTCCAAGCATTTCGCCATTTTGACCGCGTCATTTAAACCTCCAGAATGGCGAGATTCAAGATAAAGTGTCAATTTTTCCGAAAGCACAACGGAATTACACAACCAATGGCGAACAAGCGCTAGCCACCAGTTATTGAGTGCACTAATCCAGCAAATTATCTCACCGACATGCGAAGTCATCGCTGAACTCTGACCTTGTTACTCGCGTCTCAAATCATTGCTTTTCGTTCTGCGCCTCGCGGCCCCAAAAAGCAGTTGTGAAAGACCCAGCGGAATTACTACACCGATCATGTTAACAATGGCATCTCCAAAATTGACACGCCTATACTGAATATAATACTGAAGTATCTCCAGTGAGATGGCGACCGTTAAAAGTGAGATAAGTAAGCGAAATCCTGAGATGGGGATTTTTGAAAGTCTGAGATAGGACTCAACAAAGATAGAGAGCAGCATAAATAATACGAGGTGATCAAAATCGATTTGCCAAGTTGACGGCGAAAACGTTGCCCAAAACTCCCTCGACCAGAAAAGAAGGTGCTCTTTCATGCTCTTCGGGATAAATACTAGCAGGAACATCAGCAAGCCAACAGCCGGGAAAATCATCCAGAGCCCTCTCGATATCATGAAGAACATGACAATTACGCCGAGTACCGCCCAACACAGCTTAAGGATGTCGATGAGCATTTCGATATGGTTAATCGGCCTCACCATTGCTGTTTCAATTTTGTGCACGCGAAACTCACCCGTTCCACCGCCCAGAGCAAACTCGATTCTTAATTCATCCAGATCCTCAGGTATTTGCACAATCGCCGTTGATTGACCCAGATTAACCGTGCCACTCCCTCCAAAAACCGTTCCTCTGAAGTTCCAGCGCCAGCGTTCTTCATGTCGTCTTCCGCCGACACTGAGACGCGCGTTATGCCAAGTCTTGACGCCTTGCGTTACGCCTTTGAGGCTGTAAACCGCTGTCAATCTTATGGCACGCGTGTGAGGCACAGGAATTACTTGCCAGATACTCTGTATTTCAGATGGATGCCTGTTACTGAGGTCTATCGTACCAACCTGATCACGATCAACAAATCTTGATGAGCGCCATCCCACCAAACCATCATTAAAAGCTGGATTAACAAGAAGTTCGCCCGAAACATTTTCGTAATGTATCGCATGCTCAAACAGCAAATAGGTCAACAGGCATAGCAACAGCGCAGTGCCAATGCTGTAACGGAATGCGTATTGCCTTACATTAACGACAAGGTTCATGTTCAGTGTGCGGCAGGCGCTGGCTCTCTTACATCTTTGTTTGCTACAAAAGAGGGAAAACTTTTGGGAACTTCTTCAATCACCGACAGACTGACTAACCTTTGCGCTAAAGTATCGACGTGATCGTCGAGATAGGTGCTGAGCGCACGGTCATCTTCCGGGTCCCAATCGTAGTGTTCCATTTCTTCAAGTATGGGCGTTACCGATTTTTTTTGAACCAGCAATCGGTACATAGCGATAACCCCTCCGGTTCTTTGACTCCCAGCCGAACAATGCACTAGCACGGGCTGCCCAGTTTTAACCGCTTGGTCTATTGCGACAATTGCCTGAGCATATTGCTCTATATTGCCTGTGCCATCACCATTTAAGGGATAACGAGTTTTTTCGATGCCCAGCCTGCTTGCTACCTGGTCTTCGGTCTCGTGTTCGATTTTTCCTGCTCGCTTGCCATTCAAATCAACAATCACACCGATGCCATTTTCAACCAGCACACGCTCAATCAAGGCGGGGTGCAACTGCCCACTACGATAAATGCTTCCTGTTTCTACGACGCCCCAGCGTTTTGGAATAAGGCGGTCTTCCAGGTGCTCTTTCCATGTGTAAGCAAACAAAACCAGTATTAACAGAGCATACCCGAGCGCTTTTAATACACGCGGGTTGATGATCGAGCTTTTGAGCGCTGGGTCGATACTTCGAGGCTTTTTCTCGCTCATGACGATACCAATATGATATTTAAACTACAGCCAGCTTTTACAAACGGCCGTGCGGCTAACCCGGCTCTGACTCTGCGCCGATTTCGGCTCTTAATAAGCCTCGAAAAGCGTTTCGCGCACTGCTGTTGCCGTGCGTCACATTATACACTTCTTCGGCAATTGGCATTTCGATTTTGTGCTGTTGAGCAAGCGCAATAACCGCAGGCGCGCTTTTTACGCCCTCGGCAACCATAAACATCTCATTGATAATTTCATCGATGCTTCGGCCTTTTCCTAATTCATAGCCAACATTTCTATTACGACTCTGAGGGCTTGTACATGTCGCAACAAGGTCTCCCATGCCAGCCAACCCCGAGAATGTTGCCTCAGCACCACCTAGCGCCACACCAAGGCGCATAATTTCAGCAAGCCCACGGGTGATAACAGCAGAGCGAGTGTTCTCCCCTGCCCCCTGCCCATCTCCCATACCCGCAGCGATAGCAATGATGTTTTTCAACACGCCGCCTAATTCGCACCCTACAACATCGTGATTGGTATAAACACGGAATAGGCCGCTGTGAAAAATTTTCTGTACCTCTTTAACAATCACTTGATCCGTCATCGCGAGCACGCTAGCCGCAGCATAGCCTGACATGATTTCTCGCGCTAAGTTTGGTCCCGTAAGCACGCCAATCGGGTGGCCGGGTAGCACTTCATTGATGATTTCAGTCATGCGCTGCCGCGTGTCGAGCTCAAGTCCCTTGGTAAGACTGATCACGGGCACCCAGGGTCGAATATGTGTCTTGACTGATTCGAGCACGCTTCTAAACTGATGGGAAGGGATACCCATGACAATAACGTCCATTGGCGCGACAGCCTCTCTGATATCGTTGGTGGCTATCAATCGCGAAGATAGCTTAGCGCCAGGCAAATACTTTTCGTTGGTGTGCTTCTGATTTATTTCGTTGACGGTGTCTTCATCTCTGGCCCAAAGCGTAATATTGGCATTTCGCGCAGTCAGCGAAGCAACCGTTGTTCCCCAACTGCCACCACCCAACAGTCCAACTTTCAGATCAGTATTTCCCATTACTTTGGTCTCCGTTACATACCTCTGAGTCGATAAATAGCTCTAAGATCTATTGCGCTATGACAGGTACCGTCTTCGGCATTGAACAAATTGACCCTGACATCAACAAACTCGTGGCCCTTTTTGTTATAAAAATCTAACACTTCCATTTCGGCAATCAGCCCGGTATCGAACGGAATAGGCGCGAAATTTTGCGAGGTTGTCTCAAGGTGAACCCAGGGATTCATATAAGCGACCCTCGACAAAATCCAGTTCGAGCAGCCAAGCACAAACGACATATTGGCGAAGCCAGCGCCGTCGCTTGCAAATTGCAAAAGCTTCGGCATTTTTTCTGCATCACGGAGATAAGTTTTCATTTCATGGTCATCGCGCCAATGGAACTTGACCGCATGGCAGCCGCTATCTCTTAGTCGCGACATGTTTTTCGGTGTCGCTTCTAGCGCGGGCGTATCACGATCAGCCAGTTCGTCGCCTCGCATCACAGGCGGCGATGCCAACTTTTTCTCATTAGCCAGATGCACTTTCGCTGTCGCGCTGACGGTGCCATCAGGCCGCATCAATTTTGCACTGTAAGCCCCGGACTCATCCTCATCATTGCCACTCTCTACGTCGACCTTAAATAGCTCACCGTCGTAAAGCGGAGAAATCACCTTTACTTGGGCATGACCGCGAGCCAGAAAATCTTGCCCCCACGCCTCAACCGCCGGATGCATCAAATAAGCCGACACCGTCACACCAGGGACGAGGCCACCTTTGAAACCAAAATCCTTGGCAACCTTATCGCCATGAATTTCATTGGCAGAATGAGGCACTTGATTAAAGGCTGAACCCGCCCAGCTATTCACCATTTGTTTACTTCCTAGCAACTTGCGTACGGAAAGACTAACTCACCAGTCCTATTATTCATAGCAATGCAATGATGCGGCGTCGAGGTATCTGCTGCCCGGTCAACCCTCTCAGGTGAATAAAAATACTCAGGTCATAAAAGCAATGGTAACCTTGGCACAAGCTTTCGATTAGCTTTTTCTGCCGTGCGCATGTATTTTCGAACTTACAATCACCCGCGAAAACCACTTACTTTATCTGGCAATAGATGCAGCAATCTACTTTAATCAATGATTCAGTCGCTCATGCTTAAAGCTTTGCTCTCTTTCATTCTGCTATTTATCACCATGAACTCGACTGCCAGTGCACTCTTTTTTACCCGAGACATGACAGAGCGTATTGACCTGTCAGAACGCCTATTTCAATCCAGCAACATCCCACTGAAAAAGAGCTCGACGACCGTAAAACAGGGTGCTAACAGCAAGCAGCGAGAGAGAACAACACTCTTTCAACCACCAAAATCTCTCTTGGAGGAGATGATATCTCAGGTCGCTCCGGTACCTTTTGACGCAAAACTGGATAAGGCTGTACCTGGCACTGAGGTGGTGCTCGCCGTTACTCAAGAGACCTTGGTACCTTTTTTCAGCATCAGCTTTGGCAAAACTGATGCCACCGCTCTCAAAAATGTAAAGTTCGATGGTGTCATCACGGGCGAAGTGTCTGGTATGGGTAATCGCGAGACGATCGAAATACTTCTTAAACGGAATGAACTTGTCAAACAAGCGGTGTTAGATCTCCGTTCTTTTTATCGCGAGACGGATTTCAGTTCAGTCAATATCACGCTAGGGGAGTATCGCGCTGGTTTTTCGTTTTCAAATGACGGAGGAAATGTAAAATCCCGAAGCACGACTCGATCCCTAGAACAAAAAAAAAGCGAAAACAGAACCCGCTTTGAAGAAAATGGATCGCCCAATTTTATGCGGTTAATTCCTTCATTTTTGTTCAGCGGCACTTTTTGGTTACTTATTTATGTGCTGCTCTGCGTCACAATTTTTGCTCGCGGCTTGCTGCGAAAACGTTGATGTGAGGCACCATAGGCTCACAAATTTCTCTTGAGTGAATTGGTGGGTCTACTTGGAATGCCGCTAGGATTTGCTTACGACAAAAGCATTCAAAGCACGATCCTTCTGCACTCGCGAGGCATCGAAGATTGTTCCATTCATCGCGATGTATACGCCAGGAGGCATTGATTGCACCGCGCCAAATGCCATGCCCAGATTAAACAGCGCGTCGGTATCGGAAAACCTGGCCGGGGACAAAGCGCCAGTTAAAACAATCACTTTTTCAGGAAATTCTCCAAGACACTGGGCGGTTTCAGTCATCGTGTCAGTCCCGTGAGTAATCACCACAAATGGGGTCTCCGTCGCTGCTACCGCATCTCGGATCTGCTCTCTATCAGCATTGTCCAACTCAAGGCTGTCTTTGCGCATGACTTCTGTAATTTCATACGGATGCTTAACGACCCCTTGATCTAGCAAAGCGCTGACAACTGAGTCACCAACCTCAAATTTACTCATGGCGTCAAAGTATATTTTATCGAATGTGCCACCTGTCGTGAGCACAGCTATCCGTGTATTTGGTTCCAAAATTACTTCCTAAAAATACCCCTATTGATGGCCGTGAGGATAGTTACCCTATACCAACAGCAATGTCTTTTCTTCGATTCACCCATCTGCAATGACATTATACAGATGTATATTTCACGTTTCGATTGCCTTTAGGTTGCTGTAACCAAAATTATGTGCGGCTGCCTTACATGCACTTCCTTGCAACGCCAAAGATGCGCACGCTTAGGCAGCGTCCTTGGTCATACTTGATGATCGGCTATATGCTCGTGGGCGCTCGCAAAATCACGGACTTTGCTTTTATTTATTTTTATGCAAAACCGCAAAGCGTTTAGCTATCCGGTGAACATGCCACCAGCGGGAAATAAGGTTTGTCCCGAGAAATAAGATGATTCATCGCTCAGCAGAAACAGCGCTGTGTTGGCAATTTCTACCGGCAAGCCATAACGTCCCATCGGCGTCATCGCCATCACCATCATATTGCCTTCGTTATCTGCCCGAATATTTTGCGTCATCGGCGTTTCAATAAACCCTGGACCGATAGCATTCACACGCACATTGAGCTGAGACAATTCCGCCGCTAAAACTTGGGTTAACATAGCAACACCGGCTTTAGAGACACAATAGTCAGCGGCGCCCACCAGGGGTCTCTTGGCCGCTACCGATGCAATATTAACAATTGATCCGGCTGTGCCGGCATCTACCATTAACTTCGCCATTACCTTGTTCGTTAGCATCACACCCGTTAGGTTTACATCCAACACCTTTTGCCAGTCTGCTGTGGCTTTATTGATGATATGACCTGCATCAGGTTCTCGAGGCTCGTCGCCAGGTTCCTCAAAATAATTAGCATTGGAAATGCCAGCCGCTGCAATGACACCGTCGACACGACCAAACGCTTCTATCGTGGCACGACCAAGCGCAATCTGTTCCCCTTCTGAGGTTACATCCGTCTTCACAAATTGAAATTTTGCACCCGGAGCGCCAACAAGCGATTCCGCTGCGGCTTCACCCTGATCGGAGAAAAGATCTGCCAGTACAAGACTTGCACCCTCTGCCGCCAGACGTTTCGCGCAGGCAAAACCGATACCGCTAGCTCCACCAGTAATCACAATCACTTTGTTTGCGACGCGACCAGCATCAACTTGTTTTATCGACATTTTTTCCTCTCTATGTGTCTTATTACGGATCAATTAGGTTGTACAAAGTATCACGAAATTACTTATCGACCACAACCAATGCAGGTGAGCTTACCCAAACGCTGGTTACCCGTCATTCATCGCTGCCGATGTTGTATCATGTCGTTTCGACAAGGGGTACAGCATTAAATGAATAAAGAAAATAGCCAGTCAGTCATCCACAATCTGCAGTCAATTGCCGAGACATTCGCTGAGAATACGAAGGAACGCCAGACGCGCCGTGAACTGGACCCAGCAGATTTTAGGCAACTTGCTGAGGCGGGATTTTTGCTGACTGGCGTGCCTGCAGCGCAGGGTGGACTGTGGCGCGGATTAGCGAGCAGTGTCAGAGACTATACAACGATGGTGAGAACCATTGCCCACGGCGACCCGTGCGTTGCCCTAGTTGCGACAATGCATCCCGCAGTTATGGTTTACTTTCTCGGCTGTGAGCAGGTCACCGATGCACAGCAAGCTTGGCAAGCACAGCGCCAGTCAGTGATTGAGCTTGCACGAAATCACTGGTGGGGGACTGTAACCTCCGAGCCCGGTTCCGGCGGCGACATGCTAAAGACCAAAACTGCAGCAAAAAAACTAGCTGATAGTCGCGATACCAGTTTTACAATCACCGGTAACAAACATTTCGGCAGTGGTTCAGGACATGCCGACTATATGATTACAACCGCAAGGTGCGAGGGTGAGGATGGACCAGATCTTTTTTATCTGAAGATCAAGGACGAGCCTTGGGATGGCTCCACTGGTTGTACGCTTGCATCTGCCTGGGATGGGATTGGCATGACCGCGACCCAGTCTCATGCTTTCAAGTTCGAAAACTTCCCGGCGACAAAGACAATCACCTCAGAATTGTTGGGTACAGTTTCACCGATTACAGCGGTCATGGGGAACCTTCTATTCGCGGCTGTTGCAATGGGTATTGCAGATAACGCGTTGTCTTTTGCTAAAGGTAAGCTAAGCGGAAAATTGCAAAGCATGCGCGCTTATGAGCGTGTCGAGTGGAATCGATGCAGAAATGAAATTTGGCTAGCACAGCAGGCTTTTGATGGCGCAGTTAGAGAAGCAGAGGCGACCGGTGAGTCGGCAGGAGAAGCCGCGATCAGATGCAAAATTACTGTGTCTGAGTTACTCGAGTCTGCGCTAACGAAAATGAGCATCGTGGTCGGCGGCGCAAGCTTCGCTAAAGGAATGCCACTTGCACAATGGAATCAGGATATCAGAGCGCTTGGTTTTCTTAGGCCACCGTTGCCTTTTGCCCATGACTTGATTTTCGACATGGACAAGGTCGACATTTAATCCAATCGGCTACCGGGTTAACCAAATAGCTGCTTGTAAGTTTGTGCAAAGTAACGCATTTCTTCCGGCTTTTGCAGACTAACACGAGACCATTTCAGATAGGGAGGGAAAGGTCGGCCAGAAAGAATGCCTTTCTCCTTGAGCCGGCTGTTAATTTCTTCAACCGCGCGTCCCGTTTCGAAAAACACGAAATTTGCATGAGATTTAGTTGTGCGAAGACCTAGGTCACTGATCATTTCTTCCATAATGATTTTGGATTCACGGGTTTTCCTTCGGGTGAATTCCTGAAATTCGTTATCAGAATAACTGGCAGCGGCCCCTGCTAGCCCGAGCACATTCATTTGGCCTGTTTTAATATTAGACAATTTTTTCAACAAATCCGCATGACCAAAACCAAAGCCCACGCGCAGCCCAGCCATACCATGAATCTTGGAAGCTGTTCGAGTGACGATAAGATTCTCTTGACCGGCACGAACGAGATCAATCATTGAACCGTAGCTAGGGTCTTCAACAAACTCGTAATAAGCCTCGTCGACAAAGACCATACATTTTTTAGCGACCTCTTTTACAAAATCCTCAAGTTCCCTCTTTGCCAAAATCGAGGGAATCGGGTTATTCGGGTTGACGATATAAACAATTTTAGTGTCCTTGCGTATCGCTTTTTTCATCGCGTTCAAATCAATTGCCAGATTTTCAGCCACGGGCACCTTTATAATTTCGGCGCCGTTACGCTCAGCAAAACCTACTAGGTCATGGTACGTCGGATCAGCGCAGACTACTGAGCCCTTGCTCATGCCGACCATCAAACCAGCAACTTTGAGTAATTCGCCAGACCCGGAGCCAAGGATGATGTTTTCCGGCGGTAAATCTTGCAGGTTCGTCATCACCTCCATCATGCGTTGCCGCGGACCGCCTCCATAATGAGCCGCCTGGTCAAATGTATTCTGGATCGCGCGCAAGGCAACGCGAGATATACCATAGGGGTTCTCGTTAAAGTTTGCTCTGATAATGTGGTCTGGCTGAGGGATCAACGCACCGGGGTCAGGGTTCATCGCAGCCTGGAGCCAACTAGACGGCAATATACTTGCGCCGGCGATGGCGCCAGTACCCTTTAAAAATCGTCTCCGATTGAGCCGGGCTGGAGCAGAAAAATGCCCACGCAGACCGGACTGGTCTGACGCTTCAGCAATGACCGAGTAATCCCCTAACTTTCCTGTTAAAAGATCTATCGCTCTAGACATCATCTCACCCCAATCATCGATATTCGCGAACAGCATACCCGAACAATCCTGTTCATATCCAGCCCAAGCTTTGATGGAAAAATGTCGTCGGCTGGCACGATAAAGAGGCTCGCTTTGTTGGGTTGTTTAGATCTTAAACCTCCCTTTGTTCACTTCGACGAAATACCTCAGTCCCCAAAACCAAGAAGCAAGAAGCAAGAAGCAAGAAGCAAGAAGCAAGAAGCAAGAAGCAATTATAAATGGGTAGCAAAATTCGAGTCTCGATATCGTTACTTTTTTTTTCGTGTCAGAAACCGAGGCATCTCGCTATTCGCGAGCAGAAATTAAGGTATCAATGAGCGATTGCCCTAACAGCAGCAACCTTCGAGACAGACACAAACTACACAGTGTCACCGCGTGAGATCGTACAGACAACACAAACGAGGATGCTGCGTTCACGTTGCGACCCGGCATATCTTGTGACCACTTTTCCACAATAATGTAGAACTCTTCACTATATGATTGAATTCCGCAGAAAGGCATAACGCTCATGAAAACTCGTACCTGATTGTTTTATATAATCTTTTTATATTTTTATAACGAATGTAGCGATGAGAAAAATGTGATTTTGATATAAATATGGAGACTTCTTCATTTTTCATCTATAATTTCTTCACACCTTGGGCGAAACCAATTCGATGCACATTTCTAAAAGTCTCTGGCTGGGCCTCTCATTACCGCTTTTTATCTGCGTGGCCACGCTGTATCAAGCAGTGCTTGGCAATGCCCCTTCAATGCGCGGCAGCCAATCGAGTCAGCACGCACTCATCGAATCACCACTTGCCAGTCCTCGCGGGGTAAACACTAAGACAGATGTCCACGTCTTTCATCCGCGCCCAGTGAAAATCGGCGATGCCGGTAGCTACTCGCCTCCAGATTTTTCTAACTACACGAGCACGCAAGACAAGAAACAAGCCTTTTATAGGTATCTGCTGCCAAAAATTCACATGGCTAACCAGGAAGTGATGCTGGAACGCAAGTGGCTGAACGCGTTATCACAAAACCTTGTGCAAGGAATTTATCCATCCGATGAGGAATTGCAAGCGCTAGACCGCATCGAGAAACGATACGCGATTAAACAAAAAGCGGCCATTTCCACTCACGAGAGACTCAAAGCTATGTTGGCCCGTGCAGATATTGTCCCAGCTTCACTGGTCATCGCCCAAGCTGCAAAAGAATCCGGTTGGGGCACCTCGAGATTTGCTCGTGAAGGCAATAACTACTTCGGTATTTGGTGTTTCACGACAGGCTGCGGGTTGACACCAAGTCGTCGCGATAACGATCGTTCCCACGAAGTCGCGACATTCGATTCAGTAGAAGAGGGCATTCGGTACTATATCCGAACGATCAACTCGCATTTTGCTTATGCTAGTCTTCGCGATATGCGCGCGAACGCAAGGAAGCAGGACACGCAGGTTTTCGGGGACACGTTGGCAACAGGTTTAATCTCTTACTCGGAGCGGGGAATGCTTTATGTCAACGAAATTCGCTCGATGATTCAGCACAACCAGCTGAATCGTTTTACCCGCATTTACAGCGCCTAAGATAAAAATTGACAAAAAAAAAGACCCTACCGATGACTGTGTCAAAGATAAGGTCTCTGTTTTGGATTTTGGCCGGGACAACTTCCGAACAACCTTACGGTCAATCTTCCACTGCTTGGTCTATCCAACCTCACCTCCTGCCCTAAGGCGCTATCCGAAGACAGCATCGGTGGTTCGGCTTCGGCCTGGTGTTTCGCCGCTCCGGTAAACCGGTCGAGATTCCCCTTAACAGTTCCTCTCAGCGTCTTCACACTCAAACCATGGCGATCTGACTCTTCCTCCCTAGATGCGCCTTTCAACGCACGTTGTTCAGATTTTCCTTCTTCGCCTCACTTGATTGACGAATCAACCATTTTCGGCGCTTCTTGCTTCGCGTCAACACAGCACCCTAAAGTCCTCATGTTTTCGTTCCACCGTCTCAATTGTCCCCCTAGAGGTCCAATCCTTCCGGTCCTTCTCTTACGCATTCACCCAGAGGTGCTACGATCCGAGATTTGCCATCTCTGCCTGGTTCAATCGGATTGCTAAACGTCTAAAGCACCAATCTCACCGTTGACTCGCGGAGTCGTTATTTTAAGACGCCTTGCTACGTCCTCATCAATCGGGTCGATCGCCTCGATTAATAGATACAGACCAATTGCATCAGTTGCTCCTCCAAAGAGGCTGTCCCTGTGCTTCTCCTTTTGCATAACAAACGAAGTTGCTACAATTCGCCCTTCAGCCACACTTGCCTGCGTGACCTCGACCCGGCATAGGTCTTGCGGTGTCTAGTGGTCCTGCCCCCCGTCTCCGGATTGCCGGTCTACCTCAACCGTTGAATCTACTTTAGCACTACAGAAAATTAACACTAATGAAACGATTGCAAGCAGCGGTGGATAGCCTGTGGATAACCTTGTGATAAGTAGGTGATAATCAGACATAAAATTGTATAATCAGCCAAAACGCCGCGCCGCAGCTTCATAAAGCATTGATTAATATCACTTTTCATAAGACATGAGTTCACTTCATACTACGTGAAAAAAGCAAACAAAAAACTCGGAAAACAAAAAACTCATGGACAACACACTCACCACCCCTTTGTGGCAGCCATCGACAGATCAGATTACCCAAACACACCTTGCCAAATTTGCCGAAGCGCTGAACCTTCCTAACGACTACACTAGTCTTCACGCTTGGTCTATTGAAAACAAAGATTTGTTCTGGCGCGCTATTTGGAAACATTGTGGAATAGTTGGGGATCTAGGCTCTGATCGCACCCTAATAAACGCAGACAAATTACGTGAGTCCAAGTTCTTCCCTGACGCAACACTCAACTTCGCCGAAAATCTTTTGTATAACAGGGACAATGAACCCGCCATCATTTCTCACTTCGAAAACGGCGAGCAGCATACGCTAACCAGAGATCAGCTGTTAGATCAGGTTCACGCACTCTCTTCACAATTCAGCCGCTTTAACCTAGGCGTTGGTGATCGCGTCGCGGCGTTTATGCCGAACACGCACGAGACAGTCACAACGATGCTTGCTGCGACGACACTCGGAGGGACCTTCACTTCATGTTCACCGGACTTTGGCGCCAATGGTGTTGTCGACAGGTTCAGCCAGACCTCGCCCAAGATACTCATTGCTACCAGCGGATACACCTACAACGGCAAATTTATCAGTAGCCTGCAAACGATCATCGAGGTGTGTGAACAGGTACCCTCCATCGAACATCTTATTCTGGTGACTTCTTTAGATACTAATGCCACTGCCCAAAAAATTGCTATTGATCAGCTATCATCGGCATTGGCGTGTCAGGTTCACTACTACTCCGAGCTTGTCGAAACCCCACCAGCAGGTCCGCTACAATTTATCCGCGTACCATTTAATCACCCCCTTTACATCATGTATTCGTCAGGTACGACCGGCACACCGAAATGCATCGTACACGGCACTGGTGGCACTCTGATACAACATTTGAAGGAACACCAACTACACGTAGATATTAAACCAAAGGATCGGTTGTTCTATTTCACCACTTGCGGCTGGATGATGTGGAACTGGCTGGTATCAGGTCTCGCTTCCGGCGCAACCCTCGTCCTGTACGACGGCTCACCAACTTATCCGGAGCCGCAGCGACTTTGGGACTTAATCGATGCAGAGCAAATCAAGATATTTGGCACTAGCGCCAAGTACATCGCCTCTATTGATAAGCTGGGCATCAAACCCCGACGTAGCCATAACCTTTCCAGTTTACGCACCATTTTATCCACTGGCTCACCACTGTCGGACGAGAGTTTTCGCTATGTTTACAGCGAAGTGAAAGAGGATTTATGTCTGTCTTCTATTTCAGGAGGCACAGATATTATTTCATGTTTTGCGCTGGGTAATCCTGCCTTGCCTGTTTATGCGGGCGAATTGCAATGTGCTGGACTTGGCATGGATGTCGATATATTCGACGAGAGCGGGCGGTCTCTTCGACAACAAAAAGGAGAACTTGTATGTAAAAGTCCATTCCCCTCCATGCCCGTTGGATTCTGGAACGATGACGATGGTGCAAAATACCATGACGCGTACTTTGCTCAATTTCCAAACGTCTGGGCGCACGGAGATTTCGCCGAAATCACAGAAAATAATGGCCTGATTATCCACGGCAGATCTGACGCAATACTTAATCCGGGCGGCGTGCGCATTGGTACCGCTGAAATTTATCGTCAGGTCGAGCGGGTCGATGGTGTTGTCGATAGTATTTGCGTCGGCCAGAACTGGCAGGGTGATGTCAGAGTAATTTTGTTTGTAGTGCTGGCCACAGACCGCGTCCTAGACGACAAGCTCATTGCAAACATCAAGCAGACGATTCGATCAGAAACTACCCCGAGGCACGTACCAGCTGAAATATTACAAGTACCAGATATTCCACGCACCATCAGCGGCAAGATCGTTGAACTTGCTGTTCGCAGAGTCATACATGGTGAAAAGGTGACTAATACCGATGCGCTGGCAAACCCCGAGGCACTGGCATATTTTGCAGACCGCCTCTAGCTAGCCTGCCCAAGCATCGCCAAGTAAAAGCGCGGCGCTATTCATCCAGAATAGCCACGGCTCTTGTCCAACCCGCCGAGGCGGCGCGAATTTTGTGAGGAAAACAAGAAATAGTAAAACCGTAATCCGGTAGCGATTCAAGATTGTGTAGCTTTTCTAAATGACAATACCCGATCTCAAGCCCGGCCTTGTGTCCCTCCCAGATAAGGCTTGCATCACCGGTTTCCTGATACTTTTCATTCGTATGAACAAAGGGTGCATCCCAACTCCAACCATCGGTACCTGTCACCCTGACGCCCCGTTCAAGTAGGTACATTGTTGCGTCTCGCCCCATACCGCAACCGGCGGACACATAGTCATCGTGACCATAGCGAGCACCCGCTGCAGTGTTTACAACAACAATATTGAGGGGCTTGAGCACATACCCTATTCTGTCAAGCTCTCGATCAACATCTTCGGCTGTGATTGTATAACCGTCAGGTTTATCTCTGAAATCAAGCTTTACACCTTCCTGAAAACACCACTCGAGCGGTATCTCATCTATCGTTGCAGATTTTTCACCATTGTTCATCGTGGAGTGAAAATGGTATGGCGCGTCGAGATGCGTACCGTTATGAGTACTTAACTGAATTTGCTCTACCGCCCAGGCTTCGCCGTCGGGAAGATCGTCACCCTTCAAACCGGGAAAAAAAGACACAAGAGAGTCAACCGACTGTTTGTGATCGATATAATTAATTTTAGGTGTCGCACCGGGCGGGTCAGAGATCACATCATTTTCGAGAAAGATTGAAAGATCGATGAATTTTTTTGCCATTACCCTGCCCCATTTGGTGAGAGATGATTTTTAATAAAATTTATACCGATAAATCTCAGGCTCTTACAATAGTAACGAGGAGCACTCCAGGATACCAGCAGGCTTCAGCAAGCAAAGTTGCAAGCGATTTTGCTGTATCTGTTTGCAATTTAGACCGCGTTGCTAGCCATGTGCTTTTTTGACTTCGATCTTCACGCTCGCTTAACTAATTTACAACGGGCACCGGTGAAACCGCACCGTGAATGCCTCGACTTTGAGATCTCTCTAGTCGTACATGACTACCGACCTGATACTTTTACCCTCGTGCATCAGATCAAACGCCGTATTTATCTCTGTTAATGGCATTGTATGAGTGATCAGATCATCGATATTAATTTTACCTTCCATATACCAGTCGACGATCCGCGGCACGTCGGTGCGTCCTCTTGCGCCACCGAACGCCGTACCCCGCCAAGACCTGCCGGTAACAAGTTGGAAGGGTCTAGTAGCAATTTCCTGCCCAGCACCAGCCACCCCGATAATACAACTTTCGCCCCAACCCTTGTGACAACATTCAAGTGCTTGTCTCATCGTGGTGACGTTACCGATGCATTCAAATGAATAATCGACACCACCGTTGGTCATGTCTACCAGCGCCGAAACAACATCCTTGTGTTCCCTTGGGTTAACAAAATCAGTCATACCAAACTTGGTTGCAAGCGACACTTTATCCGCATTGATATCCACGCCAATAATACGCGTCGCGCCCACCATTTTTGCGCCTTGAATAACATTCAAACCAATTCCGCCGAGACCAAACACGGCAACCGTCGCGCCCGCTTCAACGCCCATGGTGAATGCAACTGCACCAATACCCGTTGTAACGCCACAACCGATGTAACAAACCTTGTCGAAAGGCGCATCTTCCCTGATTTTTGCAACTGCGATTTCTGGCATCACGGTGTAATTAGAAAATGTCGAGCATCCCATATAGTGCAGCAAGGGTTTACCATCCAGAGAGAACCGACTCGTGCCGTCCGGCATCACACCTTGTCCCTGAGTTTCACGAATCGCCTGGCATAAATTGGTTTTTGGATTCAGGCAATACTCACACTCACGACACTCAGGCGTATATAGCGGTATAACGTGATCGCCGGGTCTCAGGTTTTTCACGCCTGCACCTACTTCAACCACAATACCCGCACCCTCATGGCCCAATATCGCAGGGAATGCCCCTTCAGGATCATCACCGGATAAGGTAAACGCATCCGTATGGCAAATGCCTGTCGCCTTGATTTCGATTAGCACCTCACCAGCCCGCGGTCCCTCGAGATCGACTTCTGCTATTTCAAGTGGTTGTCCGGCGCCAAACGCCACCGCTGCCTGTGTTTTCATGTTGCGTGCTCTCACTATGTTGGTGGGACAAAAATAACATAGCCCATAGTTTCTGACTATGACGAAAAAGATCACACGACCGTAAATACCCCTGTGCAACTGTGCGACGCAAAAAATTTTTCAGGCCAAGATATCGCCTAATTAATGTTATCATGGCGGCATACTCCGCATAGATATTCAACAAAATCCGTGCTCTCTTCCAAAACTAGTATCCATAAGAAACAAACACATGACAGAAACAAAAATCACAGTCATCCCGGGCGACGGAATCGGTCCAGAGATAATGGACTCGACGCTGGAAATTCTATCGAGGCTCGACACCAACCTAAACTTCGATATGGCGTTGGCCGGAGGACCGGCACTTCAACAGGGACTCGATCTGATACCAGAGGAAACGCTCGCAAAAATTGATTCCAACGTCGCTACGCTCAAAGGGCCGATCACAACACCGATTGGCCGGGGTTTTACCTCGGTGAACGTTTCTCTGCGACAGCATTTTGATCTCTATGCCAATGTCCGCCCCGCACTCTCGATACCCGGCGCGACAACCAGGTATTCAAACATAGACATACTGACTGTACGCGAGAACATGGAGGGCCTTTATTCGGGCGTTGGCCAAACACTCAGCGGTGATGGGGAAAGAGCAGAGTTAAAAAGCGTTGTGACAAGAACAGGCAGTCATCGAGTGCTCAAATATGCCTTTGACCTCGCGCAACGGCTGGGTCGAAAGAAAGTGACGGTAGTTCACAAAGCCAACATCATGAAATCGACCTCGGGACTTTTTCTTGAGGTAGCTCGAGAAGTCGCAGCACGCTATCCGGATATTGAATGCCAGGAAATGATTGTCGATAACTGCGCTATGCAACTGGTAATGAACCCACAACGCTTCGACGTCATGGTAACGACAAACCTGTTCGGCGACATACTTTCTGACCTGTGCGCCGGCCTAATTGGCGGTCTAGGTTTAACCCCGGGGGCCAATATCGGTGATGACAAAGGTATTTTTGAAGCGGTTCATGGCAGCGCGCCCGACATCGCAGGTCAGAATATCGCAAATCCTACGGCACTACTGCTGGCTTCAGCAATGATGCTGGATCACCTCGGCATGCAAAACGATGCGGAAAGAATAAGGCGCGCGATTCAACAAGTGATTGCCGAAGGGCAAACAATGACGTCAGACCTCGGTGGCACAGCAACCACTTCCGATTATACAAAAGCACTACTCGAAGTACTCTAATATGACGCATACCAACGTGATATTGATTACCGCTGATCAGTGGCGCGGCGACTGTCTCTCCAGCATGGGGCATCCCGTGGTGAAAACACCATACCTTGATGCACTGGCTAAGCACGGTATGCAATTCAGCAAACACTACACCAACGCTGTTCCCTGCGGGCCGAGCAGAGCCAGCTTGCATACTGGACTGTATCTTCATAACCATCGTTCTGGCACGAATGGCACACCACTGGACGATCGTTTTACGAACTGGGCATTGGAGCTGCGGCAACGGGGTTACGACCCAGTTTTATTTGGTTACACCCACACGTCGCCCGATCCACGCAATATCCCACTCGATGACCCGCGACTACAAAACGATGAAGGTATTCTGCCAGGCATACGACCCATCATTGATATGGGCACTCACTGCCCGGATTGGAGAAAATTTTTACGTGAAAAGGGTTACGCGTTACCTGATATTGATGGTGCAACGTATTCGATTCGAGAGACCGCAGGGCAAACAGCCAGTGCCGATCCTTCGGTACCAATCCCGTTGGCAATTGACAAAACGCACACCGACACGCACTTTCTCACCGACGAGGTCCTTTCGTACATCGAATCATTTCGTCATGACGCGCAGCACTCGAGTAATGGTTGGTGCGTTCACTTGTCCCTCAGGGCTCCTCACCCTCCTTGGGTCGCTGCACAACCCTACAATGCCCAGTATCCACTGGAATCGCTACCTGCACCGATAAGACAGCAAACACCCGATCATGAGGGCAATGTACATCCATGGCTAAAAGAACATCTGGCCACGCCTAGGGTTCAAAGTCACGAGGACCTCACGAAACATCGTCATCTGCAGGCAAGTTACTACGGCTTGATGAGTGAAGTGGACGAGAACGTCGGAAGAATGGTTGAAACGTTAAAACATATGGGCGAATGGGAAAACACGCTGTTTATTTTCACCTCAGACCACGGCGAACAGATGGGAGATCACTGGATGTATGGCAAGGCCGGTTTCTTTGATCAATCTTTCCACATTCCGCTGATTATCTGCTCACCAACGACCCGGCCTGGTCTCTGTGACAAGTTCACCGAGCACGTAGATATTTTTCCCACCATGATGGAATTACTAGACATTCCGGCACCCAGACAATGTGACGGATACTCTCTGGCAAACCAGCTAACAAACGCTCAATTGGATGACTGGCGCGACGCAGTCAATTTTGAATACGACTTTCGTCATTCGCCTTCTGAAAATCATTTAGCCCTCGACATGGAGGAAGCTTGCCTGAACGTTGTCCGCGATGATCACTACAAATATGTTCACTTCGCGAATTTGCCTGAACTACTATTCGACCTGACCTCTGACCCGGAAGAACTGATAAACATCGCGCAGGAACATCCAGAGATCGTTGCAAAATATGCCAAAAAGTTATTGAGCTGGCGAATGAAAACAACAGATCGCACGCTCACACATTTGCAAGTTAGTAGAGAGGCTGGTCTCACAGATATGAGCCACGTAGACACGCCCATAAACAGATAAATTAGGGGACGCCCATGGCATTAGTGACCAGTTTTGGTATCGACATCTACTACGAAGTGCATGGCAAAGCCGATGCTGAGCAAACCATCATATTCGCACACGGCATGGGCGGCAATGCCGCTATCTGGTTTAACCAAATCATCAGGTTCAAAGACAACTACAGAATCGTGACTTTTGATCATCGCTATTTTGCACGCTCTCGCTGTGCGGTTAACGATTTCGATCCAGCGAAATTTCCTGCTGATGTGCTCGCCATCATGACCAAAGAAAATATCGATTCAGCCGTTTTTGTTTGCCAGTCAATGGGCGGTTGGACAGGCAGTCAACTCGCCATAGACTGCCCTGAGAAAGTTGACGCGCTGATCATGAGTCATACGCCCGGTATTTTTTATCACGCAGATGCAGTTAATGATCCAAAGCAGGTCGCTCGAAAAGTCGGCGCTATTGGCGGAGAGTCATCACCAGCGCTAGCACACGACTATCCGAAGAAAAATCCGACGGGCGCGCTTTTGTATCAAATGATCAGTGCATTTAACGGCATCGACAATGCTGTGATACCGGCGAAAATTAGTGAAGCAAATCTCGGCGTGAACACCGACACGCTAAAAGACTATACCGTACCCACTCTGTTCGTTACCGGAGAGCTGGATATTCTATTCCCTGCCACATTTATACAGGCACTCGCCGCTACTCTCAGCGGAGCGGAGTGCGTAAATCTTGGAGACGTTGGCCACAGTAGCTATTTCGAATCGCCCAACGCTTTCAACGAGGTGATGGCTGATTTCCTTACAGAACACGCATAGTAAAACTTATCAAACAGCGGCTGTTGGCATATTATGAACCAAGCGAAGCCGAATCAGGAGACATTGCGCTCTCGGCCGGCCCAGTAGGGCTTTCTTAACTCCGTCTTTAATATTTTACCTGATGGATTACGAGGTATTGTTTCCATCCAGTCGACAGAAGTGGGACATTTATAATTCGCCAGATTCTTTCGGCAGTAGGAGAACACAGCCTCTTCTGTCAACGCCTTACCATCTTCGTTCGTTGCAATGGTGATGATCGCTTTAACGGTTTCACCCCAACGATCATCCGGAACACCTATCACTGCCGCATCAGAAATCGCAGGGTGGCTCATCAGCACATTTTCGATCTCCGCTGGATAAATATTTTCACCACCGGAGATAATCATGTCTTTAACCCTGTCATGGATAAACAGAAACCCTTCTCTCAGATAGCCGGCATCGCCTGATTTAAACCAACCTTCAGCGTTAATGCTCTCGGCCGTCGCATCATCATTGCGCCAGTAGCCTTTCATCACCTGCGGGCCTCTGATCCAGATTTCACCCACTTCCCCTTCAGGCATCTCCTCTCCATCTTCCCTGTTAACAATCCGCAGCTCCGAGCCTTCAACAACTCTGCCACATGATCGAAGAAAATCCGCCCTTGGACCTCCTGGGTCGTGCTCTTCAGGGTGCAACATCGTGACACCTCCGGTTGTTTCGGTCAGTCCATATACTTGATAAAACTGCGCCTTGAAAGTATTCATCGAGTTGACCAGCACTTCTTCAGTGATGGGCGATGCGCCGTAGGTCACAGATTTCAAGGAAGAAAAATCAACATCATTGATATTAGGTTGTGCAAGTAGGAACTGTAATACGGCAGGCACAAATATCGTGTGTGTTACTCCGTGTTGAGGAATGACAGATAGTATCTGCTGGAGATCTACATCGCGCAGCAACACCGACTTACAGCCACTGAACAATCCTATGACTCCCCAACCGCTGCCCGAAATATGAAATAGCGGCATACAGACCAGATTGATCGCATCCGGATTAAAATTCAAAGGCGCAAGGCCGCTAGTCATCATAGTAATCAGGTTATCATGAGTTGTTTCAACCCCCTTTGGCAAACCGGTTGTACCTGAGGTGTACAGCTGATAACAGGTTTCTTCTGGCTCGACCACAACATGCGGATCAACCTCTGACTTCCCTGCTAACCATTGTTCATAGGTTAGGTAACCTGAGTCACCAGGATCACCCAATACAACAATACTGCCTGGTGCGCGGTCTTTGAGATCAAGATTCATCTCACTCAAGTGGCCTAAAAACTCCTCCCCAATGAGCAGCATTTTCGCTTCGCTGTGATTAAGGATGTATTCCATTTCAGGTGCGGCCAAACGCCAATTGACTGCGACAGAAACAGCCCCTAGTTTCGCGATACCAAACAGATAAGTGAAATACTCCGGCGCATTCTTATCCAAAAACGCCACTCGGTCCTGACGCGTAATGCCCAACTCGGCGAGGGCATTTGCACACTGACAGGACTCTTTATCCAACGCCTCGTAGGTCCAGGTCTTGTCATCACTACTATTGTATAGCGCAATTTGATTTGGGATGTTCGCGCGATGGACTCTCGTAATATCTCCCAGTGTATTGATGGGCATTATTAGACCTCTTCTTAATTGCTGTTTATCTCGCCGCTCTAGCCTGTATTCATCAACCTGCTCGTAGAACCGGCTGAACGCCGACGATGTTCCTTGAATATACCGCGCCGTGCGGGTATTGCAATACCGGGGCGTTGAACATCGACTGTGCTGCAGTGATGTTTTACGCGTTCCTAAGCACGCCTTTTTATCAACAGATAACGGTAGTTATCCTTTCAAAAACGAGAAAGTCGTGTCTCGTGCATCAGTAGTATGACCCTCGATTATCGTATTCTGCTGGCAGCCAACCAGAGAAATGCTACACTTCAAGCACCCAAATAGATCATGTTCTGATCAGATATTACTCAAAACCTTCAAGTCGTTTACATGACCAGTTATGATCGATCAGCGTATAAATAGACACACGATCCCTGTTATCAACACATTATCCAGCGCAACAAAGGTACACTTTTACCCAGAGACCGAAAAAGACACAGAAATGCAAAAATTTTGCGCGCTGACGCGGCCGGAGACACCGACTGAATTATTGCTTAAGACAAAAACGTAAACACAAACCAAAAGGAAGTAACTATGAACTTTGAGTTTTCAGAGGAGCAGAATCTGCTGCGCGAACAAGCGCGCGGGTTTTTGCAGGATAATTGTTCGACCAAGGTCGTTCGTGAGTCGCTGGAAAACGGCGGCCAATTTAACAAAGAATTGTGGCGCAAGGTTGCAGAGATGGGATGGACCTCGACGGTCATTCCAGAGGAATACGATGGTCTTGGTCTGAGCTACTTTGAACTATCGGTTGTCGCCGATGAGCTCGGCCGTGCATTGGCCCCTCTACCCTTCTCTACTTCAGTCTACCTTGGCACCGAAGCGATTTTAGCCGCTGGTTCAAACACCCAAAAAGAAACCTGGCTGCCAAAGCTGGCATCGGGAGACGCGATAGCAACTTTTGCGATTGCCGAGGGAAATGGCCAAACAACAGCTGCCAGCCTGACCACCACAGCCGACGGCGCCAGTATTACGGGTACCAAGGTACCAGTACCCGACGGCGATATTGCTGATGTCGCGATCGTGGTTACCAAAAGCACGAGTGGCGACGGTGCCAGTTGGTATTTAGTGCCACTGGATCAGCCGGGGGTCCAGCGAGAGAAAGTATCAACGCTCGATCCCAGTCGCACCTATGCAACAATTACATTCAACGGTGCGTCAGGTGAACTCATGGGTTCTGATGGCGGCGGCTGGGCCGCTACTCAGACGCTGTACGACCGCGCCGCTATCCTGTTCGCCTGGGAGCAAACGGGTGGTTCTGATGCCGCACTTGAAATGGCGAAGAACTACGCACTCGGCAGATATGCTTTTGGCCGTCCTATTGCGAGCTATCAGGCGATAAAGCACAAACTTGCGGACATGTACGTAAAAAACACCTTAGCACGATCAAATTGCTACTACGGTGCTTGGGCGCTCGACAGCAACGCACCTAATTTACCGCTCGCCGCCGCAACCGCGCGAGTAGCAGCGACCCAAGCGTATTACTACGCGTCAAAAGAGAACATCCAGACCCATGGTGGCATGGGTTTCACTTGGGAGTTTGATTGCCAGTTCCACTACCGGCGCGCAAAGGTACTTTCGGTTGTTATCGGTAACGAGAGTCAATGGCAAGATAAGCTTGTCACGGGTCTTGAGGCCGGACTGGATGAAGACGCCGCATAGTACAAGATCACGATAAATTGAACGTCCACATAATTGAAATGTGGTAGTAATGAATCAGGAGCACAACGATGGATTTTAAAGATTCACCAGAAGAAGCAACTTTCAGAGAAGAAGCAGCCACGTGGCTGAAAGCAAACGTACCAGCGCCAGCCGAACTCGAAGGTCTGAGCGAAATGGAACAGGGCAAGCTATGGCAAAAACGCAAAGCCGACGCAGGTTGGGCATGCATACGCTGGCCAGAGGAATACGGTGGCCGAGGTGCCAATGCGATTCAGCAAGTCATCTTGAATCAGGAAGAGTCAAAAGTCGCCGCACCTGCAACTGGACAATTTAGTATTGGCCAAGGCATGGCAGCACCCACGATGATGACCTGGGCAACCGAGGAGCAGAAAACACGATTCTTGCCTAAACTCGCTTCCGGCGAGGAAATTTGGTGTCAGCTTTTCAGTGAACCCGCCGGCGGATCAGATCTCGCTGCGCTGCGGACAAAGGCCGTCAAAGACGGTGACGACTGGGTGATCAACGGTCAGAAGATATGGACGTCCGGTGCCCACTATTCTGACTGGGGAATTCTCGTGCTGAGAACCGATCCCGACGTGCCCAAGCATCAGGGGCTTAGCTACTTCTTTCTAGATATGAAATCCCCGGGCATTGAGATCAAACCGATCAAACAGATATCTGGCGCCGCAAACTTCAATGAGGTTTATTTCACAGACGTCCGCGTCTCTGATACTCAACGGCTCGGGGAAGTGGGTCAGGGGTGGCAGGTAGCACTGACAACATTGATGAACGAACGTGCCTCGATTGGTGGTGGTGGCGGTGGTGCTGGCGTCAAACAAGCATTACAACTCGCCAATAGCGTCAATATCGACGACAAGCCAGCCAGCAAAGATCGACAGGTTCGCGCAAAACTCGCAGATTGGTATGTCAAAGAGGCCGGCATCAAGTACACCGGCTATCGCTCGATGACAGCACTTTCCCGTGGAGAAATTCCTGGTCCTGAAAACTCCATCGGCAAGCTTGTTGGTGCACCTAAATCTCAGGATTTAGCATCATTTGCGATTGACCTTCAGGAGATGGGCGGTGTTATGTGGAGTCCGGGCGAGAACGACTTCGACAATTTGTTCCAGTCAAGCTTCATGGGCATTCCCGGACTGAGAATCGCCGGCGGCACCGATGAAATCATGGCAAATATCATTGCGGAGCGAGTGCTGGGGTTACCTCAAGAACCCAGAATGGATAAAGGGATACCCTTTACCGAGGTACCCACTGGTTCTTAGACTTAACGTCTACCAGTGTAAATTAAAAGCGGCTTCGGCCGCTTTTTTTTGCCCGTTAAAGCAGCAAACACAGCATGGATCACGTTAGGCAAGCGCTGCCGACCGACAATAAGTATAGAACGATGAAACACGAGAAAAGCATTTCCCCGTCGTCAGCGAATGCTGCATTTCAACAACGAAAAAAAGAGTACAATAACAGCATGCGCCGAGACCCCGAGCCGATAGAATGAGCACGCCGATCAAGAAAATTGCTACCGTTATTGCGTCCAAATACCTATGAAGCCACTTGAAGGAATACTGGTTGTCTCAATCGAGCAAGCCGTTGCTGCTCCCTTTTGCACAGCCCGTCTTGCAGAAGCAGGCGCACGCGTCATCAAAGTTGAGCGTCCCGCCGGAGACTTTGCCCGCGGTTACGACCAGGCGGCGCTGGGCGATAGCTCCTACTTTGTCTGGATCAACCAAGGCAAGGAGTCCATCGCGCTGGATTTCAAAGTCCAAGCGGATGCCGAGTTACTCCATGCAATCATCGCCAAGGCCGACGTTTTTGTGCAAAACCTCGCGCCGGGCGCGCTTGAACGCGCGGGGTTCGGCGCTCAATTTCTAAGAGCAAAGCATCCAAGGCTCATCACTTGCGATATTTCAGGGTACGGCGAAGCCGAGGCTGTTAAGGACCTGAAAGCCTATGACTTACTCGTTCAAGCTGAAAGCGGCTTGATTGACATTTCCGGCGGTCCGGGTGAACGAGGCAGAATTGGAGTATCCATCTCTGACATCGGCACGGGCATGACCGCGCATGCGGCGGTGCTTGAAGCATTAATCAAACGATCAGTTACCGGCGCTGGTTCTGGTGTTAGCCTGTCTTTGTTTGACGTCACGGCAGAATGGATGACCGTCCCACTCATTCACGCAGAACACGGCAAAGGTGCACCGACCCGCGCGGGTTTACACCACCCTTCAATCGCGCCTTATGGTGCCTATCAAACCAAGGATGGCATCGACACCATCGTCTCGATACAGAATGAGCGAGAGTGGGTGCGTTACTGTCAAACGGTCTTGCAAAACCCTGCGCTCGCTACCGATCCAAAATTTGCCAACAACAATCTAAGAGTCGAGCACCGTGCAGACCTTGACGCTGAGATTAACCAAATAGTCGGTGGCATTGATGCCGCCGAATATCGAAGCAGACTCGCAACTGCCGACCTAGCATTTGGTGCCGTTAATACCATTTCAGAACTTGCTAGCCACATTGCACTCCGCAGAAAACGCATCGCGACGACAGAAAACGGTTTACTGGAGATTCCCGCTTCGCCCATCCAATGGAGTGATACAACAGAGATTGAGAGCAAGCCCCCGCCTAAGGTTGGAGCAGATACCGATAAAATTCGTCGTGAATTCCTGCCTGAGTAAAGGCTAATTTGTACCGCATTTGTCTATCTAACCCCGCAAGCCAGACCGAAAACAGACCATGCCTGATGCGCTTGCCTGATCTCCTGTTGCAGGTGACACTGTAATCGCCAAGGGAAACACAAGATTTTGCCACATGGAGGCAAGCATACTTTTTGGGTACATAGCCGTCGGGGATAAAAGTTTAACGGCGGATGATATCCAGATAACTTTAATCCTAAGACCCTTTGCGAATTGCCTCCAATTGAAGGACAATACGCGTTCTTTGAGTAGCGGCATTGCCCAACAGGCGGCACCGCGATATCGGTGGTTCGGTTTCGAGCCAGAGTCCGAAATTCTGACCGATCGAAAAGGTCCTACTCAACACAAGCTTAATGCGCCCATAGCTCAGCTGGATAGAGCACCAGGCTTCGAACCTGGGTGTCGGGAGTTCGAATCTCTCTGGGCGCGCCAACAAAAAAGCCGACTTATCGTCGGCTTTTCTTTTTCCTTATTTGGCTAACCGTTGTACGAAACAAGCGCAAGCCTACTAGCTCTCTTCTTTTATCGTCAGCCGAGAAGCAATTCATCTCCAGCGTATAGTATGAATATCGTGCCAACGCGTACAGACCCAGAATTGTATAGCGGTATCAATAAGTGAGCTGGAGTCGACTTAGCCGCTTATTGTTAAGTCAGTTTCTTGAGCCTGTATCTGGTCAAGTATCGGTAACAGGTATGTCTTGAACGCTGCCGGATTTTCACTCATTGGAAAGTGACCAACATCTTCCATCACTTTGAAGCTGGACCCGGGAATTGCTAGGTGCGCCGCCTCCCCTAATTCAGCGGTGCCGCTACAGTCATATTCACCAGACAGGATATGAACGCCAACCTTGTTGGTATCGATCTCAGCAGCCGTGGTTCTCAGATCGTAATCCTCAAGATAGTAGAATAGGTCGCCCAGAAAAACTGGCGGCCAACCACTGGCATAAATAAAACTCGTTTCTTTTCGATAGCGTTTAGGCGACGCCGGAGACATCAGCCCGTCCATTAGGCGAGCCTTGTATTCGCTACTCACCTGAGGGTGCCAGAGTTCAGTGTTGTGTTCCATGGCACCAGGAATCTCAAGCGCACCCTCAATAGAGATCACCGCACGAAAGTCATCGGCATGCTTGTGCGCTAAATCCAGCGCCAGCAGTCCCCCGACCGAGCACCCCATGAACACCGGGTTGTGCAGTTCAAGCGCGCTGCTTAATGCCAGTGGCACGGACCGGAGAAACTCCCCCCTCAAGAGATATTGCTCGTTCCACCATGCCTGTTCGACGGGCGGTAAAGATTTACCGTGACAGGGCAGATCATACGCGATCAATCTGAACCGACTCGTAATCTCAGGCATTTCGAAAAGATGTCGCCACTGACTACCATGGCAGCCTGCTGTATGTTGAAGCAATAGCGGGATACCTTCCCCCGCTTCTTCAAAATAGATACGGTGCTTGTAGCCTCCCAGTGTTAGATGGACATATTTTCCCACTGGGGCGTCAAACACAGCGTCGGCTCGCATATCATGCGCCATGGGTGTGTCTTCGACGCTGTGCTTAGGTCGCAACAACTCTATCGCCCTAGCCATCGCGGGATAATACTGGGCCCCAACTACCGGATCACATTTTCTTGCCAATCCTTGACCCTGCATGATGTTCGCTATCAGGTCGTTGTTAAAACGCGTTGGCTTTGCCGCCAGCACCTTTGCCCACACAGCGTCACTGCCAGAGAATTTAATGATTCCTGCGGGATGCTTAATTACTGTTTCAGGCTGTCCTGCACTAACACCGAAAGATAATTCTCGGTCACCCACTGCAATAGTGACGCCGCCATTCCAGTGTCTTGCTGCGAGCATGAATTCGTTGTCCTCGTAACATAGCGCAGCCCATTCTTTCGCTTCCGGAAGATTTGTGTTCATTTGCAAAACCCGCATATAAAAATAATCCAAACCACGACAATAACTAACACCTGAAAATCTGCCAACTTTACACCGGTAAAGTCACATTAAGTTAAACCGCTACCACTCAAGGTCATCTGGAATTTGGAAGTCCTTGTAGGGATCGTCCTCATCGACAACATCTTTAGCACGGTCATGAAGATAGAGAATCACTTGGTCTTTTGTATCTGGAATTCTGTCAGCGATGCGTTGTGCAACTATTTCTGGCACTAAATCGTAGTGGTCATCAATTTTAACGATGGCGAGAAAACCCTTATTAAGCTGCGCTTTATTTTGTGCTGAGACATACAACTTCTTTACTTTTTTCCCTTCAGTAAAATTGTATTCCGTGTCGCCCTTCTCTCTTTGACTGTTACGCTGAACAAGCTGCTTTATTTGTGCACGTAATTCTTTCACGATGACCGCCTGTTGAAGTGCCTCATTTCGCTCTCGGTCTTTGGCTTGCTTTTGAGCGATTTCAGCCTCCGCAGCAGCCCTGATTTCATCGACCTCAACCCCGGCTTTTACTCGCATCTCTTGACGGTGAATGCCTTTCTGCGCCTTCTTCAGCTGCTTATCTGTCACCAGACCTGCATGCCTCAGTTGGTCTTGAAGGGATCCTCCCGATTTCTTTTTCTTCGCCACAACGCACTCACTTTCAAATAAAGGAATTGTACCGATTCGTTGCCCCGATGCGAGTTTAATTCGCTGACCTTTCTTCCTGTTGAGTATTCACCGCTTTACCGACTCGGATCTCAACAGCTACACTGCTACTCAGCATCCCCAAACTTGACAGAGAAAACAACTCAAACACGAAAGGAATACATATTATGGCCGGTCCACTGGATGGTTATCGCATACTTGATTTGACAACCGTAATATCCGGGCCCTTTGCAACGATGCTGCTAGCGGATCAAGGCGCCGACGTGATTAAGGTCGAGTCAGTCTCAAACCCCGATCATGCAAGAGGCGCCGGATTTGGGGCTTCTCAATTCACAGCAACCTTTCTAAATAACAACAGGAACAAGCGTGGTGTCACTCTCGACCTTAAATACCGAGGGAAAGAGCGCTCTGCTGTCATTGGCAGAGACCGCGGACGTGTTTATTCAGAACTTTAGACCAGGCGTTGTCGAACGGTTGGGTATTGGCGAAGAAGACGTGCGAGCAGTAAATCCCGAGGTCATTTATGTGTCTATCAGCGGCTTCGGTGAAGACGGTCCTTTGTCACACAAACCTGTATACGACCCTATTATTCAGGCAATCAGCAGCCTAGCCACAATACAGGGTGGGTCAGACGAGGCAAGACCTCGCTTAGTGAGGACCATTTTACCGGACAAGCTAACGGGGATGACAACAGCACAAGCAATTTCTTCAGCACTGGTCGCTAAGGAGAAAACGGGTAAAGGTCAGCATATTCGTGTCTCGATGATTGACGCTGTCGTCGCCTTTTTATGGTCGTCAGACATGGGTGGCCAAACCTTTGTTGGAAAGGAGGTCAGCACGCAGAGAGCGGCAACGTTCATAGATCTTATTTACGAAACTAAAACTGGCTACATCAGTGTGTCTGCAATGGCTAACAAACAATGGCATGCCCTTTGTAACGCGGTAGGACATCCAGAATGGTTAGAAGATGAACGGTTCATGACCCCGGCACTGCGGGACCGTAACGCCGATGAAAGGCTCAATATGACACAAACCGCCTTACTCGAAAAAACTGCGGAAGCGTGGCTTGAGATACTCGATGACGCCGGTGTTCCATGCGCGCCGGTGCTCACACGAAAGGAGATGATCCACCACCCTCAGGTTCAGTCAAACGAGTTGATTATTGAAACCGAACATCCGGTTGCGGGGAATATCAGACAAACCAGACCAGCGGCTCGCTTCAGCCTAACAACACCTGAGCTTCGAATGGGGGCACCCTTACACGGCCAACACAATGAGGAGATCTTCGCGGAAATAGGCATCACGCCCGAGCAACAGGCAAAATTACGTGCCAAAGGCATCATTTCTTAACGGCTTCTGAACACCAACGCCCAATAAAACCATTGCACGGTCACATGGCGCTACTGCAGCGTGATGAGCGGCTCATCAAGGAGCCGCGACTTTGATGAAAATTGTCTTTTCAGGAATGCCATCTGATCACCCAGTATCCTTCCACTGTGGGTCAAAGCAAGGTATTCCGCATGGTTCGGCATAAAAGGTAAGGCTAGCAATTCCATGCCCGACTCCGCCAATAACGTGTTGCCCTTTCTCGCGTTACACCGTTTGCAAGATGTGACAACATTCGTCCAGAGGTCGCGCCCGCCACGAGATAGAGGATGCACGTGGTCGCGACTCAGATCGCTTTCCTTGAAACCTTTACCACAGTACATACAAACGTTTTGGTCGCGCCGAAACAAGGCTCGATTAGTCAGCGGCGGGGACTTTTTCCCCGAGACGTGGACTTTACCCCGGCAGGCGATAATGCTACTTAACTGGACCAAGGTCTGATTACCTGTGACACGGGAAAATCCGCCGCGAACTTCCATCACTTCCTCACCATAGGTCCAGGTCACCATTTCCCTCGCGTGGAGACAAACGGCTTCTTGCCAGCTCAACCACTCTACGGGTGTACCGGCCGTATTGATTCTGAGTATCTTCAAATTCAACTCGTGACCGTTAAGTTCCATATCACCCTCTCGCTCGTAAATTAGGTTTGGCGTTTTCTCGGCGAAATCACAACACCATGGGATTATATTAGCGATGCAAACCAACAAATCAACCCCTGACCCTCCTTTATGGAATAGGAAAATCTAAGACGCAGGATAATCGCTGAGGGAAGAACGGAATCAGGTTGAAAAATCGCGTAGAATACACATCGAACAAGCGGCATTGTGAACACACACCAAACAAGAGCTTCTGGCAAGAACCGATATGAAAAAAGAAGATAAGGTCTACTCTGAACCAAGAGCGAAAGTTGACGCGTTTGAATTCGACGGTCAAGTCGCGGATGTGTTTGAGAATATGATTTCACGCTCGGTACCGGGATATCCACTTTTGCTTGATTTACTCGAAGTGCTGACAGAGCAATTCGCGCAGTCAAATACTAACTGCTACGATCTTGGATGCTCTCTGGGAGCTTCGACTCTGCGTATCCGTCAGCACTTACCACCATCCTGCCACATCATCGGTGTTGACACTTCGCCGTCGATGGTCGAGCGTTGTAAAAACAATATTGCTCGAGATCATAGTAGCGCCACGGCAGAAATTCGTTTGCAATCGCTTCAGGAAACCAAAATCGAAAACGCGTCAATCGTCGCATTGAACTACACATTACAATTTGTACCCGACACAGAAAGACTAGAGATATTGAAGCGTATCGCCCAAGGATTAGTGCCTGGCGGCGTACTCATTTTATCTGAAAAAATTCGTTTTGAAGATGAGGTGACACAGCAGGCTACGACAGAATTACATCATGCATTTAAGAAACATCAAGGCTACTCGGATCTTGAAATTGCGCAAAAACGCGCTTCGCTGGAAAACGTGTTGGTGCCCAATACCCTGAGACAGCACAAAAAGCGCCTGCGCGACGCCGGCTTCGTTTCAATTGACATGTTTCTAAAGTGCTTCAATTTCATTTCGCTGGTAGCAATCAAACCAAGTTGATCGGATATTAAACTGGAAGACCTATGAGTTCTTACCTAACGAAGGCAGAATTTCAAGCACTCCGACTGCGACTGGAGGCCGGTAATGCGCGTCTAAAAGTCCCAAAGTATGTCGCGCGCCGGTTTTTCCATCGTGTGTCTAATAAGGACGTCGTCTCCGTTGCAAAAGCTTCAGTGCTGCCAAAAAAACTCTGCATATTTTTACTCCATGGTGCATCACTCAGCCTGTTTATTGTTGGCCTCGGGCTTGTGTTTATTGAATTTGAATCGCGGGCGGCGGCAGCAATTCCTGCACTGGGTGTTTTCTGGGCCATACTGACGATACTCACTTCAGATAAAGGTAATCACTGGATAGGCCATGCCGGATTATTGTTATCGCTGGCCACACTGCTTTTATTACCCTTTTCCTATAGTTATCCCATCGCACTGACAGGCACGTCAATCTGGATAAGTCGGTGCATCTACTCGTTGTCGCAATTCTGGCTTGAACAGCTGCTGATGGATTCTTATGACGCTTTTGAAATGATGGTTGAGCACATTGAAATTGAAGAAACCGAAATTGAAGAAACCGAAATTGAAGAAACTGAAATTGAAGACACCCGACAGTCAAACCCTCAGCAACAGCTACCATAGCGATTAATTCTCATGGCCATTTCAGTCTTCGACACATTCTTTGAAAAATTTATTGAGACGACCCGCGGGTCCGAGCTGGAACAGTTTCATAGCGCACTGGCGACGCGACTTGAGTCGCATTTCTTCAGCAAACGACATGGTCGCAAAACTGAATGGGATGACGCGCTCGCTGCACTACCTGAAATCGAGACACGCAAAATCAAACTTGATCAGGACCTTATTCAGATTGGCGAAAAATCAGACTTAACCATCCTGCCAGAGGATTTTAAGACTCAACTCAAAGGTTTTATGCCGTGGCGCAAGGGGCCCTACGATCTTTTTGGCACCAACATCAATACAGAGTGGCGGTCCGACTGGAAATGGCAAAGGATCGTTCCACACCTTTCCCCCTTACAAGACAAACAGGTGCTAGACATCGGATGTGGTAATGGCTACCACCTATTTCGCATGCTTGGCTCCGGCGCAAAACTGGCACTTGGGATTGATCCAACGCTGTTGTTTTTTTATCAGTTTCAATTGATCAATCGCTTTCTTCCGGACTTGCCTATTCATTTACTTCCTCTTCGAGGAGAGCATCTACCGGCCTTTGGGTTATTCGATACCGTGTTCTCACTAGGTGTGCTTTACCACCGGCGCAACCCGATAGACCATCTCAGCGAGCTCTCGGGCTTCCTCAACAGCGGGGGGGAAGTTGTTCTCGAGACACTTGTTGTTGACGGAGATGCTAATACCGTACTGGTGCCAAAGGACAGATATGCAAAGATGTCCAATGTGTGGTTTCTGCCCAGCCCGGCAGCACTACTTGTTTGGATGTCTCGCGCAGGTTTCAAGAACGCACGTATCGTTGATATCAACCAAACGTCTATCGAGGAACAACGCGCAACAGAGTGGATGACTTTCCACTCTCTTACAGATTTCCTCGACCCATCAGACAGCAATCGAACTTTCGAGGGTTATCCAGCACCGAAAAGAGCGCTTGTGATCGCCGAAAAGCCCTAACCTTTCGATTGCGCGTTCGATTCGGTCTATTGCGCCGATTTTCTGAGTATCGCTGACCGGATAACAAAGCTCACGGCTCAACAAACTCTTCACATCGAACGCCGATGCCAATATCAATACCGACAAAACTAAAATGCACCTTCGTCTTCAAAGGAAACATCTTCATGGGTGAACGGATGTTCGAACGCTAGATAACGCGCATGAAGAAGTAATCTATCCGAGGCCGCAAAAGCGGCCTCATGTGCGTAAAGGTCGCAGCCTAGGATCGGGTGACCAATACTTGCCAAATGGATTCGCAATTGGTGACTTCTTCCGGTTTCGGGTTTTAGCAACAATCGTGTCGAATTTGGCAACCTGTCGTGCACATAGAATTTGGTAGAAGAGGCTTTGCCTACTAATCGGTCAATTCGCTGGCGCGGCCTACGTTCCCAATCAGCAGCAATAGGCAGCGCAATCACGCCCATATCGTGCCTAATGCAGCCATGCACTACTGCGGTGTATTCTTTCGTGACACGACGTTCACGAAAAAATCGATTTAATTCCTTTACCGCATGACGACTGAGCGCCAACACAAGCAAACCCGAGGTATCCAGATCAAGCCGATGAACAATGACAGCCTCAGGAAAACTTGACCTCACTCTTTGTAATACCGAGTCTTTCACGATTCGCCCAGGCACTGAGAGTAGTCCGGCTGGTTTACTCACAATCAGAATGTGTTCGTCGCTGTGCAGAATTCTGATCTCTTCTTCACAGGGCGGCGGTATGTGTCGGGTGTAACGGTCCATGAATATCTAAACATTCCTACTTCGAGTTGTCGTATAGTGCCAAAACTCACACTAACATGGCTAACTTACGAGCGCCTTGTATTAAAATTCATTCCACTTAGTGGCAAGATGTTTAGAACTTGGCCCAACAACCGGATTTTCAATGGTAGACGAAAACGATCAACTCCTTGCTGCAATCACCGACCTCATTCCAAAGCTGCTAATGGCCATGGAAGCGTTCGAACAACTTCAAAGAAACATGAATCCCGCAGCACTTAATACCCTCGGAGAATATATTGCCCCTTTCGAGCAAGCACTGGGCGCCTCCTTCGAAGCGTTTGCAAAACTACCTTTTCCCGACGACCTGAAAGGCTACGGTGAGACTATCTCGAACAGCTGTACTTACTGCCTAAGAGCAATGGCCCCGTTTGTTAAGTCAGACGACGATGCCGAGGGCACCGAGCGTATGATTGAATCTATGAAAGCCATGCGCGCCCATTGTCGAGCACAGGAATTTATCTACCCTCTCGCATCGGTTATGTCGCCAGTAAACCAGTACTTCGTGGAGGCAGGCGCGCGCGGTAACGCTGACTTTTTAAAGCAGTTTATGGGCCTTGAATTCGAGCCGACGGAAACCAAAAAGCACGGCATTTTCAGTTTTTCCAACGAAAGAAAAGAACGCGGCGGTTTCTCTCTTTACGTGCCTGAAAACCTTGACCTGACAAAACCAGCATCACTTGTTATCGCACTCCACGGCGGCACGGGTCACGGCGCAGATTTTCTCTGGTCTTGGTTGCGAGAGGCTCGCACGCGAGGTTTCATTTTAATGTCAGCGACCTCGCAGGGTGATACCTGGTCGCTCATGGACCTTTATAACGATGTTGATTATCTTCCGCTCCTACGAAACATTGAACACGTAAGGCAGGAATGGCTCATAGACCAAGAGCATATTATGTTGGGGGGGATGTCCGACGGCGCAACCTACACCATGTTGGCGGGGCTGACAGAAGACGCTCCTTTTACTCATCTCGCGCCTTTTTCTGGCGTATTACATCCTGAGATTCCGTCATCTCCCAAAATTCTTCAGGCAAAGCACAAACCCGTTTATCTTGTCCACGGTACGGAAGACTGGATGTTTCCGATAGAGACGGCTCACATGGCAAAACACGAACTTGAGACGGCGGGCGCAAACCTTAAATATCGCGAAATCCCGGGGCTTCCGCACAGCTATGCACGTTTCGAAAACCCAGCGCTGATTGAGTGGTTCAACCCAAATCTCACAGTACCCATTCACTCTTAAGTGACAACGCCTCATGTTCTCGATAAAAGCTACTACACTGATTTTTTTATTCGCTATAAGCACAAATGCCGCGTACGCGGCCCAACAAAAGTTGATCATTCTGCACACCAATGACTTCCATGGTCGTATTAGCCAGGAAAATGAGTACGCTGGCGCGGCGCGAATAACATCGCTGGTGAAACAAACACGCGAGCAACATCCGGGCGTCCTTGTACTGGACGCGGGTGACAGAATTTCTGGCACGCCGGTTTCGACCATGTTCAAAGGTGTCCCGATATTTGAGGTCATGAACAAGGTAGGCTACGACGCAGCGGCTATTGGTAATCATGAATTCGATCATGGCTACAAGCAGTTTCTCGAATTCAAAGAAATCGCCAACCACCCGCTAATATCCGCCAATGCTTTTGCCCCAGACGGCACCCTGCTGGCGGATGCGCCATCGCTTATTAAAACGGTAAACGGAATAAAAATCGGCATTATCGGGCTTATCACCGAGCATACACCGAAAATTATCATACCCGCGGGCAATGAAGGCATTAGCTTCTCCCCACCGGGTGAGATGTTAAAGGCAATGGTGAGCGCACTACGTCCCCAAGTTGATCTGTTGATTGTGGTCTCTCATGTAGGTCATGAACCTGAGAAGGCGCTGGCAAAGCAGATTAAGGGCGTTGATCTGATTGTCGGCGGACATTCGCATACCAAGGTACTTCCGCCAATAAAAATCAATGATACCTACGTAGCACAAGCCGGTCACTATGGCGCTTATGTTGGGAGAATTGAGATGACTGTTGATACAGACCTCGACAAAATCACGTCATTTTCGGGTGCACTCATCCCTGCTGCGGAACTCCCCGCGCCGGATAAAAATGTCGAGCGTCTGGTCAAGCGCTGGGAAAAGAAAGTTGCCCGAGAAGTTGATTTCAAAATTGCGACCTCAAAGAGAGACTATACGAAGCAGGAAATGCAACCGTTTCTAGAGCTAATTCTTGCCGAGGCATCCGGTGCCGACTTCGGTTTCTACAATATGGGTGGCATTCGTGATCACTTCAGAGCGGGTCCTGTTTCCGCGCGGCACATCTGGAACGTCGCACCTTTTGGCAACGCCATGGTCATCGTTACAGGCAAAGGAAGTGCCATCAAGAAAATGCTACTTCGGGAAGATAGCGACCACCATCGCGTGCCAGAATTGCTGGATGAACAGGAATACACTGTCGCGACCAGCAACTTTGTCGCAACTCAAACACAGAAAATGTTAGGTAATCAGGTCAAATTAGACAACAGGGTTGTGCTGGTCCGCGATGTATTAATCGACTATTTAAAATCCAACGGCATCCACATCGATTAAAATCACGGGCTACAGGCACCGGCGATTCGTATTCGCGCAGTTTTATTCAAAGAAGTCTCGGGTGAGGCGAAGAAACTCATCAAGCTGATCATGTTGAACCCAGTGCCCGGCATCCTGAACCGTGACATGCGTCGCATCTTTGAAAAACGACACGTGTTTTTCCCTTTCAACGGAATCCATCCAGCTCTCGCTGCCGCTCATTAACATGACGGGAGAATCTATTCTGCCCCAGAGTTCCCTTGTCTCATGCGGCAAGATATCAAGCGGCGACATGACGTGCGTATAATTATCGAACTTCCAGCTGTAACTGCCATCTTCATTCTGGTCACTACCGTGAACCGTCAAGTGTCTTGCCTGATCTGCACGGAGGTGGGAGTTCGCCTCATGCATCCGCTCAAAGGCTTCCTCCAGATTTTCATAACGCTTGGGCAATCTACCAGCCATCTTTCGCGTCTGCTCAATCCAGTCGCCAATCTTTTCGTGAATCGGGCGTTCGTAGTAGTTACCGGGTGGCCCACCCGTGCCTTCTATCACGATCATTTTCTTGATGTTTTCAGGGTAAACACCGGCATAACAAAGCGCTACACCGCCACCAAGAGAGTGTGCTATCACATGCAGTGGCGCAAGGTTTTGCTGATGAATTAACTGTGCCAAATCGTAAATATACTCGCTTCTTCTGTAAGCACTACCGTATACCCACTGAGAATCTCCGTGCCCACGAAAGTCCGGAGCGATAATGTGGTAGTCATCGCATAACTCCTGTGCGACCCAATCCCAGTTATGACAATGATCTCGATTACCATGAACCAACAACAGCGGTGGTGCATCTGGATTGCCCCAGTCTAAATAATGCAGCTTCATGCGCTGTGAATAGTAGGTATGCGATGTTGGGCTGGCTTTCCCCTTTAGGGGCCTAGCGCTTTTCGTTGTCTCGCTTGTCATGAACTATGAATCTCCAAAACCTTTTGTGTCGTGCAAACCCCAATTATAAACAAGTTTGCCTGATTCTTCTGCTGCATCGCATCATTTCTATCGCAAAGTTGCAGAATAGTGCTTTCGAAATTTCCTCTCGCGCTGATATTTTGTTTTACTTCGGCACCTCAGCGCCAACAAATGGCAGCGACAGAATTAGTGAGGTTCAACTCAATGGAAATTAATCTCGATCCGGAACTCAAAGCAGTGACAGAAGCGGCACTCGCCCTTGACCGTCCACATGCCGCTGACGTTCCTTTGCCTGCATTCCGAGCCGGATATGTCATGGCCAGTCAGATGCAAGGCGTCACTGATGTCGTTTGTGATAAAGTCGATGACCTTGAGATTCCAGGGCCCGCTTCAACTATTCCAGCACGTCTTTATGTGCCAGCCGGGACTAAAGACACCGAAACGCCCGGCATGGTTTTTATTCATGGCGGCGGCTTCATGATCGGCGATCTCGACAGTCATGATAGTCTTTGCCGACAACTCGCGCACCACAGCGGTTGCAGAATTATCGCAATCGACTATCGATTAGCGCCGGAACACAAGTTTCCCGCCGCTGTCGATGATGCCATCGCGGCAGCTTCATGGGTGTACAACAACGCAGCGACATATCACATCAATCCTGAACGCATCGCGATTGGTGGCGATAGTGCCGGTGGTAATTTATCCGCGGTTGTTGCCAATCATTTCAATCAGCACGACGGACCTAAGCTCGCATTTCAATTGCTCATCTATCCTGCAACAAACAGAACGGTTGAAACGAATTCGCTGCGAGATCTCAAGCAAGGCGTGACTTTGGATGAACGGATTCTTAACTATTTTCACGACGAATATTTTGGCGGGACAGGCGCTGATCCATCAGATCCCAGAATATCTCCAGCGCTCGCATCGAGTCATCGGGGAGTACCACCAGCGCATATCATCACAGCGGAGTATGATCCATTGCGGGATGAAGGCGAGGCTTACTACGAAATCCTCAAAGCTGCCGGAGTTGAGGTTAGTTACCATTGCTACCCGGGATTGATGCACAACTTTGTTCAACAGACAGGCGTTGTTACCAATGCCCGCCTCGCGGTTGAAGAGGTCGCCGCTATTATGAAGCATGCCCTCGGGTAGTCGAAAAGCACGCACGGGCAGCGGACTTTGCTGCACGAGATTTCAACTCAACGCGTGCTCATTCATATAAGTATCTTTTTATTTTATTACTATCGGTCGGAGATCTGGGTTGCAGTTCGCTGGACAATTCAACTGGCCAACTGTGCTCATCCCAGCACCCACGTTAGGGGGCCGCACAATGAATCATACCACCCGCGCAGCCGCTTGATCAGGCGCCGGCAATAAGAGCAACAATTTCAAATGACCAATAACGACTTAACGGAGAAGCGGATAAACACGCCAACACTTAGAGCAAAGTACACGCTGGAAGTTAGGCGGCTGTTTAACATTGCGTTGCCTCTCATGGGTGCTCAACTCGCTCAAATGGGTATGGGCGTAAGCGATGCCATCATGGCAGGGCAATATAACTCCGCCGACCTTGCCGGCGTTGCGCTCGGGGGCAGCCTGCTCTGGCCGGTTATGCTGTTAATTATGGGCCTGATTCAAGCTGTTACGCCAACCGTTGCCCAGCTAAACGGAAGCAAAGACTACAAAGAGATTGGTGAAGTCATTCGGCAGGGACTTTGGATGGCGCTGACGGGCGGACTCGTGGGCGTGCTGATATTGAACAATATCGGGCCAGTCTATGCGTTACTCGGTGTCGATCCAGTTGCGACCGCAATCTCTATTCCCTACCTTGCTATGGCTTCTCTCGGGTTTCCCGCGCTGATGTGTTTCTTTTGTCTGCGTTTTCTCGCCGACGGTATGGGCTTTACTCGACCCGCAATGTTTATCGCCATCACCGCTTTGTGCCTCAAAGTGCCCCTAAACTATGTACTAATTTACGGTAAATTTGGTCTGCCAGAAATGGGTGGCGTAGGTTGCGGCCTCGCAAACGGTATTATCAATTGGTTTCAGTTATTGATGATTGTTTTGGTCGTTTCGCAAAAACGCTTCAATGTGACCGGTTGGCGCCAAAAATTTTCTAAGCCTGATTGGCGCAGAATAAAACCGCTGCTCATTATTGGATTACCTATCGGCGCATCAATTTTTGCTGAAGTCGGCTTGTTTTCTTTTACGACGCTTTTGCTGGGACGTTTTGGCGCAGATACGGTCGCTGCACACAATATTGCAATGAACCTCAACGGTGTCTTGTTTATGCCAGCGATGGCCTTGGGCATGGCAGCCACGATAAGAATTGGGTTTAGGGTTGGCGCCAGAGAAGTTTCAGAAGCACGCACCACTGCGGCTCTGGCAATAGCCACTACGATTTTCGTCGCACTTTTAGGTTCTGTGTTTATTTACTTTTTCCGCTTCGAACTGGCTGCTCTGTATACCCAAGATTCCACTGTTGCAGATCAGGCATCCGTTCTGCTGCTGTTTGTCGTTTTCTTCCTAGTTTTTGACGCATTGCAATCCACGTCCTCCGGCGCATTAAGAGGTTACAAGGACACAAGAGCACCGATGTGGATCGCACTATTCAGTTTTTGGGGCGTTGGACTGCCGCTGGAGTGTATCTTGGGTTTTGGCTGGATCGGCGAACCAATGGGCGTATACGGCTTTTGGATTGGGCTGGCGATTGGCGTGGGGACGGCCGCTATACTACTATCACTTCGTTTATGGCAAACGAGCCAAGACCACGAGCGAATCAAAAAACTAGCAAGCTAACATGCATCCTCCGTGACCGCGTGATGGCTTGCCTTACTCTGCAGCAATCTCACTCTGGAGCAAATACTCTCGGAGCTTTTCTCCCGCTTGATCACCAAACAAGATGTGACATGCCTCGCTTAAACCTTCTGAGATCCGAAGATCTTCGTCGCGCACCACCAGCGAAATTTTTGATCGCCTACGCAGGAAGTCCTCCAGCTTAACGATCATTTCTCGTCGAGAAGCCAGCTCAATCTCACCTCTCAAGTATTCAGCATTTTCAATCAGCAGTTCTGCGCGTCCTTGATCTTCTCTTATACCCTCAAGTATTTCAAAAGCGTTCGCGCCGTAACGCCGCCAGAGTCTTGTGCTCAGTGGCTCAGACGACGAAGGATTAGTCATACCATCTAGATCCATTAATCTCGCTTGATGGAAGAAAGCTTCTTTAACTGTGTCATCCGGTTCTCCGTACCACTTCCGGTTTTCGTAAGGTACATTAATTCCCAAATCTCGAACGATACCCGCTACTTCGTTGCCCACATTCAGGCAGTCCGTCAACTTACCGCCAAATATACTGAGATGCTTATCCTGATTACTCACTTCTATAATGTGTTTACGTGAAAGACCAACCCAGTCGGCAACGCCATCAACCCCCTGGTGGGCTAGCGGCCGCACGCCACATCTTTCAGCAACAATATCCTTCACGGATAGCGGCTGGGCAAGATTTAACATGTTGTTCGCGTTCTCGAGGATAAACTCCCGCTCACTATCCGTAACTACCTGTTCTGGACAGTCAACCTGCGTGTCGGTAGTACCGATACAGGTTTTGGGTCCCATTGGAATAACAAAAAATAGACGACCGTCTGATGCAAAAAATGCGAGCACCCTTTCAGCCTCGGAAACCCGGTCGACAATGAGATGAACGCCTTTGGAAAATAGATGGTGATAACTGGTCTTCTGATCGGTCGTATTGTTATGGCTATCCAGCCACGGACCGCAGGCATTAATCATTACCCGTGACTTGATATCGAAATCTTCCCCGGTGATTTTGTCTTTGACGCGTGTGGTCCACTGACCGTCCTTCCTCTCGCTACCGAGGGATTCAACGTAGTTCGCCGCGATGCAGTCGTTATCCAGCGCGGTTCGAATGAAATTAAACACAAACCGGGCATCGTTGTCATAGAGATAGCAGTCGGAATACTCGAACCCACCCAGAATGTCGGAGGTATCAATGACAGGTTCTAGACTATTGAGTCGACTGCGAGACCTATATTTTGGTATGCCGGTTTTGAACCTTCCGATAACCCAGTACAGCAGCGTGCTCAAATAAACCAGAAAAACAGGAAATCGAAAGCCCTTAGCAATGCTCGTGAGGAAACGTATTTCTTTCACCGTAGACGGATAATGATCCATCAGGTGATTGCGGCTCTTGCAAAGTTTATTTACCAGCAAAAACTCATAGGATTCAAGATACTTGATGCCGCCCCAAGCGAGATTAGATGACTCTGAGCTAGTGCTGCTGGCGAAATCACCACGGTCGATCAGAGCAACTTTGACCCCTTTTGCCGCGAGTGCAGCAGCGGAGACAGCGCCGTTGATACCGCCACCGACAATAAGCACATCATATTCTTCATTGCCGAGACGACGGACGTTGCTGTTTCTTAATTTCATCGGGGCACAGTCTATTGATGCGCGGGGTAAATTAACACCTCGAATTTAGATTTTTCCTGATAAACAATGTTTTTTCACGCTCGAAAGGCAAGACAAGCATGATCGACTCTGTGTCATCGAAATGCTGAGACACAACGGCTGGCTAATGAGTTTGGTGTCGAACCACCTCCCCTTCAACCATAAAGACAACATCTTCACTGATATTTGTAGCCAGATCAGCAATCCGCTCAAGATACCTTGAACACGACAGCCACGAGGTCGCCTGCTCTATCATGGATGCGTCCTTTGACATCATTTCTCTAAAATCGTCATACATCTGGCGGTTGATTTCATCGACACCATCATCTTGGTCGATCACTGTCCTCGCCAAGTCAACATCGAGCTTAACCAGCGCATCCAGAGAATCTTTTAACATAGAACGAATTGTCACAAACATGGCATTTATCGTTGCCATTGGCTCAGGCATGGTTTCGCGCTCCGCCAAATAAACTGCGCGCGCCGTCAGATTTTTTGCCAGATCACCAATACGCTCAAGATCATTATTCACCTTTAGCACAACAACAATAAATCGCAGGTCGATGGCAACGGGTTGATGCAGCGCCAAAATTTTTAAACAATTTTCTTCAATCTGGACCTCTTTCTCGTTAATTGTAATTTCATCTGCGTAAACCGCTTCTGCCAGCTCAGTTCTCTGGTCCCTCAAAACATAACTGGCGTTACCTAACGCAGTCTCAACCAAACTACCAAGATGCAAAACATCTCTTTTCAGCTGATCCAGATCTCTCTGCAAATGAAGCGACATAGTTGTTTCCTGAAATTAAAATTGTTTTTGAAGTGACTTAACCAAAACGACCGGTAACATATTCTTCCGTTCGTTTTTGAATCGGACGCGTAAACAGCTGGTTAGTTACACCAAACTCAATCAGATCGCCCATTTCTAAAAATGCCGTGTAGTCAGAAATGCGCGCAGCCTGCTGCATGTTATGGGTCACGATGACGATGGTGTAGCGGCTCTTTAAGTCAAATAGAAGATCTTCAATGTGAGAAGTTGAAATCGGATCAAGTGCGGAGCACGGTTCGTCCATCAAAAGAATGTCAGGTTCCATGGCAAGCGCTCGAGCAATACAAAGTCTTTGTTGTTGCCCGCCCGACAAACCCAATGCAGATTCGTGCAACCGATGCTGTACTTCGTCCCACAACGCAGCCTGACGAAGTGATTTCTCTACCAATTCATCCATCGAACCGGCAAAACCATTTATTTGTGGACCCCAAGAGATATTTTTGTAAATCGTTTTTGGAAACGGATTGGGTTTCTGAAAAACCATCCCGATATTTCTTCGCACTTCCACAGGGTCAATCTTGGCGCTATAGACGTTCTGCCCCGCATAAGAGAGGTTGCCGTCAACTGTAACGCCCTCAATGAAATCGTTCATACGATTGATCGACCGCAGCAATGTACTTTTTCCGCAACCTGAGGGGCCGATGATCGAAGTAATCTTGTTTTTAGCGATCGGAAACGACACGTGCTTAACAGCTGGGTTTCCTGAGTAACTAATCGAGACATTGTCTATGTCTAGAATCACATCATCTACAGAAGGCATGACATTCACATGCTCACTTTGGAAGCCGCTTTCTTCAATTGATTTGATCGATTTCACTGCAGTTTTTTCTCCGTTTTCTGTCTGATAAATATCGCTGTTGCATTCATCGTCAACAACACCGCCAGCAATACGATAATGCCACCCGCGGCTAGTTCATGAAATTCCTGCTGAGGCCTTGAAACCCAGTTAAAGATTTGGATGGGTAGCGCGGTGAAAGCGTCCATCGGACCCTCGGGTAGAAAAGCCACGTAGGTCAAAGCACCTATCATGATCAGCGGTGCTGTTTCACCAATTGCTCTAGACAACGCCAGTATCACGCCGGTCAAAATGCCTGGAAAAGACGCGGGTAAAACATGCGCCCAGGCGGTTTGTAATTTGGTCGCTCCAAGCGCATAGGCCGCGTGCCGAATACTCATGGGCACTGTTTTAATGGCCTCCCGACTCGCGATAATAATGACCGGCAATATCAACAGGCTCATGGTCAAGGCGCCCGATAACAAGCTTCGCTCGAAACCAAGCCCGCGAACAAAAATCGCCAGTCCAATGATGCCGTAGACAATCGAAGGAACCCCGGCCAGATTGGCAATATTAACCTCTATGATTTTTCCAACTTTCCCTTTACTACTCAGCTCTTCGAGATAAAGAGCTGTTGCTACGCCGATCGGTATCGAAATGAACGCGATCATGGTGATCAGCCACAGCGTACCAACCAATGCAGACTTGACTCCGGCTTTATATGGAAAACGCGAAGGGAAACTGGTTAAAAACTGCAGGTCTAACCACTTAATTCCATCAAGGGTCACCTGAACGAGCAGTGTCGCTAAAAGTGCCGCTCCCAACCACGTAACGCTGGCGCACAGCAAGCGAAACAAGCCCGCTTTTCGGTGTCGCTTTTGGATATTGTCATTGGCCCGTGCCAAAGAAGATTTCATTACTCATATACCTCGCGGAACTTACTTAATATCCATTGCGAGACGATGTTCAAAATCAATGTGATAACAAAGAGCAGCGCGGCAACAGCAAACAACGTTTGATAAGCAATGCCGCCCGCAGGCGTGTCACCCATGCTCACCTGCACAATATATGCGGTCATGGTCTGGATACTTTCGAGAAATGTGAACGACAAATTTGGTGTCGCACCTGCGGCCAAGGTCACCGCCATCGTCTCGCCGATCGCGCGCGAAATTGCCAACAGAACCGAGGCCATCACGCCGGAAAGGCCTGCTGGTAAAACCACTCTGGTCGTGACTTCATAAGAAGTGGCACCCAAAGCGTAGGCACCCTGTCTGAGCGAATCGGGGACTGCCCTGAGCGCGTTGTCACTCAAGGTCGCGATAGTTGGCAATATCATCACGCCAACAACGATCGCTCCGCTTAATGCGTTAAAAACCTGTAAGTCGGGCATCAACATTCGAAGTAATGGCGTCACAAAGGTTAACGCGAAATAGCCGTAGACAACCGTTGGAATACCCGCAAGCACCTCCAACACAGGCTTGATGACCGCACGCATTTGGGGAGAGGCGTACTCGCTCATGTAAATTGCACTCGCCAATCCGGTCGGCACTGCAAATAGCGCAGCACCGAACGTGATGAGCATAGTGCCCCAGAGTAACGGCAGCACACCGTAGGCGCTAGGTTCAAATAGCGGCACCCACGAAGTGCCAAAGAAAAACTCAATGGGCGAAACTGTCGCAAAAAAGCCGAGAGATTCACGCGCTAGAATAAAGATAATGACACTGGTAGTGATGATAGATATGGTCGCACACAGGCCCAACGAGGACTCAATCAGAAACTCCCCCCAGCGCGCTCGAGTTCTTGTGATGTCTCCACTGCGATCTTGGTTCATATCTAGCGGCTTCGGCATTGCCTGCTCATTCATGCGGATACTCTTTGTCCGCTAACAGGTCGGCGCTTTGTGGCATTGCGCCAACGTGATAAGCCGTTCCCACCTCACGGGTTTCGACTCGTAGCATCGCTCGCTTATAAACAGAATCAGGCAATGGAATGTAACCCACCTCAGTTGCCAGCATGGGTGCCGATTCAATATAGAAGTCAACAAAAGCCCGAACTTCCTTACGATCAAGCGCGTCGGGACGAACATAGATAAATACCGGTCGAGACAAGGGTGCGTAAGCACCGCTGTTTATAGTGACCTCCGTAGGCACAACAGGACCCTTGCCTCCGTCTACCGCAACCACTCTTAATTTATCTTTGTTCGCCGCATAGTAGGCGTATCCAAAATATCCTAGAGACCCCTCATCGCCGCTGATTCCCTGCACCAGCGCATTGTCATCCTCATTGGCGGTGTAATCAGGTCTTGAAGCACCAGCTTTTCCATTAACGGTTTCAGTAAAGTAATCAAATGTTCCGGAATCAGTCCCTGGGCCATAAAGCCGAATTTCTTTCGCTGGCCAACCCTCACGCACATCACTCCAGCGCTTCACCAAACTCCCGGGTTGCCAAATTTTGTTCAGCTCTTCGACAGTCAGGTGATCGACCCAGTCGTTTTTTCTGTTCACGACGACCGACAGGCCATCGTAGGCAATTGGCAACTCAATAAAACCCACACCATTTTTATTTGACGTGTTCACCTCTTTCATTTTGATGGGTCGAGAGGCGTCATTGATATCCGTTTCACCCGCTAGAAATTTCTTGAAGCCGCCACCGGTGCCAGAAACACCCACCGTGACCCGGACCCTCGGCTGAACGGTGAGGAACTCTTCGGCAACCGCTTCACTAATAGGAAAAACAGTACTGGAACCATCGATAGAAACGGTGCCCCGCAGCCTCTCAGCAGAGGCGGATAGCGAGGAGAAGGCTGAAACGGCGAATATCAACAGGGTAGCTGTTAAACATCGTATAAATTTTCCTGTGTTCATTGCTTGACGCTCTCATAATTTGAGCGTGCATCTTGGCGCTGCAATGTGAAGATAAAATAAAGAAGAGATTAATATTTAGTGCATTAAGGGGCGATTCAACTGTCAGAGGAAATGAAGTTCACCTTTGCCTGTTTTAATGCTGCATAGACATGTCCCGCACCACAGAATTGGGACGTCAACGCCACTGTTGCGACTAATCAGGCACTGTTATCGGCTTAGGAAACTCAACAATAAATCGAGAACCGCTGCCCGGTTCACTCTCTATTTGAACGGTTCCGTCGTGTTCTTCAGCTATGTTTTTGACAATCGAGAGCCCGAGGCCGGTGCCTCCGAGCCCCCTCGACCTTGCTTTATCAACCCGATAGAAACGCTCAAAAACCCGCTGCTGCGCCTGAGAATCAATGCCAATACCGGTATCCTCGATTTCCAGACGAATCAAACTGTCTGTTTGAAGGAGTCGTGCCGTAATACGCCCACCCGCTGGTGTGTACTTAATGGCATTGTCCATGAGGTTATCAACCAGTTGGCTAATTGACTGAGCATCCCCGGCAAAGGGGCATGCAGCCTCCCTGGATTCAAACTCCAGCGCTAACTGTTTTTCATGACACGCAGATTGCACTGCTGAGACACTCCGTTTGATCAGCTCTTGCAGATCAAATGAATTTGTATTGTTTTCACTCTGATCTGATTCGAGACGCGAGATTGTCAAAAGGTCCGAAACCAACACCGATAATCGCATGCTTTGAGCGCTGATTTTTTCGACAAAACGGTTTTTTGTGTCGTCATCCATATCCGCGTCATCAAGCATGGTTTCTGTCAGGCCACGAATCGCCGTAATCGGTGTTTTTAACTCGTGAGAAGCATTGGCGACAAAGTCCCGACGAATCCGTTCTAGATTTGCAACTTCGGAAATATCATTCAGCACCACGAGCACACCAGACACCTGGCCTTCGGCAAGCAGCGGAGACACGTTTATATCAACAATGAGATCATGTCCCGCACCGGCACGTCGTACCTGTGTCTTTGTGCCTTGTCTGCTATTGAATGCTTTTTCAACCGATTCAATCACCTCTGGAATTCGCACGTCTTCCCATCGTAGCTCATAGAACTCATCGCTATGGTGCCTTTGACTGACATTCGCCCCAGCACTGTGCGGACCCAACATCTTTCTTGCCGCATCATTAGCATGAATAACCTTGCGTTCCGTATCGATGCCAATAACGCCTTCGGCCATACTGGCCAAAATTCTGGCGAGCCGATTACGCTCAGTGGTGATTTCAAGCACGCGTTCAGCAGAGCTACGTGCCATCCGATTAAATGCTTCAGCCAGCGTGCCAATTTCGTCCCTATGCGCGACAGAAAGGCGTCGATCATAATCTCCCTGCGAAATAGCTTCTGCAATTTCCGTCATGCTACGCAAGGGGTCTGTGAATCGCTTTGCAAAATAAAAACCTAGTACCAGCGCCGCCACTGCTGAGGTTGTCGCGCCCAACAATACCAGCCACCAAAGTTGAGTCGCCTTGCGCTCAATGTCAGTCAGAGGAACCGATACTCTGACAATGCCAAGCGCGACATCCCCTCTGTCAACTCGAGTAGCTAGATATCTCATATTCTGATTGAGAGTCTGACTGAATCTAGTTGAAGACGAGTAACCTGTTTTCCTCGCGCCAGCTATCTCGGGACGCCCCGAGTGATTGTCCATGTTACTTGGAGATTCTTGAGAATCTGCGAGCACCTCGCCGTCGAAGCCAACGACCGTCAGACGACTTCCACTCCTCTGACCAAGTACTTTAATAGTTTCCTGAAGGGCGGTGATTTTCGCTGGCGCGACATCGCGGGCGAGCGCGGAACGCGACAACTCGGCCAACATCTCTGACTGAATAGTCAACGATTTCTGGATTTCATCCATTCCGTTGCTGGCGACTTGTTGCCCAACAAGCAACCCAACGATCACAGTAGAAATTAGAATAATCGCGACATATCCAGCGTAAAGACGCCATAAAATACGAGATGCAATCATATTCATCTGACCGTCAACCTAATCATTTGTGACATCGATGAATCGGTAACCGACACCGCGAATGGTTTCTATAAACTGAACTTCCTCGGGTAACTTCTTGCGAATCGCACGAATATGAACATCAATATTTCTATCGACAATCACCACGTCATTGCCTGCGGCATGGTTGAGTAACTGTTCTCGGGAAAAAACCCGCCCGGGGCTACCTGCCAGCTGATTAAGTAGTCGAAACTCTGTGGCCGTCAGTCGGATCGAATTGCCCTGATAACTGACGCTGAATTTACTCTCATTGATGACGAGCCCAGCAACTTCTAAAATTTCCGGGCGAACCTGCTTATCTGACAAGCTGGACCTTCGAATCGCAGCCTTTACTCGAGCGACTAACTCTCTTGGGCTAAATGGTTTCGCGACATAGTCATCTGCGCCGATACCCAGACCAATCACTACGTCACTTTCTTCTCCTTTCGCCGTAACCATTATCACGGGAATATGCATGAGCGTTGTCTCACCCTTAATCTGACGACAAACCTCGAGGCCATCCATGCCGGGTAACATCAGGTCAAGAATCACCAGATCAGGTTTTACTTCCTCAACTAATGCGAGCCCTTGAATACCATCAAGTGCGTCCCTGACCTCAAAGCCCTCGCGCTTCAAGTTGTAGCTCAACACCTCAAGAATATCCGGTTCGTCTTCAACAATGACTATTTTCTTTTTAGACATATACAGTTTTATGGCCAGTGCTTTCTCGTACATTAACAAGCTGATGTTAAGACAAGATTAAGATTCGCTTATTACCAATTCATGACGTTGAGTTATCGGATAAACTTCGCATAATTGTCCAGCCTAGAGAGTGTTTTAGAAATATCCTGTGGTGGAATCATGAGCACAGTTCTTTCCACGCGGAGATCGCGGAATCTTGAAATCACATCCTCTTTCGGGGGCGGTGCGAAGGCAGAAACTGATATTGAATCAATTGCTCGTCCTGCACGAGTCGCCAACGCGTCTAGCTTTTCGATGCCCTTCTCGACAACGTCTGGCCTCAGTGCTCGGGGTAGCCAACCATCTCCATAATCGACAATTCTCTGCAATGTGTATTCAGTCTCGCCGCCCAGAATTAGCGGGGGATGGGGCTGACACACCGGTTTTGGCCATGACCAAGCTTTGTCAAATGATTCAAATTCTCCATGAAAAGATGCTTCATCTTGGGTCCAAATCAACTTTAGTGCCTGCATCTGTTCTTCGAGTTTTCGAAATCGATCTTTATAACTTGTCCCATGATCTTCCATTTCTTCCCGATTCCAGCCTGCACCCAGACCAAGCAATACTCGACCATTGGAGACGTGATCTAGCGTTGCCACCGTTTTCGCCAGTGTGAGTGCGTGGTGTTCGGTAGCAATGCAAATACCCGTCGCTAGCTTCAGAGACGAAGTCACGCCAGCCGCAATGCCGAGAGCAACAAAAGGGTCAAGGGTGTGACTGTATTCTCGAGGCAGCTCCCCGCCGCCAGGATAGGGGGTCAAACGGCTAGCTGGAATGTGCGTATGCTCGGGCAACCAAATCGAGTCAAAGCCACGCTCCTCAGCCGCGATCGCCAACTGATCAACAGGCATGGAGTAATCTGTACAAAAGGGGAACAAACCTATTTTCATGCTAACTCCTGGCTTCGCCTGTAAATTCACCCAACGCTTTTCCGCGCTATTCCAACGATCTCAACCCGCAATGCTAACACTAATTATGGCTGACGCTTGCCCATTCAAAGCCTATGATTACTTTCGCATCTCAAAGGCCGCGATGGTTAAATACGCCAGTGAATTTGTGAAAATAACGAACATCGGTTACCAGATAGAAGCTATACCATTGTTTTTATTGTGCTTTTAGTTCCGGCACACATATTGCTTTCTAAGTATTTAATCGCAGCAACTTCATTTCATAGAGAGAATCCAACATGGATCAGACACAGGCACGAAAACGCATCAAAGAGCTAAAAGGCTTCTATGCCGACCTAGCCAGTTATGTCGTCGTACACATTTTTCTCGTTGTGCTGAATCTCACATTTTCTCCGGGGTTCTTGTGGGTTTTCTTTTCGTTAGGCGGCTGGGGGATTGGTCTTGCGATGCATGCATTCAATGTTTTTGGCACCAGCGCCGACTGGGAAGAACGCAAGATGTCTGAACTCACCGGTTGGCATGACACTCAGGATGAGCTTGCGCGCCTTAGGGAAAGAACCGAAGTACTGGTGTCAATACTGGCTAATGTGAATTGGGAAAAAATTGATCCTGAGCTCCTCGACACCCGAGACAACTTGAAAGCCGCACAGGAACATGTTGTTCGCCTACGCGATGATATCGACGAAGGTGATGACGTTGATAAGCGGAAGGTTGCGAGGGAAATCGAAAAGCTGGAGGCATTCGTGACCAGCCCCAGATTTCAATTTCTAGATCAGGCACAGCAGTAACAAGATAGGCCTTAATGCGTTGCGATACTGCCGCCGCGTTGAGCCAGAAATACTATTTTCGTCAAACTATGCCTGTTACTCTGATGCAACTCCCACTCAGAGGTTTAAACCATGGCAACGGCCTTCATTCGACACCAACATTCGTTACGATGCTACTTGCTCGCCTTGACAGCAGCACTGGTCTTCACCGTATCTGCCCACGCACAGTCGAAGACGGAGGATGAACTTGCCATCACGAGCGCCATGCAAGCTATGGATGAGTTTTTGTTGGCTTTTAATCAGCGCGATGCTGAGGGCTGGGCAGCTTCGCTGAACTATCCACACGTTCGTTTTGCCAGCGGTACTGTGACCGTCTGGCACAGTGCAGAGGATTTTTCTAACACCGATGCGTTTGAAATGCTTTCAAAGTCGGGCTGGGATCATTCGCATTGGTTAACTCGTGACGTTGTCCTCGTCTCCCCTGAAAAAGTACATATCGCGACCGTCTTTCAACGCTTTAACGACCGCAACGAGATCATCGGCACTTATCAATCTCTTTATATTGTCACGCAACAAGACGGTCACTGGGGAACTCAAGCGAGATCAAGTCTGGCGCCCTGAGGTCGTTGACGGCAATTCGTATTTCATCGACGCATCACGTGGTAAACAGAATACCGATTGAGTTGCGCGACACTGACAGGAACCATCGATAATGGACAAGCCAATTAGGAAGTTGCGCTCACAAGCGTGGTACAACAATCCAGAAAACCCGGGGATGACCGCGTTATATCTTGAACGACAGCTAAATTTTGGTATCACGCTGGATGAACTACAATCTGGCAAACCCATTATCGGCATTGCTCAGACAGGGTCAGACTTGTCACCCTGTAACCGGCACCACATCGAGCTGGCTAAACGTGTTCGAGAGGGGATCAATGCCGCAGGTGGCATCTGTTTCGAGTTTCCAACCCACCCTATTCAGGAAACAGGCAAACGTCCTACCGCCAACCTCGACCGGAATCTCATGTACCTAGGACTGGTTGAGCTCTTGTATGGCTACCCTATCGACGGAGTAGTGCTCACCACCGGGTGCGACAAGACAACGCCTGCTTTGCTGATGGCTGCTGCGACTGTGGATATTCCCGCCATCGCCCTATCGGTTGGGCCCATGTTGAATGGTTGGCACAATGGTCAGCGTACCGGATCGGGCACGGTGGTATGGAAAGCAAGGGAAATGCTTGCCGCAGAGGAGATAAACTATCACGAGTTTTTGGAAATGGTGGCTTCAAGTGCACCTTCGGTTGGTTATTGCAACACAATGGGCACTGCAACCACGCTGAACTCTCTCACTGAAGCCCTCGGCATGTCATTACCCGCTTGTGCCGCAATTCCCGCGCCTTATCGCGAAAGAGGCCAAATATCCTACGAGACCGGCAAGCGGATCGTGGAAATGGTTTGGGAGGATCTGAAACCTTCTGACATTCTGACGCGGGAAGCTTTTGAAAATGCCATCGTTGTCAATTCAGCCATTGGCGGTTCCACCAATGCACCCATACACCTGAATGCCATCGCTAGGCATGTTGGTGTTGAACTGAATATCCAAGACTGGCAAACAACAGGGCTTACCACACCATTGCTGGTTAACCTGCAGCCAGCAGGAGAGTACCTCGGTGAGGATTACTTCCGAGCAGGGGGAGTCCCCGCGGTCGTACAAGCGCTCATCGAAGAAAACCAATTACCTTATCCTGGCGCACTCACCGTGAACGGCAAAAACATTGCTGATAACTCTGCTGGCAAAGCCAGCACTAACCATGACGTGATCAGACCTTACACAAAACCACTGGTTGAGAACGCTGGGTTTATCGTGTTGAGTGGCAACTTATTTGATTCAGCAATAATGAAATCCAGTGTTATTTCCGATGAATTTCGTGAACGCTATTTATCGCAGCCCGAGGACCCTAATGCTTTTGAAGGACGCGCGATTGTTTTTGAGGGCCCGGAAGATTACCACCAGCGAATCGACGACCCCGATTTAAATATCGATACGCATTGTTTGTTGTTCATCCGCGGTACGGGGCCGCTGGGGTACCCCGGTGGTGCTGAGGTCGTAAACATGCAGCCGCCTGCTGCGATGATCAAAGCCGGTATCACCTCACTACCCTGTATTGGTGACGGTCGTCAGTCAGGTACCAGTGGTTCTCCGTCAATTCTCAACGCATCTCCAGAGGCTGCTGCTGGCGGTGGGTTGGCGATCCTTCAAACTAATGACAAAGTCCGTATTGACTTGGGCAAAGGTGAAGCAAACGTTTTGATACCGGACGAAGAGTTGACGCGCAGAAAGATTGCTTTAGAAGCAGAGGGTGGCCTGCCAGTGCCTGAAAACCAGACACCTTGGCAGGAAATATTTCGTGACACTGTTACGCAATTCGATCAGGGTATGATTATACGCGGCGCTGACAAATATCAGCGTATCGCGACGACAAAAGGCATACCGAGAGACAATCACTAACACGAGCACGGTCGCCAAAGCTATACTCGGAAAGCGCTCGCTGAGCGCCGCTTTATCCGTTCGCTAGCGAATCCATAAATGATTTGAGCGCCGCATTCGTCGCCGCCGGTGCCTCCTGTTGAATCCAGTGGCCTTTCCCTTCGACTAATGTCGCACCGCGGAAATCATCAAAACCAGCACCCGGATCAGAATATCCGTCGACGCCTGGTACGTAGTCCCTCACAGCATCTTTCGTACCGGCGATAAAACACGCCGGTTGCGCAATCGTCATACCTCTGTATGCGGCATTCAGCGTTTCATCTAAACTCATTGCGCGGTAACGAGATATTGGCCCAGTAAAACCACCCTCAGTGAAAGCATCGACATAAATTTCGAAGTCATCCTCGGTCATCCAATCCGGAAACTTATTCGGCAGAGTCATGTCGTCTAGCAAACCAGCATTTACTGGCTTTTTCTTTAGCCACTCGTTGTCCGGTGCATCACCTGAGAGCGCAAAGTAAATTTTTCGCAACGCAGTAGACATATCGATCTCAACTTCAGACTCAACCAGCCCCGCTTGCTGAAAATAAAGAATGTAAAAAAACTGCTCCGCGTAAATCGTGCTTAACACATCAAGCAAGGCCACATCACTATAGGGTGTGAACGGCACGCTTAACCCTGCCACGCCACAAATTAATTCCGGGTGACGTAACGTTGTTGCATAGCAGATAGGTGCTCCCCAGTCGTGTCCGAACAAAACAACCGGTTTATCACTCACCGCCGCTGCAACGCTCGCAACATCAAGAGCAAGGCTTTCGAGTGTGTAACCATCGATGCTTTCTGGCTTTGAGCTATTTCCGTAACCTCGAACATCCATTGTTGCGACGGTGTAGCCAAGGTTTACAAAGAACGCGACTTGATGTCGCCACGAATGCGAAAGTTCTGGCCAGCCGTGAACACAAAGTATCACGGGAGATTGACTTGTCGCCCCTTTCGCCGCCTCGCCATAAATATCAACGTGGATGTTAACCTCACCGTTTCGAACTCGAATGGCGCTGCCTATCGGATTATTTTGATTCATGTGTTTTTTCGTTTTTCTTGGTTTTTACGGAGATTAATCACTCTAACGCTACCTGTTTATATTTGCGAGACGTTTATTACTCACGCCTTCATCCACAGACGGGCTTCAGGTAACATTTGGGTTGAAGATATTTAAAAGGGGAACCACATGTATGTAGAGCCATCAGGTCAGGCTTGCGGCGCGACGGTTACAGGCGTCGATCTTACTCAACCACTTTCAACAATCGAGGTATCAGCGATAAGATCCGCTTGGTTAACTCACCACGTGCTCGCATTCCCGGAGCAACCGATGACCGACGATGACCTTGAACGCTTCTCGTTGTGTTTTGGCCAGTTTGGCGATGACCCATTTATTGCCCCCATTGAAGGTCGTGAACATGTCATTGCTGTCTGTCGAGACGCGAAAGAAACGGCACCTTTGTTTGCAGAGACCTGGCATTCAGACTGGAGCTTCCAGTCAACTCCACCCTCAGCCACCTGCCTGTTTGGCATCACGATACCTCCAATCGGTGGCGATACTTGGTTTGCTGATCAACACATTGCCCTTAAACTTTTACCCTCTGAGTTAAGAAAAAAACTTGAAGGACGAAAAGCGATTCATTCAGCTGCAGGCGCCTATGCACCCGATGGTTTCTATGGTGAGAGAGACAAAACCAGTGACCGAAGCATGAACATTTTGCCTTCAGATGAAGCTAGGGCGACTCATCTACACTCGCTTATTCGAAAACATCCCGAAACCGGTGAAGAAGGATTGTTCAGCTGCCTTGGTTATATCGTTGGCATTGAAGGCATGGGACAGGATGAAGCCGCAGAATTACTGCGTGAAATCTATCAATATCAAGGGCACGAAAAAACCATTTACAAGCATAAATGGCAAAAAAACATGTTGGTCATGTGGGACAATCGTTCCGTGCTCCACCGCGCTACTGGGGGCTACGAGGGACACGATCGCCTGCTTCACAGAACGACAATATCCGATCAGACATAGGCAGGTTTAAGCAACCCAGACTTTCGACTCGTTCTGCGCAAAAAACCACCAACACTTAGCAGAACACACTGTTAGTCGTTTTGTTTTTCCCGCGCACGCTTGAATGCGTCGCGCTGCATCAAGCTATCGAGATAGCGCACGCAATTAGGTTTGTAACGCGCATCTAGTCCCAGTGTGGTACCCAGAAAAAGCGCATAGCCTACAGCGATATCTGCCATCGTAAATCTATCAGCAACTAAGAAATCCCGATCTTCAAGCACTGCTTCCACAGCTTTTAACCTTGATAGATACCAAATCGAATAGTCCTCAACAACTTGCGGGACTCGGCGTTCTTCCGGCTCAAGCACTGTGTAACGCAGCACCAAGGTCTGAGGAAAAGTTAGCGTTGCATCACTTCGATACATCCAATTCAGATACTCACCATAGGCTGGGTCATCAACTGATACGCCTAACGAGGTTGGTCCGTATTTTTCTGCAAGATAATGACATATGCCCGATGACTCAGTGATTGTTGTGTTTCCATCAATAAATGTTGGCACTGTGCCCATCGGGTTCAAATCTAAATATCCCGGATATGATGCTCTCGGTGGAAACGCCATATTGATCAAATCATACTCAAGATTCATTTCTTCAAGCGCCCAAAGCGGTCGAAGTGACCGTGCATCAGGACAATGATAAAGTTTCATTCAAGATTTCCCCTTATTTGTATATGTCTTGCTCAATCATCGACGGTCAGCTTAAAGGCTACTCAATGACTGTTTGCGCATCTTCCACGACAACTTCGTTTTCAATATAACCCAGCTTTTCTATTTCAACCCTGACTATATCGCCAGCTTTCATAAATGACGGCGGTTTCATTGCAACGCCAACGCCACTCGGGGTTCCCATGAACAGCACGTCACCGACATCAAGCGTAAATGACTGGGTAAGATGTGCGATAGCATCGTAACAATCAAATATTAGATGCTTGGTATTTGAATTTTGTCGTTCCTCGCCATTAACCGTACAACGAATCGCTAGATTATGTGGATCACCAACCTCGTCCGGCGTGACAAGATAGGGACCCATCGGCCCGTGGGTGTCGAATGACTTACCAATCTGAAAGGTCGGCACTCTAATTTGCCAATCTCTTACACTCACGTCATTGCCACAAAAGTACCCAGCAATAACCTCATGGGCGCGCTCACGGGGCACATGCTTGCACTTTCTGCCTATCACTAGACAAAGCTCAGCTTCATAGTCCAATTTGTCCGACACCAGCGGCAAATTTATATCATCATATGGACCCGCGGCGCAGTTATGTTGTTTGTTAAACCACATCTGAAACTTCGGCGGTTCACTACCCGTCTCAGCGATATGGTCACCATAGTTCAAACCGATAGCCAGAATTTTACCGGGCAGAGGCACCGGTGCGAGCAACTGCACCGATGAAAGTTTAATGCCGGTCTTTCCGGCCGTCGCAGCTTCGATCGCATTCGTATTTACGCCCCCCGTTATGACCGAAATGATATTGCTGTCAATGCCGTTGTCCCCAAAGTCTATGATCTGATCATCCCTCACCACGCCCAACCTTTGGTCCGATTCTCCTGGCCTAGTGTAAGTCGCTATCTTCATTAAAGCTTCTCCTGAGTGGCTGATTGATTCGCGCTTTTGCTATCTCTGATCACGAATAATACGCATACGTCGACTTGACGGATAGGTTTAATTTTTCCAGAAACTGTTGGACTGCTCGGGCAAAATTGCGTTAGCTTTTCTAAGAACTGTTTACGGATCAACGAGCATCGGAGTCAGCCGTGAAAGACACCCAGTATGATGTGGCAATTATTGGATTGGGCCCCGTGGGTGCAACCGCAGCCATTCTGTTTGCAGAGGCAGGGCTTAATGTCGTGGCTATAGAACGGGACCTTGAAGTTTACAAACTACCTAGAGCGGTAAATCTGGACGGAGAAATTCTGCGTGCATTTCAATCGATAGGACGTGCAGATGAGGTTGATGCGTTGTTACAGACGGTACGACCCGGCGACAGGGGCGGGTTCGCCAATTCAAAAAGAGAATGGATGTTTGGCATCGAATTCAAGGACTTTGGCCCAAACGGTTGGCAGCCAAACAACATGTTTGACCAACCCGAGTTCGAAAGCTATCTTCGAACAAACGCCGTCGATCACCCCAATGTAACCGCATTCATTGGCATGGAAGCGATTTCTTTTAGGGATGGCTCAACAGCGGTCGAAATCCTTGTGAATAATATTCAGCAGCCCCGGGAAGAATTTCATGTTCGCGCCCGCTACCTGCTTGCCTGCGACGGTGCTGCTTCGCCGACACGCAAAGCGCTCGGTATCGAGTGGCATGATCTCGGTTACAATCATGAGTGGCTTGTTGTAGACGTCACTACGTTTTCTGGACACACTCTTACTAACGACACCATTCAGGTTTGTGACCCCGACAGAATTAGCACCTACGTCGCTACCAAGGACCCTTATCGACGCTGGGAGTTCAAATTGCTCCCTGGTGAGACGAAAGAGGAAATGCTTGATCCTGAAAAAATCATGACACTGATTGACGCATGGACGCCCCGCGGCACCTATGAAATTAGACGCGCTGCTGTCTATCAGTTCCACGCTGCGACAGCCGAAACATGGCGCGTTGGCAATGTTTTTGTGGCGGGCGATGCTGCACATCAGACACCGCCTTTTTTGGGCCAAGGAATGAACGCAGGCATGCGCGACGTTATCAATCTTGCATGGAAACTTGCGCTTGTTTGCGATGGTGTTGCGGACGAAAAGCTGCTTGATTCATATGAACAAGAACGCACTGCCCACGCCACAGATCTCGTCGAGTGGGCAGTCGCCATTGGTCGATTAATGGAACACCAAGCTGCAATAGAGATGGCACAACGTCGGGGTAAACCGCCTCCTGCAACACCAGCAGCCTTAAAATCATCCGGTTACGGTCAGGGCAGAGAATCACCGCCTATCAGAGCCGGCGTCCTGCAACTGGATCAAATCAGCGACACCGGTTCAACGGGATATCTATTCAGTCAACCGACCGTAACAACCAGAGAGGGTCAAACGCACAAATTAGACGCACTGCTGGGCTCAGGCTTTGCACTCGTTTACCGGGGTGATTTGTCACTTGATGAGCACTCAAAAAGGCTCATCTCGCGACTGGATATCAGATTACTGAATATTGAAAAACTGAATGAACAGCGAGGTCACTTTGACAACGTCTTCAAAGAAAACCGCTGCGCTCTGATCAGGCCTGACCGAATTGTCTACGGACATACGACCGCCACCGTAGACGAAAACGACCTGTTAGCTGATTTAGAGCAGCAACTGCTGCTTGTGCCACTGGCTTAGGCTGATCACCCTACGCATACAGATCCGATACCGGAACGGCTCTTGGTCGATCGGACTGAGCTGAGATCAATGCGCGTGCAGTCTCTGCACGACCGTCCTTGACGTAAGCAGACAGAAGCGTATTCAGCACAAAATCACGCTGCGCACGACTGCCTCCGATCCTGATGATCTGATCCTGAATAGGTTCGAGAATACTAATCGCTTTCGACCAGTCTTCTGCTGCGTAGGCCTCAAACGCCTGATTTATTTTGCCTGGAATCTTACCTGCGGGTAATCTGCCTTTCTCGTCAGCTTTTGTCAGCGCCTCAAGCCAATCGCTGAATCGCTCTGCATCCCCAAGCGCCAGCGCCGGCAAACCACCATGCGCGTCGACAAAAACCATCGGGTGTGCAAGCGTTTTTTCGCGGTAATCCTGCAATGCCTGCCATCGCTCAGTTGTTCTCTCCATGCCCGCAAGTTCCGATCTCCACAACAGTGCAACGCCATCGGTAAAAACATTAATAGCCGGCCCGTCCGAGATCGAGGGTGCGCAGTGAGCGTCGTAAATCGGCCAGATAGCATCGTGCTCACCTAGCATCAGTCGTGCCAAACACAAATGCCACCAAGCATGGCAACTTAGCAAATTCGTATCGGGATAATCCGGTAGCCAGGCCTCCAGATAATCAGCCAGTGGTCTGTCTTCCCCCGCTTCATAGAGCGCATGCGCGTAGATATGGGCTGTATTTGCACTCCGTGGCTTTTGTTCCAGTGCACGTTCGATCAATTCACGACCTCTTTGCCATTGCCCCACTTCAATCAGGGCAAAAGCATAGACAGAGAGAAACCACCAGTCATCACCGAAGGCACCTACCAGCGGTTCCAGCAGATCTACTTGCTCTGGTTCACGTCCCTCTCGACCACCGAAGCCAATCAATCCGAAAACACTGGTTGACGGTGCCAGCGCAAAGGCATCGCGTGGATAATCTTTCATATGAGTGCGCGTTAATGTAAGCGCGTCAGGGCTACGCCCGCTCGACAGCAAGTTGAAAATTTCGATGTGACTCTGCTCTCTGGCAGTTGTACCTGGCGCGAGCGCTACCGCCCGAAGGATGCTTTCTCTAGCTTCCTTCATTTTTCCCAGCAGCATGAATTGCCTGCCTTTCGTCACATGCGCCAACGCAAATTCAGGGTCAGCAGCCAAAGCTTTATCAATGCCTATCAGCGGATCATTGGTAGCGCTGAGCACGCTGTCGACTGACTCGATATAGCCCTCAAGAGCTACATTGGACTTAGTGCTTACTCGGTTTCCATAGCGATCCTGCAACATCATATGCTTCCTTTGGAACTAATATGTAATATCCGCTTTGCCACAAAATCTGGTTAGTGCGCGCCGCCATCAACAGCGAGAATGGCTCCCGTTGTAAAACTGGCGGCATCGGACGCCAGGTATAAAGCTGCGCCGGTAATTTCCTGTGGCTGCCCCCCGCGTTGCAACGGTATGTTTTCCTCCGCACGTTTTTCAAAGGCTTCCATGTCCCAAGCTTTTGATATGTCGGTGAGAAAAGGTCCGGCCATGATGCAGTTGACGCGCACTTTCGGTCCATAAGCATGAGCGAAGGACTGAGTAATCGCGTTCAAACCTGCCTTTGATGCGCCATAGGGTTCAGCATGAGGACTCGGCCGTACAGAAGCAGTGCTACTCACATTGATAATAGCGCCGCCTTCACCTTCCATCATTCGTTTACCAACATTTGCGCTGAGTCTGAACGGACCTTTTAGATTAACGCCAATCACCTTATCAAAAAGCTCTTCTGACACCTCATCAAGCGACGGATAAAGAGGGGACATTCCCGCGTTATTGATGAGCACGTCAACACGACCAAATTCAGCGTAAACCTTCTCGACCATCGCATCGATCTGCGTCCAATTCGCGACATGTGCGGCATAGGGAAAGGCCTTACGCCCCAAAGCCTCAACTTCTTTCGCTGTTTCAATACAGCTGTCAATTTTGCGCCCGATTATTGCGATGTCGGCACCCGCTTCTGCGAATGCCAGCGCCATAGCACGTCCCAAGCCTCGGCTGCCGCCAGTAATTAACACCACCTTGTTTGTCATATTTGTCATTGGTCTAACTCCCCCCGCTTAACTGTGCCTATGCGGTCCGAATGACAAATCGCACGGCAGCTATATTTTACAGACTCGGCAGAACGCCTAAAAAGGGCGATCGTTGAAACAGCGACTAGCCGTTAGCTTGCCAGCGCTTCAAGTCCTTCCCAGTGCAAATCACCAAATTGACCATTTGGATTGACTGGCTGAATGCAAACGTGGTCCGCGCCCGCATCAAAATGTTCTTGTAACCGGTTCTTAATGGTGTCGGCACTGCCCCAGGCAAACGTTGCGTCGATAAACTTATCGCTCAGAGAATCGATATCTTCGTTACTAAGCCCCATGCGCAGCCAGTTATTCCTGTAATTTGGCAATCGGTTATATATCTGTGCAACAGGCTTCGCCAACTCGCGCGCTTTCGTCGGATCTGATTCCAAAATCACTTTCTGTTCCACGCACAACATGGGACCCTCGCCCATAATATCTCGCGCCATTCGCGTATGATCCGGTGAAGTGAAATAGGGGTGAGCGCCCGAGGTCTCTTGAGCTGCCAGCTCAAGCATTTTCGGACCTAGCGCTGCAATCACGGTCGGAGGTTCCGTCGCTGGTGGCAGACCGCTGTAAATAGCCCCTTTCATTTTTTCTATATATGACCGCATGGTTGCTACCGGTGGGCCGTACTCAAGATTACGCACACCCTCAACCAACGGTTTGTGTGAGACACCCATGCCGAGTAAAAACCTGTCACCTGATTGTTCCGCCAGTGACTTTTGCAAAGCTGTTGTCACGCCCGGTTCCCGGTGATAGATGTTCATAATGCCCGTTGCGAGGATAAGCTTCTCGGTTTGAGCCAGCAGATACGCGCTTAACACAACAGGGCTTTTACCCACAGTCTCCGGTAACCACAACGCACTGTAGCCAAGCGATTCGATTCGCTTGGCGGCCAATGCCGTATCGGCAGAAGACAAACCATCAAAAAAATACCAAACACCTAACTTACCAAGATCCACTGCGTACTCCATAAATAAAAAATAATCTCGGGCATACTACGGGACCCATCACCAGACAGCAATTTCAACTTCGGTTTCTCACCCGCGCGCGACACTGGTACAATACTCAGGTTATTTTTCACCTAAAAACCCACATACAGAACCTATTCAAGGAGTACCTATGGATTTACAAGATAAAGTTGCCGTTATTACCGGTGGCGCATCAGGCTTAGGACGCGCAACCGTAAAGCGTTTTGTCGCCGGCGGCGCGAAATGTGCCATCTTCGACATGAACGAAGAAAAAGGAAATGCACTCGCGGCCGAACATGCTGGCAGCGTAATTTACTGCAACGTTAACGTTACTGATGAAGATTCGGTAAAAGCCGGTATCGACGCAACAATGGCAGCCTTCGGTGCTATTCATATTAACTGCAACTATGCGGGTATCGGCAACGCCAAACGAACAATGGGAAAGAAGGGCCCATTCCCTCTGAAAGATTTTAATCTAATCATAAACGTCAATCTTGTTGGCACCTTCAACGTGCTGCGACTTTGCGCCGAGAAGATGGCTGAAAATGAGCCATTCAACAAGGATGGCGGTCGCGGAGTCATCATCAACACGGCTTCTGTTGCTGCCTATGACGGCCAAATTGGTCAAGCGGCTTACTCCGCCTCTAAAGGCGGCGTCGTTGGTATGACACTTCCCATTGCCCGTGATCTCTCTGCTATCGGCATCCGATGTAACACTATCGTGCCAGGGTTGATCGTGACACCACTAATGATGGGCGGTCAGGAAGAAATGACACCTGAAATAGAACAGGCTATTCAGCCACTTTCAAGCCAGGTTTTGTACCCAAGAAGACTGGGTATGCCGGACGAAATCGCTCACTTGGCCCAGAGTATCGTAGAAAACGATTACATCAATGCTGAGTGTATCCGAATGGATGGCGGTATCAGGATGCAGCCTAAGTAAATCGTAAATTGCTTAATATTCAGGGAGCACTCAGCGCTCCCTGAGTATTTTGCTTATTGCGCAGCCAACACCTTTTTAACAACATCTAACTCACGCATCCGTGAACGATGCGCCATGACCTTAGGGAATTGCGTGATATCGACGCGATCAGCTTCGAGCCATTGGGCGATTGTGAATAAATAAATATCACTGATCGAAAAACCCTCCCCCATGACCCAAGGTCCCTCAAACATATCACTTTCGATTGTTTTGAAACACTCAGCCATGACCTCAGGCATTTTTCGCTTCATCTCTGCAATCGCGGCTTCATCATCGGCCCATCGATAACCACGCACACCATGGGCATGTGCCGGATGGACTGTCGAACTCAAATAAGCATTGAACGCATTGATTTGCGCAAGCTTAAAAGGATTGTTTAAAGGTGCCAGTCCAGCGTCGGGATATTGCTGCGCCAGGAAAAGCAAAATAGCCGGATTTTCGGTAATCACACCCTGCTCGCAAACGAGTGCTGGCACTCTGCCTTTCGGATTAATTGCCAAATAGCTACTTTCCCTCTGCGCGTTAGATCGAAAGTCGAGTTTGACACTTTGATATTGTGCGCCCGATATCTCCAGCGCGATCTGAGCCGCCAGCGAGCAGGAACCCGGCGCGTAATAAAATTGGTACATGATGCTTCCCATAATTAGTTAGTTTGAATTGGAATACGGGTTTGTTTAGCTGATGCAAATACTTCTGAACGAGCTCATACAATTTCCTGACACTTTTGAGCATTCACTTCGCCGACGTTATACCAAGCGTCGATATATTTGTCCGCGCCTTTTAATGTTACTCAATTAACAAACAAACCAATATGAATACCGATCAAAAATTAACCCGAGAGCGGTAATGTAAGGTTCTGACGTTATTTAAGTTTGCACAGCTATTGTTTCTGAGAGTGCAAGAAAGCCTGTGAAGCGATGATCAAATCTACTCGCGACCTCTCGGAGAGTTTAGTGAATCCTTGTTTTACAGTGGCTACGCTTCAGGCAACATCGTTATTTGCAATTCAATGGATCTTTCGCCTAATGGGGATCAAATTGTGGTATCTGACCAGATATTAGCTGACAGCGTACTTGGCCTGTGTACGTAAAAATCAGAAGCCAGCGCCCTATTCCTCTTTTGCGTAGGACAATAGGACGAGCCTTCAATTAGCATTAACGAATTATCGTCGGGGACTTTTTTATTTGAATCGGATCAAGCCTGCATTAAGTAATGGCAAAATCTGATGGCTGAACTATTCGATCAGCCAATCCTAGAATCCCAAAAATCACTACCTGAATGGGCGAAATGCCGGCTTCCTATTACACTTCAAACTCCGACTAATCAGGCAAACCTAACACACGCTTGGCAACAATATTCAATTGCACCTCAGAGGTACCCCCCTCAATAGAGTTTGCCTTCGACCTTAGCCACGCTCGGGTTTCCGTTAACTCGGCGGGCTGAAACTCGTCACCTTCCCAGCCCAACATTTGCGAGCCCATTGCTTTCATCATTAGCTCGTAACGAGCGATGTTCTGCTCCGTTCCGTAGTACTTAAACATCGAGGAGACAAAACTCGGCGCCTGGGTAGACTTCGATTCCTCGGCGCTTCTACGTGTCGTTAGGCTGAATGCGCGCGAGTCCATCGAGTGCTTAGCAATCTCCGAACGGAGGTTGCCGTCGTTGATTTTGCCGTCCTGCAAACCGATATACTGAGTCGCAATTTCAGCCAAACTTTTGACTTTTTGGCCGCCGCCACCGCCACCACCGATCATCGTACGTTCGTACTGCAACAAGCGCTTCGCGACGGTCCAGCCGTCGTTCACTGTGCCTATTACGTTCTTGCGCGGTGCTCGGACGTCCTCAAAAAAAGTTTCGCAAAAAGGGGACAGCCCGCTAATTAATAATATCGGTTTTACACTGACGCCCGGGGTCGTCATATCAAACAAAATGAAGGTGATGCCGTTGTGCTTAGGTGCATCGAAATCTGTTCGAACGAGGCAAAAAATCCAATCGGCATTGTTAGCACCAGAGGTCCAGATCTTTTGTCCGTTGATAATATAATCATCTCCGTCAACAACGGCTTTGGTCTGCAAGCTCGCAAGGTCCGAACCAGCGTTCGGCTCGCTATATCCCTGACACCACCAAATCTCGCCGGACACGATTTTTGGTAAATGCTCCGCTTTTTGCTCGTCGGTGCCATATTCAAGCAACGCGGGGCCTATCATCGAAAGTCCCATACCTACCAGTGCAGGTCTTGCGTTAATCTTGCCCAACTCTTGGCGCAACACCATGTTTTGTTCTGCATTCAGTCCCGCGCCACCGTACTCCGTGGGCCAGGTTGGCGCCGTATATCCCTTTGCTGCCATCCTATCCATCCAAACCTTTGTGTCTGGATTATTATACTTTGCTCGCCTACCGCCACCTGGATGCTCATTCGCGGGCATGGGTGTACGCATGCTGGCGGGACAGTTTTCATCAACCCATGCGGCAATTTCTGTGCGAAAACTTTCCAAAGAACTACTTGCTAACGACATTTGTCTTTCCTTACCTATCTGATTATTGAATTCGGAGTACGCAGCCTACGTGAGATGGCAGGCGTACGACTTACTTACTTCATTCCGGCGCTATTTCAAACAAAGTGATCTCACTACGGGTACCCACTCTCATAATGGGCCCCCAAGTTCCTGTCCCTTCATTTACATACTGACGGGCAGTACCGATTTGATACATGCCCTTGATTCTGTCAAAAACGCGCTTCACAAGAAAGTTAAATGGATAAATCTGACCATTGTGAGTGTGTCCGCTGATAATGAGATTAACGCCTGCCGCCGCAGCAGCCTCCAGCCCTCTGGGCCTGTGGAACAACACCAGATTAAAAGCCCGATCGTCTATTTTCATTTGGCCTAGTTGACGCTGCACCTGCATCGCATCCTCCATATCGTCGATGCCAATGACCTGTATATCCTCTCTGTGATGAAGACACTCGTCCCTCAGCACCACAACCCCCAAATTTTTCAGGCGTGCGAGAATATCTTCAAAATCTTCGTACTTTTCGTGATTACCAGTGCAGTAATAAATGGGACCAGTCACGCTTTTGAGGGAGACCAGGGACGCTTCCTGAACCCCAGGGGCGTCGATAAAGTCTCCTGTGATACAAAGAAAATCTGGTTCAAGTACGTTAACTCGAGCAATTATTTTCTCGAGGAACTTACGACTCCGAGAACCGACATGAACATCGGAGATTTGCACAAACCTCACCGGTGATTGAAGTTCGGGCGCTTTAAATTTGATCGTCACAACCGTCGGTCTGAGTGCGTTGAGTGTGCCGAGAAAGGCGAGCAGCCCGGAAATCGAGATGACACCAATTGCCGCATCCCTTTGGCCGACAAGTTCAAAAAATACCAATACCTCAAAAAATATCAGCGAAGTGAGTACAAGTGCACTCATGCCTAACCACAGATCAGAGATGCGGCGCAGGAGCAACGCCCATAACTCTTGTCGATTCCTCAGGTATGTTCTGCTAAGAATTTGGCTGCCGGTAAGCGGGATGAGGATAAGTACCGTCACTAGCATTTCTGCTTGCAACCAGTGCGACAATCTCAGAATGGGGTAAATGAACACAGGGATGTGCAGCAAGATTGCTATCAGATAAAAATTTACCAACATGGCTCGGGGCGACCTATTTTTCGTACTGACACCGCCCTCTACGCCATTGCTTTCTTGCTTTGCCACTGCCGTTTCGTTCATAACGTCTAACTCACTCTCCCGAGACGAGGGTGCTGCTCTTGGCTAAAATATTCCACGATCTTCGCTTTAGTCTCATAGTTTCTCGTTTCAGCGCGTTTTACGGGGTGGCTCAAGGTTACCTTTTGAACGATCAAAGATTTGCCCAAAGAGTGTATACGCGCAATCTAACATTCAGATCAATCGCGGATCAATCGTGGGAAAAGACACATAAACCTCATGATTACGCTCTCCATCACCGCCTTGATATCGGCCTGCGCCAGTTATCGGATCCTATGCTCCCGTCCGCAATGTCTCGCCGAATCTCTCATGTCGAGCCGTAATCTGTACGCCACTAAAATATCCATCAAATAGCGCAATCACCGCGTCGTAGATCCGTTGATGAAACCATATAATTGCAAATTGCGAAAAACTGGCTGGTGATGAGTGTTTATTCACACTTTTTTACAGGTTTTTTTCGCCCCCCTTTTCGACCAAAAAACCAACAAAATGACTCAAAAAAAGGTGTAAAACAGCCATTTTCTTGAAAAAAAAACAGCAACGTTGATAAAAATTCGCACCAAATCTAAAAAACCGCAAAAATTTATGGTCATAGGAGCCCCATTTCGTTCACCAAACGTTTACTTTGCGGCACATTCACACTATTGTGTGCACACCCCTATTTCCTATAAATAGTGGGTCAAAACAATAAAATTTGTAATTTACGGGGAATTTATATGGCTAGTCGCTACTCTGGTTTGCAGACGGCATTTGTCGCTGCGGCCCTAATACTGCCTACCTACTCTTTCGCTGCATCATCCAGGCAAATTGAAGAAGTTATCGTTACCGCTGAAAGACAAGAGTCTTCGGTACAGGATACTTCGATTTCAATCACTGCTTTTACGGCTGATTCAATTGATGATTTTGGTATTCGTAACCAGTCAGACCTGCAAAATTTGGTGCCAGCAACCATTATTTTGCCATATGACTCATCAGTGCGTGGTGTCGGTAGAAACTTTCGTGCATTGGGTGGTGACCCAGGTGTCGCTACCTACATGAACAACGTCTATTCGGAGGATTTGTACACTGCAACGATCGGCTCTCTTTGGGACGTCGAGCGGGTTGAGGTACTTCGTGGTCCACAGGGAACGCTTTATGGTCGTAACGCAATCGGCGGTGCGATGAACTTCTTGTACAAGAAGCCAACCGAAGATTTTGAGGCTGCCGTGAAAGGTACATTCGGTTCCTTCAAGACCAGAGACGTTTACGGCATGGTTTCTGGTGCACTCGTCGACGACGTGTTGCTCGGACGAGCGACAGTATCAAGTCGTAAGCACGACGGTTACTTCGAAGAAAAAGGCACCGGCGCCGATCTCGACAGCGGTGACGAAGTAAACGTTGCGCTGCAACTCGAGTGGCGCTTATCAGATGCCATCAAAATGAACGTAAGACACAACAAAGCCGAGGTTGACAGAACCTTTGGTGGTGCCGACGGCGGCGGTTTGATCGTGTTCCGTGGCGAATCACCGAATGGTGAATCACGGGATCTGACTTCAGCTGGCTTTGGCTATCGAAGAATCGATCGTACTGTAACTGACCCACTTAATGAGGGTTTTTACTTATCTTCTCAGCCGGTTTACACCTTCGCTGATCCAGTGAACGGCGGTACGATCGAGGCTCAACGAGCACGTTCTGGTATCGACCCCGTGAGATCTCTCGGTGGTGCGAACAGAAGCAGTTCCGGCTCATTGGTTAATCACGCAGCGGGCAGTGCTGAATCGGCGAATGAATGTCTCTTTACTGACCTCGACAACATTGATGGCGATGACATCTGTGCCGTAACCAACGGTGAAAGCTATGAAATCTTTGACCAGCGAGGCACACAATTTGAAGCTGAATGGGAATTCAACGACAACATCGTGTTTAAGTACATCTTTGGCTTGAACGATCTGATTTACAACCGTATCACTGATGATGATTCATCTTTCAGCACGACGAGCGACCGTCAGTTTTATGTCAACCATGAAGCTGAGTACAAGTCTCATGAGATCCAAGCGTTTGTTGACGTGACTGATTCTGTTAGCTTCACTTCAGGTATCTTTTTCTACGATGCTGTTATCGACCAGCGCGGAGATTTTTATAGTAGTGTAGGCGAAAGTCAGTTCACAGATGGTCACCCATTCTCTCCCGGAGCCGCAGCATTCCTCGAAGGTGCTGTCCCTGCTGTATTTCAGGCAGAACAGACCAGTCTCTATTCCGCACGCGAATTTGCAGGTGGAACGAATGCAGCTGAAGCCACAACCTTCGCAAGAATCGGTGCATGGACAGGTGACCCAGGCGGTATCGGTTTAGACGTATTGCATGGTCCAGACACACCTGCGACCGATCTTCTTTATGCGACACAGACAGACCGTGAATCCTTCGCGGCTTACACACAGGCTGTTTGGGACATTAATGAAGACTTCACGCTAACCGCAGGTATTCGATACGCTTCTGACGAAGTTAAAGCCGAAGAGAATCTATGGCGCTATCGAGAAAATGACATTCCTTTGGCTTTCGGTGGCGGCAGCCTCGCTGCGCTCAACATCGCTCGGGGTGCACTTGACCCTGTGACGTTAGAGCCAACCGGTGCGACTCACTTGAATATGGTCGGTATTCCTGGAAGCCTGTCTGTTTTCCGTCATTTCACTCGTAAGGACACCAAGGTCACTTGGCGTGTAAACCTTGACTGGGCGATGACTGATAACATTCTCTGGTATGCCAATGTCACAACTGGTTATCGTGGTGGCGGTTACAACCTCGTTTTCTTCAGCACAACAGGTACTTATGGTCCTGAGGAGTTGACGGCATACGAGATTGGTTATAAG
>CBFHOH010000022.1:74516-76266 GCA_965657335.1 Candidatus Azotimanducaceae bacterium
AACCTTGACTGGGCGATGACTGATAACATTCTCTGGTATGCCAATGTCACAACGGGTTATCGTGGTGGTGGTTACAATCTGGTGTTCTTTAGCCAAACGGGTACTTACGGTCCTGAAGAGCTGACAGCATTTGAGATTGGTTATAAAGGCCAACACCTGGATAACACCTTGCAGGTTAACGCTTCAGCGTTTGTCTACGACTACAGCCAGATACATACTTCCGGATCAGAGGCCACATCATTGGGTGGTGTAACAACATCTATCCTGCCCGCACCTGGTGCAGAGGTTCAAGGATTCGAAGTTGAAATCCTGTGGCTTGCGACTGACAACATCACACTGGGTGGTAACTATTCGTATACACCGAATAAGTTCACCGAGTCATTGTTGTTAGCCAATACAAACGATCCTAGGATCCCACCAAGCCTATTCAACGCAGTTGAAATCCGTAACGATGTCAACGGCAATCAGCTACCTAACGTAGCTGAGAATAAGGGTTCCGCGTATGTAAGCTACGGCTTCCCATTCAGTTCAGGTAACCTTGAAGTGCTGGCGAGTTATAGCTGGGTAGACGGTGTATTTCATACACCATTCGAGGATGACCTCGACTCTACTCCGGGTTACGAGCGTTTGGATCTGAGAGCTACGTGGAAAAATAGCGATGAAAGCTTGATCATTGCCGCTTTCGCAAACAACGTGCTTGACGAAATCGGAATTCGACAACTTGAAACTCACGGCGAAGGTGAAGGTTTCCGTCGAACTGGCCAGGTTACAGAACCTCGCGTGATTGGTGTAGAACTTACCAAGAAGTTCTAAGTTCGATTCAACATCAAAGCAAGACAAGAAAGGGAGCCAACAGGCTCCCTTTTTTTGCTTTAAATTTTTCTTCCAGCCCTTTGTGTCATTACGACACAGTGTCTAATCAACTGATCATGGATAAAAGAAAGACACCCGCCTTATTTTCTTGTCAAGGCTAGCGATCGATTTAGCAAGCAGTCACAACATTGATGCGCTGATTTCTGGCAGTATTCACTACAAAGCCGATTCAATATATGCAGGACCTTGGGTCCTACAAAAGAATCCATAGTGTTGGGTTCCTCGACAAGGCGGGTAGCTCGCAAAGACCCTCAGCGACAGGTGTTTAGCGTCATTGAACAAGCTGTGAGAGCCTCAGACAGATTGCTTATGAACAACCAAAGACACGACCGCGTCTCAAGGATCAAATGGCTCGGCACCAAACGATTTTATCATCTCCCCGACCTTCGACTTCACTACTTCCAGCTCAGCTTCATCAGTACCGCGCATCACCAGATTTGTGCCATACCCCTTCTCGCGATAAAAGGGATAGCTACCCAGGTCTACTGCCGGGTGCTGGTTTTGAATGTCTTCCAGCGCGCCAGCCACAGCGCTCTCGCCGAGGTAAGCGCCCACAGATCGAGATCTCACCGGCTTGGCACCTTTTATCTGTTTGTCACTGAACGTGCTGGCCATAGCTTGCATCACGCTCGGCACCCCAGCCATGACAAATACATTGTCTATCTGAAAGCCCTGAGGCCCCCCAGTGGGGTTATCAATAAGCTTACTTCCCTCTGGCACTCTTGCCATTAACAACCGTGATTCCATTACCTCCGCCGACGCCTCTCTTCTTCTAATGACGGCTTCGATTTCTGGATGTCTGATAACCTCAACACCAAACGCCTTCGCCATACAAACTGCGGTAATGTCATCATGTGTGGGACCGATGCCTCCTGTG
>CBFHOH010000023.1:0-10863 GCA_965657335.1 Candidatus Azotimanducaceae bacterium
CATGAGTTTAAGAAGGAGTTCGCCAATGTCAGGTAGCTTCAGGTCGTTTTCAATGTTCATGTCGACCATGCCAAAACGGTTAAAAGCGTTGTTGAAAGACAAGTTGCCGTCCCCCGTTATTTTTGAACGCATACCTGAGGTGTTGTCCTCTAGGGATAACTCGAATGACATGGGCGTTAATGCAGAGTAGCTGACAGCGCCGGTCTGTAACGATTTTAGATTGATAGCGTAGTGCTCTCCGGTTGACTCGTCGATATATGTCACTGCGGCGTTTGTGATCGACATCGCACCAATATCAATGTCCAGCGAGTTTTCGGAATCGACGTCAGCATTCACGCTATCAGCTTCGTCAGTCTCAGTAGACAGATCGTCGGTTTCCCAATTACCCCGCCCTTGTTGATCGATCATCGCGTTAACGGTTAAGCCATCGATATTAAGGCCATCTATCGCGAGGTCGCCTGTTCCTAACAACAATGGCAAGAGCTGTAGATCAACGGCTGCTGACTTTAGCGTTGCTAAAGGCACATCTGAACCAGCAGGACGCACATCCACGTCTTCGATACTAATGGCGATAGGTGGCCAGTAACGCCAGTTGAGTTCACCATTGATTTCAATCTCAAAACCGGTTTCTGTTTCAGCGGTGGTTTGGATTTTTTCACGGTAATACTCAGGATTGTCGAGCGCGACGAAGACACCAATAGCAATCAATGCAATGACAGCAAAAGGGATGGCGATAAGTACAGTTTTTCGTGACATGAGCGTGTTTCCTGCAGGGTGATTGCACATTCTAGTGTCGTTTGGACGCTCTGTGTGTAAGTCGAATGTAATGGCAGCGCCGTTCTAGTTGTTAGCGCTAATGTTCATTGTTTGCCGGTTGTTGATATTTTTCGCGATTCGCTAGGGCGAGATTATTACGCGTGTATTCGCAGAGGACGTGGATAATGCCTCGTGTGACTTCCTTGTTGCCGATCATCAGATCGTAAAGTGATTCACCTTCGAGCCTTAGCAGTGTGCAATCCTCAACTGCTGACACAGAGACGGATCTGGGTTCTGGGTCTAATGCTGCAAGCTCGCCGAATACGGCGCGCCCACCGACAACATCAAGCTCTTTATCGCCATCAAAGAAGCGAACTTTGCCACTGGCCAGAATGTACATGGAATTCCCAAGTTCGCCCTGATTAAGTATCACCTCTCCGGCCGTAAACTCGACTGTTTCGACCACTGTTGCCATATCCACCAGCTGTGCTTCGGGCACCGAGGAGAAGATATTGACTGATTTTAGTATCAGGACTTTTTCGATGGTCAATAACATAAGGTTAAAGGCGCAAATGCTTGGTCATGGGCTTATCTCGATATTATGCGCAGGTTGTTGGCAGACTGCCAGAGACATAGGTAGATTTTGGCGTTGCCAATTGAGTGCCATGCCGTTTGACGGTGCTGGCGTTTTCACGCATCGGGTGCAGCTAGCGCAGCAAGGAGCTCAGTGGCGACTGCGGCAACAGCTGGATTTGGGTCGCGCAAATGTTGCTTAAGTATTTCCTCCAAGCCATTAGGCTCGAGTTGAGCCAGCGCCCAAATCGCTGTTTCTCGTACAATAGGTTCCTCATCTGCCAACCCCAGTTTGACGTTGTGCAGATGATTCGCACTACGTGATTTGCCTATCTGGTGTAGCAGTGACGCTTTTGTCCAAGAAAAAGCGTTGTCAGCGCTGTATTCGATGAGATCCTGAAACCGCGACTCAGGATCAAGCTTTCGTTGCGGGAAGCTGGCCTTGAGAGCCTCGAGTTTTTCAGCGGGGGTAATGTCATCAAGCAACGGAATGACAATCCGCTTTATATCCGGAGAAAGTAGATTGTCCAAGATCTCTAACGCGAATACTCTGCGGTCAGGGATGTTGGAGCTCAAGTTTGCTCTCGAGTTCAGTATGGCAATCGAAGGAAAGAGAAAAGAAGTCAACAACAGCATGTTGTCGAGTCTAATGTCGAGTTCGTTAAGCAAGGCCATCCGTAACTGGTCATGGTCAGGAAGACGTCCTAGATCGATGTTGGCGGCAATAAGACGAGTAATTGCTTTTACTTCCACATTGAGAATATTGACATACAAATATTTGTCATCGGGACTCGCCTGGTAGTGACCGCTTGCCAGCCCAAGGTAGATCGCATGCCTCAGCTCCGGGCTCGTTGTATCCAGATGGCGAATCAAGAACTCGTTTGATTTTTTTATGTCAACCTCGCAAACGATATCAATAAGCCGTAACTTTTCTTGCATTGTTGTATTTGTAGCATCGAACTTAGCCTCCAGTTCATACAGCGCCAAGTCGCCATACGATCGCAAAGCGATGCCAGCCGCACTTTGCAGGTTTGAGTTCGATATATGAGAGACGACATGTGAGAGCAGTTCAGGGTCTTTAAGCTTGCCAGCGGCAATAATGGCCTCTTTGACGACGCTAACGGCCTCGTCATGTAGCAGCGGTTTAAGATAAGGGGAGAACTTTGCAGCACCAATAGTTCCAATAATCTCCGCCGCGAGCGCTCTTGTCGATACCTCGAGCGAACGACTCATTGAAATTAATAGGTCTATGGCTGGTTGAAAATCGGACTTGAAATCGAGCAGGCCGACCAGCGCGCCCTCACGAACGGCCGGATCGGAAAGGTCGAGAATTTTCCGCAGAACCTCGATAGTGTCGTCTGGTTTCAGAGAAGCATACGTTATAAGCGCTTGACCCAAGACCGCAGGGTCAAGCTCCGAATCAATCAGCTTACGCACCTGGGGCGTCAGAGTGCTCAGCTGTAAACGGGATGCACGATTGAGCGAATCGATCCTTACTGCATTACTTTTATGCGCGAGGGTGGTTTTAATCAGCTCAGTAAGTTCCGGGTGGTCAATCTCCTCCAGCAAATCAAGACAGTAAAAAATTTCGGCTGGATAAATGCTTTTAAGCCCGCCTTTGATAATGTCCAGACTCTCAAGGTCAAGCTCTTGCAGCGATAACTCGCCCAGTTTTCTTTTCTGAATGTTGACCAGAAGATTGGAAAGATACATTTTTTTGATGAAGAAACTAGCGGCAATCCAGGCAGCCATGATGAGTGCCAGTACTAACAAATAGTCTTTTGGCGCCCAGCCTAAAAAGCTTGTTAACGCGTAGAGGCAGACGCCGGCGACACCACCTGAAATCGGGTCGACAATGCCCTCGATAAGTGCGGTGCCTTGAGACCGTTGTCGATCAGGCAGCACCTGAAACAAAATCGCGATGCTCGGGCGCCAAATCGCAGATTGAAGCACGAACCGCATGCCATTGGTGATAACGATGACAAAAAAGATCAGCTGCGGTGCCGTGCCTGTAAGCTCCATTCCACCGACAATAATTGACCCCAGCGCAACAGCGATAGGGAAGGCAATCATCGCGCCCAATACACCAAACTTTCGAAGAAAGGGCGCGAACAAAAAGACCATGGTGACTAATGTGATTAAACCAGCGGTGGCAAAAAACTGGCCAATGAAAGCTGCGAGGTCGGTTTCTTTCGGAAACTGCGCGGCGGCATAGTCATAAAAAGCGACTTCGAGAAAAAAGTAGGCGAAAATAAAGCCGGCGTAGCATAGAACAATCAATCTGACATAGGGGCTTTTATGTAACGCGCCAATGCGATTTCCCTCTTTGCCTTCTACTAAATCATCAGGAGTCACAATCAGGCGGTGCTGGAATTTGCGAACGGTGAACTGAATAACCCCAAATACGCCGAAAGTTGCAAGTATTGCGACTGATAATAAATCTTGGACAGAGATGTATTTCAGCAGTAGCACAACACTGAGGCCACCGACGAGCTCGGCGAGGAATTCCCCCGACCGCGTGATGCCTGAGAGCCTTTTTGTTTGTCTTACGTTGAGTAGCCTGGAGATCAAAGAGACAAACTGCAGGCTAAACAGCATGTAAACGACCTCAAAGAACAGAGGTAAACAATAAATCAAAAAGTCGTTTTGGTTGTCTTCAAGCAGCAATCTGATGGCGATTAAGCCAAACAGGATGGTGCCTATCAGTGTAGAGAGGTAGCCATTTACTGAAAATCCCCGGGTGACGTTGTTGAGCAGCACCGTTACAAATGTTCCTGTGAACGCAAGCATGATAGCAACGACGGCGAGTTGGTCTGATCCGAATGTTTCCAGAAACAGCGTGAAGGCACAGACTCTGATCATGCCAATGGCAAGGCCAGACATAAACATGTTGCTAAACAGTAGCGCGACTAGCGACTTTTCTTGGGGTCTGATGCCAAGCGCTTTCAGCCAACCGGTGCTTGTTGCTGTGTCTGGCGATTCAGTCAAAGGACGATCCGATGAGTGGGTGTATTTTGGTATTGGGTTTGGGCGATCAATTAAGTATAACCTCTCCGCGGCCTTGAGGAAGCATCATTGGTATGTCCAGTGAATCTGTGCAGGATACTTCCGTTTTCATTGCTGAATCTGATAGTCTTCTGGAAGTCAAAATAGGGAGCGTTACATGTCTAAAGTGGGTAGTGAGTCGAATCCGTTGCGGGTTGCGATTATCGGATCAGGACCGGCGGGTTTTTACACCGTCAGCAACTTTCTGAAGCAAACGGATTTGACCGTTGAAATGGATATGTTCGAGCGTTTACCAACACCTTTTGGTTTGGTGCGAGCCGGTGTTGCACCGGATCATCAAAAGTACAAAACCGTGACTCGGGCCTACGACAAGAGCGCTCAGCATTCTTCCTTCAGATTTTTCGGTAACGTGGAATACGGTACCGATATCACGCTTGACGACTTAAAAGCGCACTATCATCAAATCATGTTCGCTACCGGCGCGCCGTCGGACAGGAACCTTGGCATTCCCGGTGAAGAGCTGACAGGCAGTCATTCCGCGACTGACTTCGTCGCATGGTACAACGGCCACCCTGATTGCACCGATTTCGAATTTGATCTTTCTCAGGAAAGTGTAGCAGTGATTGGGCTGGGTAACGTCGCCATTGATGTTGCGCGCATTCTTTGCAAAACGGACGAGGAACTGGCTAAAACTGACATGGCTGACTATGCCTTAGACGCGCTGCGAAAGAGCAAAGTCAAAAACGTTTATGTATTAGGGCGTCGAGGACCAGCACAAGCCGCTTTCACGCCTCCAGAGATTAAGGAAATGGGTGAGTTGGACGATGCTGATGTTTTTGTCCCGGTGGGCGAGGCGACACTTGACCCTGCCAGCCTGGCAGAGCTTGATGCTTCCGGCGATAAAAACGTCAAGAAAAACGTGGCCGTGATTGAGGAGTTCGCGCAGCGCACAGAGCAAGACAAAAGCAGACACCTTACAATTCGCTTCTTGGTTTCTCCGACCGAACTCATGGGTGAAAATGGCACTGTCTCCGCGATTAAAATCGTTAAGAACGAAGCCTATGCGGATGAAAAAGGTGGTGTGAAAGCGCGAGCGACGGATCAAGAGGAGATTATTCCGGTTGGTATGGTGTTCCGGTCAGTAGGCTACAGAGGTGCCCCCGTGGCAGAAGTGCCTTTTGACGATTACAACGGCACCATTCAGAACACCGAAGGCAGAATCACTGACGATGACAAGAACCCACTGACCGGCATGTATGTTGCGGGCTGGATCAAGAGAGGCCCGACCGGTGTTATCGGCACCAACAAAACTGACGCTCAGGAAACGGTAAACCATATGGCGGATGACGCGAGAGCCGGGGTTGTATTTGAGCCCGGGAAATCAGCCGAGGATGTGGTGTCATTGCTGACAGCGAGAAAACCTGATGTCATAACCTACAGTGACTGGAACAAAATTGATGAGCATGAACTTAGCAACGGCGCCGCGAGCGATCGTCCGCGGGTCAAGCTCACGAATATTGAGGACATGCTAGCGGTACTTAACTAGCAGCCCATGCCTTGGCGTTGCCCCTCGCAAAGAGGGGCAAAACGCTGCCAGACAGCGTGTAGCACGAAGAAAACAATTCTTTTTTAACACACAAGCAATTTAACCCTGAAAGAGAGACAAGCATGACGATACAAGTTGGAGATAAACTACCCCAAGCGACAATGAAAGTGATGGGCGAAAAGGGACCGCAGGACATGACGACAGATGACCTGTTTGCCGGCAAAAAGGTTGTGCTTTTCGCGCTGCCCGGGGCCTTCACGCCAACCTGTAGTGCGGCGCATTTGCCCGGTTACGTTGCAAATGCAGATAAAATTAAAGCCAAAGGTGTCGATGCGGTGGTTTGTTTGTCTGTAAATGACGCGTTTGTGATGTCAGCTTGGGGCGCAGATAAGAATGCGGAAGAGCTGATTATGCTCGCGGATGGCAACGCAGATTTCACAAGCGCGGTCGGACTGGAAATGGACGGTTCAGCGTTTGGCCTTGGCAAGCGATCACAGCGGTATGCAATGATCGCGGAAGATGGGGTAGTCACAGCACTCAATGTTGAAGCGCCAGGTGCTTTCGAAGTCAGTGCCGCAGATGCGATTCTAGCGCTGCTGTAAGTATTACGTTCAAGAAACTGAATGGCTGATGAGATCGGGAGCAACGACAACGTATTTGGCAGTTGTTGTTCCCATTCAGGCACTCAATCCTACAAAGCTCAATCACAGAATTTTTGGCAGGAGCTTCTGAAGCAAAATGAACAAGCAGATGTTTGGCGTATATATGGCGACATTGCTCTTGAGTTTTGTGTGTTTGCCTGCGTCAGCCGCCGAGCCTGATTGGAAAATTTTTGACCAGTTGCTTCTGAAGTATGTTGCGCCGGGTGAAAAAGAAGGCATGACAGTGAATCTGGTCGACTACCCGGGTTTTTCTCGAGACCCCGGATTTGCGGTCGTGGTCGAGCAAGTCAGAACCTTCGATGTCAACAAGCTTTCCTCCGATGACGACAAGCTGGCGTTCTATATCAATGCTTACAATATTCTAACGATACAGTTGATTCTGGATAATTGGCCGCTTGAAAGTATTCGCGACATCGGCGGTTTCTTTAAGGGACCCTGGGACTATGTGATGCTGACAAATAGTGACGGTAAACTAACGCTAGATGATATTGAGCACAAAATTATTCGGCCCTTAGGGGACCCAAGAATCCATTTTGCCGTTAATTGCGCTTCGCTGAGTTGTCCGGATTTGCCGCTGGAAGCTTTCAAATCGGCGTCGGTTCGAGAACAACTTGAAGCGGGTGCGTTTAGATTTTTTCAGCATAAAGGCAAAGGTGCTTACCTCAAAGGCGACACGCTGCATGTGACAAAATTACTCGACTGGTATGGCGAGGACTTCGATGCAGGCGGTGGTATTGAAGCGTTTTTGAGAAAATATGTGCCTGATGTCGAGTTCGAGAAAGTTGATACCGATATTGACTATAGCTGGTTGCTTAATAGTCAGTAGAGGCACGCAAAAAGAACCAAGTATGCTGCGAGTGAGGCAAAAACTTGCAGCCATATCGTGACGCCATTTGTTACAACCCGCATATGAAACCGCGCTGCCAAGTTGGCCGTAAAGAACACTTTCGTTTTGCATCGATACCGCTGTTTTCAGCGCGGCAAGGCGCGAAGATCCGATGTCAGTTTTAGTGATCAAACGATGACCTGCGCAATGGTATCTGGGTTATCATGGACCGATACATTCTGAATGGAGCAAAACAATGGTCGTGAGCAAAGAAATTCATCTCGTTAAGCGTCCCGAGGGTATGCCGGTTAATGGCGATTTCGCCTTAGTAGAAGCGACGCTGAACGCTCCCGCCGATGGTGAAGTGCTCGTGCGAAATATTTATATGTCCGTTGATCCGGCAATGAGACCGGCAATGACAAATGGTCAGACAAAGCTCGATAGGGCGATGGAAGGGAGTGCTATCGGTCAGGTCACCGAGTCCAATCATCCTGACTTCGAGGAAGGCAGTTACGTATTGCACAGGGCGGGTTTCAGAGAGTATCACCTGAGTGACGGTAAGGATTTGTCAGTAATTGTTCCTCAAGGTGAATCGTTAACAACCCACCTGCACGTGCTTGGTATGACAGGACTCACCGCTTACGGCGGTATGCTCGTGACCGGCGAGCTGAAAGAAAATGAAAATGTGTTTGTTTCTGCAGCCGCTGGTGCTGTGGGCTCGGTCGCGGTGCAGATTGCAAAAATCAAAAACTGTCGAACGATAGGCAGTTGCGGCTCAGATGAGAAAGTCGACTTCCTGACTAACGAATTAGGGTTGGACGGTGCCTTTAATTATAAAACGCAATCGATAGCCCGCTCGTTGCACGAACTGTTGCCCGATGGCATCGATGTTTATTTTGAGAACGTTGGTGGCGCTCATCTGGATGCTGCGATGGGGCAGATGCGAGCACTTGGTCGAGTACCGGTTTGCGGCATGATTTCAGCATACAACACGAAAGGCGCAAGGTCTGAGGGTGTGACTACGTTATCCAATATGATCTATAACCGAGTAACGATGAAAGGTTTTGTTGTGTATGAGTTTTTTGACCTGAAGGATCAGTTCCTCTCAGATATGCGTCAGTGGATTGCAGAGGGAAAGATGAAGTATCAGGAAACGATTATGCAGGGCGTTGAAAATGCGCCGAATGCCATGATTGGTCTGTTGCAGGGTGAGAACTCGGGCAAAATGTTAGTGCAAATTGGTCCTGAAACGGCGTAGGGAGTAAAAGTGACGATTGGAACCTGGGAACCCGGGAATAAAAAAGATATCGACGTTGTATCGCACGAGAAGCTCATTGAGTTGCTTGCCTGCTTTCGTGATGCCAACCCTGAAAAGCTGGTGGATGCGATGTCCTCTGCCCAGGTGCGGGATAATGCAGGCCTAATGCGACTAGAAGCAACCAGTTGGCGTAATGCTGAATTGTTGGCAAATGACGAGCTGGATGCGCTGGTGCGATTCTTTACCCTCGCTGAGATGCAACTGTCTGGATGGGACGCGGGGGTGAGATCCCCCGTTGTTTACCTCGTAAGAGAGATGAAAAAGCGGGAGTCGTTTACCGCAGAACTGCGTAAGTGGATAAAAAAGAACACGGATAATCGGTATTTACCTAATGGTAGTGCGCTCTAAAATCCTTATAATGCCGCCTGCGACGAGCCTTGTATTGATTTGCTTGTCGTAGGGCTGAACACAACTTGTGCGAATACTTTAAAATGAGGCGACGATGACTTCTTCAAGAGTGGCTGAAATATCCCGAGACACGTTGGAAACCCAAATTCAGGTTTCTGTTAATCTCGACGGCACTGGACAAAGAGAATTTGACACGGGTCTGCCCTTTCTGGACCACATGCTTGATCAAATTTCCAGACATGGCTTGATTGATCTGCAGGTCAGAGCGAAAGGTGATCTTGAGATTGACGCACACCACACCGTGGAAGATATTGGCATCACGCTGGGTCAGGCGATTGCCAAGGCCGTTGGAGATAAGAAAGGCATCACCCGTTATGGTCATTCTTACGTCCCTTTAGACGAAGCGCTGTCGAGGGTCGTCATCGACTTTTCTGGCAGGCCTGAGCTTGAATTCCATGTCGGGTTCAAACGCGCGCAGGTGGGTGGGTTTGATGTGGATTTATTCCATGAGTTTTTTCAGGGGTTGGTGAATCACGCAAACATCTCTTTGCACATCGACTGTCTGCGCGGTGAAAACGCGCACCATCAGATTGAAACCGTATTCAAGGCATTTGGGCGAGCATTACGCATGGCGCTGACGCTTGATCCCCGTATGGCGGATGTTGTGCCATCAACAAAAGGATCTTTGTAAGTGCAGATAATTCCAGCGATTGATTTTAAGGATGGTAAGGTCGTCAACTTGAAGCAGGGACGTCTTGACGAGTTGACGGCTTATTCAGAAGACCCGGTTGGTATGGCTGACAAGTGGGTAGAACAAGGCGCAGAACGATTGCATTTGGTCGACCTTGATGGCGCCTTTAACGGTTTTCCGGTAAACAATGATGCGATTGCAAGGATCGCCAACAATCATCCTTCGCTAACTATTCAGTTAGGTGGCGGTATCAGAAGCGCGGAAATTATCGAGCGTTACCTGAATGCCGGAGTGGATCAGCTAATCATCGGTACCAAGGCGGTTGAAAGTCCTGAGTTTGTTGGAGAGATGTGTCGGCAGTTTCCAGGTCACATTATGGTTGGACTTGATGGGCTGCACGGTATGGTCGCGATTAACGGCTGGAAAGATGTGACTGATATTTCCGTCAAAGCGCTGGCGAGCCTTTTTGAAGCAGACGGTATCGAGGGCATTGTGTTCACTGATATTGGCAAGGACGGCATGATGGGCGGTATTAATCTTCACTCGACTAAGGAGTTAGCCGATGGCATATCCGTTCCTGTCATTGCCTCGGGTGGTGTGACTGATATCAGCGACGTTGAAGCATTGCTGGAAATAGAAGCGCGGGTAGACGGTGGAATTGTCGGCGTTATCACTGGTCGAGCCATATATGAAGGCACGCTTGATTTAGCTGAAGCAATCGCTTTGACCCGAGCAAAACGCGACCCTTGAAGTTCGACCAGTTCTGAAACCTGAACGATTTCTATACCTTCCTCTCGCAAAGTTGGCAGTGCCTTTTCTAAGTATGACAAGGTGGCAAGATGCGGATGACCAATGGCAATAGCGGTGCCTTTTTTATGGGCGAGCGAAATGAGCTTGCGGAACGCCATGTCGATTGCCTCAGCATCCGGTTGATGGTCGAGGAATACATCCCGACTGGATGATTTTACCCTGTGCAGTCGAGCGATATTCGTAGCGATGCTTTTTTCTGTCGTTCTTGAATCAATGAAGAAAAGTCCTTGGTTTTTGATCTCTTTCATCAGCCACGACATCTGCACCGCTTTCTGCGTAAGCGAGCTGCCCATATGATTGTTGATGCCGCTGACGTTCGGGATATCT
>CBFHOH010000023.1:10901-15264 GCA_965657335.1 Candidatus Azotimanducaceae bacterium
TTCTAAGCTGGCGGTTAACGCGCCAGGACCCGGCGCGATGCGGTTAAGATTGGACATTGGTAAGTGCAACATGACCTGTTTGCCCTCTTTGTGGGCAAGCGAAGCCAGTTGCTGGGTGTACCTGGTGTGGGGCAGTACCGAATAGGTGATAGGCGCAGGAAGTGCGATTGCACGTTTACCCCGAGAGAAATTGTGTCCCATGTCATCAATAATGATCGCGACGTAAGCGTTGGGCCGGAAGTCGTCGGTACCGGTTGCCGCGATTATTTCAGGTTTGGCCAAGAGGGTGATGGAGAAAAAGCAACTGGCGATAAAAATCGCGGCCCTACGAAACAGTTTGTCCATCATTGTCGGCGCTAGCCCTTCGGTACATCTTTATTTGTGGCCAGAATGTTTATCCCTTTCAACAGAGTCAGGGCCTCATTGAGTTGATAATCCGTGGCTGAGAGGTCTGTTGCCTCGTCCTCGTCATTAGCCATTTCCTCAGGGGCTTTGTCTCCGTTAGCCAGATGGCCGGCCAAATCTCTTTCCTTGATTCTGAAGGGGTTCGATTTAACTTTCGTCACTGTTGCGCGCTCGACCCAGATGTCTGGCACGATGCCCTCGGCCTGTATCGATCTGCCATTGGGCGTGTAATAAAGTGCGGTGGTGAGTTTGATGGCGATTTCATTGCTTAGCGGCAATACGGTTTGTACCGAGCCTTTACCAAAGGTCCTAACGCCCATGATGACAGCACGCTTGTGATCTTGGAGCGCGCCGGCGACAATCTCTGAAGCCGAAGCACTCCCTTCGTTGACCAGTACGATCAGCGGTACACCTTCGGACTGATCCGGCGTGGAAGCGTTGTAACGTTGTGCCGACTGAGATAACCGGCCTTCAGTATAGACGATCAAACCGTCATCGATAAAAACATCTGAGACCTCAACAGCCGTCTGTAGCAAACCGCCCGGGTTGTTTCGCAGATCCAGCACCAGACCAAATAGTTTGCCCTCTTCAGTTAGCTTCTCCATTGCTCGCCTGACCTCTTGTCCGGTAGCGCTTTGGAATTGGGCTATTCTAATGTAGCCAAAACCATCTTCGAGTAATCGCTCGCGAACACTGGCAACCTGAATAACTTGTCTGGTCAGTGTCATTTCCAATGGTTGCGACTCGCCCTCCCGAGTAATTGAAAGCACAACGTCGCTACCGGGTTCGCCGCGCATGGCTTCGATGGTTTCGTTTAACGACATGCCTTTGATTACCGAATCGTTAATCTGAATAATGACATCACCGGATTCGATGCCTGCTCTTTCAGCGGGCGTGTCGTCCATGGGGGAAATTACTGTGACGAACCCGCGAACCATTCCAACTTCTAATCCGATACCGCCGTAATTGCCTGTGGTGTTTTCTTGCAGGTCCGAAAATGAGCTTTTGTCTAGATAGGCCGAGTGGGGGTCAAGTTGTGACAACAAACCTTTGATCGCGTTTTCAAGCAGAGTTCTATCATCGATTTCTTCGACGTAGGCATTGCTGATCCGATCAAATGCCTCGGCAAACACGCGAAGCTCGTTGAGTGGCAGGCGTGGAGGTAACTCGGTGCTAGAGGCTGTCGTCTCGCCTGCGGTTGGTTCAGTTGGTGGTGCTGACTCTTCGAGTTCGCTGTCTTCCATCCCGAAAGCGGGTTGGTGTGCAGCGAGGCAGGCAATGAGAAAAAACGCTGGGAGTGAAAATTTCATAGTCGTACTACCTTTTTACTTCCAAGAAGTATGTTTTTACGCTGCACCACGATTTCTGGTTTTGCACCATTGCTGTGGATTTGCTGGCTTCCCTGCATTTCTAATACCAAAGTAAAGCCCTGATTCTAGTTGACCGCCAGTGTCTCCGACGGTGGCAATGATCTCTCCAGCGGTCACCCAATCACCGGTTTGGCGATAAAGCACCTCGTTGTGACCGTATAATGACATGTAGCCTTCACCGTGACTAATAATGACGAGTAATCCAAATCCGCGTAGCCAGTCAGAAAAGACGACCCGACCGTAGTGCACCGCATGCACAGGGTCGCCGCTCTTTGCCGCTATCATGACACCATCCCATTTTAATTTGCCATCGCCTCTGCGACTGCCGTAACGATTTTTGATCTTGCCTGAAACTGGCATCAAGAGGTCGCCGCGGCGACTGGAAAATGTCCTGGCGTCTATTTGTTTTGGTAAATTAATCACACCGGCAGCGATTCGAGTCAGCAATTCCTCCAGATGTCTCTGATCCTTCATCTTGTTTTCGAGGCGAGTGCCGTTACGGCTTATTTCCATATTCAAGGACTTGATTGTTGCCTGACGCGCCTTCTGCTTAGACTCGAGAAGGTTGCGTTCGTTGTTGAGCGATTGGCGATTAGCTGTCAGTGCAGCGTTCTGACGCTCAAGCTTTTCAGCCACGCTAGCGAGGTCATCGAGTGTGCTGCTGTAGTCTCCAATTCGCTCAGACCGAGCTTCACTAATATACCCGTAGTAATTAAGCATCCTCGATAATTTGTTAGGGTCTTCTTGGTTGAGCAATACTTTCAAATACGGTTGCTTACCTAATTGGTAAGAGGCTCTTAACTGAGATTTAAGTTGCGACTGCTGTTCATCTCGTTGAACCGTTAATTGTTTTTGTTGTTTGCTGTACTGACCAATTTTTTGCCGTCCAACTTTCAAGTCTTGTTCGATGGCATTAATTTTTTTGATGGTCTTGTTAATGGTCTTCTCATTTTCTTCCAGTTCGGTCTCCAGCGCCGAACGAGTGCCTTTTGTCGCCTCAATCATTTGCTTGAATTTACCAATCTCTTGCTCAAGTGCATCAAGGGTCTGTTTGATCTCCTCGGCGCTTTTTGTCGGCTTTGCAGTTTCTGCGGCGTTGACGAAAATGCCAAGTGTGAGCATGCCGAGCACAAGCATTACTCGGACAATAGTTTCAGTTACCCCATGAGCCGTTTTTATGGCAGCGCGATCTAGATACAAGGTTGGTCTCTCCAGCATGCAACGGGCCTGTTCATTCTGCATTGGCTTCAGCGTGACTGCGCAGCAGCGAGTGACCTGTCATCTCGGGTGGCTGCGGCAGCTGCATCAGTGATAATAGGGTAGGTGATACATCGGCGAGCGTGCCTTTTAACTCATCATTAAATTCTGTTGCAGCGGCCCCTACATAAATGAGAGGTACCAGCTCAGAAGTATGTGCTGTATGTGCCTGCCCTGTTTCATGATCGCTCATTTGCTCAACATTGCCGTGGTCTGCCGTGATCAGGCAGTGGCCTTTTGCTGTTTCGATGGCGTGAGTGATGCGCAACAGACAATCATCGACACATTGTACGGCTTTGATGGCGGCGTCGAGATTACCGGTATGTCCCACCATATCGCCGTTGGCGTAGTTGCAGACGATGACATCAAATTTTCCCGACTCTATTGCTCCGACAAGCTTGTCGGTCAGCTCCGGTGCGCTCATTTCTGGTTGCAGGTCATAGGTAGCAACGGAGGGTGACTGGACTAGCACACGTTCTTCGCCTGCAACAAGGGCTTCCTTGCCGCCCGAAAAAAAGAAGGTAACGTGTGCATATTTTTCCGTTTCCGCGATGCGCAGTTGCGATTTGTTCAGGTTCGCCAGATATTCGCCCAACGTGTTGTTTAGCGCCTCGGGACCAAAGGCACAGGGACAATCGATATCTGCAGCGTATTGTGTAAGACATACGAAGCTCGCGAGTTGTGGGGTTGTGTGACGTTCAAATTCGGAAAAACCCTCTGTGACAAACGCGCGGGTGATCTCTCTGGCGCGGTCAGCGCGAAAGTTCATGAAGATGAGTGAATCGCCATCGTTGATGCTGGCGGTTTCGCCATCGATTTCGATCGAAGTTGGTTTAACGAATTCATCAGATTCGTCTCTGTCGTAGGCCTGTTTTAGACCTGCCAAAGCCGAAGTTGCCACAAAGTCTGACGTGGATTCAGTAAGCAATGCATAGGCGCAGGACACACGATCCCAGCGGTTGTCGCGGTCCATCGCATAGTAGCGCCCAACAATCGAGGCGATTCCTCCCCTACCTTGTGACTTAATATGATCATCCAATTGTTGCAGTGAGTCTGCGGCGCTTCTGGGTGGAACGTCGCGACCATCGAGAAAAGCGTGCAAATAGACGGCGCTCGCCTGCTCAGCAAATGCCATAGTGATAGCAGCTTTTATGTGTTCCTCATGGCTATGGACGCCGCCCGGAGATACCAGCCCCATGATATGAACGGCGCCTCGGCGCTTATTAGCAGCGCCAATGGCCTGTTTAAGCACAGGGTTTTCAAAAAAGCTTCGATCCTCAATCGCCTGAGAAATTCGAGTGAAATCCTGGTGTACGACTCTGCCCGCACCC
>CBFHOH010000023.1:15331-73870 GCA_965657335.1 Candidatus Azotimanducaceae bacterium
CGGATATTAACGTACGAGGTCTGCTCTGCCAGAGATTGTCCCAGGTCGGCGTTTCAGCGAGCTGTATCGCGTTTGCCTCTTTCTCCTCTCGATGTCCCCAGCCGTCAAGTATGAGCAAAAGATGGGGTGTTCGAGCCGATGTGGCATGCTGGTTGGTTTTATCGGCGGGATTTAAGCTTGAAGCTTTGGGCATGGGGTGTGTCTCTGTGAATCAGGATTAAAGTTAAATTACGCTTTCTCAAAATGAATTTTACGTCCTTTAGTGTATACTGCGCGACTGTTTTTAAGCTGGTTTTGTTCTGTGCTTCATTAACGAAGCTTAGCTCACGTTAGCGTAAAGGGTAATCAGGTGCGAAGGTATGATTGAGCAAATATTTGAGTTTATCGGAAATCACTATATTCTGGTGGGCACTTTCATTTTCCTCGCGGTAGCGTTTCTGGTTAATGAGGGCAAACAAGGTGGTGCTTCGGTTTCAACGTCCACGCTGGTGAATATGATCAACAGAGACAATGCTGTTGTACTTGATGTCAGGGATACAAAAGAATTCGGTGCGGGACATATCGTTGATGCAATCAACATTCCGCTATCAAATCTGGACAGCCGGGCAAGCGAACTTCAAAAGTATAAAGATTCGCCCATTGTCATCGTTTGTAAAATGGGCCAAAGCTCCAGTGCTGCGGGCAAAAAATTGAAAGCTCTGGATTACGAACAAGTTCATCGCTTGTCCGGTGGCATGGCCGAATGGTCAGCATCCAATCTCCCGCTCATCAAAAGCTGATATCACATTCGAAAGTCGCGTCAGGTACATTTGGAAAGCCCTTTATGAACGATCAAATAGTCATGTATACCACCCGGTTCTGCCCTTTCTGCGTCCGTGCCAGGCATTTGTTGAAACATAAGGGTGCTGTGTTTCAGGATATTCCAGTGGATGGAGACCCTGAGCTGCGACGGGCCGTCATGGATAAGTCAGGGCAACACACGGTTCCTCAGATTTGGATCGGAGACTTCCACGTAGGTGGATGCGATGAGCTTATGCAGCTTGAGCGGCAGGGTAAGCTAGATGAATATTTGGCTGGGCATTTGGCCGGCTAGACAACTTAATGTTTTTCCCGGTGGATTCGCGGGGATATGTGGAGCACAACTAATGAGTGATCAGTCACCGACACCAAACGAAAATCCCGAGGGCGCACAGTTCGCGCTTCAACGCATTTATATCAAAGATGCTTCATTTGAATCGCCGCGTTCGCCAGGGTGTTTTGTTGATCAGTGGAAGCCGAAGGTAAACCTTGACCTTAATACCCGGCACAACCGACTCGAAGACGATGTGTTTGAGGTTGTTCTCCACGTGACGATCACAACACGTAATGAAGCCGACGAAGTGATGTACCTGGCTGAAGTTCAGCAGGCCGGTATTTTTCTCATCAAGGGCCTGGACACTGAGGCCTTGTCGCAAACTCTGGGTAGCTTTTGCCCGAGTGTATTGTTTCCCTACGTTCGTGAAGCGATTGATTCTTTCGTGCTTAAGGCAAGTTTTCCTCCGCTTATGCTCGCACCTGTCAACTTTGACGCGATTTACGAGCAATCAAAGCGTCAGCGGGCAGAGCAGCAGGCTGAGTCCTCACCGATTATCAACTAATTTCCACCCTCAAAACCAAGTTGTCGCCAAGCTTCATAGACGAGTACCGAGGCAGCATTTGATAAGTTCATGCTGCGTGAGTTCGCTCGCATTGGTATGCGTATTTTTTGATCGGCAGGTAAAGAATCAAGAACGTCCGCGGGTAAGCCGCGTGTTTCCGGTCCAAAAAGCAGCACATCAGATGATGTAAAATTCACCTCGGCATAATGATGCTTTCCTTTCGTTGTGATGGCGAGAATTCGCGATGCGGGTAGCGCCTCGACGAGGTCAGCCAGTGAGTCGTGCAGGTTGATGTCGGCCCACTCGTGGTAATCCAACCCGGCTCTTCGGAGTCTCTTGTCGTCCAGTTCAAAACCCATAGGTTTAATGATGTGCAGGTTTGCACCAGTATTCGCACATAATCTGATGATGTTGCCGGTGTTCGGCGGTATTTCTGGCTCAAACAGGGCGACGTTAAACATGTTGTCTCTCAGCGACGACTGTCGTCTGGCTTGCCGCTGTGAAGGCGGTTGGTTTAGTTTTCGTGGCAGTGCAGGACCTTAATGAACGTAGCTGAAATTGAGCCCTCAAGCTGAAAAGGTGTTGCATCGGTATTTGCATGAGTGGTCGACAAATCCTGTTTGGGAAATTGTTAAGCGCAAGATTAAAAGGCAGAAAGTCAGCCCTTGCAAGCCCGGTGACGTGATTATGGACTAAAGCCTGATCGTCAGTTGCTCAGCCCTAATTCGCTCATTTTTCTCGTCAAGGTGTTTCTACCCCATCCAAGCAGTAGCGACGCGTCTCTTTTGCGACCGCCGGTTTGTTCCAGTGCAGCGCGGATCATGATGCGCTCAAACTGAGGTAACGCCTCATAGAGTAATCCAGACTCTGCGATTGTGCCTGCGCCCATGCGATTGCGTGCCCAGGTCGCGAGGGACTTTTCCCAGTTGCTGTCTGCGGACAATTGAGGGCTTGTTTGTTGAAGCTCCGGCGGTAGATCTTCAATTGAGACTTCAACGCCCGCAGCCATCACCGTAATCCAGCGACAAAAGTTCTCCAACTGACGGACGTTACCCTGCCAAGGTAGGGTTTGGAGGTAATTGACGGTTTCAGGTTTTAGGATTTTGTTATCTTCGTTTAGTTCAAGTGCCGCTTGTTTGAGAAAGTATTCTGACAGCACTGGTATGTCCTCGCGTCGCTCCCGCAGTTCTGGAATATGTATGCGAATGACATTAAGTCTATGGAATAGGTCCTCTCTGAATCTGTTTTGTGCCACCAGTGTCTCAAGGGTTTGGTGCGTCGCCGCGATAATTCTTACATCGGCTCTGAGTGGTTCATGTCCGCCGACACGGTAATACTCACCGTCGGACAAAACCCTTAGCAGCCTTGTTTGCGTTTCGGCTGGCATGTCGCCAATTTCGTCAAGGAATAGGGTGCCCCGATCGGCCTGTTCGAATCTGCCTTTGCGCTGCGTGTTTGCCCCGGTAAACGCGCCTTTCTCGTGACCGAATAATTCAGATTCAATTAGATCTGCTGGTATCGCTGCCATGTTGAGTGCGACGAAGGCATCACCCGATCGGGGGCTATGTTTATGCAGTGCTCGGGCGACTAACTCTTTGCCGGTACCAGACTGACCGTTAATGAGCACGGTCACGTTAGATTTTGAAAGACGACCGATGGCACGGAAGACTTCCTGCATCGCCGGTGCCTTGCCAATAATTTCAGGGTTCTCTTCGCTTTCTAGCGGGCTAGAACTTTCTGCCTCCATGTCTTTGCGATGCCTGAGCGCGCGTTTAACCAGCGCTGTCGCTTCGTCAACTTCAAAGGGTTTTGGTAGATACTCGTACGCGCCTCCGCTGATTGAGGAAACCGCGCTATCCAGATCCGAGTGCGCGGTCATGATGATGACGGGAATCTCCGGATGCGCTTCTTTGACGCGAGCCAGCAGTGTCAGGCCATCGATACCGGGCATGCGGATGTCGCTAATAATGACGTCTGGATTTGCGTTGGGTAGAGCAGCGAGCATCAAATCGCCATTCTCAAAACTACGAACACGGAGTGATTCCTGTGTCAGTGCTTTTTCGAGCACCCACCGTATGGAGCGCTCATCGTCTACAATCCAGATTTCAGGCTGGGAATTCATTGGTCAGCTCCAAAGGCAATATAATTGAAAAAATGGTTTTCCCCGGTTCACTCTCAAATTCAATGGCGCCGCCATGCTGATGCACAATTGAGTGGGCGATAGAAAGTCCAAGCCCTGTGCCCTCTGAGCGGCCTGTGATCATCGGGAAAAACAGCTGATCGCGAATATGCTCCGGCACACCCTTGCCGTTGTCCTGTATGTCTACTTTGATGACCACTCGGTGGAAATCCTGACCGATAGCGTGCTGTCGAAGCGTGCGCGTTGTGAACTTAAGGCTTGGTTTCCAGCGACCGCCTGTTTGTGCCGCTTGGCGCTCAACGTCTTTAAGACTTTGGACAGCGTTACGAGCGATGTTGAGAAATGCCTGAATCAATAGCCCCGGATCGACCGTGACCTCAGGAATGCTGGGGTCATAGTCGCGGTCGGTCTCTATCGTCGTGCTGGATTCCATATGAATGAGGGTACGGACTCTTTCAAGCAATCGATGGATGTTTGTGGGAACAGGCTCAGGTAGAGACTTGGGGCCTAGTAGGCGGTCTACGAGAGAGGTCAGTCGATCGGTCTCAGAAATGATGACATCTGTAAATTCTTGTAGCTCCGAGGTTGGAAGCTCTCGGGCGAGGAGTTGAGCGGCGCCGCGAATCCCGCCCAATGGGTTCTTGATTTCGTGAGCAAGCCCTCTAACCATCTGTCGCGTGACTTCCTGATGACTTCGGAAAGCCTCATCGCGATCAATTCTGAGAAAACGGTCAAGTGGATAAAGTTCAATCACTAATCTTGGCCAGTTGTCATATTGCCATGGCGTCACGGTGTAATCGACGGTGACACTTGATCCATCGTAAAGCTTGAAAATCGCTCGGCGTTGCGTGTACGGGTTATGGATTTGAATGGCGTCGAACAACACAGACTGCAGTTCCTCTGAGTTAATGATCAAATCAGAGATCGAAAAGTTGATTGCACGGTTCGCGGAAATGTCTAACAGACTCTCAGCTGACTGATTTATGAACCTGATATTCAACTCGTGGTCGACGCAGAGCACTGCGATGTTCATTGCATTTAGCATGCTTTCCATGGACTGCCTGGTAAGTGGCAAGTCGTCAGTGTTTCTTTTCGAATGACTAGTCATGCAGGGTTTTCATCCAACTTGGGTATCGCTTTGGTTCTTGCCAAAGGTTGTTAGTGAATTTTGTTGCCAAAGTTTGTTACCTAAATGTGTCGACTCAAGCTGTTTCGTTGAAAAGCAATCACTCAAGTCCGATATCAAAAAGCAATATGCCCGAGCAAAGTGCTGGAGCGATCTAAGAGAGTGAACGCAAGTTTTGTACCAGCTTGTGATACTTGCGTCAGGCCAGTAAAACGGGGACGTCTGGCAAAATCTCCAGAATTATTTTGCACCATTATGGTGCGCTTGTCATTTTACGGGGATTTTAGCCAAAAAAAACCCCGGATCATTTCGATCCGGGGTTTTGATGGTCCGAGGACAGTGACGATAAACCGTCAGAGATTAAACGCTGTAGTACATCTCGAACTCAACCGGGTGAGTGGATGAGTTAAGGCGCTCGGTTTCTTCTCGCTTCAGATCAATATAGCCATCGATAACAGAATCGGTGAAGACATCACCCTCAGTCAAAAATCCGCGATCCGCGTCGAGACAGTCAAGTGCCTGATCGAGTGAGCTACAGACCGTTGGCAGGCCGGATAGCTCTTCTGCTGGCAGGTCATAAAGGTCTTTGTCGAGTGGGCCAACTGGTTCAATTTTATTCTTAATGCCGTCAAGCCCTGCCATCATCATGGCAGAGAACATCAAGTAAGGATTGGCCGTTGGGTCGCCAAATCGAACTTCTACCCTGACACCTTTGGGGCTTCCGCCTTGCACGTATGGGATTCGAATAGATGCTGAGCGATTTCTTGCTGAATAAACGAGCATGAGCGGTGCTTCGAAGCCTGGCACAAGCCGCTTGTAGGAGTTCGTGCTAGCATTTGAGAATGCGTTGATCGCCCTCGCGTGCTTGATAATACCGCCGATGTAATGCAGCGCTGTCTGAGACAGATTGCCGTATCCGTCGCCCGCGAACAGGTTGGTGCCATCTTTCCAGATTGACTGGTGCAGGTGCATGCCGTTGCCGTTGTCGCCAACAAGTGGTTTTGGCATGAACGTCGCTGTTTTACCGTAAGCGTGTGCTACGTTCAGCACGCAGTACTTGTAAATCTGCACTTCGTCTGCTTTTTGAGTCAGCGTGTTGAAAGGCACGCCAATCTCACACTGCCCGGCTGTTCCTACTTCATGGTGGTGTAAGTCGATGCTGAGACCCATTGCCTCCATCGCAGAACACATTGAATTTCGGATGTCGTAAAGCGAATCAACAGGCGGAACGGGGAAATAACCACCTTTGACGCCTGGTCTGTGGCCCATATTGCCGCCTTCAATGTCGCTGCCGCTCATCCATGCTGCTTCTTCGGAGCCGATTTCGTACATCGCGCCGCTCATGTCATTTTTGAACTTGACCTGATCAAAGACGAAGAATTCTGGCTCAGGTCCAAAAAACGCAGTGTCACCGATGCCTGTGGACTTCAGATAAGCCTCTGCTCGCTGCGCCAGAGAGCGTGGGTCGCGCTCGTAACCCTGTAGCGTCGATGGCTCGACAATGTTGCATCGCAGGTTAACCGTTGTTTCTTCTGTGAATGGGTCGATGACAGCACTGGAGTCATCGGGCATTAAAATCATGTCTGATTCGTTGATTGATTTCCAACCGGCGATAGAGGAGCCGTCGAACATTGCGCCAACCTCAAAGAAGTCCTCATCGACAGAATCTTTGTGATTGGTGACGTGCTGTTCTTTGCCTCGAGGGTCAGTGAAACGTAGGTCGACCCATTTGGCATCGCTTTCTTTGATAAGGTTTAGTGTCTTTTGTGACATAGCGTCATGTTCTCCGGTTGGGGTTGCTTGAATATTTACTGCAAGTTATACGCAAAAACTTTCGTGAAAACTTTCGTGAAAGTATGACAGCAAAGAATATGCCATGATTAATCATTAATGAACCGATATCAAATCCGCACTTTTAAAGGGCTGGAGAAGATTTTGGTGTTTCCGTTACGCACCATAACGGTGCGAACAAATAATAACGCTCCAAATTGGTGCGTTACTGGTTTCCAACTTCAATCGTGACGTGAATTTCTTGGTCCATTTCTTCAATTTCAACGATTAGATGACCATTTATCCTGCACCAAGCAGGTATATCGGCCTTAACGCCCGGATCTGTGCAAATGACCTTGAGAAATTCGCCAACAGAGAGCGTTTTGATTTTGTCCTGCGTGCGAATTACCGGCAACGGGCATAACATTCTGCGGGCATTTAATTCATGTGTTTTTGGTTTCTGCTCTGTCATAGACTGCAAAATTACCTGCTGGGCGATCGGTCTAAATATACCAGCTGCGCTCGACTGATTCTGGTGCGATGGGTCTGACACTGATCTCTCTTTCGGTGCCATCCGTTTGCCTGATCTGCATTTTTACCTCACTCGCTTCACGCCCCTGACTGAACCGCGCAACAATGCTAGCGGCGAGATAGACATCCTCTTCAGATGAGGCGTGACCGAAATCGCCATCGAGCAGCGCAATTGGGCCCCGGTGAGACAAAACCGATATTGATGGATATTCGTTTTTGTATCCCGACAGGTAATTATTTTCACCTTCTTCGCGACTGATAATAATTTTAAAATGGGGTTTCGGCCGCAAGTGTCGGCCCACTTTCAAGAGCATAATGTCATCAAGATCGTAATTCTGATTCCCCCTCGTGCGCCAGAGGTCGCCTAACTTGTCTGAATAACTCTCATCTGTCAGGAAGCAACAGCCGCCTGCAGGTTGCGCATATTCGGTGAATCCATACCTGGCGGCCAGTTCCATCTGCGGTTTGCGGTTGCGTCCACCAAATTTAAAGAGTTTTTCTCGATCGACCCAACCTTCGCGCTCAGGCAACGTCGGCGGTAAATTTTTTGCACAAAGCGGGCGCAATAAACGGTCCTCCGCCCCTGATTCTCGCGCGATTAAGGGCATGGTCGCTTTCCGCTGGGATTTGGGCCGCTGCCCGATCACCTCGCCAGTAATGATAAAATCAAACTGGTTTTCTTCCATCCATGCCCAAGCTTGCGCCTTGTTGACCATGAATATTTTGCAGTCAAGGCAAGGGTTGAGGTGCTGACCGTAGCCATGCTTAGGGTTGATGAGTACTTCTTTGTATTCTTCAATGACATCAATGATGTGCAGTTTGATACCCAACTGCTCTGCTACCCAGAGGGCGTTGTTCCGCTTCTGTTTGTCTTTGTCCTTACGTCGGATGGCGTGGGTGTGGCCTTCGACGCAAAATCCGGTGTAGAAGTTAATGCCCTCTACATGAATTCCCTGCTCTTGAATGGCGCGGGTTGCTAACATTGAGTCCAGCCCGCCTGATATGAGAGAGACTGCTTTTCGCTGTTTGCTCATGGTGTTTAATGTCGATCTTTCTGTTGAAGTGCTTTTGCCGACTACGCAGTCCTATCTGGGACGAAAGTAGTGAAATAAAGCGCCTAGCTTGAATTTAAAAGGTGCTGTCACATCGTTTGTTAGGGTGACTTACAGCACCATGACACGGTCGATAACTGACGTTGCGTAATTATAACGCATAGAAACCTGATTTACTGTTCGGCGACTGGACTTTAATCATCCGCGCCAACCTGTATAATGCCGCGTCTTCGGCTGGAGTGACCATGATTCAAAACATTAGAAACATCGCGATTATTGCCCATGTTGACCATGGCAAGACGACACTAATAGACAAACTGCTTGTGCAAGCCGGTGCGCTCCAGCGCGGTGAGGAAGATGGCGAGCGTTTGATGGATTCAAACGACATTGAAAAAGAGCGCGGGATCACGATTCTTGCGAAGAATACGGCGCTTGAATGGCATGATCACCGCATCAATATTGTTGATACTCCTGGGCACGCAGATTTTGGCGGTGAGGTAGAGCGGATACTCTCGATGGTTGACTCTGTCCTGTTGATCGTTGATGCCGTTGACGGGCCTATGCCGCAAACGCGTTTTGTGACCAGTAAAGCCTTCGCCAATGGCCTTAATCCAATATTGATGGTTAACAAAATTGACCGCGAAGGCGCACGCCCTGACTGGGTTGTCGATGAGGTGTTTGAGCTTTTCGATCAGTTAGGCGCGACGGACGAACAATTGGATTTCCCTGTCATTTATGGATCAGCGATAGAAGGTCGCGCGGGATTGAGCATGGACGCGATCGAAGATGACATGTCCTGCTTGATGCAGACTATCCTCGATCATGTACCACCTCCGGAGGTAGACAACGCTGCGCCCTTGCAGATGCAAATCAGCGCGCTGGACTACAGCAGCTATGTGGGTGTTATCGGGCTTGGCAGAATCGCTCGGGGAACCGTCAACAAGGGCCAACAGGTCACGCTAGTGTCCCGCGAAGGCAAGCAGCGGAAAGGTAAAATCCTGCAGGTGATGGGTTATCAGGGGCTAGAACGGGTTGAAGTGGAAACGGCAAGTGCTGGTGATATTGTATGCATCACAGGGATAGAAGCGCTGCAAATTTCAGACACACTTTGCGACCCCGCGTGTGTCGAAGCGTTGCCACCCTTGGAAGTAGATGAGCCGACAATTTCGATGACCTTTCAAGTCAATACATCGCCCTTTGCCGGGCAAGATGGCAAATTTGTCACAAGCCGAAACATCCGAGAGCGTCTTGATCGAGAGCTTATTCATAACGTCGCCCTGCGAGTCGAAGATACCGATAGTGCGGATCGTTTCAAAGTGTCCGGGCGAGGCGAGTTACATCTGGCGATATTAATCGAGAATATGCGCCGAGAAGGTTTTGAACTTGCGGTTGGCAGACCCGAGGTTATTTTCAAAGAATTTGAGGGTCGTCAGCAAGAACCATTTGAGAACGTACTTTTGGATGTCGAAGAGGTCCATCAGGGCGCGGTCATGGAGGATCTTGGCAAGCGAAAGGGCGTTTTAAGCAACTTGCTACCTGATGGCAAAGGTCGTATCAGAATTGAATACGAAATACCGACCCGTGCGCTTATAGGATTCAGATCTGATTTCTTGGCGATGACCTCTGGTACGGGCATTATGACCAGCATATTCTCTCGCTACGGTGACGTTGTCAGCAAAGAAATTGGCACGCGAACGAACGGTGTGCTGGTCTCCATGGTCACCGGCAAATGTCTGGCATTTGCGCTGTATAATCTTCAAGCCAGAGGTCGAATGTTTATTGACCCTAATCAGCAAATTTATGAAGGTCAGGTGGTAGGTTTACACTCACGGGGCAATGATTTGGTGGTGAACCCTCTCAAGGGTAAGCAATTGACCAACATACGTGCGTCCGGCACGGATGAGAGTATTATTCTCAATTCGCCAATACGTCACACGTTGGAGCAGGCGATCGAGTTTATTGATGATGACGAGCTGGTAGAAGTGACACCAGGTTCTATTCGTATCCGAAAGAAGTTGTTGACAGAGAATGAACGTAAGCGGGCAGGACGAGAGAAGGTGGCCTAAAACATTAGGCACGCTCGGAACCGAACTAGACAACGCGATGATCGCAACTGTAATAATTTGACTTGAGGGGACCCAATGCTACCGCTATACCCGGAGATTAAGCCTTACACTCGTCATATGGTTCCGGTTGACGATGTTCATGAGCTCTACGTTGACGAAAGTGGTACGCCGGATGGCATTCCAGTTTTGTTCCTTCACGCTGGCCCCGGTTCCGGCTGTGAGTTCGATAGCCGCAGCTTTTTTAACCCCGAAAAATATCGCATCATATTATTTGATCAGCGTGGCGCCGGCAGATCCAATCCCCACAGTGATATCACCAACAACACCACCCAGACTTTGGTTGAAGATATCGAGAAGATTCGCACCTTTCTCGAAATAGATAAAATCATGCTGTTCGGTGGAGGATGGGGCTCAACGCTAGGACTCGTCTACGCGGAAACGCATCCTGAAAATGTCTTGGCGCTCGTTCTACGAGGTATTTTTCTTGGCACAGAACAGGACATCAACTGGATTTATCAGGAGGGCGTCAGTAGATTCTATCCCGACCACTGGGAAGATTACGTTGCACCGATCTCTGCTGATGAAAGAGACGACTTGCTGGCGGCTTATGGTCGGCGCATAAACGGCACAGACGAATTGGCGCGAATGGGCGCTGCGAAAGCTTGGTCGCGATGGGAGGCTGACTGTTCAAGCTTGCATCCAAATCCACGATTGGTAAAGCATTTGACGGATCCCCACAGGGCGATGGCACGCTGTAAAATAGGCGTCCATTACTACTCGAACCAGTGCTTTTTGGAAGACAATCAGATTCTTCGTGACGCGGCCGCCTTGAAAGACATTCCTGGTATTATTGTGCACGGGCGATACGACATGTTGTGTCCCGTGCAAAATGCACATGACCTTCACGCTGCGTGGCCAATCTCTCAGGTTTTCCTTGTTCGTGAGGCGGGGCACTCCGCTACCGAGCACGCGCTCATTGATGCGTTGATAAGAGCCACGCGGGATATGGCCCTGCGTTTTGAGTCGGATTTCGGCGTCTAGCTTTCGCTTAATGAAAGGTCTAATACAGAGGGTGAGTGAGGCGAAAGTCGTTGTTGATGGCAATGCGGTCGGTGAGATTGGTCGCGGCATCCTCTTGTTGTTAGGCGTGCAAAAGGGCGACGACGGCACGTGTTTGGACAAGCTGCTCGACAAGGTGCTTGCCTATCGGATTTTTCCCGATGCAGCAGGGCACATGAATTTGAGTTTGACGGATATCGCTGGAGAACTTTTGATCGTGTCGCAGTTCACTTTAGCATCGGACACGAAAAAAGGACTTAGGCCCTCTTTCTCCTCTGCTGCGCCGCCTGATATTGCCGAGACAATGTACGATCAGTTTGTTTCGCGTGCGCGGGCAAGGTGCGCTGAGGGCAAATGTTCAGACGTTCAAACCGGCGTATTTGGTGCAGACATGAAGGTGAGTTTGCTGAACGATGGACCGGTGACTTTTTTATTGGAAACCTGACCTGGCTTAGCTGACGCTCAACCTCACGATGCTGCGCGAAGCACACCATCCCAGTGCGCTACCTTATGTCACTACCTCCGTACACCCCAGCCTATTATTGCAGCACAGTATCTTTCAGACTTGCCCACTGTAAAGCATCGTGCCCGAAGATCAGTTTGCAGCCCTGTTGCTGCAGTTTAAGCAGATTGAGCATCGAATCGCGGTGTTGCTCTCGACTGAAACCATAGGGTGGAAATGACATATCCTCAAGCATTTGTTGCCAATAAACACAATCTGACGTGAGCACCACCGGACCGCTTTCAAGTTCTATGCGCAGTGACTGATGCCCCGCTGTATGCCCTGGCGTTGGTAGACATATTACGGTGCCATCTCCGAACAAGTCGTATTCACCGTTGATCTGCTGAATGCTGTGGCCAAGGTTGAAGTCGTCGGGATTGTAAACGCCGAGTTCAAGCATCTTGGAATCTGCTCCTGATCGCCACTCCTCCTCTTGGATCACAATGCGGGCATTTGGAATTTCCGCAGTACCACCACAATGATCAAAATGTAGATGGCTCAAAACGATGTAGTCGATGTCATTAGCATCAAAGTTTTTTTGTGCGAGTAAAACCGCAAGATCTGAGTCATTTGGCATATCGACACTGAAAACATCCGCGGATGCGCCGAGCCTGCTGCTGTCAGATGTGAGCGCTTTATGTAATCCTGTGTCGAAAAGTACGGTGCCTTTCGGATGCGAGACAACCCAACATGACACAGGAATAGTAATGTCACCTTGCGCATGTTCGCAGAGTGCCTGCTTGGCAGAGGTCAACTTTCCGCTTTCAATGGGTGTTAGGCTGATGTTCATGTTTTTCCTTTATGCGAAGCGCCGCCGCGACAGGTTACCTGAGACCTTCACGCTTATTTACCAGGAGCCGTCACGACGCCTTTCACCGGCGTCATGTTGTGGACGTTGAGATTAATGAGCACTGGTCCGTCAATTTCCATAGCTTCAGCGAGGCATGCATCTAGCTCACCTGCATTGTCTGCATGTAGCCCTTTAACATGCATGCTCTCGGCCAGTTGAACAAAGTCAGGTGTGTTCAGTTCAGTTTCGTTAAATCGCCCCTCAAACTGGTTGTGCTGCAGGCCGCGTAATACACCGTAGCCACTATCGTTAAATATAATGATTACGATAGGTGCTTTGTATTGTGCTGCTGTGGCGAGTTCACCTACGTGGAACATAAATCCGCCATCGCCGTGCATGATAATTGTCTTTTGACCCGTGGCAATAGCAACGCCAATGCCCAACGGTAAGCCGGGTCCAATTGCGCCAGAAGTAGGGTAGATATATCCCCGGGGATTGCTGATCGGTAGCAGTCCATTGCCCCAATGGTAGCCGGGAATAGTATTGTCTCTGACGAAGAATGACTCGGTTGTCATATATTTTGAAACAGCATGAAGCGCGGTGGTGTGATCTGGACCAATTCTTTCGATGGTTTGCTCGCGGGTTTCAGTCGCTAGCGCTTGAAGTTTTTCTCGATATTGTGCGTCGCCTTTGTGAATGTCCGCCGTATTAAGCGCAGTCAAAGCGGACTCAGCGTCTGCAACGACACCAACCTCAGCAGTAAAATTGAGGTTGATTGTTCGCGGGTCTAAGTCGATATGCACAAGCGGTGGCAACGGTATCTTGATCTGGTTGCCTGCTACACCTGCCTGAAAACGCGTACCGATTGCGATTAACACATCGGCTTCGTTCACTGTATTGAGCACAGACTTGCTCATCATGACCGGCCCAAGATGCAGCGGGTGGTCGCTGGCAATCGCGCCTTTGCCATGCGCTGTTGTGATGACTGGCGCATCTATTTGTTCTGCGAATGCCTTGAGCGCGAGTGAGGCCTCGTTGGTGCTAATACCACCGCCAGCGAGAATGACGCGTTTGCTGGCCTTTTGTAGGATAGCTATCGCCCGTCCGAGGTCGTCAGCATCCGGATTTACGACACTCGGTTCAATGCTGACAGCTGACGCTATTGATGTTGTGGCGTACTGTAAGTCAATCGGGATTTCCATGGCGCCCGGCTGAGGCCTGCCTCGATGAATACTGTCGATAACCTCGGTCAGCATCGGGGCGATATCGTCAACATAGCTTGGTGAAGCTACCGTTCTGGCCACGGTCTCGAGCATGGTTTTTTGATTCTCTGCCTCATGGACATAACCTTTGCCCTTGCCATAGAACGTTGTTTCCGCCTGCCCCGTAATGACGAGCACGCGCGACGATGCATAGGCTGACTCGTAAATACCCGTTACCATGTTTGTTGTGCCGGGTCCTGTGCTGCCGAGAGCAACGCCTAATGCGCCTTTTGCTCTGGCATAACCGTCTGCCATATGTGTCGCGCTTTGTTCGTTTCGCGCTGTCACCATAGAAATTGATTCGCTGCGGCTAATGGCATCGACGATAGGCATGTTATGAATGCTTACGATGCCAAAAACGTGCTTAACACCCGCGTTTACAAGCGTATCTACGATGACCTCTGCCCCAGTTCTGTTTCCCATCTTTGTATTCCCCTTGATTGTTGTCTTGAGAATACACTATTTTATTCAGGAGTCGTCAATTCGTAATACTAATCCACTGACAAGCAAACCGACGGTTAAAGTGCGGTTGTTCGTGCGACTGTGAAGATGATGCAGATTCATGTCACAATCACTGGCTGTCACTGACAGCTATTCGAATGGGTTTAAAGGAGAAATGTAATGTCCATGAAAGGGGTTGATCATATTGTTATTCGGGTTAAGGATATTGATGAAGGCATAAAGACTTGGCGTGACAAGCTTGGTATGGCGCTTGAGCGAACATCGGAATCGGAAGCGCTGGGAATTAAACAAGCCTTCTTTCCAATGGACAATGGTGGGTTTATTGAAATTGTCGCCCCGATGAATGACGACTCAGCCGTAGGTAAAGCGGTTGCCTCAAGAGGGGAAGGCTTGCACACCATGGCACTTGAGGTAGATGATCTCGATGCGACGATAAAAGATCTAGAGAGTAATGGCGTTCAACTCATTGGTGTTGGCGGCCCCCAGGTGTTTATTCACCCGAAATCAGCCAACGGCATACTTGTACAATTATCCCCCGCTAAATAACGGGCGGTGGGTGCGTGCCGTTGGCGCCGCTGGAATCAGGTAACCGCTGGTGTGCCGGCACTTACGTACTGATCTCGCAGAGTGCGTTTAAGCACTTTGCCTGTAGCGTTTCGAGGTAACGCCTCGATAAATTCTACCGTTTGCGGCACCTTGAATTTGGCAAGATTTTGAATGCAGTGTTGAATTACAGTGTCTGCCTCGAGGGTCTGTCCCTGTTTTAGCACCAGCACAGCCTTGCCTGTTTCTCCCCATCGATCGTCTGGCACGCCAATGATGGCAGCCTCTGCGACCTCGGGTAGCTGATAGAGGATGTTCTCGACTTCAGCCGGGTAGACATTCTCGCCACCCGAAATGTACATATCTTTCCAGCGATCAACGATATACACAAATCCTTCTTCATCGACCCGGGCGGCGTCGCCAGTCATCAGCCAATCGTCAGTGAAGGTTTTTTTGGTAGCTTCCGGGTTGTTCCAGTATCCCGGTGTTATGTTTGGCCCTCTGATCAATAGTTCACCAACGCCACCATCTGTGATTTCGTCTCCTTTGTCGTCAATGACTTTGACTTCAGTGTGCATAAGAGCTTTTCCAGCAGAGCCAAGCTTACGCAGCGCATCGTCAGCTTCCAGTGCTGTCCCTCCGGGGCTGGTTTCTGTCATACCCCAACCTTGCACTAAAGGAACTCCGCGTTCTAGCCAGGTTGTTAGTATTGTTTCGGCGCATGGTGCGCCACCTACGCCAGCACCAACGATTCGGCTCAGATCGGTTGTATCGAAATCTGGATGTTGCATCATGAACTGGTACGGAGCCGGTACGGCAAAAAAGTGTGTGATGCCAATTTCTGCGTCATTGATCAGCCCCAAAGCTCGGCCCGGGTCAAAATCGCGCATCAGTACAATTTGTCCCCCTGCGTGAAGTATGGGGTTTGCGTAGCAGTTTAGTCCGCCGGTGTGGAACAGCGGAAGCACAACCAGCTGAATTGCCTTTGAACTGACGCCGGCGGGTATGCCAAGGTTGACGCAGTTGTAAAAAGTCATGCCGTGGGTAATGAGTGCGCCCTTTGGATGCCCGGTCGTGCCTGACGTATACATGATCATAGAGATATCATCATGGGTGCAGGAGGTGGAAGTCAGCGTTTGGCTGGAAGCAGCGATCGCTGTTTCATAGGGGCTTTCTGATTTGTTTTCAGCGATTTCGAGATAGCTTGGTACCGAGCAGGTAGTTTTTAGTTTTGCTATCAGGTCGTTGAATTTTTCATCATAAATAACAACAGAGGGCGTTGAATCATTCAATATATATTCAAGTTCAGGAGCTGTTAGCCGCCAGTTAAGCGGCAGGCAGATCGCGCCAATTTTTGAGCATGCAAATTGCGCTTCGAAAAACTCAGGACAATTAGGCATGAGAATAGCCACCCGATCACCTTTTTTTATCCCGTTAGTGCTAAGCCACGATCCCAGTTGGTTGGCACGTGCGTTTAACTGTTTGTATGTGAGCGTTTGCTGATTGTCAGCATCCAGAATGGCAACTTTATCAGGGCGAATATTCGCATTGTGTTCTGTCCAATCATAATAAGTTACAGCCATTTTTTACTCCTTTGTGAAGCTCTTTTCCTTTGTTATTTATTGCCAGCGTCAATTGCTATGCGGCAGCCATTTCGGGTCTTTAATCGCTCCCAATAAAGGGTTGTATGTTGATATTTGTCGGTAGGTGCGAGCAGGTCGCAGATATGAAGGGAGTAACCCATCATGATGTCCGCCGCGCTGAATGATTCTCCCAACAAGTAAGTTTTGTCTGCAATGTGCTGGTCGAGTGCCTCAAGACAGGTGTGGGCGCGTTGCTGCATTTCCTTAATCGCGAGCTCAGACTGGTACTCTTTGGGAATGCTCCTTCGGTGATTGACAATTTCTCCTAGCGGACGTGCAAATGTCGATTCGGCAAACCAGCCCCATTGCAGATATTGTGCGTGATCATCGGAGCCCGGCGCCGGTTGCAGTTGTCCTTCGCCGTACTTATCCAGCAGGTATTGAACCATTGCGCCAGACTCAAACATCGTAAGCTTACCGTCTTCCATGACGGGTACCTTACCTACCGGGTTTTTGCTTCGCCACTCATGCGTCTCTCGGTACTCGGCGCTAAAATCGATAATCTCCACTTCGTATGGGATGCCAAGTTCTTCCATCACCCAGATGACTCTTATGCCGCGGGTTCCTTTGACATGGTACAGCTTGATCATGATCTTATCTCTTGTGGTTTACGACGCATCCGCCCCAGTATCTGTATCTGAGTCGGATTCTGGACGAACCAGAAAGATTGAAAACAAAATGCCAATTTCGTAGAGCAGCCACATCGGCAGCGCAAGTAATATCTGCGAGATGATATCCGGCGGTGTTAGCAGCATGCCAACAACAAAACACCCAACAACAACGTAGGCACGCTTACGACGCAGGCTTGCGACATCTGTGGCACCTGTCCAGACAAGTAGTATGGTTGCTATTGGAATTTCAAAAGCGATACCAAAGGCAAAGAAAAGCTTTAATACAAAATCCAAATAACGATTGATATCTGTCATTACGGTAACACCAGCGGGTGCCACACTGGTAAAGAAACCAAAAACCAGGGGAAAAACGACGTAGAAAGCAAAGGCAATACCGGCATAAAACAACAAGATACTTGAAACAAGTAGTGGAAATGCGACTTGTTTTTCATTCTTGTACAGTCCGGGGGCAATGAAGCTCCATACTTGATGAAGGATGTAGGGTATCGCGATAAAGATTGCTAGCACTAAAGTAAGCTTGAAAGGTGTGAGGAATGGAGACGCAACTTCAGTAGCAATCATCGTGGCACCTTCAGGCAGGAACGCTCTCAGGGGCTCAGATATAAATCCATAAATGTCGTTAGCGAAATAGAACAGCGGCAGAAAAATGATAAATACTGCCGCCAGAGATCGAAGCACTCGGCTTCTTAGCTCTAAAAGGTGTTCGACGAGGGGTTGGCCTTCGTCCAGGTTCTCTTCCTGTTCAGGTATCTTGGTCACCGGTTACCTTATTTGCTGTTGCCAGTGAGTTTAGGCGCTGCATCTTTTTCCTGCTCACTGAAGCGAGGTTGAATCGCCTCCAGTTCAGTTGGGTTCTCAATACCCGTTGTTGGCAATCCAGCTGGATCCTCAACGATAGCATCGGTAGGGTTGTCCACTGGGTGATCGGAAAGCTCGGTTGGCATCGCTTTGAGTGAATTTTTTGCTTCAGTAATTGAATTGTCGGCGTTTTGAATAATGTCCTCTAACTCACTCTTGGTGTCAGAGAGCTCCTTCATAATGCTTTCGTTGTGTAATTGCTGCCTAATTTCGTCTGCGCCGATTTCGTTCTCAAGTTCCATGCGAATGTTCGACAGGCTTCTTTTAAAGCGCCCAATCCATAATGCGACGGTTCTCACTGTCTCAGGTAGCTTTTCCGGACCGATAACGACCAGTGCTACAACACTGATGAGCAATAATTCAGGGAAACCTATGTCGAACATAAAGGCTAGTTCTCTTTATTTGCTTCGACTTTGTCTTGCGCTGAAGTGTTTGGGGTAACATCTTTCAGTTGTGGCTCTTGGTCTGCTTCTAGCTTTGATTTGTCATCTGCGCCGCCAAGTGCACTTCGGAAACCCTTGATGGCAGATCCAAGGTCGCCACCGAGTGTTTTCAATTTTTTAGTGCCGAATAGCAAAACAACAATGACGAGTACAACAATTAGTTCTGTCATTCCGGGCATATCGTCTCTCCTAAATTTCTATCTTTACGTTCGTGATCAAGCCTGATCATTTGAAAATAATAAATCATTGTCGCGGTCGCGATGCCTTTTCCGCAAGTCCGGAAACCCCAAAACGGCTTTCAAGTTCGCTGAGCACATCTGTTGCTGAAATATTCAGGTGGCTCAACATAACAAGTGTATGAAACCACAGGTCCGCAGTTTCCTTAATGACCTCTGTACGATGCTCATCGCTGTCACTGTTGCCAGCGTCTTTTGCGGCTAACACAGCCTCAAAAGATTCTTCTCCGACTTTTTCGAGAATTTTGTTCAAACCGCGGTGATGAAGTTTTGCGACATAAGACGATTCGGGGCTTGCATGTCTGCGAGTCTCCAGCACTTCCATCAGTCGGTCAATTACATCACTCACTTAGGTAAATCCTGTTCAAATTGTTCGGTTGTTGTTTGCTTAGCGGCCAATGCGTGAGCCGATACAAAAACCGATAATAGCACATACGCGTCTCGGTCCCTGCTTCGGTTTATTTGTTCGGGTAAATCTCGCTTGGGTCCTTAAGTTGTGGCTCTATTGTTTGCCACTGACCTTGAGTCAAGACTCTGAAAAAACAAGATTCTCGACCTGTGTGACAGGCGATACCGCCGATTTGCTCCAAATGGAGTAGGACAACATCGCCATCGCAGTCAATGCTGACTTCCTTTATACGTTGGTAATGGCCGGATTCCTCACCTTTACGCCATAGCTTGTTTCGAGATCTAGACCAGTATACTGCTGATTGGGTGTTTATTGTCTCTGTAAGCGCCTCGCGGTTCATCCAGGCAACCATCAGGACGCGTTTAGTCCGAGCATCTTGAGCAATGGCAGGAATCAGGCCCGTCGCGTCAAATTTTACCTCAGCGAGCCATTCGGGCGTCGGCGATTCAGTGATTTGTTCTGTCATTTTAAGGGAATATAAAAGCCTGTCGAAAACATATTCTAGCAGGAGGTTGGGCGTATTATTAGACTTTGAAGAACATCCAGTAGACGCCCAGGCTGCCGAGTATTGAAGATCCGAGCAGAAGCTCGCTATTTATGCCGAGGCTCGTATCGGGAATGAGCGCAGTAGCCATCGCGACAAATGCGGCGGTAATTGCCAAGCCAGCTGCTTTCATCTGCCGACGCTCTTGCCTATCGCGCTCGAGCGTATCCTTTAGGTCTTTTAACAGCATTGCTTGAGATTTGTTGTTGCGGCCTAATTGTTTGAGTTCCGCCATGGTTTCCAGTGCGAAGGCTGGGAGTTCTGGCAGCTGCTCGAACAGTCGCGGTGCGGCCTCGCCAAAACGATTCAACAACCCTTTAATACCCAGACGGTCTTTCATCCATTTTTCCATAAAAGGTGCGGCAGTTTCCCAGAGGTCCAGTTCAGGATAGATTTGCCGTCCCATGCCCTCGATATTCAATAACGTTTTTTGCAGCAGGACGAGTTGGGGCTGAACTTCCATGTTAAAGCGCCTCGCCGTTTGGAATAGGCTCATTAACACACGGCCAAAAGAAATTTCGCTGATCGGCTTTTGAAAAATGGGCTCGCAGACGCTGCGTATGACAGCTTCGAATTCATGAATGTCGGTATCTGGGGGCACCCAGCCGCTCTCAATATGAAGGCGTGCTGATTCGAGATAGTCCTGTTTGAAGAATGCCAGTAAGTTTTTGGCGAGATAGTTTTTATCTTCTTCGGTTAAAGAACCCATAATGGCGCAATCAAGTGCGATGTAACTAGGGTTCGCCGGATCGTTAGCGTCAATGAAGACGTTTCCCGGGTGCATATCTGCGTGAAAAAAATTCTGCTCAAAAACTTGTGTGAAAAAAATCTCGACGCCAAGGTGAGCAAGTTTCTTCATGTTCACGTTCTGCTCTTTCAGATACTGAACATTTGAAGCACCCACACCGTAGATCCGCTCAAGCACCAGAATGTTGGTTCGCGTGTAGTCCCAAAAGACCTTTGGCACGTAAAGTTTGCCAGAATGGTCCCAGTTCTTTTTAAGTTTTACCCCGTTAGCGGCCTCAAGTTTTAAATCAAGTTCATCGAGTATCGTTCGCTCATAATCCTTAACGACCTCGACCGGATGCAATCGTTTCCCGTCTTCGGAAAGCCGCTCAATCCAGCGAGCGATAAGGTGCATCACCAGCAGGTCCTCGCGAATAATGCGATCAATACCGGGACGAATCACTTTAACAACGACAGACTCCCCTGTTTGCAGCACGGCAGCATGGACCTGCGCAACCGAGGCTGAGGCCAATGGCTCGGTTTCGAAATCACTGAACAGATTTTCGATGGTGTCCTCGAGTGCTCTTTCGATGATGCCGGTTGCCTCTTGAGAAGGAAAAGAAGGTACTTGGTCCTGCAGCTTCGCTAGTTCCTCTGAAGTTTCCGGATCAAACAAATCTTTGCGCGTTGAGAGTATCTGTCCGAACTTGACAAAAATGGGTCCCAGTTGCTCTAGCGCTCGACGCAGGGAACTCGCGGGCGACGCTTTCGGTGCCGGAAATATTCTGAGTAATATCAGCATAATCCTGATGGAGATTGGCGTGCGCTCGTTTGCGGTGACTAACCTATCGAGACGGTTGCGCGCGATGACCCAGAAAATTTTGAGAATTCGAAACAAACGCATGAGTTAGGGCCTGGCGTCCCCGAAAGTTTTCTTTCCGGTATGAATAGCGACGATGCCGTTTAGCAGGTTGTGGTACTTGCAATCGACATAGCCCGCATCGACGAACATCTCTTTTAACTGGCCCTGCTGTGGATGGACCTTGATCGAGTCGACGAGGTACTGATAGCTGTCCTTATCTCCGGTGACCATTTTGCCGATGCTCGGCCACAGATTAGAGAAAGCATTATAGGCGGTTTTTAATAGGGGGTTTTCAGGGTGAGAAAACTCCAGAACAACCAGACGCCCGCCCGGTTTGAGTGTGCGTAGCATTGACTTGAGCGCGGCCTCTTTCCTCGTTACGTTGCGAAGTCCAAAGGCGATCGTGATTGCGTCAAAGTAATTGTCAGGACAGGGAAGGTTTTCTGCATCTGCTTGCAGAAATGAAACATTGCCCATGACGCCCCTATCAAGCAGCAGGTCCCGACCGACAGTAAGCATGGAATAGTTGATGTCAGTTAAAATAACTTCACCGTCATCACCCACGATCCGGGATAGCTTTGCTGTCAGATCGCCGGTGCCACCGGCCAAGTCCATCACCCTGTCGCCAGGCCCGACAGCGGTCATCTCCACAGCAATCTGTTTCATAATTCTGTGTGTGCCCAGAGACATCAGGTCATTCATGACATCATAATTCCCAGCAACAGAATGAAAGACTTCTGCAACTTTGCCGGCTTTTTCGGCTATGGGAACTTGTTTGAGACCAAAATGGGTTGTTTCATCACTCATCTGAAGTACATCCGATTAGAACTAAGTTCAAACCATGTACTTTACATGGTAATCGGGGTTGGCGCATTCAATGGGATGTGGGTATCCTCAAAATCCATGCGTTTGATGTCAATCTAGGGGGTAAATAATGACTGCAGAGCTATGGCGCAGGTCTGCTGTGGAACTCGCGGGTATGATCAGAGATAAATCTGTCTCCAGTGTTGACGTTGTCGAAAGTCACCTGCGAAGAATTGACGAAGTAAACCCGTCTCTCAATGCCGTTACGGTGACGCTTGCTGAATCAGCGTTGGAAATGGCCAAGAAGGCAGACAACGCTGCAACGAGCGGACCTCTTCATGGCGTACCATTTACCGTTAAAGAGAACATCGATTGCTTGGGATCGGCGACAACTCAGGGCGTGCCAATGATGGTCGACGCCATGCCCAGCAGAGACGCGGTCATTGTTCAGCGTATGAAAAATGCTGGTGCGATACCTCTCGCGAGAACTAACTTGCCCGAGTTCGGGTTGCGTATATCGACGAATAACCCGCTGCGAGGACGCACTAACAATCCCTGGCATCCAGAACGCGTGGCTGGAGGGTCAAGCGGTGGCGAAGCCTCGGCGATAGCCAGCGGCATGAGTCCAATGGGGCTAGGTAATGATATTGGCGGGTCCCTCAGAAATCCTGCCTATTGCTGTGGTATCGCCAGTCTGAAGCCGACAACGGGCAGAATACCGTCGGATAGCTCTATCTCACCAGAGGGGGATGGTTTAGCTTCACAACTCATGGCTGTGCAGGGACCGATGGCGCGTCATGTTGATGACCTTAAGCTTGCCTATGAGATTTTGTCGGGCAGACATTATCTGGATCCTATTTCAGTTGATGCACCGCTTTATGGCAAACCAATCGAGACGAAATCAGTGGCAGTTGTGACGTCTGTCCCGGGTGCGACGATGCCTGCAGCTACCGTCGCCGGTGTGAATTGTGCCGCAGATATTCTGTCAGCTTCGGGTTGGGATGTGGAGGAAGCTGAACCACCCGAGCTAGCGCTTGTGACTGAACTCTGGGGGCAACTTCTGAGCAAGGACGTTGCGGTGATGCTGGTGCAACTCGATGGTCAAATGAGTGATGACGTCGCAAATATGCTGACTGATTTTGTGGATATTTATCAGCCAAATAGCGCTGCTAACAAAGCGACAATGGACATACTTCACAGTGAACGTGCAAGATTACGCAGCTTGTGGTCAGCGTTTTTTCTCAAATATCCGACGATCATTGGTCCAGTGTGGACCCATTTGCCGTTTCCTCACGATGAGGATATTCAAGCCGACACCGGCGCGCGACTGACCATCGATTGTCTGAGGTTTATCACCCCGGGTAATTTGTTGGGCATTCCGGCGGCCGTGGTGCCTACCGGTATTGCTGATGGTCTGCCTACAAGTGTTCAAATATATGCGGATGTTTGGAGAGAGGATGTTTGTCTGGATGTTGCAAAAATAGTCGAACAACAAGCAGGGCAAATTTGTCCTATTGATCCTGTGAGGTAGCAACAAACGTGTCAGAAAGCAGTCATGGACAAAACGCCGCCGAGCGTATCTCTGCTGAGCCGGCTTTCGGCCTAGGGCCGCTTTGTGTTGTCGTTGATCCCTGGGATCTGCCCTACAATGGCACCGTGGTTTCGTCTCGCAGGTTTGTCGATGCGCTGAGACGTGAGGGCTGCAGTTTCAGAATTCTTTCATGCCCGACGGACATCGAAGAGTCCCGCGGTTGTATTTCAACTGATAATGCTGAGGCGTATTCCGGGCAGGGTGGACTAGAAAGGTATTACTTTCCTCGGCTTTCAATTCCTGGTGTCAATCGCATCATCCGCGGCATGAAGGTTATGTTGGCGCGTTCCAACAGTAATTTAATGCGTGAAGCACTTGCAGGTGCGAAGATTTTACATGTGCAGTTTCCTTTCTTTCTCGGATACGCTGCGATACGGATGGCGCGAAAGATGCGAGTGCCGGTAGTGTGCTCTTTTCATGTTCAACCGGAGAATCTCTTACTTAACCTTGGGCTAAATTTTCATTGGTTGAGAGAGCTCCTGTATAAGATTTTTATACACTTTATTTACAACCGGGCAGATATGGTGATCGCGCCATCTCAGTTTGCTGCCGACGAGCTGTTAAAACGCCATCTCAAAACGCCTGTTGAAGTGGTTTCAAATGGTGTGCCAGATGAGTTTTTTCAGAGCCCTAAGGCAGCGGAACCAGTTCGCTCAGATGAAACGTTTCGCGTGTTATCCGTTGGTCGATTGTCTGGAGAAAAACAGCAGGCGTTGTTAATAGAGGCGATTGCGCTATCGCGGCACCGTAAAAAGATCTCACTTGAATTGGTCGGTGCTGGACCCAATGAGGCAAAGCTGAAAGCGTTGATCAGCCGTAAGGGAATCAATGCAAGCGTTGAAACTGTTAGTAACGATGAATTACTAAAACGGTATCGGGAGACTGATCTTTTTGTCCACTGTGGAATGATCGAGCTCGAAGGCATGTCTGTGGTTGAGGCAATGGCGATGGGTAATACCGTGCTGGTATCTGACTCAAAAGATAGTGCTGCAAACGTATTTGCCCTTGATGAACGTGCAAAATTTAGAAGTGGTGATGCAAAAGATCTTAGTATGAAGCTAGATTATTGGGTGGATCACCCACTGGAACTGAGAAAGTTGGCGAATAATAACCGGAACCACATTCAGGCCTATCGACACGAGGTGTGCGTGGAAAAGCTCCTAAGTTTGTATCATGCTCTGGCAGAGCAAGCAGACCATGGATTGGATGAGTGACGATGGCTAAACGCTTGTGATCGGTATCATTGGTGGGTTAATTGGGAAAACAGTACGTGTAGTTGAGCAACGCTCGCTGTTGACCTTGCTAGTGTTAGGTTTGTTAACAGTTGCAGCCGGCGTGTATTCAAGCTTGTTTGCGAAGATCGATTCCGACCTTGGCAAGCTGATCAAACCCTCAGCAGAAACTCGCTGGTATCAGGACAATGAACGCTATAAAGCTGCATTTCCAGATTCACAGCAAACGGCGGTAGTCGTCGTTTCCGGCGATGATTATGATGACGTTGAGCGGATAACACGAGCGTTAGCAGATGAGCTCTCTGACTCCAACGATTTTGATTTTGTGCGTACGCCTGGTTTGGAACCTTTTCTAGCAGACCATCGCCTCTATTTTTTGGATATCGATGATTTAGAAAGCTGGCTGCAGGGCGTTCAGTTTAACTATGGCACCTTGCTGCGTTTATCTGAAGATCAAAGCCTCTCGAATATTGTGATGATACTAGCGGATCAGGTAAGTGCTTATCCTGGCATGGATTTGCCTCCTGTGCTCGACACCTTGTTACGAAGTGTGCTTGATGGCGAGCCTGATTTAGCATCGTATCCTCGTTTGATCCCGCCTGCGACACCGGAGAGTCGACTGGAGACAACAGGTGAGCATTTGCAGCTCATTATCGTGAAGGGTCGCCAGAATCTTGGTCAGAGTTTGCCTAACGAGGCGATTGTTCGGCGAATAAGGCAGGAGATCGCGCGCTTGTCGTTAAGTCCGGGGCCAGAATCCGGCCTGAATTCGATTGTCAACGTGAGGCTGACGGGAGAAGTTGCGCTCGCTCATGAAGAAATTTCAGCCGGACTCGACGGTGTTGAGTTGGCAGGCTTCGTCTCTCTCTTTTTGCTCGCTGTTATTTTAGGGGTAGGTGTTCGTTCGTGGCAGATTATTGTGACAACTTTTGTCCTGTTGTTTGTCGGAGTTGTACTGACTTCCGCCTACGCCACACTGGTGGTGGAAAGTTACAACACCCTATCGTTAGTCTTTTTGGTGATGTTTTTTGGTCTTGGGATTGATTTTGCTGTTCACTTTTCACTAAAAGTGCGTGAAGAGTCGATGTCCTCGGGTCTGCTCGGTGCAGCGGAGCGAGCAGCGGTCGATATTGGTCCGGCCTTGTTGTTATGTACCTGCACCTCGGCGGTAGGTTTTTTGTCGTTTGTCCCGACTGCATATAATGGGCTTGGTGAGTTGGGCTTGATCTCTGCGGGCGGGATGGTGATTGCTTTCTTGCTGTCGATTACTTTGATGCCGGCTATGTTTAGCTTGTTCGGCAGTCTCGGAGATAAAGCTGGTGTTCGCTTTAATGCACCCTTTGATAGTTTGAAACCTGGTGTGACGCTGTCGCTGTTTTTTATTTTGATGTCTGTTTCGGTCATTCTCGTTAGAGATATGAAGTTCGATTACAGTGTGTTGGCGCTGAGAGATGAAAGCTCAGAAGGGATGCGAACGTTACTGGAATTGCAACGTAGAAAAATGGTCACTGATTACAGTGTTGTCGTGGTTGCAAACGATTTGTCAGAGGCGCAGGGATTGAAGGCTGATCTGGAAAAGCTCGATACTGTCGGAGACGTTTTTTCTATTTCCAATATTGTTCCGTCAGATCAGCTTGATAAGCAAAAAATGCTGGAAGATGTTTTGCTTGTCATCGAGACAATAGAGCTTGAAGAACCAAGTGAAGACACGCTGGGTTTAGATGTCGCGATTGAATATTTTAATGAAGTCAGCCAAGGCAGCAAATTTTCGAATGCGCCAATTGTTGATCAGTTCATTCGCTATGCTGCAAAGGTGAAAACCGATGAGATGCAGAGTGTGCTGCAAGGCAATGGTCAGCCGGGGTTGCGCGCGCAGCTATCCGCGGAGCTAGAGGACCTTAAGGCGCTTTTGTCGGCGAACCCCTTTAGAGAGGCTGATCTGCCAGACACCTTGCAAAAAAACCTAATGACCAACAATGGCGGTTACTTGATCAGGGTGCAGCCCGGCATAGTATTAGACAATAGAGAAGCAACAGACAGGTTTATCACTCAGGTTCAGAGCGTCGCACCTAATGTTGCCGGAAGATCTGTAGTGGAATGGGGTGTTGGCAATGTTGTGGTGGAATCATTTATTGAAGCGGTGCTTTATTCAACGTTTGCAATATCTTTGCTCCTGATTGTTTACTTCAGGGGATTGATATTGCCGGCGCTCGTGATACTGCCCTTATCTCTTACCGTGCTCTTCACTTTTGCCTTCGCCCAGACTGTGGGTTTGAGCTTAAATATGGCCAATATATTGGTGGTGCCACTCATCTTTGGGCTTGGCGTGGACACTGGGGTGCACGTTATCCATAGATTTAAAATGAGTCGAAGCTTGTCAGATGCGCTTGCCTCCAGTACCTCCCGCGCCGTGGTGATTAGTGGGCTAACAACCATCGGCACGTTTGCGTCGCTATCGCTGAGTCCGCATAAAGGGGCAGCCTCAATCGGTGTTTTGTTGGCAGTCGCGATAACGATTTTGCTCATCACAACATTCATCGCGCTGCCGGCGATATTGTCAGTTTTACCAAAGTCTTTACGTCAGAGAATGCTCAGCCAACCGCAATAAACTGTGGTTCCCTGCTTTTTTTGGCCGCACTCAGTCGCGCGAGATATGTTGACCAGTTTGACTCGAACTGGCTGCCCAGTTCGTAAAGATATTGCCAGCTGTAAATGCCGCTGTCGTGGCCATCAGAAAACGTAATCTTTATGGCGTAGTTCCCTTGTGCTTCAAGGTTGGCGATCTTCACCATTTTCTTGCCATGTTGCAGCACCTCCTGTCCAGGACCGTGGCCTTTGACCTCAGCTGAGGGCGAGAACACCCTGAGATACTCTGCTGAAAGTTTAAAGCCATTGCCATCCTCAAAGAGGACCTCAAGAATGCCTGAAACCTGATGCAGTTTTATTTCCGTAGGCACCATCGAATTTACCCTTGTTTACAAAATATATCGGCTTAAATCTTCATCGTCGGCAAGGTCCGTCAGGTGCGCATTAACATAATCGGCGTCAATGGCGATTGATCCGTTGTCGTTGCTGCGACTCTCACTGCCCTCGAATGAAATTTCTTCCAGTAATCTCTCCATGACGGTATGAAGTCTGCGTGCACCAATGTTTTCAGTTTTCTCATTTACCTGCCACGCGATTTCCGCGATGCGCGTAATTGCGTCTTCAGAAAAAGATAATGCCAAGTCCTCGGTTTGCAAAAGTGCTTGATACTGCTCAGTCAGTGAGGCATCAGGTTCGCGCAGAATCCGTTTGAAGTCATCGACGCTGAGTGCCGAGAGCTCAACTCGGATGGGTAATCTTCCCTGAAGTTCAGGCACAAGGTCAGAGGGTTTGCTTAGGTGAAAAGCGCCAGACGCGATAAACAGAATATGGTCTGTCTTGATCATGCCGTATTTTGTTGAAACGGTACAACCCTCGATAAGCGGTAACAGGTCACGCTGCACACCCTCTCGAGAAACATCTGCGCCGCCTCGGTCAGATCCCTTGGCAACCTTGTCAATCTCATCAATAAAAACGATACCGGTCTGTTCTACCGCCTCAACCGCGCCACTTTTTAACTCATCTTCGTTAACGAGTTTTGCTGCTTCGTCTTCCGTTGCTTGCTTGAGTGCATCTTTTACTTTCAGTTTTTTCGTTTTCGTCTTGCCAGGAGACATATTCGAAAACATGCTTTGAAGCTGGCTTGTCATCTCTTCCATGCCAGGAGGGGCCATGATTTCAACGCCAACGGATGCGGCACTGACCTCAAGTTCTATTTCTTTGTCGTCAAGCTCGCCTTCCCGCAGTTTTTTTCGGAACAGTTGGCGGGTGGCGGTATTTTTGTCCTCTACCATATCGTCTGTTCGTGCCGGTGTTAGCAATGCGTCGAGAATTCTCTCTTCCGCAGCATCGATGGCACGATTGTTCATCACTTTCATGGTCTCATCGCGGCGCAGCTTGATCGCCACTTCAACCAGATCTCTGATAATGGACTCAACATCTCTGCCGACGTAGCCAACCTCGGTAAACTTTGTCGCCTCAACTTTAATGAATGGTGCCGAAGCGAGCTTCGCCAGTCGTCTGGCTATCTCCGTTTTACCTACGCCTGTGGGACCTATCATCAGGATGTTTTTGGGAGAGATCTCGACTCTAAGGTCTTCATCCAGCTGCAACCGGCGCCACCTGTTACGCAGGGCAATAGCCACTGCTCGCTTCGCGCCGGTTTGACCAATGATGTGCTTGTCCAGCTCGTGGACAATCTCGCGAGGTGTCATATTTGACATGTTTGTACTCTTGCAAAAATTAGAGGGAGGTTGCACATGTTACAGCTCAGTCGTTCTGCCAAAAATGACAAAGTACGGGAGGCATGCCTGAGCGAAGTCCCGAAGTCGAACAGATTATTACTGAGAGGTGTTGCAATACCACGAGGAGTGGATTCTAACCTATAACGCCTCGGCTGCGCACGACCTACCACTTGTGTCTGTCGTTTTTTTTCGCTGCGATTTGTCATGGATTACTGTGACTGGTTAATGGTTGATCGTTCGTCAATAAAAACTTACAGATAAGAGTTTTAATTCATCCTGCTTCGTAGGTAATGATGTTAACAGTATGATTTTCATTGCTTTCATAAAAAGCATATTTTAAGGTTTAGCGTAAATATGACCGGCAAAATTGCGTCAACATCGTGGGTTTTTGGAGGGGAAAATGCGTGGGCATTTAGAAAAGTTCAGCATCGGAATATTTCTGACAATACTACTCAGCGCATGTGGCGGTGGCGGAAGCGGTGGTGATGCTGGCATTTTAGGCGGTAGCAATACGACCGGTGGTAGCGCGCAGCAACCTGCGACGACCATCACGCTAACAGTATTAGACTCCAACGGTGAAGCGACCTCTCAGGTCAGCGGAAATGTACCGGTAACACTTCGTGCGACGCTGTTGGACAGCAGTGGAAATCCCGTTGAGGGAGAAATTGTTACTTTCGCTTCGGATGTTGGTCAAATCTCCCCTTCCTCTGCAACAGACCTGACTGATGAAAATGGTATAGCCGAAGTTCAACTCGGCGCGGGGCAAGTAGCAACGGCTGGTGCAGTATCCGCTACCAGCGATGTCAGCGGTGAAACAGTTGCTAGCAGTACGAACATACAATCTGATGGATTGGCGACGTCGGTAGATACAGGTGATGGCGGGATTGATGCACCACCAACAATTACACTCACAGTAGTTGATACCAACGGTAATGAAACTAACCAAGTCACGGGTAATACCCCCGTTACCGCAAGAGTGTTGCTTGAAACCTCTACAGGCGACCCGATCGTTGGAGAAATAGTCACGTTTTCTTCTGCTGTTGGTCAGTTAACACCTGATACCGGCACAGATCTGACTGATGCCTCTGGTCTCGCTTCTGTTCAGTTAGGTGCCGGCCAAATAGCCAATGCTGGGGTTTTGACCGCGACGGCAACCGTCAACGGCGTGAGTATCGTCGCGAGCACAAACGTTCAATCAGATGGGCTTGCGACGACAGGCGGCGTTAATAATCTGAACATAGTGTTGGACTTGACCCTCACAGATTCGACACCGGGTGTTCCCTCAAGCATTGTCACGGCAGTCGATGGGGCTTCGGTAAATCTCATTGTCATTGATCGTGTCTCGACTGCATTTAACGGAGATGTAGACACGCCGATTCCAAACATTGAAGCGAACATTACAACCTCGCTTGGCACGATCAGTCAGTCCAACAGTCCTGCGTCGACAGTGTTGACGACCGTCACCGATACCGATGGCGCGATTAATTTTGATCTGTCCGCAGGAGCGATATTGGGGTCAGGTGAGATAACCGTGCGTGTCAGAGACGTCGAAGAGGTGCTGCCCTTTGAGGTTGGTGTTGCGGGTCTCCAAATTGGCACCGGCACGGGTGCCGGTTTTGTGCAAGGGGGCATGGATATTGGCGTTAATCCGCTATCAGCGGGCGGTACTTCAGTCGTTAGCGTGAGTGTTGTGGACGCTAACAATGTCATCGTGCCTGGTATTTCGATTGCTTTTGCGTCGACCTGCACCGCGACAATCGACGGCGATGGTGGGTTTCTTGCCTCGATCAGTGCCACGAGCACCTCTAATGCGCTGGGTATTGCCCAAGCGACCTACGAAGCAAACGGATGTGAAGGAAGCGATATTATCACCGCCACCGAGGCAATCAGCGGTGAAACGGCGAGTGCTAATATTCAGGTCTTCCCGCCAGCTGTTGGCAACATTGTTTTTAGATCGGTAACCGATGCCGCTGGTAATGATATTGAATCCATATTTTTTGCAGAGTCGGGTGGTATTAGTACGGCAGAGGTGACCTTTCAGGTGCTCGACACGCGGGGCGACCCGGTGCAGGATCAGTTAGTGACATTTTCACTTTCAACGTCTGTGGGTGGGATTGTACTAGAGGATGTATCGGGCACGACCGATGAAATGGGATTAGCGTCAGCGGTTGTCAACGCAGGGTTTGTTCAGACCCCTCTTACGGTCACTGCGACCATCATCTTCGATACAGACAACGATAATGTAGATGATACGACAAGAAATTCGCAGTCCGACCTGCTCTCTATTAACTCCGGCGTGGCAGATTTTGACAGTTTCACTTTGTCTGTAAACCAACTCAGCTTCGAAGCCGCCGATCGAACCGATGGCAGCGTTGATCTGTCAGTTTTTCTAGCGGATAAGTTTAATAATCCTGTTCCCGATGGCACCACCGTCAATTTCCGCACAGAGTTTGGTCGGGTAGGTCCTGCCTGCAACACGGTTGGTGGAGACTGTACTGTTGCGCTCGATGGTATTAATCCAAAAACACCGCTGATCGGGTCTCATAGAACTCTAACGGATGATGCATGCCCCTCAGAGATCATTTTTGAGGAGGATGTCGCGACTGCAGATGGCGATACACAGTATTTGGCCAGAAGTATCCTGCGAGTTGAAAAATCAGCCAGCCCTGTGGCTGGAGCAGAGGATGATTTGTTAACCCTGACCACCGACTACACGGTTGATACTGACCAGACCGGTATTACCTGTGTCTCTGCTAATTGCACAAATGAAACGTCGCTAAAAATTACCTATGCTCGTTACCCTGATGAAGATGACTCGGGAGACACAAGTCATACTTTTTCTAATCCCGGCTCCGCGACAGCACCCTTCAGATCGTATGCGAACATTGTACCCTGCAACACACCAGCGATCGCTCAGGGCGGTTCAGCGTCTTCAGGCTATAACGGCGGGTTAGGGCAATTGTATGGCATCAGATCAACGGTGATGGCTTTTGCGCTTGGCGAGGAGAGTTTTGCAGATACCAACGGCAATGGTGTTTACGACTTTGGAGAGGTGTTTGTTGATTTGACAGAAGCGTTTGTTGATAGCAACGAAGACGGTGTGTTTTCAACAGGTGGCGATGCGGTCACTGATTCCCGAGATACTCTCAGTCGAGAATGTTATGGCCCCCGTTCGCCCATCACTGACCCTGATCAGGTTTTGGGCAACTGTTTTCAGACGGGTGAAGCCGAAGAGCTGATCGACTTTAACTCTTCCCTCAGTTTTGAAAAAGGCAATGGAATATACAACGGCAGTTCCTGTCCGCGAGAGGTCGATGAAAGAACGGTGTTTTGCGATAACTCAACCGCATCACCCTGTGATGAGGCGACAACTCGCTATTGCTCACGGGATGGACTTAACATCAGTCGTTCGCTTGTTGTCGGGTTCTCTGGTTCAGACACGGTATTTGGGCTCACGGATGGTCTGAGTGGAGAGCTTGTGAATGGCGTTGAATTAGTCAAAGCCGGGGCCGTCGCTGGCGATAGTCTAAAAGCGGCCGTAGATGTTGTCAGTAACGACGGTGCCACTATCGTGGCAGGGACTGCGTTTTCGGTCGGGCATGGCGATGGGCAGGTGGCACCGCACATCGGAGATACGGAGCCTTTGGTTTCGTTCGGCGATGTCGGCCGGATCACAATGAATATTACTGATCGTTATAACGGTGCCTTGCCTGCAGACGCGACGATCGATGTGTCAGTGGCAGACGATGGTTGTCTGATAGGCAGTGCAGGCTCCGGAGAGGTAGGAAGCAGACGACAGATCGCACTTTCCCTGACGACGGATCCGTCGAACGCGACCGGCTCTTCCCTTGTGACGGTGACGGTTACAATGCCCTCAGGTTTATCCGCGTCGCGCAGTTTCACCTGCAGCTTTATGTAGGAAGCTTTGCCGTATATTTCGTGTGCTGCTGTAAAAACGCGGCGAATAGCATTCTGTCACGCCGCGCCATAGCCTGATTTGAAACTTAGGAGAAATCTATCTCTTCAATCGTGCGGTTATGATTAGTGTAGATACAGATGTCGGCTGCGATCGTTAGCCCCTTTTCGACAATATCACGCGCAGATAAATCTGATGCGTCCAACAATGCTTTCGCTGCTGATTGCGCGAAAGGCCCGCCAGACCCGATAGCCATAATGCCATCCTCGGGCTCTATGACATCGCCATTTCCGGTGATGACGAGAGAAGCATCCTTGTCGGCTACAGTAAGAAGCGCCTCGAGTCGGCGTAACGCTCGGTCGGTGCGCCAATCTTTGGCGAGTTCAACGGCGGCACGAACAAGGTGTCCTTGATGTTTTTCTAACTGTGCTTCGAAACGCTCAAAAAGTGTAAAAGCATCCGCCGTACCGCCGGCGAAACCAGCAATAATTTGATCTTTGTAAAGGCGGCGTACCTTCCTTGCGTTACCTTTCATGACGGTGTTGCCCATAGTGACTTGCCCGTCACCACCGATGACGACTGAGTTGCCGCGACGAACTGAAAGTATGGTTGTGCCTCTAAACTGTTCCAAAGTGTTGTGTTCTCTTGTTTGTAATTGATAAATAAAACGGGGCTTTAATCTTCAAACAGCGTGCTAGTTCACCCTGAGTGCGATTGACTCGATTGAAGCCTCCGCGAGTCTGTTTCTGGCGCGGGTGAGTTCAAGCTCTGTGTCGAGAGGGCCGATAACAACCCTGTGCCAGGTTTCGTTGTCTTTGCTGATTTTCTTAACCGTGGGCGCAAGGCCTATAAGAATGAGCTCACCTCGCAGCTTGTCGGCATCCTTGGCGCGACGAAACGAGCCTGCCTGAAGTAAATAGCTTGCAGGGGCTCTTGCTCGTCTTTTGGCTCCATCATCTCCGTATTCTTCGATGATCGGGACAACGGATTTGGGGAAAATTTCATGAAATTCCCACTTTAAATCATCAACTTTATTTCGGGCAGGACTGGGGTTCGGTTTCGGTTGATCGAGAAGTTCGGCAACTTCGGCATCAACGGGCACTACCTGTGAAACATAGAACACAAACGAGCCAAAAACGCCGAGTGATAACCCCACAACAAACCATACCCAACCAGCAAGTCTTGAGGGTGAGCTGTTGTTTGGCGCTTGGCTTTTAGCAAAATCCTTCGTCATTTCCTGTTTGTGTTCCAGACGCTAGCGATGATTTGTATGTGCGTGAAAGTCGGAGTTTATCATGAAATATCCATAGGCAGGCGATGTTTAGTTTGTGCCTTTCGTTAGAATTAGCGCTAGATTGTGTCTATAGGGTCTACGTCTATACTCCAGCGTATCTTTCGATTGGGTGGAGCGCTGGTGATGCCTGAAATACATTGAGATATCAGCTGGTGGAGTGATTTTCGATGGCTTGATGAGAGAAGCAGCTGGGCCCTAAACCTACCAGCCTTTTTCTCCATTTGTGAAGGAATGGGACCTAACGCTAAAGTTGAGGGGACATGTTGCAGTGTCTTGGTGAGTTCGCTGAGGAAGTTCATGGCTTCGTCGCGGTTTACTGCCTCTGCTCGGATCATTGCCTGAAAATGATATGGCGGTAGCTCGTTCGCAAGTCGATCGGCGAGCAAGTGTTGCGCAAAATGTGTATAACCTTCATCAACCAGGGAGCGTAATATTGGCTCGTTAGGGAAGTGGGTTTGCAGGCATACTGTGCCTGGCTTTTCCTCGCGGCCGGCTCGGCCCCCGACTTGCAGAAGAAGCTGCCCCATCTTCTCAATCGCTTTGTAATCTGAGCTGTAAAAACCAGCGTCCATGTCAGGTATTGCGACGAGTGTGACGGAAGGAAAGTGGTGGCCTTTGGCAAGCAGCTGAGTCCCAACTAGGATGGCAGCACCGCCCTCTGTTACCTCTGAAACAACTTTTTCCATTGAGCCTTTTTGCCGAGTTGAGTCACGATCGACCCTAATCACTTTGGTGTCAGGGAACAAGTTGTTCAGCACTTGCTCGAGTCTCTGGGTTCCAGCGCCAAGCGGGACTAGTTGTGAAGAAGCGCAATCAGGACAGGCTCTGGGAATTTTCGCCAGTGACGCGCAGTGATGACATCTCAAGCTATTAAAATGGACAGTAAGACGCGCATCACACCGGGTACATTGTGCGATCCAGCCGCACTCATGACAAAGTAACACCGGTGAGTAGCCTCTCCGGTTGATGAAAACCAGTACTTGATTGCCAGCGGACAGGTGAGTCCTCATTGTATTAATCAAGGTCGAGGATAGACCCTCTTTCAGGTCGGCTTTCCGAATGTTAAGAATATCAAAGCTGGCCGCTCCAGCTTCTCCTGCACGTTTTGTTAGCTCGGCGAGCGCGTATTTGTCCGTTTGTGCGTTGTGATAGCTTTCCAATGAAGGTGTTGCGGAGCCAAGCACAGTGGGGATTCCTTCCCATTGCCCTCTCAGCACTGCGAGATCCCGGGCGCTATACCTGAAGCCGGTTTGCTGTTTGAATGAAGCATCATGCTCTTCGTCCACGATGATTATTCCAGGGTTAAGCAGGGGCGTAAAAATCGCCGAGCGTGTGCCTATAACAATGCCGGCGTGCCCTGTTGCAGCCGCCCGATAGGCGTTCAATCGCTCAAGATCAGTCATGCCTGAGTGTAGAGAAACTACCGGTACATCAAAGCGGGTTTTGAACCGATCAATGGTTTGGGGCGTTAAGCCAATCTCTGGTACTAGCACCAGCGCCTGCCGCCCCTCGTGCAGCAATCGACTGATGCTCTGTAAATAGACTTCAGTCTTGCCGCTACCGGTAACGCCATAAAGCAGGGTTGTGCGGCTTGTATTCCTCGCAACGCAAAGTGTTGCTGCGCGTTGTTCTTCGCTTAGGTCGAAAGGGGCGGGTTTGCTGAGTGTGCCCGTGGTAGAAAACCGGCGTAAGGTCTTGTCACGCGTGTGCCATGCTACCAGTCCGCGAGCAATTAGCGCATCGACGATCGATCGCTTGTATTCGTGTTCAGAGATGTCAGATTGAGTGAGGCCATCGTTGCTCTGCGAAACAAGTTGAAGCAAGCTTCTTTGTCGAGGTGCTCGCGAGAGTTCATCGATGGCCTTATCGAGCGTTTTTGGGGCTGCGTGGAGTTTCAAAACTCGGAGTTGCTCGCTCGCTGATTTTCCTGTGCGCAGGAGTGTCGGGATGGCTGTTGAGAAAACTTCTCCAACGGGATGGTGATAATATTCTGAGGCCCAGAGGCATAATCTGATTAAAACCGGGCTGATGACCGGTGTCGCGTCGAGTTTTTCGTCAATCGCTTTCAGTTTGTCTGCAGGAAATGTTGTTTCGATTGAGGTGCTGAGGACAATCCCAACCATGGTCCTGCGGCCAAACGGAACACGTACTCGAATACCCACAGGAAAAGGTCCCAAGTCAGACACGGCCGAATAGGTAAAGGTTTGCCGCATAGGTGTCGGGAGCGCGACTTCGAGATAGACTGTTTCGGTCACAATTTTTGGAAAAGTTAGCCAATTATGGAGGTATTATGCCTTTTTAAGCGTGCTGGTGGAGTTTTTACGATGGTCCTATTTGTCGGAACATATGCCAGTGGTTTGGTTAGCCAGATTGATGCTTGATATTAAAAGAGTCTCTGGTATCATTCGGGCCCGGTTAAGTCAGGTTCAGAACAATGAAAGCAGAAACACACCCAAAATATGAAGAAATTACTGCCACCTGCAGTTGCGGCAACGTGATTTCGACCCGCTCTACAGTTTGTGAAGATATCCATTTGGATGTTTGTTCGCAGTGCCATCCGTTTTATACCGGTAAGCAAAAAATTCTCGATACCGCTGGTCGTATTGATAGGTTCAATAAGCGCTTTGGCGCGAGAGGCGCGAAGTAGTCGCCTATTATTGCAGCAAGGTAGTGTCGTCGAAGGGTGCCAATGGCGCCCTTTTTTGTGTCGATTCTCAGGATCAGCCCACAAAGATAAAGAACAAAAATCAACCTACGCCTGGAGTTAAATATGTCTGATGGGAATACAATGAAGGATAGAGCCCTTCGGTATCACTCGAATCCGACCCCTGGAAAAATTGCAATATCTGTCACGACTGCGACCGAAAATGCGGACGATCTTGCGCTTGCTTATTCGCCTGGTGTTGGCGAGCCTGTCAAAGAAATCAGTCGTGACCCTGCACTTGCATACGACTATACGTCTAAAGGTAATCTGGTTGGTGTGGTGAGCAACGGCACAGCAATCCTAGGTCTGGGTAATCTGGGCGCGTTAGCAAGTAAGCCGGTGATGGAGGGTAAAGCGCTACTGTTTAAGCGTTTCGCGAACGTCGACTGTTTCGATATTGAGGTGACAACCCAAGACGTTGAAGAATTCATTACGGTCGTTGCCAACATTGCGCCGACCTTTGGTGGTATCAATTTGGAAGACATTGGTGCTCCGCACTGTTTCGAAATTGAGCGTCGTTTGAAGGATATGCTGGATATCCCCGTTTTTCATGATGACCAGCACGGGACCGCCATCGTCACTGCTGCGGGACTGCTTAACGCACTTGAACTGCGCGGCAAGAAAATAGAGGATGCCAAATTGGTCTGCCTAGGTGCAGGGGCAGCTGCGACAGCCATCATGATCTTGTTGCTCGAACTCGGGCTTAACAAAGATAATATTTACATGGTTGACTCCAAGGGCATTATTCATTCCGACCGAGAAGGTTTGACCGCTGAGAAAGCGATGTTCGTGCAGACAACGAACAAAAGAACGCTTGCTGAAGCTTGCGAAGATGCGGATGTATTCATCGGCGTCTCAGGCGCAAATTTGCTTGATGAACAAAGCTTGAAGAACATGGGTCCAAACCCCGTTGTATTTGCTATGGCAAACCCGGATCCGGAGATTTCTCCTCCCAAGGCTATAGAGGTGCGGGACGACGTCATCATGGCGACGGGGCGCTCGGACTATCCGAATCAGGTAAACAACGTGCTTTGTTTTCCGTTCATTTTCAGGGGAGCGCTTGATGTCCATGCTTCTGAGATTAATGAAGAGATGAAGATGGCGGCTGTCCATGCGATTAGTGCGTTAGCCAAGGAGCCGGTGCCTGCTGAGGTGTTGGCCGCATATCCAGGTGTGACCAGTTTGGAATTTGGTCCGCAATACATCATTCCTAAACCGCTCGACCCAAGACTATTGAAAGCAGTCGCTACTGCCGTTGCGCAAGCTGCCATTGATTCTGGTGTTGCGAGGAAGCACACGATTCCTAGTTACGACTAGCCTAGGCGAGTGTTAGAAAATTTCTTGAAGCGTATTTTCTTTCTCGTCTTCTTTTTGCGCCAGCTCTGGAGCTGGCGCATACTCTTCTCTGAAGATTTCAAAAATCGCTGCGCGGTCATCCTGCGCCGCGCGCAAGCCCGTCAGGGGGTCTATTCGAACCGTCACTAGGCCGTTAGGTTGTGCAAGGGAGGATGTTTCGCTCTCCGGTGGTAGCGCTGATCGCATGAATTCGATCCAGCTTTCAATCGGGGTCGTTGAGCCGAATTCCCGCGAGCCAACGGATCCGTTATTGTCGTAACCTGCCCAGGTAGTGGCGACCAGATCGGGCGTGTAACCTGAAAACCAAATGTCAGCGTCGTTGGTTGTGCCGGTTTTACCTCTGATGTCCGCTCTTTTCAGTTCTCTGGTAGCTTTGACGCCGGTTCCCTTGCGCATAACGTCTTGGAGGATGCTGTCCATAATATAAGCGGCACGCGGTTCGATTATACGTTTGGCCGCTAACTGTCCTTCCGCACAATTCTCCCCACATGCCGTAGGTGGCTTAGCGGTGAATTCAAACGTGCCGTTAATTGATTCGATTTTTGATATCAGATACGGGTCGACTTTGTAGCCGCCATTGGCGAACGAAGCATAACCGGTAGCCACTTCCAATGGTGTGAGCGCGATGGTGCCGCCGCCAAAAGCAAGTTGAACATTCACTGGAAAGGTCGATGTATCGAAACCAAAGCGTGAGACATAATCAATCGCGTTTTGTGCACCCAGTGCAAGAATTACCCTGAGAGAAACGAGATTCTTGGATTTGTATAACGCCTGTCTCAGTCGAAGGTCTCCCTCAAACTCATCTCGCCAGTTTGAAGGGCGATATACCTGCTCGAGGTCCCCGCCGGGTAAGACGACCGGCGCATCATTGTAAATAGTTGCCGCGGTATGCCCTGATTCGATGGCGCCGGCATAAAAGAATGGTTTGAAGTTCGAACCAGGCTGCCTTCTTGCTTGGGTTGCGTGATTATATTGTTGTGCCGTGAAATGGTAGCCGCCGACCATCGACTCGATGGCACCGTCTCTAGGGTGCAGCGCAACGAGTGCTGCCTGTATCGCTGGTACTTGACCGAGTGACCATGTGCCGTCATCGCTTTTATCGATGCGGATGAAATCTCCAGTGCCGACGACATCTGAGGCGAGTTTTGGCCGAGGTCCTCGCGTGTCTACGTCGATGTAGGGACGCGCCCAACGGATTCCATTCCAGTCGATCTCGATGACCTCAAGCGACTTGTTCAACACCCTTATTTGTTGTTCATTTGCTGAGAGGACGATGCCAGGGTGTTGGTCACCGAGCAGCTTGGCGTTTTCTAGCGTTTTAATCCAGTTAGCGGGGTAACCATATTCTGGCGCTGCGAGATACTCGCTGGTCCCCTGAATACTTTTGTGTTCAGGACCGCGGTAACCGTGTCTGCGATCATATTCGTTCAGTTTCTTTGTGATGGCGGCTTCAGCTGCGAGCTGTTTTTTGCTGTCGATTGTCGTGTGGACTATCAGTCCTTCGCTGTATGCTGCGCTGCCATACTCTGTTAGTAATTGCTTACGCACCATTTCAGCTATATATAACGCGGGCAGATCAATATCTCTCCCGTAAACACTGGCTGTTATAGGGGCAGCCTTAGCTTCATTGTATGCCTCTACCGAAATGCTGCCCTGTCCCAGCATGCGAGAAAGTATCAGGTTTCGTCGATCAATCGCCCGTCGTGGTCCGTTTATTGGATTTCCGGCTTCAGGCGCCTGAGGAATGCCCGCCAGCATCGCCAATTGCGCAAGGTTTAGTTGTTCGGGATCCAGGTCGTAGTAGGTCTGCGCGGCTGCCTTGATACCAAACGCGTGCTTACCAAAGGGTATGATGTTCAGATACAGAGTGAGTATTTCTTGCTTGCTTAGCTCCCTTTCGAGCTTTAGTGCCAACAACATTTCTTTAAACTTACGTGTAAATCTGACCTCAGTTTCTCCGGAAATGTTTTTGACCAATTGCATTGTAATTGTCGAGGCGCCAGTGCGAATTGAACCTTTATTGCGCACAAGTTGCCAGCTGGCGTTAGCCAAAGTGATGATGTCGACACCGCTGTGTTCAAAATATCTTTTGTCCTCTGTGTCCAGCAGGGCTTTGATAAACAGGGGCGGAATCTGCTCGAATGTCACGGGCGTTAAACGTTCGCCAAACTCCTGTATCAGTTTGTTGTCAGCGGAATAAATTCGGAGCGGCGCCTTTAATTTGACGTTTTTGAATTGCGCCGCGTCTGGAATTTGCGGATTGAGATACAGATACATGCCCGACAGAACAAGACTCGTGCCACACACAAGCGTCAGGGCGAACCATAGAATCAAGCTGGCAAGTAGCCGCATGTTAAGTCAGTAACCGGATTGGGAAGGTGTGCATCAATTATAGAGCTTTTTTTGTGGGAAAGTGGAGTCAAGTCAATTGGAATAGGTATACCACATCAAAAAGTCGCTGAAAATTCCCACCTTGTAAACGTCGTGAACGATGGATAATTAGCTAGATAAGCATTTTTACTTACTTTAAATTGTTTGCGATAAGCAAAAGAGTGTTATTTAATGTGGTATTGCATGTATCGTCCGTAAGTGCGTGTACTGAAAAGGAATTTACTGTGTTTGGGTTTTTGAACAAAGGGCCGAATACGATGTTGGGGCTAGATATTAGCTCTACATCGGTCAAGCTTCTGGAACTTAGCCGCTCCGGTAGCAAATATCGTGTTGAAAGTTACGGCGTGGAACCTTTACCTGAAAATGCGGTTGTAGAAAAGAACATCAGCGACGTCGAAGGTGTTGGCGAAGTCATAGCGCGTCTGGTCGACCGCTCAAAGACAAAAGTTAAGCAAGCAGCTGTGGCTGTTGCCGGTTCTGCTGTGATCACCAAAACGATTGAAATGCCTGCCGCGCTCACTGAAGACGAAACAGAGAGTCAACTCCAAGTAGAGGCAGATCAATATATCCCTTACCCGCTCGATGAAGTGGCATTGGACTTCGAAGTACAGGGGCTATCACCGAGGAGTGAGGAGCAGGTAGAAGTTCTGCTGGCAGCGTGTCGAAGAGAAAATGTTGAAATGCGACAGGCCGCATTAGAATTGGGTGGCCTCAAGGCAAAAGTTGTCGATATTGAAGCGCATTGCATGCAACGAGCATTCAATTTAGTGCGAGAACAATTTACTGCTGAAGATGGCGACGATCAGATTATCGCGATTATCGATATCGGCGCGACGATGACGACATTAAGCGTACTGACCGACTCGAGCACACCTTACACGCGAGAGCAGCTCTTTGGCGGTAAGCAACTGACAGAAGAAATCCAGCGACGGTACAGTTTGTCGGTCGAGGAAGCGGGTCTTGCCAAGAAGCAGGGCGGTTTGCCGGACGACTACGAAACTGAAGTGTTACAACCATTCAGGGAAGCTGTCGTACAGCAGGTGACCCGCTCACTGCAGTTCTTTTATTCTTCCAGTGCTTACGATGATGTTGATCACATTATCCTTGCTGGCGGCACTGCTTCAATCGAAGGTTTAGCGGATATGGTTGCCGCAAAGCTAGGCACACCCACCTCGATGGCAAACCCTTTCGTGAATATGTCTCTCTCTACGAAGGTAAACGAGGTCTCTTTAACGAATGACGCACCCGCTTTAATGATTGCTTGTGGTCTGGCTCTTCGGAGTTTTGACTGATGCGTTGCGGCTCGCGTATGCGAACGCCTAGTGCTTGTGGTCTCGTTGCAGGGCAAGCTCGGGGGCCAACAGATGACTGATATAAAAATCAATTTGTTGCCCTGGCGTGAAGAACTGCGGGAAGAGAAGAAAAAAGAATTCTTGAATGTGCTGGCCGGCATTGTTGTTTTTGCTTGCCTGCTGATTTTTGCCGTGGATAGATTTTACAATGGCTCAATCGATTCTCAGGCAGCCAGAAATGGGTTCCTCGATAAAGAGATCAAGGTGCTCGAGGGGCGAACCGAGGAGATCAAGCTGCTTCAGCAGAAACGCAACGAGTTGTTGTCCAGAATGCAAGTGATTCAGGAACTGCAGGGTAACCGACCGGTTATTGTGCGCATGTTTGATGAGTTAGCCCGCAAGCTTGCGGATCGGGTTTTTTACACGGAAATTGCTGTAACCGATAAAAACATCGAGATCTCAGGTGTCGCTGAATCAAATAACCGGATCTCAAGTCAGTTGCGAAACTTCCAGGAGTCAGCATGGTTTACCAAACCTAACGTAACGGAAATAAACGCGGCGCCGACCTTTGGTCCGCAGGCGAGCAGCTTTGAATTGTCGGTAAAACAAGATTCGCCGACTACCAAGGAGGCGAATTAGGTATGGCTTTAGAAGACGTAGTCGAAAGCTTAAAGAACTTTGATGCCGAACAGCTAAACGACCTTAATAACGTAGGATCATGGCCGTTCGCTGTAAAGGTTATCATATGGGTGTTGGCGTTTGTTGGTGCGCTGGCAGCGGGATATTTTATCCATGTGACAAACTTGCAAACCGAATTAGAAAGGACAAGAGCGCAAGAAACGACGCTTCGGGATACTTATCGTCAAAAATACTTTGAAGCCGCACATCTCGAAGCGTACCGTCAACAACAACTTGAGATGGAGCAATCCTTCGAAGCAATTCTCAGACAATTGCCCAGCGATACAGAAATTCCTGGGTTAATCGAAGACATTACACTAGTCGGATTAAAGAATGGCTTGTCGTTCACAAGCATCGATCTTCAACCTGAAGAGCAGCACGAGTTTTATATAGAAAAACCAATTAAGATCGTAGTGTCCGGTAGCTATCACGATCTTGGGTCTTTTGTGAGTGACGTTGCTGATTTGTCACGCATCGTAACGCTTCATGATTTCAGCATGTCGCCCGTGCGGCCTAGAAATGCGCAGCGAAATATTGAAGTTACCGGGGGGCTCATTCAAATGAGTATTACCGCTAAAACCTATCGCTACAATGATGAGCGGGGCTAGGCAGGCGCTAGAATGATAAAACAGAATATTACGTTAGTAGTGGTTCGTTTTTTTTCGTTGGCAAGTGCCTCATTGCTATTAAGCGCCTGTGGTGCCGAGGATCAGTATGCCGATATTCGGACGTTTATGGCCGAGGTTGCAAATGAGCCCAGTGGTCAGATAGCACCGTTGCCAGAGTTTGAACCTTACCAACCATTTACTTATGGTTCTGCCAACCTGCGAAGTCCGTTTGAACCGCCGGTTGTAATCCCTGTGCTGACTGAAGAACAGCAAGTTAATCGCGGCGTGAAACCACCCGTCAATCACGTGAAACAGTATCTTGAGCGATATAATCTAGCTTCGCTTGTGATGGTCGGTTCACTCGAACAAGGCGGCGCGACTTGGGCGTTAATCGAAGACGCAGACGCTGGTGTTCATCGTGTGCAAGTCGGTGACTTTATGGGCACGTCATGGGGGCAGGTCGAAAGTATTACCGATACTAGAATAGACATTATTGAAATTGTTAGCGATGGTGGTGGTGGCTGGTTGAAAAGACCGCGAACTATCGAATTAAAAAGTGTTGTCGAGTAGTTAGTCACTCTAGTGAGTAACAACGAAAAGAATATATTGGGAGCGAGTCATGGCATTCACGGTTGATCAAGAAGTGATTGCAGTAAAACACCGCAAGGAAAGTATTGGGGCATACCCTGATTTAATTAAATCAATAGGTTTTTCGTTGTTTTTAGTACTTGGGTTTATTGCGAATGCCTCGGCTGCCCGAATGAGTGACATCGAGTTTTCTGCATTACCGGGCGACAAAATCGAAATACGTATGATGTTCGACAGCCGTCCACCTGCACCAACGGGATATACCATTGAACAGCCGGCTAGAATTGCCCTTGACCTTGTTAACGTCTCCAGTGGACTGGATTCAAAATACCACTCTTTAGGTACGGGTAACGCGCGAGGTGTGACGGTTGTTGAGGCAGGCGACAGAACGCGAGTGATCGTTTCCTTGAGCGAGCTTGTGGCATACTCAACTCGAATTGAAGGCAATTCCCTTTACGTGCTCGTTGGGAAGCAAGACGCGGGAAGTATCGACGCTGAATTAGGTGGCGGCCCGAGTAATCAAATTGAATCGCGTGCTCAGTCTGGCTATACATCCAACGAGCAGGCGCGAGTAGACGAGGTCGATTTCAGACGAGGAGAGCAAGGAGAAGGTCGAGTCATCGTTCAGCTGTCAGACCCCAGCGTTGATGTTGACATTGCTTATGATGGCGGAAAAATACGGGTCGAGTTCAAAGATACACTGATCCCTGAGCAGTTGCAGCGTAGGTTAGACGTAACAGACTTTGCTACTCCTGTGCTGAGTATTGATTCTCTACCAGAGGCCGAGAATACCGTGTTGTTGATTGAGCCCACAGGTGATTACGATTACTTGGCCTATCAGGCGGATGATATTTTCACGCTCGAAGTGAAGCCGCTGACGCGAGCCGAACTTGAGTCCACGAGAGATAACGCGTTTAGATATCGCGGCGAAAAACTGTCTTTGAATTTTCAGGACGTGGAAATTCGCGCGGTACTTCAATTAATCGCTGATTTCACCGATCTTAACTTGGTTGCTAGTGATACCGTAGCGGGCAGAATTACATTGCGCCTGAAAAACGTTCCCTGGGATCAGGCGCTCGATATCATTATGAAGACCAAGGGACTGGATAAGCGTGAAATCGGTAATGTTTTAATGGTTGGACCGGCGGCAGAACTGCAGGCACGGGAAAAGCAGGAGCTCGAGTCTCGCCAACAAATTTCCGAGTTAGCTCCTTTACGCACCGAATTCATTGAAATCAGGTATGCCAGTGCCTCTGAAATTTTTGCCTTGTTCCAAGGCGCAGCAAATCGTGCAGATGAAGATGGGGTTACGGCAGGTAGCAACGGTGTGATCTCAAGTAGAGGTAGCGTCATCGTTGATGAAAGAACAAATTCAATTATCTTGACGGAAACTGCAAATAAGATCGCGGAATTCAGGGCAGTTCTGGATAAGTTGGACGTGCCTGTTCGTCAAGTGCTGATTGAAGCCAGAATTGTCTCGGCAAGCTCTAATGTCTCCGAGTCTATCGGTGTTAGGTGGGGAGGTATTGGAACCGGTTCCTACAACGATGGTGAGTACAGCACATTTGCTGGCGGTTCACTCGAAACAGTAAACGAAATTCGCACGCCAAGTGAAGACGGTACGTTGGCATTTACGAGCCCAGATCATCTTGTTGTTGATCTAGGTGCGCAAGGTCAGGACGCGAGCAGTTTTGCGATAGGCGTTGTGAGTGGCAGCTATTTGTTGGATCTTGAAATCTCCGCTCTCGAGAGCCTAGGTGAGGCTGAGGTTATCGGGAGACCAAAAGTCATCACTGCGGATAAACAAGAAGCGAGTATTTCTTCAGGTCAGGAAATTCCATACGAATCAGCAACCGGTGGTGAAGGATTAGGTGGTACAACCGGTACGACAACTTCATTTAAAGAGGTTGAACTGAAATTGACGGTTAGGCCGCAGATTACGCCCGATGACAGAATCATTATGAAATTGGATGTTAAGCAAGATACTGTGGGTGCTGTAACCGCCGGTGGTTTGTCTATCGATACAAACAACATAGTCACGCAGGTGCTGGTTAACAACGGAGAGACAATTGTGCTCGGTGGTGTTTACAACACAAACACAACGCGATCTATCACCAAGACGCCATTTTTGGGTGACATTCCTTACGTAGGGCGCTTGTTTAAGCGTAACGTTGACCAGGTGCAAAAATCTGAGTTGTTAATATTCATCACACCTCGGATAATAGAAGACTCTTTGAGAAATCGTTAAGCTTGGTGTTTGGGAGAACTTGCCGGAGATCCCTAGGTAGTCGAAAAAGCGCTTTCGAAAGAGACGATATTTTTGCTTGCTCTTCCATTTTAATTTGCGCCCGGGAGCCTTTTTCCATTGAACGCCCATGTTTCAAATAACAAACTCCACGGCAATCAGAATGTATTTCTGATTGGTCCCATGGGTGTGGGTAAAACGACGATTGGCAAGCTGCTGGCTAAAGAGCTCGGATTGCAATTTATCGATACCGATCAGGAAGTAGAGCGTAGAGCCGGTGCTGATATTTCCTGGATATTTGATGTTGAAGGTGAAGCGGGATTTAGGATTCGCGAGACTAGCGTGCTTGACGATTTGACGCAAGAACCGAAGGTGTTGTTGGCAACCGGTGGAGGGTCCATTTTGAAACCTGAAAACCGACGCTACCTGTGTTCCCGGGGCGTGGTTGTTTTTCTTGATACGACGGTCGAAATGCAGCTCAAGCGAACAGAGAAGGACAAGAAGCGTCCTTTGCTACAACAAGGTAATCCGAAAGAGATCCTCACGCGCCTGAAAGCAGAAAGAGATCCGATCTACCAGGAACTGGCTGATATCAGGGTCAATCTGGGCGAAAGCAATAGCCGAAAGATCGTGAACGCGATTATTCGAAAGCTCGAGCAAGAAAACTACATCAAGGCATAGACGTTGGAAACAGTTAATTTAGAACTCGGAGCGGACTCCTACTCAATATTTATTGGCGGAGGGTTGCTGGATGACGGGGACCTGCTTCGCCGACATATCGGAGGTAAACAAGTACTCATTGTTACTAACGAAACGATCGCACCCTTGTATCTTGATCGGGTACTCGCGCATTTATCCGACTATCGCGTTGATGCAATATCACTACCAGACGGCGAGCAATACAAAACGCTGGATACCTTAAATCTTATTTTTACCCGCCTAATTGAAATGAATGCTAATCGTGGGGTGACATTGCTGGCTTTAGGCGGCGGTGTTGTCGGTGACATGACCGGATTTGCGGCTGCTTGTTATCAGCGGGGTGTTCCCTTTATACAAGTGCCAACTACAGTACTGTCGCATGTTGACTCCTCGGTGGGCGGTAAAACAGCGGTTAATCACCCGTTGGGTAAAAACATGATCGGTGCCTTTCACCAGCCAAAAGCGGTAATCATAGACCCCGAGCTGCTGTCATCTTTGCCAGAACGAGAACTCCAAGCGGGTATGGCGGAAGTCATTAAGCATGGTGCGATGGGCAGTTTAGAAGATTTTTGCTGGTTGGAGGAAAACATTACTGAATTATTGTCTCTCAATATTTCAAAACTGACCTATGCGCTCAAAAGAAATTGTCAGATTAAAGCAGACATCGTTTCTAGGGATGAAAAGGAAATGGGGGTGAGGGCGCTGCTTAATTTTGGTCATACGTTTGGACACGCAATTGAAAATAGCATGGGCTATGGCAATTGGCTGCACGGAGAGGCTGTTGCTGCCGGCATGGTGATGGCCGCTGACCTGTCTGTGCGATTGGGCATGTGTGAGCTTGCAGACGCGATTAGGCTCAAAGACTTGATTGCTTCCTCTGGATTACCGACTGTTCCGCCTGACGCCTCGAGAAATGAGTGGTTGGACATTATGTATCGGGATAAAAAAGTAACAGACAAGGGCTTAAAATTGATTCTGCTTCGCAGACTCGGACACGCGGAAATAGTCGAGGGCGTGAGCGAGCAAGCATTGCTGGCAACCGTCAACTCAAAAGACCTGTTAGGCTTTAAATAAGGGCTATACCTGCTATCCTCTCGCGACTTTGCCCGAAGGACTTGCCCTAAGGAATTGGCCCTAGGTATCGCCGCGAGTTGTTAGCCACAAGTGTGTTGCCTACAGGGCAAGTTGGCTGGAGCCCATCAGATCGATGTCAATCGCTCTAGCTGCCTCACGTCCCTCATTGATGGCTCGAACCACGAGATCTTGTCCTCTCCGACAGTCCGCCGCAGCGTAGACCTTGGGGATTGATGTCTGATACTTCTGCTTGTCCGCTACGAAGTTCCCGCGCCCATCCGTTTCCATGCCCAGCGCCTCATTGACGTAGTGTTCAGGCTGAAGAAAACCCATAGATAAAAAGACCAGATCTGCTTCCCATGTCTTTTCAGTGCCAGGAATCTCCTGAAGCTTGTCATCAACATTGACAGTAACGATACCTAAGAGCTTTCCATCGGCGTCCCTTAAAAACTCTTTACTGGCAACCTGAAAGACGCGAGGGTCAGCTCCGAACTTGTCCTCAGCTTCGGCATGACCGTAGTCTACTCGGTGGATTCGTGGCCAAAGTGGCCAAGGATTTTCCGGCGCACGGTCAGCCGGCGGTTTTGGTAGAAGTTCAAAATTAACCAAAGATTTACAGTTGTGTCTGATCGATGTACCGATACAGTCATTACCTGTGTCGCCGCCACCAATAACAATCACGTTTTTGTCTGTGGCAGAAATATAGTTGCCATCTTGAAGATTAGAATCGAGAAAACTTTTGGTGTTCGCCGTGAGAAACTCCATCGCTAGATGAACGCCATCTCCTTCACGACCAGGAATATTGAGGTCGCGAGCCAGCGTTGCTCCGGTCGCGAGTAACACGGCGTCGTTGTCGGCGACCAGTTGCGTGACATCGACGGCATTGCTTCCTTTGCCTCCAACATCAGCATTGGTCACAAAAGTAATGCCCTCAGCACGCAGGATGTCGACGCGCCTGTCGACGAAATGCTTGTCGAGTTTCATGTTTGGAATGCCGTACATCAAGAGCCCGCCGATACGATCTGCGCGCTCATAAACCGTGACGGTATGACCAGCACGATTTAACTGTGCGGCAGCTGTAAGCCCAGCAGGACCAGAACCAACGATAGCGATAGATTTACCGCTTCTGGTCTCAGGAGGCTCAGGTACGATCCATCCTTCCTCGAAACCTTTATCGACGATAGAGCATTCTATGTTCTTAATGGTCACCGCTGGATTCGTGATGCCGAGCACACAGGCCCCCTCGCAGGGCGCAGGGCAGACTCGGCCGGTGAATTCGGGGAAATTATTAGTCTTGTGGAGTCGATCCAACGCTTCCCGCCAGCGGTCACGATAAACCAAGTCATTCCACTCGGGAATTAGATTGTGTACCGGGCAACCATTGATGGACTGGCAAAAAGGCACGCCACAGTCCATGCAGCGAGCGCCCTGAGTTTGGAGGTGATCCTGGTGATGATCTGTGTATATTTCCTTGAAGTCGAGGGCGCGCTCACTCGCATCTCGGTAAGGCTCTACCTTTCGTTCAAATTCTTTGAATCCAGTAACTTTTCCCATAACTTTCTCTACCGTTGTGCCTCCAGCGGTTGGCTCGTGCTGACTTGCCAGTCTCTATTAACTAGCCAAAGCTGTTTTCTGTTGTTCCATTAGTACTCGTTTGTAATCCGTCGGCATCACCTTAACGAATCGCTTCAACTGCTTGTCCCAATCATTCAGGATAGAATCAGCGAGTGTCGATCGCGTATACCGCTGATGGTTTTCGATCATCTGCTTAAGCTCGGCAATGTCTGATTTATCGGTGAGTGTTTCAAGTTCGAACGTCTCGGTGTTGCAACGACTTTCAAAGTCGCCATCAACATCCAACACATAGGCAACGCCACCGCTCATGCCGGCACCAAAGTTGCGTCCGGTTTTACCCAGAATAGCGACGCGGCCACCAGTCATGTATTCACACCCATGATCTCCAATGCCTTCGACGACAGCTGATGCGCCACTGTTCCTGACGCAGAAACGTTCTGCAGCGATCCCTCTAAAGTAAGCTTCGCCGCTCGTCGCACCGTAAAGCACAACGTTGCCTACAAGGATGTTTTCTTCAGCAACGAACGTGCTTTCTTCCGGAGGATAAACGGCAATTTTTCCGCCGGACAATCCCTTGCCGATGAAGTCGTTTGCATCACCCTCTACTTCGATCGTAATACCCTTCGCCAGCCAAGCGCCAAGACTCTGTCCTGCTGAACCGAGCAGCTTGATTGAGATTGTATCGTCGGGAAGCAGTTTGCCCTCGGTAGCCTTTGCGAGCTCGTGAGATAGCATTGTTCCCACCACACGATTGATGTTGAGTACGGGCAACTCGATCTTGACTGCCTCGCCACCTTTGAGCGCGGGCTGTGCCTGTTTGATCAACTCGTTATCGAGCGCTTTGTCGAGACCGTGGTCCTGATCAATCACCCGGTAAACTTCAGTACCTTCGTAAACCTTTTTAGCAGGTGTCAAAATTGAGCTGAAATCGAGCCCTTTCGCTTTCCAGTGATTGAGCACGTCAGCTGTTTCAAGCACATCGACCCGGCCAACCATTTCATTGAGCGTTCGAAAACCAAGTTTTGCCATGATTTCCCGAAGATCTTCAGCAACCATAAAGAGATAGTTGACAACATTTTCAGGATTTCCCTTGAACTTTTTACGCAGGTCTTCGTCTTGGGTTGCGATGCCAACAGGACAGGTATTCAAGTGACATTTTCGCATCATGATGCAGCCGAGCGTAACGAGTGGGGCGGTTGCAAATCCGAATTCCTCTGCGCCTAACAGTGCTGCAATGGCAACGTCTCGCCCTGTTTTAATCTGCCCGTCGGTCTGTAGATAAACCCTAGAGCGGAGGTTATTCATTACCAACGTTTGATGAGTTTCTGCAAGACCCAGCTCCCAAGGTATGCCGGCATGTTTAATTGATGTGATAGGTGAAGCCCCAGTGCCACCATCATGTCCTGCGATGACAAGGTGATCTGCTTTGGCTTTCGTCACACCTGCGGCAATAGTGCCCACACCTATTTCGGCGCCGAGCTTCACGCTGATGCGAGCAGATGGATTGGCATTTTTCAGATCATGAATTAACTGAGCCATATCCTCGATAGAGTAAATGTCGTGGTGCGGGGGAGGGCTAATAAGCCCAACGCCGGGTGTGGAGTGGCGTATTCGAGCAATCGTTTCGTCAACTTTGCCACCAGGCAACTCGCCACCCTCACCAGGTTTCGCGCCCTGAATGATTTTTATTTGTAGCTCATCTGAGTTAGCCAAGTACCAGATCGTCACGCCAAATCGTCCTGAAGCGACCTGTTTGATCGCGGAGCGCTTTGAGTCACCATCTTCCATTGGCTGGAATCTAATCGGATCTTCGCCACCCTCACCGGTGTTTGACTTTCCACCAAGGCGATTCATGGCAATAGCCAAACTTTCGTGTGCCTCTGCTGAAATCGAGCCAAAGCTCATCGCGCCCGTGCAGAATCGTTTGACAATTTCTTTAGCAGATTCAACTTCTGATATATCGATCGGTCCGCCATTGACGTCTTGCTTAAAAGACAGCAGTCCGCGAAAAGTTGCTTTTCTCGTGGCTTCACCGTCGGCGTGATCTGCGAACTGGCGATATGCGTCGTTATTGTTGGTCTTCGCTGCTACTTGTAAGTTTGAGATAGAAGTTGGGTCCCACATGTGGGTGTCGCCATTTCTTCGCCAGTGAATGTCTCCGGGGTTTGGCAAAATGGGGATGAGGTTTGAGGCGCGCTCTGGGTATCCCAAGCGATGACGCTGCAGCATTTCTTCATACAGCACCTCAAAATTAACACCTTCGACCCGACTTGCGGTATTTGTGAAGCAACGATCAATAATTTCAGACGCGAGGCCGATTGCTTCGAAAATTTGGGCACCCTTGTAGGACTGGAGGGTGGATATTCCCATCTTGGCCATCACTTTGAGCATGCCTTTAGCGACTGCTTTTTTATAGGCAGCAACGACGGCATTCGAATCAGGAAATGCGGTACTGGAGAGCAAGTTGTCTTTCTGAGCTTGCCACAATGACTCAAAAGCAAGGTATGGATTGATCGCGTCAGCACCGAACCCAGAGAGTAAGCAATGGTGGTGCACTTCTCTTGCTTCACCAGTTTCAAGCACGATGCCTATCTGAGTGCGTTTTTCGTGCTTGTTCAGATGATGGTGAACAGCGCCACAGGCAATTAATGCGCTGATTGGCATGCGTTCTGCGGAGATATTCCTGTCAGACAAAATGACCAGTGAATAGCGCTGCTCAATAGCTTGCTCTGCCTCTGTACAAATGCGAGACAACGCGGAGATAAAACCTTCGTGCCCATCGGATCTTTCAAAGGTGATATCTATGGTTTTTGAGCGCCAGCCTCTGTGGTCCATCTCCTTTAACGAACTAAGCTCTTCGTTACTAATGATCGGATGCGGGATCTTGAGTCTGTGAGCGTGCGCTTCGCTAGTTTCAAGCACGTTACCCTCTGGACCAATAAAGCACTCCAGAGACATAACAACTTCTTCTCGGATCGAATCGATCGCGGGGTTGGTTACCTGAGCAAAGAGCTGTTTAAAGTAGTCGTAGATCATCCGCGACTTGTCTGAAAGACAAGCGAGCGCCGAATCATTCCCCATTGAACCCAGCGGGTCTCTGGCTTCTGTCACCATCGGTAACAACATAAACTGCATGGTTTCAACCGTGTAGCCAAACGCCTGCATGCGGGGAACCAGTGTTTCCTGTTGAAAGCCGTAGCGATCCTCTGCAGTCGGTATATCTGCTAATTCGATTTTCTGATTCGCAAGCCATTTGCCGTATGGGCGCTGATTAGCAAAGCGGCTTTTAAGTTCTTCATCAGGAATCATGCGTCCTTCATCAAAGTCGATGAGAAACATTTTGCCCGGTTGCAGCCGACCCTTGAGCTTGACGTTTGCTGGCTCAACCGGCAACACACCAACCTCTGAGGCCATGATGACTTTGTCGTCATGTGTCACATAATAACGGCTGGGTCGCAGACCGTTTCGGTCAAGCACTGCGCCAATATAAAGACCATCCGTGAATACGATTGATGCCGGTCCATCCCACGGTTCCATGAGCGCTGAATGGTATTCGTAAAAGTCTCGCTTGGCCTGGTCCATGTTCACGTCGGACTGCCATGCCTCAGGGATCATCATCATGATGGATTCCTGCAGCGTTCTGCCGGATAGCAATAGAAATTCAAGGACGTTGTCGAAAGTGCCTGAATCAGAAAAATCAGGCTCAACGATAGGAAACAGCTTCTTAATATCATCGCCAAATAAACTCGATTCAACGACACCCTGACGCGCATGCATGGAATTTCGATTGCCACGCAAGGTGTTAATCTCGCCGTTGTGACTCATGTACCGATTAGGTTGCGCCCGATCCCAAGAAGGGAAAGTATTCGTGCTGAAGCGAGAGTGCACCATGGCAAGATGTGTGGTGAATCTGGTGTCTCGCAGATCTTCGTAAAACGGGAACAACTGCCCCGGCGTGAGCATACCCTTGTAGACAATAACCCTGCTGGAGAGACTGCAGGCATAAACCATGTGGGCTTCTTCGAGATCAGAGTTTCTTCGCAATTTCTCCGTGAATCGACGTCTAATAACATACAGCTTGCGTTCAAACGCCTCGGAATCAACTGATTCGCCTTCCTGTTCGGCTGCAATAAACAGTTGAAGAATGGCTGGTTGCGCGCTCAGGGCAGCAGGACCTACGTCAGCGCCGAGAAAATCGATAGGTACATTTCGCCAAGCAAGGAATGTTTGGCCTTCTTCCGCGATAATTGCTTCTATCTGCGCTTGGCAGTAGTGCCTTTCCTCTGCATCGGTGGGTAGAAAAATGTTTCCTACCGCGTACTCGCCGGGGGCTGGCAGATTGATTTTTAATTCAGTTGCAAGATCCGCGTAAAGACTGTGGGGTTGCGCGCACAGAATACCCGCGCCGTCACCAGTATTTTCCTCAAAGCCGCAACCGCCGCGGTGGTCCATCCTAGAGTTGATGTGGTAGGCGTCTAACATGATTTGATGGCTGGGTACGCCCTTTATATTGGCGACGAAACCCACGCCACACGCATCTTTTTCATTTGCGGGGTCGTAAAGGCCCTGTTTCTCCGGCAATTGGCCCGGAGCTACAATTTGGTTCTCTATCATCGAGGCTTCTCTCAAATTTATGCGAGTGTCTAATTCGTTGGTGCTTAAGAGCACTCTATAGGTATAACTGAGGTACGCATTGGGCAATTCCCGTATTACGTAGCATTTCTAGCAAAGTGCTAAAAATAGTGACTCTTTTGGAGTTCGCTTTAGATAACTGATCACTGGGTAAAGTTCACAATCTAGCGGATCACGCACGATACCACCGAGGTCGGTAAAGTCAAGACTTTAGGCACGGTGCACGCCGATACATTGAAAGTTAAGTTATTGAAAAATATGGAAATATGAAAACTGGAGGTTTGATGAAGGTACAATTTCTGTCCAAATTGGGCATTAAGTGAGGAATATTGCGAGGAGTTTGCGGAATGACACTATATTGAAGACTATTCGGGTATAATTCGAGCCCCAGAAATCAGGGCAGGGATTAGACAGGCAGCTTGTCACTGTTTTGGTGTCAAAAAATTTCAGATAAACAGCCTGATTGAATCGAAACGCTGATGGGTGTACCCAAGAGAACATCTATTTCAGGAAATATTAAAAGGAAGACATAAGGACCAAGTATGAAACAACCAGTACGTGTCGCGGTAACCGGAGCCGCAGGACAGATAAGCTATTCGCTACTATTCAGCATCGCCTCGGGCAGAATGTTAGGGGCTGACCAACCTGTTATTTTGCAGCTATTGGAAATTCCGCCAGCTATGGAAGCGCTCCAAGGTGTCGTGATGGAACTGGACGATTGCGCGTTTCCACTGGTACAGGAAATAGTCGCGACAGATAATCCTGATATTGCTTTTAAAGACGCAGAGTGTGTGCTCCTCGTTGGATCAAGACCACGAGGCCCCGGTATGGAGCGCAAGGACCTACTGGAGGCAAACGCTGCGATTTTCTCGGTTCAAGGTAAGTCATTGAATGACAATGCAGCAAAAAATGTTCGGATATTGGTGGTAGGTAACCCCGCAAACACAAACTGCTTGATTGCTCAGCGTAATGCGCCGGATATCGATCCAAGACAGTTCACAGCGATGACCCGCCTCGATCACAACAGAGCGATGTCACAACTCGCGCAAAAGACAGGCAAGCACGTCAACGACGTGAAAGGTTTGGCGATCTGGGGTAATCATTCCGCTACTCAATACCCGGATATCGCGCACGCGACAGTCGCTGGTGAAGCAGCGTCTGGCCTTGTCGATCAAGCATGGGTAGAAGGCGAATTTATTACAACCGTACAACAAAGAGGTGCGGCAATTATTAAGGCCCGCGGTCTCTCAAGTGCTGCATCGGCCGCCAATGCCGCGGTAGAACACATGCGCGATTGGGTGGCGGGCACTAACGGTGAGGTTGTCTCCATGGGCATTTACTCCGATGGTAGCTATGACATCACTGAACGCCTGATTTACTCATTTCCCTGTGTCTGTGAAAACGGCGATTGGAAAATTGTTCAGGGTCTTGAGATCAGTGATTTCAGCCGCAGCAAAATGAGCAGTACAGAACAGGAATTGATAGAAGAACGCGACGCTGTACAGGATCTGCTGCCCTCCTAAGGTATCAGGTCTGATCAACGTTATGCTGAAAACCGCTTGGTGTCGTGGTCTTGCCCGCGCCAGCGGTATATCAGGAATTAACCTTGTTGCCCGTTGTCCGCGCGTTGATGGCTGTTGCGCTTGCAGAGCCTTTGGAAGACGCTAGCGTGCTATGAACATTTACTCCGGTGGTTTTGGCAGGGCAATGAGCACCTGCGATTCTCCCTCGGATTGATTGCTCAGGATGACCGTTTTTATCTCGGGTGCAAGGAAAAAACCCTGCTCCGGTGCCACAGGTTTGCTCTGCAGTACTGTTTCACCGATGAGCCCAATCACCAGCGAGTAAGATGTGTTTTGAAGCCTGTGGACGGCTCCCGGCGCAAAGGTAAGGCGTTGCACCTGAAAACTATCGAAATCAGCTGCTATCTCCAGGCGGGTGCCTTTGGAGGCATCCAGCGTTCGCATGGGGTTGACGATGATCGGATCAAATCGAGCGAGCGTCATTGCCGATTGTGTGTCCCAATGACCTTGAGTCATCACTTTTTGGGCAAATGACAAAATAAATCGCTCGTAATGCGGTGATTGGAATTCAATTGCCCTTATTCCGTGTTGTAGGGAATGTGGCGTCAATCGTTCAACTTCGATGACGTCTCCTACAACCACTTCCCGCGTGCCGGTGAAAGCTTCCATCTTCGCCCTGAGTGTTTTTTCTTTCACAGTCAATGCATCTGGTAATTGGTTCTGCCAAGCAAGGGTAGTGTCTGTTGGCAAAATGTCATCCTGAGAGAAGCCCTCGGTGACACGGCGGGATGAGAGCGTCTGATCTATAGTATCTCTTACCGATTTGTACTCATCGACGGCAGCTAAATAAGCCGATGTGAATGCCTCTTTAGTTCCAAACGCGGCTAATTTTTTTTGGTCAAATCCGTAGCGCATTTTGGCTACACCGGTCGGCCATGCGTTCGCATCGATATGAGTAATGACATAGACCTCAATTTTTTCCGTATGCAGTTCGAAATAAAGGTCGCCTAAAACCTCTTCCTCTGATGGCGCGAGTATTTTAAGGAGTATAGGGTCATCGGAAGGCGAGTTTGGAAAGTGCGTTGGTTTGGCAGAAAACAACCCCGGATATATCGCCGAGAGCCATGGCAATGGCATGCCATGGATCGTGCACACACCGCGCTTTTCTATGCCGGTATACCAAATCTCTTTACCCCAAGGTTTGGGAATGTCGACGGTTTCCAATGGCAGTGCTTCTGAGAAATGCACTACCGTTAGTGCCAGCGAATCGACAATTTCACTAAATGAGCTAGATTCACAAAGTTCGCTTATTGCATGGGCCTGTTGTTTGTTCGCTGTGATAAAGGCCGCATAATCGAGGTCGTTCTGGGCGCCGTGACTAAATTTGCACAGCGCAAAAAGCTCGAGTGGCATCTCGTCGGGTAGATGGTTCGCCCGGTAACTGAAAGAAAAAAATATTTCAGCGGGGTCCGTGGCAGTGCGATACCGCTCAAACAGCGCGTGAGGTAGATCAATTTTTCCTAACAGGTGAGGCATGTCTGATTCTAATCGATATCACAACTAGGCAACAGTCCTGAATAACGATGTCCGATTATTGCTAGCTAGCAGCAGAGGCCACGACTAAGATGTGAGCCAGAATGAAGCTTAAGGTGCTTTCCATGAATTTCGTGAACGAGAGTCAGATTGAAGCGTTCGAGAAAGCCCGACAAACTCGGGATGCGCGTTTTGACGGTAAATTTTTCATTGCCGTTCGAACGACCGGTATCTATTGTCGACCCATATGCCGGGTGCGCATGCCAAAAGTAGAAAATATTACATTGTACGCATCCGCCGCCGCTGCTACCGAAGCCGGCTATCGACCTTGTTTGCGCTGTCTGCCGGAGGCTGCGCCGGGTACGCCTGCGTGGTCGGGAACGTCCACGACGGTAAAAAGAGGGTTGCGGTTGATTAGTGAGGGTGCGCTCGACGAGCAAAGTATCGAGGAACTTAGCGATAAACTAGGCGTCACCTCGCGGCATCTGGGACGTTTGTTTAATCAACATCTTGGTGTATCTCCACAAGCCATAGCACAAACCCGACGGCTGCATTTCGCGAAAAAGCTAATCAGTGAAACGGGTTTGCCTATGACTGAAATTGCAATGTCCTCTGGCTACGGCAGCGTTCGCAGATTTAATGATCACATTCGCAAGGTTTACAATCGCTCGCCAACCTTGCTCCGCAACAAACGCAGCGTTGATGCAGACGCCGGCGTTAAGCTGCGCTTGCCTTATCGCGAACCATTCGATTTCGAGGGCATGTTGGCGTTTTTGGCGATGCGCGCTGTACCGCAGATCGAGTCTATTGTTGAGGGCGCCTACGTGAGGACGCTGCAGATTGATGGAGAGACTGGTTCACTGCATGTGAGTCAAGATGTTGAAAACCGATGTCTGGTTTGTCAAGTTGAACTGACCAACACTAGACCTTTAATGAAAGTAGTTGAAAAGGTGAAGACGCTTTTCGATCTTGATGCGGATCCGAGTGAGATCAATCAGTGTTTGGGCGAGAGTGGTGAACTCGCTGACTTGATAGCAGAGAACCCGGGGCAACGCTTGCCCGGTGCGTGGGACCCGTTTGAAGTCGCGGTGCGCGCCATCGTTGGGCAGCAGGTAAGTGTAAAAGGCGCAACCACTGTGATGTCTCGTATCGTCGATCGTTACGGCGAGCGTATCGGTGAAAC
>CBFHOH010000024.1:0-70955 GCA_965657335.1 Candidatus Azotimanducaceae bacterium
GAAATAACATTAAATTTGCGTTGTGTCGCAGGAGGAGAATAAGAGGTGAGAAGTAGGATTAAAGTAAGTGATGACTGAAAATCATGTGCGTATTTAGCTTGCAGTGACGCTAATCTGTATGACGAGGATACTCAAAGAGAAACCGTTAGCCTGCGCAACGATTACTCTCCTTCCAATCCAAATATGGGTTCTGTTTTACCCCAGCTCTTACAACTTGGACAGGACCAGCGCAGCACCTTTCCCTCAAATCCGCAGGACTTGCATTGGTAAGCTGGCTTGTCCGCCACCAACGCTTGCGTGAAGCTGCGCAGGATCGCTAAATTTTCTTTTGCGATGCCATCTGTATTGTCAATGTGAAGATCAATCAGTTGACTGAGCCCACGAATCGTCGGGTTTTGCTTTAAATGGTCAGCGATGAACTTTGCAACGGCTTCATCACCCGACTCGCCTCGAATGATCTCCGCGAGTATCAACACGATGGATATTGAGGGCACTGTTTGCAGACAAGCATGCAGGTATTCTTGGAGCTGGCCAGTCCCTAAATCAGACGCTTCATACGCAGCGACTAACAACTTGAGCGATTCAGGGACATAAATAGGACGCTGATCCTTTATGCGCTCCAAAGCCAAGATAGCGGCTTGGTAGTTCGCTTCCCGAAACTCCAACTGCCCGATCAAGAGGCTTACTCTTGCGCTTAGAGCATCGTGGCCAATAGCATTGCTAAGAGAAACTCTTGCCTCATCAAACTTACCTGCGTCGATCAACACCGCTGCTATCTCGCAGTAGTATTGCGATATTGCCTCTTCAAACCGTCGAGCTTCGTCACCGTGTGCAAGGCGCTGCGCGACATCGATAGCTTTGACCCAATCTTTTCCCTGTTCAAATATCTCGAGAAGCAGTTTTAATGCCTCATTCCTTGAAGCACCCTGCTTCTCTATCAGATCCAGTAATATTTCCTCGGCGCGATCTATCAGACCGGCCAAAAAATAATCCCGGGCTAACTCCAGTTGTACCGCTTCGATATCCGTAAAATTGAGCGCTGGATTAGTCAGTATATTTTTGTGAACAACGATGGCTTTCTCTATCTCGCCCCTTCTTCTGAGCAAATTTCCAAGCGCGACATGCGTTTCCAGCGTATCGACGTTGACTTCTAGCTCTTCGACAAATGTCGCAACAGCGCGATCAGGTTCTTCATTAAGCAGATAATTGAGGCCAGTGTAATAGTTCGACCCTACTGTCGACGACGTGCCACGGCGCTCACGTCGACCCAGCCACCATCCCGTCGCAATCGCCAGAAAAATAAGGAAAGACAACAATGCGTTATCCAAAATAACTACCACTCTTTTATCAACCAAACCTGGCACAACACGCCCGATAGCTTCGAGTATAGCAGGACCAGTTTTAACTCAAACTGAACACAGCGGTAAGATCACTATCTAAATCCAAACCTCTAAAAGCCAAGCCTCCAGGGCTTACGCTTTTTGCCGGCGTTACGATTCAGACTGTCTTACTGGAAGCTCATCCGCAGCGCGCAGGTTATCCAGCGCACCATGTGACTTTGACACCTGCTTTTTTACCTTGCGCACCTCAAGTTTCATCTTCGTTGTCGATACCGCAGCCAGCAAAAGCCCAAAGAAAACGCCGATCACAAATCCAGATAATATCCACCAGGAAATCGGCCACCTGGGTGACTCTGCATCCAGAAAAACCAACGTCACCTCAGCACTGTTATCAGAAGCAGCTAAAAAAGCTGCAATACAAACAATGAAGAGAAACAGTCGAAACAGCCATTTTTTGAGAAAAGTCATAGGCAGCTAATGTAGCGAAGTATGCTAGTAGTTTAATTCAAACCTACGAATGAGACCAAACGCTTTGATCGTTACGATGTATGTCAGGCCGAACAAATGAAGAGAATTGTGTCGCAGTAGCCCGTTGGGGAATGAGGTCGGTTGGGTCAGGTAGACGTCGGCCCATCGCCCTTTGCTTCTGTTTCAGCTGCCATACCCAGGTTCACCCTGTCTCTCAGCTCTTTGCCGGGTTTGAAGTGCGGAACATATTTACCGGCCAGTTCCACCTTTTCACCAGATTTTGGGTTACGACCAAGCCTTGGCGAGCGATAGTGAAGCGAAAAGCTGCCGAAACCACGAATTTCAATTCGTTCACCTTCAGCCAGTGCTTCAGCCATGTAATCCAGAATCATTTTAACCGCCAACTCAACATCTTTGGTGGAAAGTTGCCCCTGAACTGCGGCGATCTTGTCTATTAACTCAGACTTAGTCATACCATTTATTCTATTCAAGCATTAGAAACAGGGGCTCGAGAGAGCCCCTGCAAACACTACTCTGACTTACCCTGATCCATTTGTTGTTTAATCAGATCACCAATCGTGGTGGGGCTGACTTCAACTTCTTTCTCACGGTGAGCTTTGACAGCCTCAACTTCATCGGCCATGTCCTTCGCCTTGATAGAAACACCAAGACCTCGGTTCTTGCGGTCAACGCTGATGATCTTGACTTCGATCTCGTCGCCAACACTCAGTGCGTTACGCGCATCTTCGACACGGTCCAGACTGATTTCAGAAGCTTTCAGCAAACCTTCAACTTCTTCAGCTAACTCGATGATTGCCTGCTTAGCATCAACTTCCTTCACCTTACCGGTAACGATCGCATTGCGATCATTGACGGCGACGTAGTTAGTGAACGGATCTTCTTCCAGTTGCTTCAGACCGAGAGAGATTCTTTCTCGTTCAGCGTCAATGGAAAGAATCGTTGTTTCGATTTCATCACCTTTGGTGAATCGTCGAACGGCAGTTTCACCAGGTTCGTTCCAAGAAATATCTGACAAGTGCACCAGTCCGTCGATGTTGCCATCGAGGCCGATAAAGATACCGAAGTCTGTAATCGACTTGATGTAACCCTTGAGGTGGTCACCCTTATTGTGAAGTACTGCAAACTCTTCCCATGGGTTACCTTGACACTGCTTGATACCGAGGCTGATTCGTCGACGTTCTTCGTCAATATCCAATACCATGACTTCGACTTCGTCACCGACCTGAACAACTTTAGAAGGATGGATATTGCGGTTAGTCCAATCCATTTCTGAAACGTGAACCAGACCTTCAACACCCTCTTCGAGCTCTGCAAAACAACCATAATCTGTCAGGTTAGTCACCTTGGCAGTTGTGCGCGTGCCTTCAGGATAACGATTTGTGATCAATACCCATGGGTCTTCACCCAGTTGCTTGAGTCCGAGTGATACACGATTACGCTCGCGGTCAAACTTCAGAATCTTGACGCTGATTTCCTGACCAACTTCAACAATTTCACTTGGATGCTTGATGCGCTTCCAAGCCATGTCAGTAATGTGCAACAGTCCGTCAACACCTCCAAGGTCTACAAACGCACCGTAATCAGTCAGGTTCTTAACAATACCCTTCACTTCCTGACCTTCTTGCAAGCTTTCTAACAACTGCTCTCTTTCTGCGCTGTTTTCTTCTTCAAGCACTGCACGACGAGAAACAACCACGTTGTTTCGCTTTTGATCAAGCTTGATTACTTTAAATTCGAGTTCGCGGCCTTCAAGATGCTCAGTTTCACGCAGTGGTCGAACGTCAACCAATGAACCTGGCAGGAATGCTCGCACGTCCCTGATCTCAACAGTAAACCCGCCTTTAACGCGCCCGCTGATTTGTCCTTTAATCACTTCCTGCGCTTCGAATACACGCTCTAGCATCTGCCAGCTTTCTGCACGCTTGGCTTTTTCGCGTGAAAGTCGCGTCTCACCGAATCCGTCATCAACCGCATCCATTGAGACCTGAACAGCGTCACCAATGTTAACTTCTATTTCACCGGATTCATCAAGGAACTGAATACGTGGGATAACGCCTTCAGATTTTAGGCCAGCATGCACTGTCACCCATTCACTATCGATGTCTACAACGACGCCGGTGATAATGGAACCGGCTTTCATGTCGATGGTCTTTAAACTTTCTTCAAATAGCTCCGCAAAGCTTTGTGTCATTTCACTCATTAATCATTCCTGAACCTAACGGTTCTGCTTTTGGCCGCCTTTCTACTTCCCTACACAATCTTTAAATAAGCTTTACGCTAATCTAGCAACTATGCAGCTTGTCTTTTTACCTAAGCTAAATAAGCGTCCTACAAGCGCGTCTGCTTAACACAAACGGATAACACTTGAAGTCTACCTATCAAACTCAGAGACAATACCAACATCAGCGGGTCTGGTTTTTGATTGGGAAAATTGCGACTGCTGGAGAGTATCTGCAATTCATCCCGGTTCTTTCAGTTAAACTTTTTTTCTATCGCTTTCTTTTACTCTCTTCTTTCACACTTTTTCATTTACGATCTCGATGACTGCTTCAAATACCTCTTCGAGGCTCATTAGCGAGCTATCTATCACGATCGCATCAGTCGCAGGCTTTAAGGGGGCAACCTCTCGGTTCATATCCCGCTCGTCTCTGTCCTTGATGCTCTGAAAAAGGTCGGGAAGGCTAACACTAATACCCTTATCTTTCAACTGCTTATACCTTCTTTCCGCACGTATCTCTGCGCTAGCTGTCAGATAGATTTTCACGTCTGCATCTGGAAATACAACGGTACCCATGTCTCGGCCATCGGCGATGAGCCCCGGGGGTGTCTGAAAACCTCGTTGTAATTCGCCGATTCCCTGTCGCACAGAGGCCATAGGGGCCACCTTCGAGGCATCCTGCCCGGCCTGATCAGTCCGCAAGCTTCTGGTGACGTCCTCTCCCTCCAGAAGGATATCTAGCGGCTCTTCCGGGTCATCGGAGGGGACAAACTTTACTGCCATCTCACGCGATATACGCGCCAGTGCTGGCTCATCGTCAAAAGATGTCTGGCTTTTACGCGCGGCAAGGCCAATTAATCGGTAAATGGCGCCACTGTCCAAAATATGAAAACCCAGTTTTTTCGCCAGTTTGTGCGTGATCGCGCCCTTTCCGGACCCGCTCGGTCCATCGATCGCGATCACAGGCGGCTTCTTTGTTTGTCTCGCAGTTGTACTCATCACTTCCCTTAGGTTTTTTCGATCTCGCGTCGCGCCAGCACTTCAGAAAAATGATCCCGCGCTTTTTTCGAGCGCGCAAAAACGGCAGCGAGTTGGTCAAAGTCCCCGTCCTCAATCAAAGATTGCAAGGTTGATAACTCGTGCTGATATTCGTTCAAAATTGATAGCACTGCGTCACTATTCGACCTGAATATATCCCGCCACATGGTTGGATCCGATGCAGCGATTCGGGAAAAGTCTCGCAACCCCCCTGCTGCGTAATCAAATATCTCAAGAGAATCGCCTTGGGCAGATAACGTATCGATCAAACCATAGGCTAAAAGATGCGGTAAGTGGCTGGTTTGTGCCAACACCTGATCATGGTGCGCAGGGTCCATCATCACAACATTGGCACCGACACATTGCCACATCGCTTCTATTACCGACATTGACTCTGGGTTGGTCGATGCCAACGGCGTCAAAATAACCTTGTGATTAATAAAGAGTTTTTTATCGCTTGCGGCAACACCGTGTCTTTCCGAACCGGCGATCGGGTGCCCTGCTATAAAATTTTCGGGCACCTGCCCAAACACACTTTCAACCGTTTCCAGCACATAACCTTTGACACTACCGACATCGGTAAGGATGCTTTTTGGATCAAGCACCGGCTTGATTTGCGCCAACACTGAGGCAACGGCCATCACCGGCACCGCCAAAACAATCAAATCTGCTTCTGAAACAGCATCTGCGGCAGACTGACACCATTCATCTATCACGCCAGCAGAGAGACCTTGTTCTAACTGTGACTGGTCAAGGTCAAAGGCCACAACATGCTCAGTCTTGCCTGCTGATTTCAGCGCACTCGCAAGTGACCCACCAATCAGCCCTAAGCCTAGAATGGCGACGCGTTCAAAAAACAGCGTTTTGTCGGGTTGTTTAACCACAGGATCTCGCCCAGTAAGGAAAGTTAACGATAAGCCTATGAACCATACCTATCCTAGGACTTTCTTTAAAGATTGGATAAAGCGTTCGTTTTCAGCTTTTAGGCCGACGGTCACTCGCAAATGATTAGGTAGACCGTATACACCAATGGGACGAACAATTACGCCCTCGCGGAGCAGTGCTTCGTAAATTGGCATGGCATCACGGCCAAAATCAATGGTTAAAAAGTTACCTACAGAGGGGATGTAACCCAAACCCATCGCTTCACATTCGGCTGCCAGATAATTAAGACCTGCTTTGTTCAGTGCAACAACCCGCTCGATATAGTCGCTGTCATCCAGCGCTTCAAGGGCACCCACCATCGATAGTGAGTTCACATTAAACGGCTGTCTTACCCGATTCATCATATCTGCCATACTAGGGTGACTGATCGAATAGCCTATCCGCAGCGCCGCAAGACCATAGGCTTTGGAAAAGGTTCGGGTTACCACAAGATTGGGATACTCCCTGAACAACTGAATTCCGTCAGGATAATCTTCATCATCAACATAGTCGAAGTAGGCTTCATCCAGCACCACAATGACCTCATCGGAAACTTGATCGAGAAAAGACCTTATTGCTTTTTCGCTGAGCCAGGTGCCGGTCGGATTGTTAGGATTAGCGATAAAAACCATGCGCGTTTTATCTGTGACAGCCTCAAGCGTCGCGTCGAGATCCTGACCGTAGTTCAAGGCAGGGACAATTTTGAGTTCAGCGCCGAGAGAAATCGTGAGTAACGGATAAACAACAAAGGAGTGCTCCGAGACGAGCACTTCGGTGCCGGGTCGCAAATAGACCCGGGCAAGCAGTTCCAACACATCATTCGAGCCATTGCCAATGGTCAACGTCTCTTCGCCCACGTTCAATTTCTCTGCCAACGCCTTCTTTAACTCGAATGCACTGCCATCTGGATAGCGTGCAGCTTCGGGCAAAGCTGCGGTTAATGCCTTAACAACGCGCTCACTGGGCCCGAGTGGGTTTTCGTTACTCGCTAGTTTGATAATGTCTTTTAAGCCAAGTTCACGCTCCAGTTCCTCAACAGGTTTACCGGGCTGATAAGGTTGTAACCCTCTGATACCCTCGGATGCCAATTCAAGATAATCTGCAGTCATGTTTACTTCCTTCTACCAAACCGGGCCAAAACATGACCCGCAAGTATGGTTAAAAAACAGGTGGGTCTTCTATTTTAGCTCTTGATCGCCCTTGGGTAAGAGCCCAGCATTTTGACTTCCAAGGCGTCACTGTCAATTTCACTTAATACGGTCTTTACCGCTTCATCTTCGCCGTGACCTTCAAAATCGATAAAAAACACATAGGACCACATACCGGTTCTCGAGGGTCGCGTTTCAATCGAGGTGAGCGAAACACCGTGGCGGTGAAATGGCTCAAGCAACTTATAGAGTGCTCCGGGTTGATTATGTGTAGAGACCATAATGGATGTTTTATCTTTCCCACTAGGGCCAATCGCCTCGCGGCCGACAACGATAAACCGAGTTGTGTTGTCTGATTCGTCCTCTATCTTCTTGGAGAGCACTTCAAGGCCATAAGTTTCCGCCGCTATTTCGCCGGCAATAGCTGCTGCGTCGGGCTCTTCGAGGATTTTGCGGGCTGCTTCAGCGTTGCTCGTGGCGGTCAATCGCGGCACTTTCGGGTAGTGGCCATCTAACCATCGCCGACATTGCCCCAATGTCTGTTGGTGAGCGTAAATCTTTGTGATTTTGTCCGGCGAAGCACCCGGCGAAATCATCAGATGATGATGAATCCGCAGTTCGACCTCGCCGCACACACGCAACGTGGAACTCAAAAAGTTGTCCAGCGTGTGACTGACAACGCCTTCCGTTGAGTTTTCTACCGGTACCACGCCGTAGTGGCAGTTTTCCGCGGCAACTTCCCTGAATACGTCATCGACAGTCACCATGGGTTGACCAATAACCGACAGTCCAAACTGTTTCAACGTCGCCAGTTGTGTAAATGTGCCTTCAGGACCAAGGTAGGCGACTTTCAGAGGCTCTTCGAGCGCTAAGCAAGCGGAAATTATCTGACGGTAAACCTGAGTCACTTTTTCATCGCTTAACGGACCATTGTTGAGCGAGGCTATCGTTCTCAACACTTGCGCTTCCCGTTCCGGACGGTAATAAACTGGCGCTACATCACCGGATTCTTGCTGCTTTACCTCAGCAACTTCCAGCGCGCACTTAGCACGGTTATTAATAAGTGTGAGAATATCGGCATCGATCTGATCGATTTTCTGCCGTAATTCGCCGAGTTTGTCCTTGGATTCTGTCATTTTTTTATCAATTAAGTTTATAAAATCAGCTAGGGTGCTTCAGAGTACCAAATAGCAGGGTAAAGACGAAAGATCTCGTTCTGGTCAGTAACGGAACCTCAACAGTTGCAAAACCGGAATGTAGCCGAGCACATTCGGCAGGATATGAAGTCAATACGGATCTAAACGGCTTTTTATTGGTGCCTGTAGTAATTACGGAGAATCAGTCTCACCGGAGCTCTGATCACTGCCATTTTCATCACTGTTTTCAGCAGCTGACCCGCTCTCTACCGATTCGTCATCAGATGCCAGATCTTCCTCGTCTTCAGCGGGCTCTTCTACCCTAGCAAGACCAACTAAATGCTCATCGCCACCCAGATTAATGAGCCTCACACCTTGCGTGTTTCTCCCCTGAACCGACACTTCTTCACTGCGGGTCCGCACCAACGTTCCCTGGTCACTAATCAACATCACCTCATCGCCGGCGAAGATCTGAATCGCGCCAACAACGGCACCGTTTCGCTCGCTAAGTTTCATGCCGATCACGCCCTGACCGCCTCGGCCGATAACAGAGTAATCTGCTATTGCGGAACGTTTACCATAACCATTTTCGCTGGCAATCAGCACTTCACCCTCGGCTTCAGGAATTATGAGGGAAATCACCGCTTGCTCACCTCGCAGTTTGATGCCGCGAACACCTCGTGCAGTTCTACCCATCGCACGGACGTCAGACTCTTTGAAGCGAATCACCTTGCCGCTGCTACCAAACAACATGACATCCGAATCGCCATTGGTAATCGCTGCGCCGATTAGCATGTTGCCCTCTTCTAACTCGATTGCGATCAAGCCCGAGGTGCGCTGTCTTGAAAAGTCCATCAACGGCGTTTTCTTAACTGTACCGTTGGTTGTTGCCATGAAAATGAATTGGTCTTCCCGGTATTCTGATACGGGTAGCATCGCTGTAATGCGCTCACCTTCTTCCAAAGGAAGGATGTTCACAACCGGTCTTCCTCTGGCCGCCCGACTGGCTACTGGAATCTGGAAAACCCTTAACCAATAGACTTTCCCGCGGTTGGTAAAGCAAAGGATGGTGTCGTGCGTGCTGGCAACCAACAGTCTTTCGATGTAGTCCTCATCTTTCACCGCACTTGCTGAGCGACCTCGGCCACCCCTGCGCTGGGCTTGATAATCGACAACAGGCTGCGTCTTTGCGTACCCTCCGTTTGAAAGAGTAACGACCATATCTTGTTCTGTAATGAGGTCTTCGGTTGTCAGGTCTTCCTGCGTACTAACAATTTCGGTAAGACGTTCGTCGCCAAAATTATCACGCAGTTCGACAAGCTCATCACGAATGATTTGCATCAACCGCTCGGGGACCTCAAGAATTTCCATCAGATCAGCGATCGTCTTGATAATTTCTTCGTACTCTTCGAGCAAACGCTCCTGTTCCAATCCGGTGAGACGGTTCAGCCTCATCTCTAGAATGGCATGCGCCTGGTCGGGGCTCAGGTGGTAAAAGCCGTCATCCTTGAACCCGTAAATGTCTTCAAGACCCTCAGGTCTGGCAGCATCTTTCCCGGCCCGCGCCAACATGCCTTCAACACTCTCGGAGCGCCACGGAGTAGAAATCAGCTTTTCTCGCGCTTCTTGCACATTTGCCGAGGCTTTTATCAGCGCAATCACAGGATCGATATTTGATAATGCGACAGCCAGACCTTCTAGCACATGCCCTCGAGTGCGAGCTTTTCGGAGCAGGAACACGGTACGTCGCGTAATGACTTCTCGACGATGCAACACGAAAGCCTCAAGGATTTGCTTGAGGTTAAGCACCTTCGGCTCATTATCAACCAAGGCCACCATGTTAATACCAAATACGCTCTGTAGCTGGGTCTGCGCGTACAAATTGTTCAGCACAACTTCGCCGACTTCACCCCTTCGGAGCTCTAATACGATCCTCGTGTCTGTTGCGGACTCATCTCGAAGCTCAGTAATACCTTCGATCTTTTTGTCCTTTACCAGTTCGGCAATTTTTTCGATCAATCGCGCACGATTTAACTGGTAGGGAATTTCTTTGATGATAATCGTGTCACGTTTACTCTTCTCATCACTGATTATTTCGCAGCGTGCGCGAACCTGAATACGCCCACGACCCGTTCTGTAGGCCATGACAATACCGGCACGGCCATTGATGATCGCCCCTGTCGGAAAATCAGGTCCCTGCACGTGTTCCATCAGACCTTCGACGTCAATGTCGGGATCATCCATCAATGCCAGACAGGCATTAACGACTTCAGTAAGATTGTGGGGTGGAATATTGGTCGCCATGCCAACAGCGATACCACTTGATCCGTTAACCAACAGGTTCGGCACCTTGGAAGGAAACACCGATGGCATCATCAAGGTGCCATCATAATTTTCGGTAAAGTCGACGGTGTCTTTGTCTAGATCGGCCATCAGCTCGTGGGCGATCTTTTGCATCCGAATTTCTGTGTACCGCATGGCTGCAGCATTGTCGCCGTCTAGCGAACCAAAGTTACCCTGACCATCAATCAACTGGTACCGCATGCTGAACGATTGTGCCATACGTACGATCGTATCGTAGGCTGCGGTGTCGCCGTGAGGGTGATACTTACCGATCACATCGCCAACGATTCTCGCGGACTTCATATAAGGCCTGTTGAAGGCATTATTGAGGTCATTCATTGCAAACAGCACCCGCCGGTGAACAGGTTTCAGACCATCTCTCACATCAGGCAACGCACGCCCGACAATGACACTCATGGCATAATCTAAGTACGACTGTTTGAGCTCGTCTTCTATATTTACGGTGGTTATATCGTTGTCGAAATCAGACATGAAATAGAGGGTATGACCTTAGGCAAATCACGTTTGCGGAAGCCTCGTATCTTACCACGGACAGCACCTGATAGACCACTTTTCTAGCCAAACAAATGCGATTCATGGCTATAATGGCCAGCAATTTTCCGCCTATCGGTAACCCAAGTAAAAATGTCGACGATCAACACTAATTTCATTGTCAGCCCTCGCTGGATATTGCCCGTTATTCCAAGAAATTCTCTGCTCGAAAACCACTCGCTTGTCGTCGTCGGGAGCAAAATAGCGGATTTATTACCGACCGCGGATATACAGGAAAAATATCCAGATTTACCCAATCTTGCATTACCGGAGCAGTTGCTTATGCCGGGGTTGGTTAACAGCCACGGCCACTCTGCAATGGCATTACTCAGAGGATATGCAGACGATTTCGAGCTTAAGACCTGGTTGGCGGAACACATCTGGCCGGTTGAAAATCGTTTGATCGACTTTGATTTCGTTTATGACGGCACAACACTGGCGATTGCCGAAATGATCTGCTCTGGCACAACGACGGTTGCAGACAGCTATTTTTTCCCGAACGCGTCTGCAAAAGCCTACATTGATCACGGCTTCAGAGCGCAGGTCGGTTTACCCATTATTCATTTTCCCAATGCATGGGCTGATACGGAAGAGGAGCATGTCAACAAGGGGCTTGACGTGCGCGACACGCTTAAAAGTCAAAAACTCATCACCCCGGCACTTGCGCCACACTCCCCATACAGCGTCACCGATGCCGGCTTTGAGCAGGTGCGTATGTACGCAGAACAGCTGGAAATGCCGATCCACCTGCATCTTCACGAAACCGCAGCAGAAGTTTCAGATGCGGTTGCCGAATCAGGTAAACGCCCAATTCAACGCATGCGAGAACTTGGCATCCTGTCCCCTTCACTGCAAGCCGTGCATATGACGCAACTCGACCCGCAGGAAATGAACGACCTCGCCCAACGACAAACTCATATTGCTCATTGTCCTGTCAGCAATCTTAAATTAGCGAGCGGCTTTTGCCCCGTGAGTGATCTCATGTCTCACAACGTGAATGTGGCACTGGGCACTGACGGGTCAGCTAGCAATAACAATTTGGACATGTTTGAGGAGATGAAAATAGCAGCGTTGATGGCAAAAGGGATGACGCGCGATGCTTCAAGTTTGCCAGTACATCAAGTAATCGAAATGGCAACGATCAATGGCGCGAAGTTTTTGGGCCTGGAGGATGACATTGGCAGCCTAGAACCAGGCAAGTGTGCGGACATGATTTCGGTCGACCTTTCCGCGCTGAGATTTCAACCGATGCACAACCCGGCCTCAGACTTGATTTACGCAGCTTCAGGAAATCAGGTCTGTCACGTCTGGATCAATGGCGAACATCAACTGTCAAACCGTACCCTGACAAAAATCGACACCTCGCGAATGCTTGCTAACACACGCCAGTGGCAAGCAAAAATTCTTTCATGACCCGGCGCCCGTGACTATGAGAAGATAACGATTTACCGCTAGCATCAAAAATGAGTAATGATATGAGCCAAGATCAAGCTAACCAGACAGAAAACTGGGATGACAGCGAACTGCACAAATTCGACGAGCTCGCGCGAAAGTGGTGGGATAAGAACAGTGAATTCAAACCATTGCATGAAATAAACCCACTGCGCGTTAACTATATTCAAGAAAGAGTCGAACTGACCGGGAAACGGGTACTTGACGTCGGTTGTGGCGGCGGCATTCTCAGCGAGTCATTGGCAACCGCCGGCGCGCAAGTAACGGCAATCGACTTAGCGCCTAAAGCGCTTCAGGTCGCAAAACTGCACAGACACGAGTCCAATCTTCAAATCGACTACCAGTTAACATCGATTGAGGACCTACAAGAAAAGCAGGAAGCATCCGGCGATGACAAGTTCGACGTCATCACCTGCCTTGAAATGCTTGAACACGTCCCTGACCCCCACTCAATTATCGCCACCTGCGGCAAATTGTTGAAACCCGGCGGACACCTTTTTCTCTCTACGATTAATCGCAACCCAAAAGCTTATGCGCTTGCTGTTATAGGCGCAGAATACATTCTCAAACTGTTAGCAAAAGGCACCCATGACTATGACAAGTTCATCAAACCGTCTGAATTGGGTAGATGGCTGCGTCAGGAAAGCTTTTCGCTACAGGATCTCAGGGGAATGACCTACAACCCTCTGACGGGTATCTACAAACTCAGTGATGATACCGATGTTAACTATCTTGCTCATGCTACCGCAGCGGCCTGACCTCTTAGCAACGCTGACGGCATAACAAAGGGCTAGGCGCTACCCCATAACATCTGTCTACATTTTTCCCTCGACATACCTGACTCAGTTCTTGGCGTTCGTTTTTTGCGGCTTATTGGCTTTGCCACGATAGTGATTTTGTTAGATACGAGTCTTCAAACGCTAAACAGCCAACGCAGATTTGGCGAGCACGACCAAGCTTCACCCTTTAGCAACTCCCGCTATGGTTGTTGACGTGGAAGCGAGTAGAGCAAAATTCTGCTGGATGCCTGCTTCAGGCACAAATTAAGCGGACGTATGTTCTCATCACCTGTACAATTACATCCGCAATCATCTACTGATTTTTTAGGTACTTGGATTTATCTATGGACTACAACGCCCCTGCAGATTCGCTCAAAGACAAAATAATTCTTGTGACGGGAGCCGGTGACGGTATCGGCAGAGTCGCTGCGCTGACCTATGCGATGCATGGTGCAACCGTGATACTACTTGGTCGAACAACAACCAAGCTTGAGAGCGTCTATGACGAAATTATTGCCTCGGGTGGACCCGAACCTGGTATCGCGCCAATGGATCTCGCGACCGCAACACCGGATGAGATACAGAAACTTGCTGAAGTCATGGAACAACAATACGGACGTCTTGATGGACTTCTTCACAACGCCGCCATTCTCGGCGAGCGCGTGCCTGTTGAACACTACGATATCAATACTTGGATGAAAGTCATGCAGGTCAACTTGCATGCTGTTTTTCTAATGACTCGCATATTCATGCCGCTTCTAAGACAATCAACAAGTGCTTCACTGCTGTTCTCCAGCTCCGGCGTAGGAGCAACACCCCGCGCTTACTGGGGCGCGTATTCGGTTTCTAAATATGCGCTTGAAGGTCTGGCAAAACTGCTGATGGAAGAGCTGGAAAACGCTTCCTCTATCAGGGTCAACATCTTAAACCCTGGGGGCACCCGCACCAGCATGAGAGCGACCGCGTACCCAAACGAGGATCCCGCCACTTTGAAGACGCCAGAGGCCCTGATGCCCCTTTACCTTTACCTCATGGGAGATGACAGCCAACACATCAAAGGCGAGACCTTGCAAGGCTAAACAACACCGGCAATGTTACCCGAACCCTCTAGCTGGGTTTCGCACGTTCCTTGGAGTGCCCTTGGCCTCTTTGGCGCTCGCCTGACCGTGGTGCCTTCTTGCCTTTCTTGTTTGCCTGTCGATGTTGTTTTTGTTTAACGGGCTCAACGCCAGCCATCAAATAAAGGTCATCGATATCACGTCCCTTGAGCTCAATTGACTTGCCTGACTTGACTGAGCTGGGAATAAAAAAACTGCCATAACGAGTTCGCTTGAGCCTGCTCACAGTGAGATCCTGAGATTCCCACAACCGTCGGACTTCACGATTGCGCCCCTCCATGATCACCACGTAATACCACTGGTTTGCACTCTCATCTTCTTCCTGACCTTTCTGGATATCTGTAAACTTCGCCAAACCATCCTCAAGCAGTACGCCTTCACGCATCGCCGTCAACTTCTCTTCCGTGACGTTACCCAGCACTCGCACTGCATATTCACGTTCGATCTGAAATGAAGGGTGCATCAGTTTGTTCGCAAGTTCTCCATCAGTTGTGAACAACAGCAATCCGCTGGTTGAATAATCTAATCTACCCACGGAGATCCAGCGCTGTTTTTCAAGTCGAGGCAAACGCTTGAAGACCGACCTTCTACCCTCAGGGTCGTTTCGTGAACAAATTTCGTTTGGCGGCTTGTTATAGAGCAAATGCCGATGCGACTGTGTGACCATTTTTATCGGTTTGCCATCGACAGATATTCGATCTTCATCCTCTGCGCGATCGCCTATTTTCGCGACCTTGCCATTGACGCTCACTCGCCCCTCTTCTATCCACTTTTCAATACCACGCCGACTGCCAAGGCCGGCATTAGCGAGTATTTTTTGCAGCTTATCTGCCATCAGACGTCACCTACTAGAACGCAGGCTGGCAAGGCGCCGTGTGCATTCACTTAAGACAACTCCCGAGGCTCAGCATCGTCAGTCTCGTTCGGCTCTTCTACGTCACGACTATCAGACCCTTCAACCGTATTCGATTCAACCGGCGCGTCTGTGTCTTGTAATGTTGTATCCTCGTGGGTTTCAGCTTCTGCACTCTCGTTTTCTGAGCCTTCGTCTGTGACAACCTCATCAGAAAGTGAGTTACCGCCTTCAGACGTTTCAGGTGTTTCTTCAGCACCCACCTCAGCTTGCGACTCTCCTGCTTCCTCTATGATTTCATTCAGCTCTTCATCTGCCGCTTCTTCCGCAGCTTCTTCTTCCCTAAACAGGTTTTTGATGTTTTCTTCAATCTCGTTCACTTTATTTGTGACTTCTGAGAGGCTTTCGCTGTCAGCATCTGCAGCCTCCGCCTCATCGTCTGTCGGTATCTCGAGCGTACGCGACTCTACAATTTCATCATCAAGGTCAAGTTCTTCATTGACCTTATCAAGGTCTTTGATTTCTGAAAGCGTCGGTAGCTCATCGAGGCTACTCAGATTAAAGTAGTCGAGAAACGACTTTGTGGTCGCGTAGATGGCAGGTTTACCAGGTACGTCCCTGTGCCCCACAACTCTAATCCACTCACGCTCGAGTAATGTTCGCATGATATTTGTACTGACAGTCACACCTCTTATTTCCTCGATGTCACCGCGGGTAATTGGCTGTTTATAAGCAATCAGTGCGAGTGTCTCGAGCAGTGCTCGAGTATACCGCGGCGGCCGCTCGTCCCACAGACGACTCACCCATTCGCCATACTCGGTCTTCACCTGAAACCGATATCCGCTGGCAACTTCTTTTAATTCAAAGCCTTTGCCTTCACATTCCTCGGTAATCGTCGCCAGCGCCTCGCGAACTTCTGCCCGGGTGGGCGGTTCATGTTCAAAGAGCTGAATCATCAGATCGATACTCAGGGGTTGATCCGCTGCCAGTATCGCGCCTTCAATGATTTGTTTTAAGGCTGGTATTTCACTCATATCGATTCTTATTTTCAGTATTTTTAAAATAGACGGTTTTTAACAATTCTGTTCAGGCGCTAATTTAACTCGAGCGGCTCCATCACCGCATCAGATTCGGCCTTGGCTTTTACATGAATTGGCGCAAAAGCTTCAGTTTGTACAATCTCAAGCAGAGACTCCTTGATCAGTTCCATCATGGCCAAGAAAGTCACCACAACCCCAGCTTTGCCCTCTTCGGGATCGAATAGTGCGAGAAAAGGCACAAAATTATCTCCAGCAAGTTGTACTTGATCAAGAATACTCGACATCCGTTCTCTGGTGGACAGCGGTTCGAGTTCAATTTTGTGACTGCCAAAACTCTCCGCGCGTTTGAGTACTTTAGCGAGCACAATCAGCATTTCCTGAAGCTTAACATCTGGCAGAGGTTTCGGCTTGTCGACAACCGGCGCATCAGCAGAGCCAATCCAATAATCACGATTGGAGCGAGGTATTTCATCAAGATTGAGTGCGGCATCCTTAAAGCGCTCATATTCTTGAAGACGTCGGATTAATTCTGCACGGGGGTCATCTTCATCAATTTCGTCTTCAGTTTGACGCGGTAGCAGCATGCGTGACTTTATTTCTGCCAACACCGCAGCCATCACCAGGTATTCAGCCGCCAGCTCAAAATGCATGTCCTTCATCAGTTCGATGTAGTCCATGTATTGCTTAGTAATTTCTGCGACTTTAATGTCAAGAATGTCCAAATTTTGCCGTTTAATGAGATATAGCAGCAAATCAAGTGGTCCCTCAAAAGCTTCGAGAAATACTTCCAGCGCATCCGGCGGAATGTACAAATCAAGCGGCATTTGGGTCATCGGTTTGCCTTCAACTACGGCAAAAGGCATTTCGCCTTGAGATGCTGTCTGGCTATCTAGTTCAGCTTGTGTGCCCGCCTCGGCATCGGTCGAGTCAGATGCTTGCGCAGCTTCACTGGCCGGACCCGTTTCAGCAGTTTCGTCAACAGCAACAGGCTCGGACTGCGCTTTTTCGAGATCAGCACGCTCGCTTACCGGATTTTCAGGCGTTTCGTTTGTCATTATTGTTGTATTTCATCTCAAAGTTAATGGTCAGCAGGATAACTGACGTTAGCTACGATCGATAATCCAGCCCCATTGCCAATCGGACATCTTCCAGCGTTGATTTGGCAATGACCCGTGCCTTCTCACAACCCTCGGCAACAATGCTCTTTACCAACTCAGGGTTTTCCTCGTACTGTTGCGCACGTTCACGCATTGGCTGCTGCTCGACCAAAATCGCATCAATCAGCGGTTTTTTACAATCAATACATCCGATGCCGGCACTCGTGCAACCGGCTGTTGCCCACTCTCTGGTTGCGTCGTCAGAGTATATCTTGTGCAAACTAAATACTGGGCATCTATCTGGCTCACCGGGGTCGTTCCTTCGAACTCTGGCCGGATCCGTTGTCATGGTTTTGATTTTCTGCGCAACGGAATCGCTGTCTTCTCTCAAGGTAATCGTATTACCGTAGGACTTCGACATTTTATTGCCGTCTAGCCCTGGCATCACGGAATCCTCGGTTAACAGCGTTTGAGGCTCTGGCAAAATTACTTTTCCACCACCCTCAAGATAACCGAAGAGGCGATCTCTGTCTCCTAGGGATATATTGGGCTGGTCTTGCAGCAGCGCTCTGGCTTTCTCGAGCGCCTCTTGATTACCCTGCTCCATGAAGCCACGGCGCAATTCCCTATAGAGCTTTCCGTTCTTTCGTCCGAGCTTTTTGATCGCGTCTTCCGCTATCTGCTCAAATCCAGCATCACGCCCATAGATATGATTAAAACGGCGGGCGAGCTCACGCGTAAATTCCACATGCGGCACTTGGTCAGCACCTACGGGCACCCAACCCGCTTTATAACTAAGAATATCCGCGCTCTGTAACAATGGATAACCCAAGAACCCGTAGGTTGAAAGATCGCGTTCATGAAGCTTTTGTTGTTGTTCCTTGTAACTCGGTACCCGCTCCAGCCAGCTAAGTGGCGTAATCATCGACAACAGCAGATGCAACTCCGCGTGCTCGGGGATGCGAGACTGAATAAAGAGCGTCGCGGAACCCGGATTAATGCCAGCAGCGAGCCAATCAATCACAATGCTCCAAACGCTGTCCTCAATGATTTCCGTGCTTTCATAGTGGGTGGTCAGCGAATGCCAATCTGCGACAAAAAACATGCAATCATATTCATGCTGTAGTCGTATCCAATTTTTCAACACCCCGTGGTAATGTCCGAGGTGCAAACGCCCGGTGGCGCGCATGCCCGAGAGCACACGGTTCTGTGAGTCAAGCATATTCACTCGTTGACGTTAGCCGGGATAGGGATGGAGGTAGTGGTAGACATTTGCAATTTTACTAGCCTATTGGAGAGGAAATTCCGATGGAGTCCTTTCGTTTTTATTCTTTGCCGTCATTATATATTAACAACCTGCTCTTACGCGCACTTTTTATAAGGAATTAGCTGAACGGTGCCGACGCCATTAAGCGAGGACGATTACGCAACAAATAAATCAAGATCGCCACAACCTTCTCTGACGACGACAGGCACGTCCTGCTCTAGGTCAACCACGGTGGTAGACTCCAAACCGCAATAGCCTCCGTCAATCACCAGATCGACCTGATGTTCAAGCAACTCTCTCATTTCATAGGGATCAGACAGAGGATACTCATCGCCTGGCATGATGAGCGTTGAACTCATGATAGGTTCACCTAACTCCGCCAGCAACGCAGCACATATCTCATTTTCAGGCACTCGCAGCCCTATCGTCTTTCGCTTGGGGTTAACAAGGCGCCGGGGAACCTCGCGACTTGCTTGCAGGATAAAAGTGTAAGGACCCGGGGTCGCAGCCTTGAGAAGCCGGTACGCTGCATTACTGACTTTGGCGTAGATACCTAGATCGGAGAGATCTCGACACACAAGACTGAAATGATGATCATCATCTAACCGACGTATTTGCCGAAGCCGCTGCAGCGCATTCTTATCACCGATGTGACACCCAAGTGCGTAGGCAGAATCCGTAGGGTACGCAATAACGCCACCACGACGCACAATGTCGACGGCCTGTGCGATCAGCCGATGCTGAGGGTTATCGGGATGTATTCGAAAAAACTGACTCATAGTGACTGATTCATCTTGTTGTTATGACCTTTAACTCGCTTTTTGCTCGCACCGATTCGGGCCAGCGCCTGAACTTTTTTTGTCACTTTTCGCTGGCCTCGCAGCAACGACAGGCATCATAGAGGATAAAGCGATACAAGTATCGATAAAAGTATCAAACCCCGAGCCTAGGCAGGTTTCATGGAATTTGGCATGAAGTATTTCATCTGGCAAGAATGACAGGGATATCATCATGCTTTTTTTGCTCGCTCGCTTAATAGGGTTGATACAGACAAAATCTGGGTTAACATACGCTTTTTTTAGCCCGTGCGACGTGAGCACAAAAAAACAGGAATTTATGAAGCAATTTATCGAGTTTATACCCGTAGCCCTGTTCGTTGGGGTGTACTTCACCACTAAAGACATTTATCTGAGTACAGGCGTGCTAATGGCCGGCATGCTTGTGCAAGTTGCTTTCGAGTATTTCACAACAGGTACCGTGGAAAAGAAAACGCTCGTCATTTTCGCTATTGCCATGATTTTCGGCGGTGCAACCTTGTTGTTCCGAAACGAAGTGTTTATCCAATGGAAACCCACGATCGTCAACTGGTTGTTTGCCGTCACACTCTGGGGCAGCGCCGTTTTAGTGAAGACAAACCTGCTTAAAAAAATGATCGGGCAGCAAGTTAAGATGCCGGACAACGCGTGGCGGAACCTCAACCATGGCTGGGCGCTGGGGTTTTTTATCGCAGGCGCGCTTAATTTGGTTGTCGCCTACAACTTTAGTCTAGATTTTTGGGTTTCCTACAAGTTATTTGGCGGTATGGGACTCACCATTTTTTACATGGTCTGCACGATGGTCTACCTCGTGAAAGGTGGTTACCTTTCGGAGCCTGAAAAAACAAAGGATGCCTCTGGCGGCGCTGCTCCGTTCTCCAAAGATACCGCGGATACGCAATCCTAAGTTCGTTTAATTAATTTGTTGATAACGAGACACGTGTTAAGGCGGTTTTAACACTCATTCATGAAGACCCCGAGGGAACCCCTCCTATGCTATATGCCATTATTAGCCAGGATGTTGAAAACAGCCTGACAGAGCGGCTCGCCGCTCGCCCTGCACATCTTGATCGCCTGCAAGCGCTGCAGTCCGAGGGCCGAATTATTCTTGCGGGTCCACACCCTGCGATTGACAACGAAGACCCTGGGGAAGCGGGTTTTTCCGGCAGTCTCGTTGTTGCCGAGTTCGACTCGCTGGAGGAAGCGCAAAACTGGGCAGATGCAGACCCTTACGTCAAAGCCGGCGTCTACGAGAAAGTTGTCGTTAAGCCTTTTAAGAAAGTACTGCCTTAAGCATCACACTGTTAACAAAGCACAGACCAAATCTAATATCCGGTTCAATATAATGTTCATCAGCAAACGTTCCATTTCACTTTTTACGGTTCTGCTTCTCTGGGGTTCAAATATCTTGGCCGAGACTGTCTATGTAAGGGACACTCTGTATGTGCCTCTTCGTGGGGGACAAACAACCGAGCACAGGATCCTACATCGAGGCCTGAAGAGCGGCACACCACTTGAGCTACTCGAGACCGTAGAAAAAACAGGTTTTAGCAAGGTAAGAACAGAGGGTGATATCGTCGGCTGGATCAAAACCCAATATCTGACAGACCAGCCCATAGCATCAGATGCGCTTGCTAGGTTAAAGCAAGATCACAGTGCGCTAGAGTCGGCATACCAACAAGCACTACTAAGATCAAAATCGCTGACAGGGGACAATCAAGATCTTGCCCTATCCCTTGACGGCGCGATCGAAAATCATACACGCGTAGAGCAAGAACTTAATGAATTGATGGCTCTTGCTGCCGACGTCATTGCAATCAACCAAGAAAACGAACGCCTGAAAGACGAACGCGACAACCTGAAAAATGAGATAAACGAGCTCATGAGCATTATTGATGAGCTCAACGATGACGAAAACCAAAACTGGTTTCTAATCGGCGCGGGGGTCGTTTTCGGCGGCCTCCTCATAGGCTTTTGGGTCGCACGGCGCTTGTATAATCGAAGGGGCGGCAGCGGCTGGGCTTAACCATTGCCGGCAACACTATAAGGACTTTTACATGACCAAGCTGAGCGTCAATCTGAATAAGGTGGCTCTTGTAAGAAATTCGAGAGACACAACCATACCGAGCGTTGTTGACGCGGCGATAACCTGTCTTGAAGCGGGCGCTCAGGGTATTACTGTTCACCCAAGACCCGACCAACGACATATCAGGCCGAGTGACGCAAGAGATCTCGCTCAATTGTTGAGCGAAGATAAATACAAGGATATTGAATTTAATATCGAGGGAAATCCGTACGCTGAGGAAGAATCTAACGGGTATCCGGGCTTTATGTCTCTGGTAGCCGAAACTCAACCGCAGCAAGCAACTCTGGTACCTGATGATCCGAACCAGCTAACATCAGATCATGGCTGGGATCTTTCCGGTGAATCAAACCGGCTCACTGAGATTATCCAAGAACTTCAACAACAGAAGATCAGAGTCAGCTTGTTTATGGACCCTGATCCGCAGCAAATAGAGTTAGCGGCACGCTTGGGTGTTGAGCGCATCGAGCTTTATACAGGACCTTTCGCAGACGACTTTCTGGATGAGGGAAAAAGGCAGAGCCACCTCGCATCATTTGCTGAAGCTGCGCGCGTAGCAAGCTCTCTGGGGATGGGTGTCAATGCCGGGCACGACCTTAACCTAGAAAATCTTGGTGCTTTTTGTACGCAAGTCGTACCGGTAGACGAGGTTTCAATCGGACACGCCATCATTACAGATGCACTATGGATGGGCTTAGCATCAACGGTCCAACAATACTGCGCTATTCTCAATGCCGTTAAGCGCTGATAGTTTCATATTCACCTTCGAGGCCACCTAAACAGGTAAAAGCAATCCCCGCTTGGCAATCTGCGGCCGCTATGAGTATCATTCACCTCGTTTTTTCAGGTCAATTTACAATTTATGAACGCCATCATCAAAAACATCATTATCTCTATCATCGTAGGCATACTCGCCTACCTCATTTTTGGTCTCGCAACCGGGACAGGTTTGTCAGCACCTGCCGATAGCCATCAGATCGCGGCACTAGCGACTTACATCATCGCGGTCTTCGTTGGCTCAACCATCGCAACGATCTTTAATGGCTCTGCCACCGGTGGCGCGTCGGCAGCTTCTGGCGCCGGCGCATCGAACCTGATGTCGAAAGAATCCGGCACCGTTAAGTGGTTCAACGTTAAGAAAGGCTATGGTTTCATCACCCGCGACCAAGGGGATGACATTTTTGTTCACTATCGAAATATTGAAGGTAGTGGTCGCAAAGCTGTCTCGGAGGGTCAACGCGTGAAATTCCTCGTCATCGATGGAGACAAAGGGCTTCAGGCAGACGAGGTAGAAGCACTCTAACGTGCATCAAATTCTGTTTGTCGGCAGCCACGAAGCAGCTTCCGATCTCGAAATTGAAGAGAGTCCGGCGGAACGTTTCCCGTGCATGTCTAGTCGGCAGTACCACCGGGAAGCCAGGTCTCAGCTTTATGCCCTGGTCACGCACTGTTTTAGTGATGAAGCCTATGATCTTGAATTCATCTATCGAACCATGCAGGACGATGGCCCGTATCTGTATGAGCTGGATCAGGGCACGGTGACAGCGTTAGCCAGTATTGAGGAGGAAGAAGCAGCACACCTCGTCGTGCTTTGGAGCGAATGCGCTGTCATGGAATCAATGGAGCTCGATTCCGCCGATACTACTGACTTTTTGTTCCAGCTTATCCATTTCTGCCAAATTGCTCATAATGACAACCTATCTCTCTTTATTTATTCAGACGGGTAGCGTGTCATCATTTAATTATGGCTAAAAGAACAGGAAGCAAAACAAAGTCCGGTCTAGTCTACTCAACAGAGTCTGGACGACACTGCCCCGCCTGTAACCAACCGATTAATGCCTGCACTTGTCACCGAGCAGACGAGGCAGCGGTGGGGTCTAGCAGTGGTCATATTTATCTACAAAAGGAATCTAAAGGGCGCGCGGGAAAACCCATCACGTCCATCAAAGGTTTACCGCTCAACCAGAAAGATATGAAAATACTGGCAAAAAAACTGAAGGCAAAGTGCGGCGTCGGCGGTACCATCGAGGGCGAGACCATCATTATTCAGGGTGATCAGCGAGAAAAGCTGAGGCTTGAGTTGGTCAATCAAGGTTATACCGTCAAGATAAGCGGCGGCTAGCTAACGAGCAAGGCACTGGAGGGAACACTATGGGCACACTCATCACACCTGCCGAATTGGCTAAAATAAAGTCAGAGGACGAACACATCATCGTCTTCGACTGTCGCTCTTCCTTAATGGACGAAGCAGCAGGCAAACGGGCTTACGATGATGCACATATACCCGGCGCTCACTTCGCCCATTTGTCCGAAGACCTGAGCGGACCTATCGAGCCCGGTGTAACCGGTCGACACCCACTGCCTGCTAAAGATGCTTTCGTGGCAACGCTGGAGAAATGGGGCGTCAACAACAGCGCGAGCGTCGTTGCCTACGATGATGCTAACGGTGCTTTTGCAGCGCGACTTTGGTGGATGTTGCGCTGGGTAGGTCATGAAGATGTACGCGTGCTCGATGGTGGTTTTACCGCCTGGCAGGCTGCCAGTTTACCTACAGAGACAAGCACACCCGCTTTAATTCCCGCAAAATTTACACCTGCAAACCCTATTAGTAAAACCATTGATGCTGACAACATCATCAATTGTGGACACTTCATTATCGATGCAAGGGATCAGGAACGGTTCGATGGCAAGGTAGAACCAATCGACCCCATCGCTGGACACATACCCGGCGCGCACTGCCTACCATTCGTGCAAAACCTAACGGACACACTGTGTTTCAAATCGAGCAGCGAATTACAAGCAAGATTTATTGACGCTGGGATCGACAGCGGTACGCAAACCGCATGTTACTGTGGCTCAGGGGTCACAGCAGCACATAATATTCTTGCTCTCGTACATGCGGGCTATCCGGAGCCGATTTTATATCCTGGCTCATGGAGCGAGTGGATTACTAACACAGACCGCCCGATTGCAACCAACCTTTCTACGCCCGAGTGAACGAACAAGCAGACAGCACCACGGAAGGTTATCTACAGCCCTACGCCCAAGTCGAGTGGGATAGCGCAGGCGCACCCCGCTCTCCTCAGTATGGCGACATTTATTGGAATCCCGATCAGGGTGTCGAAGAAAAACGCCATGTCTTCTTAGATGCCAACAAACTCGGCGAACGCTGGAGAGAACAACAAGCTTCCTTCTCCATACTTGAACTCGGATTTGGATTTGGACTCAATTGCCTGCTCACAGCACAGTTATGGCAAGCGAATCGAGCAAAGCCCGGCCACATACTTAACTTTATTTCTATCGAAAAACATCCCGTCGATGTCGTTGCACTGAAAAAACTGTACTCGACGCTCGAAGATCAACAGCTGAAAATATTTGCCCATGCACTCATTGATGCTTATCCCGTCGCCACCCGCGGCACACATCTTGTCTGGCTGTCCGACGATGTTTGCCTCACGCTAATTTTGGGCGAAGATGTCAGCGCGCTAACAGAGCTTCACCACAAAGTTGATGCAATATTCCTCGACGGATTCAGCCCCGGCAAGAATGAACGTATGTGGAACGACGAGCTCCTGTCCAGACTGCCAGCCCTAAGCTACTCAGGCACGACGCTCAGTTCTTACTCTGTCTCTGGCGCGCTACGCAGAAGGCTTTCAAGCCTCGGCTTCACTATTGCTAAGAAACCAGGCTTTGGCGGAAAGCGGGAGATGCTTACGGCTAAATTTGAAGCTCCGGTGAATAACATGACTGCCGCCGCTTCCGTGAATCAAAAACAACATTGGAGCCGCAACAATCCTGCAGAGAATCAAATAGTCATCGTTGGTGCCGGACTTGCGGGACTTGCATGCGCGAAATCACTACTCAAACGAGGCCACAGTGTTCAAATAATTGAACAAGGACAATACTCAGTCAACGGCGCGTCGGCGATCAATCAACTTGCGATTTATCCTCACGTCAGTGTCAGACCTGATCCTTTTTCGATATTCTCTCTGAGTGCCTTTCAGTACGCGCTGCGCGAGCAGCACGCAAATATTTGTGCATACGAAAAACTCGCCAAGGATAAGGCAGAGGCCGATCGACTAAGACGCATAAGCGACTACTTTCCTGAAACTTTTATCAACTACGAGCAACAAGAAGGTTGGGGAAATTTGATCTTCAAATCGGCTGCTTGGGTAAATGTTTCAGAGGCGTACCATGAGACGCTGCAACAAATCGACTTAATGACCAACACTGAAATTTCCGGCATCAAGCACTCCGAGCATGGCTGGTCTTTACTAGACTCTGAAGGCACTCTTATCGCCGATGCGACGAACGTCGTCTTCGCAACTGGTTATTCAAACCTCGAAGTTTTGCAACCGCTCGCGTTGAATACGAACCGAGGCCAAGCTATATCCGTGCGTGCAGAACAGCTTCAGTCCAATGCGATCACCAGCGGTAGCAATACCATCTTTCCCGAAGACCGGCATGGCACGCGTATCTTCAGTGCAACAAACTCCAGAGAATCAATCTCGTTGCAAACAAATGCAAACGACACGCAAAAACTCGTTTCCGCACTTCAAGCAACCATTGATACCTCTTTTGAGGTCGTGGATGAACAGGTAGGCATTCGATGTACCACCCGCGATCGAATACCGATCGTTGGCGGCCTTCCTCGATGGGATGCGCTGGCAGAATTCTGCTCGGAAAATCGACACCGAAAGGTGCCGGGCGAATACACAGACTATGAAAAAGGGCTTTTTGTCTGCACCGGTTTTGGTGCTCACGGTGCGACGCATGCTCCTGCCAGCGGGGAATATCTTGCGCGGCTGATCTGTGACGAGCCCACGCCAACAAGTTGGCGTGGGTTATTGGACCCTGCCCGTTTCAAAATCAGAGATCGAAACAAGCAGAGCAAAGAGACAGACTGACGCTAGCCCAGACTTCTGGCGTTGATAACACCATCAATCATTTCGATGTCTTTGATCAAATCTGCTGTTGGCTCACTGGCAACATCAATTAAATTGTAGGCAATATCGTCACGGCTTTTGTTTAACATGTCGATAACATTAATATTTCTATCGGCAAGGATGGATAAAACACTCCCTAATATCCTTGGCACATTGTTGTTAGATAGCGCAATCCGAAAGCCATCAGTTCTCTCTAGTGTCAAAGCCGGAAAATTTACAGAATTGCGAATGTTGCCGTTTTCGAGAAAATCGATCATCTGATCCGCTACCATCATCGCACAATTTTCTTCCGCTTCCGCCGTGCTTGCGCCGAGGTGAGGCGTTGAGGTTACACCGGTTTTACCAATAAGCTCAGGCGTTGGAAAATCAGAAATGTACTGAGAGATTTTCCCGCTATCGAGAGCCTCAATCATATCGTTGGTGTCGACCAGCTCTTCTCTGGCAAAGTTCAACAAAACGGCACCGTCGCGGAAACTTGCGAGCGTCTCCTTGTTAATCATACCCCGGGTGGAATCAAGCGCAGGTACGTGAATCGACACAACATCCGACTGAGCGAACAGCGCCTGCATGTTATCCATTTTTCGCACCTGACTGGATAATCTCCAAGCAGCCTCTACCGACAGCGCAGGATCAAACCCGAGGACTTCCATCTCCATCTGCAAAGCCATCTCAGCAACCATAGAGCCGATAGCACCCAGACCCAGCACCCCCATCGTTCTACCTTTTAATTCACTACCCTTGAACTGTTTTTTGGCAGCTTCAACAGTTTTGTTCAGTTCCGCCTTATCAGTGCTTCCTGCCAGCGAATTAACATACTCAATGCCCGGAATAATGCCGCGCCGAGACAGCAACAAACCCGCCATAACCAATTCTTTTACCGCATTCGCGTTAGCGCCTGGCGTATTGAACACAACCACGCCCCGCTCCGTGCAAACATCAACTGGCACATTGTTAACGCCCGCGCCAGCACGACCAACGGCCCTGAGCGACGGCGTAATGTCATTTGCGGTTAGCTTATGGCTTCGCAGCACGATAGCTTCCGGGTCAGCGTGATCAGCACTTAGCTCGTAGCCTTCGGGAGCAAATTTGCCTAGTCCTTTCTCAGAGATATTGTTAAGGGTTTTCACCTTGTGCATCTGTCACTTGCTCCTTTTTATCCGGTAATTCCGAATGCGCCTGAATGAAGCGGCACATTCTACACAAAACCCTCGTGGAAAGGAGACGAGTTAAATGAAAAATCTTCCAAACTGTATTATCAAATTTAATAAAGCATCTCTCTCAATAGCACTCCGAGCTTCAAGTCCCGACATTTAGACACTTACTTTGGCGGATAATACTGAGCAAAAGTATCAATATGGTGCTTCCAGCCTTAACGGATCGCTCGCGGCGTCTCGCTATGGAAGGCAATCGCAACCCTTTTAATCATACGCCAGGGACGCCAAGCAGCCTGATTGTAGGCCATTATTTACCCCTGATTGCAGACAAGCTAAACTCGTGGTCAAGTCAGTCTCAAAGACGTCAAAGATATGGCTACTCACGCCAATAACGCTGCTAGAAAGGTCGGCAATGACAGTAATCTGTCTGAACACCATCGTGCGCGCGCGGGCAGTGCTTCAAAGTCTGTTCACCCGATGGATAATTTTCCTGTCCGTCAATTCAGGTTTAATTTCGATACTGTAGAAAACCACAACCCGATCTGGAGCCAAAGCAACCCTGATTTTGCTATTTTCATCAACGCTTTGGGCATTCACGTCCCCCATTTCGAGCGGTTCCTCGTCAAAGTCATGCGCCAGTATCGAGGCGAGTTATCAGAGCCTAAGCTCATCGACGATGTTCAACGCATTATTGGCCAAGAATCACATCACGCTTTTAACTTTGTGAACTGGACCAAAGAAATGGCTAAGCGATACCCAGATGTCTTAAAGCTGGATGAATCAGCAAAAGCGTGGTTCGAGCAAGCCGCGAGTCGCCGGAGCCAACGTTTCAAGATTGGCTTCACTGCCGGCTACGAGACCTTTACCTTTCTCGGCGGCATGATCATTCTCAACAGGTACGAAGAATTGATGGCAGTGGCAGACCCGACATTGCGCGCTCTTTGGGTCTGGCATCAAGTAGAAGAGGTTGAGCATGGCGCCGTTGCCTTCGACTTTTATCGAGCGTTTTATCCCGATGATGAATGGTACCGACGCGGCATGGTTTGTTACGCGTACAGCCATATAGCTTGGGAAACGCTTAAGGCCTTCGCCCATATGATTAAAACCGAAGGATTTTACAAACAGCCCAGACGCGCCTTCAAAGCTTGGAAGTTTTTTGCTGGCTTTGCCTGGGATCTTGCTGTCGCTGCTTTGCCGGTACTCTCGCGCAAATATCACCCGCGCAATCATCCAATTTGCACAAACTCACAAAATGCCATCGCCATCGCTTGGCGCCAGTTTTATTCAGAAGGAAATGACCTTCACTCGCTTTCAGAAAAATCCGTAAAAGAAATGATGACCTCACCGTAAACATCACAAGGGATTTCCATGTCAGATCAACCGTCGTCAACACCAAGCCAACAAAAACTCACCTATCTTGTTATTGCGCATGGAATGATCGTTCTGTTCGTTGGTCTTGCGGCAGGCGTGATGCTTATTTTTTCATTACTAGGCGCTGTGACGCTATGGCCGTTGCCCGTCTGGGAAGTCGCAATTCCGGGCACAACGCGTGGCTGGCAAGCGGCGCATGTTGGCGGCATCACCAACGGTGTAATGATGGCGGTGATTGCCATCGTGATGTTAAAGCTTGATCTTAGCGAACGTCAGTTCAAGTGGTCAGGATGGGGAATGATTATCATGGGTTGGGGTAACACACTGTTCTATTGGGGTGGAAACTTTTCAACCAATCGGGGTTTGTCTATCGGAGATACACCTTTCGGGCCAGGTGACATACCCGGCGCCTTAGCATTTCTTGGCGGCGGGCTGGGCATGTTTATTACTTTCTACGTTATTGCCGTACTTGCTTTAGCTGCTTTCAGGAAAGCAAAGTCATTGCCTGTAGATACACTATAAAAGAAACCCGCTGCTTCGAAACGCTTGCCCATTTTGAATCCTGAGCAAGCGCCAAAGCTGCGGGTCACCTAATCTACGACCTCTATTACAGTGAGCTTATGCATCCAGTGAAGCGAAAGTTTTACCCTCTGCTACAAGCTTCTTCAAAAGTTCAGAAGGTTGCCAAACAGCGTCACCCGTTTCGTCGTAGAAACGCTCGATGTCGGCTAGTACCGTGTCGAGACCTTGTGCATCTGCAAACCACATAGGCCCGCCCACATAAGTAGGAAAGCCATAACCGTTGACGTAAACCGTATCGATATCGCCGGCACGCAGGGCATGTCCTTCTTCGAGCAACTTAGCGCCAATATTCACCAACGGGTAGATGCACCGCTTGAGAATTTCGTCATCGCTGAACGCTTTTTGCTTCAGACCTGAGTCCTTCGCAACCTTGGCGACTACTTCATCTGCAATGGGGTCAGGACGTGGCGTTCGATCACCTTCAGCATATTGATAGTAGCCTTTTCCATTTTTCTGTCCGTAGCGACCGAGTTCACAGAGCTCATCTGGGATGCGCGCGGTAATTTCATTTGAACCACCCACCATCTTGCGTGCTCTCCAGCCAAGATCTAAGCCAACCATATCTGCCATGGTGAAAGGTCCCATCGCTAGACCAAAGTCGTATATCACCCGATCGACGTCAGCGGGTTTTGCACCTTCCAAAATCATCGTGCTCGCTTGGCGGCTGTAACCACCGATCATTCTGTTACCGATAAAACCGGGGCAATTACCCGCCATCACGGAAACCTTACCTAAGCGCTTACCCAGTGCCATCGCTGTGCCAAGAGTCGCAGGAGATGAAGCGTCGCCTCGGACAACTTCCAGCAAACGCATTACATTAGCTGGACTAAAGAAATGCATGCCACAAACAAACTCTGGGCGTGAAGTCATGTTGGCTATCGCATCAACATCGAGACCTGAAGTATTGGTAGCAAGCAGTGCGCCCGGCTTCATGACTTTGTCGAGTTTCGCAAATATCTCTTTCTTGAGATCCAGATTCTCATAGACCGCTTCGATCACAACATCAGCATCACCCAGATCATCAAAGTTCTCCGTAGGAATGATCAATGACATTCGCTTATCCATTGCTTCCTGCGTCAATCTACCTTTTGACACGGTGCGCGCATAGTTTCCTTCAATAACCTTCAAACCTTTCGCAAGATTTTCCGCGTTATTATCATGCAAACGAACAGGAATACCGGCGTTAGCAAAACACATGGCGATGCCGCCGCCCATTGTGCCAGAGCCGATCACGGAACCTTTGTTAATATCAATCAATGGATCATCTTTAGATAAACCAGGAATCTTGTTAGCCGCTCTTTCTGCAAAGAAGATATGGATTAAAGCCTCACGCTGGGGGTCCTGCATACAGGCCGCAAAACACTCCCTTTCAACCGCCATACCTGCATCAAAACTGTCAGCGTTAACCGCAGCCTCAACGCATTTGAGGATTTGCGCCGGTGCAAACTGCCCCCGATTGGTTTTGTTTAGCTGCGCAGCAGCGTTCTCGAAAACCTCGGTGTTGCCCTTGTCGCCAGCTATCTTGTCAGTCAGATCACGAATTTTTCTCGTCGCACTACCTGCTGCAACGATTTCCTCAGCGTACTTGATACCTTCCTCAACAATGTCGCCATCGGCAATTCGATCGACAATTCCAAGCTTTTGCGCCTGAGGCGCCATAATGGGGTCCCCAGAAACGATGGCCTTAATTGCCGCCTGAGCACCAATGAGGCGGGGTAATCGCTGGGTGCCACCAGCACCGGGTAATAGGCCCAGTTTCACTTCTGGCAAACCAACGGGCGCGGTCGGTGCCGCAATTCGGTAATCACAGCACAAGGCAGTTTCCAGCCCGCCACCAAATGCCGTGCCATTAATCGCTGCGATCACAGGCTTCGTGCTATTTTCCATAATATCTAGCGCTTCACTCAGCCCAACGCCTTCACTCGCTGCTGCACCAAACTCACTGATGTCGGCACCAGCGATAAAAGCCCGATTGAGGCCGGTGATCACGACAGCTTTTATTGCACCATCGGCCAGCGCTTTAGTCATACCGTCAAACAAACCTTGGCGTACGCCAGAGGACAACGGATTAACGGGCGGATTGTCGATACTCAGTAGAGCAATCTCGCCCCGGGTTTCATAGTGCACGGTACCTTTCATAGGTATTCTCCGATAAAGGTTATTGGAATTTGGACCGGCGAGTATAACCTAGAATCCTGCGGCGAAAGGTATCGCGACAGTAAATTTAACTACCTTATCGACATGGCTCAGTACGATGAATAACAAGATATACATCAGCGCCAAACCACAGGGTGCTGCGAGTGCACCAGCAAGTACCTAGTAAAACTACATGTGTTCGGACAACACTCAAACGGCAGGTTAATTTTGGATCGAAACACCACCGGCTTTGAAAGAAATCACGACCATTCGTTTCAGAAAGCTATAGGCAGCGTCTTCTCTCGGCGATGCCACTGCAAGATCCCTAAACCCCGTTTGCTGGACTTCAACGTAATCAATGATTTGTTCTCCCAGCAAAGCAACCTCAGCACCGGGTTCAACCCGAAGTCCGGTACTGGCGATAAAACCAGAGAGCAACACTAAAAGCCCAAAAAGCTGGCCGAAAGATGCTGCTCTAATACGCCTGATTCTTATCATCTGTTTAAAGTTCATCTGCTTTACCTCTGAACAACACAGCACCAACAATAAAGGCCAAACCAATCACAAGGCTTATCAAGAGTTCAACATTCATCACGCGATCGATTATCGGGCCAATGCCTCGCTCTAAATCCTTAGCCATAGTTAACGGCGCAACATGATCACTGATGAAATCCTTCACATACCCGGTGCTGCTGAAAATAGTTTCCAATAAGATCAGTACAAATGGCAAACCAATGATCCAGGCAAGAGGTACGGATTTCGCTCTGGACGATATGATGAGTAGCCAAGCAAAAAAAGGTAGGCACCATAAACCGACAATCAGTAAATAGCTCGCCATCTCAAGCCAACGGGTGATAATGCCTGCTGGCGCCCAAAGGGTCGACCAAATGGGGACATCATGCCCCAACGCACTTAACGAACTTACCAACAAGAGCACAAGGTGGAGCGCCATACAACATGCAAGGTAAATAGCAGGCACAACAACCAGCGCTGTGATCAGTTTCGACAAAACAGTCGTGAAGTCTGAAACGGGCATGGATTTCCAAAATAGAATGCTTCGGTCCTTTCGATCCTGATACAGACTCATCACGAGGTAAAAAATGATAACTAGCCTTAACGTGATCATCAGCGGGTCAGAAATTCCTAGGTAAACACGATTCAGGGCATTTCTCTTCGATGGTTCTGGTCGACTGGCAAACTCCTGCAACCCACGCCCAACTAACGAGTCGAAGGTATCATTGACATCGTAGGTCTGTGTCATTTGATCACTTTTATAGTCAATATCTGCGTGAATATTGATTGAGCCTCCGCCAATTTGGAGGGCACCAATACCTGAAATAAGAAAAAAGGCACAAAGTGAAGCAACAACTATGGGCAAATAAACGAAGCTGTTTATGTTTTCCCAAATTTCTCGCCGCAGCAGAATCGTAAATTTATTCATCGGGCTGCCCTCTGTAATTTTGCAACAAATAAATCTGCGACACTCGGCACGTGCAAATCACCCAACGGTTCCAGATAGCTGCGATCAACGTTCTCAAATATCATGCTTTTTTGACCGAGAGATTCTCGAATGTGAATAGGGTTTAATCCTCGGGCTTTGTCTGTTTGTTCCGGTTTCACAATCACTTCACAAAATGAATCCGCCAAACTTTCCATCGGGCTATCCAATACGATGTTTCCCTGATCTATAAACAACAGATGTGACAGCAGCGATTCGATTTCTTCGACTTGATGCGTACTAATAATAATGCTGGTTTCATGATCAAAATAATCGTTTAGCAACTGATCGTAGAATGCTTTTCTGTAGAGAATGTCGAGACCAAGTGTTGGCTCATCAAGCACAAGTAAATCAACACTGATTGACAAGATAAGCGCTAGGTGCAGTTGAGTAACCATGCCTTTCGATAATTGTTTCACCCTCTGCTTTGGTGAAATATTTGTCTCCGCGAGCATGGTTTCTGCCTTTTCTCGACTAAACCCGGCATGCACCCCTTCAATATAATCAAGCGCTTCGGATACTTTTAACCATCGAGGCAAGACACCCACGTCTGCAATAAAACAAACACTTTCCATCACATGATGCCGACCTTTTCTTGGGTCTGTGCCCAACACTTCAAGCTCACCTTCAAATTCTGTCAAACCCAGAATGGACTTTAGTGTAGAGGTTTTTCCCGCACCGTTGGGCCCAATCAATCCAACTATTGAGCCCTTTTCTATCGTAAAGTTAACATCGTCCAGCGCTCTAAAATCACCGTAGGACTTTGTCAGCCCGTTGGCTACAACTACTTCACTCATACCTGATCCCCTTGGCTGGATTTAGTCTCCAGGTTGCTTAACAATTCCTCAATCGACAGACCTAGTCTTTCAATCTGTTCACAAATTAGCGGCCACTCAACGTTTATAAACCGATCTTTCTCAATCTGTGAGAGCTTTTCTCTTGCGCCCTCAACAACAAACATGCCTAGCCCCCTTTTCTTTTCGACAAGCTCATCATCGACAAGAATCTGAAGTGCTTTTGACACGGTAATCGGATTAATCCGATGGTCACTTGATATTTGACGCACCGACGGAAGCGCCTCCCCATCACTGAACACACCCTCGAGAATGAGCTCGACAATGCGATCATGAAGTTGCCGGTAGATTGGGTCCTTTTCGTTCCAACTAATCTGCATAACCGTTTTGGCCATCTAGTTATTCGGTGATGTAGTATACTATAACACCAATCAAGCAAGATTCAACCCCTTGCTTGAGATCCAACAGCACTCGGTTCAATTGGGTTAAGTTTCGATGCTATTCGACTGTAAGATGATACAGCGAAGAATGCGCGCAATAGCCGACAACTAGGCCGGACAAGCCTAAAAACAAGAACGGTTTAAATGCTGGGAGAGCGCCCCGTGTGGTTAGCTAAAATGACAAACTATAAGACCTGCTTCTCAAGCAATTTCGTGATACGGCCAACCGAGTCAATGCGCTCAAACGCCGCCAGCTTAATTTTCACTTTATCAATTTCAGCCATCAGGTCATCAAGCCCCTTCAACAAACTTTCCGGATTAAGTTCAGACTCATCAATAACTCGACTGAAACCCTCTGCTGAAAAGACTTTTGCATTTTCAATCTGGTCACCCCGGCTAACAGCTGCCGACAAAGGTATCAGTATGTGCGGTTTGCGCAGCAGAATGAGCTCATAAATCGCATTCGCCCCGGCACGAGAAACAACCACATCTGCAGCTGATAGCACATCACCAAACTCATCTTGAATAAACTCTACCTGACGATATCCGTAGCCTGTGTCACGAACCGAACCTAGTGCAGCACTCATATTGCCGGCACCAACCACGTGTAACACATCAAATTTCTTAACGAGTTCCGGCACCGCTATCTCAACCTGCTGATTAATTGGTCCGGCACCTAGGCTTCCGCCAAATATGAGCAGACGAGGTTTTCCTGAAATCGACGGGTAGAAATCAGCCCCCCGTTCAGGACTTCCATGAATGAGCGAATCTCTTACTGGAGAGCCCGTGACAACGACTTTGTCTGAAGGTAAAAATTTCGCCGTTTGTGGAAAAGTTACACACACATGTCGACAGAAAGGTGTACTAAGCTTGTTGGCAAGACCCGGAGTTGTGTCTGACTCATGACAGATCACGGGGATACGACAGACCCAGGCGGCGATAACAAAAGGCACTGTCACGAACCCGCCCTTTGAAAAAACCACATCCGGCCTTATTCGTAAACAAACAAATAAACTTTGAAAAAAACCCAAAAGAATGAACAGCGGGTCAATAAAATTTTGCCACGAAAAGTATCTTCTCAACTTTCCAGTCGCAATAGCATGATACGGCACGTCGAGGTTGCCCACTAATGTGTGCTCGATACCGGCTTGGCTGCCAACGTAGTGGATCTTCCATCCATTCTCGCGAAACCGCTCCATCAGCGCGATGTTGGGCGTCACATGCCCGGCAGTACCACCACCGGTAAAAAGTATTGTGTTCATTACAAGTCCAATACCTGTTTTACGAATGGTATCGTCACTTTTCGCTGCGCTCTCAACGTTTCATGATTGAGTTTTTCAAATATGGCAATAAGCGAATGCATATCTCGCCCCGCTCTGGCGAGAATAAAGTGTCCAACCTCATCAGAAAAATCAAACCCGTGACTACTCGCTTTCAGCTTGAGCGCCTCCAACCGCTGTCTATCGGATAACCTATCAGTTTCAATGCCCACAATGCCATTTAATCTGGTCTGCAGATCAAGAAGCTGACAATCGAGCTTAGCTGCGGGACTGGCGGCAGATAACACGAGATGACTTTTTGAACTTAGACAATCATTGATCAGATGGAACAATGCTTCCTGCCAGATGTTATTTGCAATCACCTGGTCTACGTCATCAATGCAAATAAGCTTGAAAGATTCCAGACCGCGAAGGATCGAAGCATCTAATGTTGGAAGATCGGATAGAAAGATAGACGACGGCTCGGCATGGCAGAAAGCCTGTAGTAAATGCGACTTACCAGAACCTGCGTCACCCCAGATAAAAGCCATTCCTGCAGTGAGCTGCAAATTTTTACCAGCGTCACCCACATAGTTTGAAAAAGTTGCGTCATCGCGCAACCTGAAATCAAGAATCGCTTGCCGACCGATGTCACTCATTCCTTGGACTGCTTCGGATCACTCGAATCTACCGCAGCCTGTTCAGCACCAGTGATCTCGGAAACTGTTAGCTCTGTCATTGAAGCATCGGCGGATTGCAGCGCATAGTACTCGCTTTCTTTGTACTGGTCGTGAAGGTGTCTGATAAACACCATGACGACTGCCGCAACCGGAAGCGCCAGCAACACACCAACAAACCCAAACAACTGACCACCCGCCAGCACAGCAAAAATGACTGCAACGGGGTGCAAGCCAATACGATCTCCTACCAGCAGCGGAGTCAACACCGTGCCTTCAAGTAACTGGCCAAATCCAAAAACAATCGCCACATACAGAAGATAAATCAGGTCGTGATACTGGAACATGGCAGCCATTGCAGCGGCAATAATCCCGACAATAAAACCAAGATAAGGAACAATGCTGGCAAGTCCCGCTAACATACCAATCAAAAACGCGAGGTCGAGGCCGACAAAATACAATCCAACAGCATAAATACATCCTAGAATAAACATGATGAGCAACTGTCCGCGAAGAAAAGCGCTTAAGACCTCATCGCATTCACTGACCAGTCCAACCGTCGTATTTTCCATATCACGGGGAATCATCTCCCGAACTTTACCCATCAAGATGTCCCAATCACGCAGCAAATAGAAGGCGACGACCGGAATTAGCGCTAGATTCGCGATTGTGGTCAGCAATACAAAACTCGATGCTGTTACCCGAGTTAGCAACTGCCCTGCAACACCACCGGCTTGCTGCCAGTTACCAGCAAGTTTGGCTTTCAGTTCGTCCAAATTCAGATCAAATGGGTCGATACCGAAATTAGACATTAAAAAAGGGCCTGTCGTCTCCTGCAGCAACACAATCGCTTGCGGAATATTACTCACCAAAGCGCTTATCTCCTTGGCGAGTATCGGCATCAGAATAAGCAACACTCCGATAATCAGCAGCAGAAAAACAACAAAAACAATAAACACACCTGAAGTTCGCCCAACGCCAAGGGTTTCTAATCGATCCACTAACGGATCGCCCAGATAAGCGAGCCCCATACCGACAAGAAACGGCATGAGTATTGGTTGCAGAAAGTAGATTGAGACCAAAAGACTGAAAACAATCAGCAGTAAAAAGGTTTTTCCCAGCGTTGTCATACGCGTGCCGTGTCCTCTGCTAAAGTTGAATTAAGCAAGTTGCTACTGGTTACCCGGAAGCCACTGATAATGCAAAAGTTCCTTACCACTGACATCCTGACCCTGATTAATCAGCACCATCTTCTCGTCAAGCCGAATAATTTCCATCAACTGCCGGCTTTGGCCCTCTGTGCTCAGTCGGAATAAAATTTCAGAACCGATTACCTCCAGCACAGCAGAGTCAAGCACAGGCGCAAGGGATTCGAGATACCGAGTGACCGATGCATAGCTATTTAGCGAATCCACAGCTTCAACCCTGACCATCAGACTGCCCCTTGAAGAATCAATCGCGTAACGCGCAGCGAGTGCATCAGCGAGCTTATCTATCACCTCGGCCACAAGGTCATTCGCGTTAAAAGCCACATTACTATAGCTTACCCACTTGCCCTCAATACTCCATGCCCAAGTACCGGTCCATTGTTCTTGGTCTTTCTGAATTCTGCCCGTCATCACAGCATCCGGACTGTAACGTCGCGATGCGTTTTCAATCCGCCCCATAAATGCTCCCCATACTTCCGCTGTAGACAGCTTACTCGTATCTTCAAGATCGAGTATCGGGTAAAGCAGTGGCAGGCCTCTCTGGCGAGCCTGCGTGTTTAAGGCAACAGCAACATCGCTTTGTTCCTGTTCCGCTAGCACTCGACGTTCAGCACCGTCGCTCTCGGCCACCCAAAGCAACACGCTTGGCCTATTGCTGCCCCAAACTGGATAACCCGCTTGTCGCACCAACTGGGCGATACTGGAAGGCTCAAATTCGATGCGCAGATTGTGCGCAGGGACAAGCTCGCCGCCAATCTGAAAATTACGATCGGTGGTCTCGTAGCTGTATTGGTAATAGTAGGCTTCTGGACGTTTCAGGGAGCTCACGACCATAGGACTCGTTTCTATTTGTTGATTACCCGATACCCTAATCAGCACCTGAAGCAATCCAGCCTGCGCGCCCCTTTTAAGCTGAATTGCATCTTGAGAGGAAACCAGCACCTCAGCTGTATAGAGGTCATCAACAGGCACTGCCTGTAGTGGTAGGTTTACCATCAAGAGTGTGATGCAGCCGAGCAAGTATTTTAGCGCCGCATGACGCACGTTCGACCCAAATCGAATGCTTAACGTGGAACTTTTACTAAATTTGAGGATCACTATTAATAATATCCGAATGGTTTCGAATTCTTGGCATCTGCGCCTCGAATACGCTTAGAATGCGGAATTGTCATAGACTCGCGGGGGATTTACAAGATAAGTATGCAGACGCTGGCGTTTAATCACCGAGTTGCGGGAGCGGTTTGCCTGCTATTTTTCTTCATTTCCACAATAGATCAGGCCGTTGCGGAACCTGTGCCTTTTCGCGCCACCTACAAAGCTGATTACAAAGGCCTCCCGGTTAGTGCAACTGGCATCAGAGAACTCACCAAACTTGGCGACAATCGCTTCTTGCTGTCATCCACCGCTAAATCGTTCTTCGCATCTATCGTCGAACAATCCGTGTTTCAGCTTGACGAGAACGACGTGGCAATGCCGCTAGAGTATCAATACCAACGCAAAGGTATCGGTAAGAACCGGGAGGTCATGCTCGGGTTCGACTGGGAAAACATGAGTGTCTTAAACAATGTGCCCGAGAAAAACTGGCAAATGAAGATTGATCTGGGCGTATTCGACAAGCTTTTGTATCAGTATCAAATGCGCGCAGATCTCAAACAAGCGCGTAACAACGGCCAACCCTGGCCCGCACTTGTCTATCACGTCGCAGATAAACGTAAGCTCAAGCGATATGATTTTGAAGTCCTTCAGGAAGAGACCATTGAGACAGGAATCGGTGATATCGAAACACTCAAAATCGCCCGTAAAAGGGGCGAAGGCGACGGCCGGAGCACGACTTTCTGGCTAGCCCTTGATTACGATTTTCTGCTTATTCGTTTTCAACAGCTCAAAGATGATGGCAGTGGTTTCGAATTGCTGTTGGCAGACGTTGAGTTTGACGGCCAGCAAATCGAAGCTGATTAGGTTTTCGGCAGCGTCACACCGGTTTGCCCCTGATATTTACCACCCCGGTCCTTGTAAGAGGTCTCACACACTTCATCAGACTCAAAAAATAGCATTTGAGCCACACCTTCGTTTGCATAAATTTTTGCAGGTAATGTGGTTGTGTTCGAAAATTCAAGTGTCACGTGCCCTTCCCACTCAGGCTCCAGCGGCGTGACATTCACAATAATACCGCACCTAGCATAAGTTGATTTGCCCAGACAAATAGTCAGCACGCTTCTGGGAATCTTAAAAAACTCAACGGTTCTCGCGAGCGCAAAAGAATTGGGCGGGATGACACAAACATCGCTTTTTACGTCGACAAAGCTTTTTTCATCAAATGCTTTTGGGTCTACTGTCGCGGAATGAATGTTGGTAAAAACCTTAAACTCGTCGCTGCAACGCACATCGTAGCCGTAGCTCGAGGTACCGTAAGAAATAATCCTGTCACCGCCAGACTCCCTCACCTGCCCCGCTTCAAAAGGCGAGATCATGCCATTGCGCTCAGACATTCGGCGTATCCACAAATCAGACTTAATTGACATTCGTATTCCCGTAAAACAAAAGTGAACGCATCATACTGATGCAGCGGTTAGTCGTCCAGAATCTGTATCGTTGGCCCCTTATTCGCTGCACTGTTGGTCAGCTCCATCATTTTTTCATCGACCTTAGCTGCTATCTCTTTGAATGATTTCGCCGCTGGACCATCAGGCTCGCTCATCACCGTCGGCTTACCCCCGTCGGATTGCTGTCGCACGGCCAAGGACAATGGCAATTTACCCAAAAGATCGACTTGATATTCTTCCGCGATGGACAGACCACCACCTTCACCAAAAATAGCCTCCTCATGCCCGCATTGACTGCACGTATGGGTGCTCATGTTTTCAACAACACCCAAGATAGGCACTTGCACTTTACGAAACATTTCAATGGCTTTTCTGGCATCCAGCAGAGCGATATCTTGCGGTGTTGTCACAATAACAGCACCGGCAAGCGCGGTATTTTGGGACAGTGTTAATTGAATGTCACCGGTCCCCGGTGGCATATCCACAATGAGGTAATCGACATTTTGCCAATAGGTTTGTGTGATCAACTGCTGCAACGCACCGCTCGCCATTGGTCCTCGCCAAACAGCGGGTGTACGGTCAGAAGCGACAAAACTCATTGACATACATTGAACACCGTTGGCAATGATGGGCATTAGTGCATTTTCAGTAACTTCTGGCTTAGTACCGGATGCAACCCCCATCATCAGCCCCTGACTAGGGCCATAAATATCAGCGTCCAGCAACCCGACGGTATGTCCTGCCGCCTGCAAAGCCAGCGCGAGGTTTGACGATACCGTCGACTTACCCACACCACCCTTTCCGGAGCCCACTGCGATAATGTGTCGCACACCGGGTAACTTGAATTTGTTTACAGTCTCGCTACTGATAGCTTCACTCCTGTTGTCCTAAACGATTTGTTAGTGGGTTGTCCCACCGTCTCTTACCATGTCCGCAAGCGTTTCCCGCGAAAATTCATACTCAGTGCGACAAAACTCGCAGTTCATCGAAATCGTACCAAGATCATCAAACAAGCTTTCCAGCTCAGCCGCATCAAGCACAACAAGCGCACCAGCGGTTCGCTGCGCGCTACAACTACATTGGAAGATCACATCCTCTGTCTTCATGAGCCGAATGGTTTCCTCACCGTACAACCTCTGCAGTAACAATTGCCCCTCTAGCGAGAGCAGCTCGTCTTGTTTTACGGTTTGTCCGAGAACGAGGTGATGATCCCACTGCGCAGTCCTCGACTTCTCATCAGGCACCTGTTGAACCGGCAGTTGTTGCAACAAAAAACCCGCGGCGTTGTCACCATTGGCAGCAAGCTTCAGAGAGGTCTCCAACTGCTCCGACTGCGCAAAATAATGCGCCAGACAGGTTTCCAAGGAGTTGCCAATGAGTGGCACAACGCTCTGGTACTGTTCTCCCTCTGTGGGGTCAACAGTGACGACCAGCGTGCCTTTAGCAAAAAGCACAGAGAAATCATCGTCTGCCGTAATATCATCTCCAGCAGCGCCTTCCTCGGCGAGCCGGGCGATGCCTCGAATTTTCTTATCATGGGTTGCTTCGACCATGAGCAACGGAATCTTTCCCTGACTCCTGATTTGCAGCACAAAACGTCCCTTGTACTTTATGGTGCCACTTAGCAGCACACTGGCAATGAGGAACTCACCGAGTAAGTTCGCCACTGGTTCTGGATAATCGTGAACCCTAATAATCTCGCGATAGCTTTTATCCAGCCGGACAAAATCGCCACGGATATCGGTATCTTCAAAGATAAATCTCAATGAAGTTTCCTGCGACATTTTTTCTTTCCTTAACAAAAACACGGGGGTCTAATCGGATCGGCATTATAACGAGATTAGAAGGCAGGCGAGCGATTTAGGGGAGAAAAACCTTATTTAAGATGAAATTAGCCCGCTGCATCAGTATATTTAGCACCCTTTAAAAGACACAGACCCGTTCCAATGGAAAAACGTAACATACTTGTGACCAGCGCGCTGCCAAATGCTAACGGCTCAATACACCTCGGGCACATGCTGGAACATGTTCAGACGGACATCTGGGTCAGATTTCAACGTATTCGGGGCAACCAGTGCATTTACGTGTGTGCAGATGACACCCATGGTACAGCGATCATGCTGAAAGCCGAGGAACTGGGTGTCTCGCCGGAAGCGCTGATCGCTGACATCAAACGCGAACACGAACAGGATTTTAAGGGTTTTCTAGTCAGTCATGACAACTACCATTCAACCCATTCCGAAGAGAACCAGCACTTTTCATCATTGATCTACAATCGATTGAAAGAAGCGGGACAAATTAAAACGCGGTCAGTTAACCAATTATTTGACCCCGAGAAAAACATGTTCTTGGCAGATCGATTTATTGTCGGCACCTGTCCTAAATGCGGGACTGCTGATCAATATGGGGATAATTGTGAGGCCTGTGGTGCAACCTACGACGCAACCGATCTGATTGACCCAGCTTCAAAAATTTCAGGCGCCACACCTGTGCTTAAAGAATCTACCCATTTCTTCTTCGCACTTTCTAATTTTACGGACTTTTTGAGTGAATGGACGCGCAGCGGCACGCTGCATCCACAAGTCGCGAATAAACTCGCGGAATGGCTGGACGCTGGGCTGCAAGATTGGGACATCAGTCGCGACGCGCCTTATTTTGGTTTCGAAATTCCGGGAGAAACGGGCAAATATTTTTATGTATGGCTGGATGCGCCTATCGGATATATGGCCTCTTTTCAGCATTACTGCGATCAGGCCGCGGGAGAGCAAGCACCGGTATTTGACGACTATTGGAAGACTGACTCAGAATACGAAGTGCACCATTTTATCGGCAAAGACATCATCAATTTCCATGCTCTGTTTTGGCCAGCCATGTTAAGCAAGGCAGATTTTCGGACGCCAACACGGGTACATGCACATGGCTTTATTACCGTTGATGGGCAGAAAATGTCCAAGTCTCGGGGCACATTTATTAACGCAAAAACTTATCTTGAATTCCTCGATCCCGAGTATTTAAGGTACTACTTCGCAACAAAACTGGGTAATGGTATTGATGACTTGGACATCAACCTTGAAGACTTTGTCACCAAGGTAAACTCAGATCTCGTTGGGAAAGTCGTGAATATTGCGAGTCGCTGTGCCGGATTTATCAACAAACAATTCGAGGGCGAGTTAGCTAGCGAACCAACAACAGCCTTGGTCGCAGAGATGCTTAACGAACGGGATAATATCGCGCAGCTTTACGAGCAGGACGAATTCAGTAAAGCCATGCGGCAGATTATGGCCATGGCGGATAAAGCCAATCAGTACATCGCAGAACACCAGCCCTGGGCCATGATCAAAGATCCGGAGAAACGAACCGAAGTGCAACAAGTCTGCTCCGACGGCATTAACATGTTCCGAGCATTGATGATCTATCTCAAGCCGGTGTTACCGGCACTTGCGGCACGCGCAGAGGATTTTCTTAATGTTTCACCGCTGACCTGGGAAGACCTATCAGCACCACTTGGGCAACACAAACTGAACAAGTTCAAACCGATTCTTGCAAGGCTGGAATCAAAAGATGTGGCCAAGCTGGTAGAAGCCTCAATGGAATCTACGCCGGTACAAACTCCAGAACCAGCCGAGTCTAAGAACGAAGCATCAGATCAGTACATTTCGATCGACGATTTCAACAAAATTGATTTGCGAGTCGCAAAGGTCCTCAATGCGGAACATGTTGAAGGTGCGGATAAACTACTGCGGCTCACGCTTGATTTAGGCGAAGAAAAAAGAAACGTTTTTTCCGGCATTAAAAGCGCATATCAGCCAGAATCGCTCATTGGTAAACACGTTGTTCTGGTCGCTAACCTCGCCCCACGCAAAATGAAATTTGGCGTGTCTGAAGGTATGGTACTGGCGGCAGGCCCCGGCGGCAGCGACATTTTCCTCGTAGAAGCCGGCAACGGCGCGCAGCCTGGAATGGCTGTAACCTAAGCCGCAAAATACGCTATGCCTGAAATCATACAAGCGCCTCTGATCATTCTTTTTAGCACCATTTTTATCAACAATTTTGTCATGGTGCAGTTTCTTGGTCTGTGCCCTTTCATGGGTGCATCTCAAAAGTTCGAGAGTGCCATAGGCATGGCTGCCGCAACCACCTTCGTGTTAACCATCGCATCAGCGGCTAGCTATCTTGTTGAGACATACCTGCTCGTTCCGCTGAACCTGGAATATCTTAGGATCATCACATTTATTGTGATCATCGCATCATTGGTTCAATTCGCCGAAATGGTGATCCGATCGACCCAGCCGATGCTACACGAAGTGCTTGGTATTTTTATTCCCCTTATTACAACCAACTGTGCGGTACTCGGCGTTGCCCTGCTAAACGTCAGGCAGGCACACAACTTTTATGAGTCGGTTATTTTCGGTTTTGGTGCAGCAATCGGCTTCTCTATCATGCTTGTGATGTTTGCAAGCATTCGAGAGCGCCTTGAGTCAGCCAACATTCCTCTGCCTTTCCAAGGTGCGGCCATACACATGATAACCGCAGGCCTTATATCACTGGGTTTTATGGGTTTCACGGGAATGGACTAATGGACCCTGTATTGAGCGAGTTTGTCGAGGTCATTTCAGGCGTGCTGACAATTACGCTACTTGGCGGCGCCTCAGCATACCTGCTGAGTTTTTCCGCTAAACACTTTAAAGCCGATACTTCCTCTATCGTTGACGATGTAAACCGCTTATTGCCGCAAACCCAATGCGCGCAGTGTGGCTTCCCCGGGTGTCGTCCTTACGCCGAAGCAATCGTTAGTGGCGAGGCGATTAATCTTTGTCCTCCCGGCGGACAGGAAACCGTCGAGACACTCGCTAGCTTGCTGGGCCGAGAACAAACATCATTAGAGCACGACACCCGGCACGAGGCCGCTACAATTGCACGAATTCGCGAAGCGGAATGCATAGGTTGCACCCTGTGTTTACCGGCGTGTCCCGTTGATGCAATCATTGGAGCGCCTCAACGCATACATTCCGTCATAGAGAAAAACTGCACGGGCTGCGACCTGTGTCTTGAACCCTGTCCGGTAGATTGCATCGATATGATCGAGGTGGTGGAAGCACCCGCTCAGGTCAACACCAACCCTGCAGTAAAGACGAACAAGCCGGCGATAAACGCAGCGCAAAAAACAGAATGTATTGGCTGTGATCTATGTGAGTATAGGTGCCCACGTGACCTTGCCCCACAAGCGCTGTATTGGGAAAGAAGGTCGATCGATCGTTTAGAAGCACTGGGTTTAGATGACTGTATCGAATGCCAACTTTGCGACAAGGTTTGCCCGAGCCAATTACCTTTAACCCAAATATTTGCCGATGCAAAGACGTTGAGCAAGCAAAGAAAATACGAACAAGCTGAAGCAGAACGTCTACAAAAGCGCTATCAAAAGCACCAAGCGAGGGAATCAATTCAAACGAAAAAACTGAGATCACGCCCAAGTAAAACAGACCGTAGCGCAATTCTTCAGTCCCTCACAACACAGCGCAAAGAAGAAGCAGCAACGAGATCAGACATATGAAAATGACGACTCAAAATTTGATGATTCAATTACTGCTTGCACTGGTGCCTGGCATTATCGCGATGACCTGGTTCCTAGGCCTTGGGATACTCATCAACCTTTTTGTCGCCGTTATGGTCGCACTGATCGCTGAATATATGATGCTATCGCTGCGTCTTCGTTCTACTGCAAACATGGACAAAGGGGCGGCAATTAAATCACAGCTATCAGACTGTAGCGCAATAGTAACCGCAGCACTTGTTGCCATTTGTTTACCGCCCTACCTCTCAATCTGGTTAGTTGCGACCGGCATACTATTCGCGATCATTTTTGGCAAACATATTTATGGTGGGCTTGGTCATAATATTTTTAACCCCGCGATGGTAGGTTTTGCTATTTTAATCGTGTCTTTTCCCCTCGCCATGTCACAGTGGCCGGTGCTGGGTGGCCCTGGCCCGAGCACTGCTGACCTGTTACAAGTCAAACTTGGATTGATGTCAGTACCCGACGGTATCACCGCCGCAACACCGCTGGACATTATCAAATTTAGGGGCAGCCAAACCATCGACGAAGTGTGGCTAGCAAAGAATGGTTTTAACAGCTTCAGCGGGATTGGGTGGGGATGGATTAACGCTGGGTTTCTGTTGGGCGGTTTATATCTTTTGAAAAACAGAATCATTCAATATCACGCGCCGGCTTCACTACTGCTGACACTCACCGTGCTGTCCATATTTTTTTACGATAGCGGAAGCTCAGAAAGCTATGGGTCACCTTTACTGCATTTATTCTCGAGCAGCACAATGTTCGCCGCATTCTTTATTGTGACCGATCCGGTTTCATCACCAAGTGGAAAAGGTGGACAAATCGTGTTCGGCGTCGGCGTTGGCATCATCACCTTTATCATAAGAACCACTGGTGCCTACCCTGAGGGTATCGCCTTTGGCATTTTACTCATGAACGCCGCAGCACCACTGATCGACCGACTTCGACTAGCGCCGCCAAAACTGGATACTTTGTCTGGAGGGGATCGACGTGAGCAATCGTAGCAAACCCATCATCACCCTCTTAGCCCTTGCCGCTTTCTGTGGGTCACTGGTTTCCATGAGCAATCTCTTATCTCGCGAGAAAATTTTAGAAAACCAAACCCGTTTTGCACAAAAAAAACTGATTGAAATTGCAAACGACCCGGAGGTTGAATTGCATGCAATCCAACCAGACGTCTATCGACTCGAATCTCAGGGGAAGACAACTGGCTTTGTCTTCAAACAATCAACGGAAAAAGGTTACAACGGTAACATCACATTCTGGCTTGGCGTTGACACCGAGGGCGAAATACTGGGCGTGCGTATCATCTCGCACAAGGAAACACCGGGCCTAGGCGACAAAATCGAGACAAACGTTTCAGACTGGATACATGCCTTTGCAGGCGCGAGCCTTGAGAATCGGCAAGCGAGCGATTGGGCCGTAAAAAAACAGGGCGGCACATTTGACCAATTCAGCGGAGCGACAATTACGCCAGCTGCTGTCATTGATGGTGTCAAAACAGGATTAGTCCATTTTGAAAACCACGCTTCCAGCTGGTCTGAAGCAAAAGATAAGCCGGTTTACCGAACCGAGGAAAGCTTAAGAAGAGGTGAAGATGATGAGTACTGACTACCGCGCGCTTGCCGTCGACGGACTTTGGCTGCAAAACCCTGCCCTAGTACAGCTGTTGGGCCTCTGTCCGCTTCTGGCTGTATCGACAACACTCGTCAATGGCACGATCTTAGGCGTCGTCACTTTATTTGTGCTGACAGCGTCTAACCTGCTGATCAGCCTCGTCAAAGGGTTGTTAGACGAACGCATTAGATTGCCATTACAGATCATGGTTATCGCTACTTTCGTCACCTGTGCTGACCTCGCACTGCAGCACTGGTTGTTTGAGATTCATCAACGGATTGGATTGTTCGTCGCGTTGATTGTCACCAATTGCACGGTACTTGCCCGAGCCGAAAGCTTCGCTAGTCGCAATCCAGTCAGGGCAAGTCTCGTTGATGGCTTTATGATGGGCATGGGTTTTCTCTTGGTTATTATGGTGTTGAGCGGCATAAGGGAAATATTAGGACAAGGCACTTTGTTTCAAGGCCTTGCTCTTGTCTTTGATCCGCAGATATTTGGTTTCGCCGATGCAGACCTGGTGATACGATTTAATTTCGATGGATTATTGCTGGTGATGCTGCCTCCCGGTGCTTTTCTCACCTTTGGGTGTCTTTTAGCGGCAAAAAACTGGTTAATGCAAAATGAATAAAGATAAGCGTTATCAAATCCTGGCGAAGTTAAGAGATGAAAACCCAACACCCACAACAGAACTCGCGTATTCATCAACCTTTGAATTATTAATTTCGGTTTTGCTGTCAGCACAAGCAACCGACGTCAGCGTTAACAAAGCAACGCTTGGGTTGTATGCAGCGGCAAACACGCCCGCTGACATGTTAGCCCTCGGAGAATCTGGCGTAAAATCCCACATCAAAACAATCGGCCTGTTTAATACCAAGGCAGCGAATGTCATCAAAACCTGCCGGATACTGGTTGAAAAGCATGATTCTGTTGTACCAGATAACCGCAAAGACCTCGAAGCCCTGCCGGGTGTTGGCAGAAAGACGGCCAATGTCATTTTGAACACGGCATTTGGTCAACCCACAATGGCGGTGGATACGCACATATTCAGATTATCCAATAGGATCAACTTTGCGCCAGGCAAAAACGTGGTTGATGTTGAGCGAAAATTGCTAAAAGTGATCCCAGATGAGTTCATTCTTGATGCTCATCACTGGCTAATCTTACATGGCCGCTACATTTGCACGGCGCGGAGCCCTAAGTGCGGCGCCTGCGTGATTTATGAGCTGTGCGAATATAAAAAGAAAAAGGCTGATCTCGACGAGGCATAATTCCGGCAAGATCAACCGTCAGCTGCAGGCCCTAGCTTGCGCTATACCAGCTTTCGTCCTTTCGTGCTTGCGACCTTGAGCCGTAACGCATTCAAGCGGATAAATCCCGCGGCATCCTGCTGATCATAGGCACCAGCATCATCCTCGAAGGTAACGATGCGTCCGTCGTACAAAGAATCATGGGCAGATTCTCGACCCACGACAACCACATTGCCTTTATAAAGTTTCAACCGAACGACGCCATTAACATACTGTTGAGACTGATCGATCAGCGCTTGCAAAGCCTGACGTTCCGGCGACCACCAGTAGCCGTTATAGATCAGCTGCGCATACCGCGGCATCAATTCATCTTTCAGGTGTCCCAACTCGCGATCCATGGTGATTGACTCCATCGCCCGGTGCCCTTTGAGCAAAATTGTGCCGCCCGGCGTTTCGTAACAGCCTCGCGCTTTCATGCCAACATAGCGATTTTCAACAATATCTGTTCGTCCAATACCGTTCGCACCACCCACCTTGTTCAAATAAGTCAGCACCTCAGCTGGCGTCATTGCCTCGCCATCAATCGCAACCACATCACCGCCCTTATAGGTCAGGTCAATGTAAGTCGCTTGGTCTGGCGCAGCTTCAGGGGAAACAGACCACAACCACATGGCTTCCTCTGGTTCTGCATTTGGATCTTCGAGAATGCCGCCTTCATAAGAAATATGGAGCAAGTTGGCATCCATAGAATATGGCGAACGCTCACCTTCATGCTTCCTATCAACTTCGATTTGGTGCTGTTCGCAAAACTGCATCAGCGATTCTCTCGACGTCAAATCCCACTCTCGCCAGGGTGCGATAACTTTGATATCGGGTTTCAATGCATAGGCTCCGAGCTCAAACCGAACCTGGTCATTGCCCTTCCCCGTTGCCCCGTGAGAAATGGCATCAGCGCCCGTTTCAGCTGCGATTTCTACTAGCCGCTTGGCAATCAGGGGGCGCGCAATGGACGTACCAAGTAGATATTCGCCCTCGTAAATTGTGTTGCACCGGAACATAGGGAACACATAGTCCCTGACAAACTCTTCCCGAACATCGTCAACAAAAGCCTCGGTAGCACCAGATTTCAACGCCTTCTCACGCACGGGAGAGTAATCATCACCGTCGCCTAGGTCCGCTGTGAATGTCACGACTTCACAATCGAACTTCTGTTGCAGCCATTTGAGTATTGCCGTGGTATCAAGTCCGCCAGAGTAGGACAAAACAATCTTGTTAATCTCAGCCATCGGAGGGCTCCATGTCGAAAAACGCGTATGGTACCACTAACCGGTCGAAGTCGAGACCTGCTTAATCAGGTTTTTTGGACATCGCGTGCCCGAGCTCGACCGCCTGCGTCTTGCGACGTCAGTGCAGAGCGACGGGGAGGCGCAATCCGGTTCTGACTTCAGCTCAACTCGGCGACATGCTAACTTGGACGTTTGCAAACCCATCAAACAAACAACGGTTTAAGAGGAAAGTATTTTGAAAAATGTCACGGCAAATTTTTTCACCGCAGGGCAGCTAAGAGATCTGATTACCGGACCAGATGAGCTAGCACTGATCGATGTGCGAGAAGGTGGGGTTTTCTCACAAAGCCACCTGCTATTTGCTGCAAATTGCCCTCTCAGCCGACTAGAAATGTTAATTGAAAAGATTGTGCCCAGGAAATCGGTGCTGCTTGTTATTTGCGCTAATTATTTCGACACCAGACGCACTGAAAAAGGCTTAGCGAGACTCGCTGCCCTTGGATATACGAACCTTGGACAGCTGGAAGGTGGAATTGAGGCCTGGCAGAGCGCCGGCTACGAGCTATTCTCTGGCGTGCATGTGCCAAGCAAAGCATTTGGAGAATTTGTCGAGGCGAATGACGGTACTCCCCACATCTCCGCGGTTGACCTCGAAACAAGAACAAAAAATGGGGAGGACATTGTTGTACTTGATAGCCGACCCTTCAATGAATATCACAATATGAACATACCCAACGGTATCGATGTGCCTGGCGCTGAGCTGGCATACAGAATACACGATCTCGCACCGAACCCGGAAACGACCGTCGTCGTTAATTGTGCGGGCCGAACCCGCAGCATTATCGGTGCCCAGTCATTGATCAATGCCGGTATTCCCAATCAAGTTGTAGCACTTGAAAATGGCACGATGGGTTGGCATTTAGCCGGTTACGAGCTGGAAAGAGGTCAGAGCAGAAACTTCGATGAGGTAACACCAGATGCCCTCGCAATAGCAGAAACCCGCGCAGCAATGGTTCGAGACCGATTTCAAGTCTCTGTCACAGCCTTTAATCAGGTCCGTGAGTGGCAGAAGGACGAAACAAGAACGACCTATCTTCTCGATGTACGCGATCCTGCGGAGTTCCAACAGGCTCACCTGCCCGGTTCAAAATCCGCGCCCGGGGGACAGCTGGTCCAGGCAACCGATCTCTACGTCGGCGTTCGGCGAGCAAGGCTGGTGTTAATTGATGATACCGGCGTTAGGGCCAGCATGAGCGCTTCATGGTTAATTCAAATGGGTTGGCACGATGTTCATGTGCTTTATGGTGTTCCAGAAATGTTCACCGAGTCTGGCACTCAGCAACAACAAATCAAGAACCTAAATCCGCAACCGATTGAATATATCAGTGCCAAAGAACTCAGAGACGCACTCGCAAGCACAAAAAAAATCCATGTCGCTGATCTAGCAACCAGCTTGCAATATCGTGACCAAGGGCATATTTCCGGTGCCTGGTTCACTGTGCGTTCGCACATGCCCGACAATCTTGGTTTTGCAAACGATGGCGAACTCATCGTTCTGACATCCCCGGATGGCCAGCTTGCTGAACTTGCTTTTGAAGACGCCACCGAAAGTGGCCTGAAGGTCAAGGTGCTTGAGGGTGGCACCGCAGCTTGGACTGCACTTGGAGAGCCGCTTGAACACGGATTCACGCATATGGCTGATGAAACAACAGACGTTTGGTACAAGCCCTACGACTTTAATGATAAAGACAAGAGTCTTGAAAGTGCGATGGAGCAATATCTGACTTGGGAAGTAGACTTGGTTCCTCAAATCGCAAGAGATGGCACGACGGAGTTTAGGTCTTTCCCCTAGTCAAAATCATAGCCCGGCACTTCACGCAAACTTGCTAGGATGGTGTGTCCCAATGCGCGCACACTGGCGGAAGGCGCAACCAAGTCTGGTACCTGTATCACCCGAAGCCCCGCACCCAGTGCGGATTTAACGCCATTTTCTGAATCCTCGAAGGCCAAACACCCAGCAGGGTTACAACCTAGCTTCTTCGTTGCCGTAAGATAAATCTCTGGATCAGGTTTACTGTTAGTCACTTGGTCGCCACCCACGACGAATTCAAAATAGTTCAACAATTCTGCCTTTTCCAGTCGGTCCAGCGCTTGAGCAGACCGCGTTGATGTTGCAACCGCCCGAGGTATACCCAGCTGCTGAATAAGATCTAGCAATTCTCTGGCGCCCTCCATCAACGGCATCGCGTCATCGCCAACAATTTCCTCATGTTTCAACATCCAAAGATTTTGGAACTCCTCTAAATCGACATGAGCGCCGAACGCCTCTCTCATTCTGGCCCGAGTATAGTCTCGATTTGTACCGATACACTGTTTGAGCAACTCAGTTCGGTCGCCAAGTTCAAAGTGGGCACAGACTTGAAGAAATGCATCAAGCACAATTCGCTCGCTATCGAGAAGTAATCCGTCCATATCAAAAACAATGGCTTCAAATCTTTTCATTCGTTGTTATTTCCTCCGCTGACAGCCTTTCCCGCCAGTATTTTCATTCAGCTTTTCTTGTGCGTTGCGTCGATGAGGCAACACGACTTAATTTGAACATGCTATGATTCCCTACGACGCCAAATGTCAGAAACTTATCGGCTTAAGACACGGCTTCCGCAAATTTTTCCCCGAAACGGTGGCGAAAAAGTGACTAAAAACGTGTGCCGTCTCGACTCACTACAAGCAAAAGGCTATCCATAACCGCCCATGGCTGAATCATCATCCACAGCAAGACAGCTCACAATTACTCGACCAGACGACTGGCATATCCATCTCAGAGATAACGATTATCTCCCGGCGTGTGTCGCAGACGCCAGTCGATATTTTGGTAGAGCGATTGTCATGCCAAACCTAGTGCCTCCCGTTATTGATGCTGCCTCCGCGCAAGCTTACCAGCGAAGGATACTCGAGTGTGTAAAACCCGGCCCAATCAGTGATGAAGGACAAGACAGTTTTCAGCCGCTGATGACGCTCTACATCACACCGGAAACCAACGCCGCGACGGTAAGCGCAGCATGTGAAACAGGCATTGTGCATGCGTTCAAGTTATACCCGGCCGGCGCGACCACCAATTCAGACGCCGGTGTAGATCAGATAGAAGCGCTTTACCCTTTATTCGAGGCGATGCAGACTCAGGGCATGCCGTTGTCTATTCATGGCGAGGTGACTGACCCAAGCACAGATATTTTCGATCGAGAGGCACTTTTTATTGAACAACAACTTGCGCCTATCTGCGAAAGGTTTCCGGAGCTCAAAGTCATACTGGAACACATCACAACATCCGATGCGGTAGATTTTGTAAAAGGTGCCAATGAGCATGTCGCAGCGACCATCACTGCCCATCATTTGCTATATAACCGGAATGATCTTCTGAGCAGCGGCATCAAGCCGATCTATTATTGTCTACCGGTATTGAAAAGAAATACTCATCAACAGGCGCTAATCAATGCGGCGACATCCGGCAACAATAAATTTTTTCTCGGCACAGACTCTGCCCCGCATCCAAAAACCGCCAAAGAAAACGCGTGCGGGTGCGCTGCCGGTTGCTATACCGCGCATGCCGCTATCGAGCTCTATGCAGAGGTCTTCGATCAGGAAGAAGCACTTGATCAACTCGAAGGTTTTGCCAGTTTTCACGGCGCAGACTTTTATGGGCTCTCGCGAAACAAGGACAGCATTACATTGATTGAGGAAGCCTGGACCGTTCCGCAAACCCAGCCTTTTGGTGCAGACCAACTCATTCCATTACGTGCAGGCACAAAGGTGAACTGGCGTGTCGCCGATACTAACAGCCAGATTGGAGAAAAACTTTGAGCAATGCAAAAGAACCCATTGCCGACCGTTTCAGAGGTTATCTTCCCGTTGTGGTGGATCTTGAAACCGGCGGCTTTAATTCAGCGACCGACGCACTCCTAGAATTCGCTGCTGTGATTTTGGACATGGACGACAAAGGTCGACTCGTGCCATTCGAAAAACATTTTTTTAACGTCGATCCGTTTTCCGGTGCAAACATTGAGGCTGCGTCACTAGAGTTCACCGGCATTGATCCTGATAACCCACTAAGAAATGCTGTGCCTGAAGAAGAAGCCCTGAGCGAAATTTTTCGAGCCATTAGGAAACGGATCAAGGAGACCGGTTGTCAACGAGCTATTATGGTCGCCCATAATGCGTCATTTGATCATGGCTTTCTTAAAGCTGCTGCCGAACGTTGCAACATCAAACGCGATCCTTTTCACCCATTCTCAACCTTTGATACGGCCACGCTCTGTGGTCTCGCTTTCGGCCAAACGGTACTGGCCCGCGCATGTGGGGTTGCTGGCATTTCATTCGATGCCAATCAGGCACACTCCGCTATCTACGATTGCGACAAAACCGCGCAAATATTTTGTCAAATTGTCAATCGCTGGGAAGATTTAGGTGGGATGAACTATTTTGAATAAAAACCGCGATGTGTGAACTGAGTGTCCAGCGCCATCGCGGCTTTCGTCTTTCTTTACAACAAATAACAGATTAGCTGTCTAGCGTGTCCAATGCTTTCTGGAAGCGATTAGCGTGCGATCGCTCAGCTTTAGCAAGGGTTTCCATCCAGTCAGCAATCTCATCAAAACCCTCATCCCGGGCTGTTTTCGCCATACCGGGGTACATATCAGTGTACTCGTGAGTTTCACCTGCAACCGCGGCTCTCAGGTTATCTGCCGTGCCGCCAATTGGCAGCCCTGTTGCGGGGTCACCACAGGCTTCGAGATACTCTAAATGACCATGGGCATGACCCGTTTCGCCTTCCGCTGTTGAGCGGAAAACTGCAGATACGTCGTTATATCCTTCGACGTCCGCTTTTGCTGCAAAATACAAATAACGTCGATTTGCCTGAGATTCTCCGGCAAATGCGTCTTTCAGGTTTTGTTCCGTGTTACTACCTTTCAAATCCATGGGATTTTCCTCTCTACTTGCTTGTTGTTTCGGTCGTTATGTTTGGACATTGTCGCAGTCAATGCTGCGGCCAACGCCACCAGGATGTCCGGAATTAGTATACAAGGGAGGTTGGTCGGAATACAGATGCATTACGCCCTTTCACACAGCATTTTTACTTTTTGGTTCTGCGACCCCAGATCATCAAACCGGTAATTGCCATTAGGATGAATGCCAGCGCCAGCAGATCACTGGCATATTTGCCCAAGGCGCCGAAAACACGACCGCTGTGAAAGTCGAGTATCAGCTTGTGCCAACTCACACTCTCGGCCATCAAAACGTCCGCTGGCACCTGCACGGGTGTGGATTTCGGATATTCTACGTCGATCGTTGCAAACGCTGGCGTTTCAATGTCGACAAGGTAGGTTTTATTCCCGTCGAACGCCAATACGCCTTCCAGAGAATTAGCAATCGAGCGTAAATCGCCCGGCACACCTGCCGCTTCGGTGACCCAATCAACAATATTAAGGTCTTGATCCAGCCACAAAATTGACCCGTCGCAGAGGACTTGGTAGCCATACTCAAAAGCCGCCACGCCGCCGAGTTGGCTACCGCAATATCTGACTCGCGAAGTATCGACGTACAACTCCTCAGACAGCACGTAAAAATAACGTTCATTAACAACATAGCCGGCCACCTGATTTGCCGGCTTAAAATAAATACCCGCAAAAAAACTGGGCACATAACCGTCCAGATCAATATCTTCAGCGTGATTCAATATGATCCCTGTGAAAGAAACGATAAGTAGCATAATAGCTACGATTACGCCGGTTACGCGGTGAATTTTTCGGACCATCTGAGTATTTTGGGCGTGAGATTTGTGACGAGAGCGCATAGTTTATCTTGTCCATAAGGCTCGGTGGAAGAACCATCTTGTGACAATGTTACTTCCTCGAAGACTTATCTACCAGAGACCCAGGTATTGCGTAGTTGCTGCTGCAATCCGCGTGCGCGCTGTGTGAACCCCGCTCCATTAAGGGCTAATCTGACCGACCGCCAATTCTCCTAATGTTGATTCGCTCAAATACAAAGCAAAACGGCTGATATTCGTCACAGCACGCACCGACAGTGTAGCGCCGGCGATGCCATCAACGGGTTTACCGAGATCAGCGTTAGGTTTCAACCCGGCGCCAACAAATTGTTCGGTGAAGTATGGATGCCTTACCTCGCCTCCCCGAGACTCCCTGTAGGCAAGTATTGATACACGCTCGATCTTGTTACCTTCAATAGTGACGCCAATTGTAATTGGCTTTTCCTTGCCTACTTCATTCATTATCCAGGCGCTTTTGGCGCCATCCATCCAGTACCTTAAACGAAGCGCCGGATAACGATGTCCAAGCATCTCTTTTGCTACTGCCTGTCGGTCGCCTTTCAACCAGATCGACTTCATCACGGGCGCATTGTCAAAGCTTTGGCGGATAAACGCCTGTTCCGAAATATACTCTGCGCCCACGCAGACCTGACTAATAAAAAGTGTCAGATAGAAAAGTAGATGTTTCATAAATAGCCGACCTTAAAAGCTGTAGCCCATACCAATGTTAAATCCGTCGTTATCAGTGCCGTTCTCGTTGTCCTGTTTCTGGTAGTCGAGTTTCACAACGACCCTAGGGTGGACCCAAAAATTCAGACCGACATCGAGTTGTTTCTTCTCAGAAGCCGACGCTGAGTCACTCGCGAGCAGATCATAACTACCGTAGCGCGCAAAGAAACCGAGCTTAGGATTGAGCTTCACCGAAGGTTCCACATACCAGCCAACTTGCTCATCAGCACCCAGATTCAACTGATTGATATCTGAGTCGATATCCCATTTTGCGTACAGTGCCCTGACGGCAAACATATCGCGTTGAAACTGCAGGTCAAACTCATAGAGATTGGCACCGATACCTGTGACACCGACATCGTCATCATCTCCCTGAGTAAGGTCTGTTTGACGCTGAAAAGCGGCGCTAACTCGCAAGCCCGGCACACCACTAAAGCTCAAGCGTGCAGTCGCCGCAAAGTTTTCTGCCGTCGCTTTACCCACTTTTTGTCTCGCGGATCGAATACTGCTGCGTTTGCTCGCACTTGCATTGTCTGCATCCAAATTCAATCCCGAGTGAACCGCCACGTCATAACCCCAACCAGGGGCCAGTTCACCATTAAAACCGACGCCAGCTTCCCACCATGTCGCAGGAATAATATTTTTCTCAATTGAATTACGCTCAACGCCGTAAAACGTATCAGGTTCGTGCGTTTCATTAAGAATGCCCAAAGGCACAAGAAATAGCCCGAACTTGAGGTTATGGCTCTGGTTGTAGTCCCACTGCACAAACGCCTGCTCCAGTTCGACCTCGCCAACCTTTCCTTCACCGGCAATACTATGCTCAACCTCTAGCTCCGAATAAAAGTTCAGATTATCAGCGAACTGGTGATTCAGAAAAAGTACATAGCGATGAAAATCCACTGCCGAGCCTTTATCTAGATTGTTGTAGTGTAGCTCGCCATAACCGCCCAGCGTCGTATTACGATCAGCAATATTATCTTGCTCCATCGCCAACTCGACGGACTCGATCGTCGCCTCAAGCTCTTCCCTTGTGGCTGCGATGACCGACTGATTCTTAATCGAAATAGCATGCGCATCTGAGGCAGTATTCAGTCGCTGCTGAGCTTCTAACAAACGGTTTTGACTTTCTGTCAGTTGATTTTCGAGCTGCTCTATTTTCTTTGACTGCATCTGGACCGTTCGCCAGATTTCCTCCATATCAGGCGCCGCTGCCATCACTGACGATGTAGAGCACACAAAAAAACCTAACAACCAACACTTCAGCAAACGATGCCTACTGCTTTTTCTAAAATACACGATAACTCCCTACTTAAATGATTTCTGCTTGGGTCGGTTGAACCGCCCGCCATTTGTTGTAGGTTAACTCAAACGCGCATCTAAATGCAAATCATTCTCATTTATATTTCTATAAATAATTAAAGGCGATATTCGCGCCAACAAACGTCGTGGCGACAGGCTTACCTTGTATCGGTTTCGATGAGGTATTCGACGATGAATCGCAAAGAAAACAACATTTGAAGGAAGCTATAAAACGAGAAAACGGGCACCGACCTGCGTCGGTGCCCGCTTTAAGCATCTAATATTCTCAAACAAGCGTTCGAAGGCAGAGCTGTTTATTCCGCCCCGTCTTCCTGGGGAGCAGCCGCTTTGATAATGGGCAACAGTTCTCCAGACTGATACATCTCAACGATAATGTCGCAACCACCAATCAGCTCACCTTCTACAAACAACTGAGGAAATGTTGGCCAGTCGGAAAACTGCGGCAAATTTGCTCGAATTTCGGGATTTGACAGTATATCGATGTAAGCGAAGCGTTCGCCGCAGGCCATCATCACCTGAACAACCTGAGAGGAAAACCCGCATTGCGGCGCATCGGGCGATCCTTTCATGTAGAGCAATATAGGATTGCTGGTGACCTGATCTTTGATTGTTTCAATAATATCCATGGGTTTTGTCTCAGGGCAATCGCCCGCAATTAATAATCTTAGAGTGCCATTTTTGGCGAAGCGCTATTGTAACGGGATTCGTTCCTGAATCAGAGATTTTTTTGACCTACTGCACCGCCACCGGGCGTCTCTATCCTCAACCTTTGTCCTGGCTTGACGCTCATTCTAACTTTGCTTCCGAGCGCCTCGCCATCCAGCGTATTAATGCCAGAGGCGCCCTGCCCGCCGCCGGCCAATCCCCAAGGTTGATGCGTTCTTCTTTCGGTCAACAATGTCACATCGGCATCTGACAAGAACTCTAGCTCTCGTATCAACCCATCACCACCCCGGTGCAAACCATCACCACCGGATTTTTCTCGAATCGCATAGGTCGTCACCCGAAGTGGGTAATGGCTTTCCACGCTTTCGATAGGTGTATTCAAGGTGTTGGTCATGTGCGCTTGCACCGCAGACAGGCCAGACCTGCCAGCCGAAGCACCCAGCCCGCCGCCAATCGTTTCGTAATAGTCCCATGGCGCTAACGACTGATGGTTGCCCATCGCCACATTGTTCATTGTTCCCTGACAAGCGGCAGGGATCTGATCAGGGAGCGCTTTAGCCAGCGCGCCCAATACAACGTCAACAATACGCATTGAGGTCTCAACGTTTCCAGCCGCAGTCGCAGCAGGTCTATTCGCGTTGACCAAAGATCCCTTGCGCGCTGTTATTCGAATCGGACTGAAAGTACCCGCACAACTTGGTACCTCGGCGGGTAATAAACATCGAAAAACATAAAAGACAGCCGCTGCTGCAACTGACAAAGGACAGTTTATGTTTCCCTTTACTTGGGGTGACGTGCCAGCAAAATCCACATCGACGACATCGTCGCTCACGTGCAGCTTCACATTGATGGGTACGTCGAGATTACCGAATCCGTCGTCATCCATCACATCCAAATATTCATAGTTGCCGTTTGGAATATTATTTACCATGGCTGTCGCCATGCGTGCGCCGTATTCGTTTATCTCTTGGATCGCGGCTGAGAAATCGCGCGTACCGCCAAGCGTACTCTGTGTCTCAGAGTAGCTTTTGAAACCACTGACTAAATTTTCTAGCCGTAACAAACCAACTCGAACGGCACTCAACTGAGCAGCGAAGTCTCCACTAGATGGCCCCTGCATTAAGGCTGCTAATCCAGGTTCCAGATCATCTACAACTTTACCCGCTCGATAGATAAACGTGGGCGGAATGATCACACCTTCCTCGTCTATCGAACTGGATACCGGCATCGAACCCGGAGTGTCCGAGCCAATATTCGCGTGGTGAGCTCTGTTCGCCACAAAGCTGATCAAACTATCATCACAAAATAGTGGTGCAACCATCGTGACATCAGGCAGATGCGTGCCCCCGAGAAACGGATCATTTATGACCAGTACGTCACCAGCGCGCCAGTCTCGACCGGACACAATATCCGCCATGGCATATGCCATGCTGCCTAAATGAACGGGAATGTGAGCAGCCTGAGCATACAGTCCGCCATCAACGTCAAAGAGTGCGCAGGAAAAATCCAGACGATCCTTGATATTGGGCGAAAACGCAGCTCTCCGAAGCACCGCACCCATCTCATCACAGACAGATTCAACCCGGCTCACGAGTATCGAAAGTTCAATCGGCGACATAAATTAGTCCAAATCTACAATATTACCGACATTTTGAAGGATTACAGTGTTTCCTGAAAGCGTTCACTAGTTTATTATCGGCTGCTTTTTCCAGCGGGAATTAGAAATGAATCAATCTCTGATGAAAACCTACGGCAGAATGGATGTCGCCTTCACAAAAGGCGAAGGTGCATGGTTAATTGATGAGGCAGGCAAGCGTTATCTTGATGGGCTTTCGGGCCTTGGGGTGACAGCACTTGGGCATGCAGATCCTGTCATCACAGAGGCGATCAGCCAGCAAGCTTCGCAGCTAATGCATACATCGAACATCTACCGTATACCTGCACAGGAAGCACTTGCTGATCTACTCAAGTCGATTTCCGGTATGGACAACATGTTCTTCGGTAACAGTGGTGCCGAAGCTAATGAGTGCGCGATTAAAATAAGTCGGCTACACGGTAAACAAAACGGCATCAATCAGCCAACGATTATTGTCGCTGACGCATCTTTCCACGGCCGCACAATGGCAACCCTAACAGCTTCAGGCAGTCGCAAGGTGCAAGCTGGCTTTGAACCATTGCTAAATGGTTTTGTCCGGGCACCTTTCAATGACGTTGAGGCCATCGAAAACATCGCTCGCAACAACAGCAGTATTGTCGCGGTCATGGTAGAACCGATCCAGGGCGAAGGTGGCATACGGATGCCTGATGTTGGTTATTTACAAACCCTTCGCAAGATATGTGATGACAACGACTGGTTTTTGATACTCGATGAAGTACAAACTGGCAACGGTAGAACAGGCACCTTCTTCAATTACCAGCAGGCGGGTATCGTGCCTGACCTGTTAACAACAGCAAAGGGATTAGCGAATGGCATTCCCATCGGCGTTTGTATGGCGAAGGGTAAAGCTTCCGAAGTTTTTGTTCCTGGCAACCATGGATCAACTTTTGGCGGCAATCCATTCGCCTGCTCCGTTGCCGTAACGGCTGTCAACGAGATCCTTTCCCGAAAACTGCCGGAACGTGCCGCTGAGTTGGGAGAACGAATCAAAGACAGATTTCGAGACAAGTTGGCAGGAATGAACTGCGTCAAAGACATCCGCGGCGCTGGTCTGATGCTCGGCGTTGAGTTAGACGCGCCCTGTCCGGAACTCTCAAGGAAAGCCAAAGATAAAGGCCTCTTGATTAATGTGACTAGTGATAGCGTGATCAGGATGCTACCGCCGCTCATTTTCTCCGATGAAGAAGCAGATCTGATGGTAGATATTGTCTGTGAACTGATCGAAGAAATCTAACATCACGCGACTAGAACCTGAAAAAGGCTGCGCAATGTAGCCTTTTTACATGATCAAAAGATCCGTTATCGGTATTTTCTTTTCTATGCCGAAACCCTGAGCGTAATCAACGCCGATTTCCTTCAGCATTAACAGCACCTCATCATCCTCGACGTACTCCGCGATAGTTTTCTTACCCATGAAGTGCCCAATCTCGTTAATTGATTTCACTACTGCGTAATCATTAGGGTTCGTCATGATATCTCTCACAAAAATACCGTCGATCTTGAGATAATCCACTGGCAGGTTGCGCAAGTAAGAGTAAGAGGACAAGCCCGTACCAAAATCATCAAGCGAAAACTGCACTCCGATAACTTTAAGCTTTTCCATAAAATTGATGGCGCTTTCGAGGCTGCCAATCGCTGAGGTTTCGGTTATCTCAAAACAAATCATTGAGGTCGGTAGTCGAGTCTCATTGAATTGTTCCAGTACAAACTCCATAAAATCGTCTTCGGTTAGTGAGCTGCCCGAAATATTGATTGAGAATGCTCCCAATCCGTCGAGCTTCAAAATATTCGCGGCAATAAACTGGAATGCATGCTTGATCACCCAACGATCGATAACGCCCATCCTGTTGTAAGTTTCAGCTGCGACAATAAAGTCCTGCGGTGGCATGGGCTCATCGTTTTCATCAAGCACCGTTAACAACACCTCGTAGTGCGCATGATCTTCACTTTCCGGGTCAATTGGCGCTATCTTCTGGCAGTTAAGCATAAACCGGTCGTTTTCAAGCGCCTGATCAATCTGAGCGACAAACTCCATCACATCTTTGCGGTGTTCCATCTGTGAATCACCCGCTTCGTAAACATGCACTCTGTCTCTTCCTGCGTCCTTGGCCGCATAACAGGCAGAGTCTGCGCTCTGCAGGACCGAAGACACACTTTCTGTGTCTGGGTCGAGATAGAAGACACCGCAACTGGTCGTTAACTTAAACGCATCATTTTCCCACTTGAATTGAAAATTCCTCACTGCATCACATAGCTTTCTGACAACGATGAGCCCGGATTCTTTTTTGCAATCTTCAATCAACACACCAAACTCATCACCACCAAGGCGCGACAAGACAAATTGGCTGCCCTCGAGGTGAGAGCGAAGCAGACTGCCTAGCTCTTTGATTAGGGTATCACCGGCGGCGTAGCCAGCCGCGTTATTTATCACCTTGAACTGGTCTAAGTCGAGATAGGCCACTATGTGGCCCATGTTATTTTTCTTCGCCGAGGTAAGCGCCTTCGTCAGCACCCGCTCAAACTCTTTGCGATTGATAAGTCCCGTTAACGCATCGTGGGTCGCTTGATGGGTCAATTGGTTGTGCATGTTTTGCAGCATGCGGTGCGATGCTCGATCAGTCAGCGGTATTTCTGACTCAACTAAAATTTTCGCACTTTGCTCGAACAACATGGTGGCTAACTCTTCCACCAAAAGCTCGTTAGTCTTTACTCCCTTACGGTTTACAAATACATAAGCGCCGCGTTCCTCATTCGCCCAGGCGACGATAGAAATCTGGTTTTGCTCTGATAATTCATTGAATTCAACCCACTCTCCGACATGCAACCGAGCCGCGCGATCGAGCTGGGCCTGCCAGTCATTGTCGCCTGCGTTCTCCGACAGAATCTGCGCCCGTTTAGCTGTCGGCGCCGAAACATCGCTGAACCCAATCACCTCAGCAAGCGTCTTGCTCGGCATTGCCACCATATTGACATCATCAGGGCGGCGCTTTTCAACGATGAGTTGACGCAAGGTATTGAGTAACGGCGCACGTTGGCCCGGTTCGAAAGAGATGGAATCAAGACCCTTCTCGATTTCCTCCATTAGGTTTTCAGGTGAGATATATTGCTCAGGGTCCACCGCTGCCGCGGTCCCTTCGATATGACGAGAAACTTGATCCAGCGCCTGAACATGACGCTGCCAATCTACACTATCCTCGCCCTGACGAAGATGCGTATTAACCATAAGGTTTCGCCAACCCGGCATTAGTAACTGCATCAGGACTTCCGGCACTTCCCGTCCAGAGAAACGGTCATCAAGCGCTTCAACTACCGCACGTTGCGCATTAACAAACGTCTGTTTACCTTCGCTCGCTTTTACCGTTCGCTGAACATTACCGGTGAAAGCGCGCGACTGACGATCAAGCAGCGGTTGAAGCTTACTCGAAGCGACACTAAATATTTCTGGGTTATCATCATAACTCGTATTAATGTCTTCCAGTATCTGTTCCACGTCGCGTCGAATACTGACGGATTCTGCGCCACCGAGCTTTGCCAACTGGTTGATTACCTCGAGCGCTGAATGTGGGTTCTGCTCGTCTAAAATATTGCCCGTATCGGTGGCAACTTTGTCTAGGGTAAGCTCAAGCTGCCTAATCCAGTCTTTCGCACTGCCCGACAGCATTGCATCGTTTTCTATTGTATCTACCAAGTTTTCGACGACCGCCATGCTGTCTAGCGCGCTGGGAGAAATACGCCTGTCTCCACCTCTGCGCGACACGGTTTCCATCAGCTGTTGGCGAACGTTGACCCGTTGACCCGGCGCCTGCGCTGTTTGCAGCGACCGCAGCAGGTCCTGAACTTCTTCGACTTCTATAAAATCATGATGATCGCCATCAGGCTCGTCACTCATCAGCGAACGAACCTTACTGAAAATATCACCGATTGAAGTCGTATCAGCGCCGACCCGTCTGCCAGACACACGACGTGTTGCCCCACGGGCACTTTGCCTTGGATCCGCCACAACGTCACTAGCACGACGCCCTGCAGCGCGACCTTCTCTCACTCTGGGCTCTTGCTTAAGCGCTTGCTGCTCCTCAAGCAAGCCTTCGCGATCACCCACAACACCTTGGTCTACCTGTCCGACTTTTTCGTCGAAAACTTTCTGTCTTGCCTCCTTACTGAGTTCTTTGGTGACGGCTTTTGGATCTTTGTTAACGATAGGACGAGATGCAACGGTGGCAGACGGATTGATATAACCCTCTTCCAGATCAGGAAAAAATTTGCTGTCTTCAAGCAATTTAGTCACATCGATGTAGAATTTTTGAAACATCGGCAATGCTTTAGCTTCAAAACCAGCATAGACCCGCTGCCTTATTTCCTTTGTCAGCTCAACCTTCCGAATCGCGTTATCAAAAGCGTGACAAAACACCGCTGTCCCTAACGGATTTGCTTCGTTGTGAGCCCACGAATCAACAAGCATACCCAAACGCGCCTGAATTTCTTGAAGATAATTGTCATACAAGCGTTCGCTACGGGAAATCAAATTAGCAATTGCCAGCCAGTCTTCAAACTCATCCGTGTTCACCAAAGAAAGACGGAATTTTTCCGAATGCTTTTTCTTTCGTTTCGCCTCAGCATCGCGCCGTTCTTCAAGTAACGCTCGAAGCCCCCTCGGGTTATCAATTTGATCAACCACTTCTCGGGTGAAAGATATCACCACCTGTTTTTTCGCCTTCTCTAGCTGAGACATCGCGGCAAAGTATTCACTTTGTTCGGCATTATTTTTCGAGTCACGCGCCAACTTCAACAATTCATGATCCATGTAAAAAAAGAAGGCTGTATTCATTTCAGGCAGCATTTTCATCACTTTCCGCCTTATCGCCGCAATAATTATCTTTGCGTCAGCTTTCGCGATCGTGCCGCTAACGAGATCTTGAGCGGTAGATTTAGAAGCGTGGGTCCCTTTGCCTTTGCCTTTGCCTTTGCCTTTGGCTTTGTATTTGCCTTTGGCTTTCTGCAAACTCACAGTGCTTGCCGACGGTTTCAAAGTCGTCTTTGGTTTACCTTTTTCGCCAATAGGCCTCAGTTTCGGGCCATCAGGCGCTGCACTGTTGGCATGTTCCATTAATGCGGCGGTCGTATCTTCACTCATACCTTCTTTAAAATTGATACCAAGCCCTGAGTTCATGACACGGACAATTTTCCCTTCGAGACGAAAGTGGCGGTCTTTGTGATTGGAGGGAATGGTGTAATGGATACCAACGGTTTCACCGGGCGTAATTCCCGGCGTAATATGCGTCGCTCGTGCGGCATCTTGCTCAACCAGAAGCATACCGTCGCTACAAAAGTCTCTGATAGTACACAACCATGAGCGCCCGACCTGCGGGTGGATCAACGCATTTAATTCAATCGCGTGTCTGGGATTTTGACGTTTGTCCATCGGCTCTCTTGTGCTGGGGTATTTATTCTAGTCAATGCTAGGACATTGGCGCCTCAACCGTGGCAAACAACGGGCCATTCAGAGGCAGTTAGGCTAGATCGATGTCAGAATGGTGTGTACAGTCGCTCGTTGCTCACCACTCCTTGTGCCCGTTATCCTCGGGCGCGAAGCAGGTCCGGTTCCGGGTCATGTTGTGCAATGACAATACGGTTACGGCCGTTATTCTTTGCGTCATACAGTGCTCTGTCTGCACGACCCATCGTCTCCAGCACTTCCTCATGGTCGCGATAAGCCGTGATACCAATAGACGCGGTAATACGATAATTTGGTTCAATCTGGCTAACTTGCAGGTTTGCTAGTTTGACACAGATCCTTTCAGCCGCGGCTCGTGCGTCTTGCTCAGGCGTACCACCAAGCACTAACACAAATTCCTCACCCCCTACGCGAGCGACACAGTCGATCTCACGTAGCACTTGCGCAGCAATATCAGCAAACTGCTGCAACACGGCGTCACCGGTGCTATGGCCAAATCTGTCGTTTACACGCTTGAAGAAATCAAGGTCGACATAGCAAAGGCTAAAAACGTAAGAACGCCTGTCTGCCATGGCTTTCTGCTGTGCCATAAAGTCAGTGAGGTAGCGTCGGTTGAACGCACTGGTCAGTTCATCTTTTATCGCCAATTTTTTGATTTGGCGAAGTGCTGTTGTCAATTCTGCATTCTTATTAACTAGCACAGTCTCCACCATCCCTACTTCAAACCGGTAGAGCAAAGGTCCGACCAGCAACACGAGTCCAAAAGCGATGATAATGACCAGTTCGGTCAGTTGATCCAAGGAATCAACTCCGGATTTGAAAAACATGGAAACACCAAAGAGGATGATGCTGTAAGTACAAAAGATTACAAGCTCACGACGTGAGAGTCGGTTGGCGCCAATGAAGGTTAGCGCGAGCCCGGAAAAAACAACAACAGCAGAAAGTTCCTCGACGAAGTACGACGTCACAATGACAGCGCTAACGGTCCAAAGCATTTGCGCCAGCGACATGTCGGGATCTTCGAGAGCAAGATTCCATTCCATCAGCACAGTCAAAAGGAAAAAGACAAATCCGGCTCCCACAAGAGACGAGAGACCGAGAAATTCAATTGAATCAATCGACATGTATCCAATCGAAAAGATCGTCCAACAAACCATCAAGTGCACAAAAGCACCGGCAGCCATTGTGGCAATCCTAAAGATTCTGGATTTTTGCTGCTCGATTGTATTCATTGCCCAGCTATGGCGTTGACTCTAATGCCTCATCTTACGCTCAGACATGCTTTTGGTTTGTGTAATATCCTCGCCACTTTGTAGGGTTTATGTAACTAAGCAACCGGTGAAAACACGGGTTTTCTTCCACATAAAGATTGATAGCTTTGCGCGATTGCTTGCAACCAATGCCCCCTTGAGATGCCAATCGATGGTTAGCTACGCACTCTTGAAACAGCCTGCAGCCACCCTGCGTACAACGCGTCGCTTTCTTGTTGCGCCATCTGAGGCTGGAAAGCGCGCTCACTCTGCCATTGGGATGAGATTTCCTCCAAGGATGCATAGATACCAACCTGCAAGCCAGCGAGATAAGCGACACCAAGCGCCGTAGTCTCGGTCACTTCCGGTCGGTCAACCGGAATACGTACTAGGTCAGCAAGACCCTGAGCAACCCAACTATTCGCCACCATCCCGCCGTCTACTCGGAGTATCGTGGGCATTACACCATCCTTCGCCATCGCTTCCAGCAAATCTTTGGTTTGATAACACACCGATTGCAATGTCGCGGTCACAATATCTTCGATGCTACTGTCCCTCGTCAAACCCAAAATGCCACCTCTTGCATCAGGGTCCCAGTAGGGAGCGCCAAGGCCTGTGAACGCAGGCACAAGATATACGCCATTGGAGGAAGGGTGCGAGGTTGCGATCGCCTCTGTCTCCGATGCATCAGATATTAATTTGATGCCATCGCGTAACCACTGGACCGCAGCACCGGCAACAAAAATACTACCCTCTAATCCATAGGAAACCTTTCCGTTCAATCGATAGCCGACAGTGGTCAACAATTTATTGGATGACTCGACGGGTTTTTCTCCTGTGTTCATGATGACAAAACAACCGGTGCCGTAGGTACTCTTTGTCATACCGGGGGTAAAACAACATTGGCCGATCAAGGCTGCTTGTTGATCCCCAGCAATACCACCAACGGGAATCTCTGCGCCGAGATGCTCCGCTGATACGGTGCCGAAATCCGCTGCACAATCTTCAACTTCTGGCAGCATCACCTCCGGTATAGATAACTCATCAAGCAGTTCTTTATCCCACGTCTGCGAATGGATATTGAACAGCATAGTCCGAGAGGCGTTGCTTGCGTCAGTTTTATGGCTCCGGCCGTTGGTCAGTCGCCAGAGTAGAAAACAATCGACGGTGCCAAACAGCAACTCACCTTTCTCCGCTCGCTCTCGTGCACCATCAACATTGTCGAGTAACCATCGGACTTTAGTGGCTGAAAAATAGGCATCGAGTAGCAGGCCTGTTTTTTTATTGACGGCCTCACCCAAGCCACGCGCTTCGAGCTCTGTACAATAATCAGCTGTTCGCCTGTCTTGCCAGACAATGGCGTTATGAATCGGTTGGCCGGTTAATTTGTCCCATATAATTGTTGTTTCTCTTTGGTTTGTAATACCGATCGCTGCAACTTCTGACGCCTGAATGCCAAGTTTTTCAATACACTTTCGAGAAACCGCGAGGGTGCTTTGCCAGATTTCTTCAGGATCGTGCTCCACCCACCCATCTGCAGGAAAAAATTGCGTAAATTCCTGCTGCGCGACACTCAGTATCTCTGATTTTTCATTGAAAATAATCGCTCTGGAACTCGTTGTCCCTTGATCGATAGACAGAATATATTTTGACATGGAGTTTTCCTTTATTGTTCAACCTCAACGCTGTAGAAGCCTGTGCTTAAGCGCCGTTAAGTAACACATCTGAAACTATCAAAATTGCAGAGGGTTTGTAAGGCTGATTTCATTCGCAGTAATATGGCGCCCAACGTAGGCACCTTTCAGGGAGTACCGGTAATATGACATTTGCACTATATCCGCCCGTTAAAAACATCCGCATGGGACAGAGCAAGTTTTCTCTCAATCACCGCCGATATATATCGATATCGAACCCTTGCTCGGACAAGCTCGCTGCAAGTATTCACCGATTTCAAACACAGTTATCTGCGAAAACAGAACTTACCTTTGGCAAACCTCATGCAGAGCATGTTTTATTGTGGATCGACATGCCCGCTTCAAAGGCCCGCAGAACCACCAAACAGCAAGGCACGCACAACGCTTCTAAAAGCTCACGTGCCGCAGCAAATGTGATTGAGGACTATGAAATAAAGTGTCTACAAGATTCACTTCGCATCACGGCCTATAGCGAAGCTGGCGTAAATAATGCGCTGCAAACACTGGCGCAGATTCTTGAACACGTTTCGCTTGAAAAAGCACCTATGACTCCAGTTTTGCTGCCGTGTTTCAGCATAAAAGATCGGCCCGATGTCAAAGCGCGAGGTGTCATGCTTGATATCAGTCGGACAAAAGTGCCAACCATGGATACCCTGCTGTCACTGATTGATCAGTTCTCGATGTTGAAATATAACCAGATTCAACTCTACACGGAGCACACCTTTGCCTTTTCAAACCACAAAAAGGTGTGGCAAGACGCTTCGCCATACACCGCATCAGACATTATCAAGATCAGGCAGTATTGCGAGGATCGGTTCATAGATCTCGTGCCAAATTTAAATTCCTTTGGTCATTTCGAGCGATGGTTACGTCATCCCTCGTATCATCATCTGGCTGAATGCCCTGATGGTTTTATCCATCCCTTCGGCGGCAAACATATCCCCTACGGCAGTACGCTCAAACCTAACGCAGCTAGCATTAAGTTATTGCGTGGGCTTTATGACGAGTATCTCCCGTTGTTTGATAGCCAGTACTTCAACATCGGTGGCGATGAGCCATGGGAACTAGGTGAAGGGTGGAGCAAAGCGAAATGCAAAAAGCAGGGCGCCACCAATGTTTACATAGATTTCCTCGCCAAGATCAAGCAACAGGTCGACAAGCGTGACCACAAGATGATGTTCTGGAGCGACATCGTGCTGAAAGAACCTGAATGCCTCAAAAAACTCTCCAAAGAATTGGTCGCCCTGAATTGGGGCTACGAGGGCAACCACCCCTTCGCCCGTGAGTGCAAGTTGATGGCCGCCCAAAAAATCCCCTTCTACGTCTGTCCTGGCACCTCCAGCTGGAATTCGCTCACCGGGCGCACAACGAACATGCAAACAAATCTTGCTAACGCGGCGCGTCAAGGCAAAAAATACGGTGCCGATGGCTACCTCGTGACCGACTGGGGCGATTATGGTCATCATCAATACCTGCCGGTCAGTTATGCTGGTTTTCTCTTAGGCGCGTGTCATGCGTGGAACCACGCGGGCACCAGAAAGATTGATCCTGTACTTGGCATTAACCGGCGATTCCTCGGGGATGAAAGTGGAAAATCGGGTGAAATCCTCTGGAATCTCGGGCTCGTCATGGACAAGGCACCCTCAAAACTGCGAAATCAGACAATATTTAACAGATTACTGTTCTGGGATATGCAAAACGAACCCTTAGCGGTCACAGATATACCTGATACAGCACTCGAATTGTGCGAATCGGCATTCCTTGATCTTGAGGCCATGATTCCAGAAATAGCCCCGGCGAGAGACAAAGCGTTGCTACAGAAAGAGATTAAAAACGCGATAACGCTTGCGCGCCACGGCATACATCGTTTGCAAGTCTATCGCGGCGCGCGCATCAAACCCGGCAATCTTCGTAAAAACCTTGAGAGGGCAATTAAAAGCCACAGGTCAGTATGGTTAGCACGTAATCACCCTGGCGGTTTGTCCGAGAGTTGTGACCATCTGCAGCAGAGTTACCAAGCGCTTTAACAACCATGAGCGAACTCAAGCCTAATTAGTCAAGTCTATTGCAGGCTATCACGCAACTACATCAGCTTTGTTTGCTTGTATCTCGCACCTGTATAGAGGCAAAATAGCCGACCCACTTGTGGAGAAGCGAAAGTTTTCGCTACAGGCAACAACCGAAAATAACATTAAACAGATGAATTCATTTCATTGGAGGCATATATGCGCGATGTAGTAGTCGTAGACAGTGTAAGAACAGGATTGGCCAAATCTTTTCGAGGAACCTTTAATCTAACAAGACCAGACGATATGGTTGCGCATTGCATCGATTCATT